>NZ_BMNH01000009.1:73300-74679 GCF_014646355.1 Nonomuraea cavernae
CGCGGCCGGCGCCGGGTACGACGCGTCGGAGATCCCCAGGTCTCACCGCGGCGTCGGCATCCTCGACGCGGACGGCTCGGATCCGGTCAAGCTCCGGTCCTACTTCCTCGACGACGCCGGCACCGACCTGTCCGACGTCGCCGCCGTGGCGTACGAGCTGCGCCGCGCGGCCGGCACCCTGCCGCCGAGAGAACAGCCGGTCGACGACACCACCCAGCTTGACGCCGTACTGGCCGCGTTCGGCGAGGACGACAAGCTGCTACCTGACGAGCTGGCCGAACGGCTCGGCTGGGAACGGTCGAGGCTCGCCGAGGAGTTGGGGCCGGTCCCGCTGAAGCAGATCTGGCGCGACGGGGGCAACGCCGGCCGCGGCTGGCGGCGTGAGGACGTGGCCGCTCTGCTCGACCGCTAGGCGGCTGTTAGGCGGTCTGCCCCTGCTAGGTCTAGCGGGCTGCCTAACAGCTCCCCCACCAGCGCTCTAACACCTCTAGCACCTCTAGCAGCACCGCCCGGATACGGGCCTAGGACGGGTCTACGGGCCCCAGGAAGGACACACCATGGAACTCGTCATCGTCGGCGTGACGCTGTTAGTCCTCTACGTGCTGTGGGACCGGCAGCGGCACCCGCGTAAGTTCTGCCGGAAGTGCAAGGGGTCCGGCCGTCAGACGTCGCGGATCAGCGGACGGGCGTACGGTTCGTGCCAGCGCTGCGGCGGCAAGGGCAACCTGCGCCGGTAGCTTCCGCCCCTCGCGCACGTGGGGCTTACTCCTGACCTCTCAAATCCTGCGCATGCGCGGGATTCCGCCCCTCGCGCTCGTGGGGCTCACCCTTCGCCGCCTGCGGGTTCGATGACGTAGACGCCCATGCCGCTGACGGTCTCCACAAGCCCTTCGTCCTTGAGGACCTGGACCGCCTTACGGATGGTGTCGCGGGCGACCTCGTACTCGGCTTCCAGCTCGACCATGGAAGGGATGCGGCGTCCGGGCGGGATGTCGCCAGAGGTGATCCGCTCCCGTAGCGCGTTGGCGATCTGCCGGTACGGCGGTACGGGTCCCTCTCTGTCGATCATGTCGGCAGGCTATGTGACCAGCCGAAACGAACCATAGCTACCCCAGAGGCTAGCCGGGGGTAGTACACCTAACATATGGTGTCCGCATGACTTCCCCCAGTGATCGACCTGCCGAGATCGCCGCAGCGCAAAAGCGCATCGCCGCCGCGCTCGACGCCGTACCCGACACGGTGTGCTCTGCCTGCAGCGCAACGATCATGCGGGCCTACAGCGTCTACGGCGGCTGGCTATGGCTCGCCGTCTACGGCCAGGAGACCGTACCGGCCGCCGAATGCCCGAACAGGCCCGGCGTCTACGGCGTCGGCCACGG
>NZ_BMNH01000009.1:74689-75376 GCF_014646355.1 Nonomuraea cavernae
CGGTCCTCGACGACGAACGTCCCCTTGCCCGGCAACGTCCGGACGAGCCCGCGATCTCGCAGCTCCTCGACCGTGCGCCGCGCGGTCCCCAACGCGACATGCAACTCGGCGGCCAGAGCCCGTTCGGCTGGCAACGCAGCACCAGGCGGGATCTTCCCCGCTCGGATGCGCGCCTCGATGAAGTCTGCCGCGGCGACATACACGTATTCGCCGACGACGCTCTCAGGGTCGAACTCCTGGTCAGCGGCCATAACAGCAACATAGAACGGCCCTGAGCTGCACATATGCACAGGTAGCGGCATAGCGCTGTACGCCGCTCTATACCGCGTCATACGATGCGGCCATGACTTCCCCCAGCGACCGGCCCACCGAGATCGCAGCGGCCCAAAAGCGCATCGCCGCCGCGCTCGACGCCGTACCCGACACGGTGTGCTCTGCCTGCAGCGCCACGATCATGAGGGCATACAGCGTCTACGGCGGCTGGCTATGGCTCGCCGTCTACGGCCAGGAGACCGTACCGGCCGCCGAATGCCCGAACAGGCCCGGCGTCTACGGCGTCGGCCACGGCCCGCACCAGCCACGGCCGATCAACTCGCCAGACTCCTCGGTGTAACAACAGTCCGCCGAGGACCGTGGCCCTGCCCTTGGGGAAGCATCGGGCAGGGCCACTCGACCAAGCCCCCCGGG
>NZ_BMNH01000009.1:75386-240431 GCF_014646355.1 Nonomuraea cavernae
CCCGATCAACTCGCCAGACTCCTCGGTGTAACAACAGTCCGCCGAGGACCGTGGCCCTGCCCTTGGGGAAGCATCGGGCAGGGCCACTCGACCAAGCCCCCCGGGAGCGTGCACGCCTGTCGCTCGCTGGGGTTGCCGGCCCTGTCCCGTGCACTGCGGACAGGACGGGACAGGGCCGGCGTCCACCACGCGCGCACCCGCGCGTAAGAGGCTCGCGAAACTCTCAGCGGGGCCTGCTCTTGGACAGCCAGTAGAGGTCACGCGCCATCTGGTCGGGCGTCTGCATGTCGTTGGTGATGTAGTCGCCTTGGATGTTGACCATCGGCCCGTCGCCGCCCTGGGCGCCGCCGGCGAGGGACTTCCACTGCTGGTCCGTCAGTACCGGCTCGGGTGAGCCAGTGCCGTTGTAGACGAGCGAGTGACCGGTCGGCAGGAACCCGCCCGAGTCGTAGGTCGCCGGAGGCACGCCCACGAGCTGCGCCGCGCGGGCGGCCACCTCGCGCACCTTCAGCCCGGTCTGCGGAGCCTCGACGATGGTGTTCGGTGAGGCGTACAGCCAGACATGCCCCGGATGCGGGAACCCGAGAGCACCGGGCACCGGCTTGGCAATCTGCTTCACCCATCCCATCTGCTGCTGCGACGTGCGCGGGATGTCGCCGCGGCCTGCGGCCTGCCACGCCCTCATAGTGAGGCCTGAGCAGTCGAACGAGCCCGGCCCGGTCCCGCCCCACTGGTACGGCTTGCCGAGCTGGGCGCGAGCGAACGCGAGAGCCTTCCCGGCGCCGGCGCCACCCTGAGCGGCTTCCTTCCCTTCCAGGAACTTGACCACGTCGGCGACCATCTTCTTAGGCCACGCCGTGAGCATCTGCCCCCACTGCGAGCCGCCCATCGCCTTCGCCGCCTGGTCGAGGATCGGGTTGAGGAACGCCTCGGCGCCAACCTTGACGCCCTTCGCCAGCACGTCACCGATGATGCCGCCGGTCGCGAATCCGCCGGCGAACCGCTCGCGCATGAAGCCCGACGCACCCGACACGCCGCCGTGCCGGGCAGCTGCATTGGCCTGGTGCACGAAGTCGGAGCCGACCGCCCGCGTCCACTCCGGACGCATGACGGCCTCGCCGCCCGACACCGCCGCGACCATCGTGTCCCGGCCTGGCGTATAGCCGGGCAGTACTCCGCCCGTGGCCAGAGCGGGCAGCGGCGCGAGCTTCATGTCCTTCAGCCCGAGCGCGTCGGCCACGGTGTTCCACAGCTTGACGATGCCGTTGTTGTAAACGGTCTCGATCACGAAGTTGACCGGCGCCTTAGCGACGGCCTTCAGCCCGTCCCAGAACTTGCCGACCAGCTCCACGCCCTTCTTGAAGCCGTTCGGCAGCGTCTCGGAGATGAACGTCCACAGCGCCGAGAACGCGGGCTTGACGACCTTCTCCCAGACGAACGCGATAGCCTCGCCCACCTTGGTGAAGACGGGCTTCACGATCGTGTCGTGGAACCAGACGACCTTCGGCGCCAGCGTCTCGGTGATGAACGTCCACACGGCCTTCAGCGCCGGCTGAATCCAGTTCGTCCACGCGTACTTGATGAACTCGCCGATCTTCTGGAAGACGGGCTTCACGATGGTGTCGTGGAACCAGAGCACCTTCGGGCCGAGGGTCTGCGTGATGAACGTCCACAGCGCCTTCAGTGCCGGCTGAATCCAGTTGGTCCACGCGTAGCTGATCGCCTTGGAGATCGCATCCCAGGCGGGCTTGATGACGTTCTCCCACAGCCACGTGATCGCCGGGCCGAGGACCGTCTGCCAGAACACCACGAGCTGCGAGACGGCCGGCTGAATGACGTTCTCCCACGCCCACTTCACAACCCACGCGATGCCTTGCAGGGCGGGTGTGACGATGTTCTGCCACAGCCACACGATCACCGGGCCGAGGACGTTCTGCCAGTACGCGACCAGGATCTCGAACGCGGTCTTGATGATGTCGATCACGGCCTTGAACCCGGCATCACCTGACAGCCCCTTGGCCAGAGAGGCGAACGCCCCGGTGATCGTCCCGAAGACTCTCAGGATGACGGGCATCAGCGGCAGAGCGGCCTTGACCAGTCCGGCGAACCCGACGATCAGATCACCGATGATCTTCCCGAGTCCGCCGATCGCGCCCGGTGCGGCGGCCGTCATCTGCTTGAAGAAGTCCGTCCAGAACTTGCCGCCGAGAGCCTTGGCCGCGGACTTCTCCAGCGTGACCAGAGCGCCGGCCGACGCCTTGATCAGCGGCGTCATCGGCTTGAACAGCTTCTCGACGACCTTCAGCCCGCCCGTGATCACCGGCAGAACCGCGCCGCCGAGATCCTTCTGAAACTTCTCGTACGTCTTCTTGAAGGCTTGCAGCGACTTGGCGGCGGCCTTCTCGGCGGGCGACAGGTCCGGGCCCTTCGGCGTCGCCGTGGCGCTCTGCCTCGCGGCCAACGCGGCCTGCTTGGCCTGCTGCTTGGCCTGCTCGCGGGCGATCTTCTCCTGCAAAGCGGCGATCTTCTGCTGCCGCTTCACGCCCTCGACGGCCCGCTTCGCGTCGTCGACCCGCTTCTCGGCGTCGGCCAGCGCCTTACGCGCGTCCGCCACCCGCTGCGCCGCCTCCTCACCGGCCTTGCCCGACTCGGCGTACGCCTGGGCGAGCGCCCGTTCCTGGTCGATCACGCGGGCGTTCGCCGACTCCACCGCCTGCTTCGCCGAGACGACCCGGTCGTTTCCCTCGACGCCCTTCGCCTGCTCGGCGTTCAGCCGCTCCTGCTCGGCGCGTAACTCCTCGACGCGGATCTTCGCTCGCTCGTAGGAGATCGACGCCCGTTCGATGTCCTCGGCGTTGCCGCCCTTGCGTGCGGCGGCCAGCTCCCGTTCGGCGTCCGCCACGTCGAGTGCGGCCTCGCGCTGGTCGAGCGCGTTGCCTCGCAAGCTGCGGGCGACGCCCTCCAGATCCTTGATCGCCTGCTGCCGTGCCCGGTTCAGGTCTTCCTGCGCCTTCAACGCCTGGCGCTGAGCATCCGCCAGCGACCGTTCAGCAGCCGCGGCCCGCTGAGCCGCGGCGGCCTGAGCCGACGCCGCCGACTGGACCGCCTGCTTCAGCCGGTTCTGCGCCTCGACCACGCCGCCAACGGCGTCCTTCACCCGGTCCTGGGCGCTGCGCAACGTCTCGGCCGCGTTCGCCGCCTGCAACACCTTGATCTGCGCCTGCGCCTGCTCGATCACCAGATTGCGGGTCGCGCCCGTCGCCGCTGCCAGACCGCGCGCCGCCGCGTTCCCGGCCTGCTCCTGCGCATTCAGCGACTCATTGATCCGGCCCAGCGCCGGGATCGCCACCGCCGCGATACCGGCCACACCGAGCAGCGCCGGCGTCAGCACCGCCACCACGCCACCCGCGACCGCCGCGGCCGTGGCACTCAACGCCAGCAGACCCGACGACACCGCCGCGAGTTTCGCCAGCGCCATCCCCGCGTCGACATTCACGTTCACGTGCGCCGTACGGCCATCCAGCCTCGACACCGCAGCGTCGGCAACGGCCAGATTCGCCACAGCCCCACCGACATCGGCATCAGCGTTCACGTTCGCGCGGCGGCCATCCAACCCGCTCACCACCGCACCGAGCGCAGCCAGCGCAGCCTGAGCAGCCCCCGTGTCCGCGTCCGCCCGCACCCGCACCGACTGACCGGCCGCCCGCTCCGCCTCACGACGCAACGCCTCGATCGACGAACGAGCAGCCGACGTGTCCGCCTCGACCGGCACGGAGATCTTCTTCAGGCTCGACAAGATGCCGCGCTGCACCTCACGGCCCGTCTCCTGGCCCACACCGAACGCGGCAGGCACGATCTGACGGCCTAGCTGCTTGTTGAAGCCCTTCGCGTCCGGGACTACCGGGACGACAACCTCGCCGGCCTTGAACTCCGTCATGCCTCAACTCCCCCGGGGAATGACCCCCGATCCACCAGGGCAAGCCGTGTTGTAACGCTTATGAGGCTCTGACCTGGGATTATTCGTCTGGAAGGTGGGGGGCTAAGGGGGGCGCTCGGCGTTTTCGCTGATCAGGAACTAGTCATGGCCCGTACAAGATCTCCGGCGCAATCACCGTCAGCGCTCGGGACAAAACAGACAAAGGGGACACCCCCCAGGTCCTTGCGGAATCGGACATACCGGACGTGATCATGCGATGAGTCCCGGATGCGGCTCGGCCGGTCTCTTGCGTGGCTTGCGTGCGCGTGCCGCGGCTGCTGCCTGCGCTCCCTGCCGGCCTGTGCGCCTGCGGTGATGCGTCCTGCACAGAAGCCTGAGGTTGGCCAGGTCGTGGTCGCTCGGGTCCCCTATGTGGTCGACCTCTAGGTTCTCTGTGCTTCGGCAGAGTTCGCCTGCTTCGATCCAGCGGCAGGACTGGTCGCGCTTCTTGACGCGCTCGACGCGGGCAGGCCAGTCGACGGGCCTTGCTGTGGTGCGCCACATCTGGCCGGACTCGACACGGTCACGCGGGTTGGCCTGTACGCGCCTAGGCATGGTCGGTCTCCATGAGCTCGAAGACGTGGCTGTCGTCCTCGATGCGGATGGTCACGTAGGCGCCGGCTCCGAAGTCCTCGGCGATGGCGGCGAGGGTCTGCGCTTCGTCTACGGCGTCCTTGACCTCCCAGTCCCACGTTTCAGCGAGGAACAGGCTGATGGTGTTGAGGTACTCCGATGGGGTCATGTCGGGCTTGTCGATGACCTCGGCGAGGGTCGTTGCCCTACTGCTGCCTACGCCTGCCCATGACCTCTCACAGCCGCATGCATGCTCTTGTCCGCTGGAGCACACGAACGGCCGGTAGAGGAGTTCGCCGGGGATGGCGTGGTTGAACCCGTCGTCTCGCGGGTCGTCGCTGTGTGGTGCTGCGAGTATGAGCATCAGGCGTTCTCCTGCTGCTGGCGCGCGGCGAGTTGCCGGTCTCGGAGCTGTTCGAACCTGGCGCGGTCTACGCCGTGCGTGTGGCCCCATGCGTCTTGGTCTTGCCGCCACAGTTCGGCTGATCGCAGGCCGCGGAAGCGGACGGTGGGGCCGACCTGGTCGATGTACCTGCTCTCGTCGTACACGAGCAGGTGATCGGGGATGACGGGCATGTCGGCGTAGGTGAGTACCTCGTTGACTGCCTGCTTGAGGTGCTGGCCTAGGTCTGGCGGGACGTTGGCGAGGGTGTGTCCGAGGATGGCGGTCACCCTGTCCTCGAAGTCGTCGGGGATGGTCCTGATCGCGGTGGCCACGCTGTTCTCCTTTGTGTGGAGCGGACCGGCCGCACGGGTAGCCGGTCCGCTCCGTCTCGCCCCGTGCCTGCGGCGGCGAGGTCTGTGGGTTATGCCGGGCCGGGTGGCTGGCCGCGGCGTAGGAAGTCACGGACGGCTTGCCTGCGGCGTTCGAGGAGCTGCCGTAGGCGTTCTTCCATGAGGGTCCGCGTGACGTCGGGGTTGCTCTGGTCTTCGGGTGGCTTGTCGTTCATCGCGGCCGGCCGGGGGCGATGGCGCCGATGTAGCCGCGGACTTTGCCGGTGTCGGCGAGGGCGCCGGCGAGGGCGTCTTGGATGGGTACCCGGATGTTGCCGAGGGCGACGCGGTTGCCGTCGAGGCGGATGTGGTCGGCCTGGGTGAAGGCGTCGGCGTTGGCCCATCCGATGCCGTGGTCTTCGTTGCCGGGGCGGATGCCTTCGGCGAGTAGGCCGGAGATGACGGCGTCGCGGTCGGCTTCCATCGCGTCTTGGATGCGGATCATCTCGGCGAGGGTTTGCCGGAGGGTGTCGGCGAGGGTGTCGCGCTGCTGGCGCTGGTCGAGGATGCCGCGTGCTCGAGTTCGGAGGTCGTCGAATCGTGCGGCGCGTTCGGCTTCGGCCTGGCGGGTGGCGGCGCGTTGGTCGGCCTGCTGCTGTAGCTCGTCCAGTTCGGCCAGTACTCGCGCCCGCTCGTACTCTTCGGGGGTGACGTCGCCGCCGTCGAGGATGCGCTGACGTAGCTCAGCGAAGGTCGGTGGCTCCGTCGTGGTCATGCCCATCGTGCTCCTTCGTCCTGATCCACCAGTCGCGGCCTGCTCGGCGGGCGGGGAGTTTGCCTGCCCTGCAGAGGCGCCGTACGTGCTGCACCGTGTAGCCGGACCGTTGGGCCCATTCGGTGCTGCTGACTTCTATGGTTTCAGAACGATCGAACGCATGTTCGCTAGGGAACATGGGCGGGTTGAGGATGTCGCGAAGCAGGCCGGGCAGCTCGGCGGGGAGGTCACGCCCACGATCGGAATCGTCGCGGGCGTGACCGAGTAGCCAGGCGGCAAGGTCAGGCTTCGTCACCTGTGCCGTACCTGCGCTGGAGTCGGCGGGCGAGGGCGAGAGCGACGCGCGGTGTCATGACGGGCATGCGGGCGAAGGTCTCCACGATGCCGTCAACGATCGCTTCGGCCCGCTGGTCGAGGACCTGGTCTATGCAGTCGTCGGCCTCCTCGGGAGTCAGCCCGTAGTCCGCCGGGTTGGGCAGGGTCACGGGGTCTCCTCCGGCCCGATGGTGCGTTCGTAGTTGCCCACGTCGTCAGCAGGGCACAGGGTGGCCATGTCGTAGTCGGCGAACACGGCCCGCGTCTCGTACGGCGGTTGCATCAGCTTCTCCTCGGTGCGCACGTCGTAGTGCCCTTCGGGGAGCGGGATGTCCCAGCAGGCGACGGTTGACCGGTGCTCCTGCAGGAGGATCGCCGGGCATGGGCTGGTGCTCGGTCCGTCGTCGTGCCGGTAGACGTTGCGCCATCCGGGAGGCAGGGCGGTGACGGCCACCGTCTCCCAGTGCTCGACGTAGCGGGATGGCTTGCGGTTGGTCATGAGGTCTCCTTGGGCTTCTTGCGGTGGGCGGCCTTCCGGCACCTGTCCTCGCAGTACTTGGAGGGCAGCTTGGCCGGGGTGTACGACTTCTTGCAGTGGCCGCACTTCTGCTTGGGCAGCTTGGCTTTGGCGGGCTTGCGCGCTGCGCGAGGCTTGGCCGGAGGTGGTTCGGGGGCGGGATCGGGCGAGGGCGTGCCGGGCACCTGTAGCTGAGCCGGGTGGACCTCGGCGGGGGTTCCGCCATTTTTGGTTAACCTCGCGTCCCCGTCCCGGGGGAGGGTGTCGCCATTTTTGGTGGCCTTCGGTGGCGAACCATCTCCCTTCGCGCCCCCGGGAGTCCCCTCGCCATTTTTGGTCAACCTCGCCAGCGCCGATCTGTCGATGCGCTCCGAGATGGCGAAGACGTTGCGGGTCCCCTGGCCCCACTTCTCCTCTCTGGCCTCCAGCACGCCGAGCAGGTGCAGTTCGTCCAGGCCGCGTTCGACGGTGGTCCGGGGGAGCTGCAACCCGTTCTTGACGTCGCCAACGGGCTTCGGCCCCTCCTTGAAGAGGTAGGCGAGGATGCGACGACGAAGAGGCGGCAGACTGTCTCCCGCACACCGGGCCGCAACAGCGAAGGCGCGTGCCCGGTCCATCCCGAGGGCGATCCCGCCGCGCACGATCTGGGCGAGCTGCTTCGTGAAGCGGGTCGGCATCTCGGGTGCGTGGGCGTAGACGACCTTCGGCCCTTCGCGCTCGACGGCGGTCCGAGCGAGGGTGACGACGTCCGCCAGGTCGAGGAGGCTCTCCATCTCAGGATCGGTCAGCTCGATGGCCGTGCCCCGCTCCACTGAGCAGATCAGCTCACCTACCAGCTTGCGCAGTTCCTCGCGCATGGCGGCCTCGTAGCCGACGTTGCGCAAGGCTTGGAGTCCGGCCGCGCGGCGGTTCTCGGAGGAGTCGATACGAACGAGCACGAACCGGTCACCCATGCTGGAGATCACCGCGTGAGCGGAGTCCCATGCCGTCGTGACCGCTCCAATGACGGCGATCTTCCCTCGCCATGAAAGCGTCTTGCCGCCTTCGGTTCCTACCTCGCGGTTCCATCGGCCGTCGTACACCTCGCGGAGAGCCGCGAGCACCTCCGCGCGGGAGTCCCGGCTCATGCTGATGATCGTGGTGACGTCCTTCACGACAAGCAGGCCCGTAGCGCCGAGCTTGCACAGCAGGCCACCTGTCGCGTCTGCCGCCCGGTCCTTCTCGCTCGTCCCGGACAGGAGCGCTGCCTCGCCGGAGATCGTTGACACGATCAGGGCACCGGCACCCTCCAGCGGCATCACGGTCTCGGTCTTAGCTGCTCCAGACCCGGACAGCACCAGGAGCCAGCAAGGGTCACCTTCGAGGCGCTCAGCAGCGGCGGCGGACAGAACGGCATCGAGGGCACCGAGGTCGTACTTGTCGCCGAGCCACTTCTTGTAGGCACCCCTAACCGTCTCCAGAAGTTCACCAAATTTGGCGGAGGGGGTCTCAGGGGCGGTCACGCGGTCCTCCTGGTCGTGGTACGGAACGCGTCGGCCACCGTGCGGGCTGCCTGCCGCTCGTCGAATCCGTCGCCGAACTGCATGGCGCGGTACAGCTCGTGTAGCTCGACCTCGCTCGCGCCGTTCTCCGAGGCCCGGCACGCGGCCCAGAACAACGCCTGGTTGCGGCCCGGTTTGGTCTTGCCTGCCAGGAACGCGGCGAGGTGGTCGATGCCCGTGCCGACGCTGGCGCGGTGGGGTGCGGCCCGCACAGGCTTGGGCGGGTCGAGGAACTGCCGGACCGACGACCAGTTGAGTTGAGCTCGCGCCTCTGGACGCTCCGAGATGAGCGTGTACGGCCTGCCGTCGACGACGGAAGGCGGCGTGAGGACGTAGCCGCCGCTCGATTTCCAGTCGATGAAGTGGCGCTTCAGTGACCCGCACGCCTGATCCGTCCCGACATAGTGGGCGTGCCCACCGCCAGAGGGCGTGCCCACGAAGACCAGCGGTTCGGGCAGCAAGCCCGCGGCCCGGAGTCGGTGGAAGGCCGGCCACCCGGTGCCGCCCGGCTTCACGTCGATGTCGAGCACGTCGCGCCAGGGGTGACCGGTGGCCATCGCGACGTTCCCGTTCGGCTCGTGCCTCCACCACCGCGAGGCCAACTCAGGGTTGTCCGTGGCACTGAGGACCCCGTTCGGGAGGAACCGCGTCAGCGGAGCCTTGCCGCCCGGCTCGCAGATCAGGACCCGCCCGCCCTGGCTGATGATGGCCAGGGCGGCGGCGAGCATCGCGTTCACGCGGCCCGCCTTCCGCGCTTGGCCTTCGGCGCGTGCAAGGCGAGCTGGTACTTGGTGCCGCATCGGGCCGTACGCGCGAGCAGCGCGGGGGCGGGAGCCTTGACCCTGTGCGCGTGAAAGTAACCGCACTCGCACTCGTCATCAAGGATGATCAGCACCGTGACCATGCCCCACGCGGGCGGGAACGCGGTAGCGGAGTGAACCACAGGAAGCTGCCCGGTCACGTGACGCGCACGGGTCCGGCGCGCTACTCTGGCGGTGTCGTTGGTGGCCTGCTGGGTCATCGAATCGAGAGCCGCCCCTGGCCGGGCGGCTTTCGTGTTTTCAGGCGGCATCGTCCACCTCCCTGCCCCGGGTCTCGCGCCCGCTGCGAGCGCGAGCGGACCTGTACGCGAGCCTCGTGAAGTACGCCTTACGGGCGGACTCGGCGGCCAATGCGCGAGTCTCAGGGGTCATCTCTCCGTTGGGGTCAACCTCCTTCTCGAACCGCGACATGAACGTCTCGCGGGCCTTGGCCAGCTCGGCGGACCTGTCGCGGGCCTTGCTCCACCGCACATGGGCGGCCAGGCGTGCCCGCATGGCGCGCTGTTCCGGGGTGAGGGGCATGCTCCGTCTCCTGACATGAGAGAGCCGGGGGCACAGGCAGATGCGCTGTGCTCAGAGGGAGCATAGCGCGACTAGATGGTTCACTGGATGGTTGAGCCTTGCAATGTTGACGTACATCGAAAGTGGTAGGTTGACCGGGTGCGCACACGGAAGAGCATTGGCAACATCGGCTACGCCGAAGCCCAGATCGGGCCGGATCACTGGGTTCGCGTCGGAGATCGACTACTGCCGAAGCAGATTCACGTCGTGTTGCCGGGCGCCGGCGGACAGCCTCGACTCACCGCACGCCTAGAGGTGGTTGAGGGCATCCCGCAGTGCCGGGAGATCACGATTGCGAGCGTCGAGAACGGCCGCGAGGTGAAGCAGAACGACCTTCGCACGGTGAGCATCGCCGAGATGGTCGAGGGCATCTACGCCGGCTTCTCCGAGAAGATCGAGCGGGAGGAGAACGGCGTGATCATGGCCGTGGCATCCTCTGGCGAGATCGCATATGTGGATGCGATGCACGACATAGCGGCTGCCCGAAAAGGGCGAGGGGCGCGAAAGATCACGCCCACGTTCCTCGCCGAGGTCGCGGACGTCTACCGCGCCAACGTCAACGAAAATCCGACACAGGCCGTTCGGCGCACGTATGACGTCAGTACGAGCATGGCGGCAGAGTACGTCCGGAGAGCCAGGAAGGCGGGGCTTCTTCCGGCGACGACCTCCGGAAAGAAGCAGGCGTAGCTAGAGCTGGTCGCCGAGTCCCATTCGCTTGTGAGCGTCGCGGGCTCGCTGGTCTGCCGTGCTCGCCGCGTACCGGCCCAACATTTCGGCGGAGCGCCAACCGGCGAGGCGCATCAAGTCACGCTCCTGCCCGCCCTGGGACAACCACCGATGCGCGAATGTGTGCCTGAACCTGTGCGCGTGGACGTCATCAATTCCCGCCTTCGTCGCCAAGGTCCTCAACAGATCATCGATGCCATCCGTGGAGTAGGCGCCGCGCTGACTCAGCCACAGGCCGTCGAGGTGGGCCAGCTTGTGCTGGCGACGGGCACGGATGTAGCGATCGAGGGATCGTGCCGTCTTGGCACCGAAGGGCACCGCACGCCCACGTCTCCCCTTGCCGATGACGTGGATCACGTCGTGATCAAAGTCGACGTCGTCGAGCTGCATCCCAGCCAGCTCTGAGATTCGTACGCCGGTGTCGAAGAACACGCGCACGATCGCCTCGTTGCGCCGGCCGAAGAAGTCGGTGCCGGAGGCGGTCTTGATGAGTGCGGCGATCTCGGCGTCGGTGAAGACGGGCACGGGCGTCTCGGGAGGCCGCGGCGGTTCGATGTTGGCAAGCGGGTTAGAGGTGATCTCCTCCTCGGCGAGGAGCCAGCGTACGAACCGGCGCATCCCGCGGAATCGGGTCAGCACGGTCGAGGTGGCGTTCTTGGCGGACAGGTCCCCCAGCCACCCGGTCAGGTTCGACTTGGTCAGCGAGTCGAGGGTCTGCGGTAGGTCGCGCTCCTTAAGCCAGTCTCCGAAGTAGCGGACGGACTGGAGGTAGAGGGTGATGGTCCGCTCTGCCTTATTGGAGGCGCGTAAGTCCCGAGCGAACGAGGCTGCGAGGTCTTCAAGAAGTTCGGGCACAGGGCTAGGTTATCTGGAGAGTGAGCGTTATGCTATGGCAAGAGATGGTCTAGTTCTGGTCATTTCCGCTGGTAGACGGCCTAGCTTTGCTTGGTTGCACGCGCTTGGGCTCGCCGGGCATCTTCGGATAGTTGGGCGGATACGGCAGGTCGCCGCGGTCGTCTGAGGCGTACCAGTCGAGCAGCGTCTCGATCGAGTACGCCTCGTCGTCGATGGCGGCGTGGACGTCGCCCAGCTTGGCGAAGCGGGCCGGGACGGTGCGGATGTCGAAGTCGGCCGGATCGGCGTCCTCCAGCTCCTCCCAGGTGAGCGGGGTGGAGACGGGCGCCGTGGGCCTGGCCCGCACCGAGTAGGCGCTGGCGATCGTCCGGTCGCGGGCGTTCTGGTTGAAGTCGATGAAGACCCGCTCGCCGCGCTCCTCCTTCCACCAGGCCGTGGTCACCAGGTGGGGCGCGCGCTCCTCCACGGCCCTGGCCAGGGCGATGCCCGCGTGACGTACCTGGACGAAGTCCCAGCGCGGTTCGATCCGGACCGCGATGTGCAGGCCGCGGTTGCCCGAGGTCTTCACGAACCCGGTCAGGCCCGCCTCGGCGAGCACCTCACGGGTCAGGAAGGCGGCCTTGCGCGCGGCGTCGAACTCGAGCCCCGGCTGCGGGTCGAGGTCGACGCGCAGCTCGTCGGGGTGCTCGACGTCGGACGCGCGCACCTGCCAGGGGTGGAAGTCGATCGTGCCCAGGTTGGCGCAGTAGGCGATCGCGGCCACCTCGGTGACCCGCAGCGAGTCGGCCTTGCGTCCGCTGGGGAAGGTGACGGTGACGGTGCGCAGCCAGTCGGGATGCCGGGGCGGCATCCGCTTCTGGTAGATGGCCTCGGTGTGGATGCCGTCGGGGTGACGTTTCAGGTTGGTCGGGCGGTCTCGCAACGCCCGCAGCGCGCCGTCGCCGACGCTCACGTAATACTCGACGAGCTCGCGCTTGGTGCCGCCGATCTCCGGAAAGTAGACCTTGTCGGGATTGGTGACCTTGACGGTCCGCTCCCCCACCTCGAGCTCTATGTACGGCGATGCCATGCCCCCGAACCTACCCCGGACCGGTCCGCGAACGGGTGGGTCCGTCCCGGAGCCGCCTCGGTGGCGGGACCGAGGGCTCGACGGGACGGACCTTTTAAGATCACCCGCCATCGTCGCCGTCCCGGGCGCTGGCGCGCCGCCCGGCCGGCCTCTGATCGCCTGCGACTCCAGCACGGGCGTGGGCTGTGCCGCCTCAGCGATCCGGCGAATGATCTCACCCTTGACAGGAGGCGATGACACCCCCTTGCTTACAAAGACGCAAATTCGCCCCAGAAAGGATGCTTCCCCCTGCGGAGATCTCTTTTTGCCGCATCTCGTACGCTGAACGTATGGACAAGGTCGTCAAGAGCGAGGCCGAGTGGCGGGTTCAGCTCTCGCCCGAGGAATTCCACGTGCTCCGCGAAGCCGGCACCGAGCGGCCCTTCACCGGTGAATACGTCGACACCAAGACCGAGGGCGTCTACTCCTGCCGCGCGTGCGGGGCCGAGTTGTTCAGGTCGGACGCGAAGTTCGAGTCCCACTGCGGATGGCCGAGCTTCTTCGAGCCGTCGGAGTCGGAGGCGGTGCGGCTGATCGACGACCGCAGCCACGGGATGGTGCGCACCGAGGTGCGCTGCGCCCGCTGCGACTCCCACCTGGGTCACGTCTTCCGGGGCGAGGGCTACGCGACCCCCACCGACGACCGCTACTGCATCAACTCCGTCTCGCTCCGCCTCCAGTCAGCCGAGTGAACGCGGCACGCCCCCGCGCTTTGCCGAGCGCGAGGGCGTGCCGTGAGTCGCCGGCTGATCACGGCAGGGCCGCGACGAGCTCCTGGACGGGCTTGCGGGCCCCGGTGTAGAAGGGGATCTCGATCCGGGTGTGCTCGCGGGCCTTGGCGCCGCGCAGGTGACGCATCAGGTCGACGATCCGGTGCAGCTCGTCGGCCTCGAAGGCGAGCATCCACTCGAAGTCGTTGAGCGCGAAGCAGGCGACCGTGTTGGCCCGCACGTCGGCGTAGTCGCGGGCCATCTTGCCGTGCTCGGCGAGCAGCGCCCGGCGCTCGGCGTCGTCGAGGAGATACCACTCCAGCGACCGTACGAACGGGTAGACGCTCACGTAGGCCCGCGGCTCCTCCTCGGCCAGGAACGCCGGGATGTGCGACTTGTTGAACTCGGCGGGCCGGTGCAGCGCCATCGCCGACCAGACCGGCGTGGTGTGGCGGCCGAGACCGGTGCGGCGGAAGCGGGAGTAGACGTCCTGCAGGTCCTCGGGGGTGGGAGCGTGCCACCAGAACATGAAGTCGGCGTCGGCCCGGAAGCCGGCCACGTCGTAGAGGCCCCGGGTCACCACGTCCTTCAGGGCGGCCTGCTCCAGCAGCTCACCGAGCTCGTCGGCGAGCTGGCCACGGTCGCCCGGCACGGGCTCGGTCACCTTGAAGACGGACCACATCGTGTAGCGGATCACCTGGTTGAGATCGCGGGCCTTCGGCCGCGCAGCGCCCTCTGTCATGCCTCTATTCTCCTCGCTGGGACAGGTGGTCCAGAATCCGGCCCGCGGCCGTCCGGGCGGTGGCGACGCAGGCGGGAATGCCGAGCCCCTCGTAGGCGGCCCCGCACACCGCGAGCCCCGGCTGCACGGCCACCGCGGACCGCACCCTGGCCACCCGGTCGAGGTGGCCCACGTTGTACTGCGGCAGCCCGCCGCCCCACCGGGTGACGCGGGTGTCGACGGGCAGCCCGCGCACGCCCATCACGCCGGCCATCTCGGCCGTGCCGAGCGAGACCAGCTCGGCGTCGTCGCGCTGCAGCAGGTGCTCCTCGCCGACGCGGCCGATCGAGCAG
This sequence comes from Nonomuraea cavernae, assembly GCF_014646355.1. Classification (GTDB taxonomy): domain Bacteria; phylum Actinomycetota; class Actinomycetes; order Streptosporangiales; family Streptosporangiaceae; genus Nonomuraea; species Nonomuraea cavernae. Next base: position 89,653 of record NZ_BMNH01000009.1, read on the forward strand.
CGCAGCAGCACCAGGTCGCCCGCGAGGTGGGGCCACTTGACCGAGCTGAACGTGACGGCCTTGACCGGGCGGCCCTCGACGGGCGGGACGAGGTAGCCGGTGCGCGCGGGCGGCTCGGGGAAGGCCGCGACGGGGTAGGCCAGCGTGACGACGGCCATGCTGGCGTACTCGATCTTGGCCAGCTCGGTCGCGGCCCCCGGCACCTCGGCCCCGAGCAGCCGGGCGGCGGCGGGAGCGGGAACCGCCACGATCACCGCGTCGGCATCGATGACCTCGGGCTTCGGCACCGGGCCGGTCACGAGCCGCCAGCCCTGCTCGGTGCGGCACAGCTCGCGGACGGTGACGCCGGTACGGACGTCGGCCTCGGCGGCCTTGGCGACGGCCTCGGGCAGGCTGCCCATGCCGTCGCGGAGCGTGGTGAAGACGGGGCCGGCGTCCCTGGGGCTCTCCTCGGCCATCCGCCGGGCGGCGCTGAGCAGCGAGCGCTCGGATCGGGCGGCGGCGGCCACCTGGGGCATCGTGGCCTCCAGCGACAGCTTGTCGGCGCGGCCGGCGTAGACGCCGCCGAGCAGCGGCTCGACGAGCCGGTCAAGGACCTCGCCGCCCATCCGGGCCCTGATGTAGGCGGCTACGGACACGTCGGTGCGCACCAGGGTCGGCGGCAGGATCTGGTCCATCGGCACCCGGAGCAGCCCGCCCGGCGACAGGATGCCGGATTTGGCCAGCTCGGCCAGGTCGGCCGGCACGCCCATGACCTGTCTCCTGGGCATCGGCCGCAACGCGCCCCTGCTGAGGATGGCGGAGCCGGCGGAGCCGGGGCTCATCAGGTCGTCGCCGAGCCCGGCCGCCTTGGCCAGCTCCTTGCCCTCGGGCCGCCTGGCCAGCATGGCCTCGGCGCCCACGTCGACGCTGACTCCGGCGACCGGCGAGGCGAGCAGCTTGCCGCCGACACGCGGGGCGCCCTCCAGCACGGTGATCCTGATCCGGTCGCCCCCGGCCTGGCGAAGGTGCCAGGCCGCGGCCAGCCCCGAGATGCCGCCGCCGACCACGACGACGTGGGGCGCGTTCTCTTCCACGGCGTTCCCATTCACGGCTCCTGACGTTACCGTCTCGGGTGCCTGACCGGCCGTTCGGGGCGCGTGACCATACCGTGACGGCTGCCATCAAACCCGCCTGTTCCCACGGCCGTCATAGGGGCATGAAGAGATTCCGGTACGGCGTGGCGTTGTCGGCCGCGTGCGTTGCCCTGCTCGCGTCAGGGTGCGGCGGCGGCTCGCTCCGCACCATTTCAACCGATTCAGCCCCGGCCGCGGCGCCCGAGTCGGCGGTCGCGCAGGACCGGGCGGACACGGACGGCTCCGCGGAGGTCAGCCCCAAGTCCGCCGCCAAGAGCGGGCGGTCGGCGGGGAGCGGCGAGAACCTCGCCTCCAACGTCAAGCTGACCCAGCAGGAGCGCCAGGTCGTCTACGTGGCGAACATGACCGTGCGGGCCAAGGAGGTCACGGCGGCGGCCTCGCGGGCCAAGCAGATCGTCACCTCGGCCGGCGGCTACCTGTCGAAGGAGGAGTCGCACTTCTCCGACGGCGGAGACGGCTCCGCCACCCTGGAGTTCAAGGTCCCGCCCGCCCGTTATCCCGAGGTGCTCGCGAGTCTCGGCAAGGACCTGGGCAAGCAGCTCTCGGTGAACCAGGGCACCCAGGACGTCACGCTGCAGGTGGCCGACGTCGACAGCCGGCTGAAGTCGGCGCAGGAGGCCCTCGTCTCGCTGCGCACCCTGCTGAAGAAGGCCGACACGATCGGCCAGGTGCTGGAGGTGGAGCGGGAGATCTCCGCCCGCGAGGCCGACCTGGAGTCGCTGCAGGCGCGGCAGAAGGAGCTGGCCGCCCAGGTGGGCATGGCGACGCTCACGCTCAACCTGGTCGGGCCGGTCACCGTGGTGCCCGAGCCGTCGGAGGAGCCGGCGGGCTTCCTGGGCGGGCTCGCCGCGGGCTGGTCGGCGCTGAAGGGGTTCGCGATGGTGGCCCTGACGGTGCTCGGCGCGGTGCTGCCGTGGCTGATCGTCATCGTGCCCGTGGTGCTGCTCGTGTCCTTCCTCGTGCGCCGCGCGCGTGGCAGGAGGACGCCCCCGGCCGTCGCCCCGGCGGAGACTCAGGCCTCGTGAACCAGGTCGGTCAGCCGTCTGAGCTGGTCGGGGTCGGTCGAGGGGAGCACGCCGTGGCCCAGGTTGAACACGTGACCCTCGGCCGCCCGGCCGCGGCGCAGCACCTCGCGGGCCTTGCGCTCGACGACCTCCCACGGGGCCAGCAGGATGGCCGGGTCGAGGTTGCCCTGCAGCGCCTTGCCGGGGCCGACCCGCCGGGCGGCCTCGTCCAGCGGCACCCGCCAGTCGACACCGACCACGTCGGCTCCCGCCTCGCCGAGCAGGCCGAGCAGCTCGCCGGTGCCCACGCCGAAGTGGATGCGCGGCACGTCGAGGTCGGCGAGCCCGTCGAAGATGCGGCGCGTGTGGGGCAGCACGAACTCGCGGTAGTCGTCGGGGGCCACCGCGCCCACCCACGAGTCGAACAGCTGGACGGCCGAGGCGCCCGCCCTGATCTGGATGCGCAGGTGCTCGAGGACGATGCCGCTGAGTCGTTCCATCAGCGCGTGCCACAGCCGCGGCTCGCCGTACATCATGGCCTTGGTGCGGTCGTGGTTCTTGGACGGGCCGCCCTCGATGAGGTAGGACCCGAGCGTGAACGGCGCGCCGGCGAAGCCGATCAGGGGTGTGCCGCCGAGCTCGCCGACCAGCGCCTCGATGGCCTCGGTGACGTAGGTGACGTCGCCGGGCTCGATCGGGCGCAGCGCGTCGAGGCCGGCCGCGTCACGGATCGGCTGGGCCACGACCGGGCCGACCCCGGGCTTGATGTCGAGGTCGACGCCGATGGCCTTGAGCGGCACGACGATGTCGCTGAAGAAGATGGCGGCGTCGACGCCGTAGCGGCGGACCGGCTGCATGGTGATCTCGACGATGAGCTCGGGCGTGGCGCACGCCGTGAGCATGGGCACGCCCTCGCGCACCTTGAGGTATTCGGGCAGCGAGCGCCCGGCCTGGCGCATGAACCACACGGGAGTGTGCGTGACGGGCCGGCGGCGGCAGGCGCGCAGGAACGCTGAGTCGGCGAGATTCACCCTCCAAGGGTGCCATGGCCTGCGCGCGGTCCGGTATCCGGCGTGAGGTGTCGGAAAAGTAGGCATTGGACGACCAAAATCATGATCAGATGGTCGGATGCACGTTTACCGGCCGACCCGGCATCGGCGCCGCACCCGGGTCGAACACACCCCATGGGCGACCAGAAAGCCGGTCTCGACTGGACCAAATGTTCCCCAAGTGACCGCGCGGCATCGATTCAGCATCCACTTTCGGGACACGCCGAGCGCGTTGCGGGGAATTGTCGGCGCGGCATGCCAACGTCGGAGCCACGACCCGACGAAAGGCCCCAGTGCGATGACCGCGTTGTGGAGTTCCCCAGAGCGCCGCAGAGAGACCTGCGCCTCGTGCGCTGGTGAGCGGCAGTTCGAGCGACCACCGTGCCTCGACGGGCACGAGCCGGGCGAGTGCGCCGAGTGGGCCTGCGTCGAGTGCGGTCACGCCCTGCTCATCGCCCAGGTCACGTCCACCCGCCCGGTCCGGCAGCTGGTTGCGGCAGCGGTTTGATCGCGAACGATGAGCACCCCCGTGGTCCCCTTCCGCCCGTCTACGACCTACTCTTCGACTATGACCCTCGGTGACCGGCCACCGGCTCCGGCCGCGTTCCGGCACGCGGTCGAGAGCCTCCGGCTGGCCGAGGTCAGACCGGAGATCGAGCTCGAGGACCTGCCCGCGCCGCAGCGGCTCGCGCCCTACTCCGCGGCCATGGGCGCCTCCGTCTACCGTGACGACGACGAGCTCGCGGTCGGCCGGCTGATCCTGCTCTACGACCCCGACGGCCAGCGCGGCTGGGAGGGTCCGTTCCGTTTGGTGGCCTACGTACGGGCCGACATGGAGCCCGAGATCACCTCCGACCCGCTGCTCGGGCCGGTGGCGTGGAGCTGGCTGACCGAAGCGCTCGACGCCCACCAAGCCGACTACTCCGCCGCCGGCGGTACCGTGACTAGAGCGGTGTCCGAGGGATTCGGCAACAAGGCCGACGATCCGGTCACCACCGAGCTCGAGCTGCGGGCGTCCTGGTCCCCCACGCACGAGGACCTGTCCGGCCATGTCGCCGCCTGGTGCGACCTCATGTGCGTGGCGGCGGGGATCCCACCGCTCCCACCCGATGTGGCCGCCATGCCCCGCCGACGCGATGATCCGGAGAGTGACCGAACGAAGTGAGGGCACCAGTCAACAGAACAACAGCGTCATGAGAGCGGTGGACTCATGACAGAAGAACGCACCGTCGTCCCCCTGCTGGAGCCGCGCGGAGGCATCCCCCCGGTCGTCGCCGACGCCGCGTCCCTGGCCCGGACCGTCGACGCCTTCGCCGCGGGCACCGGTCCGGTGGCGGTCGACGCCGAGCGCGCCTCCGGTTACCGCTACGGCAACCGCGCCTATCTGGTGCAGCTGCGCCGCGCGGGCGCCGGCACCGCGCTGATCGACCCGATCACCTGCCCCGACCTGTCCGCGCTCGACCAGGCGGTGGCCGACGCGGAGATCGTGCTGCACGCCGCCTCCCAGGACCTGCCGTGCCTGCTGGAGATCGGCTTCCGGCCGCGCGCCATGTTCGACACCGAGCTGGCCGGCCGGCTGCTCGGCTACGAGCGGGTGGGGCTCGGCACCATGGTCGAGACCGTGCTGGGGCTACGACTGGAGAAGGGGCACTCGGCCGCCGACTGGTCGACCCGGCCGTTGCCCGAAGCCTGGCTGCGCTACGCCGCGCTCGACGTGGAGGTGCTGGTCGAGCTCCGCGACGTGCTGCGCGCCGAGCTGGAGGAGAGCGGCAAGCTGGAGTGGGCGCGCGAGGAGTTCGCCGCCGTGCTCGGCACACCGCCGACCACGCCCCGGTCCGACCCGTGGCGGCGCACCTCGGGCATCCACAAGGTGCGCAACGTACGGGCCCTGGCCATCGTGCGCGAGCTGTGGATGATGCGCGACCGGATCGCCCGCGAGAGCGACCTGGCGCCGGGCCGGGTGCTGCCCGACTCCGCGATCGTCGCCGCCGCCCTCGACGTGCCGCGCACCAAGAAGGCCCTCACCGAGATCTCGGCCTTCACCGGGCGCAGCGCGCGCAGGCACATGAGCGACTGGCTGAGCGCGGTGAGCCGGGCCCGCGCCCTGTCCGACGGCGAGCTGCCGCAGCCCAGCACCCCGGGCGACGGCCCGCCTCCCGCCAACCGGTGGGCCGACCGCGATCCCGCCGCGGCCAAGCGGCTCAGCGCCGCCCGCGCCGTGGTGGCCGCGCTCGCCGACGAGCACCGCATGCCGACCGAGAACGTCCTGCAGCCCGACGCGGTGCGCAGGCTCACCTGGGAGCCTCCCGAGGAGATCAGCGACGAGAGCGTGGCCGAGCGGCTGCGCGGGCTCGGCGCCCGCGCGTGGCAGGTCTCGCTCACGGCCCACCCCCTCGCCAAGGCCCTGGCCAGACTGGAGACCAAGGGCGACCTCTAGGTACGGCCGGCGCACTTGACGCCTCCGGCGGCCCAGCCGTACGTTGCGGGAAAGCGCTTTCCTTGAAGGGGATCCCATGAGCGTGCGCACCATCGGCGTCGTGATGAACGGCGTCACCGGACGGATGGGCCATCGCCAGCATCTGGTCAGGTCCGTCCTGGCCATCAACGAGCAGGGCGGCGTCACGCTCTCGGACGGCGAGCGGGTCCTGCTCAGGCCGGTCCTCGTCGGGCGCGACCCCGCCCGGCTCGCCCGCCTGGCCGCCCGCCACGGCGTCGCCGAGCACACCACGGAGCTCGACGCCGCGCTCACCGGCGACGACAACCTGATCTACTTCGACGCCCAGGTCACCTCGGCCCGGGTGAAGTCCGTGCTCAGAGCCATCGACGCGGGCAAGCACGTCTACACCGAGAAGCCGACGGCCGAGTCGGTCGACGAGGCGGTCGCGCTCGCCGAGGCGGCGGCGGCAAGGGGCGTCAAGAACGGCGTGGTCCAGGACAAGCTCTTCCTGCCCGGCCTGCTCAAGCTGAGACGGCTGATCGACGGCGGCTTCTTCGGCCGGATCCTGTCGGTGCGCGGTGAGTTCGGCTACTGGGTGTTCGAGGGCGACTGGCAGGAGGCGCAGCGCCCGTCGTGGAACTACCGCGCGGCCGACGGCGGCGGCATCGTGCTCGACATGTTCCCGCACTGGCACTACGTGATGGAGAACCTGTTCGGCCGGGTCGAGGCGGTCTACGCGAAGGCCGCGACGCACATCCCGGCCCGCGTGGACGAGCACGGCGCCGCCTACGAGGCCACCGCCGACGACGCCGCGTACGGGATCTTCGAGCTGGAGGGCGGGGTGATCGCCCAGATCAACTCCTCCTGGACGGTCCGCGTCAACCGCGACGAGCTGGTGGAGTTCCAGGTGGACGGCACACACGGCAGCGCGGTCGCGGGGCTGCGCGACTGCCGGATCCAGCACCGGGCCGGCACGCCCAAGCCGGTCTGGAACCCCGACCTGCCGGTCGCCACGCGCTTTCGCGAGCAGTGGCAGGAGGTGCCGGACAACACCGAGTTCGACAACGGGTTCAAGATCCAGTGGGAGCTGTTCGTCCGGCACGTGCTGGAGGACGCGCCCTTCCCCTACGACTTCGCCGCCGGAGCGCGCGGCGTCCAGCTGGCCGAGCTGGGGCTGCGCTCCTCCGCCGAGGGCCGCCGGATCGAGGTGCCGGCACTGTGATGATCGACCTGCCCGGCGGGGCGTACGCCCTGCGCGAGCCCGTGACCTGGCCCACGCAGGGCGCGCCCGTCACCGGCCGCGTCGGCTACGCGGCGGCGCACGTGGTGGCCGATCCGCTCGGCGACAACACGCCCGGCTCCCCCGCCGCCGTCGACTGGGACGCCACTCTCCGCTTCCGCCGCCACCTGTGGTCGTACGGCCTGCGGGTGGCCGACGCCATGGACACCGCGCAGCGCAACGCGGGCCTGGACTGGGCCGCGACGAAGGAGCTCATCGCGCGCGGCGCCCGTGCGGCCCGCGACTTCGGCGATCCCGCCACGCTGCTGGCCTGCGGCGCGGGCACCGACCACGCCCCCGGCGCGGCCGGCCTGGCCGCCGTCACCGCCGCGTACGCCGAGCAGATCGACACGGTGCAGTCGGCCGGCGCCCAGGTGATCGTCATGGCCTCGCGCGAGCTGGCCCGGGTGGCGAACGGTCCCGGCGACTACCACCAGGTGTACGGCAAGCTGCTCGGCCTGGCCGAACGGCCGGTGATCCTGCACTGGCTCGGCGAGATGTTCGACCCGATGCTGGCCGGCTACTGGGGCTCGGCCGACGTGCCCGCCGCCACCGACTCCTTACTGGAGCTGATCCACGCCCACGCCCCGATGGTGGACGGGGTGAAGGTGTCGCTGCTGGACGAGGAGCACGAGGTGAGGCTGCGCGCGGCGCTGCCCGGTGGGGTGCGGCTCTACACGGGCGACGACTTCAACTACCCGTCGCTGATCAAATCGGGCTCGCACGCGCTGCTCGGCGTCTTCGCCGCGATCGCCCCCGCGGCGGCGGCCGCCCTCAGGGTGCTCGACGCGGCCGAGTCCGGCGGCCAGGCCGATCGCGACCGGCTGCTGGCCGACTACGACCAGATTTTGGCGCCGACCGTGCCGCTGTCGCGGAAGATCTTCGAGCCGCCGACCTATCACTACAAGACCGGCATTGTCTTCCTGGCCTGGCTGAACGGCCATCAGGACGCGTTCGCCATGGTCAACGGCGCCCAGTCGGCGCGTTCGCTGCGCCACCTGACCGAGGTGTTCCGCCTGGCCGACCAGGCGGGGCTGCTGGCCGACCCGGAGCTGGCCGTGCGCCGGATGAGGGCGCTGCTGGCGGTGAACGGCCAATGAGTCTGTCGCTCAACCAGTGGACGACCAGGCGCTGGTCGGTGGCCGAGGCCGTGGACGGCTGCGTACGGCACGGGCTGGCGGCCGTGGGGCTGTGGCGCGAGAAGGTGGCCGAGCAGGGGCTGGCCGAGACCGTCAGGCTGGTGCGCGAGGCCGGGCTGCGGGTGTCGTCGCTGTGCCGGGGCGGTTTCCTGACCGCGGGCGGACTGCCCGGCGAGGAGGACCGTCACGCCTTCGCCCGAGCTCTCGACGACAACCGGCGGGCCATCGACGAGGCGGCGGAGCTGGCGGCGGCCTGCCTGGTGATGGTGGTGGGCGGTCTTCCCGGCGTGCGGGCGGGCGCACCACTGCCCGCGAGCGGCCTCTCACGCGAGCCGGCCGCGGGCGGCTCGGCTCCCTGCCCGCCCGGCTTCTCACGCGATCTGGCCGGGGCCCGTGAGCGGGTGGCCGAGGCCCTCGGCGTCCTCGCGCCCTACGCCGGGGAGCGCGGCGTCCGGCTGGCGCTGGAGCCGCTGCACCCGGTCTACTGCCCGGACCGGGCCGTCCTGTCCACGCTGGGCCAGGCGCTCGACCTGTGTCAGGCGTACCCGCCGGAGCAGGTCGGCGTGGTCGTCGACACCTTCCACGTGTGGTGGGATCCGCGGCTGTCCGACGACCTCGCCCGCGCTCGCGGCCGGATCGCCGCCTACCAGGTGTGCGACTACCTGCACCCGCTGCCCGCCGACGTGCTGCTCGGGCGTGGCATGATGGGCGACGGAGTGATCGACTTCGGGCCGATCACCCGGGCCGTGGCCGGGGCGGGCTACACCGGCGACGTGGAGGTCGAGATCTTCAACGCCGACGTCTGGGCCGCCGATCCCAACGACGTGGTGGCCACCATGAAGGCCCGCTACGCCGCCCTGGTGCCGGCCGGCTGACCCTTTCCCCCTGACGAAAGGCGAGATCCTTGGGCTCGCACAACGACCGTCTGGCCCTGCCCGGTGACGTCCATCTCGCCGGTGCGGGTCTCATCCTGCGCGAATGGGCGGAGCAGGATCTGCCCGCGATGTCCGAGCTGTTCGACGAGCCGGCCGTCGCCCGCTGGACCCCGCTGCGCTCCCCCTTCGACCAGAGCGCCGCCCGCGCGTACCTGGACCAGGCCCGCCAGCGCCGCGCCGAGGGGAGGAGACTCCAGCTCGCCATCACCACCGACGGCGGGCGGCCCCTCGGCGAGATCCTGCTGTTCGTCACCGGCGAGCCGGGCGAGGTGGAGCTGGCCTACGCCGTCGGCGCCGCGCACCGCGGCCGGGGCCTGGCGGTGCGCGCCGTCCAGCTGATCACCGCCTACGCCTACGACCCTCTGGCCGGCAGCCGGGTGCTCCTGCGGATCGCCGCCGGCAACACCGCCAGCGCCGCCGTGGCCCGGTCGGCCGGGTTCCGCCTCACCGACGCGCCCGCGCTCGTCCGCGAGGGCTCCGACCCGTTGCACACGTGGCTCCACCACCGGACCACCGCACCACAGGAGACGGACGCGTCCGTTCCGGAGCCGCTCAGACCTCCGCCGGCTCCTCCTCGACGGTGACGGTGACGGTGCCCGCCGCGCCGTTCACCCTGATCAGGTCGCCGGTCGTGATGCGGCGGGTGGCCTCGGGCACGCCGACCACGGCCGGGATGCCGTATTCACGGGCCACCACCGCCCCGTGCGACATGGCACCGCCCATCTCCATCACCAGCCCGCCGGCGGTGAGGAACAACGGCGTCCAGCCGGGGTCGGTGGACGGGCAGACCAGGATCTCGCCCGGTTCGAGGTGGGCGCCGACCGGGTCCAGCACCACCCTGGCCGGGCCGGTGACCGTGCCGGCCGAGGCGGCGGACCCGGTCAGCGCGCCCTCGGCGGCCGTGGCCGACAGCGTCTCCGGCTCGGTGCCGTCGGAGAGCATGATCCTGGGCACGTGCCTGCGGCGGGTCTCCCGCTCGTGGGCCGCCCGCCGCCCGGTCACGAGGTCGCGCAGGTCGCCGCCGGCCAGCGCGGCCCTGGCCTCCTCGACGCTCAGGAAGAACACGTCGTCGGCCGAGCCGAGCACCCCGGTGGCCGCCAGGTGCTCGCCGACGGCCAGCAGACTGCGCCGCAGCCCGGCCAGGACCCGCACCAGGTAGAACTTGGGCAGCTCACGCAGTCCCGCGTACGTCCTGGTGCGGCGGAGCGCGAAGCGGGTGACCGCGGCCCGAGGGCGGCCCCGGCGGCGGGCCCGGGCGACGATCTCGGCCATGGCCGCGTCCGCCTCGGCGGCTCCTCTGGCGAAGAGCGCGTCGGGGGCGAGGGGGCCGGCGTCGTCCATGCGCAGATAGTTGGCCAGGACGCCGAGCAGGTGGGCGGGGTCGTCCGACCAGCGCGGCACTCCGAGGTCGATCTCGGCGACGCCGCGGTGGCCGTAGACGTCGAGGAAGCGCGCGATGCCCTGCTGGGCCTTCGGTGGCAGCTCGCCCGCGCGGTAGAGGCGCACCAGCTCGCCGACCGGGTGCCGGCGGAACGGCTCCGGCTCGACCCGGCCGGCCAGAGCCCAGAGCTCCAGGTCCATCTCGGTGGTCGGGTTGTGCGGAAGGGCGCGGAGCACGTCCTGCATCTCGCTCAGCGGCAGGCCGGACAGCCGCGAGGCCAGCCCGAACAGCCCGTAGCCGGTGAGCGCGATCGGCATGATCGAGATGATCTGCGGGAACGTGCCGCCGAGCACCCATTCCGCGTGGTCGAGGCGCTGCGCGGGCGTCGCCCCGACAGGCACGCGCAGCCGCGCGTCCAGCCGCTCGCCCACCTCGCGGGTGTAGGCGAGGGCGCGGCCCGGCCTGGTCAGCGCCTGGAACACGCGGGCCGGCGCGCGCACCCGGCGGGCGAAGCGCGCGAGGCCCAGCAGGACCGGCCGGAGCGAGGTGCGCGTGACCGACAGGCGGGGATCCTCGACGAGCCGCTCCAGCACGGCCGCGGCGCGGGTCTCGCCCACGGCCAGGACGCGCGGCAGGATCGCCCGACCGGCCCGGCCGCGCACGGCCGTGGTGAGGTCGATCCACAGCCGCCCGCCGGACACCGCCAGGAAGGCCGGCCCGGCCCGCCGCTCGGCCGGGGCGTGCCCGAACAGCCCGGCGGCGCCGGAGGCGAGCAGCCGGAACGCCGAGAGCCCCATCGGCGTGAGCGGGCCCATCACGCCCTGGACGACGTTGACCGAGAAGTAGACCCGCAGCCCGTCGCGCGCGCTCTCGGGCAGTGGGTAGAGCGTGGTGATCGGCCGGGCCTGGGTGAGCCAGAGGGCGCCGTCGTCGCCGATGGCCCACTCGGTGTCCTGCGGCGCGCCGTAGTGGTCCTCGACGCGGACGCCCAGCGCGGCCAGCTCGCGCGCCTGGGCGTCGGTCAGGCACAGGCCGCCGGGCGCGGTCTCGACGTGCTCGGTGCCGCCGCCCGGCAGGGAGCGTACGGCCAGCCGCTTGTCTCCCTCGTGCCGGAGCAGGATCTCGCCGGTGGCCGCGTCGACCGCGAACCGGTCGGGGTTGACCGCGCCGGAGACCACGGCCTCGCCCAGCCCCGGGGCGGCGTCGATGACGGCCTCGCGCCTGCGGCCCGTCACCGGGTTGGCGGTGAACATCACCCCGGCCACCCGCGCGTCGACCATCATCTGGACGACGACCGCGAGCCGTACGGCGGCGTGATCGATGCCGTTGGCCTCGCGGTAGGCGACGGCGCGGTCGGTCCACAGTGAGGCCCAGCAGCGGCGGACGGCGTCGATCACGGCGTCGGGGCCGACGACGCCCAGGTAGGTGTCCTGTTGTCCGGCGAAGCTGGCGAACGGCAGGTCCTCGGCCGTGGCCGAGGAGCGCACCGCGACCGGCACGCCGTCGCCGAGACCGGCGTAGAACTCCCGCACGGTCTTGGCCACCGGACCGGGCACGGGCGTCTCCAGCAGCCGGCTCCTGACGGCCTCGGCCAGTCCTGGGCCGCCCCGGGCGATGACCACGTCGAGCTCCGCCGCCTCGGCGACCTGGCGGTAGGCCTCGGTGGTCAGCACCCAGCCGGCGGGGACCGGGAATCCCGCCCTGGTCAGCTCGCCGAGGTTGGCGGCCTTACCGCCCACCTCGGCGAGCATCCCGGCGTGGATCTCGGAGAACTCCAGTGCGGTGTTCATCGCGCCCCCAGGGTCTTCGTGCGTCTCGCCCCGAGTCTCACTCTTCCGAGGCCAGAATTCAACACGCGATGAAAAGATTCTCAGAAGCGGAGCGGGCTCCCGTCGAGCTCCCAGGCGGGGTCGGCGTCGATGCCCAGCGCGGCCAGCGCGGTGGGGGCCACGTCGACCAGCCTCGGCTCGCCGAGCGAGCCTCCGCCCAGGTCCTCGCCCAGCCGGGCGGCGATCACGAACACCGTGCGCTCCTCGTCGGAGACGCCGCCGTGACCGCCCTCGTCGACATGGCCGTGGTCGGTCGTGACCAGCACCGTCCAGCGCTCGCGAGGGTACGACGGCCGCGCGCGGACCGTGTCGAGCAGACGGCCCAGGTAGGCGTCCTGGAGCAGCAGCGCGTCGGCGTATTCGCGACAGAGCGGGCCGAGGTCGTGGGCCACCTCGTCGGTGTCGCCCAGGTAGACGAACGCCAGGTCGGGTCCGTCGCCCGCCAGGTGGGCCGCGGCGGCCTCGGTGACCCGCTCGTCGCCGGCGTGGAAGGTGATGGCGTAGCCGTCGACCACGAACCGGGTGCCGAGGGCCGGGCCGAAGGCACCGTGCTCGGCCAGCGCGGCCCAGGAGAAGAAGGCGGCGGTGACCAGGTCGGGGCGGACGGAGCCGGCCCGAGTCAAGAAATCCGGATATTTCGCGAACTGGGCTCCTGCGAACCCGTTGTCCACGACGCCGTGCTTGTCCGGCCAGACCCCGGTCGCGATCGACGACCATCCGGGGCCGGAGTCGGTGCGCGCCCTGATCAGCCGGACGTCGTCCTGGACGTCGCCCGGTGACGTGGCGGACTCCGGGACGACCTCGCCCGGCGACTCGGTGCGGGGCGCCCCGGCCTCGCCGTACGGGAGGCGGCTGGTGCCGTACCGGCCTGCGGACATCAGCGCGCCGAGCACCGGCGGGCGCACTGCGGCGAGCCGGTCGAAGCGCAGGCCGTCCATGCCCACCACGAGCACCTTGTCGATCATGCGGAGGTCCTCCCGAAACGTCGCACCCATGCGGCGGCGCCGGGCAGGACCTCCTCGACCGGGGCCACCTGGGGATACCAGGCGCGCTCCCATTCGAGCGAGACCCATCCGTCGTAGCCGGCCTCGCGCAGCAGTGTCCCGCACTCCTCCAGCGGCACCGCACCGGCCCCCAGCGGCACGGGCGTGCAGTCGCCGGCCGAGACCGCGTCCTTGACCTGCACGTAGGCGAGCCAGGGCCGCAGCGCGGCGAGCGTGGCGGCGGGCGGCTCGCCGCCACGCCAGGGATGCAGCAGGTCCCAGAGCGCGCCGGTGGTCTCGGGGACGGCCGCCGCGCCGAGCAGGCCGGCCACGGCCGCGCCGGTGGCCAGCCGGTCGTGCGTCTCGACGAGCACCCGGACGCCGAGGTCGGCGGCCGCGCCGGCGACGGCCCGCAGCCTGCGCGCGCCTACGGCCGGGTCGTCACCGCGCGGGAAGACCCGCACGCCGAGGGCCCCGAGCTGGGCGGCCAGCGCCAGGTCGGCGAGCAGCGCCTCGACGGCGGGCCCGTCGGGGCCGGGCTCGCACACGCCGACGTAGCCGGCCAGGGCGGCGACCTCCAGACCGGCGTCCGCGATCCGCTCGCGCACGGACCGGCGTTCCTCGCGGCCGAGCCCCCGGTGCACGCCGGTGTCGGGGTGCAGGCGGAGTTCGAGACCGTGGCAGCCGTGCCCGGCCGCCACCTCGATCGCCCGGTCGAGCCCCTCGCCCGGCAGGCCGAGCGTGCTGAGCGCCAGCTTCACCCCGGCTCCCGCCGGAGGTCCCGCACGCTCGCGCGCAGCACGACCTCTCCGGCGACCTGCTCGACCACCGGCGTCTCCCCCGCGTCCAGCGCGAGCTCCAGCGCCCGCGCGCCGAGATCGGCCAGCGGCAGGCGTACGGTGGTCAGCGCCGGCACCTGGTCGCGCAGGGTGGCGATGTCGTCGAAGCCCGCCACCGAGACGTCCTCCGGCACCCGCACACCGCGCTCGCGATAGGCGGCCAGCGCGCCCACGGCCATCACGTCGTTGACGGCGAACACGCAGGTCGCCTCACCCGTCTCGGCCGCCGCCGTGTAGCCGCCGTCGCGGTCGAAGGGGCCGTGGACGACGCGCGGCTCGGGCAGCCCGAGCTCCCGGATCGCGGTGACGAACCCGTCGCACCGGTCACGGGCGGTGATCAGCCACGGGGGCCCGGCGAGCACGGCGAACCGGGTGTGACCGAGCCCGGCCAGCGCGCGGGCCAGCTCCGCCGCGCCCTCCCGGTTGGCGGGAGCCACCGTGTCGACGCCCAGCAGGGGCTGGCCCACGCAGGCCACCCGGCCCCCGGCGTCGAGGTAGCGCCGCAGCTCGTCGCGGAGCCGGCCGGTCACCTCGGGGTCGTCGACCCGCGACCCGGCCAGCAGCACGGCCCGTACGCGCTGGGCGTTGAGCGTGGCCACGTAGGCGATCTCCTGCTCGGGGTCGCGGTGGGTGGTGCCCACCATGACGAGCAGCCCCTCGCCGGCCGCGGCGCGCATGGCGCCGTCGGCCAGCGCGGCGAAGTAGGGGTCGGTCAGGTCGTGGACGACGATGCCGATGACATTGCTCGCTCCCCGGGCCAGCGTCTGGGCCGCCATGTTGGCGCGGTAGCCCAGCTCACCGGCGGCCCGTTCGACCCGCGCGCGCAGGTCGGCGCCGACCTGGCGGGTGCTGCCGTTGAGCACCCGCGAGGCGGTCGCGAGCGAGACGCCCGCCTGCTTGGCGACGTCCTCCAGCGTGACCACGACACCTCCCGGAAAGCGGTTGCCTCTGGCGCCGGACCGGCGCCCGGCTCCGCATCCTCGCACGCCGCGCCCGTCCGAAGACAGGAGACCCTGGAGAAACGCGGGTCAGACCCAGGGGAACAGCCTCTCGAACAGGCCCTTCCTGGTCTCCGCCGGGGTCGGCACGGGCTCGGCCTCCATCGTCTCCACCTCGGCCGCCTCCCTGCCGGTGGGCTCACCGGCGCCCTTCGGCTCCTCCGCGCCCTTCGGCTCCTCGGCCAGGTCGAGATCTTGGGGCTCCTGGGTGGCCCGTCTGCTGGGCTTGACCGTCGGCTCGTCCACGCGGCCGGTGGGCGTGGCACGCGGCGTGGCGGTGCGCGTCGGCCGGGCCCGCGTGACGGTCGGCGTCGGCCGGGCGGTCTGCGAGACGACCGGCTCGGGCGTACGCGACTTCTCGGGCGCGGTCGTCGCCTCATCGGTGCCGTCCGGGACAGGGGACTCGGCGGGCGCGCTCACCTCACCGGCACTCGCGCACCGCGCGCCCGCGCACGGGTCCTCGGACGACGCGCCGGTCAGCATCCATCCGGCGCCGGCACCGAAGATCACGACCGCCGCCGCGCCCACCAGCAGCACCCTGGTACGGCGGCGCACCTCACGCCGGCGGTCCTCCTCCTCGTCGTCGACATCGGTCCACCCGGATCCGAGGAACCCCCGCCGAGGCTCGTCCTGGGCGGACTCGTACGCCTTGTCGAGCGGCAGGTAGCCGCGGGTCGCCTCGTCGCCCGCGGACGGCGTCTCGGCCACCTGCTCCGACGCCGGGTCCACCTCGTCACGAGGCTCGCCCTTGTCCGGCGGCAGGATGTAGGTCTCCCGGACGACGGGTTGCTCGTCGGTGTCGTCGGTGCTCAGGCGCGGGGACAGCACGTCGCCGGTCAAATCGGGGTTCAACGACCTGCCCTGCCCACCCTCGTAGGACCTGTCGTTCTCGTCGCGAGCCACGATGTACCTCTCTAGTACGAATACGGACCGCAACCTTTCCTAACAGAATCAACATCACCTTGTCCGGAAATTCCACTCCTTTCGCCAAGAGAACATCCGTAACTCCGCCCCCAGCCCGCACTGCGCCGGCAAGTGACGGCTTCAGCTACGGCGACCAAGCCCAAGGGGCGGAGACAGGCGCTTCAGCATCGGCGAGTAGCCAGGACACCGAACCCGAGCACGCGCTACGGCGCCCAAGAGGAACGGCCGGACAGCCGAAAGCGGAGGCGGGTGGGCGTTCCGGCCGACTTAGGACCGTGCCAAGTACCCCCGCACCCGAAACAACGCCGAAGGCGAAAAACACCAGACCCCAGGCAATCGCGGTCGGCCGGAACGCCCACCCGCCTCCGCGGCCACCCGCAGAACGGGCCCGCCGTAGACAACGCCCACCCGCCTCCGCGGCCACCCGCAGAACAGACCCGCCGTAGACAACGCCCACCCGCCGCAGCACCCACAGAACAAACCGCACCCACGAAGGGCCCCGGGAAACAGAGGGAGCCGAGCCGCGAATCGAGGGCTCCATCCAAATGCCCAGATTCCAGGCCGCTCCCGCAAAGGGAGGACATCATTGACGTCCATGCCGTCGACCCACGTCGCACCCCCTCCCGGCGCACAGGCGTTGACCAGGCTCCGGGCACGGGCCCGCGCCGCCCGCCGGACCGCGCTCATCGCGCTGACCGGCCAGATCGCCCTGCTCTCCTGCGCCCAGTCACTCGCCGAGCGGGCGGCGACCGGCCAGGAGGCACCGCAGGCCGTGCCGCCGCTGGCCGTACTGTCGCTGATCCTGTTCGCGGGCGGGCTGCCCGTGCTGGCCGTCACCCAGGCAGCCTGGGGCTCCCGCGAGCGCGCCGCGCGCAGGCGCGAGCGGGAGCTCTACGCCGTCCGCCGCGAAACCCCCGGCCAGCCACTGAGCAGGCTGGTCATGGCCTGCGGCTGGGCCGTGACGCTGCTGCTCGGCTTCACCCTGCCGCGACTGTTCGAGGCGGCCGGGTGGCACGGCCTCGCGAGCGCGTCGACCACGGCGGTGGAGGCGCTCTCGCTGGTGAGCGTGGCGGCCGGGGTGTGCTTCGTCACCTGGTGGGCGCGCGACGCGCTGGGGATCGCGGCGCGCGCCGTCCGGCGGGGCAGGCCGCCGGCGGATCCGTGGGATCCCGGCCGGGGGCGGAGCGCGCGGCCGGCGAGGAGCGCGGCGCTCTGGACGGGCGCGGGCGCGGCGGTCGCCGTCCTGGCCGGGACCCGCGCCCACCTCTGGGAGCCGCCGGCCGCCGTGCTCTGCGCGCTGGCGGCGGCCACCCTCGTCTGCGGTCTAGTTACTGACGAGTAGCATTGGTTCGACAGCTGTCCAGCAACGAGGAGCGAATCCGTGCCTTCCTCTCGTGACGTCGTGTTCGTCGACGGCGTTCGCACGCCTTTCGGCCGGTCCGGGCCCAAGGGACTGTACGCGGAGACCCGAGCCGACGACCTGGTCGTCCGGGTCATCCGCGAACTGATCCGGCGCAACCCCGGCCTGCCGCCCGAGCGGGTGGACGAGGTCGCCATCGCCGCCACCACCCAGATCGGCGACCAGGGCCTGACCATCGGCCGCTCGGCCGCGGTGCTGGCCGGACTGCCCAAGTCGGTGCCCGGCTACGCGATCGACCGCATGTGCGCGGGCGCGATGACGGCGGTCACCACGGTCGCGGGCGGCATCGCGTTCGGCGCGTACGACGTGGCGATCGCGGGCGGCGTCGAGCACATGGGCCGCCACCCGATGGGCGAGGGCGTCGACCCCAACCCGAGGTTCCTGTCGGAGAAGCTCGTCGACCCGAGCGCGCTCATCATGGGCATGACGGCGGAGAACCTGCACGACCGCTACCCCTCGATCACCAAGGACCGTGCCGACGCCTACGCGGCGCTGTCGCAGGAGAAGGTGGCCAAGGCCTACGCCGACGGCAAGATCCAGCCCGACCTGGTGCCGACCGCGATCCGGACGGCCGAGAAGGGCTGGGGCCTGGCGACCGAGGACGAGGCCCCACGGCCCGGCACCACGGTCGAGGGCCTGAGCGGCCTGAAGACGCCGTTCCGCCCGCACGGCAACGTCACCGCGGGCAACGCCTCCGGCGTCAACGACGGCGCGACCGGCTGCGTCGTCGCCGCCCGGGAGGTCGCCGAGGAGCTGGGGCTGACGGCCAGGATGCGGCTGGTGTCCTACGCGTTCGCCGGGGTGGACCCCGAGGTGATGGGCGTGGGGCCGATCCCCTCGACCGAGCGGGCGCTGCGCCTGGCCGGGTTGTCCATCTCCGACATCGGGCTGTTCGAGGTCAACGAGGCGTTCGCCGTACAGGTGCTGGCCTTCCTGGAGCACTTCGGTCTCGCCGACGACGACCCCCGCGTGAACCCCTACGGCGGCGCGATCGCGTTCGGCCACCCGCTGGCCTCCTCGGGCGTGCGGCTGATGACGCAGTTGGCCCGGCAGTTCGGCGAGCGCCCCGACGTGCGCTACGGCATCACCACCATGTGCGTCGGCATGGGCATGGGCGGCACCGTGATCTGGGAGAACCTTGTATGAGCGACCTCAACAACCTCGACGGCTGGCGCGCGCTGCTGAGCGAGCGCAACGGAGCCCGCGCGGACGAAGTCGTCACCAAGGCGCTGGTGCGCGACGTGGAGCTGCCCGGCGGCGCCGGCACGATGGCGCTGATCACGCTGGACAACGGCTTCGACCACACCAGGCCCAACACCTTCGGGCCGCGCGGCCTCTTCGCGCTGAACGGCGCGCTGTCGGAGATCGAGGCCCGCACCGACCTGGTCGCGGTGGGCGTCACGGGCAAGCCGTTCATCTTCGCCGTCGGCGCCGACCTCAAGGGGGCGTCCGCGGTGACCTCCCGCGAGGAGGCGCTCGCGATCGGCCGCCTCGGACACCACGTGTTCCGCCGGCTGGGCGAGCTGCCGATCCCGTCGTTCGCGTTCGTCAACGGCGCGGCGATGGGCGGCGGGCTGGAGATCGCGCTGCACTGCGCGTATCGGACGATCTCCTCGGGAGTGCCGGCGGTCGCGCTGCCGGAGTGTTTCCTCGGCCTGGTGCCCGGCTGGGGCGGCACGCAGCTGCTCCCCCGCCTGATCGGCCCGGCCAAGGCGATCAAGCTGATCATCGAGAACCCGCTGGCGCAGAACCGCATGACCAGCGGGGCCCAGGCGTTCGAGCTGGGCGTCGCCGACGCGATGTTCGAGCCGGCCGACTTCCTGGAGGAGTCGCTGCGCTGGGCGGCCAGGGTGATCACCGGTGACCTCACCGTCGATCGGGACGAGACCGACCAGGACAGGGCCGACCAGGACGGGGCCGACTGGGACAAGGCGGTGGCCGACGCGCGCTTCCTGGTCGACATGAAGCTGCACGGCGCCTCCCCCGCCCCCTACCGGGCGCTCGACCTCATCGCCCAGGCCCGTACGGCCTCGCGCGACGACGGCTTCGCGGCCGAGGACGAGGCGCTGGCCGACCTGCTGATGGGCGACGAGCTGCGGGCCGGGCTCTACTCGTTCGATCTGGTGCAGCACCGCGCCAAGCGGCCGGCGGGCGCCCCCGACCGGGCGCTGGCCCGCAAGGTCACCAAGGTCGGCGTGGTGGGCGCGGGGCTGATGGCCTCGCAGATGGCGCTGCTGTTCGCCCGCCGGCTGGAGGTGCCGGTCGTGCTGACCGACCTCGACCAGGCCCGGCTGGACAAGGGTGTCGGCTACGCGCACGCCGAGATCGACAAGCTGCTGGCCAAGGGCCGGGTCTCGGCCGATCGGGCCAACCGGCTCAAGGCCCTGGTGACGGGCTCGCTGACCAAGGACGCGTTCGCCGACGCCGACTTCGTCATCGAGGCCGTGTTCGAGGACCTGGCGGTCAAGAAGCAGGTGTTCGCCGAGGTCGAGGCGGTGGTCTCGGCGGAGTGCACGCTGGCGACCAACACCTCGTCGCTCTCGCTGACGGAGATGGGCGCGGACCTGGAGCACCCGGAGCGGCTGGTCGGGTTCCACTTCTTCAACCCGGTCGCCGTGATGCCGCTGCTGGAGATCGTCAAGGGCGCCGCGACGGACGACGCGACGCTGGCCACGGCGTTCGCCGTCGGCAAGTCGCTGAAGAAGTCGTCCGTGCTGGTCAAGGACGCGCCGGCGTTCGTGGTCAACCGGCTGCTCACCCGCTTCATGGGCGAGGTCATCGCCGCGGTCGACGAGGGCACGCCGCTGGAGACGGCCGAGCACGCGCTGGACGACCTCGGGCTGCCGATGACGCCGTTCGCGCTGCTCCAGCTGGTCGGCCCGGCTGTCGGCCTGCACGTGGCCGAGACGCTGCACGCGGCGTTCCCCGAGCGCTTCGGCGTCTCGGAGAACATGGCCAAGCTGGTCGCCTCCGGCAAGCCCGGCGTGTACGCGCCCGACTTCTCGCTCGATCCCGAGGCGGTGGCCCTGTTCGCGGGAGGCTCCTCGCCGTCCTCCGCCCAGGAGGTACGACGGCGCGTGCTGGAGGCGCTGGCCGAGGAGATCCGCATCATGCTGGACGAGGGCGTGGTCGCGGCGGCCCAGGACATCGACCTGTGCATGATCCTGGGCGCGGGCTGGCCGTTCCACCTGGGCGGCGTCACGCCGTTCCTGGACCGGTCCGGCTTCGCCCGGCCGCGCTTCCTGGAGCCCGGCGTGGCCTCGCTGCCCGCCTGATCCTCTGCGAGAGGGGACCCGCTGCGACGGGTCCCCTTTTATCAGCCTTTGCCCGACAGCTGATCACGTGGCGCAATCAAGAGTCGATCCAAGGCCAGTGTCGAGCAGCCGCCGGGTAAGACCCGCACTATGCACATCGTGAACAGGCTGCTACTCACCGCAGCGATCAGCATCCCCGCGCTCGGCGCAGCGGGCGCCGCCTCGGCACTCGCCTCGACGCCGGTGTCCGCGGGCCACCACGCCCGGTCGGTCCTGACGATCACCGTCACGGACAGCAGCGGGAAGTCGAAGGCCTACCGGCTCACCTGCGACCGCGACGGTGGCAACCATCCCAATGCGACCGCGGCCTGTGACGCGCTGAGAAGCGTGAACGGGCAGATCTCGAAGTTGAGCCGGCCCGACGCGATCTGCACCCGGGAGTACTCCCCGACCAAGGTGTCGGTCAAGGGCACCTGGCGCGGCGCCAACGTGTCCTTCAGCGGCTCCTACCCCAACAGCTGCCTGGCCCGGGCGGCCGTCGGAGCGGTCTACCCGGAACGCCCGAGGTGATCGCGCGTGGGGGGCGGGCGTCGTCCCGTCCCCCACGACCATCCGGTCACGAGCCCGCCTCGCGCGCCAGCCGGCTGTGCCGATAGCCGTAGGTGAAGTAGAGCACCGCCCCGATGAGCATCCACACCACGAACCGCAGCCAGGTCTCGACCGGCAGATTGAGCATCAGGTAGAAGCAGGCGAGCACCGACAGGATCGGCAGCACCGGCACCATCGGCGTACGGAAGGACCGCGGCAGGTCGGGCCGCGTCCGGCGCAGGATGATCACCCCGGCCGACACCACCACGAACGCGAACAGCGTGCCGATGTTGACCAGCTCGGCCAGCGCCCCGAGTGAGATGAAGCCGGCCAGCAGGGCCGCCACCACGCCGATGATCACCGTGAGCCGGGCCGGCGTGCCGAATCTGGGGTGCACCTTGGCCAGCTGACGCGGCAGCAGCCCGTCGCGGCACATGGCGAACAGCACCCGCGTCTGCCCGAGCATCAGGATCATCACCACCGTGGTGAGACCGGCGATCGCGCCGATGCTGATGAGCGTGGCCGCCCACGTCTGGCCGACCGCGGTGAACGCGTCGGCGAGCGGCGCCTCGGTGCTCAGCTCGCGGTAGTTCTGCATGCCCACAACGACGAGCGAGACCGCCACGTACAGCAGGGTGCAGATCGTCAGCGACCCGATGATGCCGCGGGGCAGGTCGCGCTGCGGCTTGATGGTCTCCTCTGCGGCGGTGGCCACGATGTCGAACCCGATGAAGGCGAAGAACACGATCGCCGCGGCCGAGAAGATGCCGATCACGCCGAAGGCGACCGGAGTGAGGCCGAACAGCACCTGGATCAGCGGCGCCTTCAGCCCGGAGACCTGTTCGGTGGGGATCGAGGCGGGGACGAACGGCGAGAAGTTGGCCGCCTTCACGAAGAACAGCCCGGCCACGATGACCAGCAGGATCACCGCGACCTTGATGGTCACGATGACCAGGTTGACCCGGGAGGACAGCTTGATGCCGGCCACCAGGACGCCGGTCAGCATCAGCACCACGACCATCGCGGGCACGTTCACCGTGGCGTTCTCGCCGGCGATCGACGCGGGCAGGTCGAGGCCGAGCGACGACAGGAGCGAGGCGAAGTAGCCCGACCAGCCGACCGCGACCACCGCGGCGGCCAGGGCCATCTCCAGCATCAGGTCCCAGCCGATGATCCAGGCGGGGAACTCGCCGAGGGTGGCGAAGGAGAAGGTGTAGGCGGAGCCGGCGACCGGGATCGTGGAGGCGAGCTCGGCGTAGCAGAGCGCGGCGAGACCGCAGACGACCGCGGCGACGATGAAGGAGACGGCCACGGCGGGGCCCGCGAGCTCCTTGGCCACCTGCCCGGTCAGCACGAAGATGCCGGTGCCGACGATCACACCGATGCCGAAGACCGTGAGGTCGGTGGCGGTCAGACGTTTGCGCAGCCGATGTTCCGGAGCCTCGGTGTCGCGGATCGACTGCTCGACATTCTTGGTGCGAAGGATGTCCACGATCTCCGACCTTCCCTGACCGCAGGCGGTCATGCACGCTCCCCCGCCGTAGAGGAGCGTGCCGGGACGTGACCGTGGGGCCGGTCAGGAGTTAGCGGTCTGGCTCTCGATCGGCTGGCTCCGCTTCGCGACCGCCTCGGTGATCTCGCGGGCGAGGTCCTGGCCGGTCAGCCCGATGCGGCCGAGGATCGCGGCTCGCTTGGCGTGGTCGAGGAAGTGCTGCGGGATGCCGTAGGTGCGCACGGGCACATCGATGTCGGCGTCGCGCAGCAGGCGGGCCACCGCGTCGCCGACACCGCCGACGCGGCCGTTGTCCTCGACGACGACGACCAGCTTGTGCGTGGCCGCCGCGCCCGCGAGGGCCTCGTCGAGCGGCTTGACCCAGCGCGGATCGACCACGGTGGCCGAGATGCCCTGGGCGTCGAGCAGGACGGCCGCGTCCATGCAGACCTGGGCCATCGGGCCGACGCCGACCAGCAGCACGTCGGGGTCGGCGGCGCGCAGCACGTCCATGTCGCCCAGCTTGCCCACGGCCTCGATCGGCTCGGCGACGGGACCCTTGGGGAAGCGCAGCACGGTGGGCCCGTCGGAGACGGCCACGGCCTCGCCGAGCAGCTCGGTCAGCCGCTCGCCGTCGCGCGGCACCGCGATCCGCAGGCCGGGCACGACCTGCAGGATCGACAGGTCCCACATGCCGTTGTGGCTGGCGCCGTCGTCACCGGTGACGCCGGCCCGGTCGAGCACCACGGTGACCGGCAGCCGGTGCAGGGCCACGTCCATGAGGAGCTGGTCGAAGGCGCGGTTGAGGAAGGTCGCGTAGACGGCGACGACCGGGTGCATGCCGCCGAGCGCGAGGCCGGCCGCGCTGGTCAGCGCGTGCTGCTCAGCGATGCCGACGTCGTAGATGCGCTCGGGGTAGGCGTCGGCGAAGGCGGCCAGGCCGGTCGGGTGGAGCATGGCCGCGGTGATCGCGACCAGATCCTCGCGCTCCTTGCCCAGCCTGACCAGCTCCTCGCTGAACACGTTGGTCCAGATGCGGCCCTTGGGCTTCTCGGCGCCGGTCTCGCGGTCGAACGCGCCGGGCGAGTGGAACTGGTCCTCGTCGTGCTCCTCGGCCGGGGTGTAGCCGCGGCCCTTCTGGGTCAGCGCGTGCACGATGACCGGGCCGCGGAAGTCGCGGGCGGTGCGCAGCGCCGCCTCCATGGCCTGCTCGTCGTGGCCGTCGATCGGGCCGATGTACTTGAGGCCGAGGTCCTCGAACATGGCCTGCGGGGCCAGGATGTCCTTGACGCCCTTCTTGAAGCCGTGGAGCGCGTCGTAGAGGACGGGAACGTTCCCGATCTTCTCCTTGACGTACTCGAGCACCTCCTCGTAGCGGCGGGTGACCCGCAGCTTGGACAGGTGGGAGGCGAGCCCGCCGATGGTCGGCGAGTAGGAGCGGCCGTTGTCGTTGACCACGATGACGACCGGCAGGTCCTTGACGGCCGCGATGTTGTTGAGCGCCTCCCAGGCCATGCCGCCGGTGAGCGCGCCGTCGCCGATCACCGCGACCACCGTGCGGTCGCGCTCGCCGCGCAGCTTGAACGCCTTGGCCAGTCCGTCGGCGTAGGACAGCGCGGTGGAGGCGTGCGAGTTTTCGATGAAGTCGTGCTCGGACTCGGCCTGGCTCGGGTAGCCGGACAGGCCGCCCTCCTGCTTGAGCGCGTCGAATCCGGCGGCCCGGCCGGTGAGCAGCTTGTGCACGTAGGCCTGGTGACCGGTGTCCCAGACGACGGGGTCGCCGGGCGAGTCGAAGACCCGGTGGATGGCGATCGTCAGCTCGACCACGCCCAGGTTGGGCCCCAGGTGCCCGCCCAGGCGGGCGCACACGTCGACGAGCAGGTCACGGATCTCCCCCGCCAGCCTCGGCAGCTCCTCGACATCGAGCCGTTTGACGTCGTGCGGTCCCTCAACCGAGCCCAGCAACCCGCTCACGGATGCGATCCCCTCTGCTTCTGTGCGCCAACGGATCGAGTCTAGTTCGTGGTCGTCACGCTGACTCCATCGAGTCAATTGCGTCCATATTTGTACGATCTTGACCTAGTCTTTCACTCATTATGAACACTCTCCCCCTGAAGACACTGACGACTCTCGTGGCGGCCGGCGCGGTGATCGGGCTGGCGGGCACGGGCACGGCGTCAGCCGCAACACAGCCCACCGGCCAGGCACAACAGCAGGTCACGGCCCCACCGAGAGGCAAGGCGGCGGCGACGGCCAACCCGCTGTACAAGACCGGACGGCTCGCGTCATCCAACTGCTCCCCCGGCTCGCTCCCGCGCGGCAGCACCGCCGCCTACAAGCGCTTCCTGACTCGGGTGACCAACTGCCTGAACCGGTCGTGGGCCACCCAGTTCCGTAAGGCCGGCCTGCCCTTCAGCAAGCCCCGGCTGCGCATCATCACCAAGAAGGTGCGCACGCCCTGCGGCCCCTGGAGCGCGGGCGCCGACGGCGTCTACTGCTCGGCCGACCGCACGATGTACATGCTCATCACCAAGACGCAGCTGCGCAGGCCGTACGCGCTGGGCATCACCCGCCTGATGGCCCACGAGTACGGTCACCACGTCCAGCAGGTGTCCGGCATCTGGAACTACTACTGGTCCGCCAGGAACAGCACCGGCCGCTCGGGCCAGCTGCAGCTCTCGCGCCGCTCCGAGCTCCAGGCCGAGTGCTTCTCCGCGGCCTTCATGAGCACGATCAGGAACACGCTCCCCGTCGACCCGGCCGAGTGGGACCACACCGTCGAGTGGTTCCGCCAGAACGGTGCCAAGGCCTGGGCGCAGAACGACCATGGCAAGGGCCCCACGCAGGCCTTCTGGATGAACCGCGGCTTCAACTCCGGCTCGCCCGGCTCCTGCAACACCTGGCGCGTCTCGGCGCGCTACGTCTCCTAGTCACGACCTTGGGGCGGCCGCGTCACACCGGCGCGGCCGCGCTGTGGGTTTCATGGCAAAAGCAAAGAATTAGTAAACAAATTCGCATTAACTGGTCTAGTATCCGCGATCGTGCGTATTCCCCTTGTCGCAGCATCCGTCTGCATCACCGTGGGCCTGGTCCTGACCGGCACCGCCAACGCGGAGACCGCCAAGCCCTCCGCTGCGGCCGAGATCGCCGCACCGCCCGCCGTACTGACCAAGAACAAGATCTACCGCTCCGGTACGCCGTCACCGCAGTCGTGCGGGGCCCCCGACATCACCCGGGGCAGCACCGCCTCCCTCAAGACCTTCCACCGGGCGATGGCCCGCTGCGCCGACCGCTTCTGGGCCGCCCGCTTCAGGGCCGCCGGGCTGAGGTACACCCCGCCCAAGGTCACCATCACCACCGGCAGTAGCTCGGTCTGCGGCAAGATCACCAACAACGGCGCACAGTACTGCCCCGTGCAGCGGACGGTCGTGATCCGCATCATGAAGCGTGACCTGCGCGACCCGTTCCGGATGAACATCGCCCACTCCGCCGCCCACGAGTGGGGCCACCACGTGCAGGAGCTCACCGGCATCCTGGACGCGCAGAACAGGCTCTACTGGCGCGCCCGCGGCCAGGCCCGCACCATCCTCAGCCACCGCCTGGAGATGCAGGCCGAGTGCTTCGCCGGCCTCTTCTACAGCGCCACGCTCGACACGCTCAACACCGGCATCACCTGGGACCAGTGGACCGACGCGGTGTCCAGGGGCACCGAGAGCAAGGCCCACGGCAAGCCGCGCAACCTCGCCTACTGGCAGAACCGCGGTTACAACGGCGGCTCGGCCCGCTACTGCAACACCTGGACCGTGTCCAACGCGCGCGTCGCCTGACGTCAGCCGGTGACCCGCGCCAGCACCTCGAGCGGGTCCGCGAGCACGTGGGCGAAGGCCAGCTCGGCCGCGCCCACGAGCGTCGCGTCGTCGGCCAGCGCCGAGGTGCGCAACCGGAGCCGCTCCCGCTGGGGAGCCATGGCGTGCAGCGCCATCCGGCTGCGCACCTGGGCCGCCGACCCCAGATAGATCTCCCTGAGCATGCCGCCGAAGATGACCATCTCGGGGTTGAAGATGTTAACCAGGTTGGCGACGCCCAGCCCGAGCCAGTCGCCGACCCTCTTCAGCGCCTCCTGCGCGACGATGTCGCCCCGGTCGGCCGCGTCCACCACCGCCCGCACCGCGTCGCGGCCGTGCTGGCCGCCGCCGAGCTTGCCCGCCGCCTCCAGCAGCGCCCGCTCGCCCACCTCGGCCTCCAGGCAGCCGCGCGAGCCGCAGCCGCAGACTCGCCCGCCGGGATTGACCACCATGTGGCCGACCTCGCCGCCGTAGCCCTCGTGGCCGCCGAGCAGGTGACCGCCCGCGATGATGCCGCCGCCGATGCCGACGTCGCCGTGCAGGTAGATCAGGTCACGTACGGCGACGCCGACGCCCCGGCTGTGCTCGGCCAGCGCCGCCAGGTTGGCGTCGTTGCCCACGCTGACCGGCAGCCCGAGGCCCAGCCTGCGGCCCAGCTCCTCGCCGAACGGGATCTCCTCGGCCTGCAGGTTGGGGCCGAACCTGATCACGCCGTCACCCTTGCGCACCCCGCCCGAGACGGCCGCGGCGGCGCCCACGCAGACCGTGTCGGCCCGCGTCTTGCGCCGCATCTGCCGGGCGAACCCGGCCAGCATCCCGGCCAGCTCCTCCAGCTCGAAGGGACCGCGCCGGCGTACGGCCTCCCTGCGGTCGAGAATCGTCCCGCCGAGCCCCACCCGGGCCACCGCCAGCCGGTCGGGCCCCACGTCGAAGGCGAACACGTAGACCCGTGACGACTCCGGGCGCACCACCAGCGAGGGGCGGCCGGCCCGGCCCGTCTCGCGCGGCAGCTCCTCCCGCACCAGCCCGGCGGCGGTGAGATCGGAGGTGAGCGCCATGATCGTGCTGCGGTTGAGGCCCATCTTGGAGGTGAGCTCGGCCCGCGACGTCGGCCCCCCGAGGTGCACGTGCCGCAGCAGCGCGCCGAGGTTGTGGCGCCTGATGTCCTCCTGCGAGGGGCCGGCACGCATCGTCTGGTTGTCCTTACGAGGGTGGAAGTCGCTGATCACCTTAGACCAGCGGCAGCCGCCCGCTTGCGCGCCAGGGCGTCCACACCGGCGGCGAGCAACAGGACGAACCCGGTCACCAGGTACTTCACACTCGCGCCGTACTGCATCAGCCCCATGCCGTTCTCGATCACGGCGATGACCGCGCCGCCGAGAATCGCGTCGAGCGCCCTGCCCTTGCCCCCGAACAGGCTGGTCCCGCCGATGACGGCCGCGCCCACAGCGTAGAGGAGCACGGAGCTGCCGCCGGTGTTCGGGTCGACCGAGCTGGCCCGCGAGGCCGCGATCACCCCGCCGACGGCGGCCATCGAGGAGCAGATCACGAACGCGCTGATCCGGATCCGGTCCACCGCGATGCCCGCCCGCCGGGCCGCCTCCGCGTTGCCGCCGACCGCGTACAGGTGCCGTCCGAACGCGGTGCGGCTCAGCACGAACGTCCAGAGCACGAGCAGCGCGAGGATGACCGGCACCACGATCGGCACCCCGGTGAGCGAGGCGAACTCCGGGTTGAAGCTGCGTTCGAGGTTGAGCACGTACACCGCGACGCCGGCGACGACGGCCAGGGCGCCCACCCGGCCCGCGATCATGGAGAGCGGCTCGGCGACCAGGCCGCGCCGGGCGCGCTTGCGAGCCCGGGTGAGCTGGACCAGCGCGTACGCCGCGACGCACCCGGCGTACAGTCCCCAGCCGAGGGCCGGGGGCAGGTTCTTCTGCGCGATCGCCTTGATCACCGGGTCGTTGATCGAGATGTTGGTGCCCTCGCTCACCAGCACCAGGGCGAGCCCCTGGAAGGCGAGGAACGCGGCCAGCGTCACCACGAACGACGGGATGCCCACCTTGGCGACCAGGGTGCCGAGCATGGTGCCGATGATCACGCCGCTGACGATCGCCGCGAGCACGGCCACGTACCATGGCAGGCCCATCTCGGTCAGCGTGACCGCGAGGACGGCGGCGCAGACGCCGCTGGTGAACCCGGCCGACAGGTCGATCTCGCCGAGCAGCAGGACGAACACCAGGCCCATCGCGATCACCGTGATCGCCGCGCCCTGGGTGAACAGGTTGGCGAAGTTGATGGCGGTGAGGAAGGAGGGCCGGGCCAGGGCGAAGGCCGTGCAGAGGACCAGCAGCCCGAAGACCGCGGGAAGCGCGCCCATATCGCCGCCGCGGACCCGCTCCAGGTAGGCACGCGAGCTGTTGGTGATGGACGGTGAGCTGGCCGCCGCGACGACGGCCTCGCCCGGAAGTTCCTTGACCTTGCTCATGGTGCGGTCCCGTTCTTGAGGCCGAGGTCTCCGCTCCGGCCGGAGGTGATCAGTTCGACGATCTGGGCGTGGGTCACGTCGGCCGTCCTCACCTGGGCGGCCATCCTGCCCAGGTAGAGGGCCGCGATCCGGTCGGAGACGGCGAACACGTCGTTCATGTTGTGCGAGATGAGGACGACGGCCAGGCCCTTGTCGGCCAGCCGGCGCACCAGCTCCAGCACCTGCGCGGTCTGCGCGACGCCCAGCGCCGCGGTCGGCTCGTCGAGGATGACCACCTTGCTGTCCCACAGCACGGCCTTGGCGATGGCGACGGTCTGCCGCTGCCCGCCCGACAGGCTGGAGACCCGCTGCCGGATCGACTTCACGGTGCGGACGGACAGCCCTTCGAGCGTCTCGCCGGCGAGCTCCTCCATCGTGGCCTCGTCGAGCACGAGGCCGTTCTTGCGCTCCCTGCCGAGGAACATGTTCTGGACGATGTCCAGGTTGTCGCAGAGCGCCAGATCCTGGTAGACGATCTCGATGCCGAGCTCGCCGGCGTCGCGCGGGCCGTGCACCTGCACGGGCCGGCCGTCGAAGACGATCTCGCCGGCGTCGATGGGATGGATGCCGCCGACACACTTGACCAGCGTCGACTTGCCGGCGCCGTTGTCGCCGACCAGCGCGGTCACCTCGCCGGCGTAGGCCGAGAAGGTGACGTCGTGCAGGACCTGCACCGGGCCGAAGCTCTTGTCGATCCCGCGCACTTCGAGCAGGGGGGTCATGGGTCTCCCTCGGGGAAGGGCACGGCCCCCGTTCGTGGCGTGGGCCGTGCCCTGTTCCGCTCTGTTACTGGACGCCGGTTACTGGATGCCGGCCTCGGTGCACTTGGCGGCGAAGTCACCGGTGCACAGGTCCTCCTTGGCGACGTAACCGTCGGCCACGACGTCCTTGACGTTCTCGAACGTGATGGCCTGCGGGTCGAGCAGCTCGGACGGGACGTCCTGGCCGCTCTCCGGGTCCTTGACGCTGCCGCTCGCCGTCGGCTTCTCGCCCTTGGCCAGCGCGACCGCGAGCTTGGCCGCCGCGTCGGCCTCCTTCTTGACGGCCTTGTAGACGGTCATGCACTGGTCGCCCGCGAGGATGTTCTGCAGGCCCTGGACGGTGGCGTCCTGGCCGGTGACCGGCACCTTGCCGTTGAGGTTGTTCTTCTTCAGCACGGTGATGGCGGCGTTGCCGAGGCCGTCGTTGGCCGCCAGCACACCGGCGATCTTGGGCTCGGTGGTGAGCATCTGCTCGAAGATCGTGCCGGCCTGGGTGTTGTCCCATTCG
Organism: Nonomuraea cavernae; assembly: GCF_014646355.1. GTDB lineage: Bacteria > Actinomycetota > Actinomycetes > Streptosporangiales > Streptosporangiaceae > Nonomuraea > Nonomuraea cavernae. The sequence goes on from NZ_BMNH01000009.1 coordinate 119,981, forward strand.
GGGACGGCCTGGTCGGGGCCCTTGACGTACTCGCCGGCGTCGAACTTCGGCTTGAGCACGCCGTCGTAGCCCTGCTTGAACAGGGTGGCGTTGTTGTCGGTGGGAGAGCCGTTGAGGTAGGCCACGATCGGCTTGTCGGCCTTCTTGTCGGCCAGGCACTTGCTCAGGCCCTCACCCTGCAGGGTGCCGACCTTGGTGTTGTCGAAGCTGACGTAGAAGGCGGCGCCGCCGCCCAGGGTCAGCCGGTCGTAGTCGATGGTCGCCACGCCTCGCGACTTGGCCTTCTCGATGACGGACTTGCCGGTGCCGCTGTCCAGGTTGACGATCATCAGCACGGTGGCGCCGTTGGTCATCATCTGGTCGGCGATGGTCTGGAACGCGGTCTTGTCGTTCTGCGCGTTCTGGATGTCGTAGGCCACGCCCGCGGCCTTGAACGCCTCTTCCAGGTATTTGCGGTCCGCTGTCTCCCAGCGGGCCGAGGATTTGCTGTCGGGCAGGATGACGCCGATCTTCCCGGCCTTCTGTGAACTCTCTGCCGTCGAAGTGGCGCCGGTCTGACCGCTGTCGCCCCCGCAGGCGGTGAGACCGAGGGCGAGCGCGGCGGCTGCGGCGGTCAGGCTGAGGATCCCCATGCGCATGGTGCAGGGTCCTTTCTTCCGGAGGCACCCGGATGAATGTTGTTTGCGGCAACGTATTCCTGGTACGGCCTGCTTTGGAAGACCCCTGATGCGCACGATTTGTTGTTCCGGGTAACAATCCAGAAACGTGCGGGCCGGGCGACCGGTGCTCGTCGTCACGTCCTCCCGTGCGAAGATGCCCTGTGAGCAAGCTGACCGGACAACAGATTGAGGCCGAGCGGCTGGACGGGTGGGCCTACCTGCTCGGCGGCCTGCAGGCCCGCATCCACACCAAGGACTTCGCGACCGGGCTCTCGGTCGTCAACGCCATCGGCGCGGTGGCCGAGGAGATGAACCATCATCCCGAGCTCACCCTGCGCCACACCCACGTGGACGTTCGGTTGAGCGGCCACGACGAGCACGCGGTCACAGAGCGTGACATCCTGCTCGCCCGTGCCATCTCCGCCGTCGCCGCCGACGCCGGGGTGCGGCTGGAGTCCTCCGGCATCTCCCGGCTCGAACTCGCCCTCGACACCCCGGGCCCAGACGTGATCGCACCGTTCTGGGCCGCGGTGCTGGCGATGGAGCACCTGTCCGGCCCCGGCTCCGGCGACGAGGTTCGCGACCCGGCCGGTGTCCTGCCGACCGTGTGGTTCCAGACCTCCGGCGGCGGGGAGCCCCGCCAGCGCTGGCATCTCGACATCTGGCTGGATCCCGCGCAGGTGGAGCCACGCATCGCCGCGGCGCTCGCCGCCGGCGGCACGCTGGTCAGCGACGCGGAGGCGCCGAGCTTCTGGGTGCTCGCCGACCCCGAGGGCAACCGGGCCTGCCTGTGCACCTGGCAGGGCCGCGACTGACCTCGGCCGACGCTCGCGGGCGGCCCGTCGGCGGTCGCCGAGTCTCGTGCCGGCCGCCGAGGCGCGCCTTCGCACCGGTCACGCGGCAAGACTCTGGATGATGAGGACCAGGGCCGAGATCGCGGCCACCAGCAGGATGGCGGCCCGCACCCTGCCCCCGTCCAGATATCTCCGCAGCGGCCCGGAGACCAGGAACCCGAGGATCATCGGCACGATGAGGGTCGCGCCCGTCGTCAGCGCCCGCGCCGGAAGCCGGTCGACGACGGCCAGGATGACCAGCGACTGCGCGGCGCTCAGGAAGAAGAACATCGCCAGCGTGGCCCTGATCTGCGCCCCCTTGGCGCTCTGGTAGACCAGCGCGATGGGCGGCCCGCCGATGCCGGTGGCGGTGCCGGTGATGCCGGACACGAACCCGGCCGCGGTGACCGTCACTCCGTTGCGCGGCACGCTCAGCGCCCGCGCGGTCAGCCCCACGGCGACGAGCACCATGACACCGACGAAGACGCCTAAGGTGTAGACGGATATGTAGACCACGATGACGCCGCCGATGACGCTACCGGGCAGCCGCCCGAGCATCCCGAAGCCCACCCCGCGCCAGTCGACCCGCCGCCACTCCACGGCCAGCGTGAACAGCGGCAACGTCAGGTTGACCACCTGGATCGCGCCGGGCATCACGGCCGGATCGAGCAGGGTCAGCACGGGCGCTCCCACCAGCCCCAGCCCGAATCCCACGCTGCCCTGCACCACCGCGCCCACGAATACCGCCAGCCCACCGACGATCAGCACAAGTGCCTCAGGATTCATAGGGCGAGTCAATCACCCTTACCCTCCGTTGCCCTTACACATGCGAGCGTGACGGGGTGATGTAGGCCGACCGGCCGCGAGCAGGGCTACCGAAGGCCCGTGCTCGTCGTCGGCGACGACTTCAACACCGCGACCGCTGTCAAGGTGATCGTGCCGCTGACCACGACCGCGGCACCCCACTGCTCTAAGCTCCTTGATCGTGCTCTTCCGCTCCCCGGCCGAGGCCGTTTCGGCCGACGCGAAGCCCTCTCCCGCCCCGCGCACTCCTGCGGCGCACGCCCGCCCCGGACGCGCCCGCTCAGGGCTCGATCGCTCAGGGCTCGATCGCACCGAACCCGATCACACCGCGCCTGCCCCCTCCAGGCGTCAACGCGCCAGCCCTCGGGGCCGCGCGGCGCTCTCGGCGTCGGTGTTCGCGCTGAGCGCCACCTGCCTCGCCCTGCCTCCGAACCCCGCCGAGGCGTCGCCTCGATCCGCCGGCGGGCCGGCCACCGTCGCCGAGGCCATGCCGCCCGTACGGCACACCGCGGCCTCGTCCAGGCGGGCTGCCACGAGGCCGGCCGCGCGTGGCGGCGCAACCTCGCTCTCCCCTCCCCGCGGAGCCGGGCCGGGAGCGCCCGCCCGGCTGGCGCGGAGCGGCAGGCTGGCCGCCCGAGCGTGCCCGGAGCCGCCGCTCGTGTGGGGCAACGTGCCGCGAGCACGGGAGTACTTTGGAGTGATCGCGAAATGCCTGGACAAGTCGTGGTCCGCGCACTTCGCCAGGGCCGGGCTGGCGTTCCGGAAGCCCACCGTGCGGTTCTACGACGAGCCCGAGCAGCGGGTGTGCGGCGTCCGCTGGCCCTCCGGCGCCTCCGCCTTCTACTGCACCGAGCGGGGCACCCTGGTCTTCCTGCTCACCGGCGACTGGATCGAGGGCCGCACCGACCTCTATCCGCTCAAGGTGGCCGCCCACGAGTACGCTCACCACGTGCAGAGCCTGACCGGCATCAGGCGCCACTACGAGGCCCGGATCCGCGCCGACCACGCGCGCCAGGCCGAGCTGGGCCGCCGCTACGAGCTCCAGGCCGACTGTCTGTCCGGGGTGTTCATCGGCAGTGTTTGGGGATCGCTGTCGCGGAGCCAGGACGACTGGGCCGCCGTGGTGGAGGCGACCAGAGCGACCGGTGACGACGACGACCGCCGCAGTCACGGCACGGGAGGCAACCGGGCCTACTGGCTCAAGCGCGGCTTCACCGCGGTCTCCCCCGCGGCCTGCGACACCTGGAGGGCGGCCCCCTCCCGGGTCTCCTGACCTCGGCGACCGAGTCGCCCGGGCATCAGGCCGCTGACGGATCCACGAACCAGAGCTCCTGCCCGGCTCCGGGATGGGGGCCTGACGGACGCCGCGAACCAGAGCTCCTGCCCGGCTCCGGAAATGGGGCCCATGACCGGCTTGGGAAAGGCCCGGGATGCCCGGAAGCCGCCTCGCGCATGGGTGCGGCGACGAGGCGGCCTCCGGTGGTCGGGTGGTTCCCCCGAGACGGGCGCGTGAGGATCGCGCCCTCCCGCGCCGCCGGTGAGGCGGGCGGGCACCCGCCGCCGCCGTCCGGCTGATGGCCGGGCGACGGAGGCGGGACGTGTGACCTACTTGGCGAGCAGCGAACGCAGGACGTACTGCATGATGCCGCCGTGCCGGTAGTAGTCGGCCTCGCCGGGCGTGTCGATGCGCACCACCGCGTCGAACTCGACGTCGCCGGCCTTGACGTGCACGGTCGACGGGATGCCGCCCTTGTTGAGCTCCTCGACCCCGGTGAAGTCGAACGTCTCCTCGCCGGTCAGCCCGAGCGACTCGGCCGTGACGCCCTCGGGGTACTGCAGCGGCAGCACGCCCATGCCGATCAGGTTGGAGCGGTGGATGCGCTCGTAGGACTCGGCGATGACGGCGCGGACGCCGAGCAGCGCGGTGCCCTTGGCCGCCCAGTCACGCGACGAGCCGGAGCCGTACTCCTTGCCCGCCAGCACCACCAGCGGCGTGCCCGCCGAGGCGTAGTTGACCGAGGCGTCGTAGATGAACGACACCGGGCCGTCGGGCTGGGTGAAGTCGCGGGTGTAGCCGCCCTCGGTGCCCGGCGCGATCTGGTTGCGCAGGCGGATGTTGGCGAAGGTGCCCCGGATCATCACCTCGTGGTTGCCGCGCCGCGAGCCGTAGGAGTTGAAGTCGCGGACCTCGACCCCGTGCGCCTGGAGGTACTGGGCGGCGGGGGTGCCGACCTTGATCGAGCCGGCCGGCGAGATGTGGTCGGTGGTGACCGAGTCTCCCACCTTGACCAGCACCCGCGCGCCGGAGATGTCGGACACCGGCTCGGGGGACGACGGCATGCCCTCGAAGTAGGGGGCCTTGCGGACGTAGGTCGAGTCGGGGTCCCACTCGAAGGTGTCGCCCGTCGGGATGGGCAGCGACCGCCAGTGGTCGTCGCCCTTGAACACGTCGGCGTAGTCACGCTCGAACATGTCGCGCCCGATCGAGGAGTTGACCACGGCCGAGATCTCCTCGGGCGCCGGCCAGATGTCGCGCAGGAACACCGGCTCGCCGTCGGCGCCGACGCCGAGCGGCTCGGTGTCGAGGTCGATGTCCATGGTGCCGGCCAGCGCGTAGGCCACCACGAGCGGCGGCGAGGCCAGGTAGTTCATCTTCACGTCGGGGTTGATGCGGCCCTCGAAGTTGCGGTTGCCGGACAGCACGGCGGTGACCGCGAGGTCGTTGGCCTGGATCGCCTCGGAGATCTCCGGGATCAGCGGCCCGGAGTTGCCGATGCAGGTGGTGCAGCCGTAGCCGACGAGGTTGAAGCCGATCTTGTCGAGGTAGGGCTGGAGCCCTGAGCGCTCGAAGTAGCCGGTGACGACCTGCGAGCCGGGCGCCAGCGAGGTCTTGACCCACGGCTTGCGGGTCAGGCCCTTCTCCACGGCGTTGCGGGCCAGCAGGGCGGCGCCGAGCATGACGTACGGGTTGGAGGTGTTGGTGCACGAGGTGATCGCGGCGATGGAGACGATGCCGTGGTCGATCTCGAAGGAGGTGCCGTCGGCCAGCGTGACCCGCACCTTCTTGTGCGGACGCGAGCCGTCGAGCTCGGGGGCGTGCGGCTGGTCGCCGTTGCCGCCGTGGCTGATGGCCGGGGAGTCGGACGCCGGGAAGGACTCCTCGGACGCCTCGTCGGCCGGGCCGAGGACGGTCGGGGCGTAGTCCTTGACGGCCGCGCGCCAGGCCCGCTTGGCGTCGGAGATCTCGATGCGGTCCTGCGGGCGCTTGGGGCCGGCGATCGACGGGACGATGGTGCCGAGGTCGAGCTCGATGTATTCGGAGAACACCGGCTCGGGCGCCGACGGGTCGAGCCAGAGGCCCTGGGCCTTGGCGTAGGCCTCGACGAGCGCGATCTGCTCCTCGGAGCGGCCGGTCAGCCGGAGGTAGTCGACGGTCTGGCCGTCGATCGGGAAGATGGCGCAGGTGGAGCCGAACTCGGGGCTCATGTTGCCGATGGTGGCCCGGTCGGCCAGCGGCACGGACGAGACGCCCTCGCCGTAGAACTCGACGAACTTGCCCACCACGCCGTGCTTGCGCAGGATCTCGGTGATCGTCAGCACGAGGTCGGTGGCGGTGGCCCCGGCGGGCAGCTTGCCGTTGAGCTTGAAGCCGACCACGCGCGGGATCAGCATGGAGATCGGCTGGCCGAGCATCGCGGCCTCGGCCTCGATGCCGCCGACGCCCCAGCCGAGCACGCCGATGCCGTTCTCCATCGTGGTGTGGGAGTCGGTGCCGACGCAGGTGTCGGGGTAGGCCTTGCCGTCGCGGGTCATCACCACGCGGGCCAGGTGCTCGATGTTGACCTGGTGCACGATGCCGGTGCCGGGCGGCACCACCTTGAACTCGTCGAAGGCCGTCTGGCCCCAGCGCAGGAACTGGTAGCGCTCGCGGTTGCGTTCGTACTCGCGCTCGACGTTGCGCTGGAAGGCGTCGGGGTGACCGAAGTAGTCGACGATGACCGAGTGGTCGATGACCATCTCGGCCGGGGCCAGCGGGTTGATGCGGGCCGGGTCGCCGCCCAGGTCGCGTACGGCCTCGCGCATGGTGGCCAGGTCGACGACGCAGGGCACGCCGGTGAAGTCCTGCATGATGACGCGGGCCGGGGTGAACTGGATCTCCACGCTCGGCGCGGCCTCAGGGTCCCAGCCGCCCACGGCGCGGATGTGGTCGGCGGTGATGTTGGCGCCGTCCTCGGTGCGGAGGAGGTTTTCCAGCAGGATCTTCAGGCTGTACGGGAGGCGGGCAGCACCCTCGACGGCGTCCAGCCGGAAAATCTCATATGACGCGTCGCCGACGCGCAGCGTGTCACGGCTGCCGAAGCTGTTCGCGGACACGGTGATTCGCCCTCCTCCATAGACGGTTGCTCCTTTGAATCCTGCCGCACGGAGGAAGCGATCAGTACGTTAGGTGACCCTAACTCCACAGGCCGCGGCGGATGTCTCGACATCAAGATATCCGGAAAAGTATCTCGACATCAACTTAAACCGGTCCGAGGCGGACGAACAGCAGGCCGACGATGGCGATGGACAGCAACGGGGCGAGGATCTTCTGCTCGAACTTCCGGCCCGTCTTGATGCCGATCTTCCACGGCAGCAGGAACTTCACCGACAGCGGCCAGAGCACCGGGCAGCCGCGCTCGGTCATGCAGTCGCCCACGACGTGGATCAGGCAGCCGATCCCCACCGCCAGGCCCAGCCAGGCGTAGCCCACCCCCTGGGAGAGGAACACCGCGTAGAGCCCGGCCGTGAGCCCGATGTTGACCAGGGCCGACCCCATCTTGTTGCCGGGGATGCCGACGCCGATGGCGCGCAGCGCCAGCCCGATGAGCAGCACGACCATGATGGCGCGGCCGAGCGGATAGGTGCCGGCCAGCCAGTGGGCGCCCAACCCCATCGCGACCGCGAAGGCCAGCGAGTGGGTGGCCCCCCGGTGACCGCCGCCCAGCCAGTTGACCGCCTTGCTCAGCATCCAGGTGACCGGACCGAAGGTCTGCGCGATCGTCGCGCTGGGATGGTCGAGGTCGGGCAGCATCGCCGCGCCCGCGCAGACGATCGCCCCGGCGACGAGCTCGGACGGGCCTAACGCGCCCGCCATGATCCCGGTCTCGATGAACCGGCTGGACTCCATGACCATCGGCAGCGCCGCGAGCCCCGGCGCGAGCCCCAGCCAGGCGATGGCTCCCGTCATCGCGTGCGTGTGACCCATCATGATCCGGACTGTACGGCAAAGCCCGTGGCCCCGCGTCGGCCGCGTCCCACCCGCCTCGACGGCCGTCCGGGCCGGTCGGCGACGTACCCGTGAAACGAACGTACCCGCGAAACGACGTACCGGTGAAACGCAGACGAGGTCGTCTCCACGGCGACAGCACCCCCCAGCCCTGCCGACGCGGAACGACCTCGTCTGCTCTGAACAACGAGGCCGCCCGGCATCCTGTTCCCCGATTCCGCAACTTTTTCGTGATCTGTCTCACTTCGCGCCAAGCGTTGCCTACGACATGTTGTCGATATATCTTTGAAGCATCTAGAACAGTCAGAAGGAGGAACCATCATGACCTCAGCACAGGCGGCGGGCGGGCAGTGGCCCGACGCCCGCGAGTTCAAGCGCGCGGCGCGTGACGCGATGAGGGCCATGGCCGGCGCCTGGCAGCAGGGCGGGCACCGCCACCATCACCACCACCACCAGGGACCGCACGAGGAGAGACACCGGGGCAGGCGCCCGTTCCCTCCCGAGTTCGGGCGTGGGCCGTGGGGGCCCGGCGCACCGTGGGGCCAGCACCGGGGCGGCTGGGGCGGCCGCGGCCGGAAGGCCAAGCGGGGCGACGTCCGCGCCGCGATCCTGGCGCTGCTCGCCGAGCAGCCGCGCAACGGCTACCAGATCATCCAGGAGATCGCCGAGCGCAGCGAGGGCGGCTGGAAGCCCAGTCCGGGCGCCGTCTACCCGGCGTTGCAGCAGCTCACGGACGAGGGCCTGGTCGTCGCGCAGGAGAACGAGGGCCGCAAGACCTTCCGCCTCACGGACGAGGGCCGCGCCTACATCGACGCGCACCCCGACGAGGTGCGCGCCCCGTGGGACGAGATGCGTCCCGACATCGACGAGAACACAGCCGACATGTGGGACCTCACCCGCCAGTCGGCGTTCGCGCTCATGCAGGTTCTGCAGACCGGGAGCGATGCGCAGATCCGCGAAGCGCGTAAGACTCTTGTTGAGACCCGGCGCAAGCTCTACCAGATCCTGGCCGACGGCGATCCGGGTGAGGAGTGACCTCATGACCGGCGCCGCAGCGAGAAGCCGGCTCGGAGAGAAGGAGCCCCCTGTCATGGATCCCCGCGACCTCCGCATCGGCGACGCCGAACGCGAGCACACGATGACCGCCCTGCGTGAGCACTTCGCGCAGGGCCGCCTCGATCACGAGGAGCTGGACCAGCGCCTCGACCAGGCCCTCACCGCGCGGACCGCCGGCGAGCTGGCCCGGGTGACGGCCGACCTGCCCGGCCCCGGCGCGGCGGGCCCGCGGTTGCACCCCGGCCCCGCCGTACCGGGGCCGGACGACTGGCACGCGGCCACGGAGGCGCAGCGGGCGCAGATGCAGTCCATGGGGCAGGCCCACCGCGACCTGCGGCGTGAGTGGCGCCAGTGGCCCCACCGGTCGCATCACCATCACCCCGGGCCGGGGCCCTTCCTGCCGATCCTGTTCGTGATCGGGATCGTGGGGCTGATCTTCGGCGGCTGGGGGCTGCTCAAGGTGGTGCTCTTCATCTGGGTCGGGTCGATGATCGTCAGCGCGATCCGCCGGCGCGCCCACCGCCGTCCCTGACCCCGCCCGCGCATCGACGCCGGGGCCGGGCCGTCGGTGTCCCGCTCAGGCGTCCCACTCGGCGGTGGGTCAGCCCATCTCCTCCAGCTTGCGGCCCTTCGTTTCCTTGACCCATTTGACGACGAAGAGGAAGGACAGCGTGGCGAAGCAGGCGTACCCGGCGTAGGTGGCCGGCAGGTTCCACTCCGAGAGGGCCGGGAACGACACGGTGACCGCCCAGTTGGCGATCCACTGCGCGGACGCGGCCACACCGAGCGCGGCGGCACGGATCCGGTTGGGGAACATCTCCCCCAACAGCACCCAGACCACCACACCCCACGACAGAGCGAAGAACAGCACGAACGTGTTCGCGGCGATGAGCGCGATCATGCCCTGCGGGCTCGGCAGGGTGACCGTGTTCCCGATCTTCTCGGCGGTGCTGAACGCCCAGGCGGCGGTGCCCAGCGAGACGGCCATGCCGGCCGAGCCGATGAGCAGCAGTGGCTTGCGCCCGATCTTGTCGACCAGCGAGATCGCGATGAACGTGCCGACGATGTTGATGACCGAGCTGGAGAAACTGATCAGCAGCGAGTTGCTCTGCGTGATGCCCACCGACTGCCAGAGGACGGACGAGTAGTAGAAGATCACATTGATGCCGACGAGCTGCTGGAACGCCGACAGGGCGATGCCGATCCACACGATGCCCCGCAGCCCCAGCCGCGGCCCGCGCAGGTCCCTCATCGTCGGCCTGCGCTCGGTCTGGAGCACGTGCTGGATCTCGGCCACCCGGGCGTCCAGGTCCACCTCGGAGCCCTCGACCTCGGCCAGCACCCTGCGGGCCTGCCTGGGACGACCGGCCATGATCAGGTATCGGGGCGACTCGGGGATCGTCAGGGCGAACAGCAGGTAGAGCAGGGCCGGCACGACACACGCGCCCAGCATCCACTGCCAGGCCTGCAACCCCCACACCTCGTTGTTGACGTTCCCGCCGGCCAGCCGCGCGATCGCGTAGTTGACCAGCTGGGACACGGCGATGCCGAGCACGATCGCGAGCTGCTGGAACGAGCCCAGCCGCCCGCGGTAGGCGGGCGGCGAGACCTCGGCGATGTAGGTGGGCCCGAGCACCGAGGCCATCCCAATCGCGACGCCCGCGATGATGCGCCAGAGGGCGAGGTCCCAGATGGCGAACGGCAGCATCTGCCCGATCGAGCTGATGGCGAACACGATCGCCGCCACCTGCATCGTCCTGGTACGGCCCAGCCGGTCGGCCAGCCCGCCGCCCACCCAGGCGCCGATGGCGGAGCCGAGCAGCGCGATCGCGACCACGAGCCCGATCTCGACGGCGCCCACCGCGAAGTACTTCTGGATGCCGACCACGGCGCCGTTGATGACGGCGCTGTCATAGCCGAACAGGAACCCGCCGATCGCCGCGGCCGCCGTGATGAAGACGATGTGGCCCAGGTGCTCTTGATGGGCGTCGTGAGTCGCCATGCCGGCCCCCCTTCAGGCCCGGGAGATACCCGCAGGTCAAGGGGGTACGGCTGCACTTACACAAACTTGAAGGAATCAGATCAAAGCCAACCCATCCGCTGGGCGGTGCGAATGGCTTCGAGCCGGTTCTGGGCACCCAGCTTGGTCATCGCGCTGGACAGGTAGTTGCGTACGGTGCCCTCCGTCAGGTGCAGCTCGGCCGCGATCCTGGCGATCGTGGCCCCGTCGCCGGCCAGCCGCAGGGCGTCGCGTTCCCGCTCGGTGAGCGGGCTGTCACCGGCCGCCATGGCCGCCGCGGCCAGCTCCGCGTCGAGGTAGCGGCCGCCCGCCTGGACCTTGCGGATCGCCATGGCCAGCTCCTCGGCCGAGGCGTCCTTGCCCAGGAACCCGCTCACGCCCGCCGCCATCGCCCGGCGCAGGTAGCCGGGACGGCCGAGGCTGGTCAGAATCACGATCTTGCACTGGGAGCTGATCTGCTCGGCCGCGCTCAGGCCGTCCATGCCGGGCATCTCGATGTCGAGCACCGCCACGTCGGGCCGGTGCTCGGTGACCGCGGCCAGCACCTCGTCGCCCCGGCCCACCTGCGCCACCACGTCGATGCCGTCCTCCAGGTTGAGCAGGGCGGCGAGGGCGCCGCGGATCAGGTGCTCGTCGTCGGCCAGCAGCACCCGCGTCGTCACGCCCGTACCGCCGCTCTGAGCAGGTAGGAACCCTCCGCGGTGGGCGCGGCGGTCAGCGTGCCGCCCGCCGCCCGGACCCGCCCGGCCAGCCCGCCGAGCCCGTTGGGGGCGTGGTCGCCCACCGGCCCGTTCACCCCGTCGTTGGACATCTCCAGCACCCCATCCGTGATCGTGATCGTGCAGTGCCCCGCCTCGCTGTGCTTGAGCACGTTGGTCGCGCCCTCGCGCACGATGGTGGCCAGCAGCGTGCGGGTCTCGGCGCTCAGCGCGGCCGTGTCGGCGCGCACGGTACAGCTCACGTCCGCCGCCTCCAGCACCGCGCGCACGCTGGACAGGACCTCGTCGAGGTCCAGCGCCCGGTAGCTCTGCACGGTGGCGCGCACCTCGCGCAGCGCCTGCCTGGTCAGGTCGCGGACCTCGAACATCTCACGCCCGGCCGCCGCCGGATCGGTCTCCAGCGCCTCCTGCGCGCCCGCCGTCCTGGCGGAGATGTCGGCGAGGCTCTGCCCGAGCAGGTCGTTGAGGTCGCGGGCGAACCTCAGCCGCTCCTCCGACACGGCCAGCCTGGCCTTGGCCTCCTGCCCCTCGTGCGCCTCCTTGGCCACCCGCCAGAGCCACAGGTTGGCCAGGACGCAGCCCACGACGAGCGCCGTCAGCAGCGCCTGGAACGCGAAGAGCGCCCACGACCAGCCGCTGACCAGCGCCACGTAGCCGTTGACCGCCAGGACCGACCCGACGGCGGCGAGCGTGACGGTGCGCCGCCGCCCGAACGGCGTCAGCATCGCCACCCACAGCACGGGCGCCCAGACGACCGGGATCGCCGACAGCGGCAGCGCGATGACCCCGGTCACGGCCAGCAGGACCGTGGGACGCGAGCCGCCCCTGACCGCGATCCGGAACGACCGGGCGGCCAGCGCGACCAGCACGGCCAGCAGGACGGCCGCGCCGCCGGCCGCCCATCCGGGCAGGCCGAGACGCCACCGGAGGTACAGCTCGGCCAGGCCGATCAGGGCCGCCAGGTGGATGATGTCGGTGGAGTAGACGATGAGCCACCGGATCTTGTCCAGCTTGGTCGCGCGTCTTCTCATGCGGGCACCACCGCCCGCAGCAGGAACTCGCCGGTGGAGGTGGGCCCCGCCGACAGAGAGCCGCCCACGGCGGTCATCCGCTCGCAGAGCCCGCGCAGCCCGGTGCCGCCCCCGGCCAGGGAGCCGTGCACCCCGTCGTTGCGCATCTCCAGCACGCCGCCGTCGATGACGATCGCGCACCGCGTGGCGGCACTGTGCTTGAGCACGTTGGTGGCGCCCTCGCGCACCACCCACGCGAGCAGCGCGCGGGCGCCGGGTGACAGGCCGTCGGTCCTGGCCTCGACCGTGCAGCGGGTGCCCGCCGCCTCCAGCGCGGCGCGCACGCCGTCGAGCTCCTCGTGCAGGTCGAGCCCGTGGTAGCCGTCCACGGCCAGCTGGACCTCGGTGAGCGACTCGCCGGCCAGGCGGCGTACGTCGGCCATCTCCCGGGCCGCCCGGCCGGGGTCCTTGGTGGCGAGCTTGGCCGCCAGCTCGCTCTTCAGCGTGATGACCGACAGGCTGTGCCCGAGCAGGTCGTGCAGGTCGCGGGCGAAGCGCAGCCGCTCCTCCGCGACGGCCAGGCCGGCCTTGGCCTCCTGGCTCTCGTGGGCGTCGCGGATCGTCCACCACAGCCACCGCCACAGCCACATGGCGGCGGCCATCGTCCCGGCGCTCACCGCCTGGACGGGCAGCACCACCTGCCACGGCTGCCCGGTGATCACGGCGACGCCGGCGCTGGTGAGCAGGATCACGGCGGCGCTCGTGCAGAGCGCCGCCCAAAGCGGCTGGAACAGGACCACGGCCGACAGCCACAGGAACGCGACCATCGACCACGAGCCCTCACCCAGGCCGCCGTCCGACGAGGGGGGTATGAGCAGCACCGCTCCGAGCGCCGCCATCCCGGTGAGGACCAGCCACACGGTGGGGCGCGGCCGGCCGTCGAAGGCGACCCTGAGCAGGTACGGGAACGGAACGAAGACGCCCAGCAGGCAGGCCCCGGCGGCCAGGGCGCGCGTCGCGGACAGACTCCCCTCGACGCCGAGGATCACCAGGAGGCCGCCTAAGGAGAGCGCGAGCAGGACGACCACGCCGTCCATCCAGTAAAGGAGGATCCTTCTCGCCGTCTCCGGGCGGGCCGCCACCGTCCCTCCCTCTCACCACAAAGAACCCGTTGCCCCGGAATCCTATAGTTCAGCCGGACGTGCGCCAGAGGGGCCGTTCGGCCGATGTCAGATAATGGCGGCATGAAGTTGCGGATCTTCACCGAGCCCCAGCAGGGCGCCACCTACGACGATCTCCTCACCGTCGCCCAGGCCGCCGAGCGGCTGGGGTTCGACGCCTTCTTCCGGTCCGACCACTACCAGCGCATCGGGCCCGGCGACCCTGGGCCCGGGTCCACCGACGCCTGGATCACGCTGGGGGCGCTGGCCAGGGAGACGTCCACGATCAGGCTGGGCACGCTCGTGTCGCCGGCCACGTTCCGGCTGCCCGGCCCGCTGGCGATCGGCGTCGCCCAGGTCGACCAGATGAGCGGCGGCCGGGTGGAGCTGGGCTTCGGAACGGGCTGGTTCGAGGGCGAGCACACCGCCTACGGCATCCCGTTCCCGCCGGTCGGCGAGCGGTTCGCCCGGTTCGAGGAGCAGCTGGAGATCGTCCTGGGGCTGTGGACGGCGGGCTCGTCCTACTCGTTCGAGGGCGCGCACTACCGGCTGGCCGACTCGCCCGCGCTGCCGAAGCCGGTCCAGCGGCCACACCCGCCGATCATCATCGGCGGCTTCGGCGCCAGGCGGACGCCGCGGCTCGCGGCGACCTTCGCCGACGAGTACAACGTGCCGTTCCACTCCCTGTCCGACACGGGCGAGGCCTTCCAGCGGGTCCGTCAGGCGGCCGAGGCCACCGGCCGCGCCCTGGTCTACTCGGCGGCCCAGACCGTGTGCGTGGGCAGCGACCGGGCCGAGCTAGAGCGCCGGGCGGCCGCCATCGGCACCGGTCTCGACGAGCTGCGGGCCAACGGGCTGGCGGGCACTCCGGCGGAGGTGCTGGAGAAGATCGGCGCGCTCGCGAAGCTGGGCGCCGAGCGGATCTACCTCCAGATGATGGATCTGGCCGATCTCGACCAGCTGGAGCTGATCGCGGCTGAGGTGCTGCCGTACGTCTGACGGGCTGCCGTACGGCTGACTAATCGAGTAGCACCGCTTTGTCGTGCTACGCCACACTTGGCCCGTGCTGCTGACGATCTCCACCACTGCTCGTCCGGCGACCGACCTGGGCTTCCTCCTGCACAAACATCCCGACCGGGTGCAGGAGTTCGGCCAGTCGTTCGGCACGGCGACGGTGTTCTACCCCGAGGCGGGCGAGCGGCGCTGCACCGCGGCGCTGCTGCTGGACGTCGACCCGATCGCGCTGGCCAGGTCACGCGGCAAGGGCTCGCCCGACTTCAGCCTGTCGCAGTACGTCAACGACCGGCCCTACGCCGCCTCCTCCCTGCTGGCGGTGGCCCTGGCCGACGTCTTCCGGACGGCGCGGGCGGGGCGGTGCGCGGCCAGGCCGGAGCTGCCCGGCACCCCGCTGCCGCTGGAGATCGGGCTGCCCGCGCTGCCCTGCCGTGGCGGGCCCGAGCTGGCCGGACGGCTGTTCGAGCCACTCGGCTGGACGGTGTCCGCGCAGGCCGTACCCCTCGACGAGGGGTTCCCCGAGTGGGGCGACTCGCGTTACGTCCGCCTGTCGCTCAGCGGGACCGTCCGGCTGGCCGACGCGCTCAACCACCTGTACGTGCTGCTGCCGGTGCTCGACGACGCCAAGCACTACTGGATCGCGCCCGACGAGGTCGACAAGCTGGTCCGGGCGGGCGGGGGATGGCTGCGCGGGCATCCCGAGCGCGGCCTGATCAGCCGCCGCTACCTGGGCCGCCGGTGGGCGCTCGCGCGCACCGCGCTGGCCCGGCTCGCCGAGCTGGGCGACGAGCCCGAGGAGCGGCTGGAGCCCGCGGTCGCCGAGGAGCCCGCCGCGGGCGAGACCGCGGCCGACGAGCTGGCCGCGGCAGCCGGATCGTGGCCGGCCCGGGACCGCCCGGACGACGGGCCCCGGGACGGCGAGGTTCCGGACCGCGGAACCGGCGACGCAGGGGACGGCGAGGCGGAGCCGAAGGCGCGGCCGCTCGCGGTCCAGCGGCGGGAGGCCGTGCTGCGGACGCTGGAGGACCTCGGCGCGGTGAGCGTGATCGACCTGGGCTGCGGGCAGGGCGCGCTGGTCGGCGCGCTGCTGGCCACCCCCAGGTTCGCCCGGGTGGCCGGGATGGACGTGTCGGCGATGGCGCTGACCATCGCGGCGCGCAAGCTGCGGCCGGAGCGGATGCCCGACAGCAAGCGGGCCCGGCTGACCCTGTTCCAGGGCGCGCTCACCTACACCGACAAGCGGCTGTCCGGCTACGACGCGGCCGTGCTCATGGAGGTCGTCGAGCACGTCGACCCGCCACGCCTGGCCGCGCTGGAACGGGTCGTGTTCGGGCACGCCCGGCCGGAGCACGTGATCGTCACCACTCCCAACATCGAGTACAACGTGCGCTACGAGTTCCTGACCGGGCTGCGCCACCCCGACCACCGCTTCGAGTGGACCCGCGCCGAGTTCGCCGGCTGGGCCGCCCGAGTGGCGGGCGAACACGGCTACCGCGTCACCCTCCGGCCCGTGGGCGAGGAGGACCCCGAGGTCGGCCCGCCCACCCAGATGGGAGTGTTCACCCGTGATCAGCGTTCCTGAGCTCTCGCTCGTGGTGCTCGTCGGTGTCTCGGGCAGCGGAAAGTCGACGTTCGCCGCCCGGCACTTCAGGCCGACCCAGGTCATCTCCTCCGACTTCTGCCGCGGCCTGGTGTCCGACGACGAGAACGACCAGTCGGCCACCCCGGCGGCGTTCGAGCTGCTGCACCACATCGTCGGCACCCGCCTGTCGCGCGGCCTGCTCACCGTGGTCGACGCCACGAACGTGCAGTATGCCGCCCGCAAGGCGCTCATCGACCTGGCCCGGCGGCACGACGTGCTGGCCGACGCCATCGTGCTCGACGTGCCGGAGGAGGTGGCGATCCGGCGCAACGCCGCGCGTCCCGAGCGCGACTTCGGGGCGGGCGTGGTGATCCGGCAGCGCAAGGACCTGCGCCGCTCCCTCGGCAAGATCTCCCGCGACGGGTTCCGCAAGGTGCACGTGCTGCGCGGTCTCGACGCGATCGACGACGCCACGGTCTCGTACGAGAAGGCCTGGACCGACAGGCGTGACCTGACGGGACCGTTCGACATCATCGGCGACGTCCACGGCTGCCGCGCCGAGCTGGAATCACTGCTGCGGCGGCTCGGCTGGGTCATCGAGCGGGTCGGCGGCCAGGCGGTGTCCGCCCGTCACCCCGAGGCCAGGACGGCGGTGTTCGTCGGCGACCTGGTCGACCGCGGCCCCGACACGCCGGGCGTGCTGCGGCTGGTCATGGGCATGGTCGAGGCGGGCGCCGCGATCTGCGTGGCGGGCAACCACGAGCAGAAGCTGGTGCGCGCGCTGAACGGCCGGGCCGTCAAGACCACGCACGGCCTGCGGGAGTCGCTCGACCAGCTCGGCGCCGGGCCGCCGGAGTTCGCCGAGCGGGCCCGCGCGTTCATGGACGGCCTCATCAGCCACTACCGGCTCGACGGCGGCCGGCTGGTCGTCGCGCACGCCGGCCTCAAGGAGGCCTACCACGGGCGCGCCTCCGGCCGGGTCCGCGCCTTCGCCCTGTACGGCGACACCACCGGCGAGACCGACGAGTACGGCCTGCCGGTCCGCTACCCGTGGGCCGAGGAGTACCGCGGCCGGGCCATGGTCGTCTACGGCCACACGCCCACGGTCCACCCCGAATGGGTCAACAACACGATCTGCCTCGACACCGGCTGCGTGTTCGGCGGCTCGCTGACCGCGCTGCGCTACCCCGAGCGCGAGCTCGTCCAGGTGCCGGCCGAGCAGGTCTGGTACGCGTCGGTCAAGCCGCTCGGCGGCCCCGCCCGCGATCCCGCCATGCTGGACATCGGCGACGTACAGGGCACCAGGCACGTCGAGACCCGCTTCGGCACGCGGGTCAAGGTGCTGGAGGAGAACGCGGCCGCCGCGCTGGAGGTGATGAGCCGGTTCGCGGTGGACCCGCGCTGGCTGGTCTACCTGCCGCCGACCATGGCGCCGCCGGAGACGTCCCGGCTGGACGGCTTCCTGGAGCACCCGCACGAGGCGTTCGAGGAGTTCGCCGCCGCCGGCGTGACCGAGGTCGTGTGCGAGGAGAAGCACATGGGCTCGCGGGCCGTCGCCGTGCTGGCCCGTACGCCGGAGGTCGCGGCGGCTCGGTTCGGCGTCACGGACGGCGGCTCGGGCACCGTCTACACCCGCACCGGACGGCCGTTCTTCGGCGACCTGGCGCCCCTGGTCGACGGCCTCCGGGAGGCGTGCGAGCCACTGTGGACGGCGCTCGGCTCGGACTGGGTGGCGCTCGACTGCGAGCTGCTGCCCTGGTCGGCCAAGGCGGGCGAGCTGATCAGGGCCCAGTACGCCTCGGTGGGGGCGGCGGCCCGGGCGGCGCTGCCCGAGGCGGTGTCCGCCCTGGAGGCTGCGGCCGGGCGCGGGCTGGACGTGGGCGGACTGCTCGACCGCACCCGCCGCCGGGCCGGCAACGCGGCGCTGTTCCGTGACGCCTACGCGCGTTACTGCTGGCCGGTCGACGGTCTCGACGGCGTGCGGCTGGCGCCGTTCCAGATCCTGGCCTGCGAGGGGCGGGCGACGGCGCTGGAGCCGCACGCCTGGCACCTGTCGACGCTGGCGCTGCTCGACTCGCCGCTGATCACCCCGACCCGTCACGTGTTCGTCTCGCTGGACTCCGCGGAGTCCCGTGCCGGGGCGGTGGCCTGGTGGGAGGCGCTGACGGCGGCCGGCGGCGAGGGCATGGTGGTCAAGCCCGCCGTCCACACGCCGGGCCGGGTGCAGCCGGGCGTCAAGGTGCGGGGCCGCGAGTACCTGCGCATCATCTACGGGCCCGACTACACCGAGTCGCTGGACGTGCTGCGCAGGCGCTTCCTCGGCAAGAAGCGGTCGATGGCGCTGCGCGAGCACGCGCTGGGCCTGGAGGCCCTGTCCCGGCTGGCCGACGGCGATCCGGGCTGGCGCGTGCACGAGCCGGTCTTCGCGGTGCTCGCCCTGGAGTCCGAGCCGGTCGACCCCAGGCTCTGACCGCCCTCACTCCCGCCGGCCGACACGTCAGCTCCCCCACTCCCGCCGGGCCGACGCGTCAGCCTCCCATACCTGCCGGGCCGACGCGTCAGCTTCCCTTGGCGCACCAAGCCCTGACGGCGGTGACGATCTGGCCGGCCTGGTGGCGGGTCACGTCGGTGAAACGCTCCTGGGCGTTGCTGACCACCTCGGTCTCCGGCACTCCCTGGACGAGCTCCAGGCAGGTGGCGCGGGCCCGCGTCAGCGTGCGCGGCTCCTCGGCCACCAGCCACGGGGCGATCCCGTCCAGCCGGGCCAGGAACTCCGACCACTGCTCCCCGCTCGGATCCGGTGTCCCGCTCACCATTCCGGACGCCGCCCCGGGCAGCCGGTCACTCGTCCCGGAGAACGGCGGTGCGGTGCCCAGGGCCAGGATCAGCGCGGCGGCCACCCCGGCCACCACGATGCCCGTGAGGGACACCCACACCAGCGGGCCCCGCCGAAGCCGGCGGCTCGTGGACGATCGGTGCTCCGGTGAGCGCTGGGGACCCATGCTGCGCACCGTACGCCCTCATGGGCGAATCATCCGGTTCTCACGCGTACGGACGCCCGAAAAAGCCCTTCCGGGCCGGACAAACCCCCGAGAGCTAGCCTCTGACCAGCAGCGCGACGCACTCCACGTGGTGGGTCATCGGGAACACATGGAATTCACTTCGCCCAGGTCGGATCCGGATTACCGATCCACTATCAGGCTTCGTGCGCTCCTGGTGCGCGTCGATCTTCAACCACGCCGCCTCAACCTCTCCATGCGCGTCCGGAGCGAGATGCGTATACCACAGAGTCGTCTGATACGCAGCGTGACCAAGCAGGTCCTTGACTCAGTACAGATCGACACCCTACTGCACCAGCCAGCTGGCCGCCGTATGACGACAGTCATGCGGGTCGTAACGTGGCACCGGATCGCCCCGCCGCTCCTTCGGCAACCCGCGATTCGCCTCCTCGATCTTCACGTTCGCAGCGTCGATCGCCTCGTACCAGACGACCCGCCAGTTCGCCCCCGACAGCAATGCAGCTCCTCGTGAAGACGTTCCAGCAGAGCCAGAAGCTGGCCGCCAACGGCGTGATCGCGCTGCTCGTGGCGGTGCTCACCCGGCCGTTCGTCGTGTCGGCCCTCACCGGCGCCCTGTCCACCGCGCTGACAGGGATGGCGTCGTTCGGGCTGCCGCTGACGGAGGTGCAGACGGGCGCGTTTGTGATGCTCGTGTCGGCGGTGCTCGGTCTGGTACTCCGCTCGAATGTGTCGCCGGGGCCGGCCACGTCGTCGTACCCACCGGGGTCGCATTCCTGAGTCGCCGTCCCGTGTCCTCGAGGGACGGTCTGGTCTTCCCCGCGCGGGTTTCTTAGGTTCGGGACTCCCGACAAGCCCTGTGACAGGGGATGCGAGAAGCCCCGCCCACTCTCTTCGGAGGGTGGGCAGGGCTTCTTCGTCGTGCCTGGGATCAGGCCCGGTACTCGACCCATGCCCGGCCGGCGGTGGCTGCGCGAGCCCGCGACGCCCGGATTTCTGCGGGGCCGTTGCGGGCGACGAACTCGCGGAACAGCGACCAGACCGCAGCGAGCCCGGTCACTGCGTCCTCTGGGGCGCTCTTGAAGGCGAGCACCTGGGCGGCAAGTGATTCGGCCCGCTCCGGCGTGTGCCCGGCGAGGATCAGCCTCGGGACGAACAGGGCAGTCTCGACCCACGCGGCGCCCTCGCAGGCCAGCCCCCAGTCGAGGACCCGCACGCCGCCCGCAGTGGCGAGCAGGTTGCCTGCATGGAGGTCGGCGTGCAGCAGCGTGTCGCCGGCGAGGGCGTCGAGGTCGAGGCAGGCACGGGCGTGACGGTAGGCGGCGAGCGCTTCCAGGTCTGCGGGAGGGTTTGCGAGCAGGGCGTCCGCGCGCTTCCGGAGGAACTCGACGTTGTCGCCGACAGGCGGCACGTCGGCGCCGGGGGCCGGGGTGAGTTCCTGGCCGAGCACCTGCACGAGGTCGAGGGCCCCGGCCAGGTCGGGCGAGTCGGGTCCGAGGTTCACGTCGCGGATGGCTGCGACGTAGCCGAAGACCAAGGCCACCCAACCGGCGGTGTGCCCGCTCCACAGCATGCGTGGGGCGGGCACACTCTCAGGTAGGGCGGCGCCGACGAGGCGCTCCCGCTGGTAGAGCCGGGCGGACGGCACGTCGTCGGGCAGGGCCTTCACGAACAGCGGTCCCGCCGCGGTGTCGAGGCGGGCAGCGAGGCCTGCGGTGAGACCGGCCGGCACGGGCGTGACCGTCCTGATCGGGCCGGTCGCCTCCCCGATGGCGTCACGTACCTCTGCGGGCAGGTCGTCCCATCGGTGTCCCGTCATCCTTGGCACTGTACGCCGCTCCTGCCTGGCCGGAAGCTATCTCAGGTGCTGTCGACGCAGCCTTCGTGGCACTGGCTGCACTTCTGGTTGCACTTGGCGCTGTGCGGCCACAGCGTCAGGTCGACCCGGTAGCCGGCACGCTTCATGGCGGTCATGGTGGCGGCCGGTCCGCCGCCGGCCGACTCGCCGGGGGCGTCGTCGGGCTGATGGTGGATGAACCTACCCGCGGCCCGGAAGCAGAACTCGGCGTACTCCTTGGTGTACAGGATGAACGTGTGCCAGCCGATGTCGACCAACTCGCTCGGGCCGAGGCGGGCGTCGGGGTTGGCGGCGCAGGTGGCGAGGAACGCCAAAGCCTGCTCCATGATCTGGTCGGCCTGGTGGGCGTGCTGGGGGTGGTCGGCGCGGATGCGCGCGACGAGCCGACCGAGCAGTTGAGGGGTGATGAGGGTGCGGGCGTTGGCGGTGGGGCGTTCGACCGTGATGGTCATGTCGTCCTCCGAACGGTCCTGCCTCCCGGGTTGGGAGGCTTGCTCTCACGATGGCTGCAGACCGGGCTCGGGGTCATTGCCGGGTGGCTCGACGGTCATTGAGGGTCTGGCGTCAATCACATCGGTGTGGCCTGCACGGTAAGTGCCGGGTCGGCTACGGTGCAGCCACCGGTGTTCGCGAGCCGTGGAGGCGTCCGATGGGGATCACCAGGTCAAGGCGTGCCCAGATCCAGCGCGAGGCGACGACCATCCGGATGCGAGCTCAGCGTGCCGGCCACACGACGGAGCGGATCGTCACCGAGCTGCGCAACGCCCTGCCCGAGTTGACAGCGCTGGAGGCGTGGCGGCTGGCGTTGGGCTGGTCGAGGGCGCAGGTGGTCGAGCAGGTGGCTGCCGCCTACTTCGGCGAGGGACTCCGGCCGCCAGGACTGTCCGAAGCACGGCTGTGCCGCATGGAGCACGGCCAGGAGCGTCCCGGCCCCGAGTATGCGGAGATGCTCGCCCGCGCCTACGGCACGAGCCAGGAGACGCTGGGACTGATGTCTCGGTGCGTGTGCGGGCGAGACCGTCGCGGATATGGTCAGCTCGGGTGCTGGACGCCGCTGCTACTGCCAGGAGTGGACATGACGTCAGCAAGTGGACTACCAGCCGTACGCGAGTCGCTGCGGCTGGCCCTGCTCGACGCCCCGCAGGGCGACCCCGCGGTGGTCGAGCTGGTGGAGGTAGCGGTGGAGCACTACGCCCTCAACTACAGCCGCCATGCGCCATCGCACCTGTTCGACGAGGTACATGCGTCCCGCAGGATGCTCGCCGAGGCCCTGGCCGCGCCCGGCGGCGACGGGATCCACAGAGACCTTCGGCGGGCGACGGGCTGGCTATCGGGCCTGCTCGGCAACCTCGCCTACCATCTGGCCGACCAGAGCGGCGCCCGCGCCCATCTCGCGCTGGCGGCATCCCTCGGCGAGCGCGTCGGGGATACCCGGCTGGTCGCGTGGACGCTCGGGGCGCAAAGCATGCTCGCCCGCGCCCGCCATGACCTGCCCTCCGGCTCATCTACGGCCAGGCCGGGCTGGAGCGCGCCCCGTCCCCGCTGGTGCGAGCTCAACTGCTGGGGTGGGCGGTACTGCCCTCCCTCGCACGTCTCGGCCGCACGACGGAGGCGGAACGCGCTCTCGGAGCGGCGACCGCGGCCCTCGGCGCGAGCGAGGAGGAGCCGGGCCGGTTCGGGTTCGACTTCGCCGAGTTGACGCTGCACGAGTCGGAGGCGTGGCTGGCGCTCGACCGTACCGACCGGGCCGCTATCCGCGCGGAGGCATCCGTAGCCGGCTGCACTCCGTACACGCCCGGCTGGACGGCGGCGACGCTCGTCCTCGCCCAAGCGGAGGCTCCGACGCAGCCGGGAGACGCTGCGGGGCGGGCTCTCGACGTGCTGGAGCGGGTCCCTGCGGACCGGCTGCGCTCGACATCCCGCGACCGATTGCGGACCCTGGTGAACGCCATGAGTGAGGCCGACATCGCCCCGGTACGGGATCTGCGTGAGCGGGCACGGGCCCTGCCGCCCCATACCGATATCGGCGGGCGCAGTACCGCCTGAAGGAGAGCGGCAGCTACGCGAGGCGGCGCGCGGCTAGATCCACGACCTCGACCAGGTCAGCCAGATCCACATGCTCAGCGAGTTCGCCGACGCACCCTCAGCGCGGTGATGGCCGACCGTGCAGCTCGATCGTCTCGGGTTTCACGCTCTTCGGGATGTCGAACAGCACGATCCCGTTGACCTTGTTGCCGGGGTTGATCTTCTCGTACGGCGACTTGGAGGACTCCAAGTAGATCGTCGCGCCCGAGTCCGCCTCGAACTCCTTGCCCTTGGCGTACAGCTTCTGGGTCGAGCTCGTGAAGGCCTGGGCCTCATCGCCGATGTTCTTCACGGTGACGTGCACGAGCAGGAACACGCCCTGGGCGTCCGTGCCGAGGAACTCAATCTGAGGTCATTCGTGGGGCCGGAGCCTCCTGACGATGACGAGTGACCGCCTCGTGCGCGACGACGCCCCGTCACCGGTTCGATGGCGGGGCGCTTTCATGATCGTGCGTCACACGTGCGTCATGATCTTGAGATCTCCTGAGACACACTGAGACCCGTGAGACAACTACTGTTGTCTTTCTCCAGGTCAGCTCCATGATCTACTCCCTCACCAGCAGCGCGACGCACTCCACGTGGTGGGTCATCGGGAAGGCGTCGAAGGCGCGCAGATCGTCGAGGCGGTAGCCG
Organism: Nonomuraea cavernae; assembly: GCF_014646355.1. Taxonomy (GTDB): domain Bacteria; phylum Actinomycetota; class Actinomycetes; order Streptosporangiales; family Streptosporangiaceae; genus Nonomuraea; species Nonomuraea cavernae. The sequence continues at coordinate 143,697 of NZ_BMNH01000009.1, forward strand.
CGCTCGGCCAGCCAGGCCAGGTCGCGGGCCAGCGTCGCCGGGTCGCAGGAGACGTAGACGACGCGCGGCGCCTCCAGCGAGGCCACCCGGTCCACGACATCGCGCCCGAGCCCGGTCCGGGGCGGGTCGACCACCACCAGGTCGGCCCGCTCGATCTGGAACCGGTCGAGCGCCTCCTCGACCCGGCCCCGCTCCACCCGCGCCTGAGGCAGGTCGCGCAGGTTGGCCCGGGCGTCGCGGACGGCCGCGGCGTCGGACTCCAGGCCGAAGACGGCCCCCTCCGGCCCCACGGCCTCGGCCAGCCCGGCGGCGAACAGGCCCACCCCGCAGTAGAGGTCGAGCGCCCACTCCCCCGGCTCGGGAGCGGCGTAGGCCAGGACCGCGTCGAGCAGCGTCTCGGCGGCCCCGGGATGCACCTGCCAGAAGCCGCTGCCCGACACCCGGAACTCGCGGTCGCCCACCCGCTCGCGCAGCACGCCCGAGCCCCGGCGCGGCACCGTGCGGCCTTTGCCCTGGTCGAGCAGGACCGAGGCCGGCACGTCGAGGTCGGGCACGGCCACCGGGCGGTGCGAGCGGGGCCGGACGACCACGGCGTGGTCGCCGCCGGAGGAGGCGATCACCTCGACCCCGGCCGCGCCCGGCCACTCGTGCCGCTCCGCGCCGGCCGCCTCCACCTCGGGGTGGGCGATCAGACAGGCGTCGACCGGCTGGATGTCGTGCGATCGGTGCTTGCGGAAGCCCAGCTCACCACCGGGGCGGGCGGCGAACTGCACGCGGGTGCGCCAGCCGAGCCCGCCGGGAGCGCCGGGCACCTCCTCGACGACGATCTTCCGATCGATGCCCGCCAGCCGCCGCAGCTGCTCGGCCACGACGTCGGCCTTGAGGGCGCGCTGCGCGTCAAGGGTGGCGTGCTGCCAGTCGCAGCCGCCGCAGCGGCCAGGACCCGCGTAGGGGCAGGGCGGCGTCACGCGGTCGGGAGACGGCTCCAGGATCTCCACGGCGTCGGCCCGCAGGAACCGGGTCGTCTCCTCGGTGACCGCGGCGACGACCCGCTCACCCGGCAACGCGTGCCGGACGAAGACCACCCGGCCCTCGTGTCGTGCCACGCACCAGCCGCCGTGTGCGACCGGACCCACCGTCAACTCCAGAGATGCCTGTTCCACACGCATACCCTATGCCCTGCCCCTACCGATCACTTTCGGGAATGGATCACCTACGGTGTGCGCGCAGTCAGGCGTTCGGGCAGCGGCTCAGCGAGGCGGCGCCTGGTCGTCCTTGACGTTGCGCCTCGGCGGGCGGCGCGCCGACCCCGGAGCGACCGGCTCGGGACGGCCCAGCAGCCGGTCCGACGAGTGCAGCTGCCACGGCACGCTCGTCACCATCACCCCCGGCTTGAACAGCAGCCGCGCCTTCAGCCGGAGCGCGCTCTGGTTGTGCAGCAGGTGTTCCCACCAGTGGCCGACCACGTACTCGGGGATGAAGACGGTCACCACGTCGCGGGGCGAGCGCCGGCGCAGCGTCTTGACGTAGTCGAGCACGGGCTGGGTGATCTCCCGGTACGGCGAGTCGAGCATCTTGAGCGGCACCGGGATGCCCATCCGCTCCCAGTCCTCCTGCAACTGCCGTGCTTCCTTGCCCTCGACGCCCACGGTGACCGCCTCCAGGGTGGACGGGCGGGTGGCACGGGCGTAGGCGAGCGCGCGCATGGTCGGCTTGTGGATCTGGGAGATGAGCACGATGGCGTGGTTGCGCGCCGGCAGCGTCGCCTCGTCGTACTCCTCGGTGATCTCCAACTCGGCCGCCACGTTGTCGTAGTGGCGCCTGATGGCCTTCATCATGAGGAACAGCAGGGGCATCGCGATGCACACGATCCAGGCCCCGACCACGAACTTGGTGAGCAGCACGACCACCAGCACCAGCCCGGTCATGACGGCGCCGAAGAAGTTGATCACTCGGGAGCGGTGCATCTGGTGCCGGACCTGCAGATCGTCCTCGGTCTTCAGCAGGCGGGTCCAGTGGATGACCATGCCGGTCTGGCTCAGCGTGAACGAGACGAAGACGCCGACGATGTAGAGGTTGAGCAGGCGGGTGACGTCGGCGTCGAAGCCCCACAGCAGCAGGCAGGCGCCGAGTGCCAGGATGACGATGCCGTTGGAGAAGGCCAGCCGGTCGCCGCGGGTGTGCAGCTGGCGCGGCAGATAACGGTCCTGGGCCAGGATCGAGCCGAGCACGGGGAACCCGTTGAAGGCGGTGTTGGCGGCCAGGAACAGGATGAGCGCGGTGACCGCCGAGATGATCACGAAGAGCGCCGATCCGCCGCCGAAGACCGCGTCGGCCACCTGCGAGATGATCGGCTGCTGGTAGTAGCCGGGGCCGACCGGGGTGCCGTCGGGCCGGAGCAGGTCGGTGGCGACCGTGCCCGGATCGGCGATCTTGACCCCCGAGGCCAGGCCCAGCGCGATGATGCCGCCGAACATCGTGATCGCGATCAGGCCCATCAGCAGCAGCGTGGTGGCGGCGTTGCGGCTCTTGGGCTTGCGGAAGGCGGGCACGCCGTTGCTGATCGCCTCGACACCGGTCAGCGCCGCGCAGCCGGTGGAGAAGGCCCGCAGGATCAGGAACGCGGCGGCGAAGGCCGTCAGGTCGGTCTGCTCGGGCACGATGCCGAAGTCGGCGCTGGGCGCCCGCAGCTCGTCGCCGAAGACGAGCACCCGGAAGCCGCCCCAGGCGATCAGCCCGAGCACCGCGAACATGAACGCGTACGTGGGCACGGCGAACGCGGCGCCCGACTCGCGCAGCCCGCGCAGGTTGACCACGGTGAGCAGGATGACGATGCCGATGGCGACGGCGGGTTTGTGCTCGGCGACGAACGGGATGGTCGCGCCCACGTAGTCGACGCCGTTGGCCACCGACACCGCGACGGTCAGCACGTAGTCGACCATGAGCGCGCTGGCCACGGTGAGCCCGGCGTTCTTGCCCAGGTTGGTGGTGGCCACCTCGTAGTCGCCGCCGCCGCTGGGATAGGCGTGGACGTTCTGCCGGTAGGAGGCGACGACCGTGATCATCACCACCACGACGGCCATCGCGACCCACGGGCTGTAGGCGTAGAACGAGACTCCGGCCAGCGACAGGATGACGAGGATCTCCTGCGGCGCGTACGCGACGGAGGACAGCGCGTCGCTGGCGAACACCGGCAGGGCGAGCCGTTTGGGCAACAGCTGCTCGTGCAGTTGGCCGCTGCGCAGCGCGCGTCCCACCAGGACGCGTTTAAAGAGATCCGTTCCCTTCGCCACGTAACGAGATGCTAGTCCCATCTTCCGGTGCCACAGCCAGTACGCTCCCGGACCGCGCCATACTGGTGTCGAGCAACCGGCCGACCGCGAATTGCGGGGGAGAATGCATATAGTGATCATGGGATGTGGCCGGGTCGGCTCGACTCTGGCGCACATCCTCGAGGACAACGGCCATTCCATCGCGATCATCGATCGCGACCCCCAGGCGTTCCGCCGCCTGCGCGCCGGCTTCCGCGGTCGACGGGTCACCGGGGTGGGCTTCGACCGCGACGTGCTCACCGAGGCGGGCATCGAGTCCGCGACCGCCTACGTCGCGGTCTCCAGCGGCGACAACTCCAACATCATCTCCGCCCGGGTGGCGCGCGAGACGTTCGGCGTCGACAACGTGGTCGCCCGCATCTACGACCCCCGCCGCGCCGAGGTCTACCAGCGGCTGGGCATCCCCACGGTGGCGACCGTGCGCTGGACCGCCGACCAGATCCTGCGCCGCATCCTGCCCGAGGGCGCCGAGCCGCTCTGGCGCGACCCGACCGGCACGGTGGTCCTGGCCGAGGTCACCGTGCACCCCTCCTGGATCGGCACCCGGGTGCACGTGCTGGAGGCCCAGGCCAGGTGCCGCGGCGCGTTCCTCACCCGGATGGGCGAGGCGCTGGTCATCACCGAGAACACCGTGGTGCAGGAGGGCGACCTCCTGCACGTCATCGCCGCCGAGAGCGACATGGACCGGATCAACAAGGTGCTCGCCGCCGCACCCGAGGAGGAGCACTGATGCGCGTCGCCATCGCCGGCGCCGGCGCCGTCGGCCGGTCCATCGCCGCCGAGCTGCTGGAGAACGGCCACGAGGTCCTGCTCATCGACATCGACCCCAAGGCCATCAAGATCGACACCGTGCCGCGCGCCGAGTGGCTGCTGGCCGACGCCTGCGAGATCGCCTCGCTGGACGAGGCGGGCCTCAACGACTGTCACGTCGTCGTCGCCTCCACCGGCGACGACAAGGTCAACCTGGTCGTGTCGCTGCTGGCCAAGACCGAGTACGGCGTGCCGCGCGTGGTGGCCCGGATCAACCACCCCAACAACGAGTGGCTGTTCAACGAGTCGTGGGGCGTCGACGTGGCCGTCTCGACCCCGCGCCTGCTGAGCGCGCTGGTCGAGGAGGCGGTGAGCGTCGGCGACCTGGTGCGGCTGATGACGTTCCGCCAGGGGCAGGCCAACCTCGTCGAGCTGACCCTGGCCGACGACGCCCCCGTGGTGGGCCAGCGGGCCGGCTCGGTGCCGTGGCCGGTCGACTCCGCGCTGGTGGCGATCCTGCGCGAGGGCCGCGTGCTGGTGCCCAGCGCCGACGATCCGCTGGAGGCCGGCGACGAGCTGTTGTTCGTCGCCAGCCAGGAGGTCGAGCAGGAGCTGGCGCACCTGCTCTCCCAGCACTGACCCCGCGCCCCGGTGGTCAGGCCGGGGCGACCGGCGGTTTGATCGGGGTGCGGCCCCTGCTGAGCAGCCAGACCATGGCGGCCAGCGCCGCCACCTGCAGCGGCCAGCCCATCGCGATCTTGGCCAGGCCCAGCGCGGCCACGGCCTCGTCACCGCCGCCGAACAGGTAGACCGGCAGCTGCACGGCCACCCGGACCACGCACGGGAGCATGAGCAGCCAGGTCAGCTTGGTGCACAGCCGGACGATGCCCGGATCCTTGTGCCACCCGGTGGGATCACCGGTGACCGAGCCGATCAGGAACCCGACCAGCGGCCAGCGGGCCACGATCGAGACGAGCATGGCGATCGAGTAGGCGCCGTTGTACAGAATGCCGGGCAGGAAGTAGTCCTTGGCGTCGCCGGTGCGGCTGGCGAAGAACGCGCCGATCGCGATGCCGATCAGGCTGTTGATCACGAACTGCGGCGTCGACCGCTGCACCACCCTGACCACGAGCAGGAGCACCGACAGCGCGATGCTGATGATGAGCGACAGCTTCAGCTCTTCGGTGGCGATCCAGGACACCGTGAACGCGACCGTGGGCACCGCGGCCTCGATGATGCCGCGCACACCGCCGAACGCCTTGCCGAGCTGGGCTCGGACCGCGGCCTCCACGGTGTCGTGGGCGACGTCTTCCGCCTCGGCACTCACCTGATCAACTCCCTGGGCGCAGTTCGTATCGCGGATTGAACATCACTTTGCGCCCGTCCTGCACGCTGACCAGGCCCTCGGCCTTGACGATGCGGCCGGGCTCGATCCCCGCGATCTTACGACGGCCGAGCCAGACCAGATCGATCACGTCCGACCCGTCGTAGAGCTCGGCCTCCAGGGACGGGGCTCCGCCCCGTGGACGCAGGGTGACGGTACGTAGCGTACCGGCCACGCAGAACCGACGGCGTCCGCCACACGCGGCGATCGGTGTCGCGCCGGTCTGCTCGGCGTCTTTGCGCAGCTCCTGAGCCTCGATCTCGGACTGAGGCGAGGCCAGGCGGCTGAAGAACCCGCGCAGGCCCCCGCGTCGGGGGGGCGGTGCCGTACTCATGATGACTCAGCCTATGCGATGGGACGGTCAGCGAATCTCGCTGATCTCGGGCCCGCGTTTGAACGGGTTGAGGCCCGGCCCCTCGGTGGCCTCGGCCGTCTGGTCGCTGGGCCTGCGCAGGGTGATCGGCTCCTCGCGGGCCATCGGCTCGGCGCCGCGCACGACCACGACGTCCCTGACGAAGTCGACGAACGGCGCGGCGACCTCCTCGTCCATGGCGGCCTTGCCGTAGATCACGGCCAGCAGGAACCAGCGCGGGCCGTCGATGCCGAGGTAGCGGGCCGGGCGGGTGGTGCCCTCGGAGGCGATCTCGCCGGACAGCTCGACGCCGAACGGCCCCTGCCGCTCCTCCAGCGACGGAGACTGCTGCAGGATCTTGGTCTTGACCTCGTCCCACAGGCTCATGGACCGGGGCGCGGCCAGCGCCTGCAGCTGGAGCGAGCTGTCCTCGTACAGCGCGACGACGCCGATGTGCTGGTCTCCCATCGAGGCCAGCCGTACGTCGAAGTCGGGATTGTGCGGCAGCCGGAGGCCGCCGAGATCGATGCGGTCATGCTCGGGGTGGGGCTCGTCGGCGTCCCACGGGCCGGAGGCGCGCATGGGGGCGGAGGTCTCCGCCACGACTGGGTCCGGCTGCTCACGACGGCGACGTCGGAACACTGGTCTCACACTCCCTGGATTAACGTCCTGTTGAACCGAAACCGCCGGCGCCGCGCGCCGAGCGGGGCAGGTCTCCCACCTCGCGGAAGGCGGCCCGCTCCACACGCTGCAGCACGAGCTGCGCGACACGGTCGCCGCGGCGAAGGCGGAACGGCTCCTTGGCATCAGTGTTGATCAACGTCACCTTGATCTCGCCCCGGTAGCCCGCGTCGACGGTGCCGGGAGCGTTGACCATGGTGACGCCGTGCCGGGCCGCCAGCCCCGAGCGCGGATGCACGAACGCGGCGTAGCCCTCGGGCAGCGCGATCGCGATCCCCGTGCCGACCACGGCCCGCTCGCCCGGCGACAACTCGACGTCCTCGGCCGAGTAGAGGTCGGCGCCCGCGTCGCCCGGATGGGCGTAGGAGGGCACGGGCAGCTCGGCGTCGAGCCGGTGGAGGAGGACCTCCGTCGTGCCCTCGGCGGGCGGATCCACGGACGGGCTGCCGGTCAAGGATTCACCTCGAAGTCGTGGTGCTCGGCGGTGATGGCCTCGGCGTCGCCGTGGCGGGCGAAGTGCTCCATCTCGACCTCGATGAAGAGCGCCGCCGCCCGGACGGCGACCGGGCCGTCGGGGGCGCCGATGCGCCCCTCAGCCTCAAGGTACGCCTTCCGGCCCGAGATGCCGTTGCACCAGGCACGCAGGTGGAGTGTCGTGCCGACGGGAACGGGGAGAAGGAAGTCGGTCTCCAGGCGGCCGGTGACGTAGGGCTTGCGGAACAACCACACGGACATCCCGATGACCTCGTCCATCGCCGTGGCCAGCACTCCGCCGTGCGCGAGCAGCGGCGCCCCCTGATGGGGCTCCCCCACCACGAACTCCGCCTCGACGCTGAGCCCGTCGGGCGTGAACGCCGAGATGTGCAGGCCGGTCGGGTGGTCGACGCCACAGCCGAAGCAGCCGCTGTAGTGGGTGCCGAGCGCGCTGCCCGGCGCCGGTGCGTCGGGATGCGGCTTCGGAGGTTCGGTGCCCGAAGGCGGGGTGGTCACGGGAGAACGAGTCACGGATGACGAGGTTACTCGGTGTCGGCCGGACGTGGGTCGCGACCTGGTAGGACGGGCAGCGCGGGCGGCCGGCCGGGCTCGGGGCCGGGCTCCGGCTCGGCGGACTGGGCCGGAGGCAGGGCCGGCGGGGCGTGCCGCAGCTCGGGCAGCGCCCGGTAGATCACCGCCGCGACCGGCACGGCCACGACCGCTCCGGCGATGCCGCCGAGGATGCCGCCGACGGCCAGCACGAGGATGATGGCCAGCGGGTGGAAGTTGAGCGCCCTGCCCACGATCAGCGGCTGCAGCACGTGGTTCTCGAGCTGCTGCTCGACGACCAGGATGCCGACGAAGACCAGCGCGTAGACGGGGCCGTTGGCGCCGAGCGTGACGAGCGTGGCGATGGTGCCGGCGAAGAAGATGCCGACGATCGGGATGAAGCTGGCGAAGAAGATCAGCACGGCCAGCGGCGCCCAGAGCGGCACCCCCATGCCGGCCAGCACGATGCCCATGATGACGCCGTGCACGGCGGCCACGGCCACGGTGCCCTGCACGTAGTGGGAGAGCGTGGTCCACGCGGCCCGGCCGGCCCGGTCGACCCGCGGCGACATCGCGCCGAACCCGCGCAGGAACCACGACCAGATCCGGTCGCCGTCCTTGAGCAGGAAGAACGTGACGAACAGCAGCAGCACGATGGACGCGAGCACCTCGAAGGCGACGGCCCCGGCGGTCAGCACGGTGCCGGTGATGGCGGTGCGCTGGGTGTTGACCATCTTGGCGACTTCGTCGACATAGCCGGTGATCTGCGCCTGCTGGAGGTGCAGCGGACCGGTGATCAGCCACTCCTGGACGTCGCGGGCGGTCGCCTGAACCTGCTGGACCAGGTTGGGGAACTCCTCGGTGGCCCGCGCGCCGACCAGCCACCCGGTGCCCACCAGCACGGTGAGGGCGACCAGCATGGTGATCCAGGTGGCGTAGATGGGCCGCATGCCGGTCTTGCGCAGCCTGTTGGTCAGCGGGAACAGCAGCGCGGTCAGCAGCAGGGCGACGGCCACGGGCAGCGCGACGAAGCTGAGCCGCCCGATGCCGAGGGCGAAGAAGTAGACGACCACGCCGACGAGGATCAGGCAGGCCGCCCAGGTGGCCATCTTGGCCAGCACGGGTGGCACGAGCGAGGTGGGGCGGTCGGCGGTCACGCCCTCCAGACTGGCACGTCGCGGGCCGGTACGCGCATGGTTAAAAGATCGGGCCTGGGCAAGGTCACCGAGCCGTGTCACCGTCGTGCCCATGAAGGCTGTGTCCGCGCTTCTCAGCGTGCTTCTGACCCCGTTCCTCACCGGCCTCCCGGCTGCGCCGGCCGCCGCGGCGGCCGGGCCCGCCTCGGGCGGCGGGCTCGCGCTGGAGGTGCTCTCCAGCCGCGCCGACCAGGTCAGCGGCGGTGACGCGTTGGTCAGGGTGCGATCGGCCCGCGGCGGCCCGGTGCGGGTGCTGCGCAACGGCGAGGACGTCACCTCCGTGTTCCGGGCCGATCCCGCAGGGCGCTCGCTCACCGGCCTGGTGAGCGGGCTGCGGACCGGCGACAACACGATCAGCGCCGTGGCCGGGCCGCACCGGGAGGAGCTGAGGGTGCGTGACCACCCGATCTCGGGACCGATCTTCTCGGGGCCGCACCAGTACCCGTTCGTGTGCAAGACCGAGCGCGCCGGGCTCGGCCGGCCGGTGGCCGACAACCAGGACGGGCAGGGCATGCGGGTGCCGGACGGCTGGAGCAGGGACTGCTTCGCGCCCACGGTGACCGACCGGATCTACCGGGCGGCCGACGGCGCCTTCAAGCCGATGCCCGCCGAGCGGCCGGCCGACATGACGACCACCACGCTGCTCGACGGGCGCGTGGTGGACTTCGTGGTGACGCGCGAGCGCGGCGTGATCAACCGGTTCCTCTACTCGATCGCGATGATCGAGGGCGGCTGGAACGGCCGGGCGATCTACCGCTTCGACGGCGGCGTGGCGATCGGCCACGACCAGGGCACGCTGGGCGGCGGCGCGCTCGACCCGTACGGGCTGGGCAAGGGCTACGCGATCCTGCACTCGTCGGGCACCCGCACCTCGACCCACTACAACCTGATCCTGGGCGGCGAGACGGCGCTCATGGTGAAGGAGAGGTTCGTCGAGCGGCACGGCCCGCCCCTCTACACGGTGGGCCTGGGCGCCTCCGGCGGCGCGATCCAGCAGTACATCTACGGCCAGAACCACGGCGACCGGGTGATCGACGCCGCCATCCCGCAGTATTCGTATCCGGACATGGTCACCCAGACCATCCACGTGGGCGACTGCGAGCTGCTCGAACGCCACATGGACCGCAACCCGCGCTGGGCGGACTGGGACTCACGCACCGCGCTCATCGGGATGAACGCCAGCGACACCGTGGCCAACCCCTACACCGGCAGGGCCGGGTCCGACGAGTGCGTCGAGGGCTGGCGCGGGCTCACCCCGCTGACCATGAACCCGCTGTGGACCTCCGACAACTCCCCCGAGTGGCAGCAGATGGATCCGCCGGGCGTCAAGAACACGGTCCAGTGGACGCACTGGGACGACCTGCGCGACGTCTACGGCGTCGGCCCCGACGGCTACGCCCGCTCCACCTGGGACAACGTCGGCGTGCAGTACGGGCTGAAGGCACTGGTCGACGGCACCGTCACGGCCGGTGAGTTCCTCGACCTCAACGCCCAGGCGGGCTCGTGGAAGGAGGCGCGGGACATGGTCCAGGAGGGCTGCCCGTTCACGCCCTCGCTCTGCCCGGCCGAGTTCGACCCGTGGAGCTCGCGCAACATGCGCCTGGGCGACCCGGCGCCGCGCCGCACCGGGGACCGGGTGGCGATCAGGAACGTCGAGCGCAGCGGGCTGGTGTTCCGCGGCGACATCGACATCCCGGTCATCGACTGGCGCCACTACCTGGAGGACGAGCTCGACATGCACAACTCGCACCAGTCGTTCGCCTCGCGCAAGCGGATGCTGAACCACGACGGCGACGCCGCCAACCAGGTCATCTGGTTCACCGACGCCCGCCCGGACGGTCCCCGGTTCGACCAGACGCCCGAGGCGCTGCGGGTGATCGACACCTGGATGGCGAACATCCGGAAGCACCCGCGACGCGGGGTGGCGGGCAACCGGCCCGCTGACGCGGTGGACCGCTGCTTCGCCACCGACGGCAGCCAGATCGCGGCCGGCCCGCGCGTCTGGGACGGCATCCTGAACCGGCGCGCCGCCGGCGCCTGCACGGAGAGGTTCCCGCTCTACTCGACCTCGCGCATCGTCGCGGGCGGGCCCATCGAGGGCGGGGTCTACGCGTGCCGGCTGCAGCCGGTCGCCCGCGCCATCGCGCGCGGGCTCTACGGCGGCTGGCGGCCCACCCCCGCCGAGCGGAGCCGCCTGGAGGCGATCTTCCCGACGGGAGTGTGCGACTACTGACCCTCGGCCACCGCCCTCGACCAGTGCCCCTCGGGGCTACTGACCCTCGACCAGTGACACCTGGACGGCGAACTCGGGCCCGTCGAGGAGGACGAACTCCTCGACGTTGCCCGCGCCGCACAGGTCGTCCTGGGCGAGGCGGACCAGCCCGATCTCGGGGCCGGTGACGGTCAGGCGCGAGACCTCGGCCCGCATCGACAGCCTGGCCTCCGACTTGGCCTTGCGCACCCGCCCGAGCACCTCGGAGGCGACGGCCAGCACGGCCGGGTCGCCTCCGCCGCGCTCGGCCGCCGGCCAGGGGGCGCGGTGCACGCTGCCCTCGCGCCACCACGACCACACCTCCTCGGTGACGAACGGCAGGAACGGCGCGAACAGCCGCAACTGGACGTCGAGCGCCCGGCGCAGCGCGGTGCGGGCCGAGGCCGCCCCGGCGCCGGACTCGTAGGCCCGCGCCTTGACCAGCTCCAGGTAGTCGTCGCAGAACGACCAGAAGAACCGTTCGACGGCCTCCAGCGCCCGCGTGTGCTCGTAGCCGGCGAACGCCTCGGTCGCCTCACGGACCACGTCGCCCAGGGCGGCCAGCATCGACAGGTCGAGCGGCTCGGTGACCTCGGTGACCTCGCCGCCCTCGCCCAGGCCCGAGCCCTCACCCAGGCCGAGCACGAACTTGGAGGCGTTGAGGATCTTGATCGCCAGCCGCCGGCCGATCTTGAGCTGACCGGCGTCGAACGCGGTGTCGATGCCGTAGCGGCCGTTGGCCGCCCAGTAGCGGACCGCGTCGGAGCCGTGCCGCTCCAGCAGGTCCATCGGGGTGACCACGTTGCCCTTGGACTTGGACATCTTCTTGCGGTCGGGGTCGAGGATCCAGCCCGAGATCGCGACGTCGCTCCACGGGGCGTCGCCGAACTCCAGGTGCGACCTGACCACGGTGGAGAACAGCCAGGTCCGGATGATCTCGTGGGACTGCGGGCGCAGGTCGGCCGGGAAGACCCGCCGGAACAGGTCGTCGTCGGTCTCCCAGCGGCCCGCGATCTGCGGGGTGAGCGACGAGGTGGCCCAGGTGTCCATCACGTCGGGATCGGCCATGAACCCGCCGGGCACCCCCCGCTGCGACTCCGTGTAACCGGGTGGCGTGTCGGAGGACGGGTCGATCGGCAGCAGCTCCTCGGGCGGCGTGATCGGCTGGTCGTAGACCGGCCGGCCGGTCTCGTCGAGGGGGTACCACACCGGGAAGGGCACGCCGAAGAACCGCTGCCGGGAGATCAGCCAGTCGCCCGCCAGCCCTCCGACCCAGTTGTCGTATCTCACCCGCATGTGCGGCGGGTGCCAGCTCAGCTCGCGGCCCCGCTCCAGCAGCCGCTCGCGCAGCTCCGCGTCGCGCCCGCCGTTGCGGATGTACCACTGCCGGGTGGTGACGATCTCCAGCGGCTTGTCGCCGCGCTCGTAGAACTTGACCGTGCGCTGGACCGGCCGCGGCTCGCCGTCGAGGTCGCCGGACTCGCGCAGCAGCTCCACGATCCGCTCGCGGGCGCTGTGGACGGTCTTGCCCGCCAGCTCTTTGTACGGCTCCTCGTCGACGCCCGCCGGCGGCTCGGGCAGCAGCCGGCCGTCCCAGCCGATGATCGGCCGGGTCTCCAGGTCGAGCTCGCGCCACCAGGTCACGTCGGTGATGTCGCCGAACGTACAGATCATGGCGATGCCCGAACCCTTGTCCGGCTCGGCCAGGTGGTGGGGCAGGACGGGCACCTCGACGCCGAACAGCGGCGTGAGCACCGACGTGCCGAACAGCGGCCGGTAGCGCTCGTCGTCGGGATGGGCGACCAGGGCCACGCAGGCCGGGATCAGCTCGGGCCGGGTGGTCTCGATCCAGACCGGGCCGTTCTGGCCGTAGAACGAGATCCGGTGGAACGCTCCCGGCCACTCGCGGTCCTCGAGCTCGGCCTGGGCGACGGCGGTGCGGTAGGTGACGTCCCACAGCGTCGGCGCCTCGGCCAGGTAGGCCTCACCCCGGCCGAGGTTGCGCAGGAAGGCCCGCTGCGAGACCCGGCGCGAGTCGTCGCTGATCGTGGTGTAGAGCAGCGACCAGTCGACCGACAGGCCGACCCGCCGCCACACGGCCTCGAACGCCTGCTCGTCGATGGCCGTCAGCTTGTGGCACAGCTCCACGAAGTTGCGCCGCGAGATGGAGATCTCACGTTTGCCGGGCTTGTCTGGCGGTACGAACCCGGGGTCGTAGGGCAGCGAGGGATCACAGCGCACGCCGTAGACGTTCTGCACGCGCCGCTCGGTGGGCAGGCCGTTGTCGTCCCAGCCGATCGGGTAGAACACCGACTTGCCCAGCATCCGCTGGTGGCGGGCCATGATGTCGGTGTGGGTGAAGGAGAAGACGTGACCCACGTGCAGGGAGCCGGAGACGGTGGGGGGCGGGGTGTCGATCGAGTAGATCTCCTCGCGCGCCCTGGACCGGTCGAACCGGTAGGTGCCCTCGCTCTCCCAGCGGCCTACCCATACCTGCTCCAAGCCATCGAGAGTGGGTTTCTCGGGCATAGGCGCATGGCGTGGTCGCTGTTGAGTCATGCCTCCTTATGGTACGGCTTCACGGGCCAGGCCCGCGTTAGAGACTAGGGTTCGTTATCTAGGGGAAGGAGACGCCGCATGGCAGAGGACAAGCCGGATCTGGCCTGGCGGGTCATTGGCGGACTGGTCGGTCTGGCGACCGCGTGGGCGGCCCGGAAGCTCCTCGGGTTCGCCTGGGTCAAGGCGACCGGGAAGGAGCCGCCCATCGACACCGACTCGCCCGAGGTCAGCCTCGGTGAGGCGATCGGTTACGCCGTCGTGATGGGCGTCGGCATGTCCGTGGCGCAGATCGTGGTCAACCGGACCGCCAAGAAGCGGTATGAAGCGTGGCGGACTGTGAAACAGGTGACTCCAGGGCATTGAGAAACTCGTTGGCCCAGCGGTCCACGTCGTAGGTGGTGACCCGGCGCCGCATCGTGCGCATGCGCCGGGTCAGCTCGTGCGGCGTGGCCCGCATCGCCGCCAGGAGCTGGCGCTTGACGTCCTCGATGTCATACGGGTTGACCAGGTACGACTGCCGCAGTTCGTCGGCCGCCCCGGCGAACTCACTGAGCACGAGCGCCCCGTCCATCGCGTGGCGGCAGGAGATGTACTCCTTGGCGACCAGGTTCATCCCGTCGCGCAGCGGGGTCACGACCATCACGTCGGCCGCCAGGTAGAGCGCGGCCAGCTCCTTGCGGCCGTACGACTGGTGGAAATACTGGATCGGCTGCAGCCCGAGCATCGCGTGCTCGCCGTTGATCCGGCCGACCTGCAGCTCGATGTCGTCCCGGAGCCGGCGATACTCCTCCACCCGCTCCCGGCTGGGCGTGGCGATCTGCACGAACACCGCCTCGTTGGGCGCCAGGCTGCCGTCCTTCAGCAGCTCGCCGAACGCCTCCAGCCGCTGCCCGATGCCCTTGGTGTAGTCGAGCCGGTCGACGCCGAGCAGCAGGTGGTCGGGGTCGCCGAGCTCCGACCTGATCTCCTTGGCGCGGGTGATGACCGCCGGGTCGCGCACCATGGTGTCGAGTTCGCCGAAGTCGACGGAGATCGGGAAGGCCTGCGTGGTGACGACCCGGTCGTCGAGGAAGATCTCGTTCCCCTTGTACGGCAGGCCGAGCAGCCTGCGGCACAGCCGGCGGAAGTTGGAGGCGCCACCGGACAGCTGGAACCCCACCAGGTCGGCCCCGAGCAACCCCTCGACCAGCTCCTTGCGCCACGGCAGCCGCCAGAACAGCTCGACCGGCGGGAACGGGATGTGCAGGAAGAAGCCGATGCGCAGGTCGGGCCGGAGCTTGCGGAGCATGGCGGGCACGAGCTGGAGCTGGTAGTCCTGCACCCAGACGACCGCCCCGTGCTCGGCGACCTCGGCCGCGGCGTTGGCGAAGCGCTGGTTGACGAGGCGGTAGGCGTCCCACATGTCCCGCTCGAAGACGGGCGGCGCGACCACGTCGTGGTAGAGCGGCCAGAGCGTGGCGTTGGAGAACCCCTCGTAGTAGAGCTCCACCTCCTCGGTCGACAGCGGCACCGAGATGAGGTTCATGCCGTCCTGCTCGAACGGGTCCAGCTTCTCGTCGGCGGCTCCGTGCCAGCCCAGCCAGGCACCATGACGGCGCTGCATCACCGGGGCGATGGCGGTCACGAGCCCGCCCGGGCTCCTGCGCCATGAGGCCGTTCCGTCCGGCCCGACCGTCCGATCCACCGGCAAGCGGTTGGCAACGATCAGAAACGAGCTACGGCCACTCACTCAAGTCCTCCTACGACTCTGTCCAGCGTGCACCGCGAGGCGCGGCGCACGGCGGCCACCACCGACTCCGGCCCCGCGTGGGGAATGATCGCGGCGATGTGAGCGTCGGGCCTGATCAGCCACGCTTCGTCCGGCCTGACGCCGAGTTCGTCGGCCAGGCCACCGGTGCCATCCATCGTCGCGAGCTCGCGGACGGCGAGCGGCGCCCTAGTGACCTTGCCCAAGACCTGGGCAAACAAACGCGAATCGCTCATTCCACCCACAAGTAGTAGGAAACCGTCACGGCAGTGATCACGCAATCTCCCGCCCGGCAGCGCCTGCCTGCGTTCCCGGTCGGCCGCGCCCGACGGGGCGAGGAAGCGCATGGTGGCCGCGGTGACCTCCAGGTTCTCCAGCGCGGCCGCGTGCCGCTCGACGTGGTACGTCTCCAGGAGTTCCTCGGGAGCCCAGCCGTTCAGCACGAAGGCCAGCTTCCAGGGCGAACGTGCGGCCGTCGAACCGGACGCCGAGCGCCTCCCGCAGCCCCTGCTCCCGCGCGCCGGCGCAGGCCACCACGTAGGAGGCGCGCAGCGACCGCGCGCCGCACCGGACGGTGACGCCGTGGTCGTCCCGCTCCGGGCCGGTCACCTCGTGGCCCCAGCGGACCTCGACGAGCGGCTGGGCGGCGATGGCCTCGTCGAGGATCTCCTCGGTGCGCGACTGGGAGATGTTCACGAACGGCGGCAGCGTGCCGGAGACCTCGAACCTCCAGGAGGACAGCTCCCGGTCGCGGTAGTAGGTGCGGGCGGCCGTCCAGGTCAGGCCCTCCTCGGCGATCCGGCCCGCGCCGACGGCCGACCAGACGTCGAGCACGTCGCGCTGCCCGGTCGAGCGTGCCGGTGGCCCAGTCGCGGTGGAAGGCGTCGCCGGTGTAGGGAGATGGAGCCGGGCTCCTTGAACAGGCGGGGCATTCTGGCGTACTCGCTGGCCCAGTCCTCGGCGCCCGCTCGGCGATCAGGTCGCGGGTCCTGTCGTGCGTGACGATTGTCGTCGAGATCGGCGGACGAGGCGAACGGCTTGACCATGGCTGCTCCTCTGCGTCTGCTGCGCCGGGGCGGGTCAGGGGTCTGACCGGCCCCGCTCGGGAGGCTCTAACCGGCCGCGCTCGGCAGACGCCGGCAGCTTGACCCGCAGGTCGTCGCGGATGGCCTGGCCGAGTTTCTTGGTCGCCACCCGGTTGAGGGCGCCGCCGGCGACGGCGCCGGTCAGGAACGGGCCGAGCGTGGTGAGGTGGCGGCCGAGGGTGCGCATGAGGCGGTTGCGCAGGGCGGTCTTGGTGGCCGCGCCGAGCGCGAGCGAGACGGAGGCGGGGGCCAGCGGGTCGACGCCGCGTTGCTTGGCCCAGGCCGCGGTGAAGGCGACCGCGCGCTGGGCGCCGGTGCCCTCGACCCGCACGCCGTAGACCTCGTGCAGCTCGGCGAGGAGCTTGACCTCGATGGCGGCGACCACGATCGTCTCGGCGACGAGCTGGGCGGGAGCGGAGAGCAGAAGAGGGGGCGCGGCGAACTGCGCGGCCGCGAGCGCGCCGCCGATGGCGCCGACCGTCATGGTGGCCTTCTGGGCGGTGCGGACCAGGTCGTCGGCGAGCTGCTCACCGGTCAGGCCGTGGTGGTGCTCGGACAGGGTGTGCAGGTCTCGGATGGGGATGCGCGGCGCGATGTTGAGGAAGATGTCGGCCAACCACCGGCCTCGGCCGGTGCCGCTCTCCCGTGCCCTCCTGGAGGCGGTCGTCAGGGACCGGGCTAGGCGGCCGAGCAGCTTGCGCCGCTCGGCCGGCTCCAGCTCGCCGGGCTCGGTGAGCCTGCCCACGAGCTCGCCGACCTCCCTGTCGAGGTCGGCCTCCTGCTTGCCTGGTTGCTGATCCTTATCGGGTACGGCCACGCGAAGCCTCCGTCTGGTGGTGGCGACCGCTCAGGGCCGATCGGCATCGCCGTTTGCCCTGAGCCACGGCGTCAGGCAGCGCACTCCCGGCAGACCTGCTGACCGTTCCTCTCGGACGCCAGCTGGCTGCGGTGGTGCACGAGGAAGCATCGCGAGCAGGTGAACTCGTCGGCCTGGCGCGGGATGACCCGCAGGCTGAGCTCTTCGTTCGACAGGTCCGCGCCGGGCAGTTCGAGCGACTCGGCGAGGTCCGTCTCGTCGATGTCGATGCTGCCGGACGACTTGTCGGTGCGCCGGGCCTGCAGCTCCTGCAGGCTGTCCTCACTGAGATCGTCGTCCGTCTTGCGTGGGCTGTCGTAGTCGGTAGCCATCGTGCTAACTCCATCCCCCTCATCTATATGTCTTCACGCTCATCGCGCGTCTTCTAACGTCCGGGACGCCCAACTTGTGCCCGATCCCGGCGGGGAGATTGTGCATCGGTACCCCAGGAGAACGGCCATCGAACCTCCCAACACGTCAGGGCCTGCTGCCGAGGGCAATGGTTAGCCAAATATGGCGAAACCCACAGCCTTGGCGTCACGCACCACCGTGTTCGACGGCACATCCAACCACATGTGCGGCGAGAACGAGACGCCCCCACTCGACCAACACGCCGGATCAGCGGCGTGGAAGCCGAATGGTCACGACAAGTCCGCCGCCGTCGCGTGGCACGGCGGTCACATTTCCACCATGAGCCTGGACCACCGCGCGCACGATGGACAGCCCCAACCCCGCTCCCTTGGCGGATTCCACCCGGTCGGCGTGGAGTCTCCTGAAGGGCTCGAACAGGCTGTTGACCTCGTACGCCGGAACGTGCTGTCCGGTGTTGGCCACCTGAACAACCAACGCACCGTCCGCCATTCCCGTCTGGATCCATACTTTTCCGTTTTCAGGAATGTTGTACTTGATCGCGTTCTCGAGCAGGTTACTGACGGACCGCTCCAGGAGCACCGGATCGCCCACGGTAGGCGCGCTGACCAGATCGGTGACGACCGAAACCCCGTGTTCGGCGGCGAACGGCATGACCTGTTCGACCGCGGTCCGCGCGACGTCCTGGACGTCCAGGGGTTTGCGCACCGCCAGGTCGCGCTCGCTCCTCGCGAGCAGCAGCAGCCCCTCGATCAGCCGCTCGTTGCGGGCGTTCACCTCGAGCAGGGTGCGGCCCAGGGCCTTGAGGTCCTGTGAGGCCTCGGGGTCGGACAGGGCGATCTCCAGGACCGTCCGGTTGATGGTCAACGGCGTGCGCAGCTCGTGCGAGGCGTTGGCGACGAACCGCCGCTGGGTGTCGAAGGCGACGTTGAGCCGGGTGAGCATGGCGTCGAAGGTGTCGGCCAGCTCCTTCAGCTCGTCGTTGGGGCCCTGGAGGTCGATCCGCTGGTGGGCCAGGTTGCTCTCGGACAGCTTCCTGGCCGTGGCGTTCATCTGCGCCACCGGGCGCATCGCCCGGTCGGCGACGAAGTAGCCGAGGATGACCGCCAGCAGGCCGACGCCCAGCAGGGCGAGGAACGAGCTGCTCAGCAGGGCGTCGCGGGCGGTCTGCACCGCCTGCTGCTGGGCCAGGCGCCACCGGTTCTCGACGATGGCCGCGTCGATGGCGTTCATGCCGCTGAGGTCGAGGGGCAGCCAGGCGTCGTCGATCGCCCTGCCGACGATCGCGTAGATCGAGAACAGCAGCACGGCGGCGGCCACGAAGAACAGCGCGCTGTAGGTCAGGGTGAGCCGCCAGCGGATGCTCACCCGGCCGGGCAGCTCCCTGACCCGGTCCATCGCGCTCCGCTGGACCGGCGCGTAGGAGGGGGGCGGCGGGCCGTCCCAGGCCGGCGGCCCGGTCGGCGGCGGCGCCTGCCTCTTCCGGTCGGAGGACGGGCTGATCATCGGATGCGTCCGCGCCTCTTCGCGCCGTTCTGGACTTTCGCTCACAACTTGTATCCCACCCCGGGCACCGTCTCGATCACCTGAGGGTCGCCCAGCTTCTTGCGCAACGTCATCATCGTCACGCGCACCACGTTGGTGAACGGGTCGATGTTCTCGTCCCATGCCTTGTCCAGCAGGTCCTCCTGGCTGACCACGGCGCCCTCGGCGCGCATCAGCTCCTCCAGGACCGCGAACTCCTTCTTGGTCAGCACGACCTCCCGCCCGTCACGCTCGACCAGCCGCTTGCCGGGGTCGAGCCGGATCCCGGCGCGCTGCAGCACGGGCGGCAGCGCCGGGGCCGAGCGACGGCCGAGCGCCCGGACCCGGGCGACCAGCTCGATGAAGACGAACGGCTTGGCCAGGTAGTCGTCGGCGCCCAGGCCGAGCCCCTCCACCTTGTCGTCCACGTCGCCCGAGGCGGTCAGCATCAGGATCCGCGAGGCCGAGCGCTGCTCCACCAGGCGGCGGCAGACCTCGTCGCCGTGCACCACCGGCAGGTCACGGTCAAGGACGATCACGTCGTAGTCGATGTAGGACGTACGCTCCAGCGCGCCACCGCCGTCGTAGGCCACGTCGACGGCCATGGCCTCGCGCCGCAATCCGGTCGCGATCGCGTCGGCCAGCACTCGCTCGTCCTCAACCACCAGCACCCGCACGCCCGTGCACCTCTTTCCGCTTCTTGACCGACATTCTGACCTCAGCCTCGATAAGCGCACGGTAAGGCATCTCGGGGGCTGCCTCGGACAAGGCTCCGCGAATTTCCATGTTTCGGATGACGAGCGGGCTGGGTATGCCTGCGAAACACCCGCCGCCGTGTGCCGAAGGATCCCCGTGTGCGCAGGCCGGGTGACACACGTCGCCCAGGACGTTCTGGACCCCCTCAGAAAGCAGGTGAGATGGGCGAGTTCACGACCACGATCGAAAGCCGCCTCGACCAGGCTTACAAGGGCCTCAGGGAGGCCCGTAGCGCCGGTGACGACTATCTCGCCGACACCCTCTCCGCGGAGATCGAGGATCTGCGCCGGCTGGCGGACGATCACGGCATCCCGTTGCGGAGCTGACGCCAACGCGACGACGGCCGGGACCCTGGAAAAGGGCCCCGGCCGTCGTCATGTCCGGTGATCCCGGGCGTGGGGCCCCCGCGCCCGGCGCCCGGTCAGCCGTCGCGCTCGGGGTCGAGCGTGACGAGCAGGTCGTGCAGCTCCTCGAACAGCCCGGGCGCCGCGCAGAGCAGCAGGTCGGAGTTGGGCGGCCTGCCGTGCAGCCCGCCCAGCCCGGCCCCGGCCTCGGCGGCCACCAGCCCCGCCGCCGCGAAGTCCCAGTGGTTGACGCCCCGCTCGTAGTAGGCGTCCACCCGGCCCGCGGCCACCGAGCAGAGATCGACCGCGCAGGACCCTCCACGCCGGATGTCACGCACCCTCGGCAGCACCGCGGCCACCACCTCGCCCTGCACCGCCCGCCGCTCGGCCCCGTAGCCGAACCCGGTCGCCACCAGCGCCCGCGACAGCGGCACCCCGGTGTTGCAGCGCAGCCGCTCGCCGCCGAGCCAGGCCCCCTCGCCGAGCTCCGCGGTGAACACCTCGCCGCGTGGCACCACGTTCACCACACCGGCGACGATCTCGCCGTTCACCTCGACCGCGATCGACACCGCCCAGTCGGGCAGGCCGTACAGGAAGTTGACCGTGCCGTCGATCGGGTCGACGATCCAGCGGACACCGGAGGAACCTCCGTGCTCGCCGCCCTCCTCGCCGAGGAAGCGGTCACCGGGCCGGGCCGCCCGGACGCGGGAGCGGATGAGCTCCTCCGAGGCCCGGTCCAGGGCGGTGACCACGTCGGTGGGGCTCGACTTGGTCGCGACCACGCCGGACATCGTGGGCCGCTTGGCGAGCAGCATGTCGCCCGCCTCCCGCGCGATGTCCTCGGCCAGCTGTGCGAAGTCGGTCATCAGGCCACCGAGTCCGGCCGTTTCCACTCCTGCCCGAGCACGTGCTGGGCGAGGAAGGCCAGGACCGTCTCGTACCAGGCGACGGTGTTGCCCGGCTTGAGGATCCAGTGGTTCTCGTCGGGGAAGTAGAGGAACTTCGACTCGACGTTCGTACGCCTCAGGTCCCACCAGAGTCGCAGGGCCTCGCCGATCGGCACCCGGTAGTCCTTGTCGCCGTGGATGACGAGCATCGGGGTGTCGATGTCGTCCAGCGCGAGGTGCGGGGAGAGCCTGGCGTAGCGCTCGGAGCCGGGCGCGCCGAACTCACGCTGCCAGTACATGGAGGCGTCGGTGGTGCCGGCGAACTGGTCGAGGTTCCACAGCGAGGCGTGGGTGACGATGGCCTTGTAGCGGTCGCTGTGACCGGCGACCCAGTTGGCCATGTAGCCGCCGAAGGAGCCGCCCATCGCGCCGAGCCGGTCGGCGTCGATGTCGTCCCTGGCCACGGCCACGTCCATGATCGCGTCGAGGTCGGCCAGGGTGCGCGGGCCCCAGTCGCCCCAGCCGCGGTCGATCATCTGCTGGCCGTAGCCGGTGGACAGGCACGGGTCGGGCATCAGGACGGCGTAGCCGTGCTCGGCCATGATCCACGACTGCCAGCGCCACTGCCAGTCGTTCCACGAGCCGACGGGGCCGCCGTGGATCCACAGCAGCAGCGGGGCCGGGTCGGCGGCCGAGGCGCCCCGGGGCAGCACGAGCCAGCCGCGGATCGTGGCGCCGTCGTCGGCGGTGGCGGAGATCTCGGTCAGCGTGCCGGACACCTCGGGGCGGGGCGCCGGTGACGGCAGGTCGGCGACCTCGCCGGTGCCGAGGTCGATCCTGGCCGGTGCCGGGGCGAGGGCGACCCCGCCGCGCAGCGCGTACAGGAACCGGCCGTCGGGCGAGGCGTTGAGCGCGAGGTAGGACGCGTCGTCGCCGGTGAGCCTGACCGCCTCGCCGCTTTCCTGATCGCCCACCGGGACGCGGAAGACCGGGCGGCGGCCCTGGTGGTCGGCGACCAGGAAGACGGCCGAGGAGTCGGGCGCCCACGCGAGGCCCGCCGGGAACAGGTCGGGCGCGTGCGCGCCGCCCTCCCCGGTGGCCAGGTCGCCGATCCACAGCTCGGCGCGCGCCGACACCTCCAGACCGGTGTGCCGGTCGCGGGAGCAGGCGACGCGGGCGCCGTCGGGCGAGACGGCGATCGGCCCGGTGAAGTCGTGGGCGTCGTCGGCGAAGATCACCCGGCGCTCGCCGGTGGCCACATCGATCGCGACGAGCTCGGTGCGCAGCTCGCCGCCGGGCAGCGGGACCCGCCAGGTCGTGACCACGGTGGCGCCGTCGGGGGTGAGCTCGAACGCGACCTCGCGCAGCGCGTCGCCCGGGTCGGGCGTCAGGTCGCGCACGTCCTCCAGCCGGTCGTCGCCGAGCCTCCCGGCGAACAGCCGGGTGCGGCCGGGGCCGAGGTCGTGGTCCCAGTAGCGGACCGGGTAGCCCTCGTGCAGGATCGCGCTGATCCCGGCGTCCTTGCGCGCCTTGCGGCGTTCCTCCTCGGTCGCCTCCTCGCCGTCGAGCACGTCGGAGGCGAACACCACGACGTCGCCCGCCGTGCGCACCGCGCCGATGCCGCCGGGACGGGCGGCCACCTGGCGTGCCTCTCCGCCGGAGCGGGGCAGCAGCCAGAGCGAGGGCGCCTCGTCGGTGGAGTCCTTGACCGCCGGGTCGGGGCGGGCGGAGGTGAACAGCAGGTCGCCCGCGCCGGTGAACTCCGCCTGGGTCTCGCCCTTGGCCGACCGGGTCAGGCGGTAGGGCTCGGCGTCCACCGGGATCGCCCAGAGCGCGGTGCCGTACGACTTGCCGTCGGGATTGAGGGACTGCACGGCGGAGACGAGCCGCGAGGCGTCAGGCGAGAGCTTCAGCGAGAGAACTCGAGGGATCGCCACATAGTCACGTATGTCGTTGAATGCGCTCACTCGATCGAACCTACCTCGCGGCAAGGAGCACGGACACCGCGACATAGGGTTTGTCACGTGGGGAATTACGACGCGTTGCTGATCCTCTCGTTCGGCGGGCCCGAAGGTCCCGACGACGTGCTGCCGTTCCTGGAGAACGTCGTCCGGGGCAGGGGCGTGCCGCGCGCGCGGCTGATGGAGGTGGCCGAGCACTACCTGTCGTTCGGCGGCGTCAGCCCGATCAACCAGCAGAACCGCGACCTGGTCGAGGCGCTGCGCCCGGTGGCCGGTGTGCCCGTCTACTGGGGCAACCGCAACTGGCGCCCGTTCGGCGAGGACACCGTGCTGCGGATGCGTGACGACGGCGTGCGCAGGGCCGCGGTCTTCGCCACCTCCGCGTGGGCCGGCTACTCCAGTTGCCGGCAGTACTACGAGGACATCGCCCGGATCTCCGTCGAGGGAGGTCCCGAGCTGGTCAAGATGCGGCACTACGGCGACCATCCGGGGTTCGTCACCGCCGTGGCCGACCACACCCGGCAGGCGCTGGAGCGGCTCGGCCGCGACGACGCCCGGCTGGTGTTCACCGCGCACAGCATCCCGCTCGCCATGGCCGAGACCGCCGGTCCGGCCGGCGGGCTCTACGAGGCGCAGCTGCACCGCTCGGCCGAGCTGGTCAACCGGGCGCTGGGCCGCACGCGGCCGTGGGACCTGGTGTGGCAGTCGCGCAGCGGGCCGCCGCAGGTGCCGTGGCTGGAGCCCGATGTCTGCGACCACCTGCGCAAGATCGACGCGCCGGCGGTGGTGCTGGTGCCCCTGGGGTTCGTCTCCGACCACATGGAGGTCGTCTACGACCTCGACACCGAGGCCCGGCAGGTGGCCGACGAGCTCGGCCTGCCGATGGAGCGGGCCTCGACGGCCGGCGTGCACCCCGCGTTCGTCCGCATGGTGCGCGAGCTGATGGACGAGCCCGAGCCGGCGCCGTGCGCGCTGACCTGCTGCCCGCCGCCGCGACGCCCGGGAGCGCCCCGGGCGTGAGCCGCGGGGGCGCGGGGCGTCAGGTGTAGGCGCGGGCGTAGGCCTCGGCGACGCCCATCACCTTGTTCACGTAGTCCCACGAGTGGTTGTAGAACCAGATCGCCTTGCGCAGCTTCTCGCCGCCCTTGCCGGCGCCGTTCGCGCACAGGTAGTTGGCCGCTCCGGGCACCGCGTCGTACGGGCTCCAGATGTCGGCCTTGCCGTCGCCGTCGCCGTCCACCCCGTACGCCTTCCAGGTGGCGGGCATGAACTGCATGGGCCCGAGCGCGCCCGCGCTGGAGGGGCCGTTGTTGCGGCCGTGCCCGCTCTCCACCTGGCCGATCGCGGCCAGCACCGTCCACGACAGGCCGGGGCAGCGGGTGGCCGACACCTTGTAGAGGTCGAGGTAGCTGGTGGGCCGCTGCCCGGCGACCGGCTGCTCCGTCGGGCGGGAGGTGCTCCGGGGGGTGCTCTTGCGCGTCTCGGCGACCAGTGAGACGACCTGGGCCCCGTCACCGAGCAGCTTCTTGACCCGCGCCTGGCTGATGGCGCCCTTGCCGTGCAGCAGCACCGCGACGCCCGGCGCGAGCCCGAGGGTCTTGCCCGTCTCGGTGCTCACCAGGCCGTCGACGCCCTTCAGTCCGAGCGTGGCCGAGGCCGCGACGCGCAGCCTGGGGCCGCCGTCCACCTGGTAGTGGGCCCCGAGCACGAGACCCAGGCGGCGGGTGGCCGCGCTGTCGGCGACGAGCTCGCCCCTGGCCAGCGCGCTCCAGACGCCGGGCTGGCCGGCGACCGCCTTGGGCGTCCACGAGCGGAACCCGGCCGGGTCGACGGCGAGCAGGTTGAGGCCGGTGCCCGACACCTTGACCGAGCCCGCGTCGACCACGACCACCTTCTGCGCGTTCTTCAGCGCGGCCAGCGCGAACCGGGTCCGCTTGGGCACCTCGCCGCGGGCGATCGCGAGCAGCCTGGGCGGGGTCGGGGTGACGCCGGGGCCGCCTTCGCCGAAGTCCCGGGCGGGCTCCGTGGTGGGGACGAGCTGGTCGAGCCGGATCTGCTCCGGCCGCTCGCGGTCGCTCCGCGCCGGCCGCTCCTTCGCGGTCTCGAGCAGGTCGTCGTTCATGATCACCACGACTCCGCCGCCCACCAGCGTGAGGACGATCACGGCGACGACCATGTACAGCACGGCACGGAAGGTGGGAAGTCCGGACACCCGGCACACGTTAGCTCAGCCATCGGGTAAACCAGTTGCAGTACGGACAGACGGTGCGCAAAGGTTAAGTTCGCGCAGTAGGGAGAGACGCCACGTGGTCGGGCCTTACCGGGGGTTGTTCAACGGGCCCGGCGTCAAAGGTTTCGTGCTGGCCGGCTTCATCGGCCGGATGCCCATGTCGATGCTCGGCATCGGCATCGTGCTGCTGATCTCGGCCCTCACCGGGTCCTACGCGACCGCGGGCGCCGTCGCCGCCGCCACCAACGTCGCCTTCGCCATCGCCGCGCCGCTGTCCGCGCGGCTGGTGGACCGGTTCGGGCAGAGCCGGGTGATCATCCCGCTCGCCTCGGTCAACGGGCTCGCGCTGGCCTCCCTGATGCTCAGCGCGAGGTTCGGCCTGCCCGAGTGGACGCTCTACGCCACCGGCCTGCTGGTCGGCGCGACCTCGCTCTCGCTCGGCTCGATGGTGCGCGCCCGCTGGTCCACGCTGTACGGCGGCTCGGCCAGGCTGCACACCGCGTTCTCCTTCGAGTCGGTGGCCGACGAGGTCATCTTCGTCACCGGGCCGGCGATCGTCACGGTGCTCGCCACGGCGGTCAACCCGTACGCGGGACTGCTGGTGGCACTGCTGTGCATGCTCGGCGGGTCCTTCGCGCTGGCGCTGCAGCGGCGCACGCAGCCGCCGGTCCAGCCGGTCAGAAGCACCTCGGGCACCCCCATCCTGATCCCCGGGATCGCCCTGCTGGCCTGCGTCTACGTGGCGCTCGGCGCGGTGTTCGGCTCGGTCGACCTGATCACGGTGGCGTTCGCCGAGGAGGAGGGCGTGAAGGGCGCCGCCGGCTTCCTGCTGGCCTCCTTCGCCGGTGGATCGATGGTGTCGGGCCTGTGGTTCGGGTCGAGGAACTGGCGGATCCCGCTGCGGGGCCGGTTCGTGCGGGCGCTGGGCGTGTTCGTGGTGGGGCTGGTGCCGATCTCGTTCATCGACGACGCGTGGATCATGGCCGTGGGGCTCTTCGTGGCCGGGCTGGCCATCTCGCCGACGCTCATCACCGGCTTCTCGCTCACCGAGCGGATGGTGCCGCCGTCGCTGCTCACCGAGGGGCTGGCCTGGATCTCGACCGCGATCGGGTTCGGGGTGGCGATCGGCGCGTGGGCCGGCGGAGCGCTCACCGAGGCGTTCGGGGCGTCCAGCGCGTACGGCTTCTCCGTCGTCTGCGCGGCCCTCGCCGCCGTCGTCGGTGTGGGAGGTTCGGGTTTGCTGAGACTTCCCGAGGCGCCTTCACCCGCGGAGACATGATCCGCTACGGTCGAAACATCCCTCGCAACACCCTTCACACTGGAAGCTCTATTTCATGTCCCGACAAATCTATTCACTTTTGGCCATCGCGGCTGTCACCCTCACGCTGACGCCGGCACCCGCCCTGGCCGACTCCCCAGCCAACCAGCAGGCGGCGAAGACCGCCCCCGCCCCGGTCGACTGCGAGCAGCTCAAGTGCATCGCGCTGACCTTCGACGACGGGCCGGGCAAGTACGCGGGCACGCTCCTCGACACCCTGAAGAAGTACGACGCCAAGGCGACGTTCTTCCTGGAGGGCCAGTACGTGAAGAGCCGCCCGGCCTATGTCAAGCGCATGGCCAAGGAGGGCCATGAGCTCGGCAACCACAGCTACAAGCATCTCAACTTCACGACCATCGAGCCGGGGGCCATCCGGAGCGAGATCCAGAAGACGCAGGACGCCGTCAAGAAGGCCGCCGGCGTCGAGCCCAAGCTGCTGCGCCCGCCGTACGGGATGGCCGACCTGCAGGTGTCGGACATCGCGGCCGAGTTCGGCATGCCGATCGTGCTGTGGACCGGCGGATCGCGTGACTGGTCCACCAAGAACGCCGACGCCATCAAGAAGCAGACGCTGGCGGTGGCCAAGCGCGACGGCATCATCCTCATGCACGACTGGGTGAAGCAGACCGTCGACGTGATGCCGTCCCTCGTCAAGACGCTGCAGAGCCGGGGCTACACCCTGGTGAAGGTCTCCGACATCGTCAAGAAGGAGAACCTGGCGGCGGGTGACGTCTTCCCGCTTCCGGAGGGCTGGGAAAACTGAGTATCGTTCACGTTTAGTTTCGGAACGACGCTCGAAGGGAGCCGCTCATGGTCTTCACGAACTGGGCACGCAACCAGTCGGCCACCCCCTTCGACGTGCGCACCCCGGCCGCGGCCGACGACGTCGTGCGGGCCGTGCGCGACGCGGCGGCGGGCGGCCGGCGGGTGCGGATGGTCGGCACGGGCCACTCCTTCACCGGAGTGGCCCTCACCGACGGCATCATGCTGCTCCCCACCGCGCTGACCGGGGTCCGCTCGGTCGACGGCGACCAGGTCACCGTCCTGGCCGGCACCCCGCTCAAGGTGCTCAACGAGCTGCTCGACGAGCGTGGCCTGGCCCTGGCCAACATGGGCGACATCACCGAGCAGACGGTGTCGGGCGCCATCCAGACCGGCACCCACGGCACCGGCCGCGACAGCGGCGGCCTGGCCGACCAGGTGACCGCCCTGGAGCTGGTGCTGGCCGACGGCTCGGTGGTGACGGCCACCCCGGGCGACGACCTGTTCGACGCCGCCCGGGTCGGGCTGGGCGCGCTCGGCGTGCTGACGGCCGTGACGTTCCGGGTGGAGCCCGCGTTCCTGCTGCGCAACGAGCGGCGCCGGATCACGCTCAGCCGGATGCTCGACTCGCTCGACGAGATGACCACCGGCAACGAACACCTCGACTTCTTCTGGCTGCCGCACACCGACGCGTGCCTGGTCAAGACCAACAACCGGCACCCCGGCCCGCCCCGGCCGCCGAGCGCCGCCAAGCACTGGCTGGACAACGTCTTCCTGGAGAACACCGTCTTCGGCCTGGCCTGCGCCGCCGGCGCGCGGTTCCCCGGCCTGATCCCCCGGATCAACGCGCTCAGCGCGGCCGCGCTCGGCGGCTCCGAGGCGGTGGACGCCTCCTACCGCGTCTTCACCGCCCGGCGCGACGTGCGCTTCCTAGAGATGGAGTACGCCGTGCCGCGCGATCGGCTCGGCCAGGCGCTGCGCGAGACGCGCGACCTGGTCGAGCGCGCCGACTGGAAGATCACCTTCCCGATCGAGGTGCGGGTGGCGCCGCCCAGCGACGCCTGGCTCTCCACCGCGTACGGCCGGCCCACGGCGTACATCGCGTGCCACATGTACCGGCCGACGCCCCACCCCGCCTACTTCGCGGGGGTGGAGGAGATCATGACGCGGCTGGAGGGCCGGCCGCACTGGGGCAAACTGCACACCCGCGACGCCGCCTACCTGAGCGCGGTCTACCCGAGGTTCGCCGACTTCGTGGCGCTGCGCGACCGGCTCGACCCGGAGCGGCTGTTCGGCAACGCGTACCTGGACACCGTGCTCGGCTGACCCTTCACTCCGGCGCCCCCGGGGCGGGCTCGTCGCCCTCCGCCGGCGAGGCCGGCGCCTCCTCCCCCACGTCCGGCCGCTCCGTGGGCTCCGGCGGGGCGCTCGTCGGGTCGACCGGCTCGGCCGGGCCGGTGTCCGTGGGAGTGGGGGTGGGCGGGGGCGTCGCCGACGGGGTGGGAGTGGCCGTCACCGTCACCGTCGGCACGGGAGCGGTCGGGGCCGGGTCGCCGGACGGCGTGGTGACCGCCGGGGAGGGCTCCCGTGAGCGGCGTTCCTCCTCGACCGGCGCCTTCGCCGGCCCCTTGTCGCTGACGGGCCCCCGGAGCTGCTCGTGCACGGTCGTCCCGGCGATCCCCTGGTAGAGCAGGATGCCGCCCATGCTGACGGCGAAGACCAGCGTCGCGGCCACGGCGACCCTGATCCACGGCAGCTTCGCCCGAGGCGCCTCCACCGGCGCCATGACCAGGGTCGACTCAGGCTGGTCGGGGTCGTCGTCACGGACCGTGGCGTGCGCGGCCATGGCCAGCGCGCCCTCCCCCTCGTTCTCGCGAAGCGGCTCCTCCCGGTCGGCATGGGTCAGCCGGGCGATCACGGTGTGCTGCTTGACCTTGTCGCCGGTGCGCTTGAGGTAGTGCGTGTAGACGGCCGAGGCGACGGTGCTGGCGATGCTCACCACCGCGGCGCCGATCACCGTGCCCGCCACCCCGAGGTAGGAGGCGGCCGCCGCGGCCGTCACCGCCGCCAGGGCGCTCCCTCCGATCTGCGGCCCGCTCAGCTCGAACTTCCGCTGCTCGCCGCCCATGCCGTCGATCAGTCCCTTCTGGCCATCCGTAAGGTAAAGAGCTTCCTCGTGAATAGACGCGACTGCGTGTCCCGTTGTTCCTGTGACCTGCGTGACAGGCACCCTCTTGGCTCGTGCCCCGACGATTCGGCCTGCCCTCCGTATATCTCGCCGCGGCCGTGGCGACGGCCATGACCACAGCGGCGCCCCTGGCCATGACCCCCGCCTCCGGCCTCGCCGCCCGGCCCGCCACGAGCGAGCCCGCCCTGCCCCATGTCGTCACCGCGCGCGACCGGGCCGCCGCCCGTGACCTCGTCGGCGAGGTGCGCTGGCGGGTGCGCCGCTACTACACGGCAGCGCTGCCCGGCTTCGCCACCTGGCTCACCCCGGCCGAGGCCGACGAGCTGCGCGCCGACCCGCGCGTGCGCGCCCTCGAACCCGACCGGCTGATCCGCCCCCTGACCGGCTCGCGCTCGCCCGGCGCCCCCGGACCGGAGGCCACCGGCGCCGGCACCACGGTGTACGTGGTGGACAGCGGCCTCGACGCCGCCCGCGCCGAGTTCGGCGACCGAGCCTGGCGCGCCTTCGACGCGACCGGCGGCACCGGCGACGACTGCACCGGGCACGGCACGCGGGTGTCCCGCGAGATCTCCGGCACCGCGCCCGGCGCCAGGATCGCCTCGGTGCGCGTGCTCGGCTGCGACGGCGCCGGCACGCTGTCGGACGTCGTCGCCGGCCTCGACTGGGTACGCAGACACGCCCGTCATCCCGCCGTGGCGAACCTCTCCCTCGACGGCGACGGCTCCCCGGCCTACGCCACCGCCGTACGCCGCCTCACGCGGTCCGGCGTCTTCGTCACCGGCGCCTCGGACACCGCCGGCTGCCGGCCGGCCAGCGGCGGCCAGGCGTTCTCCGCCGCCGCCCCCGGCCTGGCCGGACTCGCCGCCCGCCACCTGGAGCTCCATCCAGCCGCCGGCCCATTGGCTCTCGCGTCTTATCTGAAGTGCACGACGGCGCGCGGCTCAGTTCGCCAGAATCCTTCAGGGGCCGCGCGAAACGGCGGGCGCTGATTTCGATGGAAGCGGTAAATGTGACCGGCGTCACATCGCCCCGGGGCTATCCCAGGAAGGCGATGTTCGGACATGCCGGGTACGGTGCTGGCAGGCAACCGGCACACGCGAGAGACTCAAGGGTCCGGGGGAAGAACGAGCACGCTGACGAAGGGACTCGTATGCAGGAGCTCCGACTCGTCGCGGTGAGCGAAGACGGCACCTATCTCGTGCTGGCGACTGCCGGCCGGGGTACACGCTTCACGCTTCCCGTGGACGACCGGCTCCGTGCTGCCGTCCGTGGCAACTTCTCCCGTCTCGGCCAGTACGAGATCGAAGTGGAGAGTCCGTTGCGCCCCAAGGAGATCCAGGCTCGCATACGTGCCGGAGAGACCGCGGAACAGATCGCCGCGACCGCCGGCATCCCTGTCGAGCGGGTCCGCTGGTTCGAGGGCCCCGTGCTGCAGGAGCGCGAGTACGTCGCCCAGCAGGCGCAGCGCGTCGCCGTACGGATGCCGGGAGAGTCCTCCCCCGGCCCCACCCTCGGCGACCTGGTCGCCGAGCGGCTCACCCGGCGCGGCGTGCCCACCGACGAGATCGACTGGGACTCCGCCAAGCGTGACGACGGGCTGTGGCGGGTCAAGCTCGGATACGTGTGGAACGGTCACACCAGGCACGCCGAGTGGCTGTTCGACCCCCGGCGCCGCCACGTCACCCCGCACGACGACGAGGCGCTGCGCCTGTCTGCCGCCGACTTCGACCCGAGTCCCGTCACCGAGGACACCACGGTCACGCCGTTCGCTCCGCGCGTGGCCAAGCTGCAGCCGGTGCCGCCGCTGGCGTCCGACCCGCTGCCGTTCCCCTCGGTGGTGCGGCGCGAGCCCGAGGAGCCCGCCGTCGGCTACCAGCCGCCCGCGCGCGGCTCGGAGTCCGCCTACACACGGCCGGCCAGTCCGTCCCGCGAGGCCCCCTTCGAGCCCGGCCACACCCGTCCCGGCGGGGCCGCGCCCTGGGCTCCCGACTTCGGCTCCAACCGCCCGGCCGGTCGCGACTTCCGGCCCTCCCCCGGTCCCGACCGTACGGACACGCCCGACGACCTCGCGCCGCCGGCCGCCTTCCAGCCTCCGGCCTCCGCCGCGCCGCCGTTCTCACCCGCCGCCGCACCGGACACCTACCAGTCCACCGGCACGCGTCCGGTCCAGCCCGAGCAGCACGCCCCCGGCCATCTCGACTCCCTCGCCGACACCGGGGCGGCGCGGGCGCCGTATCCCGCCGAGGCCGGGCCGGCGGCGCACTCTGCGCCTGGCCGAGTCCCCGGCGCCGAGACAGGCCACTCCGACAGCGGCCAAGTCCCAGGCACAGGAGCAGGAACAGGGGCAGGGGCAGGGGCGGGGGCAGGGCGCGCCGACTCGGGCACCTCGTCCACACAGGCGGCCGACGGACCGCCGAGTCATGCGAGCACGCCTGTCGCCGACGTCCGCCCGACCGTCCCGGCCGAGGCGCCGCCGCAGTCGATGCCCGCTGACGCGCCCCTGGCGGTGGCGTCGGCTCCCGAGGCTCCACCCCAGCCCACGCCGGCCGACACGTCCCAGTCCGGCGCGGCGACCTCGACGCCCGAGCCGAAGGCCGTCACCGACGCCCCGGACTCCTCCGGCGACAAGCCGTCCGCCAAGGACCAGGCCGTGACGACCGAGGTGGCCGCCCAGGCGGGCACCGGCCAGGACATAAGCCCGCCGCCGGCGGCGGAGACGACGCGGACTTCGGCCACGGTTTCCGGTAGCCAGACCGCGTCTGACGGCCCGGCCACACTTGACAGCCCGACCGCCTCAGACAGCCCGGCCACAGCCAACAACGAGATCGCGTCTGACGCCCAGGTCGCGCCGGAACACCGAAGCGCGTCTGAGGCGCGGGTGGCGCCGGAACACCAGCGCGCCTCTGACGGGAAGGCCACACCTGACGGGAAGGCCACACCTGACGGGAAGGCCACACCTGACGGGAAGGCCACACCTGACGGGCAGGCCACACCTGACGGGAAGGCCACGCCTGACGGCCCGGTCACACCTGACGGGCAGGCCACGTCCGAGACGCAGGCCACCTCGCCGGCGTATCCGGCCGCATCCAGCACGCCGACGACGCCTCCTACACCCGCAAGCCTTCCGACGTCGCCTGCCACACCGGCAACGGTGCCGACGCCCGCCACGCCCAGCCCTCTTCCGACGTCGCCTGACACGCCGACAACGCTTCCGACGTCACCCGACGTGCCGACGCCGGTCCCGACGACGCCGATCGCGCCACCCGCCGCCGCGTCGGTGGCGGAGCCCGCCGCCGCCGAGGGGCAGACCACGCCTGCCGCGTCAGAGACGACCATCGCCGCCAAGGACACGACCGCCACCCCGACAGCCACCGAGCGCACCGAAGCACCGGCGGCACCGGCGGCGACCACGCCGTCCGCCGAGGCGCCCCGCGCGACAGAAGGCACCACAGGCACGGCGCAGCCCACCGGCGGCGAGCGCGTCGCCGAGGCCACACCGGCCGCGGCAGGGACCACCGCCCCGGCCGCACCTGCGACGACGGAAGCGGCCACACCGGCGGCGGAAACACCCGTCACCACGGGATCCGCAGCGACACCCGCTCCGGCCGAACCCGTTACGCCGACCCCCGAAGCACCCACCACCACGGAAACCGCCACACCGGCCGCAGAGGCACCTGCCACGGCGGAGCCCACCACCCCGGCCACCGAAGCACCTTCCGTGACGGAGCCCACCACCCCGGCCGCAGCGGCGCTCGGGGCGGCGGAAACCGCCACACCGGCCGCAGAGGCACCTGCCACGGCGCAGCCCACCACCCCGGCCACCGAAGCACCTTCCGTGACGGAGCCCACCACCCCGGCCGCAGCGGCACCTGCCACGGAGGACGCCGCTCCGGCGGCGCAGGCACCCGCCACGCCGGCCGCCGAGGTGTCCGAGGCGGCGCAGAGCCCGGCACCGGCCGCCGAGCCGGAGGCGGAGCCTCAGGCGGCGGCCCAGGAGCCAGCGCAGTCGCCTCCGGTCGCCAAGCCCGTTCCCAAGCCGCCGGCGCCGCGGCCCAAGCCGGCCCCCGGACGCGAGTCCAAGGCGGCCGTGCCCGCAGCGCGGCCGGGCAAGGACGACACGACCAAGGAAGGCACGGCCGCGGAGGAGCCCGCGGTGCCGGTGCCGTCTCCCCCTCCGGCTCCCGCGGCCCGCCCGGCACGCAAGGGGTCGCGGGGACGCCGCGCCTCGGTGCCGACGTGGGACGAGATCATGTTCGGCGCCCGCCGCCCGGACTGACCCCTGCGGATCGCCCGCCTCGAACCCGGCTCGTCGCGGGCGTGGCCGACATCCCGCAGGTGGTCGCCCGTGGCCGACATCCCACACGTGCTCGCCGGTGCCCCGGCATCGACGAGGTCCGGTGCCCCGCGTCGGCGAGGCGATGACCGGCCCGTTCACGATCGGGTGACGGCGACTACGGGGCGTTGGAGCCCTCAAGGAAGGGAGCCAGCCAGTCGGGGGTGACCTCGACGGGGAAGTCCACGGCCTGCGCGGGCGAGACGTCGTACGCGGAGTAACCGCCCTTGCCCGCGCCCACGCCGGCGATGAGCGTGAAGACGCCGGCCCGGCGCTGGAACCAGGTCTGCCTGACGCGCCAGCCGACCACGGCGCGTCGTTCGACCACGGCCTGCACCCGTCGCAGGGAGCCTGAGCGGACCGAGAGACGGTGGCCGTCGAAGCCGTGCCCCAGCGAGCGGTAGCGGTCGAGGCCGAGCGGGACGCCGAGGCCCGCCAGGATCAGGGCGAGCACCAGGAGGACCCACCAGAACAGGCTCCCGGTGAGCAGCGCGGCCAGGCCGGTGACGGCGGTGAGCGCGAGCCACGGGAACACGGCGCGGAAGAGGCGCCGGTTGCGGGCCACCGGGGGATGCGGGCGCAGGGTCGCCTGGTAGGGACCGATGGCGTCCGCGACCACCTGGAAGGCGACGGCGCGCGGCACGTCCGGCAGGAGCTGGCCCCGTGTGGACGAGTCGCCGAGGCCGGTCACGATGGCCCAGGCACGGGCGACCCCGGCCCACCGTTCGACGAGTCCGTCGACGATCTCGTAGCCGCGCACCCGTCTGCGCTCCAGCGAGACACTGCGCCGGTTGATCAGCCCTCGCTCGGCCACCAGGTAGCCGTCACGCCGCTTGAGCCGGAAGTCCCAGTTGAACACCGCGTACATGAGACCGCCCACGAACGGCATGGCCGCCACGAGCAGCAGCACCGCCACCAGCAGCAGGTAGGGGCGGTCCCAGAGCCACTGGCCGACCGTCCAGGCGGTGTCCCTGCCGAAGCCGAGCTCGTTGCCCCACTGGAACGCCAGCCCGATGGCGCCGCCCACCAGGGCGAACGGGGTCAGCAGGTAGGCGCCGGACAGCGGGCCGTACAGGAGCCATCTGCGGGGCACGCCGATGACGGTGTGCTCGGCCGGCGCGGTGGGGCCTGCGGGCTCCTCGGTCCGCGGGCCCTGCTCCCGCGTCGCGTGGGCGCGGCGCAGCAGGACGACCTTGAGGCGTTCGGCCTCGTCCAGGGTGACGCCGTCGAGCTTGCCCTCCTCCTCGCCGCCGCTCGCCCCGGTGTCTATCTTGAGCACGGCCAGGCCCAGCAGGCGGTGCATGGGCGGGGTGGACACATCGACGCCGCGTACGCGTTCCAGGGGGATGGTGCGGACGGAGCGGCTGATGAGCGAGCGTTTGATCTCCAGCCGGTCGTGCACGATCTGGTAGCTGAACGTGACCCACCTGATGACGGCGAAGATCACGGTGCCGAACAGGCCGAGCGCGGCGAAGCCGTACGAGGTGCCGGAGAAGCCCCCGGCGAGCAGCAGCCCGACGAACGGGAGCAGCAGCGACGGCAGCATCCGAACCGGGTCGATGAGCAGCACCCTCGGGCTCAGCCGCAGCGGCAACCCCGCCAGGCCCGGAACGGGACCGTCATCACCCGGGTCCGGAACGTGCGGCCCTCCCGGCGCCGTGGGGCCCTGCGGCCCCTGTGGCGGGCCGTGCCAGGCGGGCGGGGGCCGGTGCGCCGGGTCGTGAGGCGGCGGTGGGGTGGGAGGCTGGGAGGGACCGGTCACGTGGCGTCGTCCCGCAGTGCTTCGGCGCGGTGCGCGAGCTGCTCGGCCAGCCCCGCCGCGACCACGTAGTCGAGCCCGTTGATGGTCGAGGAGCCCGCGTGGGACGCGGTGCGGATCTCCAGGGTCGCCAGCCCGAGCATCCGCTCCATCCAGCCCTGCGCCTTGTCGACGGTCTGGATGCGGCTCACCGGCACGAACACCCATTCCCTGGTCAGAAACCCCGACCGGGCGTAGACGACGTCACCGGACAGCTCCCACCGATGTACGGCATAGCGCACGAACGGCTCCGCCACCAGGAACGGGGTCGTCAGCACCGCCACCGCCAGGGGCAGCAGCCACCAGCGGCCCTCGAGCCAGTCGGGCACCCAGTCCCAGCCGCTGCCGCTGACCCATCCCCCGGCCAGCACGGAACCACCGATCAGCAGCACGAAGGCGATCAGAGCCTCCAGCAGCCAGAGCCGCACGGCCTTGGGCGAGACGCGGTGCGCCGGGTCGCGCAGTGGACCATTTGACGTCACAAATCCCAGCCTATGGTGCCCGGCACGCAGGGGCGATCTCTCCCCGGCGCCACCGCGACTCCGAAGTCGCTCTCGGCGGCGCCGCCACGGCTCCGAAATTGTCGGTGCCGTCGTGGAGAGTGGGGGTCACTGATACGAAGGGACGACGGTATGCGCTATGCGATTCAGGCCGAGGGCCTGGTGAAGCACTATGGCGAGACCAAGGCGCTCGACGGCGTCGACCTGGCCGTGCCACCCGGCAGGCTGCTGGGGGTGCTCGGGCCCAATGGAGCCGGCAAGACCACAGCGGTGCGCATCTTGGCGACCTTGCTCAGCCCCGACGCGGGTAGCGCCTCGGTGCTCGGGTTCGACGTCTTACGCCAGGCTCATCAGGTCCGATCACTGATCGGGCTCACCGGGCAGTACGCCGCGGTGGACGAAATGCTCACCGGGGTCGAAAACCTGGTGATGATCGGGCGCCTGCTTGGCCTGTCCAGGAGTGAGTCGCGGCAGCGGGCCAAGGCGCTGCTGGAGCGGTTCGACCTCGCCGACGCGGGCGGGCGCGCGACCAAGACCTACTCGGGCGGCATGCGCCGGCGGCTCGACCTGGCGGCGAGCCTGGTCGGCAGGCCGCAAGTGCTGTTCCTCGACGAGCCGACCACCGGTCTCGACCCGCGCAGCCGCACCGAGCTGTGGGGCGTGGTCCGGGGGCTGATGGCCGACGGGGTGACGGTCCTGCTGACCACCCAATACCTGGAGGAGGCCGACCAACTGGCCGACGACATCGTGGTGTTCGACCACGGCAGGGTGATCGCGTCGGGCACGTCCGACGAGCTCAAGGCGACCACCGGCGCCCAGGTGCTGGAGGTGCGCCCGCTCGACGCGCAGCAGCTGGAGCTGGTGGCCAAGGTGGTCACCGACGTCATCGACGAGGAGCCCGAGCTGTCGGGCGGCAAGGTCACGGCCGCGGTCTACGACCCCGCGGTGGTGCCGGCCGTCGTCCGCCGCCTCGACGACCTCGGCGTCGTGGCCTCCGAGCTGACGCTGCGCAAGTCCAGCCTTGACGAGGTGTTCCTCAGCCTGACCGGGCACCGCGCCGAGGAGCCCGCCGACCAGGAGGAGGTTCTCGTATGACCGCCGTGACGACGCTCGTCCCGCCGTCGGCGGTGAGCAGACGGGTGGGGCTCGGAGCGACCATCCAGCAGACGTTCACGCTGGCGTGGCGGAGCCTGGTGCAGATCAAGCACAATCCGTGGGAGCTGCTCGACCTCAGCATCCAGCCGATCATGTTCCTGCTGCTGTTCACCTACGTGTTCGGCGGCGCGATCTCCGGCTCGACGGGCGACTACCTGCAGTTCGCGCTGCCGGGCCTGCTGGTGCAGAACGCGCTGTTCTACACGCTGTCCACGGCGATCGGGCTCAACACCGACATCACCAAGGGCGTGTTCGACCGGTTGCGCAGCCTGCCGATCGCCCGCGTCGCGCCGCTGGCCGGGCGCATCATCGCCGACACGTTCAAGCAGGTGTGGGCGTTCGCGCTGCTGGTCGGGTTCGGCATGGTGCTCGGTTTCCGGGTGACGACCAGCGTGGCCGGCCTGGTCGGCGCGCTGGCCCTGCTCGTGGTGGTGGCGCTGGCCATGTCGTGGATGTCGGTGCTCATCGGGCTCAAGGCGTCCAACCCCGAGAAGGTGCAGATGATCGCCTTCTCGGCGATGATGCCGCTGACCTTCACCAGCAGCGCGCTGGTGCCGTCCGACACCTTCCCGGGTTGGCTGAAGGCCTGGTCCGACGTCAACCCGGTGACCCATCTGGCCGACGCGATCCGCGGGTTGCTGATCGGCGGCGAGGTCGCCGATCCCGCGCTGGTGTCGCTGCTCTGGTCCGCGGGCTTCGTCCTGGTGTTCGCGCCGCTGGCCATCAGGGTCTTCCGCAAGCACGTCTGACCACACCCCGGCCGCCCGGCCGGCCGGTGACCGCGCCGCACAGGGGCAGGCTCGGTCACAGCGCCGCGCGTCGTGAGAGCGGAGCCGATCGCGCCAGGTGCCGCCGGCCGCGGCCGGCGCCGCGCGAGGGCCGCGGCCCGGCGGGAGCACCTGTGATCACCATGCCCACGCCGCCTGGCGGGCCGGGGCGGGCACGGCACTTCGTGCGGACGCGCAGCACCGGCGGCCGTGCCCGAGGAGTCTCGGGTACGGCCGCCGGTCGCTGTCCGGATGCCGGTCGCTGTCCGGATGCCGTCGGCCCGCGCTGGCCGGCCGGGGGCGCGCGGCGTCCAGGCGCCGTCGGGCAGATGGGCCACCTGGCGCACCCGCTTTCTCGGAGTCCGCCCCCGCCGGACCGGCGGACAGGTGACCACGCCATCGCCCCCTCGACCGCCCCGATGATCACTGCGCCACGAAGCGGCAGGTCACAGCGACTAGGCGGCATTATGGGGCGATCTTCGCCAATCACCCATTTCGACAGCCCCTGCACGTCCGGAAGATGTGGGGGGTCACACTTGTGTCCAAGCTCACCCTGTCCATCCCCTGCCAGGTGTCCGATTTCGTATCGTTATCGACCACCGAGCCTCCCGAAACGGTCGGCGCACCGCCGATACACGCGTAGCATCATCCGGCATGGGGCTGTGTAACACGGCTGGACGTGTGAGACGCATCGCTGTCATTGCGACAGGGGTGGCGATCATGCTCGCCTTGTCGGGCTGCGGCATCCTCATCGGCAAGTCAGAGGCCAAGGAGATCGCCGAGATCAACGTGTCGAGCCCGGACCTGCGCGACGGCGAGCCGCTGCCGCGCCGCTACACCTGCAACGGCACCCAGGGCAGCCCGCCGCTGCGCTGGTCCAGCGGACCGTTGCCCACGGCGAAGTCCGTCGCGATCGTGGTCGACTCCCTCTCACCGTCCGAGTCCAACGTGCACTGGGTGCTCTACAACATCCCGGCGACCACGACGGAGCTCGGGCCCGACGCGGCGGCCGACGTTCCGGACGGCTCCAGCCAGGCCAAGGTGACCAGCGGCAAGGCCGGTTACGAGCCCCCGTGCGACCCCAAAGGCAGCTACCGGTTCTCCGTCTACACGTTGAGCGACAAGGTCAAGGCCCAGGAGGGCGCCCCCCTCTCTGCGGTCTTGAAGGAGATCGCGGACCAGACCATCGCTCACGGCCGCCTCACGGCAATCCACACCGAGTGAGATCCCAAACACTACGGGTAGTAATCGTTACCAATTCTTCGCTTAGGGTGTGACAACACTCGTAGTGGTCCGACAGAATCAGATCCAATTGTTAGGTACTGGTGATCAAAGGGGGCAGATCGCGTCGATGGCCGCGCGATCTCACCGGTGCCACAGGGAGGCCATGGCTTTGAGGGTGGTGCAATGATCGCGGTCGTCATCAGCTTGGTCGCTGTCGTGCTCCTCGTGCTCGTCGTCGTGGCACTGGGCATGCGTTCGATGAACCGACGGGAGAGTTCGCTCCCGCCGGAGCGGCTGAAGCAGATGGCCGAGAAGGAGGAGATGACTCATGCTCGGTCGACTGACGAGTTCGCCGCTCACGAACCACGAATGAATAACTTCAGCCCCGACTTCAGCCCCATCGACGAACCCAAGCCCAAACCGGTCCGCACCGGTCAGCGGGGCAAGCGTGGCGTCGACGAGTGGGGCAACCCGAGCTCCGACGACGAGGACGAGGAGTTCTGGGCCAACATCCGCAGCGACGCGACCGAGGGCGGCTTCGGCGCCGGGGGCACGGTCGCGGCACGCAAGGGCGCCTCACGTCCCGTCGAGCGTGAGCAGCCGGCCTCCGAGCACCCACGTCCCGCCGAGCGTGAGCGGCCCGCCCGGCGGCAGGCCGCCGCCGCGGCGGTCGACCCGCACGCGGCGACCGTCCAGGCGCCCCTCCCCCAGCGGCCCGTCCCCGCGGCCGCCTCGGCCGGGCTGGCCGACCTGGTGGAGCCCGTGCAGCGGCCCGCCGTCGCGGCCTCCGAGCTGGCCGACCAGCGCACGGTGACGTTCTCCGCGCCCCCGGCCGACGTGATGAGCATCCTGGGCGCGGGCGCCAAGCCCGTGCCCGCCCCGCACTCCGTCTCCCACGCGTCCGCCGGGTCGCCGTCCACGCCGAGCGGTTCGTTCCCCGCCACGGGGAACGGCGCCTCCAGCGGGTCGTTCCCGGCGGCCGGCGGCAGCGGCTCGCTGTCCACACCGGCCGGCGGCATGTTCTCCCCCGCCAACACCGGCTCGTTCCCGGTCACGCCCGCGGCCCCCATCCACGGCGCGCCGACCAGTGACCCGTTCCCCGCCTACAACGGCGCGGGCGACCAGCTCAGCGCCGGCCCCGCCTGGCCGGCCCCGCCCGCCTCGACCACCTCGGGCTCCTGGTCGGCGACCGCCTCGCCCGACATCCTCGACGACCCCACCCCCGGCCCCAGCGGCTCCTGGCCCGCCTTCGAGCCCCAGCAGCCCGCCGCCGCCCCCTACCCGTCGTCCTACGAGGTGCGGTCCGGCTGGGCCGTGGCCGACGACTCCGAGGCGGTCACCGGGCCCTCCCCCGCCACCGGCACCCCGACCCGGCCCGCCAGGACGGTCTCGGCCTATGACGACGTGCTGTCGGCACCGCCGCCCGCCCAGTCCATCGCGTACGAGACGGGCGACTTCACCACCTCCCAGGCCGCCTGGCCGGAGGGATCTCCGGCCAACGCCGGCTGGCCCAACCACAACGAGATGTACGGCGCGACGACCGAGGCGGGCCACGCCGCCCGGCACGGCAACGGCCAGCGGACACCCGAGCAAGATTTCCCCGACTACTACCGCTGACCCTTGATTGCGTAAAACCCGCGCGATGACCTCTTAAGGGTCGGCCCGTCGGGCGTTAGTGTTTGGCGCATGGTCGGCGTCACACAGAGTCGCGTGCTGAGCACGCTCAGGTACGACGTACCCGCCTCGCTGGTGGTCTTCCTGATCGCGGTGCCCCTGTCACTGGGCATCTCGATGGCGTCGGGCGCACCCCTCGCCGCCGGGCTGATCGCCGCGGTGGTGGGTGGCATCGTCGCCGGCGCGCTCGGCGGCTCAGCCGTACAGGTGAGCGGGCCCGCG
This sequence comes from Nonomuraea cavernae, assembly GCF_014646355.1. Classification (GTDB taxonomy): domain Bacteria; phylum Actinomycetota; class Actinomycetes; order Streptosporangiales; family Streptosporangiaceae; genus Nonomuraea; species Nonomuraea cavernae. The sequence continues at coordinate 184,925 of NZ_BMNH01000009.1, forward strand.
GCGGGTCTGTCCCTGGTGGTGGCGGATCTCGTCCAGACGTACGGCTGGCGGGCCACCTGCATGATCACGCTCCTGGCCGGGGCCGTACAACTCGTGCTGGGCGTGTTCAGGGCCGCGAGAGCGGCGCTGGCCGTCTCCCCCGCCGTGGTCCACGGCATGCTGGCGGGCGTGGGCGTGGTCATCGCGCTCTCCCAGCTGCACGTCGTACTGGGCGGCAGCTCGCAGCGTTCGGCGCTGGCCAACATCATGGAGCTGCCCGCGCAGCTGGCCGAGATGCACGGTCACACGGTCGCGGTGGGCCTGCTCACGATCGCGGTGCTGGCGTTGTGGACCCGGCTCCCCAAACGGGTCAAGGTGGTGCCCGCGCCGCTCGCGGCGCTGCTCGTGGCCGCTGTCACCGCCTACGTCTTCCAGTGGGACGTCACCCGCATCGACCTGTCGGGCACCCTCGGCGACTGGCAGTTCCCCGTGGTGCCGCAGGGCGACTGGGAACACGTCGTGGCGGCCGTGCTGCTGGTCGCGCTGCTCGCCGGGGTCGAGTCGCTGCTCTGCTCGGTCGCGGTCGACGGCATGCACACCGGCCCGCGCGCCGACCTCGACCAGGAGCTCACCGGGCAGGGCGTGGCCAACATGGTGAGCGGGGCGCTGGGCGGGTTGCCGCTGGCCGGCGTGATCGTGCGCAGCACCGCCAACGTGCAGGCGGGGGCACGCAGCCGGTGGTCGACGATCCTGCACGGCACCTGGGTGCTGGTGTTCGCGCTCGGCTTCGGCTGGACGATCAAACTGATCCCCGTCGAGGCGCTGGCGGCGCTGCTGGTCTTCATCGGCGTGCAGATGGTCAACCTGGGCCACGTCCGCAAGGTGCACGGTCACGGCGAGGTCCCGGTCTACGTGGCGACGATGGCGGCGGTGATCCTGCTGGGGCTGGCCGAGGGCGTGCTGGCCGGGCTGGCGCTGGCCGCGCTGCTCGCGCTCCGGCGGCTGACCTGGGTCACGGTCAAGATCCACGAGATGCCGGACGGGCGCTGGCACGCGACGATCTGCGGGTCGCTCACCTTCCTCGGCGTGCCCCGGCTCACCCACGAGCTGCGGGCCATCCCCGAGGGCGCGGCCGTCGACCTCGACCTGAACATCGACTTCATGGACAACGCCGCGTTCGAGGCCATCCACTCCTGGCGGCTCGGCCATGAGCGGCTCGGCGGCACGGTCGACATCGACGAGGTACACGACGAGTGGTACGCGCTGGCGGCCAGCGGCGCCCGCACCTACCCCGCCAAGAGCCTGCCCAAGGCGCCCGACCGGTCATGGCTGCCCTGGGCCCACCGCAACCACCGTCCCGCCCGCCATGCGTCCCCGCCCACTCACGGCGTGTCCCCGCCCCCTCACGGCCGCCCCGCCAGCGTCGAGTGCCAGCTGACGGCCGGCGCCCGGGAGTTCCACCGGCGTACGGCTCCGCTGGTGCGCCCCATCTTCACCGAGCTGGCCCGCAAGCAGCAGCCGTCGCACCTGTTCATCACGTGCGCCGACTCTCGGGTCGTGCCCAGTCTCATCACCGCGAGCGGCCCGGGTGACCTGTTCACGGTGCGCAACATCGGCAATCTGGTGCCACGCCGGGGCGCCGAGCCGCACGACGACTCGATGGCTGCGGCGATCGAGTACGCGACCCAGGTGCTCAGCGTCCACACGATCACGGTGTGCGGCCACTCAGGCTGCGGAGCGATGGCCGGGCTGCTCAGCGGCGGCGTCAAGGCGGGCAGTCTGCCGGGGCTGCGGCGCTGGCTGCGGCACGGGCACCACAGCCTGGCCAGGTTCATCGAGAGCGCGGAGGAGCCGCTGGACGCCAGGGCGCTCGACCAGCTCTGCCGGGTCAACGTACAGCAGCAGTTGGAGAACCTCCGCACGTACCGGAAGGTCGACGAGCAGGTGCGTGACGGGCGGCTGCAGTTGGTGGGGCTCTACTTCGACATCGGCGCGGCGCGGGTGCACATGGTTCCGCCGCTGCCGCCCACGCTCGCGGTGAAGATCTGACGGCGGACGGATCCTCCGGTTCTGCGTAATCGTCCGCAGACCGGGTGCCAGGGCGAGGCTAGCGTCGTCGGTGCCCGCGAGGTTGCCCTGGTCCCCACTTCGCCTCGCGTGGCGGCGGTCCACACTCCCAGGGGCCGAGAGGGGCGGAGGTGCTGGACGCCTCCGCCCCTCGTCTCGGTGTCACCCGGGACCCCGAACCGGTCCCGGACAGGTCGATGCGCACCCCAGGTACCGCCGGCCTACCGGTCGCCGCCGCGCGGCCAGGCAACTGGCCGAGATGATCCGCGCACGCCCCGAAGCGGCGCGCAGGCTCCCCCATGCCCTGGAGGCGCCGCCTTGTCCAGGACTTCGGCTTCGGCCCGTCGCACGAGAAGATCGGCATCTCAGCCGACAAAGTGTCGGCTGGCCCGAGGCGCTGGTTCTCTCGAATCCTGGAAACGGCTGGGATGTGCGGATGCGGGTGCTGGATTGGGCGCTGCTCGGCGGCGGATGCTTACTAGGCGTCTTCAGCCTGCTGGCGCTGAGCAGCCGTGTACGGAGGCCGCCCGGGCGTGGGCACGATGGGCGGGGGCGGCAGCGTGAATACGCGACGGCGGGCCTCGATGAAGGCGGCTTGTGGGTCCAGGCGTTCGTGCGGTGCTCTGTGGCCCGTGCCGTCACGAGGAGCTCGGCCTGTGTTTCGGCGAGCAGGCGGCTCGTCTCGTATGTCCGCAGCCGGTCGTGGTAGTGGCGGAACCCGCCGGCGATGGTCTCGGCGTACCAGTGCCGCCATCTGACCGACCACGCTGCCAGTTCGCCGGGGAGGAGCGTCGTCCAGGCCGCCTGCCGCCACTCGGGCGGGAAGACGGGGTTGGCGCCGATGACATGGACCCGGCGAGGGCTGTCCGTATCAAGGACCAGCAGCGACCGCAGCCGCTCGTCGATGTCCTGCCACCGCCTGAGTTGCCAAGCGTGATCGATCTTTTCCGGCGACTCCGGCTCTTCAGGAGAGTCTGCGCGGTGCGGGCGACGGAGTGCGTGAGCCAGGCCCGCGTGTGCGCGTGCCAACCGTACGAGTTCGCTGAGGTCCCTCCGCGCGACGTCGCGGAGGGCTGCGGGCACCCAGTCCGTACCCATGGCCCGCCATCGTAGCCGACGATCACTGCGAAGACGGGTCCGGATCGCGCTCGACAAGGTGTTCCGACGGCGCTGAGCGTGCCTTGGTCTTCTCGTCCGGGTCAGGGAGAGATGTGGGACGAGTCGGCCTGTAGGCCGGGATCTAATTCGGCAAGATCGTGACCTGCGGCGGATCACGTGAGCATGGCTCTGAGCTGCACTAACGCTGCCGTCCGTTGACACTGGTTGATACCGGCTTCCGGCGAGATGTGCCCTGGATGTGCCCTGCACACGGACCCCAGCGTTTCCCCGGCCCGATCTTCCCGTCTGCCTCGTCCCACATGCAATGCAGCGGATCAAGGCCAGGGGTCAAGGTGGAGCGCCCTGCCGGACGAACGACCTTGACCCCTGGCCTTGATGTGCTGGGCTCTGCCTGGGACGTGGCGGACGGGAAGATCAGGCTTCACCTCAGCCAACCGACTTCCTCGGGTTGGACGCGGTCGCCGATCATCCCCGGAGCGGAGCCCCCCGCCGGAGGCATGTTCTGACCTGCTGGTGTTTCTGTGCCGGCTTCGGGTGATGCCCTGTCATGTGTGATCAGCCTGGCCGACTGTGCCCTGCCTGCCCGCGCGGCTCCCGCCCGTGACCGGCCCCCAGGCCGCAGCGCGGGCGGGGAGGGCCGCGCGGGTGCGGCGGCGCAGCCGCCGCTTGATTCACACAATGGCAATTCGGCAAAATCAGCTAGGCGGACTGCTCGCATCTCGCGGTCAGTTGATCACGGGAGGCGGGCCATGGGCTGGGATGCATGGATGCGTGTGCAGGATTGGGTGCTGCTCGGCGGCGGATGCTTACTTGGCGTCTTCAGCCTGCTGGCGCTGAGCACCCGAATGCTAGATGCGCGTTGGGCGCGTCGCCCGAGTGGAATCAAGCGCGGACGACTGTACGCCAAGGGCTCCTGTCTGATGTCGCTGGCCCTTATCGCCAATGCCAGCTTTGATCTGTTCGTCTCTGCTAAGTGGCTGGCTGTGATTCTGTTGGTCTTCCAGTTCGCATGCCTCGGTGGCTGTGTATGGCTCTGGGTGGTCGCCAACAGAGTCACATCGGAGTCTCCGACTCGATGACCCGAGCGCCGTCGTGCTGGCGTACGGCCGGCCCGTGATCGTCGTGCATGGCGTCGAGAACGCGGACGGCAAACGCTTCGGTTGCGAGTGCTCGAACTTCGTCGGCGGTGACCCAGCGGAAGGCGCGGGCCTCGTCTGTCTCGGTGATGTGGCCGCCAACGACCTTGCATCTAAAGACCAGGGCGACGATGCCTCGGGTCATGTTCTTATAGACGCCGGTCAGGGCTACGGGCTCGACCTGGAGGCCGGTCTCTTCCTCGACTTCCCGAAGGAGTCCGGTCGTGATGTCCTCGTTCAGTTCCAACACTCCACCTGGCGCTTCCCAGTGGTCGTTGTCCCTGCGCTGAGTCAAGAGCGCACGGCCCTGGTCATCGATGATCACACCCGCGACGCTGACAGAGTGGCTGTTCGGGTGGGTCATGGGAGTGTCCTCCGCACCAGTAGACGGTAATCTCGACTGTAGTACACGTATGTACGAGTTGAGGAGTTGGCCAGTGCCCGAATCGCCGACTTTGCCGGACCTGGACCCGATCAGCGACCGGGCCGTCTTCCGTCAGATCGCCGATCACCTGCGAGAGGCGATCGAGCGTGGTCAACTCGCTGAAGGTGACAAGGTGCCCTCAGAAGCGCGGCTCATGCAACACTACGGCGTCGCGCGTATGACCATCCGCAACGCGCTCCAAGTGCTTCAGAGCGAGGGCCTGACGGTAGCCGAGCATGGGCGCGGCGTCTTCGTCCGCTCACATCCTCCTGTGCGCCGACTGGCTTCCGACCGGTTCGCCCGTCGTCACCGAGAGCAAGGCAAGGCGGCGTTCATCGCTGAGACGGAGGGCGCAGGCGGCAAGCCGTCGGTGGATTCCATCGAGATCACGGAAGTGAAGCCTTCGCCGGATGTAGCCGAACGCTTGAGGCTCAGCCCCAAGGATCGAGTAGTTCGACGATCTCGCCGCTACTTGATCAACGGACAACCGGTGGAAACGGCGATCTCGTACATCCCTGCAGAGATCGCCAAGGGCACTCAGATCATGCAGCCGGACAGTGGGCCGGGCGGGATCTACGCACGGATCGAGGAGAAGGGCTACCGGCTCGATCGCTTCGTAGAGGACATCAAGTCGCGGATGCCGCTGCGGGATGAGCTCCGAGCGCTCAAGCTCGCTCCAGGCGTGCCAGTGTTTCACCTGGTCCGTACGGCTTATACGACGGACGGCACGCCGGTAGAGGTGTGCGACACGGTGATGTCGAGCGACGCCTACGTACTTTCGTACGAACTTCCTGCGCGGTAGGGCTTTACAAACTCGTCTAGAGGAGTACAAAGGAGGTAGAGGAAATCTCCTCTACGGCGCTGCGCTACGAACCGTGTTCGCCGACCTGCTCGAACTGGCTGCGCTACGGCGTACAGCCCAAGAACGCCAAGCAGGGGCAGGCTCCCGGACGATGCCGGGGCAAGGCACACAAGCCCGAACACCTCGGCTACGCCGGCCGCCGCGTCACGGTCTCCCGCAAGTGGTCGAACAAGACCCTGACCGATCACCGCGCCGACCGCCGCGCCTGGGCACTGGAAGCGCTCGGCCTTTCGGCAACGGAGAACACCGACCGCGACCGCTACACCTGGCGGCCGATCCCTCCCGGTGACCCCGACCTTCCGCCACTCGGCCAACGCCTCCTCGCAGAGATCGCCAACCGCCAACGCTGGCGCGAACTCATGGCCGAACACCAGGCCAGAGCAGACGGGACGGATCTTCCGGCAACCCGAGACCAGGAGGTGGCGGCATGACACGGGATGAACGCCTGTGGACTCCTGAGGACGTGTCGGAGTTCCTCGGGATTCCAATCGGGACGCTCTACCAGTGGCGCACCCGGCGAACTGGTCCGCCTGGTCGGCGCGTCGGCAAGCACCTGCGGTACGTCCCTGGTGATGTCTTGGCGTGGGTCTTGGAGCAGTCGTGACGGTCTACGATCGCTGGCGCAAGTCACGGCCGAAGCCGGAAGAGGTCACGTGCTCCGAGCATCGGAAGGTCCCGACCTCGGATCATGGCGTCGGGGATCGCTGGCAGGTTCGGTATCGGGACGGCGGAGAGCAGCGCAAGAGGAACTTCACCAGGCGTGCCGACGCTGACCGTTTCGACGCCACACGAAAGGCTGACGAGTCTCGGGGAGAGTGGATCGACCCTCGCTCGGGCCGCACTCGCCTTGCCGACTACGCGCTGACGTGGATGGCCTCGCGCCTGCACAAGCCAGGGACGGCTGAGCGGTACGCGATCATCATCAAGAACCACATCAACCCGACTTTCGGCAACGCGGGTGTCGGCGCCATCCGTCCCACTGCGGTGCAGGCATGGGTCAAACAGTTGCAGGTGAACGGGCTCGCTCCCCGTACGATCGAGACCATTTATACGATCTTCGCGAGCATCATGCGCGGTGCCGTCCGTGACGAGCTGATCCGCAAGACGCCGTGTGTTGACATCCGCTTGCCTCATGCGCGCAAGACCGTGATCCGGCTCCTCACGCCTGACCAGGTCGCCTCACTGTTCAAGGCCATGCTCCCGGAGTACGCCGCGTTGGTGCTGGCCGGCTCTGGTTCCGGTCTCCGTCAGGGAGAGGCGTTCGGACTGGCCAGAGACCGGCTCGACTTCGACGCGGGCATGATCACGGTGAACCAACAGGTAGTCGTGATCAAGAGTCGGCCCACGCTCGGCACGCCGAAGAGTCCGGCGTCGGTGCGAGAGGTGCCCATGCCCGCGTTCCTCGCTGCTGCTCTGGCCAAACACATCGCCAAGTACGATCCCCCCGACGTGCTGTTCCGCACGGGCTTGCGAGACAACCTGATCCGCCGCGACTACTTCAACGCGAAGATCTGGAAGCCCGCGATCAAAGCCGCTGGGCTGCTCCCTGACACGACCTTTCATGACCTCCGGCATTCCTTCGCCAGTACGGCTCTCGCTGAGGGTGTCCCGATCTCTGAGGTCTCCAGGTGGTTGGGGCATGAGTCGATCACCACGACCGTGGACCTCTACGGCCATCTGGTTCCGGAAGCCTCCGCCAGGGCCAGAGACGCGCTCGATAAGGCGTTCCGGACGGCGCTGAATGTGCCCTGAGCGTGCCTTGATCTTCGAGCATGCCGGTTCCCGTCCTGGCCAGGGAGAGATTAGGGGACGAGTCGGCCTGTAGGCCGGGTTCTGTCCTTCGTGTGAAGGGGCGACCATCCATCTAGGGCCGTCGTTGCCGGCGGCCTCAAGCGGTCTACCCGCGCGGCTCGGGCGGGCAGCCCTCAGGCGCCGCGCGCGGAACGCTCCGGAGAGCGTCCCTTCTTGACCTTGCTCCGGGTGGGGTTTACCGAGCCGCCCACGTCACCGTGGGCGCTGGTGGTCTCTTACACCACCCTTTCACCCTTACCTCCCGCGTGAGCGGAAGGCGGTCTGCTTTCTGTGGCACTGTCCCGCGGGTCACCCCGGGTCGGTGTTGCCGACCACCCTGCCCTGTGGAGCCCGGACCTTCCTCGGCGGGCCTTTGCGGGCCCGACGCGGTCGCCCGGCCGACTCGTCCGCTCCGAAGGGTATCGCATCGCAAGCGATCTCCAACTCGGCGACAAGACGAAGCCGGTGGAATGGGCGGTGTCATCGCCTGAGGGGGACGGTGGCGAACGGCGGTCGCGCCGGGTGCCTCTGGCGGCATCCGGCGCGACCGGCACGGAGCGCCGCCGCGTCGGTGTCAGTGCAGGTGGGAAGTGTCGTTGAAGGACTTGACCACGCTCTGCCCGTCGGAATAATGCTCGATCAAGGACAGGCAGGCCAGGTCGAGGTGCATGCGGTAGAGCGCCTCCGGCGGCGCCATCAGGGCGAACCGCAGCAGCATCTTGATGGGCGTCACGTGCGAGACCGCCAGGATGGTCCTGCCTTCGTACTGGTCGAGCAGCCGTTCGCCGGCCCGCTGGACCCGGCGGGCCACGACGCCGAAACTCTCGCCGTCGGGGGGCGCGGCGTCGGGGTCGGCGAACCACGCGGCGAGCTCGCCGGGCCAGCGGCGCTGGACCTCGGTGAACGTGTGGCCCTCCCAGGCGCCGAAGTCGGCCTCCCTGAGCTCTTCGTCCACCAGCACCGGCAGGCCCGTGCGGTGCGCGACCGCCTCCGCGGTCTGCACGGCGCGCCTGAGGGGAGAGCTGACGATCACATCGATCTCGTACGGCTCGCGGGACAGCCTGGCGGCGGCGGCCGACGCCTGGGCCAGGCCGTTGGGCGTCAGCTCGGCGTCACCCAGGCCGGAGAACCTGCGCTCCACCGACAGCGGCGTCTCGCCGTGTCTGAGCAGCAGCAGCGACGTCGCCACCCGAGCCGGGGGCGCCCAGCCGGTGCCCTTGGCGGTGACGGTGGCCTTGGCGCGCTGCTGGGTGGTGGCCACCGAGGCGGCCGGGGCCGAGACCTCGGAGACGCCCGCCACGTCGAGCAGGTCGGTCTGCTCCACCAGGGCGGGAGGCGTCGCGGAGTCGGTGGATCCGCCCGCCTTCCAGTGCAGGCCCTTGGCCGCCGCGTCCATGGCCTCGTTGGCCAGGCGGTCGGCGTGGGAGTTGAGGTGGCGGGGGATCCAGGTCCACTCGGTCACCCGCAGCCGCCTGGCCAGTTGGCCGGCCTCCAGCGCGAGCGGGCGCAGGCCCTCGTTCTTGATCTTCCAGCGGCCGGCCATCTGCTCGACGACCAGCTTTGAGTCCATCCGGACCGCCACGGAGGCGCCCTCGCCGCCCACGTCGAGGACGGCACGGAGCCCGGCGATCAGCCCGCGGTACTCGGCCACGTTGTTGGTCGTGACGCCGATCGCCTCGGCGGCCTCGGCCAGCACCTGGCCGCCGGTGGCGTCCTTGACGACCGCGCCGTAGCCGGCGGGGCCCGGGTTGCCGCGTGAGCCGCCGTCGGCCTCGATGACGTAGGACGTCACAGGCCGGACTCCGCGGTGCGGACGAGGATGCGGCGGCATTCTTCGCAGCGGAGCACGTCGTCGTGGGGCGCGGACTTGATGTGGTTCATCTCGGCGATGGACAGCGCCACCTTGCAGCCCTGGCACCGGCCGCCGCGCAGCATCGCGGCGCCCACGCCGTACTGGTCCTTGAGCTTCTGGTAGAGCCCCAGCAGGTCGGCGGGGATGTCGGCGGCGACGGCGGTGCGGCGGCCCTCGGCCTCGGCCGCCTCCTTGTCGATCTCGGCGAGCGCGGCGTCACGGCGGTCCGCGGCGGTGTCGCGGGCGGCGGCGACCTCGTCGCGCCGCCCGCGCAGGTCGGCGACCTTGGCGTCGGCGGCCTCGCGGCGCTCCATGATCTCCAGCACGACCTCTTCGAGGTCACCCTGGCGCTTGTTCAGGGAGACGATCTCGGACTGGAGGCCGGCGAGGTCCTTGGGCGAGGTCACGGCGCCGGAGTCGAGCCGCTTCTGGTCGCGATCGGCGCGGAGGCGGACGGCGTCGACGTCGCTCTCGGCCTTGGTCTGCTCGCGCGCCAGGTCGCCGGCCTCGGTCTCGGCCTCGATCACCTCGGTGGCGAGCTTGGCGTAGCGCTTCGACGACTCGTCGATCTCGGCGTGCTCGGGCAGGGTGCGGCGGCGGTGGGCCAGCCGGTCGATCACGGAGTCGAGCTCAGCCAGGTCGAGCAGTCGCTTCTGGATCTCAGGGGCGGCTTTCATGATCAATATCCTCTTGTCCAAGCATCGGTGACCGCGGCGGAGACGCGTGTCTCAACGGTAACGCCACTCGTGTCCAGGATGGACGCGGCGCCGGCCAGCCAGGGCCACTCGGTGGCCCAGTGGGCGGCGTCGATCAGGGCGGGCCCGCCCTCCTCGGCGAACTCGCTGGCCGGGTGGTGGCGAAGGTCGGCGGTGAGGAACACGTCGACCCCGGCGGCGCGGGCGGCGCCGAGCAGCGAGTCGCCGGCTCCCCCGCTGACGGCCACCCGGAAGACGCGGCGGGCCGGGTCGCCCGCGACGCGGATGCCCCAGGCGGTCTTCGGCAGCCCGGCAGCGGCCCGCAGGGCGAACCGCTCCAGCGTGGTCTCCTCGGGCAGCTCGCCGACGCGGCCCAGGCCGCGCCACGGGTCGTCGGGGAACGGCTGGAGCGGCACCAGGTCGCCGACCAGCCCCACGGCGCGGGCCAGCGCGTCGGACACGCCCGGGTTGGCCACGTCGGCATTGGTGTGGGCGGTGTAGAGGGCGATGTCGTGCTTGATCAGTGTGTGGACGATCCGGCCCTTGGGGGTGTCGGCGGCGACGGTCGTGGTGCCGCGCAGGTAGAGCGGGTGATGGACGACGATCAGGTCGGCGCCCCACTCGACGGCCTCCTCCACGACGACCGAGACGGGGTCGACGGCGAACAGCACCCGCCGCACCGGCTGGGCCGGGTCACCGCAGACCAGGCCCACCGCGTCCCACGACTCGGCCCGGCCGGGCGGATAGGCCCTCTCGAGCTTCTTGATCACATCTGCCAGCGTCACAGCGACCACCTGCGCAGACTATCGGTCGGCGGCCGGAAAGGCGTGGTCGGCGCATGGAGCGGGGGCTGTTGCCCGAACATGGTTCGGCGTACTGTAAGTGAATCCTGACAGCTGGGAGGACGGCATGGCACCCAAGGTCGCGATCGTCGGAGCCGGATTCGGCGGGCTGTGCATGGCGATCCAGCTCGAACGGGCCGGGATCGACTCCTACACGGTGTTCGAGAAGGCCGGCGACCTGGGCGGCACCTGGCGCGACAACAGCTATCCCGGCGCGGGGTGCGACATCCCCTCGCACCTCTACTCGTACTCCTTCGAGAAGTACGGCAGTTGGACCCGCCGTTACCCCGAACAGCCGGAGATCCTCGGCTACTTAGCGCACTGCGCCGATAAATACGACGTCAGGCGAAAAATCCGCTTCAACAGTGCGGTGGTGAGCGCCGTCTTCGACGGTGCCGAGTGGCAGGTCACCACAGCGGCCCCGACGCCCGGCGCGGAGCCTCTCACGGAGTCGTTCGACATGGTGGTCATGAGCGTGGGCCAGCTCAATCGGCCCCACTTACCCGACTTCCCCGGAATGTCAGACTTCGAGGGCACGTCCTTCCACTCGGCCCGCTGGAACCACGACCACGACCTCACGGGCAGACGGGTGGCCGTCATCGGCAACGGCTCGTCCGCCGCGCAGTTCATCCCCCGCATCGCCCCGCAGGTCGAGCAGCTGACGGTCTTCCAGCGCACCCCGAACTGGGTCATCCCCAAGCCCGACGCGACGTTCGGCCCGCTCACCCGGCTCGCCTTCCACTACGTCCCCGGCCTCCAGCGCGCCTACCGCGAGTGGATCTACCGGTACGCCGAGGCGACCCTCTACCCCGCCCTCGCCCAGGGCTGGAGCGTGGGGCTGCTGAAGCAGCGGGCGCTGCGGCACCTGCGCGACCAGGTGCCGGACCCCGCCCTGCGGGCCAAGCTGACCCCCGACTACCCGCCGGGCTGCAAGCGGGTGGTCATCGACAGCACCTTCTATCCCGCGCTGACCAGGCCGAACGTGGACGTGGTGACGGAGAAGCCGATCCGGATCACCCCCCGGGGCATCGAGACCACGGAGTCCCTGCACGAGGTCGACACCATCATCTACGCCACCGGCTTCAAGACCACCGAGTTCGTCGCCCCGATCAGGGTCTCCGGCCGTCAGGGCCGTGACCTCGCCGAGCAGTGGAGCGGCGGCGCGGAGGCCTACCTGGGCATCTCGGTGCCGAACTTCCCCAATCTGTTCCTGCTCTACGGGCCCAACACCAACCTGGGGCACAACTCGATCATCTTCATGATCGAGTGTCAGGTGAACCACATCATGGCCTGCCTGCCGTACATCTCCACGCTGGGCCCGATGGAGGTGCGGCCCGAGGCGATGGCGGCGTGGACCAGGCAGATCGACGCGGCGATGTCCCGCATGGTGTGGGGCAACGGCTGCCAGAGCTGGTACAAGACGGCCGAGGGACGGGTCACGAACAACTGGCCCGGGCCTACCCCGCTCTATCGCAGGCTGACGGCGCTGCCGCCCCGGCGGGCCTACCGGCCGGTGTGACCGCCCAACCGGGGGCCGGGACTTCGTGCGCTCCGCCATTGGAGCGGGCAGGCGCCGGGCGGTAGCGTCCAGCGCATGACGACTCCTCTGCACCGGCGCGCTGTCGTGGCCGACACCCACAACGATCTGCTGATGGCGGTCTCCGCCCGGCCGCCGGAGCAGTGGGCCTCGTTCTTCCGCGAGCGCTGGCTGCCCCAGTTGGTCGAGGGCGGGGTCAATCTTCAGGTGCTGCCGGTCTTCATCGACGACCAGTACCTCCCGGAGGGGGCCCTCAGGCAGACGCTGCGCATGATCGAGTGCGCGCACGTGCTGGCCGAGGGCAACGCCGAGCACGTGCGGATCTGTCTCGACGCGTCCGACATCGACCAGGCGCTGGAGGCGGGCCGGATCGCGCTGGTCATCGCCCTGGAGAGCATGCCGGGCCTGGACGCGAGCGTGGAGCTGATCTCGACCGTCCATCGGCTGGGCGTCCGCATCGCCTCGATCGCGCACTGGGGCCGCACCCCGCTGGCGGACGGCAGCGGCGAGGACGCCACCGGCAGCGGCCTCACCTCGCACGGCGTGGCCGCGCTGCGCGAGATGGAGCGGCTCGGCGTCGTCTTCGACATCTCCCACCTGGGCGCGTCCGGCGTGGAGCACGTGCTGGAGCTGGCCACTCAACCGGTCATGGCCACCCACTCCTCGGCCCGCGCGCTGCGCGACCACCACCGCAACCTCACCGACGACCAACTGCGCGGCGTGGCCGCGACGGGCGGCGTGGTGTGCGTGAACTTCTTCGCGCCGTTCCTCGCGGAGCGTGAGGAGGACAGGACCCTCGACCGGCTGCTCGACCACATCGAGCACGTCGCCGAGGTGGCCGGCGTCGACCACGTCGGCCTCGGCCCCGACTTCATCCGTGAGGTGGTGGCGGACCTGACCCCGCCCTGCTGCGAGGACGTCAACACCAGGGGCGTCGACCCGAGGTCGGCCGTCCCCGGCCTGGAGGGGCCGGCGGGCCTGCCCATGGTGACCGAGGGCCTGCTCGGGCGCGGCGTCCCGGAGAAGGACGTCGAGAAGATCATCGGCGCCAACGTGCGCCGCTTCCTCGGCGAGCGGCTGGCATGATCGCCGACCTGGAGGAGCTCGTCTCCTGCGAGTCGTTCTCCAGCGATCTGGAGGCGGTGGCGCGCAGTGCCAAGGTCGTGGCCGACCTGGGAGCCCGCCACCTGGGCGTCCAGCCCGAGTTCATCGTGATCGACGGCGTGACGCACCTGCGCTGGACGTTCGGCACGCCCCGGGTGCTGCTGCTGGGCCACCACGACACCGTGTGGCCGATCGGCTCGCTGCTCACCCACCCGTGGTCGGTGCGCGACGGGGTGGCGCGCGGTCCCGGCGTGTTCGACATGAAGGCCGGGCTCGTGCAGACGTTCCACGCGCTGGCCGGGCTCGGTTCGCTCGACGGCGTCAGCGTGCTGATCACCGGCGACGAGGAGGTCGGCTCGCCCACCTCGGCCGGGCTCATCCAGGAGGCCGCGCGCGGGGCGCTCGCGGCGTTCGTGATGGAGGCCAGCGCCGACGGCGGCGCGCTCAAGACCGCGCGCAAGGGCACCTCTCTCTACACCCTCCAGGTGTACGGGAAGGCCGCGCACGCCGGGCTCGAACCCGAGAACGGTGCCAACGCGGGGGTGGAGCTGGCCCACCAGATCCTGGCCGTGGCCACCCTGGGGTCGGGCGACACCACGGTGACGCCGACGGTGCTGTCCGGCGGCACCACGCTCAACACGGTGCCCGCCGAGGCGGCGGTGGGCGTGGACGTGCGGGCCGGCTCGGTGGCCGAGCAGCGGCGGGTCGACGCGGCGATGCGCGCGCTGCGGCCGGCCGTGCCGGGCACCCGGCTGGAGGTGCGCGGCGGCCCCAACCGGCCGCCGCTGGAGGAGGCCATGTCGGCCGGCCTGTACGCGCTGGCCCAGGAGCTGGCCGACGGTCTGGGGCTGGCGCCGCTGACCTCAGCCGCGGTGGGCGGCGCCTCCGACGGCAACTTCACCGCCGGGGCCGGCTGCCCGACGCTCGACGGGCTCGGCGCGGTCGGGGGCGGCGCGCACGCCGACCACGAGCACGTGATCGTGTCCGAGCTGCCCCACCGCACTGCGCTGCTGCGGGCGCTGGTCGAAGCGGTCCGTCACGGGTCCGCGGGGTAGAGGGTCGGACGTGAGGACCGCGCACGAGGCCGCCGGCGAGGCGGCCGCGAAGGCCGGGGTGACGATCCGCGAGCTGCACGAGATCGGTGAGTTCGTGCAGGTCTACCGGCTGTTCGACGACATCTGGCATCCCGATCCGGGCAATCCGCCGGTGACGGTGGAGTTGATGGTGGGGTTCGCCCACGCGGGCGGCTACGTGGCCGGGGCCTTCGAGCGGGGCACGCTCGCAGGGGCGTCGGTCGGCTTCCGGGCCGACGGCACCACCCTCCACTCGCACGTCACCGGCGCCTCGATCGGGCGGGGCATCGGCCTCGCGCTCAAGCTGCACCAGCGCGCCTGGTGCCTGGAGCGGGGGCTGACCGAGATCAGCTGGACGTTCGATCCGCTGGTGCGCAGGAACGCCCGGTTCAACCTGACCAAGCTGGGCGCCCGGCCGGTCGAGTACCTGCCGAACTTCTACGGCGTCATGGGCGACGCCATCAACGAGGGCGACGAGTCCGACCGGCTGCTCGCGCTCTGGCGGCTGACGGAGCGGCCGGAGGAGCCGCCGCGCGAGCCGTACACGGTGGGGGTGAGTGTGCAGGGCGGGCGGCCGGTGATCGGGCGGGTGGACGGCGCGGTGGTGCTGGTCGCGACGCCGCCGGACATCGAGTCGCTGCGCCGGGCCGATCCCGGCGCGGGCCGGGCGTGGCGGCTGGCGCTGCGGGAGGTGCTCGGCGGGCTGATGGTACGGGGATCACAGGTGGCCGGATTCACGGAGAATGGTGAATATGTGGTGATTAACTGAATGATTCACCATCGTCAAGGATCTCGGTAATGTGACGCGTACGGCGAGCCGAACAAGGAGATCCGCATGACGGACTTCACTCCCACCGTTCCCGCACGAGTCCTGCCTGCCGTCGCCGTCCGCGACCTGCCCGAGCCTCCCCGGTCCCGCTGGCGCGTCATCGGCCCCGGCCTGGTCGGCGCCGGCGTCGGACTGGCGTCGGGTGAGTTCATCCTCTGGCCGTACATCGCCTCCCAGGTGGGCCTGGTCTTCATCTGGGGCGCGGCGATCGGGATCATCACGCAGTGGTTTCTCAACATGGAGATCGAGCGCTACACGCTGGCCACGGGCGAGACCGCGCTGACCGGTTTCAGCCGGTTATGGAGGCACTGGGGGCTCGTCTTCGTGCTGATGGCGCTGGCCTCCAACCTGTGGCCGGGGTGGGTGACGACGTCGGCCACCATGGTCACCTACCTCACCGGCGGCGGCGAGGGCAGCGTGCGGTGGATCGCGATCGGCATGCTGGTGGTCATCGCCCTCGGGCTGACCCTGGCGCCCGTCATCTACACCGCGCTGGAGCGGGTGATCTTCGTGAAGATCGGCCTGGTGCTCACGCTCGTGGTGATCGCGATCGTGTTCGCCATCACCGCCGAGAGCTGGGTCGAGCTGGGCAGGGGGCTCACCGTCGGCGCCGAGTTACCGGTGCCGGCGCTGGAGTTCGCGCTGCTCATGGGCGCGATCGCGTACGCCGGCGCGGGCGGCGGGCAGAACCTGTGCCAGAGCAACTGGATCCGCGACAAGGGCTTCGGCATGGGCCTGTACATTCCGCGCCTGGTCAGCCCGGTCACCGGGCACGAGGAGGCGGCGCCCTCGACCGGCTTCCAGTTCGCGCCGACCCCCGAGAACCTGGCCCGCTGGCGGCAGTGGTGGCGCTTCGCCAACGTCGAGCAGGCGGTGACGTTCGCGCTGGTGTCGTTCGTGACGATCGCGCTGATGTCGATGCTCGCCTACTCCACGGTGTTCGGTAAGCCGGGGCTGGCCAACGGCATCGGCTTCCTCCAGGTCGAGGGCGAGACGCTGCGGACGGTGGTCGGGCCCTGGTTCGGCGTGCTGTTCTGGGTGATCGGGGCGCTGGCGCTGTTCGCCTCGGCCATGGGCATCGTCGACTACAGCTCCCGGCTGGCCGCCGACACGATCAAGACGATCTACCTGCGCGACCGGGCCGTCTCGGAGAACCGGATCTACTTCGTCGTGGTGTGGGTCATGACGCTGACCGGCGTCACGATCCTGCTGCTCGGCTTCGACCAGCCGCTCCTGCTGCTCGTGCTCTCGGCGAGCTTCGCGGCGGTGATGATGTTCGTCTACTCGATCCTGCTGATCGTGCTCAACCGGCGGGCGTTACCCGGCGCCATCAGGGTGCGGACCTTCCGGCTCGGCGCGCTGGTGTGGTCGGTCGCCTTCTTCGGCTCGCTGACCGTGCTGACCGTGATCCAGCAGGCGGAGCGGCTGTTCGGCGGCCAGTGAGCCCGGCCCAGGCAGATCGCGGAACCTGTTCTTCCGCGATAGCGGGCAGACTGAACGGCATGCTGGACACCTCCGCCCGTCTGCTCAAGCTGCTCTCCCTGCTTCAGGCGCACCGTGACTGGTCGGGCCCGGAGCTGTCCGAGCGGCTCGGGGTCTCGACCAGGACGATCCGCAACGACGTCGAACGGCTGCGCAGCCTGGGCTACCCCGTGCACGCCACGCCCGGCGTCGCGGGCGGCTACCGGCTGGGCGCCGGGGCGGCTTTGCCACCGCTGCTGCTCGACGACGAGGAGGCCGTGGCGGTCGCGGTCGGCCTGGGCCGGGCCACGGGCGGCGGCGTCGAGGGCATCGAGGAGAGCTCGGTACGCGCCCTGGCCAAGCTGGAGCAGGTGCTGCCGTCGCGGCTGCGGAGCCGGATCAACGCGCTCAACACCTACACCGTGCAGATCCCCGGCAAGGCGCCGTCCGTGTCGCCCGGGGTGCTCACGGCGATCGCCGTCTCGGCCCGCGACCACGAACGGCTGCGTTTCGACTACACGGGGCACGACGGCTCCACCGGGGCGCGCGACGTGGAGCCGCACCGGCTGGTGCACCGGCGGGGTCGCTGGTATCTGGTCGGCTACGACGTCGAGCGGAAGGACTGGCGGACGTTCCGGGTCGACCGGATCACGCCGCGCACGCCGTCGGGGCCGCGTTTCGCGCCGCGCGAGCTGCCCGGCGACGGCGACGTGGCCGCGTACGTGGAGAAGGGCGTCAACACGGCGATGTGGCGCTACCGCGCGACGGTGTTGCTGCACGCGCCGATCGAGCGGATGAGCCACCTGCCGCAGGGGCTGGAGCTGGAGCCGGTGGACGACGCCACCTGCCTCGTCAGGGGCGGCGGCGACGACCTCGACGGGATGGCGGCCTGGATGGGGCTTCTCGGCGTCGACTTCGAGGTGCTCGACTCGCCCGAGCTGGCCGAGGCCGTGCTGAGACTGTCGGAACGCTTCCGCCGGGCGGCCGGCGGCGACCACCGGCCCGCGTGACCGGCCTGGACGCGGAACGGCAGGCGGCCGGCGCCGCGCCGCCGTTCCGCGAGGCGGTGCTCACATCGCGTCCAGATACTCCTGCCTGACCTTCGAGCGCGACAGCTTGCCCGTGGGGGTCCGGGGCAGCTCGTCGCGGTACTCGATCACCCTCGGATGCTTGAACCTGGCGATGCGTGGCGCGCAGTGCTCCAGGAGCCCGGCGGTGAGCTCGGGGCCCGCCTCGACGCCCTCGACCGGCTGCACGAGCGCGACCACGTTGTGGCCCCACTCCTCGTCGGGCACCCCGATGACGGCCACGTCGGCGACCGCCGGGTGCTCCAGCAGCGCCGCCTCGATCTCGGCGGGGTAGATGTTGACCCCGCCCGAGACGATCAGGTCGGTGCGCCGGTCGCAGAGGAACAGGAAGCCGTCCTCGTCCATGTAGCCGATGTCGCCGGGGGCGTACCACTCGCCGCGCATGCTGGCCGCCGTCTTAGCGGGGTCCTTGCGGTACTCGAAGGTGCCGAGGCCGGACTTGACGTAGATCATGCCCGGCTCGCCCGCGGGCAGCTCGTCGCCCTTCTCGTCGAGGATCTTGGCCTCGAACATGGGCGCCGGCTTGCCGACGGTGCCGGGGCGGGCCAGCCAGTCGTGCGGCTTGACCGAGAAGGCGATCGTGGACTCGGTGGAACCGTAGTACTCGTACAGCACCGGCCCCCACCAGTCCATGATCCCCTGCTTGACCGCGACCGGGCAGGCGGCGCCGGTGTGGATGACCTGCCGCAGGCTGGACAGGTCGTACCTGGTCCTGACCTCCTCGGGCAGTTGCAGCATCCGGTGGAACATGGTCGGCACCATCATCGCGTTGGTCACCCGGTGGCGCTCGATCAGCTCCAGGATGTTGACCGGCTCGAACCTGGGCGTGATCACCACCGTGTGGCCGAAGTGCAGCGCGAACTGCGTGTGCGCGCAGGGCGCCGAGTGGTACATCGGCGAGGTCACCAGGTGCACCTCGTCGCCGGGCACCAGGTCGACCACCTCGCCGAAGAACCACGCGTACAGCGGGGCGATCGCCTCGGGCTCGGTGCCGGGCAGCGGCCGCTGCACGCCCTTGGGAAAGCCGGTGGTGCCGGAGGTGTACCACATGACCGCCCCCGAGGAACGGTCGGCGGGCGCGGTGTCGGGCTGCCCCTCGGCGAGCGCGCCGGTGCCCACGTCGGCGGTGGGCACGACCTTCGCGTGGGGCTCGTGGACGACGACGACCTTGGCGTCGCAGTCGCTCAGGATGTAGGAGATCTCCGGCTCGGTGAGGTGCCAGTTGATCGGCACGTAGTACATGCCCACCTGGCCGGTCGCCATCAGCATGACCACCGCGTCGATGCCGTTCGGCAGCACCCCGGCCACCACGTCACCGTTGCCGAGCCCGCGGGCGCGCAGGCCGTGGGACACCTGGTTGACCCTGGCGAGCAGCTCTCCGTAGGTCGTCTCGGAGCCGTCGGTGTCGATCACCGCGAGGCGGCCGGGGTCGGCGGCCGCGATCGCGTAGAAGCCGGGCAACTGTTTGACGTCCATTCACAGCTCCAGGAGGTCGGCGAGGCGGGCGCGATGGATCCGGGGCGGGCCGAGCAGCACCTCGTCGGTCTTGGCCCGCTTGTAGAACAGGTGCGCGTCGTGCTCCCAGGTGAAGCCGATGCCGCCGTGCAGCAGGAGGTGGTCGCGGGCCACCTCGAAACAGGCCCGGCCGACGTACGCCTGGGCGAGCGCGGCGGCGGCGGGCAGCTCCTCGGGCGACTCGTCGGCGGCCCAGGCGGCGAAGCGGACGATGGACTCGGCCTGCTCCAGCTTGCAGTGCATGTCCGCGAGCTTGTGCTTGACGCCCTGGTAGGAGCCGATGTAGCGGCCGAAGGCGACGCGGATCTTGGCGTAGGCGACGATGGAGTCGAGCGAGGCGCGCAGCACCCCGAGCTGCTCGGCGGCCAGCGCCACGGCCAGCCGGTCGCCGATGCCGTCGTCCTGGGGCGACGCCCCGAGCACCCGGCCGCGCGCCCCGTCGAGCTCGATCCGCGCCTGGCCGCGGGTGATGTCGAGCGTCTCCAGCGGCGTGCGGGTGACGCCCTCGCCGGTCAGGTCAACGGCCACCAGGACCATGCCGTCGCCGGTGCGCGCGGGCACCAGCAGCACGCCGGCCTCCATGCCGCCGAGCACCCGGGCCAGCGTGCCGCGCACGGCCACACCGCCGTCGGCGCTCTCGGCGACCAGGCCGTCGTCTCCGGCGGGCTGGGCGAGGGTGGCCACGACGCGGCCCTCGGCGATGCCGGTCAGCAGCTCCTTGTCGGGCACGCGGGTGAGCGCGATCGCGGCGAACGTGGTGGCCAGGAAGGGGCCGGGCAGCAGCGCCGCGCCCGTCTCGGTGAGCACCACGGCCAGCTCGGCGAAGCCGGCGCCGGAGCCGCCGTACTCCTCGGGGACGATCAGGCCGGACAGGCCCAGCTCGCCGTTGAGGCGGGCGTAGACGTCCGGGTCGTAGCCCTCGCGGACCTTGGGCAGCGGCGACACCGTGCCCAGGAAGGAGCGGACGGTGTCGCGGAGCTCCTGCTGCTCCGGGCTGAGTACGAGGTTCACGCCTGGGTCCCCACCTTCAGGTCCTTGAACGGCACGGTCTTGTCCACACGCGGCTCGGGCGGCAGGTTGAGCACCCGGTCCCCGACGATGTTGCGCATGATCTCGTTGGTGCCACCGCCGAGCGCCATGCCGGGCGCCAGGGAGATGGCCTGGGACAGCGGGTTGTCCTCGCCGACGACCGCGGACGGGCCGGCCAGCCGGGTCGCGAGGTCGGCCTGGTACATGGTCAGCTCGGCGAGCAGCAGTTTGGCGGCGCTGCCGCGGGCGCCGGGGAACACGCCGGCCTTGGTCTCCTGGGCCAGGCGCTGGTTGAACAGGGCCAGCGCCCGGGACCGGATGTGCAGCTCGACGAGCTCGTCGCGGACCAGCGGGTCGGTGGTGTCGACCAGCCGGCGCAGCCCGTCGAGCGCGGTCGGGTCGTCCCTCCTGGTGCCCATGCCGACGCCGGACGAGATCGACAGCCGCTCGTGCAGCAGGGTGGTGACCGCGACGCTCCAGCCGTCGTTCACCTCGCCGACCCGGTGCTCGTCGGGGATCGTGACGTCGTCGAAGAAGATCTCGTTGAAGTTGGCCCTGCCCGACATGTCCTTGAGCGGCCGGACCGTCACCCCCGGATGCCGCATGTTCACCACGAACATGGTCAGGCCCTTGTGCTTGGGCACGTCGACGTCGGTGCGGGCCAGCAGCAGGCCCCAGTCGGCGTGGTGGGCCACCGAGGTCCACACCTTCTGCCCGTTGACCACCCAGTCGTCGCCATCGCGCACGGCCCTGGTCTGGAGGCTGGCGACGTCGCTGCCCGCGCCCGGCTCGGAGAAGAGCTGGCACCAGATCTCCTCGCCGCGCAGCAGCGGCCGGACGAAGCGCTCGCGCTGCGCGTCGGTGCCGCGGTCGACCAGGGTCGGTCCCGTCATGCCGAGGCCGATGGAGAAGACGTACGTGGGCAGGGTGAAGTCGCGCGACTCGGCGGCGAAGGCGCGCTCCTCGGCCTGGGTCAGGCCCTGGCCGCCCCACCGCGCCGGCCAGGTGATGCCGGAGTATCCGGCGTCGTAAAGCCTGGCCATGAATTCCTTGGCGCGGGCGATGCCGTCCGCCTCCTGGGCGTCGTCCGCCCTGGCGTTGGCTTCCAGCCACGTCCTGGCGGTCCGCCGATACTCAGCGAGGTTCACGTCAAGGTTCACATCGTCTCCTTGGCATCAGTGTTCACTTACTCTAACCACCTGGCCACGACCCGCATAGAGCGTTGTTCTGGGCGTTTTATCCGAATTTGGAACCGAATCTCCGCTAATTAGAGTCACGACAACCTAGTGTGATCATCTGATTACCAGGAGGAAAGGTGTGATCACACGGTTCGGGAGCTCCATCCGGGCGCGGCTGACCCTGTGGGCCGGCGTCGCCGCGGCGATCTTCTGCATCCTGATCAGCCTGCTGGTGATGTACGGCGCGCTGCAGACCGCCGACGAGTGGCGCAGGGCCTCGGCGGTGAACGCCGCGCTGCGCACGGTGCACCATCTCGAACGCGGCGAGCTGCCCACCGTGATCATCGAGCCCGACGTGCACGCGATCCAGGTGCTCAACGCCCGAGGACAGGTGATGGCCTCGACCGCCAACCTGGCCGGTAAGCCCCGGATCAGCGAACTGAAGCCGGTGAACACCGCCAGCCGCATGCTGATCACCTGCGACCTGCCGGAGTGGCCCGGCGACTGTCAGTACATGGCGATCTTCCGGGCGTACCAGGACGACGGCGACTGGCTCGTCTACTCAGTCGTGGAGGAGGTGCCGTGGTACGTCCATCCGGCGCTGATCGGGTCCCTCGCCGGTTTCACGGTGGTGATGGTGCTGCTGACCCGGTTCGGTGTCTCGCGGGTGGTGGCCAAGACGCTCGCCCCGGTCGACGGGATCCGCGCCGAACTGGCCGAGATCACCGCCACCGACCCGGGCAAACGGGTACGGATCCCGCGCAACGCGGACGAGATCCGGGAGCTGGCGCGTACCGTCAACCAGACCCTCGACCGGCTGCAGGACGCGGTGACGCAACAGCGCAGGTTCGTGTCGGACGCCTCGCACGACCTGCGCAGCCCCATCACCGCGATGCGCACCCAGATCGAGGAGGCCCTGCTGTATCCCGCCGACACCGACTGGGAGGAGACCGGGCGAGCCCTGGTGGCCAGCCTGGACCGGCTCCAGGCCCTCGTTGCCGACCTGCTGGCCCTGGCCAGGCTTGAGGCGGGCGCCCCCACGACCCACCAGCCGATCGACCTGTCGGAGCTGGTCTCGGCGGAGACGGCCAGGCCACGCTCGAAGAAGATCATCACCACCCTGCATCCCGGCGTGACCATCTCGGGCGACCGGCTGCAGCTGACCCGCCTGCTGACGAACCTGCTCGACAACGCCGAGCGTCATGCCGAGTCCACGATCATCGTCGCGGTGCGGCGTTCCAGGGACACGGCCTATGTCGAGGTCCTCGACGACGGCGCCGGCATCACGCCCGACCAGCGCGAGCTCGTCTTCCAGCGCTTCACCCGGCTGGACGCCTCGCGCAGCCGCGACGCCGGCGGCACCGGGCTGGGGCTGCCCATCGCCAGGGAGATCGCGGCGGCGCACCACGGGACGCTCACCATCGAGGATTCCGACTACGGCGCCCGCTTCGTCCTGCAGTTGCCGCTCCCGGAGAAGCCGCCCGGGTGATACTCCGATACCCGGCGCCCGATTTGTCCTACTGATCGTCCTGCTCACTGGTTAAAGTGGCCCGCTGTGACTCCAGGTTTCAGCCGATTAAGGCGCGAGGACTTACTCAAGACGGCCTGCGAGGTGATCGCCGAACGGGGGTTCGGTCACACCAGGACGCTCGACATCGCCCGGGCCGCCGGCGTGAGCCAGGCGCTGCTGTTCTACCACTTCGAGACCAAGGATCGGCTCTTCGCCCAGGCCTTCGACTACGCGGCCCGCCAGCATCGCGACACGCTGGAGGAGATCGAGCGCCTGGAACGGCCGCCTCTCGACCGCCTGCGGACACTGCTGCGACGCTGCTCGCCCAACGGCTCGCCGGACGGGTGGCGGCTCTGGATCGACGCCTGGGCCGAGGCGATGCGCAGCCGGGACCTCGAGGAGATCTCACGCAGCCTCGACGAGCAGGGCCGGACGGTGCTGTGCGGGATCATCCAGGACGGCGTCGACTCCGGCGACTTCGTCTGCGCCGATCCCGACGACGCCGCCTGGCGGATCTTCTCGCTCATCGACGGGCTAGCGATCCACAACAACGTGCATCCCCGCGCGCTGTCCCGGCGCCGGGTGAACCATCTGGTCCGTACGGCCGCCGCCGCGGAGCTCGGCCTGTCCGTCGCCGATCTGTGAAGCCCTCCCCCTTCCGCTCTTATTGGATGCTTCGTACAATTAGCGGCGAGGAGAGGAGCGCACGCGATGACACCCGCCCCGAGCTCTACCACCGCCAGCGAGCGGAGCGCCTACGAGACGGTCATCGAACGCCTGTCGAAGGCCTCGGTCGACAAGCACTGGGAGCCGTATCGGGACATCCCGTGGGACGACCCCGGCTTCCTCATCGACCGGACCGACCCGCGCTGGGAGCTGCCGGACGTCGACAAGCTGGGCGGTCATCCGTGGTACCGGCGCCAGCCCCCCGAGACGCGCGCGCTGATCGGGCTGTGGCGGGTCGCCACGGCCATGAAGATCGGGCTGCAGTTCGAGAACCTGCTCAAGAGGGGCCTGCTGAACTTCGCCTACCGGCTGCCCAACGGCTCACCCGAGTTCCGCTACGTCTACCACGAGACCATCGAAGAGGGACATCACGGGATGATGTTCCAGGAGTTCGTCAACCGTACGAAGCTCCCGATCCGCGGCATGCCCGGCCCTCTGTCGGCCATCGCTCAGGTGACGCCGTGGATCCCGCTGATCTCGACCGAGCTGTTCTTCGTGTTCGTGCTGGGCGGCGAGGACCCGATCGACCACGTCCAGCGCAGGGTGCTCAAGGACGACCGGCCGCACCATCCGCTGGAGGAGATCATCATGCGCATCCACATCGCGGAGGAGGCCAGGCACATCTCCTTCGCCCGGCACTACCTGCGCGATCGGGTGCCGAGGATGCCCCGGCACCGCCGCTTCCTGCTGAGCCTGATCTCGCCGGTGATCCTCGGCGTGATGGCCAGGATCATGCTGGCTCCGCCCGGGCCGATGATCAAGCGGTTCGGGATTCCGCTGAACGTCGTGACCGAGGTCTACGTGCGCAACCCGGCCGCCAGGCAGGAGATCCGCGACTCGGTGAGCCGGACCCGTGAGCTGTGCATGGAGGTCGGCCTGGTCAACGCCCTCAGCAGGCGCCTCTGGAAGCTGATGGGCATCTGGGCCTGACCGCCGCCGCACACGGGCGCCGCCGTCCGTCATGGGTGGGACCATGGATGTCGCATGACCTCCTACGGAAGGTGCTGATCGGTGAGGCGGCTACTCACGGTTCTGCTGCTCGTCTGCGCCGGGCTGTGGATCTCCCCCCCGGCCCTGGCGCACAACGTGCTGGTGAGCAGCGACCCCAAGGACGGGGCGACGCTGTCCGCCTCTCCCGAGCGGATCACGCTGGTGTTCGACCAGTCCGTACGCCGGGGCTACGCGCAGATCGGCGTGACCGGGGCCGACGGCTCGTCCTGGGCCGACGGCGCCGCCACGGTGGCCGCCGAGCGCGTGTCCGTCAAGGTCAGGCCGCTGCCTCCGGGAGGCGCGTACGTCGTCGGCTACCGGATCCTGTCGGCCGACGGGCACCCGGTCACCGGCAAGATCACCTTCACCCTGGCCTCCACCCCCACCGGCCCCGCACAGCAGGACGCCGCACAGCCTGACGCGGCGCAGACCGCCGCAGCGCAGGCGGACCCGGCACAGGCGGACCCGGCACAGGCCGGTCCGGCGCGGCAGGAGGTCGGGGCCGACGCCGCCGACGCCGCCGACGCCGCCGAGGCGGCGGCCAACGGCGGAGCGGGCATGGCCGTGGTGTGGATCGTGGGGGCGCTGCTGATCCTGGCCGTGGGCACGGCGGTCGCCCTGCGCCGGTCGGGTCCCGGCCCGGCGACGGATGGGGAGAGCCCGGCGTGACGGTCACGACCGCCGTTTCCAGGCGCGCGGAGGGCCGGGCGGGCGGATGGGCGGCGGCGGGGGCCTTCGCGGTGGGCGCGATCGTGGCGGCCGTGGTGGCCGGCACGCTGACCGCGCAGGAGGCGGTGCCGGGCATCCCGCTGCCGGGTGCCGTCGTGACCGTCGGGCTGCCGGTCGTCCGCGTGCTCCTGGACATCGCCGCGGTCGCCGTGGTCGGCCTCAGCCTGCTGTCCAAGCTGCTCGGCTACGACGATCCGGAGCGCACCGAGCCCGTCATGCGCCGGGTCCGGCCGCTCACGGTCACCGCCGCGTGGGCGTGGGCGGCGTGCGCGCTGCTCACGATCGTGTTCCAGACGGCCGAGCTCAACCCGGGCGGCGTGCCCACGCTCGGCATGATCGCGGGCTACGTCGACACCGTCGGCACCGGGCAGGGGTTGCTGTTCAGCGCCGCGTGCGCGCTGGCCGCGGCCGGCATCGGGCTGATGGCGGTGCGGTTCGGCGAGAAGGTGCCGGCCGAGCTGCGCATCGTGGTGGCCCTGTTCGGGCTGCTGCCCCTCCCGGTCACCGGTCACGCGGTCGACTCGGTCTGGCACGACCCCATCATGATCTCGATGGAGGCGCACGTGATGGGCGCGGCGGTCTGGACGGGCGGCCTGATCGCGGTCGTGGTGTTCGTCGCGCCGCGCAAGGAGCTGCTGGCCGTGGCCCTGCCCCGGTTCTCGCGGGTCGCCACCGGGTGCCTGCTCCTGGTGGGTCTGTCGGGACTGGTCAGCGGGCTCGGCACGATGGCGCTCACGCCCGGCGTCGAGCTGCCGGGCGCGATCGTCACCAGTGAGTACGGCCTGCTGGTCGTGGCCAAGGTGGCCCTGACCGCGCTGCTGGTGCCGCTGGCCGCGCACATCCGCTTCCGGCTGCTGCCCGGCATCCGCCGGGGCGCGACCACGGCCGTGGTCGCCTGGGCGACGGCCGAGCTGGCCGTGATGGGCCTGGCCTACGGCGTGGCCGTGGCGATCACCCGCGCCTCGATCGGCTGACGCCGGGCCAGCCACTCACAGACCAGCCAGACGGCCAGCAGCCCGGCCCCCGCCCAGACCGCCGACGACATGACCAGGGGCGGGGCGCCCAGCAGGCCCGACTGGCCGGTGAGCGTGCCGTACACCTGGCCCATGAGCGTGCTCTGCGCGGCCAGCGCGGCGTAGACGGCGGCCGTCACCATGGCCGACCCGAGCACCGCGCGCACGACCGGCATCCGCACCGCGAACGCGAGGTCGACGCAGAGCCCGCCGATCACCAGGAAGAACGGCACCGCCGACGGCGGGAAGCCGGTGAACGTGAGCAGCGGCCAGATCAGCGTGCGGAAAGCGACGTAACCGGCGGCCACCAGCGTCGCCGCGCCGAATCTGCCGATCATCATCCGGGCCACGACCAGCACGGCCAGACCGGCGACCACCGCGTAGACCGGATACAGCGCGTCCGGCACCGGCAGCGCGAACCCCGTCATCATCACCCGGTCGATCGGCCGGCCCATCTGGTCGGCGGCGAACCTCAGCAGGATCGGCTCGGCGTAGGTCGCGCCGTTGTCCCAGGCGCCGATCGACAGGATGCCGTACTCCTGATGCTGCTCGGGGAAGTGCACGTTCTCCAGGAAGAACGCGAAGAAGGCGCCGAGCACGACGGTGCGCTCCCTGCCCGCGGGCGCGCCCATGAACCAGCCGCGGATCACACCCGCGATCATGAGGAACGTCCCGGCGTAGAGCATGATGTGCGACGGGCTCCACGAGGTGATGTCGAGCCCGTTGACCCGGTGGTTGATCAGGTCGAGCGGCACCGCCACGAGGAACACCCCGGTGCCCCACTGGATCAGCCGGAGCGCCGCCTTGTCGACGCCGTAGCCGGTGTAGCCGTGGACGATCGTCAGCGCGAGGACCAGCACCGTGCCCGCCGAGTTGAGCAGGTGCGGCGGCGCGAGGTCGTCACGCAGCCACTTGAAGTGCCACGACACGTCCCAGGCCGAGCCGAGCAGCTTGAGGGTGAGCGCCACCAGCCAGCCGTAGTAGAGCACCCTGAACAGGTCGGGCGGGGTCTCGCGACCCGCCTGACCTCTGGTCCAGTGCGGGGCGGCCCAGGCGACGGCGTCGCTGACGATGGCTGGTGTTCTCACGGCGAGCATCCTATGGGCCGCCGCGGGATCTCAGCAGTGCCGTCTCAGGCGTACGGGGTCGTGGACCGTCGTCCACAGGCGGGCGGGGTGAAGCGGCGTTGTCCACAGGAGGCGCCGGAGTGTCCTCGTTCACGGGTTCCAGCGTGCATGATGAGCGCGTCACTCCAGAAGACGCCGAGGCGATTCCGCGTGACCTACGCGATCCTCGGCCGAGCCGGTCGTCTCAGGGATCTCTCAGGTGGGGAAAGTAGGCTCGCGCCATGAAACGTGTGGCCGCGCTCGTCGCGGTGCTTGCGCTCGTCGGGGTGGCGGTCTGGGGGATCTGGCCGTCCGCGCCCGAAGTGCGTGGCCAGGAGCAGAGGATCTCCGTCGTCGACGGGCCCGCCGACGACCAGCGAGTGGAGCTGGACACCACCTTCTTCGCTCCACCGGACGGTGGCAAGGCTCCGGCGGTCCTGCTCGCGCACGGTTTCGGGGGCAGCAAGCAGAGCGTCCGCCTCCAGGCGCAGCGGCTCGCGCAGGACGGCTACGCGGTGCTGACCTGGTCGGCGCGCGGGTTCGGCCGATCGACCGGCCAGATCGCGCTCAACTCCCCCGACTACGAGGTCAAGGACGTCAAGCAGCTGATCGACTGGCTGGCCAAGCGGCCCGAGGTCCGGCTCGACGCCGCGGGCGACCCGCGCGTCGGCATCGCGGGGGGCTCCTACGGCGGGTCGATCGCGCTGATGACGGCCGCCCACGACAGCCGGGTGGACGCGATCGTCCCCCAGATCACCTGGTCCGACCTGGCCGACGCGCTGTTCCCCGACGCCACCGGCCAGGGCCCGGAGAACGGCGTGTTCAAGCGCATGTGGGCGGGCTTCTTCTTCGGCAGGGGCGGCGGCCCGATCCAGGGCCTGGAGGCGCTGACCCGGCAGCCCGAGCCGCTCTCGGCGGAGGAGGCGCGCTGCGGCCGGTTCCTGCCCGCGATCTGCGACATCTACCAGCAGGTGGCCGAGACCGGCAAGGCCACTCCCGAGGCCGTGGCGCTGCTGCGGCAGTCCAGTCCCGTCACGGTGGCCGGCCGCGTGAAGGCGCCGACGCTGCTCATCCAGGGGCAGCGCGACTCGCTCTTCCCGCTCGGTCACGCCGACGCCAACGCCCGGGCGATCGCCGCCGCGGGCACGCCGGTGAGCCTGGCCTGGTTCGACGGCGGTCACGACGGCGGCAACGGCGAGGCCGACTGGCTGCACGACCAGACGACGGCCTGGTTCGGCCACTACCTCAAGGACGACGGCTCGGCCGTGGCCCGGCCGTTCACGGTGACCCGTGACGGCGGCCGCGACCCCGGCACCCGCCAGCGCATCCGCCTGCACCCCGAGGCCGCCTCCTACCCCGGTCTCGGCGGCACCGCCACGACCTCGGTCACGCTGTCGGGCCCGGAGCAGCCGGTGGTCAACCCGCCCGGCGGCGCGCCCGCCTCGATCTCGACGGTGCCGGGCGTCAGCGGCCTGCTGGGCGGCGGCGGCCAGAGCAACGTGAGCGTCTCGCTCGACATGCCGGGCCAGAGCGCCTCCTTCGAGTCGGCCCCGCTGACCACGCCCCTGCAGCTCACCGGCAGCCCGACCGCCACGGTCAAGGTCTCGGGCAAGGGGCAGGTGACGCTGTTCGCCAAGCTCTTCGACGTGTCCGACAGCGCCCAGCCGCCCACCCTGCCCGCCGGGCTGGTGGCGCCGTTCCGCGTGACCATTCCCGAGGGGCAGAGCAGCGTCGAGGCCACCGTGACGCTGCCCGCCGTCGACCACGCCTTCGCCGTCGGGCACCGGCTGCGGCTGACGGTGGCGACGACCGACATGGGATACGCCACTCCCGCCGAGCCGGCCTCCTACCAGATCGGCCTGGCCTCGCCCGCGCTGACCGTGCCCACGGTCAGCGCGCTCGCGGCACCCGCGACCGGGGTGGCCTGGTGGGTGTGGGCCCTGCCGCTGGCCTCCATCGTGGTGGCCGCCATCGTGCTGGCCACCGGCCGCGGGCGGAGCCGCTCCGGCGGCGACCCGGCCGAGCGGGCCGGCGAGCCCGGGGTGCCGCTGGAGATCATCGGGCTGACCAAGGCCTACCGCAACGGCGAGCTCGCCGTCGACGGGCTGTCGTTCCGGGTCGAGCAGGGCCAGGTGCTGGGGCTGCTCGGGCCCAACGGGGCCGGCAAGACCACCACGATGCGGATGATGATGGGCCTCATCCAGCCCGACGCGGGCGAGATCCGGATCTTCGGCGACCCGGTGTCGTCCGGGGCGCCGGTGCTGTCCCGGCTCGGGTCGTTCGTCGAGGGGCCCGGGTTCCTGCCTCACCTGTCCGGGAGGGAGAACCTCGAGCTCTACTGGGCCGCCACCGGCCGGCCCACCGCCGACGCCCGCTTCGACGAGGCGCTCGAGATCGCGGGGCTGGGCAAGGCGCTGGAGCGGGCGGTCCGCACCTACTCCCAGGGCATGCGCCAGCGGCTGGCCATCGCCCAGGCCATGCTCGGCCTCCCCGACCTGCTGGTGCTCGACGAGCCGACCAACGGCCTCGACCCGCCCCAGATCCGGGAGATGCGCGAGGTGCTCAAGCGCTACGCGCGCGACGGCCGCACGGTGATCGTGTCCAGCCACCTGCTGGCCGAGGTGGAGCAGACCTGCAGCCACGTGGTGGTCATGCACCGGGGCCGCCTGGTCTCCACCGGGCCGGTGTCCGTCCTGCTCAGCGAGGCCGTGCCGACCAACGGGCACGGCCCGCGCCTCGAAGACGTGTTCCTCGACCTCATCGGAGACAAGTCGTGACCGCCGCGACGGGCTACGCCCCCCGCCGGACCCTCCCGCTCAGGGTCGAGATCGTCAGGCAGTTCAAACGACGGCGCACCCTGGTCATGTTCGGGCTGCTGCTGGCGCTGCCGTGGATCTTGGTGATCGCGTTCCAGTTCGGCCCGCAGGGCGCCGGCCAGCAGGGCGCCGGCCAGCAGCAGGCGTCGCTGCGCATCTCCGACCTCGCCTCGGCGAGCGGGCTCAACTTCGCGGCGTTCGTGCTGTCGGTGTCGGCGAGCTTCCTGCTCGTGGTGGCCGTGGCGCTGTTCTGCGGCGACACGGTGGCCAG
Organism: Nonomuraea cavernae; assembly: GCF_014646355.1. GTDB lineage: Bacteria > Actinomycetota > Actinomycetes > Streptosporangiales > Streptosporangiaceae > Nonomuraea > Nonomuraea cavernae. The sequence goes on from NZ_BMNH01000009.1 coordinate 215,667, forward strand.
CGAGGCCAGCTGGTCGTCCCTGCGCTACCTGCTGGCCGCCCCGGTGCCGCGTGACCGGCTGCTGCGGCAGAAGCTCATCGTGGCGCTCGGCTACTCGGCGACGGCCGTCATCTGCCTGCCGTTGATGGCGCTGCTCGCGGGCACGCTCGCGTTCGGCTGGCACGACATCCAGGTGCCCGGCACGGGCGAGACGATCCCGGCGCTCGACGTGCTGCCGCGCTTCGGCATCGTGATCGGCTACGCGCTGGTCAGCCAGCTGGTGGTGGCGGCGCTGGCGTTCCTCATCTCCACGGTCACCGACTCTCCGCTCGGCGCGGTGGGCGGCGCGGTGGGCCTGTGGATCGTCAGCACGATCCTGCAGGCCGTGGAGGCGCTGGGGACGCTGCGGGAGTTTCTGCCCACGTTCTGGAACACCGCCTGGCTCGACGCGCTCGCGCCGGAGCTCGACTGGAGCGGGATGGCCAAGGGCGCCTCGGTGTCGGTGACCTACGCGGCCATCCTCATCGCGGTGGCCTTCCGGAGATTCCGCCGCAAGGACGTGGTCAGCTAGGTCTCGGGGCCCGATGCCGGGCCCCGGGTCAGGCCGCCCAGTGCGGGGGCTTGTCGTCCAGGTAGAACGAGTCGGAGTCGTCCTCCTGCCACTCGCCCCAGCCGAGGTCGGTGTCGTCGGTCGACTGCTCAGGGAGAAATTCACTCACGGTAGACATGCTACCGAGAGGAACAAAGTCGCTCCCGCGGGCCGCGTCGGCGTCCGGACAGCCCGGATCTCCAGAGGTACGATGCCTGGGCAGGTGTCCGCCTACCCCCTCGTGAGGCAGCCCATGGCCACCCCGACAGGCTGGCGGCGAGAAGGCAATCTTCCGACGGAGCTGACGAGCTTCGTGGGTCGCACGCGCTTGCTCGCCAACCTCAAGCGCCACCTCGGTGAGTCGCGCCTGGTCACGGTCACGGGGATCGGCGGGGTGGGCAAGTCCCGCACCGTGCTGCGGCTGGCCCACCAGATCAGGTCCCAGTACGAAGACGGCGTGTGGTTCGCCGATCTGGCGCGGCTGCAGGACGCGGGCATGGTCCGGCACACCATCGCGTCCGCCCTGGGCATCGCCGACCAGTCCTCGCGGGCCGAGTCCGAGTCGCTGGCGGAGTGGGTCGGCGACCGGCGGATGCTGCTGATCATCGACACCTGCGAGCATCTCGTCCAGGGCTGTGCCGAGCTGGTCCAGGAGCTGCTGGAGAGCAATCCCCATCTGAAGGTCCTGGCCACCAGCCGCCAGTCGCTGCACCTGCCGTACGAACACGTCGTGCCCGTGCCGCCGCTGCTGGTGCCGGGCGACGATCCGGCCGAGAGCCTGTTCACCAACGAGTCCGTCCAGCTGTTCGCCGCCCGGGCCGGCGCCGTGGTGCCCGACTTCACGCTCGACGAGCAGAACATCGGCGCGGTGGCCGAGCTGTGCCGCAGGCTCGACGGCATCCCGCTGGCCATCGAGCTGGCCGCGGTGCGCCTGCGGGCGCTGTCGGTCGACCAGATCCTCGGCTTGCTGACCGACAGGTTCAGCCTCCTCGCGGGGGCCAGCCGGACGGCGCTGCCGAGGCATCAGACGCTGCGCGCGGCCATCGGCTGGAGCCACGAGCTGTGCGATCCGGCCGAACGGCTGCTGTGGGCGCGGCTGTCCGTCTTCGCCGGCGACTTCGAGCTGGACGCGGCCAGGTCCGTCTGCTCCGACGACCGGCTGCCGTCCGAGGCGATCACCGATCTGGTGACCGGCCTGGTCGAGAAGTCCATCCTGCTGATCCGGAGCAACCATGCCGGGGTCCGCTACAAGCTGATCGACACGCTGGCCGAGTACGGCGAGGAGTGGCTGGACAAGCTCGGGCAGACCCAGCAGATGCGCCACAAGCATCTCGAGTACTACCTGGCCCTGGCGGGGCGCAGCGAGGACGCCTGGTCGGGTCCTCGGCAGATCTACTGGTTCGTCCGCATGCGGCAGGAGCACGACAACGTGCGCGTCGCGCTTGAGCACGCGCTGCGCACGCCCGGCGAGACCCTGCTGGCGCTCACCCTGCTGTCGTCGTTGTGGTTCATGTGGGTGTGCTGCGGCTTCGTCCGCGAGGGTCGCCTCTACCTGGAGCGGGCGCTCCAGGCCAACCCGGGCGTGAGCAAGGAGCGGTGCAAGGCGCTCTGGGTGCTCTCCTACGTCCGCAGCGCCCAGGGCGACAGCACGGGCGCGCTGCAGGCGGCCGAGCAGTGCAGCACCGAGGCCGTGCGGGTCGGCGACTCCAAGGCGGTGATCCTCGCCTCCAAGATGCAGGGCACCGCCGCTCTTTTGCAGGGCGACCTGCAGAAGGCCAGCGCGCTGCTGGGCGTGGCGATCGAGTTCAACACCGACAACAAGGAGCTCAACCCGGGGCTGCTGCCCGCCATCGTCGAGCTGTCCATCGTGCTGACGTCGCAGGGCGAGCTGTTCGAAGCCGAGTCGCTGCTGACCGACTGCCTGCAGGTGTGCAGGGAGCGGGGCGAGCTGTGGGTGAGCTCCTACGCGCAGTGGGCGCTGTCGATCACTCGTCTGGCCACGGCCCGTACCGAAGACGCCCTGCAGAGCGCGCGGGAGGCTCTGCGGATCAAACGCCACTTCCACGACACGCTCGGCACGCTGCTGGTGCTGGAGACCACGGCCAGGGTCTTCGCGGCGGCTGAGGAGATGACCCTGGCCGCCCGGCTGCTGGGCGCCCTGCACCAGAACTGGAAGACCGCCGGCCTGCCGATGCTCGGGGCTCCGTTCCTGACCACCGACCACGAGCAGTGCGTCAAGGAATGCCAGAAGGCGCTGGGCGAGTCGCGTTACAGAAACCTCTTCGACGAGGGTTGCAGGCTCGACCTCGACGAGGCGTCCTCGCTCGCCCTGGGCGAGCTGGACTCCCCCGGAGACTGACGGCCTCCGGCCTCCGGCCATCGGGTCCCGGCGGGCCAGGCGCGAATGTAGCGGGTGCTGCCGAGCGAGAACTGAATGTGCCCGCGCACCCAGTGTTCGAGGCCCCGCACGTATGCGCGGATCGGCGGCGTGGCCCATTGTTCGAGTGACCCGAGCCGGGCCTGGAACGCGGCGATCACGTCGTTGTGCATCCTCGACACCTCTTCCAGCGCCTCCTGCAGGGTGAAGGCCCGGTGCGTCGCGAGTACGGTGACGAGGTTATGCCTGGCGTTGTCCTTGCCGCGCTCCTTGGCGTACGACAGCAGGTCGTTGTCCCAGCCGATGAGGTCGCAGGCGAGCTCGGACAGCGCGCGCACGTCGGGGTGATGCCATTCCTCCGCTTCGAGCCGGTAGCCGCCGCCCACCTCGATCAGGGCGAAGCAGGTGTAGGTGGCTCCAGTGATGCGCCGCATCAGGACGTACTCGTCTGGGGTGGGGATGAGGTCGGCCTCGCGGTTGGCCGCCTCCCAGATCTGCGCGAAGAGATACTCCTTCACCGTGATGCGCCAGCGGTCCACCTGGGCCGGGGTGGCGGTCGCGGAGATGCGGTGGTAGAGCTCGTGCAGCGTACGGCCGAAGGGGTCGTCGCCGTCCGGCTTCCTGCGGCCGTCGAGGATCTCGAGGAGCGGCGGCAGCGCGCGGGCGAGCGCGGCGGCGCGGTGTCCCAATGCCCCCTCGCAGAAGGCGTCGTCGAACGCGAAGAGCCAGTTGTACCAGTCGTTGATCAATCTGAGGCTGTCGCGCGGGACGGTGGGGTTCGTCCGTGCGGCCAGCAGGCCGATTCTGGAGCGCCGGAAGTGCTCGATCATCTTGGGCCCGTCAAGCATCTTGGAGGCGGCCAGCCAGGCGTGGCTCTCCGCGTCGACCTCCGCGGCGTGCACGTTGATGTCACTGGGGAACGGGCATGGCAGCGGAGGGATCCGGAGAGGTCGTCCACCAAGGGAGGAATGCGCAGAAGTAGCCATTCACACAGCATGACGATGGAGCGTTTGAAAGGCCATGCTGGTTTAGTTCGCTACTATTTCCTGAAATGTCATATTATGAATGGTTTTGCCGTGTTACATGGCAGAACTAATTGTTCGCACATATCTTGAGGGTGTTCCGCCGGAGATGGATTCCCATCCTCGGGCCGGCTCCCGCGTCGGACAACGCTCTGACCACGTCAGGCTTCTTCTTGAACACGGCGCCCGTAAGCGATCTCTGGCCACGCTCGTCCGCGCCGCTCCGGTCGGCACCGCGCTCGATGGGTGTCCCGGCGTCACCGTGATAAGCCGCGGGCATCAGCAAAGTGTCACTTTGTCGTCGGTGAGTCGACGACCTTCCCACCGCCCCTCAGGCACGTGCACGATGCCGTCTCACCCCCCTCGCCAGGGCGATCACCCTGGTGGCGACCCCCTCCGGCTCCGGGTCACCGTCCGCGCCTCCCCTCAGGGATAGATAAGGTGCCCTGCACGGAATCGTTCCGGCTCGCCGTAGGTTCTGGAGAGAGTACCTAGGGAAAGGCTGTCCAACCGTGTTCGACCCGACGGATCTCTACAAGCTCGCAGACGACGTGCCCGAGCCGGCCGATCCGGTGCTGCTCTACCACTTCGACGGTTTCGTCGACGCTGGTGGTGCCGGACGCCTCGCGCTGGGCCACCTGCTGGCCGAGCTGGAGCACCGCGTCGTGGCGACATTCGATGTCGACCGCCTGCTCGACTACCGCTCGCGCCGCCCCATCATGACCTTCGACACCGACCGCTGGGTCGAAATCGAGACCCCCGCCCTGACCGTCCACACCCTGCGCGACACCACCGGCACGCCTTTCCTCGTCATGACCGGCCCCGAGCCCGACCGGGAGTGGGAGCTGTTCACCAGGGCGGTCGGCACCCTGCTCGACCGGTTGGGCGTCAGCAAGATCGTCACGATGCACGGCGTGCCGATGGCCGTGCCCCACACCCGCCCGCTCGGCATCACCATGCACGCCAGCCGGCCCGAGCTGATCAACTCACAGACCAGCTCGTTCGGGAGGGTTCAGGTGCCGGGCAGCGTGGCCGCCCTGCTCGAGTTCCGCCTCGGAGCCGAGGGCCACGACGCGGTGGGCTACGCGGTGCACGTGCCGCACTACCTGTCTCAGGCCGAGTACCCCCACGCCGCCGTCACCGCACTGGAGGCGGTCACCCGGGGCACCGGCCTGGTCTTCCCCATGGACGAGCTGCGCGAGGCCGCCCGGCGTACGACGACGGAGATCGAGGAACAGATCCAGGCGTCCACCGAGCTGTCGACCGCGATCAAGGGGCTGGAGCAGCAGTACGACGCGTTCGCCGGCGGCGCCGAGCGCGAGAACCTGATGGCCGAGCCCGGCCAGATGCCCACCGGCGACGAGCTGGCGGCGCAGTTCGAGCGCTTTCTGGCCGAGCGTGATGACGAGTGAGCGGCGCGCTAGCCTGACCAGATGAGCGCGATCGAGGTCGGTCTGGTCGGCTACGGCACCGCGGGAGCCCACTTCCACGCTCCGCTGATCGAGGCGACCGCGGGGCTGCGGCTGGCGGCCGTGGTGACCCGCGATCCGGCGCGGGCGGCCGAGGTCGCCGGCCGGTACGCCGCCGTCGCGGTGCCCGACGTGGAGCTGCTCTGGGACCGGTGCGATCTGGTGGTCGTCGCGTCGCCCAACCGCACCCACGGGCCGGTGGCGACCGAGGCGCTCACCCGGGGCAAGCCGGTCGTGGTCGACAAGCCGCTCGCGGGCGGCGCCGAGGAGGCCCGCTCGCTGGTCGCCCTCGCGCGCGAGCGGGGGCTCATGCTGACCGTGTTCCAGAACCGCCGCTGGGACGGCGACTTCCTGACCGTGCGCGAGCTGGTGGACGGCGGGGCGCTGGGCGAGGTGCTGCGGTTCGAGTCCCGGTTCGAGCGCTGGCGGCCGGCGCCCAAGGGCGGCTGGCGGGAGACCGGCGGCGCCGAGGAGCTCGGCGGCCTGCTCTACGACCTGGGCAGCCATCTCGTCGACCAGGCCATCCAGCTGTTCGGCCCGGTCCGCGAGGTCTACGCCGAGACCGACGTCCGGCGCGCGGGCGTCGCCTCCGACGACGACACGTTCCTGGCGCTCACCCACGCCGGCGGCGTTCGCTCCCACCTGTGGGCCGGCGCGATGGCCGCGCGGCCCGGTCCACGGTTCCGGGTGCTGGGCTCGGCCGCCGGCTACCTGAAGCACGGTCTCGACGTGCAGGAGGGGCGGCTGCGAGCCGGGATCTCGCCCGCCACGCCGGGGTTCGGCGAGGAGGACGAGGACCTGTGGGGCACCCTCGGCAGCGGCGAGCAGGCCGTCTCGGTCCCCACCCTGCCCGGCCGCTATCTCGACTTCTACCGGGGCGTGGTGGCCTGTCTGCGCGAGGGGGCGGCGCCGCCGGTCGACCCGGGCGGCGTCGTCGACGCGCTGGCCGTCCTCGACGCGGCCCGCGTCTCGGCCACCCAGCGCATCGTGACGCACCTGATCTGAGACCGGGTCAGTCGCGCAGGCGGGAGCGCACCGCGTCGGTGTCGTCGTCGGTCCAGCCGTGCAGGGCCAGCCAGCCGCGCGGCCCGCCGAAGCGGTCGTCGAGCACGCCCAGGAACTGCTCGATGTACCTCGGCCTCGGCATGTGGTCGTCGGCCGGCCGTGAGTCGAGGTCGTCGCGGTAGGTGGCGCTCCCCCGCAGCCGGCGCAGCACCAGCTCCAGCCGTTCCCCGGTGGCCGCGTAGTCCTCGACGATCGCCTGCCTGGTGGCGCCCGCCACCTCCAGTGCGAGCGCCGACAGCACGCCGGTGCGGTCCTTGCCGGCCGCGCAGTGGACCACGGCGGCTCCGTCGGTGAGCGCCATCGCGCGCAGCGCCGCGACGACCGCGTCCGGCCGGTCGCGCAGGTAGCCGTAGTAGAAGCCGGTCATCCGCAGGTCCTCGTCCAGCCGGCGCTCCTGCCAGGGCAGCACCCGGTCGAGGTCGACGGTGTCGGCCTCGACGTCGGTGTGCCTGCCGCCCTCGGCGAACAGGGTCAGATGGTGGTGGGTCACCTCGGGGACGCGGGCCAGCGGGCCGGGACCTTCGAGGGTGACCTCGGCGGTGGAGCGAAGGTCGACGACGTGGCGCAGCTTGAGTTCGCTGACCAGTCGTGACACGTCGCCATGCGTGAGCCCCTGGAGATTGTCTGCGCGAAAAATCCGGCCATAACGGGTGGTTCCACCATCAGTGGTGGGCAGCCCTCCCAGGTCACGGACGTTGACGGCGCCTTCCAGGTCTATCCATCTCGTCATCGCGTTCATCGATGCGACCCTATATGTCCGCTGAAAATGAGCGGATTCGAGGTTCATAACGCAGCATGAACCTATGGATCCGCGTGCTCTGCCCCCGCGGCTGGTGATAGATCCATCGCTGCCACCGGAGATATCGATCCAGCTGCGATCCAGTCCGGAGGTGCTCCGCATGGCCAGAACCGGCTGGCGGATCAAGCCCTCGTACCATCTCGAACTGCTCGTCTTCCTGCCCGGCTTCCTGCTGCTCGTCTGGATACTGACCGACACCACGGCCACGGTCGTGGCCGCCGCCGGCATCGGCCTCATCGCGCTGATGCGCTGGCTGGCCGTCGACGCCTCCAAGCGGACGAACCGGAAACTCCTGCGGCTCGCCACCGAGCACGCCGCGCGCTACGTGCTGCCCGAGGACCTCGACTACCCCTGCCAGATGCTGCTGAGCCGCGCCCAGGACGCGGTCGGCAGGGTCCTCGCCTCGCGGGTGCACCGGGCCGGGCTGATCGACACCATCGACAACCAGGTGACACTGCCGGAGGAGGTGTGGCAGATCGCCCAGCGGCTGTCGCGGCTGTCGGCCATGCACCATGAGCACCGCCGGCTGGTCCCGCGCGAGCTGCCGTCGGGCCTGGAGGACGCCTTCAAGCCCTACAGCACGGCGCTCGACGCCGCCTGGACGTCGCTGTCGAAACGGGTCCGCCGCCTGGAGGAGTACGCCAAACAGGTGATGCGGGCCGACCAGGTCTACCACGCGCACCAGCGGCTGGAGGCGCTGGCCGCGCGCACCCCCGACTACCAGGAGCTGATCGCCGACACCGTGCGCGACGAGGTGGCGGACGAGCGCATCAGGGAGCTGGGCGAGCAGGCCCGGCACGTGCGCAAGTTGTTCGAGGAGAGCATCGGCCAGGCCCGGCGGACCGCGGGCGAGCTGCTCAGGCCTCCGTCCGCTTGAGCAGCTCCAGGGTCCGGCGCAGGCCGGCGTTGTTGCCGAGGCTGCGATAGATCTCCCTGGCCTGCTCCAGCGGGTGGACGGCGGCGCTCGGGCCGCCCGCGTCGAGGTGGGCCTCGCCGAGGTGGCGCAGGCTCAGCGCCATCCACCACCGGTCGTCCAGCTCTTCGAAGGCGTGGACGGCTCGGCGCAGCTCGTGCTCGGACTCCTCGATCCGGCCCAGCCGGGCGAGCGCCCGGCCGGCGGACAGCGCGGTGCGGGCCACGCCCCACGAGTCGCCGAGGGCCGTCAGGAGCTCCTCGGCGCGCCGTACGAAGTCGAGCTCGCGCAGCCCGTTGGCCGGGTCGCCGACCTCGCCCGCAGCGCGCAGGCAGCGGGCCTCCTCCCACAGCTCGCCGCGCTGCCGGAACATGCCGGCCGCCCGGTCGAGGCTGAAGCCGGCCTTGGCGAAGCCGTCGAGCGCGGCGCGGTGGTCGCCGCCCCGTCGCAGGCCGCGGGCCTGCGCGGCGAGCACCTCACCGTAGGCGCGCAGCGTCTGCGCCTCGGAGTAGCGGTTGCCGTAGCGCTCGAACACCGCCAGTGCGTCCTCCAGGAGCTGCCGGGCCTCCTCGGGACGGCGTTCGGCCAGCCGCATCTCGGCGAGGTTGCGCTGGGTGCGGGCCATCCACCACAGGTCGTCCTCGCCCTTGAATGCGGTGATCGCGCCGATCAGGTAGTCCTGCGCGCGGTCGAGGTGACCGTCGGAGAACAGGGACATGCCGACCGTGCGCATCGCCCGGGCCGCCCACCACGACTCGCCCAGCTCGGTGAAGATCTCCAGCGCCGACTCGGCGCCGGCCCGCCCCTGCTCGTGCGCCCCGAGCCCACCTTGTACGGCGGCGCGGTCGAGCAGCGCGATGCCCAGGGCCCGCCGGTCACCGGTGCGCCGCGCGGCCTCGCAGCCGAGGATGGAGACCTCGTCCCAGTCGGCCCAGTAGGCGCGCAGCGAATGACACAGCGAGCAGAACGCGCGGGCCAGGCCCCCGGTCAGCTCCCACAGCTCCAGCCGGCTGGCCAGCTTGATCATGGCGATTTGGTCGGCGCCGGAGCACTCGGCGAGCTGGGCGTCGATCAGCGCCTCCAGCTGGTCGGCGCCGTCGAGCCCGGAGACGTCGAGCAGCTCGCCCGCCACCCAGCTCGGCACGTCGGGCGAGGTGAGCGTGGACAGCCGGCGCAGCAGGCGGCGCTGCATGCCGGTGCAGTCGTCGTAGCTGAGCTGCACGGACGCGCGGACGCTCTTGTCGAGGGTGGGCGCTACCTCTTCCGGGCGGACCGGAGCGTCGACGCCGCGCAGGTCGGCGTGCAGCCGCCCGTCGGGGAACCAGTCGCGACCTCCTGGCCGAAGCGGGCGACGAGCGCCGACTTGCCGACTCCGCCCCGGCCGTACACGGAGACGACGAGGGGCGGCGCCAGGTCGCCCGCCTTGCGGCGCGTGGCGAAGACGCCGCGTAGTTCGGCGAGCGCCTCGGCACGGCCGGTGAAGTGCTCGGGGGCGGGTGGCCACTGGTCGGGCGCGCGGGAGGAGGGCTCCTCCAGGGCGGCCCGCCTGGGCCGGACCTCGGTGGTGGCCCAGGTGGTGAGTCCCACGAGAATCGCGGCGACGGCCGTCACGCCGACCTTGGCGAGGGGCGGGATCTCCCACTCGACCGACGCCGCCAGGATGCTGGCGGCCGCCGCGGCGAGCCCCGCCGCCACGGGCGCGGCCAGTGGCACCTTGCGGCGCCGAGGTCGCGGGCGGTCTGGCGACTGCCCCGTCAACGCAACACCCCCTCCAGGGTGGTCGAAACGGCGGGGTACGGCCCGCGCCGGCCGTACCCCGTCGTTCGCCTACAGGCCGACCACGTGACAGGTGGCCGTCACCGTCTTGCTCGGGTCGCTCTCCGAGGTGGCGGTGAGTTCGATCTTCCCGAGCCGGGCGCCGCCCGCCTCGCGCACGGCGTTGACCGTGACCGTCGCGTGCTTGCCGAAGTCGACGGAGGCCAGCGCGTTGGGCAGCTGGGCGGTCCAGCCCTTGCCCCGGGCCTCGGCCTTGAGCCGGTAGACGTCGGTGTTGAGGTAGGCGCTGACGTCCTCGGGGTGCTGCCCCTGCGCGGGGGCCGCCCTACCGGTGTTGAACAGCGGGAACGTGCAGGTGGACACGCCCTTGCCGGCGGGGACTCCGGCGGCGGGCAGCAGCCGGACGCCGCGCTTCTGCGGGCCCGCCCCGTCGAGGGAGCGGACGGCGACCGTGTAGGACAGCGTGCCGTCGCGGCCACGCTTCAGGTCGGTGACGTAGAAGTGCAGGCGGTTGGCCTCGTCGACGTACTCGTACTCGCTGCCCGAGTCGGTGCCCGCGTGGAAGAGCGCGTCGGACAGCTGGCGGTAGTCGCCCATGGTGATGGGCACCTCGGTGCCGTCGGGCAGCACGTAGTCGGTCATCCCGATGTCCTGCGGGTTGGCGTCGACCACCCAGATGAACGGCGACCGGTCCTGGTCCTTGGTCTTGGCCAGCAGCACTCCGGAGTCGGGGGTGAAGGAGTCGGTGCCGACCCGGTCGACGACCTCGACGGTGTAGTTGTCGTAGCCGCCGCCGTCGCACAGCGGGTTGGTCGCCGTGTCGCAGGCGGGGCTCTTGTCACCGGAGCCGAAGGCGATGTTGAGGCCCATCAGCCCGTTCGGTCCCGGCTGCACCGCCCGGGCGGTCACCCTGGCGGTCACCAGGCCGGACTCGTCGAGCGCGTCACGGGAGAGGTTCAGCACGTTGGCCTGGTCGACCATCTGAAGTTTGATCTTGTTGCGCAGCATGTGCTGGGAGCCCATGGAGGAGCCGGCGGTGGGCGGGATGAGCCAGCGGCTGTGCGGGCCGCCGGGGCCGTTGAAGGTGCCGCGGCTGAGCATCTCCCAGATGCCGGAGTAGGCCCTGCGCAGTGGCACGCCGTACGGGTTGTTGTAGTTGTCGGCGATGCCCATGATGTGGCTCAGCTCGTGGGCGTACACCGACATCCCGGAGCTCTCGGCCTGCACCGAGTCGACGCCGAAGCGGGCGTTGGGCCAGAAGGTGGATCCGGCCTGCCACGAGGTCCAGTCGACGTAGCGGGTGGCGGACCAGTTGGGCAGCGCCGGGTCGGGCGGGCCGAACTCGTCGGTCACGTCCTCCTTGGTGGGGAACTTCATCATGCCGAACTCCTGCCAGGTGGACGACTCGTCCTGGCCGGCGCTGACGTAGAAGATGAAGTCGAACTGCGCGGCGACCTCCTCACCGACGGCGGCGATCCACGCCGCGTTGCCGTCGGTGCGCAGGTTGCGGTTGCAGGTGTCGCCGCTGGGGCAGGCGTTGCGCTGATACTCCATGGCGTACTCATGGTCCTTGCCCGGCATCGTGTACGGGCCGAAGCCGGTCAGGTCCACGCCGATGCGGCCGCCGGAGTCCTCCATCCAGTACTCATGGATGGTGTGCCCCTTGTTCAGCTCGTTCGGGGTGTTGAGGAAGTCCTGGTAGAACCGGGCGACCTGGTCGCGGGGGATGTCGTGGGCCTCGGCGCTCGGGTTGCCGAAGATCGTCGAGCCCTTGGGCTGGGTGACGACGAACTCCTGGTTGGGGTAGTCGAGCAGGACGAGCGCGCCCTTGAAGGTGCGCTGCGAGCCCTTGACCGACGGGTCGTTCCAGTTGGTGCCGGGCGGCTTCTTGTAGTCCGCCCACGTCATGTGGTCGGGGTTCTCCCAGTTCTGCGGGTCGATGGGCTTGATGTCCGCGACGGGGCGACCGCGCAGGGCCTGGGCGTCGGCGGGCGCGTCGCGCTGCCAGGGCTGGGTCTGCGGCCAGTGCTTCTGCCGCCAGGGGTGTTCGGGATCCTCCGCGGGGGGCGCTGCGGAAGCGGGTGTGGCCGTCAAACTCAGCGGGATCAGCACGAGGGCTGCCAGCAGGCCTTTCAACAGCTTCTTCGGGGCGTTCACCAATGGGACGGTATAGGCGATATTGACAGAGATCACCGGTCAGCTGTAGGGAAGACCCGTAGCTGTATCTCCGACATTTGTTGAAATAACCAGGTGAGTTGTGGCGGACCTCCAGCGGACCGTGGACGAGCTCGCGGCGCGCCTCGACCGGCCGCTGCTGCTCGAGGACCACCTGCAACGGGTCATCGCCTACAGCGAGCAGAGCGGCGCCATGGACGACATCCGCCGCGACTCGATCCTGCGCAGGCACACCACGCCGGAGGTGCGCCTGTGGCTGCGCGCCGCGGGCATCGACGGCGCGGCCCTCCCGCTGCGCACCCCGGGCGCGCCGCACCTCGGCCTGCTCCCCCGCGTCTGCGTCCCGGTACGCCACGAGGCCGGGCTGCTCGGATTCCTCTGGTTCATCGACGCCGAACCGGCGATGCCGGACGCGCAGGTCGCCGAGGCCGCGGCGGCGGCCCCCGCACTGGCCCTGGCGCTCTACCACGAGAGCCTGGCCATCGGCCTGGCCTCGCACCGGGAGCTGGAGGCGGTGACGGGGCTCCTGCTCGGCGAGCGCGACGCGGCCCGCCAGCTGATCGAGGCCGGCGCCTTCCCCCAGGCCCAGCCGGTGACCGTACTCGTGGCCAGGCCGCTGGCCCCCGAGCCGGACGAGGCCCTCAGACTGGCCCTGGAGCAGGGGCTGCTGGCGCTGCGGCGGCGGCTGAGCGGGCACCACCCGCTGCACCTCGTGCGCTACGACCACGCCGTGCTGCTCACCGCCGGGCCCGCCGTCTCGCCCGACGAGCTGCACGGGGCGATGTCCGTGCCGGTCACCGTGGGGGTCGGGCGGCCCCGGCCGGCGCTGACCGCGGCGGCCGCGTCCTACACCGAGGCCAGGCACGCGGCCGAGGTCGCCGCCCGGGTGCCCGGCCTCGGCCGCTCGCTGGAGTGGAGCCGGCTCGGCGTCTATCGGATGCTGACCCACCTGTCGCCGTACGAGCTGCACCCCGGCCTCGAACCGCTGCTCGCCGACGAGCACCACCTGCCGCTGCTGGAGACCCTGGAGACCTATCTGGACCTGGCCGGCAGCGCCGTCGCCACCTCGCGGGCGCTGCGGCTGCACCGCACCTCTCTGTATTACCGGCTGCGCCGCGTGGAGGAGCTGGCCCGTACGGATCTGAAGGACGGCGGTGAGCGGCTGGCCCTGCACCTCAGCCTCAAGCTGGCCCGGCTGTCCGGCCGCTACCTGCCCCGCGACTCGCGCCCGGTGACGCCCACCTGACCGGGCACCGGGGCCGGCCCGAACTGGGCGTCCACGACGGCCAGCAGCTCCTTGAGCTGGTCGCGCTGCTCGGCCGAGAGCACCGCGAAGAGCTCCTGGCCCGCCTGCCTGCGGGCCTCGCGGGCACGTTCGTGGACCTTGTGCCCCTCCGGCGTGACGACCAGCAGGGTCGAGCGCCGGTTGGCCGGATCGATCTCCCGGCGTACCAGCCCGGCCGCTTCGAGGGCGTCGACGACGGGGGTGACGGAGCGCGGCACGATCCTCAGCTCGTCGGCGAGCCGCACCATCCGCAGGGGCCGGTCGGCGTCGATGAGCACGCGCAGCGCCCGCGCCTGACCGGGGCTCAGGCCGAGCGGCTCCAGCCGATGCAGATAGCCATGCCGCAACCGGCGGCCGACCAGGTGCATGAGCTCGGAGAGCTCCACGTCGTCCATGGGCCAAGCCTAATGGCGGAACATATATGAGCTAACCTCTGTTAGAGCGAACATCTGAAAGGAGCGGCTGCTTGGCCGAGGAACCACGCGCCCCGTTGCGGCGCATCGTCCGCCTCTTCCGCGCCTACCGGGGCCGCCTGGCCGTGGTCGGCTGTCTCATCCTGCTGTCGTCGCTGGTGTCGCTGGCCTCGCCGTTCCTGCTGCGCGAGGTGCTGGACACAGCCATCCCGGCGCGCGACACCGGCCTGCTCGCGCTGCTCGCGCTGGGCATGATCCTGGTCGCGGTCACCACGAGCGTGTTCGACGTGATCCAGACGCTGGTGTCGACCACCGTCGGCCAGCGCGTCATGCACGACCTGCGCACCGCCGTCTACGGCCACCTGCAGCGCATGTCGCTGGCGTTCTTCACCCGCACCAGGACCGGCGAGGTGCAGTCGCGCATCGCCAACGACATCGGCGGCATGCAGGCGGTCGTCACCTCCACCGCCACCTCCCTCATCTCCAACCTCACCACCGTCCTGGCCACGGTCGTCGCCATGGTCGCGCTCGACTGGCGGCTGACCGCCATCTCACTGCTGCTGCTGCCGGTCTTCGTGTGGATCAGCCGCAAGGTCGGCGCCGAGCGCAAGCGGATCACCTCCGAGCGGCAGCGGAAGCTGGCCGTGATCTCCTCCATGGTCCAGGAGTCGCTGTCGATCAGCGGCATCCTGCTCGGCCGCACGATGGGCCGCTCCCCCGAGCTGTCCCGCCGCTTCGCCGCCGCCTCGGACGAACTCGCCGACCTGGGCGTCCGCGCCAGCATGGCCGGACGGTGGCGGCAGTCGTCGATCCAGATCGTCATGGCCGCGATGCCCGCGGTGATCTACTGGGCGGTCGGCCACACCGGCGCCATCTCCGTCGGCACCCTGGTGGCCTTCACCACGCTGCAGGCGGGCCTGTTCAGGCCCACCGTCTCGCTGCTGCGGCTCGGCGTCGAGGTGCAGAGCTCGCTGGCGCTGTTCGGCCGCATCTTCGAGTACCTCGACCTGCCCGTGGACATCCACCCCGGCCCGCGCACGCTGGCCGGCGTGCGCGGCGAGGTCCGCTACGAGAACGTCGACTTCGCCTACGGCGACGCGCCCACGCTCACCGGCGTGGACATCACCGTCCCGGCCGGCACCAGCCTGGCGGTCGTCGGCGAGACCGGGTCGGGCAAGACCACGCTCAGCTATCTGCTGCCCCGGCTGTACGACGTCACGGGCGGCCGGGTCACGATCGACGGCGTCGACGTCCGCGAGCTCACCTTCGAGTCACTGGCCCGCACGGTCGGCGTGGTCTCCCAGGAGACGTACCTCTTCCACGCCTCCATCGCCGACAACCTCCGCTTCGCCGACCCCTCGGCCACCGACGAGGAGCTCGAGGCGGCCGCCCGGGCCGCCCGCATCCACGACCACATCGCCTCGCTGCCCGACGGCTACGACACGCTGGTGGGCGAGCGCGGCTACCGCTTCTCCGGCGGCGAGAAGCAGCGCCTGGCCATCGCCCGGACCATCCTGCGCAACCCGCCGGTGCTCGTCCTCGACGAGGCCACCAGCGCCCTCGACACGCAGACCGAGCGGGCCGTACAGGAGGCACTGGACACGCTGGCGAAGGGCCGTACCACGATCACGATCGCGCACCGCCTGTCCACGATCCGCGACGCCGGCCAGATCGTCGTCCTGGACCACGGCCGGGTCGTGGAGCGCGGCACCCACGACGACCTGCTGGCCCTCGGCGGCCACTACGCCGCCCTGGTGAGCAGGGACCGCCCGCTCGAACTGGTGTGACGTCCCCGACCGCGCCCCGGATGGACAAGGAAGAGTCGTCGAAGATCCAGGGGGAGACCAAATCCTAGGTTTTCGGCAGGCTCCTGGGTAAGAGGACGGGTATGACCGAACAGCCTCCGGACAGACACGGCCTGGCGGACGAGCAGGAGATCGAGGTCGAGGAGTGGACCGACGACCTCGGCCGGGCGCATCGCATCGAGGGTGACGATCCGCGTCACGAGGACACCCTCGACGAGCGGCTGTGGCGGGAGAGGCCCGACAGGGAAAGGCCGGCGCCGCGGCCGGGACACCGGCTCACCCAGCCCGACGAGGGGCTGGGCCCCGACGAGGAGCCGGACGAGATCGGCCAGGACTGGGGCGACGACTCCGGCGACCTCTCAGCCGAGGAGCGCGCGATCTACGTCGAACCCGATGACGAGATCAGGTGAGACCCGCGAGGGCGGGCAGCAGGGCGGGCAGGTCGTCGACGATCAGGTCGGCGGCCTTGGCCTGCGGCCGTTCGGCGTGCAGATGACCCCACGGCCCCCGGCGCAGCAGCGCCGTCCGCATGCCCGCCCTGGCCGCGGGCAGCACGTCGTTGTCGAGCCGGTCGCCGACGTAGAGGATCTCGGCGGGCTCCCTGCCCGCGATCGCGGCGACCTTGGCGAAGAACTCGGCCGCGGGCTTGGACACGCCCCAGCCCTCGGAGGTGTGCACCGAGTCGACCGGAAGGTCCATGGCGACCAGCGCGTCGTAGGCCCGGACGGGCTGGTTGCCGGCGATGATCACCTGCTGCCCGGACGCGCGCAGCGCGGCCAGCGCCTCGCGGACGTCGGGGTAGAGGTCGTCGGCGTCGAAGTGGTTGCGCAGGCCGTCGGGCTCGTCGCGCTCCCAGGCCGCCAGCTCGGCGGTGATGTCGAGACCGGGCCGGACCAGCTCGAACGCCTCGCGGTGGGAACGATCAAGGGCGGCCATCCCGCCGAGCGCTCCCATCATCACGAACCTGCTCACTCCCAGGCGGTCGGCCCAGCGCGACCAGATGCGCGTCTCGTCGATGAGCGTCTCGCCGACGTCGAACACCACTGCCTTGATCATCAAACCCCCCACTCATGCGTCCCCCCACTGTACGGATCCGTACTGAATCACTCGACCGGGGATCCAATCGGTCGCTTGACCATGAAGGGGGATGTTCCATGCCACGAGAGGGCGACACCAAGGACGGACAGCTCGACGACCTGCCGGCGACCGCCGACGAGGACGTCTGGCACGACTACACCGCCGACCTGCTGAAGGTGATCAAGCGCGGCGTGAACCGGCGGCCGGGTGAGCGGATCCCGGAGACGCACGGCGAAGCGCTGCCCACCTGGTGGCCCACACCCAACTGACGCCGCCCCACATCCACGGCCGCCTCGTTGACAGCGAGGCGGCCGTTTCGCGCCGTAAGGGGGTCCGCTCGCAGGCGCTGAATGCGATACTCAGGGTACCCATTCGAGTACGGAGGGACAGTTTCGATGGTTGTCAGGGCGATCAGGCAGCACCACACCGAGCTGGTGCCGTCCAACGACAAGCGCCTGCCGGAGACCGCACGGGAGCTGTTCGACGCACTCCCCGAACTCCCCGGCTTCCGGGCCGACGTCATCGAAGGAAACCTCATCGTGAGCCTCGTAGGCACCCCCGAACACGCTGACTGCGCCATGGCGCTCTACCGTGTCCTCATTCCGGTCATGGACGAACACGGTTGGAAGGGGCGCGCGGGTAACGTCGATGTCTGCGTCGAAGGGCCGCGAGAGCCCGTCGAGCCCGACTTCGTGCTCGCGCCACCCGACTGCCCCAGGTGGGGGGAGCGTGAGCTGCGGTCGTCCGGGCTGATCATGGTCGCCGAGGTGGTCTCCGCCGGCAGCGCCCTCCGGGACCGCGTGGAGAAGCCGCCGCTCTACGCGACCGGCGGCGTGCCGATCTACCTGCTGATCGACCTCCTCGCCGAGCCGCCGTCGGTCACGGTGCACAGCGAGCCCCGCGACGGCGCCTATCTGGCGAGGGCCACGGTGCCGGTCGGGTCGCCGCTGCGGTTGCCCAGCCCGATCGACGTCGAGCTGGGCACATCCGTCTTCAAGGTGTGAGCTTCTCCATCGCCTTGGCGATGCGCTTCTCCGAGACCGGGGTCGGGGTGCCGAGGGTCTGGGCGAAGAAGCTGACCCGCAGCTCCTCGATCATCCAGCGGATCTCCACCACGTCGGGGTCGGAGCGCCGCGCGGGGGGCAGCTTGGCCAGCAGGTCGTGATAGTCGTCCTCGACCTTGTGCACGCGGTCCATCCACTCCTCGTCGCGCCATGGCTCCTCGGGGAGCTTGGTGAGGCGGCGTTCGACGGCCCGGATGTAGCGCAGCAGGTCGGGCAGCCGCCGGTGACCGGTGGCGGTGACGAAACCCGGGTAGACGAGCTTGGCGAGCTGGTCACGGATGTCGCCGGCCGAGGCGCCGGCGCGTACGGGCTCCAGCCCGGCGCCGACGGTGTGCCAGACGCCGAGGATCTGCTCGACCCGGGCCAGCACGTCGGCCGAGGTGGCGTGCAGCTCGGCCCGGACGTGCTGGTAGAGCCGGTCGTAGGAGACAGGGTCCCAGGCCGGGCCACCGCGGTCGAGCATCAGCTTGTCGACCGCGGCGTCGACCACGTCGTCGAAGAGCGCCACCGCGCCGCCGTGCGGGCTGCGCGACAGGGCCAGCTTGGCCTGGTTGGACAGACCGCCGAGCAGCGACCTGGCCGGGTTGGTGACGCCCAGCAACAGCAGCCGCCGGGTGCCGGTCCAGTGGGAGCGGCGCTGCTCCAGCTCGGTCTCGAAGATCTTGATGGAGACGGAGTCGCCGTCGTCGACCAGGGCCGGATAGCCCTTCATGCGGCCCTGCTCGAACACCTTGGGCAGGGTGCCGAAGCTCCACGTGTGGAGCCCCGACTGCTCCAGGTCGTCGGCCGCCGCCGAGAGCGTCTGGCGCAGCCGCGGGGCGAGCCGCCGCTTCAGCGCGTCGAGGTCCTTGTCCTCGGCGACCGTGCGGCGGCGCTCGTCGATCACCCGGTAGGTGATGCGCAGGTGGTCGGGCACCTGGTCGAGCTGCCAGGCCTCGCGCGGCACCCGGACGCCGGTCAGCCGCAGCAGCTCGCGCTCCACGGCCTCCAGCAGCGGCTCGCCGCCCTGGCGGGCGCCCTCCAGCACCTGCTTGGCGTAGTTGGGGGCGGGCACGAAGTTGCGCCGCAGGTGCTTGGGCAGCGACCGGATCAGCGCGGTGATCAGCTCCTCGCGCAGGCCGGGGATCTGCCAGTCGAACCCGTCGGAGTTGACCTGGTTGAGCACCTGGAGCGGGACGTGCACGGTCACGCCGTCGGCGTCGGCGCCGGGCTCGAACTGGTAGGTCAGCTTCATCCGCTGGCCGAGCTGCCGCCAGGTGTCGGGGTAGTCGCGGGCGCTGACGTCGGCGCCCTCGTTGACCAGCATCTCGGCCGAGTAGGTCAGCAGGTCGGGCTCGGTGGCCCGGGCCTTCTTCCACCACGAGTCGAAGTGCCGGGCCGAGACGACGTCGGCGGGCACCCGCTGGTCGTAGAAGTCGTACAGGGCCTCGTCGTCGACCATGATGTCGCGGCGGCGGGCGCGGTTCTCGAGCTCCTCGACCTCTTCGAGCAGCTTGCGGTTGGCGCGCAGGAAGGTGTGGTGGCTGTCCCAGTCGCCTTCGACGAGCGCGTGCCTGATGAACAGCTCGCGCGACAGCTCGGGGTCGATGCGGCCGTAGTTGACCTTGCGCCCGACCACGAGCGGCACGCCGTACAGCGTGACCTTCTCCAGCGCGATCACCGCGCCCTGGTTCTTCTCCCAGTGCGGCTCGGAGTAGGTGCGCTTGACCAGGTGCTGCGCGAGCGGCTCGACCCAGTCGGGCTCGATCTTGGCGTTGACCCGGGCCCACAGCCGCGAGGTCTCCACCAGCTCGGCCGACATCAGCCACTGCGGCTGTTTCTTGGCCAGCGCCGAGCCGGGGAAGACGGCGAAGCGGGCGTTGCGGGCGCCGAGGTATTCCTGGATCGGGCGGCGGCCGTCGGAGGCGCGCTGTTTGTCGACGACGTCCTTGACGCCCACGTGTGACAGCAGCCCGGCCAGCAGCGAGACGTGCACGCTCCGCGGGTCGGCGACCTGGCTGCCCGGCTGGGCGCCGAGCGACTGGCGCAGCTGGCTGTAGATGTCCTGCCACTCGCGCACGCGCAGGTAGTTGAGGAACTCGGCCTTGCACAGCCTGCGGAACGCGCTGGACGACAGCTCTCGCTGCTTGTCCTGGAGGTAGTGCCAGAGGTTGACGTAGGACAGGAAGTCGGATTCGGGGTCGGCGAAGCGGCGGTGCTTCTCGTCGGCCTGCTGCTGCTTGTCGGACGGGCGTTCGCGAGGGTCCTGGATCGACAGCGCGGCGGCGATCACCATGACCTCGCGCAGGCAGCCGTTCTTCTCCGCCTCCAGCACCATGCGGCCGAGGCGGGGGTCGACCGGCAGAGCGGCCAGCTTGCGGCCCACCGCGGTGAGGTCGCCCTGCGCGTCGAACGCGCCCAGCTCGTGCAGCAGGCTGACGCCGTCTCTGACCTGGCGGCGGTCGGGCGGCTCGACGAACGGGAACGCCTCGATGTCGCCCAGCCCGATCGAGGTCATCTGCAGGATGACCGAGGCCAGGTTGGTGCGCAGGATCTCGGGGTCGGTGAACTCCGGCCTGGCGAGGAAGTCCTCCTCCTCGTAGAGCCGGATGCAGACGCCGTCGGAGGTGCGGCCGGAGCGGCCCTTGCGCTGGTTGGCGCTGGCCTGGGAGATGGCCTCGATGGGCAGCCGCTGCACCTTGGTGCGGTGGCTGTAGCGGGAGACGCGGGCGTAGCCGGGGTCGACGACGTATTTGATGCCGGGGACGGTCAGCGACGTCTCGGCCACGTTGGTGGCCAGCACGATGCGGCGGCCGGTGTGGCGCTGGAACACGCGGTGCTGCTCGGCGGCGCTCAGGCGGGCGTAGAGCGGCAGGATCTCGGTGTTGCGGAACTCGGCCTTGGCCAGGGCGTCGGCGGCGTCGCGGATCTCCCGCTCGCCGCTCAGGAAGACGAGGATGTCGCCGGGCCCCTCGGTGACGAGCTCGCGGCAGGCGTCGACGATGCCCTGCGTCTGGTCGTCATCGTCGTCGAGCGGCCGGTAGCGGACCTCGACCGGGTAGGTGCGGCCGGACACCTCGATGATCGGAGCGTCGGAGAAGTGCCGCGAGAACCGCTCGGGGTCGATGGTGGCGCTGGTGATGACGACCTTGAGGTCGGGGCGCTTCGGCAGCAGTTGCTTGAGGTAGCCGAGGATGAAGTCGATGTTGAGGCTGCGCTCGTGGGCCTCATCGATGATCAGTGTGTCGTACTGCTCCAGCAGCCGGTCGTTCTGCAGCTCGGCGAGCAGGATGCCGTCGGTCATCAGCTTGACCAGGGTGCGGTCGCTCGCCTGGTCGGTGAAGCGCACCTTGTAGCCGACGACCTGGCCGAGGTCGGTGCCGAGCTCCTCGGCGATGCGCTCGGCGACCGTGCGGGCGGCGATGCGGCGGGGCTGGGTGTGGCCGATCAGCCCTCTGACGCCGCGCCCCAGCTCGATGCAGATCTTGGGGATCTGGGTGGTCTTGCCGGACCCGGTCTCGCCCGCGATGATCACGACCTGGTGGTCGCGGATGGCCGCGAGGATGTCGTCCTTGCGCTGGGCGACCGGCAGGTTGTCGGGGTAGCTCACCTCGGGCACGGCCTCGCGGCGGCGGGTCAGCCGCCGCTCGGCGCGCTCGACGTCGGCGAGGATCTCCGCGGCGATCTTCTCCCGGGCCTCACGGGAGCGCACCCGGCGCGCGCCGTCGAGGCGGCGCCGGAGCCGGCGCTGGTCACGGGGCATGAGCTCGGGCAGGCGTGACTGCAGCTCGCCGAGCTCAGGGTGAGAGGAGGACAACGCAGAGGTTCCCATACTGCTTTCAGGATATTTGAGCCCCGCGCGACCGGAGCCAACCACCCATGCTGCCCGATCACCACGGAGGCCCGCACCTCAATAACGCCGTGACCGTCCGCGGCGGGCCCACTCTCCCCAGAGTCGTCGTCGAGGACGGTCACGTCACCAGTGAGACTCCTGAGCGGCCGTTCCGGTTGCCTTGCCGGAGCCCCTTTCCGTCCGGGGATCCGGCGGCGCGCCGTTCGAGGGCGCGGGAGCCACTTCGCGGCGTCCTGGACGAGCGCCCCGGAGCTACCTCGCGGCGGCCGGGCGGGGGGCGGCGGCCATCTGGGCGGCGCCGATGATGCCCGCCTCGTTCTGCAGGAGGGCGGGGACGATCGGCGTGTCGAGGTGCACGTGCGGGAGCCACTTGCCGGCCTTCCTGCTGACGCCGCCGCCGACGACGATCAGCGAGGGAGAGAACAGCATCTCCACGTGCCGGAGATACTCCTCGACCCGCGCGGCCCACTTCTCCCAGCTGAGGTCGGACTCTTCGCGGGCTCGGTCGGAGGCGCGGTGCTCGGCGTCCTTGCCCTTCAGCTGGAGGTGGCCCAGCTCGGTGTTGGGCACCAGGACGCCCTCGGTGAACAGCGCGCTGCCGATGCCGGTGCCGAACGTCAACATGAGCACGGTGCCCCGCCGGCCGCGTCCCTCGCCGAAGGTCATCTCGGCCAGGCCCGCCGCGTCGGCGTCGTTCAGCACGGTGGCGACGCCGAACGTCTCGGCCGCGTCGACCCCGATCCAGGAGTGGTGAACGTTCGCGGCGGTCATGACCACCCCGTCGCGCACCACGCCGGGGAACGTCACCCCGACGGGGCCGGTCCAGGAGAAGTGGTCGACGATCCGCGCCACCACCTCGGCGACCGGACCGGGCCTGGCCGGCTGCGGGGTGGGGACGCGCAGGCGTTCCCGGGTGAGCTTGCCGGCCTCGATGTCGACGGGCGCCCCCTTGATCCCGGAACCACCGATATCAATCCCCAAAACATCCATGACACTCCCTCTCCCCTATCGGCGGCGAATAACGCCGAGCCGGATATTTCCGGACCTCACTGAACCCGTTCCGGGCCGCCCGCGTATCTCGCGTCACAAGCGCTAACAAGGAGGCACGGATGCGGTTACGCATCATCACACTCTGCGCTGTCGGAGTCGTTCTGGGAGCGACTCTCGCCACTCCCGCACAGGCCACCCCTCGCAACAGGTTCGACGTCGTCAACCTCGTCTCGGACGTCTCGGGCAAGGCTCCCGTCACCGATCCCAAGCTGGTCAACCCCTGGGGGCTGGCCATGGGCAAGACGTTGTGGGTATCCGGCACCGGCAGCGGCAGCGCCACCGTCTATTCCGGAAACGGCAAGAAGGAGCAGACCGAGGTCAACATCCCCGGCGGCGCCCCGACCGGCCAGGTCTTCAACCCCACCGAAGGCTTCACCGTCAAGGGCAAGCCCGCCACCTTCATCTTCGCCAGTCCGAGCGGCGCGATCACCGGCTGGAACGCCGAGGTCGACCCGAAGAACGCCGTCATCGCCGCCTTCACCCGCGGCGCCGACTACAAGGGTCTGGAGCTGGTCCGGACCGACGACGGCGACTTCCTGCTCGCCGCCGACTTCGCGCACGGCCGCATCCACGCCTTCGACTCCGACTTCCGGCGGATTCAGCTGTCGCGCTCACAGTTCAGGGACCGGGCCATCCCGTCCACCTACTCGCCGTTCAACGTGGCTGTCGTGAACGGCAACATCTGGATCGCCTACGCGCTGCGTGACGCGTCGACCGGCAAGTCCGTCCCGGGCGCCGGCAAGGGCTTCATCAGCCGCTTCGACGCCAACGGCCGCCTGACCGGCCGGATCGCGCGTACCGGGCTCAACGCCCCCTGGGCGATGACGGCCGCGCCGAAGTCCTTCGGGCGGTACGCCGGCGCGCTGCTGGTCGGCAACTTCGGCGACGGCACCATCCACGCCTTCCGCCGCGGGCGCCACCTGGGCGCGCTCACCAAGGCGGACGGCCGCAAGATCACGCTGCCCGGGCTCTGGGACCTGGAGCCGGGCACCTCGGCCAACGGCGGCGAGAACGCCCTGTGGTTCTCCGCCGGCTCCGACGGCGGCAAGCACGGGGTGCTGGGTGTGATCCGGCCTGCCGGGTCGCGTTCGACCGTGACGGCGCCGACCACGTCTCCGTCGCACTCGCCCAGCCACACCAAGAAGCCCAGCTCGTCCTCGCCGTACGGCGGGTACTGACAGCCGGAGCCGCTGACGTTTCCGGCGCGGCCGGCGCGGGCCGCGCCGGAAACGGGCGGCACACGGGTGACGGACCCGCCCGGCCCCACGGGGCGAAGGGCCCGCCCAGCACGGCGCAGGCGAAGGGCCCGCCCAGCACGGCGCAGGGGAAAGGCCCGCTCCGCACGGAGCGAAGAGCCTACTCGGCACGGAGCGAAGAGCCTGCTCAGGCCAGCGCCGCGGCGAGGTCGGCGACCGTGCGGAAGTGAACCCCGGTCATGCCAAGGGCGCGGGCGGCCTCGACGTTCGCCGGCCGGTCGTCGACGAACAGACAGCGCTCAGGAGCGGCCCCGGCCCGCTCGGCGGCGATCTCGTAGATGCGCCGGTCGGGCTTGGCCACGCCGACCCGCGCGCTGCTCACCACGTCGTCGGCGAAGTAGGTCAGCCCGAGCAACTCCAGGTGCGCCTCCAGGCTGTCCATGGCGTTGGTGACGAGCACCACGGGCATCCGCTCCTGGGCCCTGGCCAGCAGCCGCCTGACCTCCTCGTCGACCCGGAACGGCACCGCGACGAACTCCGCCACCGCCTGCCTGGCCCGCTCGTCTCCGCCGAGGGCGACCGCGATCGACTCGGCCCACTCCCGCTCGGTCACCCGTCCGAGCGTGGCGGGCAGGAGGAGGGCCGGATCGAAGGCGGTCTTCATCAGCGGCAGCCCGTATCGCGCCTCGATCTCGGCCTGGACGTCGTGGTCGAACTGGCGCAGCACGCCGTCGAGGTCGCACAGAACAGCGTCATAGGTCACAGCCGGCCATTGTGCCGTGCGGGCCGTGCGGGCCGTGCGGGCCGTGCGGGCCGTGCGGGCCGTGCGGGCCGTGCGGGCCGTGCGGGCCGTGCGGGCCGTGCGGGCCGTGCGGGCCG
>NZ_BMNH01000010.1 GCF_014646355.1 Nonomuraea cavernae
CCCTCGTAGGGGCGATGAGGACACCCGCGCCAAGCTGGCGAAGATCATTGGCGACATGTTGCGACCCCTCGTAGGGGCGATGAGGACATGGCCTGGAAGTCGTCGGCGCGCTGAACGCGCTCATGCGGTTGCGACCCCTCGTAGGGGCGATGAGGACACGATCGTGGTCCGTGGCCATGAGGACACGATCTATTCGTTGCGACCCCTCGTAGGGGCGATGAGGACTCCCGATCCTGTCCCTCAACCTGGCAGGGCTCGACACGTTGCGACCCCTCGTAGGGGCGATGAGGACGGGGGAGCAAACCGCGCGTAGGCGCGGCAGTCTTCTAGTTGCGACCCCTCGTAGGGGCGATGAGGACTGGGCAGGGCCACGCCGTGGCAGGAGGTCCAGATGTTGCGACCCCTCGTAGGGGCGATGAGGACCACAGCGTGTGCACGAACGTCACGTTCGGCACCTCGTTGCGACCCCTCGTAGGGGCGATGAGGACCCCACGGTAAAGCCGCAGGTCAGAAGTGTGATGTTCGGGCCGTCGGATGAGGTTTTTGCAGTGAACCTCCGGTTGTACTGAAAACCCGGGAGGTCTGCTGCAAATTTCATGATCAAGATGCTGGGTGCCGGTCACAGGATATCGCTGGGAGCGGGTTGGGCGATGCCCCATTCCTGGCGTTCGGGTGTCGTGCCGGGAGGGAAGGTGAAGACGAGCACACTGTCGTAGCCGGCGTCGATCACGCTCTCGACCTCGTGGTGAAACCGCCGTAGCTGGGCAGGGCTCAGCGCGCCTTCGAAGACGCTCCGTTGCACGTGGTGAAGGTACTGGCGGCACAGTCGCAGGATGGCGGCGTTGCGCTTGGCCAGGGTGTCGTAGACCACGACCACGTACACGTGACCTCACCACCAGATCTTGAAGGGCTTGTACGGCGTCCCCTCCAAGCAGGTACGGGTGAGCTGCAGGGCTTCGAGGTACAGCAGCTCGTCATACGCCACGTTGCGGCCCAGAGCGCGATGCTGGATCGTCACCGCCAACTCGTCCCGCACGGTCTGCACCACCAGCTTGCGGCCCGGCTCGGACAGCATGGCCTGGTTGACATCGACGTCGAAATGGGCTGGCTTGAGCTGGCCTCGCCCAGAGAGCCGGAGCAGGAGCCGTTCGGCGAACAGCGGCTTGAACACCTCGGCCAGGTCGAGGACGAGGGAGTGACGCTGCCGTTCCATCGTGCTGTGCAGGAAGGCCACGCCCGAGTGCAGCGGCGTGAGCCGGATCGCTGACAGCAACCGGGCATAAATGATCCCGTTGACATAGCTGATGAACGCGTTGCCGGCGTTGCGCGGCGGACGGCGGCTGCGGCCGTCGAGCCGTAGCCAGTCGGGCAGCCGGGTGTCGAGGACGGCCCAGGCCGCTCGCCTGAAGATGCCTTCGGCGCCCATGAGCTCCTCACGCGTGGACGCCTCGGTGACGGAGGTTTCCAGCACCGCCATGGGCCGGGTCAGCAGTTTGCGGTCGATCACCCGTCGCACGTTCGTTGCCGCGCTGACCACGATCGCGCGGGCGATGTTCAGGGAGGCCGCGGAGTCCTCGGCTATCCGGGTCTGGGCGATGACGGTCTGGCCGGAGGTGCTGGTTTCGGAGGTCAGCAGCGAACCGGCGTAGTCGCCGTAGTGGCTGAGGAAGTGAACGTTGATGCGGTGCTGGTTGAGCAGACTGATCACTGCGGTGTTGATGTCCACCGGCTCGCACGCGACGATGTCGCGGACGTCGGTGATGGGGATGTGCACGGGCGAGCCGTCGGCCCGCTCGATGCGCAGTGACTGATCCTTGCGCCGGATCCGGCAAGGAGTAGTGAGCCAGTAGGTTCGGGCGGCTGTAGGCATCATTCGTTCCAGCAGTAGTCGGCAAAGGAGCACCCTCGGCAGGCCGACCTGCTGAGGAGCGGCGGTGAGCTGTCCGCGGAGATCACGGTCAGCACCTCCTCGATATCGGTCTCGGCCTGCTTCGCCGCCTCGG
This sequence comes from Nonomuraea cavernae, assembly GCF_014646355.1. Classification (GTDB taxonomy): domain Bacteria; phylum Actinomycetota; class Actinomycetes; order Streptosporangiales; family Streptosporangiaceae; genus Nonomuraea; species Nonomuraea cavernae. The sequence goes on from NZ_BMNH01000010.1 coordinate 2,004, forward strand.
CGGTGTACGGCAGGCGCCGGGTGCGGCGGGTTTTCGGGTAGTGCAGGATCCCGCCCTGGGCGGCGATGCCCACGGCGTGCAATCGGTAGCAGTAGTGCATGGCCTGGGCCTCGTCGGCCTTCGTGGGCTTGGACGACGACTTGACCTCGTGGACCCAGGCCGCGCCGTCGAGGTGGTCGAGCTTGGCGGCGCCCAGATCGACCGGCGAAGTGCGCGTATAGGAGGTTTCGTGGACCGCTTCGCCCAGCTGTACGGCGGCGCTGAGATGCTCGGGGCGGAACCCGCGCGCGTACAGCCAGAGCTGGCGGCGGCAGTGGTAGAGGTACTTTACGTGCACTCCGCCGACGTCTTCCGCGCCGATCACAGCACCTCACCCGCCTGGTAGTTCTGGAAGGCGCGGCCATGGATCTCGCCGAGACCGAGCCGCTCATCGTAGTCCGCGTCGACGACCCGCACCCCGAGCCTTTTCTCCCACGTGGTGAGGGGCGCGGCCCAGTGCGGCATCGGGATCAGGTAACGCTCGGCGAGCAGACGCCCGGCTGCTTTATGGCCCGTCGTCAAGTCGGCTTCGTAGGCATCGCGATCCCGCTCCAGAACGGCCTCCGTGCCGTCGAACAGCTCGTCGAAGCGCTCGGTGAGCTCGTCGCGGCTCACGAAGGGGTGGGCGAAGCCGAGGAAGGCCTCCGTGAACTCCTGTTGGTGTCTCAGCACGTCGTCGTACCATTCCTGACCCCATGCGCTGCCGTACACCTCGTCGAGCCACAGCCGGGCGTCCGCCTCATCGACCTCCTTGCCGTCATGGCGGGTCAGGATGTGCCAGCCCAGATCCACGGCGGGCCGGGGGTAGACGCCGTCGGCGTACTCCTCGCCCCCCTTGCGCCGGGGCGCGAAGGAGGCCGCGTGCACGACCACATCGGCAGGTGGCCTCGAACCGATCCGGTTGACCCGGCCGAACCGTTGCAGCAGAGCTTCCAGAGGCGCCGCCGACGTGAAGAGACAGTCGAAGTCCACGTCCAGGCTCACCTCGACGACCTGGGTGGCGACCACCAGCCCCAGCTGACGGGGCCGCCCGACACCGAAGCGCTCACCGATGACCTGCTCCAGAGCGGAGCGGTCCATCCGGCGGAACCGTGAGTGCAGCAGGAAGGCAACGTCGGTGACCGGTGCCAACTCGGCGAACAACCCCTGGGCGTCCGCCACGTTGTTGGCCACCACGAGCACCGACTCGCCGCCCGCCAACCTGCGCTTGATCTCCCCGATCGACTCCGGATCGGTCAGCCGGTGCTCCCGCAGACCGAGCCGGTGCCGGGGCGGGGTGCCCGAGGTGGACGCCTCGACCAACCGGACGTCGTGGTCGAGCACCTGCCGGAACAGGCGGGCCAGCGCGTCAGGGAGTGTGGCCGACAGTACGGCGACGCGCCCGCCGAGCCGTTCCCACAGCCGGGCGGCGGCAAGGATGTAACCGAGCCGTCGGGGATCGTAGGCGTGCAACTCGTCCAGCACGAACACCGAGTTCGCCGCGTCGATCACGGTGCTCGAATGAGCCGGACCGGCCAGCACGCCCCGGAGGATCTGGTACGGCGTGCCGACCCGCACGGTCTCCCGGAACAACCGGGTGGCCGCAGCCCGCGAAACGGCCTTCCGCGCGGCCACGGCCTGCTCGTCGTCCCCGTCCTCCGGGCAGATCGCCGCCGCGAGGTGGTACGAAGCGGCCCGCGAGTGCATCACTCCCACCAGCGTGTCGTCGCCCAGAAGAGAGCCGAGTCGTACGGCCATGGCGTTGATGGAGGCCAGATAAGGCAGGGTGAAGAACACTCTCGGCACACCGCCCGTCCGGTGGGTGATCTCAGCCGCCTGCGTCGCCGCCCAAAGGAGCCCGCCCTCGGTCTTCCCTGAACCAGTGGGAGCACGTAGCAGCAGGTGACCGCGTACCGACGCCGCCTCGGTCTGATGCGGGCGGAGCACCTGCCCCCTTCCCGCGAACACCTGCTCCAGCAACGGCCGGAACCCGGCGCCGACGGGCTGGCGCGTGTGCAGCGTGCCGTGGGCTGACGAGACATGGTCCGCCAGGGTGACAGCGCCCTGCAGCAGAACAGCCACGAGCCCTTCATCCGGCGGAACCGGAAGCTCCCAGGCGTCCAACAGCTCGCTGAACACCCGCCTCGCCTCCCCGATCACGTCCACTTCTCCCGGAACGTGGGCCGTGATCGGTAAGCCCGCTTCCCTCGCCGTCCGCGCGAGCCAACCGGTGAGCTCGACGGCGACGTTCTCCGGGACCGGCCGCAAGCGGCTGCGCCACTCCTCGTCGGAAGCTCCGCCGTACGCCTTGATGAGCGGACCACGCCCACCTTCCAGCGAGCGGTGGTGAGTGGCCACACCGGTGGCGACCCACATCAGCAGCCGTTCGTCGGTGACAAGCCCCGGCAGGAAGCCGAGCGAGACGATCTCGTGCCGTTCTCCCCACGATCTGACCAGGCCCTTGAGCATGTTCTGGAAGCCGTCCGGGATCTTCCCGGCATCGTGACAGAGCGCGGCCAGACACACCGCCGCCCAGAAGCGCCCCCCGGTGACCTGATCCACGAAGGAGATCTCACCTACGCGCCGCCGCAGCGCGAGAGCCCCGTCCAGCGTCGCCGACAGATGAGCGGTGAGACTCTCCTCCGGGCTGCTCTTGGCGAGCATCTCGCGCAGTTCCACGGTCACCCCTCCACCAGACCGGGATGCACCTGCGGCAGAGGGGCCACCACTCTGCCGTCCTCGTCGGCCCAGCCGGAGTCGACCACCACGTCATTCCGGCCCGAGGCGTCGAAGTGGTAGCCATCCCACCGGGTCCGATGACGGTTGAGTGACACGGCGGTCGGCAAGCGCAGCAGCGTTCCGGCGGCGACAGGCGCGAGACCTTCGGGAAGCACCGCGTCGCCTTGGCAGCCGGGGCCGGCACGCAGCGTCACGCGGCGGGTCGTCAACCCGACCAGGTCCTGGCTCCTTCCCAGCCGCAACGGCCACACCGGCCTGCGCAACCTGCGTTCCCAGAAGGCGACCTCCTCGGTGAGCCACACCGTGAGCGTGACGTCGGCCAGAAACTCGCGTTCGCGCGGCGTCGGATCGGCTTTCTTCCCGGTGGCGTCCAGCGGATGGTAGGTCTCCAGATCGACCCCCTTGCCACGCGCGTGAAAGGCCATGGCGAACCGCGTCTCCACGTTGACGGCATTCCAGCCCCCGGCCGCCGCCGCGAGCACGCCGCCCACGGTCGCCGGGGGAGGGCACGGCAATGCCACCTGGACCCCCGCATACAACGGATTGCGGAAGGAGACGATCGGCGCGGTCACCGTCACCTTCAGCGCCTCGGTCGTGGTCATGCCTTCGGATCCTCGAACCAGGTGTCCCGCTCACCCCGCTCGATCTGCTCGGCCAGAGCGCCGAACAGCACCCGCGGATGGTCGATGAGCAAGCTTCCGGCGCTGATCAGATCGGCGAGCTCGGCCTGGGCGCGCTCTCGCTGTTCGCCGAGGAAACCCGGCGCCCAGCCCAGCAGCACCGGCCCGTCGAGCTCGTCGGCCCATGCCTCGATCTCCGCACGCAGCACGCCCGCGTCGAACAGCGCACGATCGCCCCGGACACCGAGCACGCGGGTGAACGGATTGATCCCGCCTTTCACCGGTGCGAGGAGGATGAGCGCCGGGGTCCGGTCGCCGTAGTGCATCGACCTCTTGGCACCACCCCGTACGGCGGTCAGCGTGCGGAGCAGCAGAGCGGCCCTGCGGCGTCTCTCCTCGATCGTTAGCCGCAGCGCGGAACAGCCGCGAAAGGCGACCGGCTCCGCGCCGTTGTCAGCTGCCTCCTTGGCGGCGGGCTCCGGCAGGGCGATCTTCAATCCTGCGCCGTCGATCTCGAAGACCCCGATGCGAGCCAGGTCGAGCAGAACGTCACCGGCCAGCTCGGCGCTGTAGAACTCGTGACCGTGCAGCACCGGGTTCTCGCCGGCGGCGAAGCCACGGCTCATCGTCCCGAAGTCCCGCTCCGGGCGGCGCGGAGCGACCGACACGAACGTCCCCGTGGCCAGGACCGTGTCCCTCTGACATGTCTTGGTCTTGTCGCCCTTCACCGCGACCATGTAGCCGAACAGGTCGTCGTCCAGATAGCGGTCTGGACGGCCGTGCGTGTACGCCTGCTGCTTCTGGCCACTGCCCGACCGCACCACCGGAGAGACCGGTTCCGAGGCAGGCAGGGAGTCCCGCAGCCAGCGGCGGAACGCCTGCGCCGACACGTACGGATGGATGTCACGGCCGACCCGCAGTTGCTTCACCGTGGCGACGTTGTCCTCACCGAGACCGTTGTTCGGCGCTCCGGCCACCACATCGAGGACGACCTTTCCCACCAGGTAGCTCATCTCTCACTCATCGCCTTTCAGGTAGTCCATGTCCTCCGGATGCTCCTTCTCCTCATCCGCCATCGCGGCGGCGACCTCCGCCCGGTCCGCGGGCTTGAACCCCAGCTCGTGCAGTCGCTGAAGCGCCGCGACGATGAGCAGTTGCCGATGGAACCACGCCTGCTCCACCTCGGGGTCGAAGAGCAGCCGGAACTGGTGCTCGGTGATCAGCGGGCCGTCGATCCCGCTGTCCTGGTCCAGCAGGGCGTCGATGTTGCGGCGCATGAGCCAGTGCCGCATCCGACGCGGCTCCTTCAGCGTCGCGTTGAACGCCCGGAGCCGCCCTGCGGAGTTCTCCGCGTTCAACCACGAGGCCACCTGCGCTCCGGCGGCCTTGATCTCGTCGATCTCGTTCTGGTTCATCCGCATCACCTCGATCACGAAGGAGAAGCACAGCTCGGCCAGTTCGGCGGTGTCCGCACGGATCACGGCCCGGTCCAGCTGCGCGGTCAGATAGCGGCCACACGCACGGGCGATCTGCTCTGGCGCCCGGAAGGCGTTGCGCGCCAGCCCGAGCACGCCCGGACGGTCCGCCGTCGCGTGGGCGCGCAACAGCGCCGGAAACCCGCGTCTGAGAGGCGGCCGGGCCGATCGCCGCAGCCATTCGGCCAACGGCTGCTCAAGCGACTGGATCTCCAGCGTCTGGCCGCGGTTGTTGTTACTGAAGACCAGCAACTCCACGCCGGCGGTCAGCCTGTCCTCGTGGTGCCGCAACGCCTGGAGGGCCATCACCTCGTTCGAGAGCACCTTGTGGGGATCGGCCTTGCCCAAGGCGATCAGCTGCCGGTTACGCTCCACTCGCCGCGAAAGCGTCCGGGCCATGAATCTCTCGTCCCAGCTGTGCAGGACGGTGGACGGCCCGCCGGTCAGACGGCAGCCGTACGGCAGGGCGTAGAAACTACAGAGGCACGGCCAGCACAGCGCCATCCCGGCGTGCCCGCGCGGCGTGTTGTTCCGGTAGAGATCGCTCTCGGCCAGGGGCACGTCGACCTTGCCGTAGTAGCCCACCGCTTCCCGCCCGCACAGCACGCACGGCGCGTCAGGCCAGGTTGCGGGCTCCGGGCATCGGCGCCATTCCCGGACGGCGTCGCGTACGGTGTCGTCGTTCTTCTTCGCGTTGCTGTGATGGCTCATCTTCGAGTTCGGGAAGAAGGACATGCTGGCCTTGAGCCAGAAGCCCCGGTCGCTCTTCGTGTCACGCACGAGGGCGGCGGTCACAGCGTCCCGGGTGACCGTCTCGACCGCAGTCTCGAAGCCGTCCGGCGTGAGACTCTCGACGGTCGACGCCTTGCCGAGGAACACCATGGCGTAGGCGCCGACCCGCTGCAGGGGGTGCGCCGTCAGCCTGAGCCGATGAGCTTCGCTCATCCCGCCACCCAGCCGAAACCGGCGGCGTTGGCCTGTCCCAGACCCCAACTCCAGATCGCCTGCAGCGTCTCGGGCGGCCCGGTGAGCTCGACCTCGACGGGCGCTCCTGGCTTGGCTCCCTGGCCGACGGTGAACGACCTCTTGGAACCGATCCACGTGATCGCCGTCAGATACACCTCCGGGTCCAGCCCGAGCGTCTCCGCCTTCCGCCGCAGATTGCGCTGGAAGAACACCGGGAACTCCGGGTCGGCCGGCATCAGCCAGGCCTGCCGGGTGGTCCGGGTCCCGCTGTCATCGCGACCAGTCCCTTTCATGACCACGGGCGTAACCGTCCGGAACCGTCCCCGGCCCGACCCGAAACCGGGATGCTCGACGATGGCCGCCTTCAACACCCGGAAGGCCGCCCCACCCCAGTCGAGCAACTCCCGCTGCTTGACCCCCTGAGCCAGCGCGGTCAGCACCTCGAACCGCGGGCTGCCGAGCTCCACGTAGCCCCGTCCACCTGCCGCGTATGCTCCCCGCCGTCGCACGGCCCTGGGGAACACCGGTGCTCCATGCCCCAGCGGCACCATGCCGTGCGGTCCCGTACCCCGATGATGCAACTCCCGTCCAAGCTCGGGTGCCGTGTGCGCCAGCAGGTCGTACGCCAACGACCGGCCTGGTGCCAGCACCTTCGCCCACGCGAGTTCGGTCGCCGCCGTGGTGACCTCGATCCGCAACCTCACTGCTTCCTCCCGCCGGTTCGGCCCTTCACCCGACACAGATGGACGAAGACTCAAGCGGCTTGCTGGGCTGCGTGTCCGTGCAGGTCAACGCCAAGGCGACGGAGAAACCGCCGGATGGTGGCCGTGAAGGCGATTCGCGGGCTACCCTGCGTCCAGGACGTCATCGCTGCCCTTGGTGATCATGGTTTTGCAGCGAACCTCCCGGAGTTTCTGCACAACCGGAGGTTCACTGCAAAACCGAGTCTCCAGCCACCAGATTCGTACGGCTTGACCTGCGGCTTTACCGTGGGGTCCTCATCGCCCCTACGAGGGGTTGCGACCCCTCACAGGGGCGATGAGGACTCGTCAGGAGCAGGGCGTACATCACGAGGCAGTTGGCGCGTTGCGACCCCTCGTAGGGGCGATGAGGACGTCGAGGTGACACACCGGGGCGTCGTGCGGTACACAGCGTTGCGACCCCTCGTAGGGGCGATGAGGACGGGCAGCCGGTCAAGAGGGTGAGGGTGATCTCGGAGTGTTGCGACCCCTCGTAGGGGCGATGAGGACCATGCCGCACACCATCGGCCAGATCCAGCTCGCCGCGTTGCGACCCCTCGTAGGGGCGATGAGGACGACCCGCAACGCCTTCGTCGCAGGCAAGTGGAAGCGGTTGCGACCCCTCGTAGGGGCGATGAGGACACCGCGGTCGACGCCGGAGACTTGGCCGCGCTCGCGTTGCGACCCCTCGTAGGGGCGATGAGGACTTCACGGTATGGCCCGACGCGTGCCGAAATGGATGTTGCGACCCCTCGTAGGGGCGATGAGGACGCCTGAGCTCGACACCGACTGGCCGTACGACGCCGACGTTGCGACCCCTCGTAGGGGCGATGAGGACCAGATTTCCATCAGCATGTTGCCGATGACGATCTTGTTGCGACCCCTCGTAGGGGCGATGAGGACTTCACGGTATGGCCCGACGCGTGCCGAAATGGATGTTGCGACCCCTCGTAGGGGCGATGAGGACGTCCTCATCGCCCCTGTGAGGGGTCGCAACCCGGCCCACGCGAGAGCAGGGGCGGTCAGTCGCCCGTCCTCATCGCCCCTGTGAGGGGTCGCAACTAGCTGCTTGTACGTGAACCACCTGGCCAGCGTTTGCGGGTCCTCATCGCCCCTGTGAGGGGTCGCAACCGGAAGCCCTGCTCTTGGCGGTGGGCGTCGGCGCGGTGTCCTCATCGCCCCTGTGAGGGGTCGCAACCGAGCGTGAACCAGCAGATCACGGAAATGCGCCAGTCCTCATCGCCCCTGTGAGGGGTCGCAACTTGGCATGGACCCCGAGACCGGCGCCCCCCTTGAGACGGTCCTCATCGCCCCTGTGAGGGGTCGCAACATCTGGAGGTAGATCCCGCGCAGGAATCCGTACGCGTCCTCATCGCCCCTGTGAGGGGTCGCAACTCGAGACGGGCGGTGTAAAAGGCGACCAGTTCATGTCCTCATCACCCCTACGAGGGGTCGCAGCTAGATCCAGGACGAGACGTGGTCACGCAGCACATCGCAGGTCCTCATCGCCGCGGTGAAGACGTTGGGCGACCGTATCCATCCGGCGACCGGCCGCCACATGATCTACGTGGTGTGCGAGGGCGTCGCACACGTCGCCGACGAGTTCGCCGAGGTCGAGTGGTGCGACCGGGCCAGGGTGGCGGAGCTGGTGCCGTTCTCGTTCTTCCCGCCTGTCCAGGAGTATCTGGACGCCCACATCCTGTAACCGAATGAACGTACCGTTACCTTCCGAATGCACATAGCGATGCCTCTGTGTCGAGATTTACGTGACGGTAACGTCACTGTCTGTGCACACTGACGGAATGCATCCAGCTCTCGTTATCACATTCATCGCCATCGGCGTCTACCTGTTGTCGTGCCACTACCACCCCTACATGAAGTGCAAGACGTGCAACCGGTCGAAAGAGTCACACTCCACCACATTCAAGGGCGCGTTCGGCAAATGCCGGGCCTGCGACGGCAGAGTTCACCACGTCCGGTTCGGGGCGCGTATCCTCAACCGGAAGTGACTACTTCGGCACCCGTCCAGTCCCGCCGCACGGCCGGCAGTTCACCAACTTCTGGGTGACGACCTTCCCGCCGCTGGGCGTCTCGACCTCGACGGGCTCGTACCAGCCGCCCGCGCCGCTGTATCTGCAGCACTGCTGCGTCCACTCGGCCGAGGCGGGCGGCTCGGGGGGCGGGCCGCACTGTGTGGCGATCCCGGCGGCCTGTCCTCATCGCCCCTACGAGGGGTTGCAACACGACCGGGACGTGGTCGCTGACCTGGCCGGGAAGTTGTTCTCATCGCCTCTGCAAAAAGGCACGGCGGCGGTTGCCTGGGAAGTTGCTTCCGCCGCCGTGCCCTGGCCCCGGTCCGCAGTCTGCGTCACACGGCCGGGGAGTCTGGCCGGGCCCCGCGTCAGGCGGTGCGCGGGGCCCGGCAGATCGCCCGGAGCGGACCTTCCGGACTCGGGCCCAGCGGCCAGGCATGGGCCCTGCATCCCGGCGGAGGGACATGACTACCATCGCCGGGGGTCTGGCTACCCGCCCGATCGGATGGGCGGGGCTGGTCCGGCATCAGGTGGTGGACTGCCGGACGTTTCTGGGTGCCGACCGTGAGTTGGTCAAGACAGCGGTGTGGATCTCGGTCCCGTGAGAGTGACGGTCCCGCTCTCCGGGGGCTCATGGCTGGTCCACATCCACCGCTTCGTGGCCGACACGGACGAGGACCCTCCCGTAGACGTACGCGGGGTTCCTGGCGAACCGGTCGAGATGGACCACGCCGACCTGCCCGGATGCGCCGGTCCCGAGCCGCTTGAGGGCAGCCTTGAGGTGTTGAGCCGCACGCGCCGGATCGTCGGTCACTCCGCATGCGCCGTCTCCGGCCCCGCCGACCGCCTTCCACTCGAAGAAGCCGTCGAGGTTGCTGCCGCTCACGAAGGTCATGACCGGAAGGCTGCCACCAGTCGGCCATGCCGCTCCGAACAGTTCGCCGCGAACTCTGAGTTCGCTAGACCGCGATCCGGTGACGCTCGGCCAGGTATCGCACTTCGGGTGCCCAGGAGGGCCTGGCGCGCTGGGCGAGGGCGTGGATCATGTCACGCAGCAGAGGCGTGTGGTCGAGCTCCTCCGGACACTCGCGTTCGATGCGCATGAGGTAGACCAGACTGGCCGCGTCGTCACCCAGGTCCTCGCACGCGCGGGCGACCTGTCCCAGGTGGGTGGTCCGCCGTTCAATGGACGGCACCTTCCGGACGTCGATCTCGTCGGCGACGCGGATGGCCGCCGCAGGCTCGCGGGCTTCGTGCTCTACGGACGTCATATGGATCATCACGTTCGTCGGGCCGAACGCGAGCCCGAAGTGGTTGGACTCGTCCCTGACGGTGAGTGCGAGCGTGCGGGCCGGGCCGCGGACCAGCTCGCGCGCGTGCGCGTAGTCGCCGCGGCGTGCGACCGACAGCGCGGCCATGAGGTGCAGGCTGCCCAGGATGCTGCGGTGCCGCTCGTCGCCGTCCGGCACGTAAGGCGAGAAGATCTCGATACTGCGCAGCGCAACTTCCTCGGCGACCTCGTGCATGTCATCGGTGAGCATCGAAGCGCTGAGGTTCCGCTGTGACCACGCGATCAGCAACGGATCTTCGGTTTCCTCCGCGTACCGCATGGCGCGATCCGCGGCCATGTGCTGGAGGTCCGTCCGCCCCAGACTCTTGAGTACGCCGCGGGCCACCGTGTACGCCTCAGCCGCCACCTGGGCGGCGGCGCGGCGCTCGTCCGGGTGGCCGTCGGCCTGCGAGAGCAGTTGCTCCGCGTCGATGATCAGGGCTGGGAGCGCCCGCATGAGGATCGTGTACTTGTTGGGCGAGGTCAGCCACGTGCTCCGGGCTGTGGCGACGCGTTCGGCGAGTTGCTCGATGTCCGGCGGCTCCGCGTCGAAGGGCAGGCTGCGGTAGGAGAAGATGGCCCGCTCGATGTCCCTGATCTGTGGGCGGCCCCGCTCGTGGGAGTCTCTGGGGGGTTCGCCGAGCAGCACGGCCGTGCGCACGCCGAGCACCTTGGCGATCTCACGCAGCAGGGGCAGGGAGGGGGTCCGGCGGCCCTGCTCGATCAGCTCGATGTGGCGTGACGTGCAACCGGCCTGGGTGGCGAGCGCCGTGGTGCTCATGCCCCGCAGCTCGCGCTGAAGCCTGACCATGTGTCCGGTGCTGGTCTCGCGCATAGGGCTCCGCACCTCCTGGTGATGTCGCAACCTCAGGGTATGGCTCGGGGCCATCCGTGTTCGAGGGGTCGGCGAATAACGCGCCTTTGGCCGCCGGCTCCACCCAGCAGAGGACTTCGTCCATCTGTAGGAGGTGAAGGCCGGAGACAACGAAGAGGTGGCTGGATGGGGCGTTCACGAGGCCGGGCGAAGGTGGTCGTGGAAGGGGCGTCGCGGTGGACGGTGGCGGCTCTGGCGGGTGTGGCGGCGGCGGTCGCGGCGGGGACCGTACCCGATGTGATCAAGAGCTGGCTGGGCGACCAGCGGGCGTTCCTGACCGTGCTGTGCGTGGTCGCCGCCGCTGTGTTCGCGGGCATCAACCTGTGGCAGCAGCGCAGCAAGGGCGTCGGCATCGTTATAGCGCTGCCGAGGAAGAACTGGCGAGCCTCGTGGAGCGAACAGTGGAGCGCCGCGGCCGTCGCGCACGCCAGACGGCACCACGACTCGTGCTTCGTGGTGCGGCGGGACGTCGAGGGTGCGCGGCCGGACGACGACATGAGAGCCAGGAAGGCGGCGCGCGAGGCGCGAAAGGACACCCTGGAGCTCGCCTACGAGCTGGTGAACGCGCGGCTCACCGAGCTGTCCGAGGCTGACCCCTCGACGCCGATCTCCCTGTACGTCAACGCCGCGCTGCCTGATGCCTTCGAGCTGGGGGCGATGTTCAAGTTCAACGTCCATCGAAGACTTCACGGAGTCGCCGCGTTCCCCGCGCGAGAGCGGACAGTCACGGGGGAGGACGAGCCGGCCGTGCCTTTTGTCCTGCCGCAGCGGGCCGAGCTCGCGGAGTCGGATTTCTTCCCTGCGGTACGGATCAGCGGCCGGTTGAAGGACCCGCTCAGCCCGGCGGAGGCCGTGCGCGCGGCGAAGATCGCCCGGGTGGTCGAGGAGCCGGAGTTCCCCGGGGCGGCCGACGGTGAGGCGGTCGCGCTCGTGGTGCACCTCGCGGAGAATCCGCGAATGGTGGCCGAGGCGCTGCGGGCGGCGGCGGAGGGGTGCCTGGACGTCGAGTTGCGGCAGGAGCGGTGCCGGGCCGCTCTGGTCATCGACGGTGTGCCGGCCAACATTCCGGAGACGACCGCTGACTTCGAGCTGATCGTTCGGTATGTCCACTCCGCGTGGCTGGAGTGGGTTGCCGCGCGCCCGCAGCTCGCTGGCCTGCGCGTCCGGTTGTTCGTCGCCGCGCCGGCCAGCGTCGTGTTCGCGCTGGGCTGGCTGATGGGCCACACGATCACGCCGGTCCCGCACCCGTACGAGCAAGGAGAGCCATGTACGTCGTCATGATCGGCACGGCGGGCAACCAGCGCTACATTTTCTCCTCCGGCAAGCGGCAGGAGATCGTCGGCGCGTCCGACCTGATCGCCCGGGTCAACGGTGCCTGGGCGGACGAGGCGATGGCGTCCGTGTTCCCGGGGTTCGAGCCGTCCTGGCGTGTCGGGGACGGTCATGACGCCGAGCTGCTGACCGCGGGTGCGGGCACGATAACCGCGCTGGTCAGGAACAGAGACGCGGGCCGGCGCCTGGTGACGGAGGTGACGCACAGAGCGCTGGCAGAGGCACCTGGTCTGCACGTCTGCGGGGTGGTGGTCGCGACGCCGGAACCCGTGAACGGGATCGGTATGACCAAGGCGCGCACGGAGCTCGCGGCCGTGCGCGAGGCCAGGCCGGGACCGCAGGCGAGGTTCCTGCGGCTGCCGCTGGCCGAAGACTGCGCCTCCACCGGCCTGCCCGCGCAGGCGCTGCACCGCGAAGGAAGGGACGAGCCCTTCAGGACCCGGTCCGCTGCGTCGATGGCCAAGCTGAGGCACTTCCCGGCCGCGCTCGACCGGCTGGCCGGCGACGCGGAGACCGATCGTTCCACGATGCGAGAAATCGTCGACAGGCTGGGGCTGGAGGCCGACTGGGTGGCCGTGGTCCACGCCGACGGCAACGGTTTCGGCGACCTCTTCCGCACCCTTGGCAGCCTGGTGGACGGAGACCAGGCGTACGCGGACGCGCTGCGCACGCTGTCTCGTGGGGTCGACGCCTGCGCGCGGAGGGCGTTCCGGGTGGCGCTCGACCGGACCGCCCGCGAACCGGAGGCCGTCACCGTGAGCGGCAGGCCCCCGGTGCTGCCGCTCGTGCTCGGTGGCGACGACCTGACCGTCGTGTGCGAGGGCGCCTCGGCGCTGCCGTTCACCCGGCACTACCTGGAGGCGTTCGAGGAGGAGACGGCGAACGACGTCTCGCTTCGCCCCATGCTCCACAGACTGGAACGCCCGTCGCTCGGCGCAGCCGCAGGTGTGGCCATCGTGAAGCGGAACTACCCGTTCAGATTCGCCTACGACCTGGCCGAGGAGCTGATCTCGGTGGAGGCGAAGCGGGTCAAGGAATGGGGGTCGGCGCTGGCGTTCACCGTCCTGTTCGAGAGTTCGGCTCCCGACCTGTCCAGGATCCGGCGCTCGGCCACGCTGGCGGGTGGTTCCGCCGCTTCGGCTTCGCCGTATCTGGTGGGGCAGGGCGCGGACGGACCACGGGCGGAGCGCCGGCGCTGGGCGGATCTCCTGCGCCGGGTCGAGGCGCTACGGCGCACCGACCCGGTGTCGGGCGAGCTGCTCATCCCGCGCGGTGCCGTACACGACCTGCGTGAAGGACTGTGTCTTGGGGCGGAGGTGGCGCGGGCCCGGTTCGCGCTGCTGCGCACGCGGTTCGCCGGAGACCGCGCCCGCCTGGACGCGTTGGCCGAGCTGGAGGGGGATCCGGGTCAACTGGTGTGGACCGACCGGTCCGGCGACGAGGAGAGAACGGTGACGGGGCTCATGGACGCGATGGCGGCGCTGTCGTTCCTGCCCGTCAAGGAAGGGGGGAGATGAACATCAAGCTGGACCTCTTCATGGTCAGCGACTGGAGAGTCGGCACCGGAACCGGTGTCCCCGGCTACGCCGACCGGCTCGTGCAGCGGGACGGCGGAGACGCCGGCTCGGCGCCCGCCGCGCCGGTCGTCCCGGCCAAGACGCTGATCGGGGTATGGCGCGACTCCTGTGAGTTGGTGGCGCACGCGCTGGACAGCGGACCCGCCGGTGTGTGGCACGACTGGCTGAATTTCCTGTTCGGCGGCCAGTATCACGACCAGGACAGCCGGCCCGTACGGCCCGCGGCCCTGCTCCTCGACGGGCCACTACAACTCCCGGGACGGCTTCCCGATCTGCTGAAGGCTCGCCCTCAGGTGGCCTGGGCGGCGACGTTCCGCAAGCCGGGCGTTGCGATCGACCCACGCACGGGCACCGCTGAGCCGGGAAAGCTCCGGTTCGACGAGATGGCCCGCGCCGGGCTGACGCTGACGGGCGAGGCCCAGATCCGGGGCTTCGACGAGCTGGAGCGAACCCAGCAGGACGCCGCCGTCACCCTGCTGGCGGCCGGGGCACGGCTCCTGGAAGGCATCGGTGGCAGGCGGCGCCGGGGATCCGGGCGCTGCCGGCTGACGCTACGGGGGATCTCGCCTGACTTCGCGGTGTTCTCAGGATCGGACGTTCCGCGTCCTCCGTCGTCCGTGCCGTACGGCGTGGCGGATCGTCCGCTGCCCGCACCCGCACCGGCCGCGAGCGGCTGGGAGCGGGCGGAACTGGTCATCACGGTGGAGCAGCCCGTCCTCGCGGCGGCGACCGTCCAGGGCAACCTGGTCCGAGGGGCGGGGTTCCTGCCGGGCTGGTGCCTGATGCCGGAGGTGGCCAGGCGGCTCGGGGGAGTGGCCCACGCTCTCGTCCGTACCGGCGACCTCCTGGTCACGGCAGCCACCCCGCAGTCGGTGGGAGCAACGCGGACGCTGCCCATGCCCAAGGTCTTCACGCACGCCAAGGGTAACAAGAAGGTCATCACCGGCAACCGGCTGGTGGGATCTACGAACCATGGCAAGTCATTTCGAGAAGGGCACGTCGTACCGGATGGGGAGGAAGCGGGCGCGGTAGTCGGCACGGACTTCACCCTGCGTATGCACAACACCGTCCACGACGAGATCCAGCGGCCGAGCCGCGAGGTCGGCGGCGTCTACATCTATCGCGCTCTCGCCGCCGGCACCGTGCTCCGCGCCGAGGTCCGGGTCCGGTCCGGCCTGCTGGAATCCGGCTGGGAGAAGAGACTGGCCGGACGATGGCGACTCGGCCGGTCCGCCAAGGACGACTACGGCCAGGCACGGGTGGACGCGCGCCCGGTCAGCGCCGCCGTCCGCGCCTCAGCGGCGGGAAGCACGATCCGGGTGTGGCTGCTGTCGGAGCTGCTGGTCCGGGACACCAGACTGCGGCCGAGCACCGACCTCCGCGATGTCGCCAGGGCGCTGGAACAGGCTCTCAACCGAGGAGGCACGCGTGGCGTGACCCTGACCCCGCTGACCGCGCCCGACGAGGGCGCGATCGGCACGCACCGGACCGAGAGCTGGCATCGGGGCTGGAGGCTGCCGCGCCCCACCCTGTACGGGCTGGCCGCCGGGAGCTGCCTGACCTTCGCGGCGTCCGGTGAGCCGGTTACCGCCGAAGCGCTGGACGAGGTGCGAGCCGCGGGGGTGGGGGAGCGCCGAGGCGAAGGGTTCGGCCAGATCGAGATCGACCACGACCTGCTCCTCCGAAGCGCCGGACCGGTCGGGGGACACCTGGCCGCCGGGCCGGACGTCACGGACGCCGACCCGCTCGGCCCCGGTGAGGAAGGGCATGCCGAGGCGCGGATCTTCGAGCGTGCGGCGTGGCGGGCCGAGATCCACCGCGTGTGCGAGGGCATCATGGCCGACCCTGCCCGCCGAGCGGAGCTCCTGCCCGCCGAGGTGACCCCCACCCAGCTGAACGGGCTGCGCGAGGTGGTGGGGGAGCCCTCGATGGATCGGAGCCTGCACCGCCTGGAACGGCTCGTCCGGCCCCCGAAGGGCCGCAGGTCCTGGCCGGCCGAGCAGGAGGAGAGCCTGCGTGCCCTGTTCGCCGAACCCGGATCGGTCTGGGCCCGGCTCGCTCTGCCCGAACACAGGCTGACCGTGACCGGCGACGGGGTGGCTTCGCTGCGGGCGGAGCTGCGTGACGAGGCCGTGCGCGTGCTGCTCACCGCCTGCCTGGCGGCGCACGGCCGCGCGATAGCGGAAAGGAGCGGGACATGACTCCCTGGACAGGACGGCGTGTTACGAGCCGGGTCCGGGCACGCGGCTGGCTCCGCACCGAGTCGCCGTTGCACGTCGGCGGCCTTGGCACGGGCCCCGCCGAACCGTTGCCGCTTGCCGTGGACGGCCTGAACCGTCCATACGTGCCGGGAACGACCTTGGCCGGGGTGCTGCGCGACTGGTCGCGCGGTGCGGGGCCGGACGCGCTGGACGAGCTCTGGGGGTTCGCCGCGGCCAGGGGAGACGGTGGCCGGGCCAGTCGGGTGATCGTCGCAGACGCCCTGGTGACCTCCGATCGTCGGCTCGACGAACGCGGCCTTCCGGCCAGCCCGCTCAGCGTGGCCCAGTTGGAGGTCCGGAGCTCGGTGGGCATCGACAGGACCACGGGCGCGGCGGCTCCGGAAATCCTCTACGGCAGGCAGGTCGTGCCCGCCGGGCACTACCTGCGGCTGGAGATCGACGTCGAGTCGGCTGAGTCTCCGGCTCTGGACGAGGCCAGGATGCGGGCGTTGCTCACCGCGCTGGCGGCGGGGGAGATCCGGCTCGGCGCCGCCACCGGCCGGGGCCTCGGCGTCGTACGGCTCCTGGACGACTGCCTCGACCTGGTGGTGGACCGGTTCGACTCACCGGCGGGACTGCTGGCCGTCCTGCGTGATGACGCGACACGCGCGCGATCCCTGACGTCCCTTGGAACGGCCGATCCTGAACTGCCGCCCCGCCGGGAACTCCTCGACATCCAGATCGGCTGGAAGCCGCTGGCACCGGTCATGGTCAGGGCGACGGCGAGCGGGCTGACCGTCGACACGCTGCCACTCACCACGCGGGTCGACGACCGCCATCTGACCCTTGTTCTGGCAGGAAGTTCGCTGAAGGGGGCGCTACGTGGCCACGCCGAATTCGTGGAGCGCACCGCGCGGGGCATCACCGCGCCACAGGCGGCGCGCGGTGCGTCCGCCAGCGAGCACAGCATCGCGTTCCGGGCCCAGCTCGACCAGCTGCGCGCCGTACGGGCTCTGTTCGGCGCGGCACGAGACGACGTCAAGGACCGGCGGGCGGGAGCCCTGCGCGTCGAGGAATGCGACTCGCTGGTCACCATTCCCGAGTCCCTCTGGTTGTCCGCCACCGGAGCCGACGCCGCGCTCGCCGCGCCGGACGAGCGTGAGGGGTCACTGCCGCGAGCGGTCCGAGAGAGGCTGGACGACCACGGCCTGGCCCAGGCCGATCACGTCGCACTCGACCGATGGACCGGCGGCGCGGCGGACGGCCGCCTGTTCAGCGTGCTGGAGCCGCACTCGGTGCGGTGGGAGCCCATCAGGCTCTCGATCGACCTCACCCGGCTGGGCGACGAGCGGGACCACGCCCTGGCCCTGCTCCTGCTGACCCTGCGCGATCTGGCCGCCGGGCGCGTCCCAGTCGGGGCCGCGGTCAACAGAGGGTTCGGCGACATCGAGGTCAGCGGGATCACCCTTTCCGGCGGGCCATGGCACGAGCAGATCGAGCTGGCGGACGTGCTGAACGGGCCCGAGATCTCCACCATCGCCCGAGCTTGGACGGACTACCTGGCACAGGAGGTGTCATGACGACCCTGTACGGCGCGGCCGTCTCCGGAAGCACGCTGCCGGAGGCGCTGGAAGCCGCGGGCATGGACGGCGGATGCGCCTTGCTCACCACTCCTTCGGCGTATCGCGTGGCCCGGGTCGAGGGCCGCGCGTGCGTGACCTCGTCCGGCCCGGCAGACCTGTCCGTCGTCTACGAGGCGCGAGCCTTCACCGCCGACGTGGAGCTGCGCTGGGTCGAGTCCGGATATGCGGTGCTCCTCACGGAGGACGCGAGCCTGCTGCCGGAGTCGTTCGGGGAGGCGGTGGATCCGCTGCCTGCGATCGGCACCATGGACGCCGGCTACCTCGTCTGGGGCTCCGTGACGGCCTCCGACGCGGGCTGGACCAGCCTCGCCTCCGCCCGCGTCGGCACCCTCACGGTCCCCATGGCGTCAGAGCCGCGCGCGGACCGCGTGCGGCTCGTCGCCCGCGAGTACGTCGTCGCCGACCCCGGCCACGGCAACGCCTACGTAGCCGAGGAACGGCTGATCAGCTTCGAGCCCTACGCAGCGGAAGGGGCCGCGTGATGGCCGACGAGTTCCTCAATCCCTACACGTTCATCCAGGCGTTCCCGAGGGAACGCCTGCCGCAACCACTGCAGGACGGGCCGCCGCCTTCCCGCGCCCGGCTGCGTCCGGGCTGCTGGACCGGCCGTATCGAGGTCACGGTGACTGCGGAGACGCCGCTGCTGCTCCTCGACACGGCCAGAGCGGACCGTCTCCCCGGAGACGGGCATGAGGTCTTCCCGGTGCGGCTCCGGGACGGCCGCCCGCACCTGCCAGCCACCTCGGTCAAGGGCATGCTCCGCGCGGCGTACGAGGCCGTGACCAACTCCCGGCTCGGCGTGTTCGACGGTCACGACGTCCCGCTGGGTTTCCGCCGGGACGCTGGCTACGCGCTGGGCATGGTGCCCGTTCTGGTCGGCTCTTCGGGCGTGTGTTACGCGTTCCAGCAGGCGTCGCTCAGGATGTACGAGAAGAAGAGCGGCGACAGCGTCTACCCTCGCGACGGGCAGGAGGCTCCCCGGCATCTGGAAAGGCTCCGAGCCGTCATCAAGGGCGGGAACAGAGGACCGACCGAAGTGGTCCGGTTCGTGAGGAAGTCCTCTCCGGAGGTGCTCCGGCCGGGCAACGGCGAAGGGGTCGTCGAGGGTCTCGCCTTCGTCACCGGACCCAACATCGACGGCAAGACCTGCGAGCGGCTGTTCTACGTGGACGGCGACGCGCCCCGGAAACTCGAACTCGCCAGGCCGTGGAACGAGATCGAAACACGATGGGACATCCTGATCGAGAACTACGAGCGCGCGCATGACGACGCCGAGCTGTTCGGGCGAAAGGGCCCGGACGGCACCGTCGTGGCGCCGAGCGCGCGCCTCGGCGACACTCCCGGCCGACTCGCCTGGAGCCCGCACCTGTACGAGAAGGAACGGAAAGAGCTCAAGGGAGGCCGGCTCTGCTACGCCCGCCTGGTGAACGGCCGGGTCGACCGGCTCTATCCCGTGCTGGTGCCGCGTGATCTCCACTCCGTGGCTCCGGCGGACCTCCTGCCCCGGTCGCTGGCCCCGGCGTCCTGTTACGACGAGCTCTCACCGGCGGATCGCGTGTTCGGCTGGGTCGCCCCCCAAGGCTCCGGAGTACGGCCGGCGGCCTATCGCGGCAGGCTGCGCATCGGTCCGGTCGTCTGTGACCAGGACGCCGACGAGAGCGTGGAGAGATTCGACGGAGACGGCCTGCCGATCGCGATCCTCGGCGGGCCCAAGCCGCAGCAAGGACGTTTCTACCTGGCGGAGTCCGCGGACCGGCCCGATCGCCCGATCCCTGGCGGGGCCCCCAAGGAGAAGCTCTACCAGGCCGGGCGGGGACTGCGGGGCCGCAAGGTCTACTGGCACCATGCCGGGCTGGACCGGCGGCAGCACTGGAGCGAGGGACAGGGCAAGCTCGATCCCACTCAGGTCCGGGTCGGTCGCCACTACCGCGAATTCCGCCGTCCCCGCAGCTCGCTCGACGACAGCGGTTCGCTCACGCCTGATCGCAAGCGCTATCAGACGACGGACGTCGAGCAGCGCGACACGCAGAACCGGTCGATCAAGGGGTGGGTGCGCCCTGGGACGACCTTCCGGTTCTCCGTCGAGGTCCGCGATCTCGACGATGTCGAGCTTGGCGCGCTCGCCTGGCTGCTCAGCCTGCCCGCCGGGCACTTCCACCGGCTGGGCTATGGCAGGCCGCTGGGGTTCGGCAGCGTACGGCTCGATGTCGACACGGCCGAGCTCCACGCGGGCGAGCAGTTCGCCGACTACTACCGCTCGCTGTCGGGGTCTCTGCCCGACGAGGACGGGACCGAGGTCCTCGCGCGGGTGCGTGAGGAGTTCGTCCGGCTGATCGAGGGCTCCGAGGAGCTGTCCACGGTCAGGACGGCACTTCTCGCGGCGGCGCGAGGCAACCCTGAATTGCCGGTGCATTATCCCCGTACGCGTCCGGATCGGCTGCTTGGCGGTATTCCCGCGCCTCCGGACCCGCGCGGACAGAACTACACCTGGTTCACGGAGAACGAGAGGGTGGAAGGAGAAAAGGTCGCCTCGGGACGGGGACGATCTCTGCCCGCCCCGGTCGATGCGGATCCGCTCGTCGTGTATCCCGACAAGAACGGCAAAGCGGGCGAAGAGCAACGTGGCACAGGGAAATCGACAAATCGCAATAAATCCGCCCGGTCTTCTGGTGTTACCAAGAAACGGCGTCAATGACATCATTTTTAGTTTTTCGACGGGAACTGCGATAGTGCGTTAACGTCATTCAGGTCGATTCCGCCTGCCGTTCGGAAGGCCTTGTCGTGAGCGTGACCGAGGGCGTGCTTCTGGTGCACGCGGTGGGCGGCGGTGATCTCGGATGCCCGGGAGCGCGGAGTTTCGAGTCGGTGGTCCCCAACCTCGACGGTGATCCGGGTGACGAGGGCAAGGATCGCCGGCCGCTCCGCAAGGTGCTCGAAGCCTCGGCGGCGGCGGAGGTCCCGATCGCGCAGGTCGCGTTACTCGGGACGACCGCAGCGGGTGGACCGGGCGGCAGGACCTTCGCCGAGCACGCCGGTGCGCTCCAGGCACGGCTCACCTCGGCGGAAGGGATGTTCGGCATGCGCTTCGACCCGGCCGCCGTCTCGGTCGTCGACGTGCGGGCTCCCACTCTCGGGGATTCGTCGGCGGCCGTGGGCGGGTGGTTCGCCGGGCGTCCGCCCACCGACGTTCTGGTCACGTGTGGTTCCGGGGCGTTCGCGTTGAGCATGGGAGCGGTATGCGCGGCTCTGGCGGCCGGTTGCCCGGTCCGGATCCTGCCCATCGACGCCCCGTGGCGGACCTACTCACTGGACCGGACATGTGACGCGGAAGCTCGCCTGGTGCCGTGGTTGATCCGCCATCGGTTCTGGGACGCTCTCGCCGAGGCCGATCCGGCCAACCGGATCATCTGGGAGCTCCTCGCGGCCCGGCAGGCCGGAGACACCGGCTTCGCCGCCACCGTAAGGGAACGCTCCAGCCCTGCCGAACGGCACGGCCTCACCGACGGGCAGCTCGGCAAGTTCACCGAGAAGTGGCCGACCGCGCAGGCGGCCCTGTTCGAACGGATCGGACGAGGGGAGGCCGCCGACTACGGGCTGCTCCGCGCTTGGTTCACCCAATCCCTCCGTAGTCTGTTCAGGAAAGAGCAGGACAGGCTCCCCAGACACGCACGCGACCAGATCGGGCGGTTGATCGACCTGCTCGGTGACCGGGCGGACGGGGAAGGTGGGGCCGCCGGGCACATCCGCGTGGTCGCCCGCGCGTCGTGGTCAGACACCACCAGCGGGTGCGCCGCGATGATCAAAGATGACGCGCTGACGCGCCTCTACACCGCCGCGTCCACTCATCGGGCGCACCTCCGGCCTGAGCGCCTGGCGTCCGGACCGCTGCCCCCGACCTTGCTGCAGGCCGCCGACCGGTGGGAGGCGAAGGATGACCAGGGAGTGAGACTGGTCTCCAGCACCGGGCACACCGGTTGGCCTGTCCTCGGCAGCGGAGACGTCCTGGGCTTGCTCGTCGTCGGGCTGGAGCATGACGGAAGGGAGGCCGAGGATCGGCTCGCTCTGCGAACCGTGCTCACCGAACTGCGCGGCAGACGCGAGATGCTGCCGCGTCGAGGTGTCGTGAGGCTGCGGCTGCTGGCCAGTGTCGAAACTCAGGAGCGGGCGCACGCGCTGGCACGATGGGCAGCCACGGAAAGCGGCGCGGATGTGCGGGTGATCGCGCCCGTTCCCGCCGACTTCACGGGAGCCAGGGACGCTATCCTCGCCGAGCTGGCGGCCGAGGCGGCTCCGACCGGCAAACTCGGATCAGGCAGCCTCCGCGACGTCGACGAAATCATGATCGTCCTCAATCCCGGACCGCCCCTCACGAACTACGGCATGATCGCGGCAGGCGTGGAATGGTCCCTGACCGCGGCCTGTCCCCTATGGGTGGCGGAGCTGGTGCGGAAGGCGGGCGTACCATCGGAGCTGCGCGGCGGCCAGCGGGTGCTCGCGCGTCTGGGGGCGGATCGCATGCTGGCACACCTGGCGGTGAACGCCGTGAAGAGGCTGGACATGCGGACGGCACGCCGCCTTGCCGGACGGGGCTCGGAGACATTGCGCACCGTGTTGCCCGCCCTCGCGGAGCTGGAACAGGATCTGCTCGGTGCCGCCCCCGACCCTTGGACACCGGCCGAGCGACGGTCCGCGGCGAGCAGGCGTCTGACGCTTCTCGCCCAGGTGGTCAGCGAACGACGGCACCACGTGCCGGTGGCCTACATCGCGCTGGAGGCCCTGCGGCCGGCCTTGTTCCCGTGGACGGTGTGGAAGGAGATGTGCGCAGCTCAGCCCGCACTGAGGCAGCTGGCGAAGCTCGCGAACGAGTCACTCCAGGGGCATGCGCTGGATCGGCAAGACCGGATCCGTCGCCCTTCCTCTCCCACCGCGACCGACGTGCGCGAGACGCTGGTCCGCGCCGCGCGCGAGTTCGGGGGGCTGGACGGTGCGCTCGTTTCGGCGCACAAAACGGTGATCAATCGCCTTGAAGGGATATATCGGCAAAGCGCTTGACCTTGGCTTGACGTCTTGGCAGCCTGGTCCCGTTCAACGGCTGCGTGCCTGCGAGCTTGAGTGGTTTCGGACCACTCCCTCTGAGGGCCTCGAACTCCGAGGTCGATATCGCGCTATCGGGCGCGTTCTCCTGTCATGCCTCGGAGGGGCAAATCCATGAACCTCGCAGTCGTCGTTTCCTCGCACGAGCACATCGCCTTCCACGCGTACTGCTCACTGATCTCGCCCGCGCTCCGAGAAGCCGCGCGAGGACCGCTGCGCCGTGCCCGGCACAACGGGAGAGCGTGCGCCGGAGTCAGTAGGACCCGCTGGTGCGACGGATGTGAAGACGTGATCGCCGACCTTCTCCTCCGCGGGTACGCAAGGTTCCGCAAGGCCCTGGCAGGGGGACCACCCTGCACACGGACGGGCGAGACCGTACGCGAGATGGAAGCGGCCATCCGGTGGCTGACGTCGCCCGAAGCCGCTCACGAGATCCTCACCCGTAAAGCACGCCAGATCAGGCAGCGTCCCACCGAGGGGGAGCCGCCTGGCCTGCGCGCGGCCCGTGCCCAGCTCGTCCACCACCCCTTGCGCAACCTCGAAGCCCAAGTACGCCGAGCAGATGCCACCCGGCGGGGAGCCTCGGCCAAGCCCGACCGCGACCTCCGCGACTCCACCTGGGCGAAGCCGCTCCGCGCGGACAGGGTCGCGTTCCAGCTCCTGCTGGACGCGGTCACCCGGCTGCGGCACGGGGCAGTGGACCCCTACGACATCCCGCTCGTCCTGCTCAACTCCCTAGGCGTGGACCTGCTTCCGGCACGGCGCATCCTGCGCGAAGCCCTGGACGGTCTCCGTACACTCCGCCCTGCCTTCTACCGGGCCAACGTGACGGGGTACCTCGGACAGGAGCTCCCGCCCGCATCGACTTCACTGGCGCAGTCTCCGGAGGAACTGCTCCTTGACCAGGAAGAGAAGGATGCGGCACGGCGTACGGTGGGTCAGCTGCTGGCAGGCGATGCCGGCGTGCGCACCGCGACGGCACGCTACCGGCCGTTGCTTGCCCGGATCTGCGCTGACGCGCCCCCGAACGGCGCCGAGCTCGTCCACTGGATCACGAACGAATACGGGATCACCCCCACGGCCGCCGACCGCTTCGCCCGACACCTCATCCACCTGGTCGCCCTCGCGGACCTGGACTGGGTCGCTTCCCAGTGCCGTACGACTCCCCATCGCTCGCAGTAACCATCACGCTCTGCGGGGACCGCACGGTCGGTCCCCGCAGAGCGATCCGGATTGTTGTAACCCCTGGTGGAGGGGGCAATAAGGACCTCTACGTCAAGGTGAGCCACGGCGACAGCCCCGAGTTTTGACCCCTCGTAGGGGCGATGAGGACCGCCCCGTCATGGCCATGTCGTAGGCGGCCTCATACGCGTTGCGACCCCTCGTAGGGGCATGAGGACTCATCCCGGAGAGGATCGCCGAGCACCTGAACGGCAGGTTGCGACCCCTCGTAGGGGCGATGAAGACCCGCATCCTCATCACCGGCAGCCGCTCGTGGAGGTTGCGACCCCTCGTAGGGGCGATGAAGACACCCACGATGGTACGGACGGGAGGGTCATGAGCTTGTTGCGACCCCTCGTAGGGGCGATGAAGACTCTGGCGGCGCCAGGAGTGCAAGGCGTGCGGGACCCCGGTTGCGACCCCTCGTAGGGGCGATGAAGACTCGTCAGCAGGCCCCGACGTGGGCCTGCTCGCGGCGTTGCGACCCCTCGTAGGGGCGATGAAGACATGTATAAGCCCATGGAAGCGGTCATCTGGTCCGTGTTGCGACCCCTCGTAGGGGCGATGAAGACGATGACTTGTGATCGCGGGTGCGGCGCCACGTTCCGGTTGCGACCCCTCGTAGGGGCGATGAAGACCGGACGACGAGTTCGACACCCTCCGCGACCGGTGGGAGTTGCGACCCCTCGTAGGGGCGATGAAGACTCCAGAACGTCCCGGGGGACGGCTCACACTCGGCGTGTTGCGACCCCTCGTAGGGGCGATGAAGACCGCATAGCGCCGATGTCCATCCAGCGTCACGTGAGGTTGCGACCCCTCGTAGGGGCGATGAAGACCTCATAGCGCCGATGTCCATCCAGCGTCACGTGAGGTTGCGACCCCTCGTAGGGGCGATGAAGACGAGACGCTGCCCTCGATGAGGGTGTCGAGGTGGTGTTGCGACCCCTCGTAGGGGCGATGAAGACTCAGATCTGCGTGCTCAAGTAGGGGGCGCGCTTCGTGTTGCGACCCCTCGTAGGGGCGATGAAGACTCTGCGGCGTGGTGAGGCGTGCGGCGCGAGGTGGATGTTGCGACCCCTCGTAGGGGCGATGAAGACACACCGTGACGTCATTGCGTACCTGGGTGTCGTCGTGTTGCGACCCCTCGTAGGGGCGATGAAGACCGCCACGTCATCGGCGTGCAGGGTCACCGTGACCGCGTGTTGCGACCCCTCGTAGGGGCGATGAAGACGTCGGAATAGCCGGGATCGTGGCGAGGCTGTGTCATCCGGTTGCGACCCCTCGTAGGGGCGATGAAGACCGAGGGGCTTGCGCGGCGCCCGCAGTTTGGGCGCCGGTTGCGACCCCTCGTAGGGGCGATGAAGACATGAGTGAGACTTCCTGGATGACGGACCAGGGCGCGGTTGCGACCCCTCGTAGGGGCGATGAAGACGCATGCACACGCGTGCCGATGCGGTTTTGCGGCTGATGTTGCGACCCCTCGTAGGGGCGATGAAGACCGTGGACCGCTACCGCAAGGGCGGGCGGAAGCTCGTGTTGCGACCCCTCGTAGGGGCGATGAAGACGCAAAACGGCCGGCCCCCGCAAGGGGGGCCGGCCGCCGGTTGCGACCCCTCGTAGGGGCGATGAAGACATCCTGGTGGTCCCGTTCGACGTTGTGATTCCGGTGTTGCGACCCCTCGTAGGGGCGATGAAGACCTCGGTCGCGGTCATCCTGCCCGCCTGGTGATGACGGTTGCGACCCCTCGTAGGGGCGATGAAGACCCCCCCATGATCGCCTTCACCTACCGCCTCCACGACAGGTTGCGACCCCTCGTAGGGGCGATGAAGACTACGGAACCCAACGCACCCTCGCCCGCCGCGCCAGGTTGCGACCCCTCGTAGGGGCGATGAAGACGTGGGCTCGCCGCATGGAGGCCCGCTCGGCGAGCGGTTGCGACCCCTCGTAGGGGCGATGAAGACGCCGCCGAGGTCGTCCAGCAGCCACGGCAGCAGGTTGCGACCCCTCGTAGGGGCGATGAAGACTGGACGGCAAGCTGCCCAAGCTCAAACCGCCCGGGTTGCGACCCCTCGTAGGGGCGATGAAGACCTGCACCCGTCGTACCTGGGCTACCGCGTCCACCACGGGTTGCGACCCCTCGTAGGGGCGATGAAGACCCGGCATCCCGCGCGGCATCGGCGTCGCCTACCTGTAGTTGCGACCCCTCGTAGGGGCGATGAAGACCCCAGAGTAAAGGCGCAGGTCACACGCCCAACGGTGAGGCCGGTCAAGGGTCGTTTTGCAGTGAACCTTCGGTTGTGCGGAAGACCCCGGAGGTTCGCTGCAAAATCCATGATCAACAAGCTGATCGGATCACCCGTAGCCTACCGCTGAATGCGTCACGAGGGCTGGCCGATCCTGCTCGAAAGCGGGGTGCGGGCGACGCGAGGGGGCAGGTCGCCCCGCGAGGAGATGCCTCGCGGGGCGACCGTCATCGCGGGACCGTCCGGCCGGATGAGGTCAGTTCCGGTTCATGTTGTCGTTGCCGCGGCCGTCGCGGTCGTTGCACCACTGACGCCGCCACTCACCGTGGTGACGGCAGTAGTAGCACCGCCTGCCGTTGCGCCACCGCCACTCGCACCCGCGAGGCCGCCACGCGCGCGCCGTAGGACGTGAGGGTCATCTCGGCGGCCGGGGCCGAGGCGATCCGCGACCGCGTACGGGCGCACCTGGACTGGGCGCAGCACATGCGCGCCGCGCTCGCCCCGGTCATCGCCGTCATCCGGTTGCAGCGCAAGGCCATGAGGACGAGCTGCCGGACCCGAGCGCGGCCGAACCAATGCCCCGCCCGGCCGTCGCCTCGGAACGGCATTGGAACGACTCGGAACGGCTCGGAACGATTCCGAACAGCCGAACCCAGCCCATCACCCGCAAGACGCGAGAGGACACCCGATGACCCGCGAGACCCGATTCCTCAACGGCCGGTGGAGGTTCTGATGCACCTCCGCCACCGCTGGGAGACCGTCGAGCAGATCGGCCACATCGCCACCCAAGCCTGCTCCCGCTGCTACAAGACCCGCGTCCGCATACGCGCCTCGCATGCTCCACGAGACCAGGAAGCAGCTCGTGGCTGAGTGCGGCCTGCCCGACCCCTACAACGGTGCCGGCGCTTGTTCGGCACCGCTCGCCCGTCCATGTCGCCATCCATAGCGGACTGATGCTGTCCGCCAGGGGTGCCAGGGTGCCTCCATGAACGCAGACGAGCTCGATTGGAACCGGACGCTGCGCGAGCAGTGGGAGTTCCATTGGAACCATCAGCTCCGAGGCCGGCTGGACGGCCTCACCGACGACGAGTATTTCTGGTCGCCGGTGCCGGACGCCTGGAGCGTGCGGCCGCGCGGCAGTTCGAAGGCGCCCGTGCAGGCCGGCGCCGGGGACTTCACCATGGACTACGCCTTCCCCGAGCCGGTCCCCACGGCCTTCAGCACGATCGCCTGGCGACTCGGTCACGTCATCGTCGGCGTGCTCGCCGCGCGCAACGCGGCGCACTTCGGCGCGCCGGCGGCGTCGTACGAGACCTGGGAGTACGCCGGCAGCGCGGCCACCGCGCTCGACCAGCTCGAAGCCCAGCTCGACGGTTGGCTGGCCGGGGTGCGCGGTCTCGGCGAGACAGGGCTGCGGGTCCCGGTCGGCGCCAAGGAGCCCTTTCCTGAGCTGCCCATGGCCGATCTGGTGCTGCACATCCACCGCGAGCTGATCCACCACCTGTCCGAGGTCTGCCTGTTGCGTGATCTCTACCTGCACACGAACCCGCTCGTGGACGGACTGCGCCACGACCGCTGACGGGTCCGGCCGGCCCAGGTGAGGTACGGGCTCGGGCGGCGTCCGGGCCTGAATGGGCGGTCGCCCCGCGAGGGGATGCCTCGCGGGGCGACCGTCATCGCAGGGCCTCGTCAGGGCCCGGTGAGGTCACTGGTTGCGGTTGATGTTCTCGTTGCGGTTGATGTTCTCGTTCCGGTTCAGGTTCTGGTTCCGGTTGAGGTTTTCGTTCCGGTTGAGGTTCTCGTTCCGGTTCATGTTCTCGTTGCGGTTGCCGCTGCCGCCGCCGCCGTTGCGGCACCACTGGCGCCGCCACTCACCGTGGGAGCGGCAGTAGTAGCACCTTCTGCCGTTGCGCCACCGCCACTCGCACCTGCGAGCCGAGCTCTGCGGCGTGATCGAGGCCTGCTGGCTGACGGTCGCGTACGTGGTGGTCGAACTGGAGGCGCTGGACGGCATGGCCGCGAAGGTTCCTGCGACGATCGTGGATCCCGCCATCGTGGCGGTGATGAGCAGACGCTTGAGCACCAGAGATCACTCCCTGAATGTTGTCGAGTCCCAGATGCATGGGATCGGGTGAGCGTCGGAATCGGTTTTCCCGGGATGCGCCGATGCGGCGCGCTGAACATTTCTCAGAGTAAGCACGGCGCCTGGCGGCGGTCTTCCGGAGAGCGGCAAAGCCTTATTTCCGGCCCCTCTCCACCTGAAAGTGAATTGTCGGATATCCCTGGTGGCAGCGGCCTTGCGGGCCGAGGACGGCCGACTGATGCCGAGCCGGGAATGCGTTCTCCTGATTCGGGGAGTTCTCGCGGATTCCCGAGTGCCATCAATGGTGCGCCAGCGACACGGTAAATGGAGGGAAAGGGCACCTGGAGCCCCAAGGTCGTGACGACGTCGCCCGGGCGGAACGATTTCCTGGGCAACGGCCGCTCGATGCCCCAGGGGGCCCCGGCGACCTCCCGGAATTCGTACATTCTGGGAGGTCGCGGGTTTGCCAGGCCGGCCGCCGAAGACGGGCCGGGCCCAGCGCCACCATCGTCAACGCCCGTCCCACGGGAGTCGCCGGCACTCCTCGTCCCAGAGGGGCGCACGGACCCCAAGGACTCAGGACGTCACCGGGACGAGACGGGCGTCGTCGTGCGGGTCGTCGAGACGGGCCAGCCGGGTCTCACCCCGCCAGCGCATCAGCAGCACGGCCGCCACGAGCATCAGCGCCCCGGCCCAGCAGACCGCCGTGCGCGGGCCGAGCCGGTCCGAGACGAACCCCTGGACCAGCCCCCCGATCGGGAAGGACGCCGTGTAGCACATGATCCGGCAGGCCATCACCCGGCCGCGCATGTGGTCGGCCACGATGACCTGCATCGAGGTGTTCACCGCCGAGACGACCGCCAGGAAGCACCCGCCGACCACCACCAGCGCGATCACGCCGAACACGTAACCGGGAGCGACGCCGAAGGCCACGATGCCGAGGCCGTAGATCAGCAGGCCCCAGCGCACCACCTGGCCAAGGCTCACCTGGTGGTTCCAGCCCGAGACGAGGGGTGCCGCGATGACCGCGCCGAGCCCGAACGCGGCGTTGAGAATGCCCAGCCCGACCGGCCCCACCGCGAAGACGCTCTCCGCGAACACCACGGTGAACTGGAAGATCGGGTTGCCCAGCACGCCCACCAGGACGGAGACCACCAGCGCCATGACCAGCCCCGGCCGGCGGCGGATGTAGCCGAGGGCGGCGAGGAACCGGCGGATGACGCCCCCCGACGCGGGGTACGCGGGCCGGGCCGGCGTGGTCCGGATCAGCGTCAGCGCGCCGAGCACGAACAGGAACGACACGGCGTTCAGCAGGAACGTCCACGACGGCCCCAGCACGGCGAGCAGCAGCCCGGCGAGCGCCGGGCCGATCGAGCGGGCGGCGTTGAACTGCAGGGAGTTCAGCGTCACCGCCGAGTGCAGGTCGCCGCGAGGGACCAGGTCGCTGACGAACGACTGCCAGCTCGGCAGGTTGATGCCCGCGAAGACGCCGCCGACGCCGACCAGCAGGAGCAGGACGACCGGCTGGTGCCACCCCGAGGTCCAGCACGCCCACAGCAGCAGCGCCGAAAGGGCCATCCCGGACTGCGTGAACAGCAGCACCCGCTTGCGGTTGCGACGGTCGGCGATCGACCCGCCCGCCGGGGCCAGGAAGATGCCGGGCAGGAACTGCGCGACGCTCACCAGGGCGACCCACAGGGCGCTCTCGGTGATCTGGTAGAGCACGTACGGCACTGCCAGGTTGCTCAGCCAGCTCCCGGTGTTGGAGACCAGGGCGCCACACCAGAAGATGGTGAAGTCCCGCTGCCGGAAGGCGCGGAACGAGTGACGCACGCCCCGGGGGGCTGCCTCCCCGTCGGCCGGCGTCTCATCCGTGTCGCTCGCGGACCTCGAGTGTCGTTGCCGTTTCAAGCCCGACATTCCTCTCCTTCGCTGGGGGACGACACGTTCTGTTGTAGTTTCCTGCGGAAAACCCCAGCAACGGGAGAGTTCCGGCGAAGGGCCTGGCAGGAGCCCCCGTAGGGTGGTCCTCATGGGGATGGTCGGGACGGTCGGGCTGGTGCTCCACCCGGAGCGCGACTCGGCGGAGGCGATCGACACCATCGTGGGCTGGGCCGGCGAGAGAGGCGTCACCGTGCTCGGGCTGCCCCAGGAGGTGGGCCGCATCGACTGCAGCGCCGTGGGCGTCGATGCCGCCACGCTCGCCGAGCGGGCAGATCTGGTGGTGAGTCTCGGCGGCGACGGCACCATGCTGCGCACGATGCGGCTGATCGCCGGACGGCCCACGCCGGTGCTCGGCGTCAACCTCGGGCGGCTCGGCTTCCTGGCCGAGATCGACGTCCGCGACCTGCCCGCGACCCTGACGGCCATCGACGCCGACGACTACACCGTCGAGCCGCGCATGGCGGTGCGCACCACGCTCCGCGAGGGCCGCCAGGTGATCGCGTTCAACGACATCGCGCTGGCCCGCATCCCCGGCGAGGGGCTGACCGTCGTCTCCGTCGCGCCGGGCGGCGACCCGTTCGTCAGATACGCCGCCGACGCGGTGATCGTGGCCACCTCCACCGGCTCCACCGCCTACAGCTTCTCGGCCGGCGGGCCGATCGTCTCCCCTCGTGTGGAGGCCGTGCTGGTCGTCCCGGCCGCCGCCCACTCGGCTTTCAACCGGGCCCTGGTGCTGCCCGCCGACGAGCAGGTGGAGCTCGAACTGCTGCCCAGCAGCGGGCGGCTGGCCGTCGAGGTCGACGGCGCCGTCCTGGGGCACCTGGGTCCGGGTGACCGCATCACGGTCGCCGCCCTGCCGGGCGCGGCCCGGGTGGTGCGGCTCGGCACCACGTTCTATGAGCGCGCCCGCCGCAAGCTGCGGGTCGGCGGCAGCGCCGAGGCCGGCTGACCGCCGTGGGCGCCGGGCCGGCGGGGCGCCTTCTCCGGGTCGCGCCGCGTCGCCACCAGCGCCGCCAGGGCCGTGGTGATCGGCACCGCCGAGATCAGGCCCAGCGTGCCCACCACGCTGCGGACGATCTCCTGGGCGATGACCGGAGTGGTCAGCACCTCGCCCAGCGGCTGCTCGCCGACGCTGAAGAGCAGCAGCAGGGGCAGCGACGCCCCCGCGTACGCCAGGATGATCGTGTTGATCACCGAGGCGATGTGCGCCCGGCCGACCCGGCTGCCGGCCCGGTAGAGGCGGCGGAACCGGTAGGAGGGGTTGGCCGCGGCCAGCTCGCCGACCGTGACCGCCTGCGTGACCGTGACGTCGTCCAGCACGCCCAGCGCGCCGATGATGATGCTGGCCAGCAGCAGCCCCTGGGTGTCGATGGACAGGCTGAGGTCCAGCGTGAACGAGCTGTCGTCGGTGATGCCGCTGAGCCGGGCGAACCCGATGGCGGCGTAGGACAGCAGTCCGGTGAGCGTGAGGCTGGCGAGCGTGCCGAGCACGGCCATCGAGGTGGTCAGCGTGAAGCCGTGTGTCAGGTAGAGGACGGTCAGCATGATCGCCGCCGCGCCCACGATGGCCACCAGCATGGGCGGCTCGCCGCCGAGGATGCCGGGAATGACGAACGTGAGCAGCAGCACGAACGTGATCGCCAGGCCGGCGAGCGCCGTGACCCCGCGCCAGCGGCCGAAGGCGATCACCGCCAGCGCGAAGGCCAGCCCGAACAGCCACAGCGGCGTCGACCGGTCGTGGTCGGAGATCTGGTAGCCGGACTCGCCCGACTCGCCGTCCTGGACGCTGATGAGCACCACGTCGTCGCCGGCGGCGAACCGCTGGGCGCCCGGCCCGGTCGGCAGCCGCAGCGTCAGCTCACGCCCGAGGTCGGGCCCTTCGCGCATCCTGACGGTGGCGTTGCCGCAGGTGGCCGGGTCGGAGCGGGGCGCGCCCGCCGACTGCTCGGGGCACGGTTTGAGAAGCACGGCCGTGATCGTCCCGGTGAGGCGCTCGACTCCGGCGGCGGGCTCCCGGGCGGGCTGGCCGGAGGGCCAGAGCCACACGAGCATCGCCAGCGTCAGGGCCGCCACCGGCACCAGTACGGCGAGCGTCGCCACGACCGCGCGCCGCGAACCGGGCAGGCCGGCGCCATGCCCGTGATCACCACCCATTGAGACCCCTTCTCCGTGCCACGAAGGGTGACAGTAGTGCACCCGGAGGTGGGTGGCCGCCGGTCTCCCGGGTGGCCGCGCGCGGTCTCGCGGGGTGGCCGCCTCACGGGTAGCCGCCGGTCTCATGGGTAGTCGCAGGGTATGGCGACGCTGGTGGGCACCTGCGGGTGGCAGTACAAGGACTGGCGCGGCGTCCTGTACCCCGAGGGCGTCCCGCAGCGGCTGTGGCTGCGCACCTACGCCGGGACGTTCCCCACCGTGGAGGTCGACAACGCCTTCTACCGGCTGCCGACGCCGCACACGTTCGCCAAGTGGCGCGACGAGACCCCCGACGGGTTCGTGATCGCGGTCAAGGCCAGCAGGTACATCACCCATATCAAGCGGCTGACCGACCCCGAGGAGCCGGTGGAGCACCTGATGGCGGCGGCCTCCCGGCTGAAGGACAAGCTCGGGCCGATCCTGCTGCAGTTGCCGCCCACGCTCAAGGCCGACCCCGGGCGGCTCGACCGGTGCCTGGCCTGCTTCCCGGGCGACGTGCGGGTGGCCGTCGAGTGCCGGCACGACTCGTGGTGGAGCGACGAGGTGCGTGACGTGCTGCAGGCCCGAGGGGCCGCGCTGTGCTGGGCGGACCGCCTCGGCCGTCCGGTGGCGCCGCTGTGGCGCACCGCCTCCTGGGGCTACCTGCGCTTCCACGAGGGGCGCGCCCATCCCCACCCCTCCTACGGCGACGAGGCGCTGAAGACGTGGGCCGGCCGGATCAAGGACGCCGGTTGGCGGGACGCCCTCGTCTACTTCAACAACGATCCCGGCGGCGCGGCCGTGCGCAATGCCTCCACGTTTGCGAGACTCGTCTAGGTGTACACCCGGCTGTATCGCCACGGCGTCCTCGAGAAGGAAGGCTTCCCGATCGAGGAGGTCTCCGACTATGTCAGCGATCCGGACAGTACGGTCTGGTTCGACCTGTGCTGTCCGACGCCCGAGGAGCTCGGCGCGCTGGGGGAGGAGCTCGGCCTGCACGAGCTGGCCGTCGAGGACGTGGTGTCCGAGCGCCAGCGCCCCAAGGTGGACATCTACGACAACCATCTGTTCATCACGGTCTACGGCATCCATCTGGACGGAGACCGGCTCGCCCCGGTCGAGGTCGACGTCTTCGTCACCGCCAACGCGCTGGTCACGATCCGTGAGAACGCCGGGTTCGACATCGACGAGGTGGTCAGGCGCTGGGACGCCTCCCGCCGGCTCGCCGGTCACGGCGTGGCCTACCTGCTGCACGGCCTGCTCGACCACGTGGTCGACAGCCACCTCGACTTCGTCGAGAGCCTCGACGGCCAGGTCGACGACCTGGAGGAGTCGCTCTTCGAGGAGGCGAGCCGGGTCGGCGCCCGCGAGCTCCAGCGCACCGTCTACACGCTGCGCAGGAACGCCGCCATGTTCCGCAAGATCGCCCTGCCCATGCGGGAGGTGGTCGGCACCCTGCTGCGCCGCGAGCACGACCTGCTGGTGGCCCCGGAGATGATGCCCTACTTCCACGACGTGTACGACCACACGCTCCGGGTAGACCAGTGGATCGACTCGCTGCGCGACCTGATGGCCAACCTGCGCGAGACCCGGCTGGCCCAGCAGGGCTTCCGGCTCAACGAGATCATGAAGCGTCTCACCGGCTGGGCGGCGGTGATCGCCGTGCCCACCGCCATCACCGGCTTCTACGGGATGAACGTGCCCTACCCGGGCGAGGGCCAGCCGTGGGGCTTCTGGTTGTCCTCCGCCCTGGTGGCCGTCAGCTCCGTCGCGCTCTACATGGCGTTCAAGAAGAGGGACTGGTTGTAGGGCGGCGGGCACGGCCCGCCCCGGCCGGTCGCGGTGAGCGCGACCGCCAGCCGCACCTGCCTGGCGCCCGAGGCGGGGTAGAGGGGCAGGCAGCGGCCGCCCGCGACCAGGGTCCTGCGCCCGATCGGCGTGGCGATCAGCGGCAGCTCGTCGTACGTGGCGGGCGTGGCCAGCCGGAGCATCCACCCGCCGCCGGGCAGGCGGCTGCGCACGCCGTCCAGTGCGTAGTAGTCGAGCACGCCGCCGCTGGCGGAGACGACGGCCCGCATGGTGAAGCGGCGCCCCCGGACCGTGAACAGCTCGGCCGAGGGCGCGCGGTAGACCGAATGCACGTAGGCCAGCGCGAAGACCCCCGGCTCGGGCAGGACCAGCCCGTGGACCGCCGGAAGCCCGGCTCCCGAGGCGGAGCCGGACGCCAGCAGGGCGGCGAGCGCCAGGAGCAGCCTGGTCAGCCCTTCTCCTTGAAGTAGCGGGCCGCGCCCGGGTGCAGCGCGACCGGCTCGACCTGCCGGCCGAGCGCCGGGTCGAGCTTGGCGGCCTCCGGGTGCACCGCCGTCAGCTCGGTCTTCTTCTCGAACAGCGTCCTGGTGATGTCGTAGGCGAGCTGCTCGTTCATCGTGTCCGGCACCAGCAGCACGTTGGCCACGCCGACCGTCTTGATGGTGCCCGACAGTTTGTACACCGACAGGTCGACGTCGAGCCCGACGTACTGCTTGCCGTACTTCGCCTGCATGCCGGCGAGGGCGTCGGCGGTGTCGAGCATCTTCATGTCGGGCTTGCTCGTGGCCAGGTCGACCACGCCGGCCGTGGGCAGGCCGCCGACCCAGAAGAACGCGTCGATGGTGCCGTCCTTGACCGCCTGCACCGACTCGTTGATGGACAACTGCTGCTTGGAGATGTCGGTGTCGGGGTTGAGCCCGGCGGCCTCCAGCATGCGCCGGGCCACGACCTGGGTGCCGGAGTTGGGCGGGCCGAGCGAGACCTTCTTGCCCTTGAGGTCGGCCACCTTGGCCGCCTCGACGCCGGGCGCGACGACCACGTGCGCGTAGTTGTCGTAGATCCGGGCGATGGCCTTGACCGGCTGCTTCGCGGTGAAGGAGCCGGTGCCGCCGACAGCGTCGGCCGCCGTGTCGGTCTGCGAGAACCCGATGTCGGCCTTGCCGGTGGCCAGCAGCTTGATGTTCTCGATCGAGGCCGACGTGACGGAGGCCGTGGCCTGGGTGTTGGCGATGTTGGCGGTCAGCTGCTTGGCCAGGCCGCCGCCGTAGACGTAGTAGACGCCGGTCGTGCCACCGGTCGCGATCGACAGCCGGTTGCCCGAGCCGCCTCCCGCTCCACCGCCGCAGCCCGCCGCCCCGGCGGCCAGCACACTCGCGGCGAACACCGCAATGATCCGCTTCACGCTGGGTCTCTCCTTCTTCTGATGAGGTGTACGGCTGCCGCGACGGCCAGCACGCCCAGGCCCGCGACGATGGGGACAGGTTCGAGGAAGAGCAGCAGCACGGCGGCGACGGCCGCGAGCACGCGTTCCGGCCAGCCGCTCAGCCCGCCGGTGGCCATCGCCAGCGCCGCCACGGCCACGGCCGACACCGCGGTCATCAGCAGCACGGTGCCGAACGGCCCCTGCCCGAGCAGCGCCTGGCCGTTGGGGGTGAGCACGAACGCGAACGGCACCAGGAAGGCGGGCAGCGTGTAGCGCCAGGTCATCATCATCGTCTTGTAGGTGTTGCCGCCGGTGATGGCGGCCGCCGCCACCGCCGACAGCGCGGTCGGCGGGCTGACCTCCGACAGCACCGCGTAGTAGAACACGAACATGTACGCCTCGGCGGGCGCGACGCCGAGCGTGGTCAGCGCCGGTCCGATGATGACCGCGGCGATGATGAAGCTCGCGGTCACCGGCACGGCCAGGCCCAGCAGCATGACCGCGATGCCCGACATGACGGTGGTCAGGATGAGGTTGCCCGCGGCGACGTCCACGATGATCGCGCTGAGGTTGAGCCCGAGCCCGGTCTGGGTGATGACGCCGACGATGATCCCAGCCGCCGCGCACACGGCGGTCACCGGCAGCACCTCCAGCGTGCCCTTGGCCAGCGCCTGCCCGACGCGCCGGGGCCCCATGCGGTGGGCCGGGTCGAGGAAGGAGAGCGCGAACGCGATGAAGGTGGCGATCACCACCGACTGGAAGGCCGACCGGTCGAGCGCCATCAGCACGATGATGAGGATGAGCGAGCTGAAGTGGTAGCCGAAGCGCAGCAGCAGCCTGCCCGCCCGAGGGGAGTCGACCCGCACGGCTTGGGTGTTGAAGCGCCGGGAGTCGATCTCGATGGCCAGGAAGATGCCCAGGTAGTAGAGGATCGTGGGGATCGTGGCGTAGATGAGCACCTCGAGGTAGCTCACCCTGAGATATTCGGCGATGATGAACGCCGCCGCGCCCAGCGTGGGCGGCGACAGGATGGCGCCGATGCCGCCGGCGGCCAGGATGCCGCCCGCGGGCTCCTTGGGATAGCCGGCCCGCCTCAGCACCGGCCACGCGACGCTGCCCAGGCTGACGGTGGTGGCGACGCCCGAGCCGGAGACGGTGCCGAGCAGGAATCCGGCCGTGGTGACCGTGCGGCCGGGGGCGGCGCGGGACTTGCGGAAGGCGGCGAAGCTCAGGTCGATGAAGAACTTGCTGGCGCCCGAATAGTCGAGGACGGCGCCGTAGATGGTGAAAAGAATGATGTAACTGGCGGCCACCTGGAGGGGCACGCCGAAGAATCCCTCGGTGCCCGTGTAAAGCTGCGAGACGATCTGGGAGAGGTCGAAGCCTCGATGGCCGATCGTCCAATTAATCGGCAAATACGCCCCGAAATACGCATAAACCAGAAAGATGGCGCAAATGACGGCGAACGCGGCGCCGACCGTGCGCCGTACCGCCTCCAGCAGCAGCACGGTCAGCAGCAGCCCGGCGAACACGTCGAGGCCGGTCAGCGCCGACCCCGAGCCCCGGTCGCGGAACGCGTCGATGGCCAGCAGCGGGTAGAGGAGCACCGCGAGCGAGGCCGCGGCCAGCAGCCAGTCGGCGACCGTCGGCCGCTCTCCCCGGCGCCCGCCCAGCTCGGGGCGCGCCGCCTCCGCGTCGCCCTGCTCGGGCCGCACACCCTCCGCGTCGCCCTGCTCGGGCCGCACACCCTCCGCGTCGCCCGGGTCGGGCCGCACGCCCTCCGCGTCACCCGGCGCCGGCCGCTCCCTGACGGCGAGTGCCGCGTCGCCGTCACCCACGGGCGAGTCGATCGCGGCGTCGCCGCCATCCGGTGGCGAGTCGATCGCGAGCGCCGCGCCGGGGCCGGGATCGCCGGCCGGCGGACCCGACTCGTCCTCGGTACGGCGCACCCCGGGCAGCCGGTGGAACAGGGACGACAACCCCGAGCGGTAGCAGACGAAGACCAGCGGCAGCGCCACCGCCAGGAACGTCATCCGATGCTCCAGCGCCTCCACGGGCCGGAACACCACGATCAGCGAGTAGGCCGACAGCAGCCCGCCGACGATCCACACCCCGAGCCGGAGCGGCCCGGTCAGCTGCCGGGCGGGGCGTTCCTGCTCGTGGGCCGAAACCAGTTCTGCGGCGCGATCGCTGAGCTCCGTCAAAGAAAACCTCCCCGACACGGCGTAGGGGGGACTTTACGAGCCGCTTACCGGGATGCGGAAGGGGTTGTTATCTTTCTTTGACTTCCCGGGTCAGTAAACCGGTCGCGATATGCGGGCCAATTCCTCGACCGGCACCTCACCCGCCTGCTCGCCACCGCGCAGCCGCACCGAGAACGCGCCGCTCACCGCCTCGCGCGGCCCGACCACCAACTGGTACGGCACCAGCCGATGCGCCCTGATCCGGGCGCCCAGGCTGCCCCGGTCGGGCGCGGCCAGCTCGGCCCGCAGCCCGGCGGCGACGCAGCGGCGCAGCACGTCGCGGCCCGCCGGCAGCTCGGCGTCGGAGAGGGGCAGCACGACCGCCTGCACCGGCGCCAGCCACGCGGGGAAGGCGCCGCCGTGCACCTCGATCAGATGGGCCACCAGCCGCTCCAGGCCGCCCACCACGCTGCGGTGCACCATCACCGGCCGCCGCCCGCCGGCGTAGCCGAGGTCGAAGCGCTCCGGCTGGTAGAGATCGACCTGGACGGTCGACAGGGTCGACTCGCGTCCCGCCGGATCGGTGATCTGCACGTCGATCTTCGGGCCGTAGAAGGCCCCCTCGCCGCGTTCCTCGTCGTACTCACGGCCGCGCTCGCGCAGCACGTCGCGCAGGATCGCCTCCGACCGCGCCCACATGGCCGGATCGTCGACGAACTTGGCGCCGTCGCCGCGCAGCGAGAGCCGGTAGCGGGCCGCCTCGATGCCGAGCTGGGCGTGCGCGGCCTCGATCAGGTCGAGCGCGGCCGACGCCTCCGCGGCGGCGTCCTCCGGCGCGCAGAACACGTGCCCGTCGTTGAGCTGGATCGCCCGCACCCGGGTCAGCCCGCCCAGCACGCCCGACAGCTCCGAGCGGTACATGCCGCCCAGCTCGGCGACGCGCAGCGGCAGGTCACGATGGCTGCGCGAGCGCGAGCGATAGATCAGCGCGTGGTGCGGGCACAGGCTGGGCCGCAGCACGAACTCCTCGCCGCCCACCCGCATGGGCGGGAACATGTCCTCGGCGTAGTGCGCCCAGTGCCCGGACCGCTCGTACAGCTCCCGCTTGCCCAGCACGGGGGAGTTGACGTGCTGGTAGCCGTTGCGGCGTTCGAGCTCGTGGACGTAGTCCTCGATGGTCTTGCGGATCGCCGCGCCGGCCGGCAGCCAGTAGGGCAGCCCGGAGCCGACCAGCGGGTCGGTGTCGAAGATGGCCAGCTCGCGGCCGAGCCTGCGGTGGTCGTTGAGCCGGCCGCTCGGGTGGTCGTTCATCGGAACCCTTCGGTGAAGGGCGAACGACCAGCTGTCCCGGGCGTTCGCCCGGGAAGCATGGAATCAGCGCGCCGGGAACGGGTCCGGCGTCGTCGTGACGGAAGCGCGCTGCATGGATCTATGGTAGCACTCAGCCCTTGCCGGCCGCGTTGACGATGCGGGTGGTCGAGCGGCCGGGAATGGCCTGCATCTCCCAGCATTCGGCGCCCAGCAGGGCCGCCGCGGCGCATCGGCCGCCCGCGTGCGGGTCGCCCGCGGTGTGCGCGAGAGCGCCCGGCTCCATCGGGGAGAGCAGGTCGATGTAGTCCTCGGGGCCGTGCGCCTCGGGCGGGCCGGTGACGATGAACACGCCGCTCACGAAGCGGAGCGCGGCCAGCACCTCGGCGCGCTCGCCGGCGGGGTTGAGGGGGCGGCTCGGCCCCTTCCAGGCCCGCACCCTCGGGTCGTCCTCCACACCGATGACCAACGGGAGACCACGGGCGGCCACCGCGCCCAGGTAGCGCACGTGACCCACGTGCAGGATGTCGAACACCCCGGTGACGACCGCTGCCCCCGGCCGGGCGTACGGCTGCACCCAGACGGCCTCCAGGCTGCTCACGCGGGCACCCTCCTCGTCGATGCGTCGATCGCAGACTACTCGGTTCGCCGGTGCGGACGGACAGGTGACCATTGGAAAGGGCATTCCTACCTTTTCGCAATAATCTCCGCCACCCCGTCAGCGCGTCTCATAACGTCGCCGGAATCGGGGAGGTCGCCGTGGCACCGCCGGACTTTCAGCGCGTCGGACAGGCAGCGGAGCCCGGCCCCCGAGACCTCCTGGTCCGGTTCCCCGGGGTCCCCTCGCAGGTGTCGAGAGCCAGGGAGCTGGTGACGGGCGTCCTCGGCCGCGACCATCCGCTCTACGACGACTGCGTGCTGCTGCTGAGCGAACTGGCCACCAACGCGATCCTGCACACCCGGTCGGGGCAGGACGGCTTCTTCCAGGTCTCGGTGCACGTCTCGGGCTCCCTGGTGCGGGTGTGGGTGCTGGACGGGGGCTCGGACGGGCCGCCGTGCGCGTGCCGTACCGGACTGCGCTCGACCGGCGGGCGCGGACTGCCGCTGATCGAGGCGATCAGCCACCGCTGGGGCCTCAGCCGGGAGAACGGCGCCACGACCGTCTGGTTCGAGCTCCTGCTCGCCCCCGCCGTGTGGAGCGCCGAAGCGGTCTAGCCGAAGAGGTTCAGCCGAGGCGGTCTGGCCGAGGCGGTCTGGCCGAGGCGGGCTAAAGGTCGAGCCGGCACAGGCCCTCGGCCAGGGCCTTGGTGGTGAGCCTGGTGCGGCTGTCGCAGCCCAGCTTGGCGAAGATGTGCTCCAGATGGGTCGTCACCGTGCGGACGCTCAGCACCAGCGCGGCGGCGATCTGCGGGTTGGAGTCGCCCGCCGCGACCCTGGTCAGCACGTCCACCTCCCGGCCGGTCAGGTCGTAGGGGAGCGAGCAGGGCCGCTCGGCCACCACCGCGCCCTGCAACGAGCCCTGGAAGCCGACCCCGGCCCGCAGCAGGCGCAGCTCGTGCCAGCGGCCGTCGCCGGCGGGCCACAGGCCGTGGCGATTCAGCTCGCGCGAGTCGATGAACGCACGGGCCAGCCCCGCCAGCGCCGGCTCCTTCCGCAGCACCGGGGACGCCTCGAACCCCGGCACGTCGCGGCGGGCGCCCAGCCGGTCGAAGGCCACCGCGTGGAACCCGCCCGGCAACCCCACCGGATCGATCACGCACCGGGTCAGGTCGGTGACGTGGGCCAGCATCGGGGACACCGCCGACACCAGCGCCCCGGTCAGCTCCGGGAAGGACTCCCGGGCCGCCAGGTGCAGCAGCCCCGTGTAGCGGCCCTCGGCCAGGAACAGGGGCGCCGTCAGCCCCGCCCGCCAGCCGTAGGGGGCGAGATGGCGGCGGAAGTAGCGCTGGGTGCCCGGCTCGGGCATGCCCACCGGAGCGCGTGTGGCCATCGCCCGGCGGTAGGCGTCGAGCCCGGTGTACTCCTCGGCCGCGTCGCCGTCGATGCGCCGGTGGCCGTCGGAGACCACGCTGTGGTGCCGGCCGGTGGCCGGGTCGAACGCGACGAACTCGTAGGCGTCGATCGCGGTCACCCGGCGCAGCGCCGCCATCGCGCCGTGCGCGCCGCCGCCGCCCGCGACCTGGTAGCCGACCTCGGCGAACGCCTGAAGCTTGCGAACGGTCAAGGTGATCTCGGCCACGGTTCTTTATATCCCACTCCGTCCCGCCCGCACCGGAGCGGCGGGCGCGGTCCCGTAATCTTGGTCGACGTGACGGCCGATCTGGTGGCGAGAAGGGTGACCGACCTGCTGGCCCCGCAGGTGCTGGTGATCGCCATGCCGCCCCTCGTGGGACTGCTCGCCCAGGGCTGGGCCGGAGCGGCGTGGGGGCTGGTGGCCTCAGCGCTGTGCGGCGGGGTGCCCGCCGCGGTGATCGCCGTCGGCGTGCGCTCGGGACGGCTCGACTCCCACCACATCGTCGACCGGGCCCGCCGCACCGGGCCGCTGCTGGCCGCGGTGGCGGCGGTTCTCACCGCGCTCGTGCTGCTGGTCGCGCTCGGCGCGCCGACGCTGCTGGTCGCCACGGTGACCGCGATGCTCGCCGCCCTGGCCGTGACCGTGCCGATCACGACGCGCTGGAAGATCTCCTTCCACGCCGCCGTCTGCTCCGGCACGGTGGTCGTGCTGGCCCACGTGCTGCCCGCCGCGCCGACCGCGACCGCCGGGGCCGCCGTGGTGGCGCTGGTGTGCTGGGCCCGCGTACGGCTCGCGCACCACACCTGGGCCCAGGTGGTGGCCGGTGCGGCGGTGGGCACCCTGGTCACCTGGGCGACCCTGGCGGCCTTCGGCCTCTGACCATCCCGATGAGAGGGCAGGTCAGGCGGCCCGGCGGGACGCGTCGTCCTGGAGCACCGAGCGCGCCACCGCAGGCCGGTTGGTGATGACGCCGTCGACGCCACCGGAGATCATCCGCTGGATGTCGCCGGGGTCGTCCACCGCCCAGGCGAAGACGCGCATGCCGTGCCGGTGGACCAGCCGTACGTACTCGGGCGTGACGTCCTGGTAGGGCGGGTTGACCTGGCCGGCGAAGCCCGCCAGCGCGGGGAGGTCGGCGGCGGACGGAGTGCCGAGGAGACCGATGGCGGGGCTGGGCATGAGCCGGGCGAACCTCCGCATCGAACCCCAGTCGAACGACTGCACGACCAGCCGCCCGGCGGCCGGCCACGAGGGGGCGCGCCGCAGCTCGCCGGCCACCCGCGCCTCGATGCCCGGGTAGAGGCGCGGCTCCTTGATCTCCAGCAGCAGCCCGAGCCCGCTCCCGCTCATCGCGCGCAGCGCCTCTCGCAGCGTGGGCACCCGTTGGCCCCGGCCGGCCCGGCCGAACCAGGAGCCCGCGTCGAGCCGGCGGATCTCCGCGAGCGTGAAGTCGGCGACCCGCCACGGAGCCCTGCGGGGGAACACGCTCTCGGCGTCGGTGGTGCGGGTCAGCGTCGTGTCGTGCATCAGCACCAGCGCGTGGTCCCTGGTCTCCCGTACGTCGACCTCGACCATGTCGGCGCCGAACCGGCTCGCCAGCGCCAGGGCGGACAGTGTGTTCTCCGGCGCGTCCGCGGAGGCCCCGCGATGGGCGACGACGACGGGTCTCGACGCGGCGGTGGCGGGGACGGTCACCACCAGCAGCGTCAGCAAGGGCGGGAGGACGAGGCCGAGTCGCCGGAACATGGATCTCCTCGGGTTCGGTGGCGGGGCGTTGATCCGAACCTGACAATCTTGCATGACGGCCAGTGGGTTCTCGGGTCAATCCGGGATGCCGGGCGCGTGAGCGTTCGGGGGCCGGGCTGGTCAAAGGCTCCCGGATCGGCTCGTATCCCATAGCGGGCGGAATAGGGGAGCGGGCGGGCCGGTTGGCGAAGGTATGGATACCGCGAGCCGTGGCCGGGTGCGGGTCGAGCCCTCGGCCAAGCGTGTCAGGGTCTATCTGGGAGGGCGGGTGGTGGCCGACACCAGCCACGCGTCCCTGGTGTGGGAGATCCCGTACTATCCCACCTACTACTTCCCGCAGGCCGACGTCGAGACGTCGATGCTGAAGCCGTCAGGGGCCGTCGAGCACTCGCCGAGCAGAGGCGACGGGGTGGTCTACACGGTGACGTCCGGGGGAGTGGAGGCGGCCGACGCCGCCCTGGTCTACCCCGACTCGCCGCTGGAGGAGATCCGCGGTCACGTCCGCTTCCGGTGGGACGCGATGGACGCCTGGTTCGAGGAGGACGAGGAGGTCTACGTCCACGCGCGCGACCCGTACACCCGGGTGGACATCCTGCCCAGTTCGCGGCAGGTGCGCGTCGAGGTCGACGGGGTGACGGTGGCCGACTCGCGCAGCCCGCGCATCCTGTTCGAGACGGGCCTGCCGGCCCGCTACTACCTGCCCAAGCCGGACGTACGCTTCGACCTGCTCGAACCCACCGACACCGTCACCCACTGCCCGTACAAGGGCACGGCCGAATACTGGTCGGTCGCCGGGCACCCGGACCTCGCCTGGTCCTACCGCACGCCGCTGCCCGAGAGCGAGAAGATCGCCGGCCTGGTGTCCTTCTACAACGAGAAGGTCGACACCTACGTCGACGGCGTCCTCCAGGACCGTCCGAGGACGAAGTTCGGCTGATCGAGGTTCGCCTGATCAGGCGAGCACGTCGAACGGGTTGACGACCGACACCCCCGTGCCGGTGAAGTCCTTGACGTTCCGGCTGACCAGGGTCCAGCCGTGGACCCGGGCCGTCGCGGCGATCAGGCCGTCCGTCGTGGGGAGCGGTCGGATGGCGTTGAGCCGCCCCCACTC
Source organism: Nonomuraea cavernae (assembly GCF_014646355.1). GTDB lineage: Bacteria > Actinomycetota > Actinomycetes > Streptosporangiales > Streptosporangiaceae > Nonomuraea > Nonomuraea cavernae. Next base: position 45,904 of record NZ_BMNH01000010.1, read on the forward strand.
CTCGCAGACCTCCGAGGTGACGGGGATGACGCGGTCGCCGAACTGCCGTTGGAGGCTGTGCAGCCAACGTTCCAGGATCGCCGCCTGGCCGGGGTCGCGACGTCTGCGAAGCTCGACTCCGCAGCGAATCTCGCCGACGGTCAGGCTGCTGAGATGGAGAGCGGGCCCGTGAGCTGAGGCGATCCAGTCCTTGACCTCGGAGCTCCCGTGCCGCTTGCGTGCTTCGGAGACCACGTTCGTGTCGAGAAGGTAGCCGCTGCCCATCAGTCGAAATCGACCTCTCGGGGAAGGTCCTGGCCGCGTGGGAACTCGATGTCGTCGTCCCAGTCGGGATCGGAGAGGAGGAACTCTCTGAAGTCGGGAGCGTCGCCTTTGAGACGGCGATATTCGGCTATGTCGATGACGACGGCCACCTCTTCGCCGTGACGGGTGACGACTTGGGGCCCCTCGTTGACAGCGCGTCGCACAACCTCACTGAAGCGCTGTTTCGCCTCCTGCACCTGCCAGCGGCTCATAGGCGCGCTCCTGTCTAGTCTGTCTAGACCTAGCGTACCGCAGAAGTGGTGGGCTGGCGGCTGTTCGCGGCTGGTTCGAACCCGCTGTCCCGCTTGACAAGGACGGGATCCGTCCAACACCCTTTCTCTATTGCATTAGTGAAAGGGTGTTTTCCTAAGTGATCGAGTTCCACCTGGACCGGGCGTCGGGCGTGGCGACGTACCTGCAGCTCGTGCACCAGGTCAAACAGGCGCTCCGGCTCGGCGGGCTGCGGCCGGGCGACCAGTTGCCCACGGCGCGCGAGGTCGTCGCCAGCCTGGCGATCAACCCCAACACCGTGCTCAAGGCGTACCGTGAGCTGGAGCGCGAGGGGCTGGTCGAGGGCAGGCCGGGGCAGGGCACGTTCGTGCGGCGGGCCATCGGCGGCGGCGCGCCGCTCGCCGAGCACCACCGGCTGCGACGCGGCCTGGAGCAGTGGGTGGGCCAGGCCCGGGAGGCCGGGCTCGACCAGGAGGACGTGCGGGCGCTGTTCGCCGCGGTGACGGCCGACGCGTTCACCGAGGGCGTCGCGTGACCCCGGTGCTGGAGACGACCGGGCTGGGCGTCCGCCACCGGCGCGCGTGGGCGCTGCGCGACTGCTCGCTGGCGCTTCCGCGAGGCCGGGTCGCCGCGCTGGTCGGCCCGAACGGCGCGGGCAAGACCACCCTCATGCACGCGGTCGTCGGGCTGCTCAGACCCGCCACTGGGTCGGTGACGGCGCGCGGCCGGGTGGCGTTCATGGCGCAGGACAAGCCGCTGTACGACGGGTTCACCGTCGCCGAGATGCTCGCGTTCGGCCGCCGCACGAATCCCGGCTGGGACGGCGAGGCCGCCGCGAGCAGGCTGGCCGCCCTCGGCATCCCGCCCGGCCGCAAGGTCGGGCGCCTGTCCGGCGGGCAGCAGGCACAGGTCGCGCTCACGCTGGCGCTGGCCCGGCGGCCCGGCCTGCTCGTCCTGGACGAGCCGCTGGCGAACCTCGACCCGCTCGCCCGGCACGACGTCATGCGGGCGATCATGGCGGAGGTGGCGGAGCGCGAGCTGACCGTGCTGCTCTCCTCCCACGTCGTGTCCGACCTGGTGGACACCTGCGACTGGCTGGTGGTGCTCAACGGCGGGCGGGTCCAGGTCAGCGGCGACATCGAGGACCTGCTGGCCGGGCACCTGGTGCTGAACGGGCCGGTCGAGCTGGCGGACGGCGTGGCGGCCGGGACGCGCGTCGTCGCGGCCGGCCGCGCAGGGCGGCGGGCCACGCTGCTCGTGCGGGGCGGGCCGGTGGCCGACCCCCGCTGGACCAGCCGCCACCCCGGGCTGGAGGAGCTGGTCATGGCCTACCTGCGCAGCCCCGAGTCGGCGGCGCTGCCCCGGCCGGCGGGGGTGGGCGGATGATCTGGCTGACCTGGCGCCAGCATCGGCCCCAGATCCTCCTCACCGCCGCCTTCCTCGCCGCGCTGGGGCTGCTGCTGCTCGGCTCCGCCGTCGAGGCGAGGCTCTACCTGGCCGAGCACGCGCCGCCCGGCTGCCCCGGGGCCGCGACCGCCTGCGGCGACCTCGCGGTGGGGCTGGCGGAGCGATACGACGCCGTCTACTCGGTCTTCGGCTGGATGCCGCTGGTGCTGCCCGCGCTGATCGGCGCCTTCTGGGGGGCGCCACTGCTCGGGCGGGAGTACGAGCGGGGCACGCACCGGCTGGCCTGGACCCAGTCGGTGCCGCCGTGGCGCTGGCTGGCGGTCAAGCTGGCCGTGCTGGGCGGCGCGGTCGTGGCCGGCGGGCTGGTCCTGTCGCTGATGGTCAGCCTGTGGCGGCCGGTGTTCCGCGACGGGATCGACTCCGCCTTCGGCAACATCGGCGTGTTCAACATGGTCGGCGTGGCCCCGGCGGCGTGGTGGCTCTACGCGTTCGCGCTGGGCACGCTGGCCGGGGCGGTGTTCCGGCGCACGCTGCCCGCGATGGCCCTGGTGGTGGCCGGGGTGGCGGCGACCATGTTCGCGCTGTTCGCGCTCAGCGACCACTACGCGGAGCCCGTACGGGCCGAGCTGACGGGCGCCGTCGTGCTCGACGACCCCGACGCCCGGCTCGTCCGCGCGGCCTGGGTGGAGCCGTCGGGCGCGGAGGTCGCCGGCCCCGCCGCCGCGGCCTGTCCGCGCCGGGTCGACACCGGGCGCAGCGGCCGCAACACCGACGCCTGGCACGCGTGCCTGTTCGCTGAGGGGTACCGGTTCGCCGTCTACTACCACCCACCGGCCAGGTTCTGGCGCTTCCAGTGGACGGAGGCCGCGATCCTGCTCACCGCCTCCGTCGCGTTCGGCGGCCTGGCCGCCCGCCGGGTCCTGCGCCGCGCCGGCGGCTAGGTCAGCAGCCGGGTGAGGACGCGGGTGCCGAACTCCAGGCCCTCCACCGGCACCCGCTCGTCCTTGCCGTGGAACATGCCGAAGTAGTCGAGGTCCGGCCGGAGCATCAGCGGCGCGAAGCCGTAGCCCCGGATGCCGATCCGGGCGAACGACTTGGCGTCGGTGCCGCCGCTCATCACGTACGGCACCGGCCGCGCCATCGGGTCCTCCGCGACGAGCGAGCCCGCCAGCTCGTCGAAGAACGACGACGGGTAAGGAGCGGCCGGAGCCTCCTCCAGGTTGACGAACTCCCGGGTGACCTTGGGGCCGAGCAGCTCGTCGATCGTGGCCAGGAACTCCTCTTGCAGGCCCGGCAGGTAGCGGCCGTCGACGTGCGCCTCGGCCGTGGCCGGCACCACGTTCACCTTGTAGCCGGCGTTCAGCATGGTCGGGTTGGCGGAGTTGCGGATCTGGCCCCTGAACAGGCCGCCCAGCGGGCCGAGCCGGGCCGCCTCCTCGTCCAGCCGGTCGAGGTCGACGGGCGTGCCGGTGATCTCCGACAGGCTCCGCAGGAGCGCCGCGACCGATGGCGTGAGCCGTACCGGCCACTGGTGGGAGGCGATCCGCGACAGGGCGTGCGCGAGGGTCGCGACCGGGTTGTCCACGGGCGGCCGGGAGCCGTGCCCCGCCACGCCGTGCGCGGTCAGCTTCATCCAGGCGGTGCCGCGCTCGCCCACCGCGATCGGGTAGACGCGGTGGTCGCCGGAGACGACGCTGAACCCGCCCGACTCGCTGATCGCCTCGGTGACGCCGTCGAACAGCTCCCGGTGCTCGGCCACCGCGTGCCGCGAGCCGTGGTCGCCGGTCGCCTCCTCGTCCGCGAGGAACGCCAGCACCAGGTCACGCCTGGGGCGCACGCCGCGCGCCGTCAGGTCGAGCACGGTGGCGAGCGTCATCGCGCACGAGCCCTTCATGTCGACCGCGCCCCTGCCGTGGACGCAGCCGTCGGCGATCTCCCCGGAGAACGGGTGCGTGCGCCACTCCGACGGGTCGGCGGGCACCACGTCGAGGTGGCCGTGGATGAGCAGCGCGTCGGGGGAGTCGCCGTCGATCCTGGCCACCACGGTCGTGCGGCGCGGCGCCGACTCGAACACCACCGGGTCCAGGCCGGCGTCGGCCAGCAGCGTGGCCACGTACTCGGCCGCCGGGCGTTCCCCCGAGCCCGGATTCGTGGTGTCGTACCTGATCAGATCCGAGCAGATCTCGGCAACGCTCTTCACTCGCGTCCCTTCAGCTTGAGCGGCGGCACCTCGGGCGTCTCGAAGCCGAGGACCTGCCCGTAGAAGGCCAGCTCGGCCTCCAGCGCCGCGACGATGGTCTCCTCCTTGCGCCAGCCGTGCTGCTCGCCCGGGAAGGTGAGCAGCGCCCACTGCCTGCCGTGGCGGTCCAGCTCGGCGACGAACCGTTCGGCCTGGCCGACGTCGACGATCGCGTCGTCCAGGCCGTGCAGCATGAGGCAGGGGCCGGACGCCCGGGCCGCGTGCAGCAGCGGCGAGCGGTCGGTGTAGCGCTGCCTGGTCTCGGGGAGCGGGCCGATCAGGCCGTCCAGGTAGCGTGACTCGAAGTCGTGCGTCTCGGCCGCCCAGCCCTCCGGGTCGGTGATCGCGTAGTGCGCGACGCCGCACGCGAAGACGTCGCTGTGCACCAGCGCCGCGACCGTGGTCCAGCCGCCGGCGCTGCCGCCGCGCACCGCGATCCGGGCGGCGTCGGCGCGGCCCGTCTCGACCAGCCCGCGCGCCACCCGGGCGCAGTCCTGCACGTCGACCACGCCCCACTGGTGGCGCAGCCGCTCACGGTAGGCCCTGCCGTAGCCGGTCGAGCCGCCGTAGTTGACCACGGCCACGCCGAGGCCCCTGCTGGTGAAGTAGGCGATCTCCAGGTCGAGCACGACCGGGCTGCTGCCGGTCGGGCCGCCGTGCACGAAGATCACGTACGGGGCGGGGCCCTGGACGCCCGCCGGCGGGTAGAGGTGCGCGTGCACGCCCTCGACGGTCACCGCCTCCGGGTCGGGCAGCAGCTCCCGGTCGGGCAGCGGCTTCGGCGCCGACACCGTCTCGCGCGTCCCGTCGCCGAGGTCGACCAGCGCCACCTCCAGCGGTGTGTACGGCGTCGCGAACACCGCCGCCGCCACGCCGTCCGCGGCCGACACGGTCGAGGCCCAGTACGTCGCGTCGCCGCCGACCTCGCGCAGGTCGCCGGTGCCGGGGTCGAGGACGCCCAGGCGGCGGTGGTCGGCGGTGCCGTACACGACGACCAGCCGGTCGCCGGCCACCGCGAACGTGCCGGCGCCCGGCTTCCACGGCGCGTGGCCGAACTCCAGCTCCACCGGCGTCAGGTTGCGCCGGCCCGAGCCGTCGCGGCGGACGAGGTGCACGTTCCACCAGCCGGTGGGGTCGGCGACCGCGTAGAGGCTGTCGTCGTCGCGCCACTCGGCCTGGGTGACCGACTCCTCCGGGCCGCCCGCCACCACCTCGTACGGCCCGGCGACGCCGTCCTCGCCGAGCGGGGCGACGCACAGCAGGGTGCCGTCCCACGGCATGGCGGGGTGGTCCCAGCCGATCCAGGCGATCTGGCCGCCACCGGGGGAGAGCCGGGGGTTCATCAGGAAGTGCTGGGCCTTGACGATCACCCGGACCGGCCCGCCGTCGAGCGGCACCGCCACCAGGTCGCGCACGTCGTCGGTCTCGCGCACCGCCCAGACCTCGTCACGTCCCGGTGGCAGGTAGAGGTCGCCGTAGCGGGAGGCGCCCTCGGGGGTCAGCGCCACCGGCTCCCCGCCGTCGAGGCGGTAGAGGCGCTGGTCGGCCCAGTTGGTGAAGACCAGTCCGCCGCCGGGCAGCGGGCGCCACGACCGGCCGCCGTACTCGACCAGGCGGTTGCGCGCGTTCCACCCGGCCGGCAGCGCGTCGGCGCGTGAGCCGTCGGGCAGCCGCCGCACCACGCAGCGCCTGCCGCCCTCGTGCGGGCGCGGCTCGTCCCACCACACCTCCACCCCGGCGGGCGTGGCCACGGCCTCCACCCACTGGGGGCCGCCATCCGTGCGTGCCACATCAATCGGTCTAATGCTCATAAGTCACCCAATGCCATCAGTTGTCGGTTACCAATTGCCGTCAGAAGGGGGCAGGGGGACCTCGGGCGGGTGCAGGACGTAGACGATGCCGCCGCTGCCGGTGCCCCTGAGCCACACGTTCTCGAACGCCGCCCGCGGATAGACCCTGCGCACCTGCCCGTCGTCCGGCGCCGCCGGATCGTTGACCACCACGTCGCCCTCGGCGGTGAACCCGGCGACGACCATGATGGCCCCGGCCGTCGAGTAGCCGGCCCCGGGCAGCTCGTGCGCCCTGAACGACAGAGACGCGATCACCGGGATGCCTGACCGGACGAACGCCTCCAGCTCCCCCGCCGAGCGGAGCCTGGTCACGAACCCGGTCAGCCCGTAGCGGCCGGCGTAGGCGACGTTGAACGGCCAGTTGCCGGTGCCCTGGTAGCTGGAGTCGTAGGTGTGCCTGGCGGCGTGGTCCACCCCTGGATGCGGGTCGCCCGCCCCCACCCAGGCCAGCTCGTCGTCGCCGGGGCCGCGCCCCCAGAAGCCGAGGACCATCGCCACCGAGGCGGGGCCGCACCAGTTGGCGCCTCCGCCGTCCCATTCGGGGTGGTGCCCGGCGTGCTCGTGCTGCGAGTGCCGGGGCACCGCCAGGTCGACGGCGGCGGCCGGACCGGAGAAGGCGGGAACGGCGGGACGCTGCGGGACCGCGGAGGCCATCACGCCGAGCGTCCCCACCCGCGCGCCCGCCCCGCACGCGGTGACCCGCACCTGGTAGGCCGTCACCGGCCGGCGCGCCACGAACGTGTCCACCGCCACGTCGCCGTCGTCGTCACCCTGGCCCGCCACGGACGTGCGCGGGTCGCCGTGCTCGGACCAGCGGCCCATCACGTACCACTTGGTGAGCGCGCCGCTCGCGGTCCTGGCCCGCAGCTCCACCTCGATCCAGCCGCCGGGCGGGGTGCGCGCCGTCCACGAGGGGACGAGCTGGGTGGCCTCGAAGCCGATCGGCTGCTCGTCGCTCGTCCACGCGGTCGCGGGCCCGGAGAGGGGCGGGGCGAAGCGGCGGAAGGCGACGCGGGCCAGGTCGACGGTGAGCACCAGGCACATTGTGGTTTGACCTGTGGTGTCGCACATCGGAAGGTTTACGTAACAGCCGGATCTGTCGGTGTCGATCATTAGTGTTCCGGCCATGACCCAAGCCGTACAGGCGTACTCCTACGCCGGGCCCTCCACGCTCACCGGTGGCCGGCTCGGCCTGTCCACCTCCGGTGGCACGGCGTTGTCCGGGGCCCCGGCCCATCCCCGGTTCTTCAGCGGGCTGCTCACCCAGGCCGCCCCGGCCGCCGCCGGCCTGCTGGCCGTGGCCGACGTGGCGCTCACCCGCTACCACCAGCCCCGTCCCGGCTGGACCCGCGACCCGGTCGTGACGTGCGACGGCGACCGGCTCAGGTTCGAGTCGTTCTCCGCCTGCGGCGGCGTCTACGCCCGGCTCGACGTGGCGGCGATCGATGGTGAGGTGCTCGACCGCGGCACCACCAACGTCGACGTCAACGGGCCGCTGCGCGAGTCGCTGGCCCGGGTCGGCGGCCGTGACCCGCTGCACCTGGGCGTCGGGCCCGACGAGCTGACCGTCACCACGCTCGACGGCGCGGTGGTGGAGAAGAAGGTGCCGCTGCCCGTCCGCTGGCTGCGCGGCTTCGCCGAGGTCCAGGTGATCGCGGCGGGTTTCGACCTGCGCGCCGAGCTGAAGGGGCCGCGGGCGGTGCGGTTCCTGCGGTCGCTGCCGCGCCGGGCCGGGGCGACCGTCTGGGCCGTGCCGTCCGGCGGCGACCTGCGGCTCGCCGCCGATCCCGGCCCCGGAGCGGTCGGCCTGTCCGGCACCGGCCGCCTCGCCACGCTGTCACCGCTGCTCAGGTTCGCCAAGGCGCTGCGGGTCTACGCCCCGGCCGCCGGCGACGGCTTCCAGGCGAGCGCGTGGGAGCTGGAGCTGCCCGGCATGCGCTACACCCTGGCCGTCTCGCCGCAGCCGTGGCGCGGATTCTCCGGCGAGGGCGCGGTCCTCGACCACCTGTCCACCGACGAGGCGGCAGGTGACGCCGACGTGGTCGGCATGCTGCTCAACTTCGAGCCGGCCGTCGAGCTCGGGCTGCTCGCCGACCGCTCCGGGCTGCCGGTCGGCCGCGTGCGCGCCGCGCTCACCCAGCTCGGCACCGCCGGCCGGGTCGGCTACGACCTGCACGATGCGTCCCACTTCCACCGGGAGCTGCCCTACGACAGGGAGCAGGTGGCTCAGCTCAACCCGCGGCTCACCGCCGCCCGCGCGCTGGCCGGGTCGGGCGCGGTCCGGCTCGACGGCGGCCTCGCCGAGGTCACCACCTCCGGCGGCGTGCGCAGGGTGCGCATCGCCGAGGGGGAGTGCACGTGCGCGTGGTGGTTCGACCACCGCGGGTCGCGCGGGCCGTGCAAGCACGTGCTGGCCGCCAGGATCGCCGCCCGCGCGCGGACGGACGCGCTCATCTGAGCCGCCCGGCCGGGGCCGCGACCCGGGTGGCGCTCCGGCCGCGGCGGCGCGGGGTGTCCGGGTTACAGGTAGAGGCCGGTCGACTCGTCGCCGGTGGCGGCCGGGGCGCGGCCCGAGCGGATCGCGTACAACTCGGCCAGCGTGGCGCCCGACGGGCCGACGCCCGTGGAGGCGCCGAGCCAGCGGACGGCCTCCTCGCGGGCCAGCGGGCCGACCTCGATCTGCGCCAGGCAGCGGCCGGGCCGCACCACGGCGGGGTGCAGGCGGGTCAGGTCCTCGTTGGTGGTGATCGCCACCAGCACGTCGCGTCCCTGGCCGAGCAGCCCGTCGGTGAGGTTGAGCAGGCGCGACAGGCCCTGGCCCGTCTGCGCCTTGGCCGCCGCGCTGATGAGCTCGTCGCAGTCCTCCAGCACGAGCAGCCGCCAGCGCTGTTGGTCCTCCTCGGTGTCGTAGCCGACCGCGACCTCCATCAGGTAGCCGGGGTCGTTGAAGAGGCGCTCGGGGTCGAGCACGCAGTCGACCTGACACCAGTCCTGCCACTGCTTGGCCAGCGAGCGCAGCAGCGTGGTCTTGCCGGTGCCGGGCGGGCCGTGCAGGAGGATGAGGCGGCCGTTGACGTCGGCGGGGGTGACGCCCATCAGGCGGTCGAGCGACTGGCGGGCCTCGGCCGAGTAGTTGCCTTCGATCTCGGCCCACGGCTGGGCGGTGATGGGTTTCTCGGAGCGGGTGGCGCCGTGGCTGGAGCGCCACCAGAAGCCCATCTCCACGTGGTCGGTGTCGGGCTCCGGCTCCTCAGCGCCGTCGATGCTCTCCTTCAGCACCGAACGGGCCAGCTCGTCGCTGACGGCGGTCACGCTGACCGTCGCCGTGCGGTTGCGGTGGCGGACGACCCGCAGGGTCCAGCCGTCACCGCAGATCAGCCGGGATTCGGGGCCGTCCTGCACCTGGGCCGTGCGCACCACGCGGCCCTGCGCCGGGCTGAGCGCCGCCTCGGTGCGTACGCGCTCCAGGCTGACCAGGCGGGACCAGGGCTGCACCCCGGTCGCGAACGGCGACAGCGCCAGTGCGTCGATGACGTCGACGGCCGAGTCGGCGTCGTCGATCCAGATGTTCATCGGGAGCTCAGGAGTCTCCGGACTGGGGAACGGCACCTCCTTAATCACAGACATGCCCCAATGATCCAGTCACCCGTCCGGTATGTCGAAGGGTTTTGCCGTATTGGTTCCACTCTGTCGGCTGAGCGAGCCGCCACGCCCGGCGTCCGGCCGGTCACGTACCGTGTGGAGGGGTGTCGTTAGCCTCGGGAAGGAAGCTGGTCCCAACGCTCCTTCAGAGGCTCCTATGCAACGACGCCGGCCGGTCAACGGAAACGAGAAGATCTCGGCACTGCTCCAGATCGACAGTGACGGCTCCTTCCTCATCGCGGGCACTCCCGCCGCCGACGGCTCCATGTTCCGGGCCGAGTTCGACGCCCGAGGCACCCTGTCACTGGTGGCGCTGGACAACCGGCAGTGGACCGAGACGAGCGTCACCGCCGGCCACGAACGCCATTCGCCCAACGGGCTGCTCTCCCTACGCACCGCGCGCTCGGCCCCGGACGGCGGCGTCGCGGCCCGTTCGGTGCTGCTGTCGACCACCGGCTTCCGGCGGGATCGCGACCTCACGATCGGCTCCGACGACACGCGTAGATGGACCGTCCAGGAGAAGTCTCCGGACGGGGGGCTCCTGAACGCCGAAGGCCGTTTCGCGCAGGGCGTCACCACACTGACGCGGCGCCGGAGCGACCGGCTCGGCAACACGCTGTGGTCCGAGGACAGCGAGACCACCTACGACGAGCCGCGAAGCCCACGGGGCGTGGGCGGTTCCGGGAAGCGGAGTGCGGGAGCGGCGGGGAAGCGGAGTGCCGGAGCCGGGAAGACGACCAGGGTCCGGGTCACCGACGCCGCCGGCGCGTCCCTCGAAGGCAAGCAGGTGGTGTTCGCCACCGACGACGGGTTCCGCAAGGTGAACACGATCAACGGTGATCTCGTCGTCGGCAGCACGGTGGAGGAGTCGACGACCGTCGATACCGATGGCACCAGTACCACGATCAGGGTCGAAACGTTCCCTGACGGCAGCCAGAGGATCACCACCATCACCGAGACCGGCGGCGGCCCCCTGTACGAACCGGACATCCCCAGCAGTCGCGAGACCACGATCACCGCCATCTCGTCGGACGGCACGTCGGCGGTGGTGTACCACGAGCTCACCCAGAGCAGTACGAACGAATCCACCGGCACGAGCTCCGGATACTGGGAGCTGACCTACACCGACGACCAGGGCCAGACCTTCAGCGAGCGCAGCGGCTGGGCCGTCGACGCGAACGGCAACTACAGCAAGACCGTCGAACGCACCACCCCCGACGGCACGACGACCGTCACCACCACGACGATCGACGCGAACGGAGTGGGCACGGAGACGACGACCGTCTACCACCCCGACGGCACGCAGACCACGACCACCACGCAGATCGGCCAGCCGGCACCCGAACCCAGCCCTGGAAGCGAGTCCGGATCCGGCTCCTCCGGCGGCGGCACTGGAGGAGGCGGCGGCGATGGCGGCGGTGGCGGTGAGGGCGGCGCGTCCGGATCGGGCGGTGGTTTCGGGGGAGGTTTCGGCGGGGGCGGCGGTGACGGCTTCGGCTGCAAGGACGACTGCTGCGACGACGACGGCGACTCGGAGGAGTGCCCGCCGAGGATGAAGGAGGCCAGTCGCACCCTGCCCGACTTCACGGCGGGCGTCTTCGACGCCCTCGACGGCGTCCGGGCATCGACCGCCGGTGGCGGGGGCGCTCCGGCCGAGGGGATGGTGGCGGGCATGCGCCAGCGGGCTCTGCTCGCCCGCAACGGCCACCGCAGGTCCGGCGGCACCACCATCCCGATCGGCGCCCCGCTCGCGGAGGCCGTCACACGCGCCGCCGATCACCTGCGCGCCGGCCCCGGCCAGGACGGCGCGCGAGCCGCCCGAGAGTGCGTCGACCATGCCGCGGCGCTCATCCTGGCCATCGCACAGTCGGGAACGGTGGATCCGACGGTGATCAGCACCGCCCGGCTCGCCTGCCGGCGGTTCGCCGACCGCGTCGACCGCGTCCTGTCCAGGCACCGCTAGGAGAGCACCGTCTAGGAGAGCACCGTCTAGGAGAGCACCGTCGCTCCTGCGACGAGCCGCTGGGACCGGGCTCAGGGCAGGGGAGCCGGGCCGCTTCTGGTCAGCTCCCCTTTGCTCCTCCCGCCCAGCGGCATGGTCAGCTCGTAGTCGGCCCTGTCGTCGTCCTTGTGCTTCAGCGACACGGTGATGCCGCCCGCGGACTCGATGATCGCGCACGTGCCGCCCAGCCCGGAGAGGCCGAACGTCAGGGTCGGGCCGGACAGGCCCTTCGTCGTGAGTGTGCCCTTCGCGCAGGCGGGATCCTCGCCGGGGGAGTCCCAGACCCCCGTGGTGTCGCCCTGCCGCAGGGTGATCGTGACGGGTTCGTCGTCGAACTCGGTGCCGAGGACGTCCCCGTCGGCCGTGCCCTTCCAGGTGCCCGCGAACGCGGCCGGGATCCGCACCGCGCCCTCGGCGGCCGTCGAAGCCGGGGGCGAGGCGGAGCCCCGGTCGCCGGGGCCCGTCGTCGGCGGGCTCGCCGGAGCCGTCGAGGCAGCCGAAGCCCCTTGATCCGCCGGGTCGGCCGAGGTGGAGGTCGAGGGCTCGGCGGTCGTCCACGCGGCAGGAAGGAGCGAGCCGCGGCCGAACCAGAGGATCGCGCCGCCCGCCGCCAGGGCCACCACGACCGCCAGCACGCCGATCAGCACGCCACGCGCCCGCCCTGACGGTCGGCCGGCGCCTGCCGGATGGCCGGACCCGGTGCCCGGCAGTCCTGGCCTCTCGCCCAGGCGCGGGCCGGTGGGAGCGGACGGAAAGGCCGCGATCGGGGTGCCGCCGGTTCCGCCGGGAGTGGGGTGGACCAGGGTGACCATCAGGTCGCGGGCCGAGGGACGGCGGGACGGGTCCTTGGACAGGGACGCCGCGATCGGGTCACGCAGGCGCGGCGGCAGCGAGGACAGGTCGGGCTCGGTGTGCAGGACCCGGTGCAGCACCGCGGGCACCGTGTCGGCCCCGAACGGGGACCGGCCCGTGGCGGCGAACACCATCGTCGACGCCCACGCGAACACGTCGGAGGCCGCCGAGGCAGGGGAGCCGCCGATCTGCTCCGGCGCCAGGTAGGCCGGGGTGCCGATCAGCCCCGAGGTGAGCGTCGCCGCGCCTTCCGCTCTGGCGATGCCGAAATCCACCACGCGCGGCCCGTCGGGGCCGAGCAGCACGTTCGCCGGCTTGAAGTCGCGGTGCACGACCTCGGCGGCGTGGATGGCGGCCAGCGCGGTCGCGGTGCCCACCACCAGACGTTCGAGCTCGCCGCCGCGGAGCGGCCCGCGCTCGCTCACCCGGCCGGCCAGCGACGGGCCGTCGACGAACTCGCTCACCACGTACGGGCGCGGCCCGTCCGTCGAGGCGTCGAGCACGCGGGCCGTGCAGAAGGAGGCGACGCTCTCCAGCGCGTCGAGCTCGCGCGCGAGCCGGGCCCGGGTCTCGGCGTCGCCCGTGCTCAGCAGCTTGACCGCGACCGGCTCGCCGTCGGGCCCGTGGGCCAGGTAGACGACGCCCTGACCGCCCTCGCCGAGGCGTCCGGCCAGGCGGTAGGCGCCCAGTGCCGCCGGATCGTCAGGCGTCAGGGGGATCACCATGGCGCCACGTTATCGGTCTTCACCCGGTACGACGACAGGCCCGATCGCTCACGTCTCCTCCTGGTACGCCTGACACAGCGGTAACGCCGCACTGACCAGGCCATGACAGATTCGTACGAATAGTGGCGGTTTCGCACGGATCGATTAGCGTTGATCGAGTGCGGACCATTGACTGGGTGGACGGAGCGATCGAGCTGGTCGACCAGACGCGGCTGCCCGACGAGTACGTCACGGTCAGGATCTCCACCGTCGACGAGCTGATCGACGCGATCCGGCGGCTGGCCGTGCGAGGGGCGCCCGCGCTCGGCGTCGCGGGCGCGCTCGGCGTCGTGCTGGCCGGAGACGACCAGGACGCCATCGCCAGGTTGCGAGCCGCCAGGCCCACGGCCGTGAACCTCGCCTGGGGCGTCGACCAGGCCGCCGCCTGGCTGCGCCAGGGCCCCGAGGCGGTGCTGGAGACCGCGCTGCGCATCCGCGACGAGGACATCGCCGCCTGCGTGGCCATGGGCGAGCGCGGCGCCGACCTCCTCGAGGGCGACCGGCTGCGGATCATGACGCTCTGCAACACCGGCGGGCTGGCCGCCGTCGAGCGGGGCACCGCGCTCGGCGTCGTCCAGACACTGCACGAGCGCGGGCGGATGGCCGAGGTGCTCGCCCTGGAGACCCGGCCGCTGCTGCAGGGGGCCAGGCTGACCACCTGGGAGCTCGGCAGGATGGGGGTGCCGCACCGGCTCGTCGCCGACTCGGCGGGACCGTACCTCCTGGCCAGGGGCGGCGTCGACGCGGTGCTCATCGGCGCCGACCGGATCGCCGCCAACGGCGACACCGCCAACAAGATCGGCTCCTACTCGCTCGCGCTCGGCGCGCAGCGTGCCGGAGTGCCGTTCTACGTGGTCGCGCCCGAGACGACGATCGACTTCGCCACGCCGACCGGCGAGCAGATCGAGATCGAGGACAGAGGCCCCGCCGAGGTCGTCACGATCAGAGGCGTACGGCTCACGCCGGAGGGCACCGATGCGGCGAATCCGGCGTTCGACGTGACGCCGCACGACCTGATCACGGCGATCATCACCGACAAACGGGTCATCAGACCGTAGACGAAATAGCTGAATTCCGGGACCACTCCGCACAGGCCGCGTTACGCTCAGTCGTCACAATCCCGACCCCCGGAGAGCATACGGTGGCCGACCTCGTATCCCGGCGTGACTGGAACGCCCGCGCGCCTCGCGGTGACTACACACAGCTCGACTCGACCAGAGGCGTCAAAGTCCACTACACCGGAGGCAGGGTCGACCCTGGCATCGTCGGAGACCACAACGGCTGCGTCTCTCTGGTGCAGTCGATCCAGCGCGGTCACATGGACGGCAACGGCTGGATGGACATAGGCTATTCTTTCGTGGCTTGTCCACACCGGAAGGTCTTCGTGGGCAGGGGATTGCACCATTTACCGGCGGCCAACGGCGCCGGGCTCAACGTCGGCCACTACGCGGTGCTTGGGCTGGTCGGCAACGCCGGGCTGGTGCAGCCGCCCGACGGGATGCTGCACGGCATCCTCGACGCGATCGACCACGTGCGCGAGCGCGGCGACGCCGGCAAGGAGATCAAGGGACACCGCGACGGCTACGCGACCGACTGCCCGGGCGAGGCGCTGTACGCCTGGGTGCGCCGGGGCGCGCCGAGGCCCGGCGGCGGTGGCACCACCCCGCCGGAGACGCCCCCTTTTCCCGGCAGACTGCTGAAGTACCCGCCGATCATGCGCGGTGAGGACGTCCGCACCTGGCAGGCCCAGATGCGCACGCGTGGCTGGGAGCTGGAGGCCGACGGCGCCTACGGGCCCGGCTCGCGCGACGTGTGCCGCCGGTTCCAGCGCCAGCAGCGCGTCCAGGCCGACGGCATCGTGGGCCCCACCACCTGGCGGCTGTCCTGGGAAGCGCCGATGCCCTGATCTTGGCCGGCGCTTGACCTGGGGCCACCCCCGGTTCCCGTCGGCTGCCAGTCGCCGCTTACTATCCGTTTCATGGATCTGGCAGCGGATTTCCCTTCCACCACTCGCGACGACTGGCGGGCGCTCGCGCTCGGGGTCCTGCGCAAGTCCGGGGTCGAAACCGAGTCGCCGGAGCGCGCGCTGTCCACTCCGACCTACGACGGGGTGACCCTCGCGCCGCTCTACGACGCCGCCGACCTGCCCGGCGCGCCGCCGTTCGCGAGAGGCGCGCGGACCACCACGGGCTGGGACGTACGCCAGCGGCACGCCGTGGCCGACCCCGAGGCGGTGCTGGCCGACCTGGACAACGGCGTGACGTCGCTCTGGCTGGTGGCCGGTGACGGCGCGATCCCGGTGGGCGAGCTGTCCAGGGTGCTGCGGGGCGTCTACCTCGACCTGGCGCCGGTCGTCCTCGACGCCGGCGCCGCCACCGCCGAGGCCGCGGAGATCCTGTTCGCACTGGCCGCCGAGCGTGGCACCCCGCCCTCGGGCAACCTCGGGGCCGGTGCCGCCCGGCCCGACGTGGCGACCGCGCTGGCCCTGCGGTGCGTGGCCGAGTTCCCGGGGCTGCGGGCCATCACCGTCGACGCCACCCCCTACCACGACGCGGGCGGGAGCGACGCCGACGAGCTCGGCTGCTCGATCGCGCTGGCCGTCGGCCACCTGCGGGCACTGACCGAGGCGGGGCTCACCGTCGGGCAGGCGCTCGGTCAGCTGGAGTTCCGCTACGCCGCCACCGCCGACCAGTTCGCCACCATCGCCAAGTTGCGCGCGGCGCGCAAGCTGTGGGCACGGGTCGCCGAGGCGTGCGGGGGCCAGGGCGAGCAGCTGCAGCACGCGGTGACCAGCTCGGCCATGATGACCGCGCGCGACCCCTACGTGAACATGCTGCGCACCACCCTGGCCTGCTTCGCCGCCGGCGTGGGCGGCGCCGACGCGGTGACCGTGCAGCCGTTCGACGCCCGGCTCCGCCTGCCCGACGCGTTCTCCCGCCGGATCGCCCGCAACACCCAGGCGCTGCTGCTGGAGGAGTCGGGGGTCGGCAGGGTGATCGACCCGGCGGGCGGCTCCTGGTACGTCGAGCGGCGCACCGCCGACCTGGCCGAGCGGGCCTGGGCGTGGTTCCAGGAGATCGAGGCCGCGGGCGGCATGGAGGCGGCCGGGCCGCTGGTGGCCGAGCGGGTCGCCGCGACCAGGGAGCGCCGGGCCGCTGACATCGCGCACCGCCGGTTCCCGATCACCGGCGTGAGCGAGTTCCCCGACCTCGGGGAGAAACCGCTCAGCCGTCCCACCGCGCAGGCCGGAACCTCCGCGCAGGCCGGGTCGGCCGCGCCCGTCGAGTCCGGAGGGCCCGTCGAGTCCGGAGGGCCCGCCGAGTCCGGAGGGCCGGCGTCCGGTCTGCCGCGCATCACCTACGCCGAGGAGTTCGAGCGGCTGCGCGACCTCGCCGACGCGCGGCCCGAGCGGCCCAAGGTGTTCCTGGCCACGATCGGCCCGGTCGCCGCCCACACCGCGCGCGCCTCGTTCGCCGCCAACCTGTTCCAGGCGGGCGGCCTGGCCACCGAGACCGCCGGGCCCGGGGTCGACCCCGAGCAGATCGCCACCGCCTTCGCCGTCAGCGGCACCACGGTCGCCTGCCTGTGCTCCAGCGACAAGCTCTACGCCCAGCACGCCGAGGCGGTAGCGGCCGCGCTGAGACGGGCGGGCGCGCACAGGATCTGGCTGGCGGGGAAGGGTGACTACGACGGTGTGGACGCCCGCCTGCACGCCGGCTGCGACGTGCTCGACGTGCTCCGCACGACCTTCGACGACCTGGAGGTTGCCCGATGATCCCCGACTTCACCGGCATCCCGCTGGACGGCCGCGCCCCGGCGGGGCCGCGGGACGCGCCCGAGGGCTCCGAGGGTCCCGAGGGTCCCGAGGGTGAGGTGTGGGAGACGCCCGAGGGCATCGGGGTCAAGCCGCTCTACACGGCCGGCGACCTGGACGGGCTCGACTTCCTGGAGACCTATCCGGGTGCCGCCCCGTTCCTGCGGGGCCCCTACCCGACCATGTACGTCAACCAGCCGTGGACCATCCGCCAGTACGCCGGCTTCTCCACGGCCGAGGACTCCAACGCCTTCTACCGGCGCAACCTCGCGGCCGGGCAGAAGGGGCTCTCGGTGGCCTTCGACCTGGCCACGCACCGGGGCTACGACTCCGACCACCCGCGCGTCGCGGGCGACGTGGGCATGGCGGGGGTGGCGATCGACTCGATCTACGACATGCGGCAGCTGTTCGACGGGATCCCGCTCGACCGGATGTCGGTGTCGATGACCATGAACGGCGCCGTGCTGCCGATCCTGGCGCTCTACATCGTGGCGGCCGAGGAACAGGGGGTGGCGCCGGAGCAGCTGGCCGGGACCATCCAGAACGACATCCTCAAGGAGTTCATGGTCCGCAACACCTACATCTATCCGCCCGCCCCATCGATGCGCATAATTTCGGATATTTTCGCTTATACGAGCGAAAAGATGCCGAAGTTCAACTCGATCAGCATCTCCGGCTACCACATCCAGGAGGCCGGGGCCACGCTCGACCTGGAGCTGGCCTACACGCTGGCCGACGGCGTCGAGTACCTCCGGGCGGGCGTCGCCGCCGGGATGGACATCGACCGGTTCGCGCCCCGCCTGTCGTTCTTCTGGTGCATCGGCATGAACTTCTTCATGGAGGTCGCCAAGCTGCGCGCCGCGCGGCTGCTGTGGGCCAGGCTGGTCTCCGGGTTCGGCGCGAAGAACCCCAAGTCGCTGTCGCTGCGTACGCACTCGCAGACGTCCGGCTGGTCGCTCACCGCCCAGGACGTCTTCAACAACGTCGCCCGCACCTGCGTCGAGGCCATGGCCGCCACCCAGGGCCACACCCAGTCGCTGCACACCAACGCCCTGGACGAGGCGCTGGCGCTGCCCACCGACTTCTCCGCGCGCATCGCCCGCAACACCCAGCTGCTGCTGCAGCAGGAGTCGGGCACCACCCAGGTGATCGACCCGTGGGGCGGCTCCTACTACGTCGAGCGCCTCACCCACGACCTGGCCGAACGCGCCTGGGCCCACATCGAGGAGGTCGAGGCCGCAGGCGGGATGGCCCAGGCCATCGAGGCCGGCCTGCCCAAGCTGCGCATCGAGGAGGCCGCGGCCCGCGCCCAGGCCCGCATCGACTCCGGGCGGCAGCCGGTGATCGGCGTCAACAAGTACCGTCCCGACGCCGACGAGCCGATCGACGTGCTCAAGGTCGACAACAGCGCCGTCCGCGCCCAGCAGCTCGACAAGCTGCGCCGGCTGCGCGCCGAACGCGACGACGCCGCCGTCGGCCGCGCGCTCGACGCTCTCACCAAGGCCGCCGACAACCCCACCCCCGGGCTCGACCACAACCTGCTCAAGCTCGCGGTCGACGCCGCCCGCGCCAAGGCCACGGTGGGCGAGATCTCCGACGCGCTGGAGCGGGTGTTCGGCCGGCACGCCGGTCAGGTCCGTACGATCTCGGGGGTGTACCGCGACGAGGCGGGTCCCGCCGACGGGATCGAGAGCGCGCGCCGGGCGTGCGCCGACTTCGAACGTGACGAGGGCCGGCGCCCGCGCATCCTGGTGGCCAAGATGGGCCAGGACGGCCACGACCGCGGCCAGAAGGTGATCGCCACGGCCTTCGCCGACCTCGGCTTCGACGTGGACGTCGGCCCGCTGTTCCAGACGCCCGAGGAGGTCGCGCGCCAGGCCGTCGAGGCCGACGTGCACATCGTCGGCGTCTCCTCGCTGGCGGCCGGGCACCTCACGCTGGTGCCCGCGCTCAGGCAGGCCCTGGCCGAGCTGGGCGCCGAGGACGTGATGATCGTGGTCGGCGGCGTCATCCCGCCGGGAGACTTCGACGAGCTGCGCGCGGCGGGCGCCTCGGCGATCTTCCCGCCGGGCACCGTGATCGCCGACGCGGCCCTCGACCTGCTCCGGGAGCTTGCGGCCCGGCTGGGACACTAGTCCGGTGCGGTCGCTCGAAGACTACGTCCAGGGCGTCAAGGACGGCTCCCGCGCCTGGATCGCCCGCGCGATCACCCTGGTGGAGTCGACCAGGCCCGACCACATGGCGCTGGCCCAGCGGCTGCTCGTCGAGCTCACCCCGATGTCCGGCGCGGCCCGCCGGGTGGGCGTCTCGGGCGTGCCCGGGGCCGGCAAGTCCACCTTCGTCGACTCGCTCGGCACCCTGCTGACCGGTCAGGGGCACCGGGTGGCCGTCCTGGCCGTCGATCCCTCGTCCACCAGGACGGGCGGCAGCATCCTCGGCGACAAGACCCGCATGTCGCGCCTGTCGGTCGACCCGGCCGCCTTCATCCGGCCCTCGCCCACCTCGGGCACCCTCGGCGGCGTCACCAAGGCCACCCGGGAGGCGATGGTGGTGGTCGAGGCGGCCGGCTACGACGTCGTGCTGGTCGAGACCGTGGGCGTCGGCCAGTCGGAGACCTCGGTCGCCGACATGGTCGACACGTTCCTGCTGCTCACCCTGGCCCGCACCGGCGACCAACTGCAGGGCATCAAGAAGGGCGTGCTGGAGCTGGCCGACGTCATCGCGGTCAACAAGGCCGACGGCGAGCACGAGCCCGCCGCGCGCAAGGCGGCGCGCGAGCTGGCCGGGGCGCTGCGGATGCTCCGCTCGGACAGCACGCCGCCCCCGGTGCTCACCTGCAGCGGTCTCACCGGCGCGGGCCTGCCCGAGCTCTGGCGTCAGATCCTGGCCCACCAGGAGAGCCTCGACCTGGCGGCCAGGCGCCGCCGTCAGCAGGTGCAGTGGACCTGGACCCTGGTGCGCAACCGGCTGCTCTCGGAGCTGCGCGACGACCCGGCGGTGCGGGCCATCGGCGGGCAGGTGGAGGAGGAGGTGCTCGCGGGCACCCTGACCCCCGCCCTGGCCGCCGACCGCCTGCTGGCCGCCTTCGAGCGTCCCGCCCGCCGCGACGCGACGGGGGAAGGTCAGGCGGAGGTGTCGTAGAAGGAGTCGAGCGTGCCGCCGTAGCGCGACTCGACCGCCTTGCGCTTGATCTTGAGGCTGGGCGTGAGCTCGCCCGACTCGACCGTGAAGTCGTCGGTCAGGATGGCGAACTTCTTGATCGTGGAGTAGCTGGCCTCTCCGTCGTTGACCTGGGCGACCGCCTTCTCGACCTCGGCGAGCATCCGCGGGTGCTCACGCAGCGCCTCGGCGTCGGCCGGCAGTCCCTCGGCCTCGGCCCACGGCCTGACCACCTCCATGTCGAGGGTCACCAGCGCCGTGCAGTAGTTGCGCCGGTCGCCGTGCACGAACACGTGCGACAGGAAGGGGCAGGCCGCCTTGATCCGGCCCTCCAGATAGGAGGGGGCGACGTACTTGCCGCCCGAGGTCTTGATCAGCTCCTTCTTGCGGTCGGTGATCGTCAGGCGGCCCTCGGCGTCGAGCTCGCCGATGTCGCCGGTGCGCAGCCAGCCGTCCTCCAGCGCCTCCGCGGTCTCCTCGGGCAGGCCGTGATAGCCGCGCATGACGCCGCGCCCGCCGATCAGCACCTCTCCGTCCTCGGCGATGCGCACCGTCGTGCCGGGCAGCGGCGGCCCGACCGTGCCGAACTTCACCGAGTCGGGCCGGTTGAGGAAGCTGCCCGCCGACGACTCGGTGAGCCCGTAGCCCTCCAGGATCGTCAGGCCGGCGGCGTCGAAGAACTCGGCGATGTCCTGGGACAGCGGCGCCGCCCCCGAGATGAAGAAGCGGATCCGCCCGCCGAAGCGGGCCCGCAGCTTGCTGAAGACCAGCCGGTCGGCCAGGGCGTATTCCAGGCGGGTGGTCAGCGGGATGGCCTTGCCGTGCTGGCGGGCCCGCACCACCCGGATGCCGGTCGCCCGCGCCCAGGTGAAGATCTTCAGCTTGGCGCCGCCCTCGCGCTGCTGGGTGGCGGCCACGGTGTTGTGGATCTTCTCGAAGATGCGCGGCGCGGCGGCCATGAAGGTGGGCCGGAGCACGCCCATGTTCTCGGCGATCTTGTCGAGGCGGCCGTCGATCGCGGTCGGCACGCCGCTGTCGATCATCACGACCTCGAGCAGCTTGCCGAACGAGTGGGACAACGGCAGCCACAGGAAGTGCAGGTCGTCGCCGGACAGCAGGCCCAGCTCGCGCACCGCGCCGCCCGCGTAGAGCCAGTTGTCGTGGGTCAGCTCCACGCCCTTGGGCCGGCCGGTCGTGCCGGAGGTGTAGATGAGCGTGGCCAGGTCGTCCTGAGCGATGGCGTCGACCATCGCGTCGTAGTCGCCCTCGCCGCTCACCGAGTCGAAGCGCAGCACCCAGCCGTCGTCGCTGGGCGTGCCGTCGATCACCAGGACGTGCGTGACGCCGGGCAGCTCCTTCTGCACCGACCTCAGCTTGGCCACCTGGTCGTCGTCCTCGGCGATGACGATCGTGCTGCCCGAGTCGGTGATGACGAACGCCGACTCGTCCGCCGTGTTGGACGGGTAGATCGTGGTGGTGGCCGCGCCGGTGGACAGCACCGCCAGGTCGGCGAGGATCCATTCGAGCCTGGTGGAGCTGAGGATGGAGACCCGGGTGCCGGAGCCCGCGCCGAGCCCGGCCAGGCCCAGCGCCAGCGCGCGGACCCGTTCGCCCACCTCCCGCCAGGACAGCGAGGTCCAGCCGTCGGCCGAAGGGGTGCGATAGGCCTCGGCGTCGGGGGTTGCCGCGATCCGGTCGCGCAGCAGGGACGGAATGCTCGACATGCCTGTCCTCCTGGGAGTGGTGCTGCCGACTCTAGGACTACCGCACCGTGTCCGTCGATGTCCTGATCATCACGTTGCGAGCACAGTGGGAATTCTGGCGACGAGATCCCGGGGAGCGGACGTGCGCACCTCCCAGGCGCCGCAGGCGCAGCGGAGGTAGGAGACGACGCCTTCGGAGGTGGGGTGCGAGGAGACGACGGTGAGGGTCGCGGGGTCGTGCGCGCTGTCATGCATGATTCCAATCTGATGTAATGGCCTTATGCATTTCAACGCTTACGGAGGCAACGGGGCGGCGCTCGCGGCGGACCTGGTCAACGCCACCGACCACAGCCCGGAGGCGCTGGAGCCGATGCTGGCCGAGCACGGGATGCTGCGCACCGAGCTGACGCCGGCCCAGGCGGGGCTGCTGCGGGCGTGGGCGGGCCGGCTGGCGCCGGTGTTCGGGGAGACCGACCAGGACACCCAGATCAAACTGATCAACGACCTGCTCGACGAGACCGCGTCCAAGCCGTACGTGAGCGCCCACGACGGCCGTGAGCCGCACCTGCACTTCTTCTCCGTCGAAGCCGACATCGTCTCCCGGACCAAGGACACCACCGCGGGCGGTCTGGCCCTGGCCATGTCGTTCTCGGGCGGCCGCCGCCTCGGGCGCTGCGACCGGCGGGGCTGCGTCACCGTCTACGTCGACACCTCACGCAACGGACGCCGCAGGTTCTGCTCACCGGCCTGCGCCAACCGGGTCAACGTCGCGGCCCACCGTGCCAGGACGGCCACGCCCCGCTGAACGGCGCCGGTGTCACCCCGCCATCCCCCCGAAACCACCAGGTGGTAGCGGTGGGCTGGCTGGAGTGAGATTGACGTCCGGGGATCAATCGGGCGATAGTGTGGCAGGTGGCAGCCACCCGATCAATCTCCTGTGCACTCGCCCTGGCGACCCTGACGCTGGCCGCGTGCACCGCGACCCCGTCGGCGCCGACCGGCGGCGAGCCCAGGGCCAGCGGCGTGGCCGGCGGCCTGACCTCCGTCCCCGACACCTCGGCGTCCACCGGCTCGGGCGCCCCCTCGGGCACTCCCACCGCCGCCGCGCTCGACCCCGAGGCGTACAAGACCGAGCTGGCCGCCACGCGGAAGACCGTCACCGGCGCGATCAAGTCCATGGTCGGCGCGCGCACGGTCAAGACGCTCGACCAGCGCGTCGGCCGGGCCCAGGAGGCGCTGGCCGGCGGCGCCGACACGCTGGCCGCGCTCACCCCGCCCGAGGACGTACGGACGCAGCACGAGGCGTACGTGGCCAGCCTGCGTGAGTTCGCCACCGGGCTCGGCTCGACGGCGGGCAGGGTCGGCAGCCGCGACCTGTGCACCTCCTCGGCCGTGCTGACCGACCTCGACGACCGGCTCAAGGCGCTCGACGACGCGGGCGAGGCGCTCCAGAAGGCCGGCGACTACCCGGCCGACGTGGTCACGGTGAAGGCCGCGAGCAAGAAGACCCGGCGGCTCGGCAACGGCAGCTACATCCGCCGGGGCACCCTGAACGGCCGCAGCTCGCTGCAGATCCACAACGGCGGCACCCGCGACGCGGTCGTCACCGTCATGCGCGGCAAGACCAAGGAGTTCAGCGTCTACGTGCGCAGGAAGGCGAAGTTCAAGGTCGGCGGCGTCCGCGACGGCACGTACAAGATCTACTTCACGCACGGCGTCGACTGGGACGGCCGAAACGGGTCGTTCACCCGCCAGTGCAGTTTCGAGCGCTTCTCGAAGCCGGTCACGTTCAAGACGACGTTCACCGCGACGCAGATCCTCTGGCACGACTGGCGGATCACGCTGCACGCCATCTCCGGCGGCAACGCCCGCACCTCGGCCGTGGACCCCGAGGACTTCCCCGGCTGACCCCGCGCCCCGGGCGTGTCGAAGGGCCGCGCACCCCGTGTGTGCGGCCCCTCGCCATCAGAGGACGTCAGGCGGCGTCAGCTGCCGGCAGCCGGCGCCGGATGACGTCAGGACGAGAACAGCATCCCCACCCAGCTGTTCTTCCGGTGGTGGTGCCCGCCGTAGTGGGGGCCGCCGTGACGCGGCGCCCCCCAGGCGGGGCCGCCGGGAGCCGGAGGCGGGGGAGTGGAGTGCCAGCTGGACTCCATCTGGGTCAGCGACTCGAGCTCGCCGTAGTCGAGGAAAATCCCCCGGCAGTTGTCGCACTGTTCGATGTGGACGCCATTGCGCTCATAGGTCCGCATGTTGCCGCGGCACTTCGGGCACTGCATCTCTAGTCGGTCTCCTTGGCCTGGGATCTGTGAGGAAAACCTACCGCGCGCAACGGCGTCATGCTCTGACGATTCTGTTGCACGCCTCGATCAACGAATGCTCGACCTCGTCGAGTTCCCGGCCATCCCGGGCGGCGTTGAGCACGGCCACCGCGGCCAGTTGCACGGTCAGCGCCCTGGCAGGCCGGTCGAGCAGGCGCCACGGGTCGTCGCCGGCGCCCAGCGCGGGCCCGCCCGAGGCCAGGTAGGCGCCCAGGAACCGGCCCCAGACGGCCGGGTCGAGCAGCCCGGCGGCGTACCAGGCGGCGGGCCTGGCCAGGTCCCAGGCCGGGTCGCCGACGCCGAGGTCGTCGATGTCGATGAGCAGCCAGCCGTCGCGCCGGACCAACTGGCCCAGGTGCCAGTCGCCATGGGTGAGCAGGCCGGGCCGCGGCTCCGGCGGGGGCAGCCGGTCGAACGTCAGCCGTAACAGTCGTTCGACGGGTCCGTCGCCGGGCATGCGGCGGACCGCCCGCGCGGCCCGCTCCGGGCCGCGCGCCGCCGGCAGCGGCGGCAGCAGCGTGAGAGGCACGGCGTGCAGCCTGGCCAGCAGCCTGGCCCCCTCCTCCCAGGGCGCCGAGTCGGGATCGTCGGGGGAGACCGGCCGCCCGGCCGGCCAGACGGTGACCGCCCGGTCGCCCACCTTCAGCACCTCGGGATCCAGCGGGGCGAGCATCACGCCGCTCAGCGCGGCCGAGGCGGTGGCCGCCAGCCGGGACCGCAGCGAGTCGGGATCGTCGCGGAGCGAGTGGGCCTTGACCACGACCTCGCCCCGGCGCACGACCACCACGTCGGTGCGCGTGGGATGGACCACGGGGTCGCCGGAACCGCCGTACGCGCCCGCGACGCGGGCGAGTTCCCCCTCGAGATCCACTCGTACAGACTAGGGGGCATGAGAATCGGTTTCGCCGTGCCCCAGTCGGGCGCCTGGGCCACCCCGGACAACATGCGGCGCGTCGCCACGCGGGCCGAGGAGCTCGGCTACCACGAGCTGTGGACGTTCCAGCGGCTGCTCTATCCCGTCGGGCACACGATGGGGCCGACCTACCGCAGCGTGCATGACCCGGTGGTCACACTTTCCTACCTGGCCGGGGTGACGAGCACTGTGCGGCTGGGCGTGGCCGTGATCAACTCCTACGTCCCGCCGGTGCTGCTGGCCAAGCAGCTCGCCACCTTGCAGACGGTCTCGGGCGGCAGGCTGACGGCCGGGCTGGGGCTGGGCTGGCTGCCCGAGGAGTTCGAGGCCATGGGCGCGGGTTTCGAACGTCGTGGGCGCCGGGGCGAGGAGTTCGTCGAGGTGCTGCGCAAGGCCTGGACCGACGACGTCGTCGAGCACCACGGCGAGTTCTACCGGATCCCGCCCTCCCATCTCGACCCCAAGCCGTCGCCGGCGCCGCCGATCCTGCTGGGCGGCACCGCCGAGGTGGCGCTGCGCCGGGCCGGGCGGCTGGCCGACGGCTGGGTGAGCTCCAGCCGCGAGGACCTGGCGGGCATCGCCCCGCGCGTCGCCGCCGTCAAGGAGGCTGCGGCGCGGGCCGGGCGCGACCCGGCGGCGCTGCGCTTCGTGTGCCGGGGCGTCACCCAGGTCCGGCCCGGCGGCGGCGACGACCGGCGCCCGCTCACGGGCTCCTACGAGGACATCAGGGCGGACGTGGCCGACCTGGCGGCCAAGGGCGTGACGGACGTCTTCCACGACCTGAACTTCGACCGGGAGATCGCCTCCGCCGACGCCAAGGAGGCCATGCGCCGCGCCGAGGAGGCATTGGAGGCCCTGAGCCCCATCGGCTGAGGCGGCCGGGCGCCGGCCTACCCGCCTGCCTGGGCGGCGAGGCGGAGGGCCTCGGCGGCGACGGCGTGGCGCAGGGCGCGGATGCCGTCGCGCCCGCGCACCGGGTGCACGGCGTTGGTCAGCAGCACGACGGTCAGCCGGCGGACGGGGTCGACGACGAGCGAGGTGCCGGTGAAGCCCGAGTGCCCGAAGGCGCCGGTCAGCGGCCCGACGATGGCCGGGTCGCCGATCCGCACGCCCAGCCCGTGGCGGAACTCCGCCCCCGACGCCCCCTGGTCGCGCAGCATCTCGGCCACGGTGCCGGGACGCAGCATCGCGCCGCCGCCGAGCCGCAGGGTCTCGCCGAAGGTCAGCACGTCGTCGGCCGTGGCGAACAGCCCCGCGTGCCCCGCCACGCCGCCGAGCGCGTAGGAGGTCTCGTCGTGCACCTCGCCCCGCACGCAGCCCGGCCCGGGGCGTTCGGCCTTCCACTCGGTGGCGGCGACGCGCGTCAGCGCCTCCGGTCCCGGACGGTAGCCGGTGTCGGCCAGCCCCAGCACGCCGGTCACCCGGTCACGGACCAGGTCGTCCAGCGGCGCGCCGCCGGCCAGCTCGGCGACGTGCCCCATCATGACCATGCCGACGTCGGTGTAGAGGTAGGGCCCGCCGACGGGCCGGGTGACCGGCGTGTCCGTGATGGCCGCCAGGCGGGCGGCCGGGCCGGCGCCGGGCAACTCCAGATCGACGCGGCGGGTGGGCCGCAGCCCCGCCGTGTGGGTGAGCAGGCGGCGCGGCGTGATCCGCGGATCACGCCCGGGGAGCCAGGCGCTCACCGGCTCGTCCAGGCCCAGCCGCCCCTCCTCGGCCAGGGAGAGCACGACGGCCGTGGTGAACAGCTTGCTGATCGAGGCCAGGTCGAAGATGGAGTCGCGGCGCGCCGGCGGCCGGTCGGCGGCGAGCGTCCCCGTCGCGTCCAGGTGACGGACCAGCTCGCCGGTGGCCGAGGACGCCACGACCGCTCCGTCCACGGCGATCAGCGCGACCGCCGCCGAGCACGTCCCCGGCACTGCGCCCGCCAGGATCGCGTCCAACCGGTCGGACATCGTCCCCCTCCCCGTCCCCGTGTCACCCCTGTGCGATCAGCCGCTCAGCGCGTCGCTGAGCCGCTCACCGTGCGACTCCAGCAGCGCGCGCGCCCCCGCGGCGTCGAGCCCGTGCTGGATCATCACCACCGCGGTCTTGGCCTGCCCGCCCGCCGAGTCCAGCGCCTGCGCCGCCGTCTCGTGGTCGGCGCCGGTGATGTCCCTGACCATGCGCAGCGCCCGTCCCGCGAGCTTGCTGTTCATCGCCGACATCTCGATCATCTCGTTCCCATAGGTACGGCCCAGCCGAACCATCGAGATGGTCGAGATCATGTTGAGCACCAGTTTCTGGGCGGTGCCCGCCTTCAGCCGGGTGGAGCCGGTCACCACCTCGGGGCCCACGACGACCTCGATCGCGTGCTCGGCGGCCGCCGACAAGGGGGCGCGGTCGTTGCACGACAGCCCGACGGTGAGCGCGCCGCGCCGGCCCGCCTCCGCCAGGGCGCCCAGCACGAACGGCGCGTGCCCGCTGGCCGAGACGCCCACCACCGAGTCGAGCGGCCCCACGTCCAGCCCGGCCATCGCGGCGCCGCCCGCCTCGTCGTCGTCCTCCGCGCCCTCGACCGACCGCGTGAGCGCCTCCGGGCCGCCCGCGATGATCCCCTGCACCAGCTCGGGGTCGGTGCCGAAGGTGGGCGGGCACTCGGAGGCGTCGAGCACGGCCAGCCGGCCCGACGTGCCCGCGCCGACGTACAGCAGCCGCCCGCCCGTGCCCATCCGCGCGGCGATCGCGTCGATGGCGGCGGAGATGGCCGGGATGACCACCGCGACGGCGGCGGGCACCGCGGCGTCGGCCTGGTTCATCAGACGGGCGATGCGCTCGGTCGGCAGCCGGTCGATCTGGCTGTAGCGGGGGTCGCTCTGTTCGGTGGACAGCTCAGGTAGTGGATCAATCATGACGCTAATTTCCACCCTTTACTTCTCTCTTGTAAATATCTTTCAGACAATGGGTTCATGAAGCACGTAAGAACCGGCGCCGAACGGCTGGCCGCGGATCCCGCACTGGCGGCCGGCCACCGGCTCGGCCTGATCACGAACCCCACCGGCGTCCTGCCCGACCTCACCCCCACGCCGGACGCGCTGACGGCGGCCGGCGTGCCGCTGACCGCGCTGTTCGGCCCCGAGCACGGCATCCGCGGCACCGCGCAGGCGGGCTTCGGCGAGGGCGACACCACCGACCCCGGGACCGGCCTGCCGGTCTTCGACACCCACGCCATCGACGGGGCGGCGCTGGACGAGGTGGTGGCCCGCTCCGGCGTCGACACGCTCGTCTTCGACATCGCCGACGTCGGCGCCCGCTTCTACACCTACGTCTGGACCATGTACGACCTGATGGCGTCGGCCGCCCGGCTCGGGCTGCGCTTCGTGGTGCTCGACCGCCCCAACCCGCTCGGCGGCACCGTGACGGAGGGACCGCCGCTCGACCCGGAGTTCGCCAGCTTCGTCGGCAGGTTCCCGCTGCCGCTGCGGCACGGCAGGACGGCGGGGGAGCTGGCCCTGCTCTTCGGCTTCGACCTGGACCTGCACGTGGTGAGGATGGAGGGCTGGCGGCGCGAGATGACCTTCGCGGACACCGGCCTGCCCTGGGTGATGCCGTCGGTCAACATGCCGACCCCCGACACCGCGCTCGTCTACCCGGGGACCGGGCTGTTCGAGGGCACCACGTTCTCCGAGGGGCGCGGCACCACCCGGCCGTTCGAGCTGGTCGGCGCGCCGTACGTGGACGAGAGGTTCGCCCCGGCGCTCAACGCGCTCGGGCTTGCCGGTGTGCGGTTCCGTGAGACGTGGTTCACGCCGATGTTCCACAAGCACGCGGGGGCCCCCGCGCGCGGGGTCCAGTCGCACGTGCACGACCCGGTGGCGTTCCGGCCGGTGCTGACGGGCCTGTCGATGCTGCACGTGGCCCGCGAGCTCTACGCCGGAGAATTCGCCTGGCGGGGGCCCGAGCTGCAACTGGACCAGCTGTGGGGTTCCGGCGCCCTCACCCGGTGCCTGGACGCGGGGGAGGACCCGCGGGCCCTGTGTCCCGAACCCGCTCACCCCGAAGGCCGCCTGCTCTATTCCTGACATCTCACGCAAGGTCGCGCCGGTAGAGCCAGAAGACGCGTTCGGCTCGCGCGCCCACGGCGCGCGAGTAGAACCGCAGCGGCCCGACCCAGCCGATCTGGGCGGTGCGCTGCCCGGCGGCGCGCTGCTCGGCCAGGCAGCGGCGCAGCAGCACGCCGCCCAGGCCCAGCCCGCGTGCCGCGGGCGCGGTGCCCATCGGGCCGAACCAGGCCGGTCGCGCGCCCCAGGCGGCGAACGCCAGCACCTCGCCCCCGCGCTCGGCGTAGTGCAGCCCGGCGGCGTTGGCCGCCTCCCAGGCCCAGCGGTCGTTCCACTGCTCGTCGACGAACGCGACGACCCGCTCGCGATCGGCCCCTGCCGCGCGCACGCTCACCCCGTCACGCGCCAGCCGCGCCACGTCGTCGTCCGTGGCGAGACGATCGGCGGACGGCTCGGAGTCGGGGCCGTCGGCGGCCTGGCCGGTGGGCGGGCCGGGGGACAGGTCGGCCGTCATGTTCCAGGCCACGTGGTAGCGCTCGTAGCCGAGGCTCTCGGCCAGGCAGGCGGCGGCGGTGTAGCGCACGTCGATGCCCGGCCAGGCGTAGCACGGCGCGTTGCCGGCGAAGCGCGCCTGCGTGGCCCCCTGTGCCCGCAGCCACTCCTCGGCCGCGCGCACCAGCTCCCGGCCGCGCCCGCGCCCCTGCTCCCGGGGATGTACGGCGAGCAGGTCGACGTGCCCGACCAGCGGATCGCGCGTGGACATGGACGCCATGACGACCCCGCCTGCGGACACCAGCGCCGTCCACCTGCGGCCGGCGGGCGGGTCGGCCAGCCGGGCGACCAGCGCGGGCGCCTCCTCGGAGTCGAGCACGAGCGCCTCCCGCGCCACCTCCGCCGCCACGGCGAGCTCCGCGGCCGGCACCGGCGGATCCGTGCCGGGAGTGCCGGGAGCCGCCCCGGCGGCCGTGGGCCGGGTACGTTCCACGGCGTCGTCGGCGTGGGTCACGGGATCACACCTCGCTCATCGGCCGGGCGATGACGCTGCGGCGCTCGGGGTGGAAGCACGCGTGCTCCTGCGGCACCCCCTCCGTCAGCTGAAGCAGCGGCCGCTCCGTGTCGCACCGTTCGCCGCGGAACGGGCAGCGGGGCGCGAACAGGCAGCCGACGTCGTCCTGTCCCGCGTTCAGCGCCTCCAGCGGCACCACCGGCTGCTCGCCCGGCAGCTCCAGCCCGTGCAGGACCGGGATGGCCGACAGCAGCGACTGCGTGTAGGGGTGCACCGGGTCCGCGATCACCGTGTCGACCGGGCCGCGCTCCACGACCTGACCCCGGTAGATGACGTACAGGTCGCCGTCGTCGCCGATGTAGCGGGCCGTGGCCACGTCGTGCGTGATGAACAGCACGCTGACCCCGAGCCGCTCGCGCAGGTCCTTCAGCAGCGCCAGGATGCCGAGCCGGAGCGACACGTCGATCATCGAGACCGCCTCGTCGGCGACGAGCATCTCGGGGTCGACGGTCAGCGCCCTGGCGATGACCACGCGCTGGCGCATGCCGCCCGACAGCTGGTGCGGGTAGCGGGCCAGCACCGTCGCCGGGTCGAGGCCGACCAGCGACAGCACCTCGGCCGCGCGCTCGTCCATCCACGCCTTGGACCGCCCGGTCTGCTTCGCCCGCAGCGCCAGCGGGGCGCGCAGGGTCTGGTGGACCGTGCGGGTCGGGTTCAGGGCCGAGTAGGGGTCCTGGTGGATCATCTGGATCTTGCGGAAGTGCGGCTGGCGCCGCTTGAGCGTGAGCGACGACATCGGGACGCCGTCGATGACGATCTCGCCGTCGTCGTACGTCTCCAGCCCGGCGATGATCCGCCCGAGCGTCGTCTTGCCGCAGCCCGACTCGCCGATGAACGACGCCGCGCCGCCCTTCGGGATCGAGAAGTCCACTCCCCGCAGCGCCCGCACCTCCCGCGCGCCGAGCATGTTGCCCCGCTGCTTGAAGGTCTTGACGATGCCGTTGCCCGTGATCACGCGTGCTCCTTCACCTTCACCGCATGGCAGGCCACGATCCTCGGCCCGTGCGCGACCGCCGCCGGATCGTCGGTGTCGCAGATGTCCATCCGCAGCGCGCACCGCTCCCTGAACACGCACCCCGCCTTGGGAACGGTCGCCAGCGTGGGCGGCCGGCCCGGCAGCGCCCGCGCCTGGTCGATGTCGCCGACCAGCCGGGGGATCGCCTTGATCAGGCCCTTGGTGTAGGGGTGGCGCGGGTCGCCCAGCACCTGCCGCGTGGGGCCCTGCTCGACCAGCCGCCCGCCGTACATGACCGCGAGCCGGTCGGCCACCTCGGCGACCACGCCGATGTCGTGCGTGATGACCAGCGTGGTGAGCCCGCGCTCGGCGTGCACCTCACGGACGATCTTCAGGATGTTGGCCTGCGTGATCATGTCCAGCGCGGTGGTCGGCTCGTCGAGGACGACCACCTGCGCGTTGAGCACCAGCGCCAGCATGATGCCGACCCGCTGGCGCATGCCGCCGGACAGCTCGTGCTGGTAGGAGTCGAGCACCCGGGCCCCGTCGAGGCCCATCCGGCCGAGCAGTTCCTGGGCCTCGCGGAGCAGACCGCGCCGATCCTCGACGCCGTGCGAACGGCCCAGGTCGAGCAGTTGCTTGCCGACCGTCTTGAGCGGGTTGAGGGAGTTCTGGGCGGCCTGGAAGACGTACCCGATGTGCGCGCCCCTGGCCTTGCGGAGCCGTTCGCCCTCGAAGCCCACGACGTCGCCCAGGCCGTCGATCTCCACGCTGCCCGCGGAGATCCGGCCGGGCGGCTGCACCGCGTTCAGCAGCGACAGCGCCAGCGTGGACTTGCCGGAGCCGGACTCGCCGACGATGCCGGTGATCGAGCCGGGCTCCAGCGTCAGGCTGACGTCGCGCACGGCGGGCAGCTCGCCGGCCGGCGTCTTGTAGACGACCGTCAGGCCGTCGACGCGCACGCCCGGCGCCTGCCCTGTTGTTGCCTGGGCCACCGTTACTCCTCACGCAGCCGGGGGTTGAAGATCTCGTCCATGGCGTCGACCACGAGCACGATGCCGAGCGTGAGCAGCATGATCGCCAGCAGCGGCGCCAGCAGGTAGCCGAGCGCGTTCGGCTGGATCATCGCCCCGGCCTGGAACACCGCCAGGTTGAGCATCACGCCCCAGTTGTCCGACTCGTAGGGCAGCACGCCGAGGAAGAACAGGCCCACCTGCGCGTAGACGGCGCCGGTGACCGAGATGAGCATGTTCATCGCGATGTAGGGGGCCATGCTCGGCAGCAGTTCCCTGCCGACGATGTGCGACGTGGACAGGCCGAGCCCGCGCGCCGCCTCGATGAAGCCGCGCTCGCGCAGCGAGAGCGTCTGCGCGCGCACCGCCCGCGCCACGCCGCCCCAGCCCAGCAGGCCGAGCACCAGGCCCATCTGGATCGGGCTGCTGAACTTCCACACGGTCGCCAGGACCAGCAGCAGCGGCAGGCCGGGGATGGTGAGCTTCATGTCGGTGATCCGCATGAGCACGGTGTCCCAGCGGCCCCGCTTGAAGCCGGAGAACAGGCCGAGAGCGGTGCCGAGGACGACCGTGATGACGGCCGTCACCGTGGCGCAGAGCAGCACGTAGCGGGAGCCGGTGATGACCAGCGCGAGCACGTCGCGGCCCTGCGGGTCGGTGCCGAACCAGTGCTCCCAGCTCGGCGGCTTGGTGAGGGCGTTGACGTCGCCGGGCAGGTGGTCGGGGAAGAACATCGGCCCGAAGGCGCCCATGAACGCGAAGCCCACGAGGATGACCACCCCGGCCATCCGGCTGGGCTTGCGCTTCATCACCCGCCAGACGCCGCTCCAGAAGTTACGGCGCATGGTGGTGGTGGCGGACGCCGTCTCGGGGATCAGCGTGGCGCTCATGCCGCCTCCTCTCCGCTTCGCACCCGCGGGTCGATCACGGTGTAGAACAGGTCGGCGACGATGTTCGCGATGATGATCGCGACCGTGATCAGCAGGAAGGCCCCGCTCATCGTGGCGTAGTCGCGTTCGTTGACGCTGTCGATGAGCAGCAGCCCGAGCCCCGGGTAGTTGAAGATCTTCTCGATGAAGACGGCGCCGCCGAGCAACAGCCCCAGGGAGAGGGCGAGGATCGTGAACAGCGGCAGGATCGCGTTGCGCGCGATGTAGCGGAAGACGATCGACCGCTTCATCCCGCGCAGCTCGGAGGCCAGGATGAAGTCGTCGCCCAGCACGGTGACCACACTGGACTTCATCGCCAGGATCCAGCCTCCGTACGCCGACAGGGCGTAGGTGACCACCGGGAGCACGGCGTGCTCGGCGAGCGAGCCGAGATAGCCGGCGTTGAGGCCCGGCTCGAACAGGATGTCCACCGGCCCGTCGGCGGGCAGGATGGGGATCAGGGTCGCGAAGATCACCACGAGCAGCATCGCCAGCACGTACTGCGGGATGCCGTGCAGCAGCGAGCCGGAGATCGCCAGCAGGTCGCCCAGTTTGCCCTTGCGCTTGATGGCCGCGTAGACGCCGAGGATGATCCCGACGAGGAAGCTGAGCAGGGTGCCGGCCAGCACCGGTAGAACGGTCCACTTCGTCTTCTCGGCGAGCACGTCCAGGACGGGGGTGCCCGGCCTCGTGATGGATTCGCCGAGGTCGAGACGGAGGAGCCCGGCCATGTAGTCGAGGTACTGCTGCCAGAGCGAGGTGTCCGGCTGGAACCCGTACAGCACCTTGACGGCCTGCGCCGCGGCCTCGGGCGACATGCCCCCCTCGACCAGCTTCTCGAACCTGGCGGCCATGGGGTCGCCGGGGATGTTGTTGACGATGAAGAAGCTGATCGTGGCGACCACGAGAATCATGACGAACCCGCGGGCCAGGTGGCCCGCGAGTCGGCGTGCGATAAGCGTCATAAGTTTACGACTTCGACTTGATCATGCCGGTCTGGATCCACACGCCGGACAGGAGCACCTTGGCGCCGGAGCGGAGGATCTCGTCGTCCGTGGGCCAGCCGGTGAAGCGGCTGTTGTTGACGAACTGGTTGTTGACGTAGTCCCAGAGCTGGATGACCGGCAGGTCCTGGTTGGCCGCCTTGGCCAGCTGCGCCATGATCGGCTTGGCCTCCTCCTCGGTGGAGGAGTTGAGCTTGGCGGTCAGCTCACCGGGGTTGACCTTGGTGCCGTCGACCTCGATCTCCTCGGGGCCGCCCATCCAGTTGCCGTTCTTGCCGGCGGGGGAGTGCGAGACCTTGCCCGCGATGTTGTTCCAGCCGTTGGAGCGGCCGTACAGACGCTGGTAGATGTCGTACGGCGCGGGGCCGAGCGCCATCAGCCAGAAGCCGGCGTCGTACTTGCCCGCGTCCAGCTCCTCAAGGTAGAGCGGGAAGTCGGCGGTGGTCACGACCTCCGCGTCGATGCCGACCTTGATCAGCTGGCTCTTGATGTTCTCCTGGGCCGACAGCCAGTCGGAGAAGCCGGCCGGCGCGTGCATGGACACCTTCCACGGCTTGCCGTCGGCCAGGGTCCACTTGCCGTCCTTCTTCGTCAGGCCGGCCGTCTTGAACTCCTCCTCGGCCTTCGCGACGTCGGTCTTGTACGGCTCGAGCGCGCCCAGCGTGTCGGGGATCCAGGCCTGCGCGGCCTTCTGGTGGATGCCGGTGGTCGTGACGGCCGCCGTGCCGCCCTCGGGAGAGGCGACCTTGGTGACCTCCTCGCGGTTGATCAGGTGGGCCAGGCCCCGGCGCACGTGCACGTTGTCGTACGGCTTCTTGGACTGGTTGAACGCCAGGCCCACGGCCACCGGCGAGTAGCCCTTGATGACGTCGCTGCCCGGCGCGGCCTTGATCCGGTTCATCACGTCGGTCGGGGCGGCGACGAACGCCGAGTGGTCGAGCTTGCCGGCGGTCAGGTAGTTCCAGATCTGCTCGTTGCCGGTGTAGTTGAGGAACTTCACCTGGTCGGGGGCGACGTTGGCGGCGTTGAAGAAGTTCTTGTTCTTGACCAGCAGCGCCTCGCCCGGGTTGACCCGCTCCAGCACGAACGGGCCGGCCGAGACGTCCTTGGGCGGCGCGAAGGCGAGCACCTTCTCGCCGAGGGCCAGGATCTCCTCGCGCGCCTTCTCGGCGTCGGCGCCGTCGCCTCGGGAGGCCTTGAGCTTGTCCCAGAAGTCGGCGGGCAGCACGCTGGACCACACGTGCGCGGGCAGCACGATGGTGTCGAACACGCCTCGGGCGAACTTGGGGCTGGGGTTGGCCATGTCCTGCGTGATCTTCAGGGTCGCGTCGTCCACGACGGTGACCTCGGCGGCGGCTCCCGCCGCGCCGGGGGTGATCGAGAACGCCGTGCTGCCCTGCGTGTAGGCGACGCCGATGGAGAACTTGACGTCCTCGGCGGTGACGGGCTTGCCGTCGGACCACTTGGCGTTCGGCTGGAGCTTGAGGGTGATGGCGGAGTTGTCGGGGGCGATCTCCCAGCTCGCCGCGATGCCGGGGAGAGCCTGGTTGGGATCCGTCAGATGGTTCTTGACCCAGGCGATGTTCATCGCGTTGTAGCCGACGAACGAGTTGCCCTTGGGCGCGTACGGGTTGGCCGGGGCCGACTGCTCAAGGCCGGGCCTGTTCACGTCGATCGTGGTGAAGAGCCCGCCGCCACCGCCCGAAGAGGACTTGTTGGTGGTGCCGCCGCCGCTGCACGCGGTGACGGTGGCGAGGCCCAGCAACGCCACTGCCGCTGCTAGTCGCTTCATAATGCCGCTCCGGGGGATGTCGGACCTGTTAAAGATCTGTGGGATTGACCGGACCCTACGGTCACGCCAGGGGTGCGTCAATAATCTCCAGACGTTGTGAGGTTAATGTAACTTTCCTTCATCTCCTCGCACAATGGCGCTCGGCTTCACGGTGCTGGGAGGTCAGGTAAAGAGCAGGACGGCGGCGCCGCTGACCCGGTCGTTGGCGAGGTCGGTCAGCGCCCGGTCGGCGGATTCGAACGGGTAGGGCGTGATCGTCACGTGTGGGGGACGGGTGAGCGCCACGTCGAGGTAGGCCCGGCCGTCGTCACGGGTGTTGGCGGTCACGCTCCGCAGGGTCCGCTCTTGGAACAGATGCCGCTGGTAATTCAGTTGAGGGATGTCGGTGAGATGGATCCCCGCGACTGCCAGAGTACCCCCGCGTTCGAGTGCTTCGAGCGCAGCTGGTACGAGGGTCCCCACCGGCGCGAACAGGATCGCCGCGTCGAGCGGCTCGGGCGGCTCGGTGGCGCCGGCGGAGGCGGCTCCGAGCTCCAGCGCGAGCTCCCGCGCGGCCGGGGCCCGGGTCACCACATGCACGGTCGCGCCCTGGGCGATGGCGGCCTGCGCGGTCAGGTGCGCCGACGCCCCGAACCCGTAGATGCCGAGCCGTCCCCCCTCGGGCAGCTCGCAGCGGAGCAGCGCCCGGTAGCCGATGATCCCGGCGCAGAGCAACGGCGCCAGCCGCTCCGCCGGAACGTCCTCGGGCAGCGGGTAGGCGTAGGCGGCCGGGACCGTGAGGTATTCGGCGTAGCCGCCGTCCGCGTCCCAGCCGGTGTAGGCCGAGAAGGGGCACAGGTTCTCCGACCCGCGCAGGCAGTAGCGGCACGCGCCGCACGTCGACCTCAGCCAGGCGACCCCGGCCCGCGACCCCAGCGGCAGGCCCTCGCCGCCGACCACCCGCCCCACGACCTCGTGGCCGGGCGTGGTGCGCGGCCGGCGCGGCGGCAGGTCGCCCTCCGCCAGGTGCAGGTCGGTACGGCACACGCCGCACGCCTCCACCTTGACCAGCACCTCGCCCAGGCCGGGCTCGGGGATCGGCCGCTCCTCCATCACCAGGGGCCCGGTCGCCATCGGCCCCGGCTCGGCCACTGCCCACGCCCGCATCAGATCGGATCCCACGGCGTCTCCTCGTACCTTCCGATCAGCCGCGCCATGATCTCCTCGTTCACCTTCAGCGTGAGGTCGTCGACGCGGCCCACCGGCACGACCCCGATCGAGTTGGCCAGGAACACCGCCCGGTGCGCCGGCAGCTCGGCGACCGTGAGCGGCCGGCGCACGCTCGGCAGCCCGCGCTCCAGCAGCCGCATCGTGACGCCCCGCAGCATCGGCGCGTCCGGCCAGACGATCCGCTCGCCGTCGAAGCAGCCCAGGTTGGTGATCGCGCCCTCGGAGATCCGGCCGTCGGGACCGACGAGCAGCGCCTCGTCATAGCCCGCCGCCCGGGCCCGCTCGCCCAGGTGGAGCTGGGGGAAGCCGCCGAGGTGCTTGAGGTGCGGCAGGAACCGCCGGTAGGCGGCCGAGACGACGGCGCGCGGCGTGGTGGCCGCCTCGGCCGGGGGCGTCGCGGTGGCGATCACGCGGACGCCGCCCCGCTCGGCCACGATGACCCGCACGCTCGCGTCGGGCTCGCCGCCGAGCGCCGCCCGGACCGAGGCCAGGACCAGCTCGCGGTCGAGGGGCACGCCGAACAGCTCGGCGTTGGCTTCCTCCAGGCGGTCGAGATGCAGGTCGAGGCCGCGCACCCGGCCCCGCCGCACCTGCATCGCGGTGAAGTGGCCGTAGCGCGCGGCCATGGCCAGCCCCAGGTCGGCGGCGTCTCCCGGGCGGCCGTCGACGGCGACGCGATCGATCACCAGCCCAGCCTACGGAACGGCCAGCCGCGACATCGCCAGCGACGCGTACAGCGCCGCGCCGTCCGGCAGGACGGAGTCGTCGAACCGCGCCTCCGGCGAGTGGTTGTAGGGGGCGGAGGCCGGGTCGAGGTCCGGCGGGCAGGCGCCCAGGAAGACGAACGCGCCCGGCACCTGCTCCAGCACGTACGAGAAGTCCTCCGAGCCCATCACCGGCTGCGGGGTGACGAAGTAGCGGCCGGGGCCGAACAGCTCGTCGGCCGTCCGCCCGGCGAAACCGGCCTCGCCCGAGTCGTTGACCGTCACCGGGTAGCCCATGCCGAACGACGCCTCCACGGTCAGCCCGTGGGCGGCGGCGATGCCCTCGACCAGCTCGACCAGTCGCCGCTTCACCGCCTTGCGGTTGTCCGGGCTGAACGTCCGGACCGTCGCCTCGAAGTACGCCTCGTCGGGGATCACGTTGTCCGTGGTACCCGCGTGGAACTGGCCCACGGTCACCACCACCGGATCGAACACGTCGAACGTCCTGGTGACCATCGCCTGCAGCGCCGACACCATCTCGCAGCCGGCCTGGATCGGGTCGAGCGCGCGGTGCGGGGAGGAGCCGTGGCCGCCGCGCCCCTTGACCGTGACGGCGAACACGTCGGCCGCCGCCATGATCGGCCCCGGCCGTGAGGCGAACAGGCCGGGCGGCAGCATCGCCGAGACGACGTGCATGCCGTACGCGGCGACGGGCCGGGCGCCCGCCGCGTCGAGCACGCCCTCGCCGATCATGTGCCGGGCGCCCTCGTGCCCTTCCTCGCCCGGCTGGAACATGAAGATCACGTCGCCGGCGAGCCGCTCGCGCCGCGCGCTCAGCAGGTGCGCCGCGCCCGCCAGCATCGCGGTGTGCAGGTCGTGGCCGCAGGCGTGCATCTGACCGTCGATCCGTGAGATGAACGGCAGGTCGTTGCGCTCGGCGACGGGCAGCGCGTCCATGTCGCCGCGCAGCAGGACCGAGGGCGCCTCCGCGCCGCCGCCCGCGCCCCCGCGCAGCACGGCCGTGACCGAGCTGAGCGTCGTCCCCGTCGTGATCTCCAGGGGGAGGCCGTCGAGTGCCTGGAGGACCTTCTCCTGCGTGCGCGGCAGGGTGAGGCCGACCTCGGGCGTCGTGTGCAGCGAGTGGCGCAGCCGGACGAGCTCGTCTCGCATGTCATGGGCGGATTCGGTGAACGACATGGGGACATTGTTCATATACCGGGTACGGAACAGGCAACCCCCGATCGATACGATGGTGCGGTGGCTGAGCGTAAACAGATCGACTACTGGTTGTCCGACATGGACGGCGTTCTGGTGCACGAAGGCAGGCCGGTCCCGGGCGCCGACGAGTTCATCAAGCGGCTGAGCGACTCGGGCAAGCCGTTCAGGGTGCTGACCAACAACTCGATCTACACCCAGCGCGACCTTTCGGTACGGCTCGCCGCCGCTGGCCTCCACGTGCCGCCCTCGTCGATCTGGACCTCCGCGCTGGCCACCGCCGAGTTCCTGGACGACCAGCGGCCCGGCGGCTCCGCCTATGTGATCGGTGAGGCCGGGCTCACCACGGCCCTGCACGACGCCGGCTACGTGCTGACCGACCTCGACCCCGACTACGTGGTGCTGGGCGAGACCCGGACCTACAGCTTCACCCAGATCACCCGGGCGATCCGCCTCATCGAAGGTGGCTCGCGATTCATCGCGACAAATCCGGATCCGGTGGGGCCGTCCACCGAGGGCTCCCTTCCCGCCTGCGGCGCCGTCGCCGCGCTGATCACCAAGGCGACCGGCGTCGAGCCCTACTTCGTCGGCAAGCCCAATCCCCGGATGATGCGCGGCGCCCTCAACAAGATCGAGGGTCACAGCGAGACCACCGCCATGATCGGCGACCGCATGGACACCGACATCGTCTGCGGCATGGAGGCCGGGCTCTACACCATCCTCGTGCTCACCGGCGTCATGCGGCGGCACCAGATCGACCGCTTCCCCTTCCGGCCCTCGCTGGTGGTCGACTCGGTCGCCGATCTCATCGACCTGGTCTGAGCCTGGCCGCCATACCTGACGGCGGCTGACGGGTATGGGTGGCAGGCTGGCCCCATGAACCGCGTCTACCTGG
Organism: Nonomuraea cavernae; assembly: GCF_014646355.1. Taxonomy (GTDB): domain Bacteria; phylum Actinomycetota; class Actinomycetes; order Streptosporangiales; family Streptosporangiaceae; genus Nonomuraea; species Nonomuraea cavernae. The sequence goes on from NZ_BMNH01000010.1 coordinate 85,926, forward strand.
AGTTCGGCCCCAAGAAGGTCTTCGCCTGCTCGCTGGACTGGCCCGGCTGGTGCCGGGTGGCCAAGGGCGAGCAGCCGGCCGTCGACCTGCTCACGGACTACGTGCCGCGCTACCGCGTGATCGCCGAGCGGGCCGGGCTGACCTTCGAGCCGGGCCCGCCGGAGATCGTCGAACGGCTGCCGGGCGGAACGAGCACCGACTTCGGCGCGCCGGAGGCCAGGCCCGAGGCAGACCACGAGCCGCTCGACGCCGAGCGGGCCGGGCGTGACGTGGCCGTGCTGCGGGCCGCGTGGGAGCTGTTCGACGAGGTCGTGGCGGTCTCGCCGGAAGAGCTGCGCAAGGGGCCACGCGGGGGCGGGCGCGATCTGACGAAGATCTATCACCACGTCGTCGACGCCGAGCGCTCCTACGCCCGCAAGGTGGGTGTGCGGCACAAGCCGTACACCTCGCGCCAGGACCGTGACGCGATGCGCGACGAGCTCGCCGAGGTGCTGTCACGCCCCTGGGAGCCGCCCGCGGTCACCGCCTGGCCGCCCCGCTACGCCGTGCGCAAACTCGCCTGGCACGTCATCGACCACCTGTGGGAGATCGAGGACCGCCGGGAGGGATGAGGCCGGGGAGGGCCGTGATGGTGGCCGACAGGTAGTAGGCGACCGGCTCCGGCACGACGTGCCGGGAGGTGATCTCCGAGCGGCGCAGCGGCAGCCGGACCACCTCGTAGTGCCCGCGCGCGGGGTCCTCCAGCTCCGGGCCGTGGCGCAGCGCCGGATCCAGGGTGACCAGGCGGCAGCCGTACACGTGCTGGGTTTTGATCCCGCCCTGCCAGGGGTAACTCACCGTGGTCAGCGGGGTGACGCCGGAGACGGTGGCGCCCAGCTCCTCGAGGAGCTCCCTGTGCAGGGTGTCCTCGAGCGTGGCGTCGTCCGGCTCGACGTGACCGCCCGGCACCGACCAGTAGACCTGGCGGCCGGGCACGGTGCGCCGGAAGATCATCAGGCGTTCGTCATGATCGAGCAGGACACCGCGGACACTCGGTCGCATAGGGGCACTTTATTGGACGGTGGCCGTCCTCGGGTAGCCTAACCTACGGTGCCGTAACCTGAAGGAGAGGATCTTCTATGGCGATGTCTCAGACGGAGCTGCTGCACGAGCTGGAGCCCGTGGTGGCAGGGGAGCTCGACCGTCATCACCAGATGGCCAAGGAGTGGTTCCCGCACGAGTACGTCCCGTGGAGCGAAGGCCGTGACTTCGACGGCTTCTACCAGGGCGAGGCCTGGCAGGAGAGCGACTCCAAGATTCCCGAGGCCGCTCGTGTCTCGCTCATCGTCAATCTCCTGACCGAGGACAATCTGCCCAGCTACCACCATGAGATCGCCACGACGTTCGGCCGCGACGGCGCGTGGGGCACGTGGGTGCACCGCTGGACCGCCGAGGAGGACCGGCACGGCACGGCGATCCGCGACTACCTGACCGTGACGCGCGCGGTCGACCCCGTCGCGCTGGAGCGGGCCCGCATGACCCACATGGAAGCCGGCTACATCACCGACTACGGGACCATGCTCCAGCAGTTGGCCTACGTCTCCTTCCAGGAGCTGGCCACCCGCATCGCGCACCGCAACACCGGCAAGGCCTCGGGCGACGAGGGCTGCGAGCGGCTGCTGGCCCGCATCGCCGCCGACGAGAACCTGCACATGCTCTTCTACCGCAACCTGCTCAAGGCGGCCTTCGAGCTCGACCCCAACCAGACCATGCGGGCCGTGACCGACGTCGTCACCACCTTCCAGATGCCGGGCTCCAGCATCGAGGGCTTCACCCGCAAGGCCATGATCATCGCCCATGAGGGCATCTACGACCTGCGCCTCCACCTCGACGACGTGCTCATGCCCGTGCTGCGGCAGTGGGCCGTCTTCGACAAGACCGGTCTCGACGCCGAGGGTGAGCGGGCCCGCGAGGAGCTGGCCGCGTTCCTGGCCAAGACCGAGACCACGGCCGCCAGGTTCGTCGCGCGCAGGGAGGAGCGAAAGGCGCGCGCCGCCCTGCGCTGACCGGAGGGCGTCGTCGCCGGCGCCCTGATGAACCCGGTCGCCTCTTGACCGGCGGCTGGTCTTGGTCATCCCCGACATCGGGCAGGTTTCCGACATCGGGCACACATCGAGACCCTGCGGGAGTAGAGGGTGCGAATCATTGGAATTGCCGCCAGCCTCCACGCAGGGTCCTTCGTCAACCGGCTGCTCACGGCGGTGGGCCGCGAGCTGCCGCCCGGGGTGCGGTTCGGCTGCTGGCGGCACCTGGCCGAGGTGCCGCCCTACGTTCCCGGGCCGCCGCCCGAGCCGGTGGCGGGGCTGCTCCGGTCGCTGGACGAGGCCGACGGGCTGGTGCTGACCGCGCCCGAGCACAGCCTGCTGCCGGCCGAGCTGACCCACACGCTGGGCTGGCTGTCGGCCTTCGGGGCGCTCGCGGGCAAGCACGCCGCCGTGATGAGCGCCAGCGCGCGGGCCTGCGGCGCCATGTGGGCGCAGGCCGAGCTGTACAAGGAGCTGTCCGCCGCGGGAGCCGTGGTGATGGGCGGTGAGCTGGTGCTCTCGCCCGTCTGCCCGCACTTCGACGAGAAGGGCCGGCTGGTCGCGTGCTACCTCCGAGACCAGGTGCTCGATGTGATCCGCCAGCTCTGCCCGGTGTCCGTCGGCCAGCCGGTCTTCGGGGACTCCGCCCGCAGAGAGCCGGCCTTCTCGGCCTGACTCAGGCGCGGGCCTCGCCGGACGGCTCACGTTCGAGCCGCGTCCGGGTGCGTGCGATGTGGCCGCGCAGCAGCGCCCCGGCCCGGTCGCCGTCGCCCTCCTTCAGTGCCATGTAGATGAGGTAGTGCTCGGCGCGCATCACCTCGTGCTCGTCGTCGCCGGGTCGGACCGTGTCGGCGTACGCCCGGCGTACATGCTGTGTGGCGTTCCAGAAGTCGCTGACGATCCGCCGCAGCCGGGGCGGGGCCCCCTGGTAGCAGGCGAGGTGGAACTCGCGGTCGAGCTGGAGGACCGTCTCGGGGTTGTCCCAGCCGGCCTCGATGTCGGTGTGCAGGTCGCGGAGCCGCCGGAGCTGTGCCTCGTCGAGTCGGGGCGCGCTGAGCTCGATCGCGAGCGGTTCGAGCCGTTCGCGCATGAGGTAGATCTCGCTGACCTCGGTGATGTCGAGTTTCGCGACCCGGGCGAAGCTGTTGGGCGTCAGGTGCACCAGGCCCTCGCTCTCCAGCTGCCGGAGCGCCTCGCGTACGGGGATGCGGCTCACGTCGAGCACGCCGGCGATCTGCTCCTGCGGGATGCGCTCGCCGGGAGCGAGCAGTCCGCTGACGATCGCCTCCCGGATCGCCCGCGTGACGAAGTGGCTCAGCGACTCGCCCGCCTGACGCCGTGTCCGCCACTCCTGCGCGTCGGATGCCATCGCGCTCCGTTCTCTCCGCAGCCCGGCCACCTTGGATAATTGGATCCTACATTCGCTCACCAAGGGCTGGCTCGACCGCCGTCGGCGACCTCTCCCGTAACGAAGGGTGCCAGAAACCACGGCGGTGCGGCGATAGACGGACAGTCCCCTCCGCAGGGGGATAGCGGGAGTTGTATCCAATAACGTCAAAACGGCCGGTTGACGGGCCTCGTTGGGGATGAATAGGATCCCATTATACGATTACCGAGGTCTATCAGGAATGGTCCGGCTCCGCCGCCACGGCGTGACCGGGACCTTCGGCCAGGACTCCCCGGAATGACCCACCCCTTGTCGCGCTGGTCAGCGACGTGGAGACGACCACGGCGGGTCGTTCGACGCCCCCGCCCTGGGCCGCATGCGTTTCCATCCTGCGTATACGGAGGTAAGGCGAGATGTCAGATATTTTGATCATTGGTGGCGGATTCGCCGGGGTGTGGAGCGCTCTGGCCGCCGCCCGGTTACGCGATGAGCACGGTGCCGACCTGACGATCACCATGGTCACCCCGGGCGACGATCTCGTCATCCGCCCCCGCCTGTACGAAGCCGACCCGGCGGCGCTGCGGGTGCCGCTGGAACGGATCCTGCACCCTGTGGGGGTCAACCGGCTGCCCGGGATCGCCACGGCCATCGACGGCGAACACCGGTCGGTCGCCGTCACGCACGGCGACGGGCGCACGGAGCGGCTGGGCTACCGCCGCCTCATCCTGGCCAGCGGAAGCGCCCTGCGCCGGCCGGACCTGCCCGGCGGCGAGCATCTGTTCGACGTCGACACCCTTGCCCGCGCGGTCGCCCTCGACAGCCATCTGCGCGCGCTGCCGGCCCGGCCCGAGGGATCCGGCCGGTTCACCGCCGTGGTCGTCGGGGCCGGCTTCACCGGCCTGGAGGTGGCGACCGAGCTGGTGGGGCGGCTCCGCGCGCTCGCCGGACCGGCCGCCCACGAGGTCCGTGTCGTGCTGGTGGAGCGAGCGGCCATGCTCGGGCCGGAGCTCGGCCCGGGGCCGCGTCCCGTCATCAGCGCCGCGCTGGAGGAACTCGGCATCGAGGTCCGTCTCGACTCGAGCGTCGCGTCGCTCGACGCCACCCACGTCCACCTCACCGACGGGACGGAGCTCTCCGCGCACACCGCCGTGTGGACGGCCGGCATGGCGGCGAGCGCTCTCACCCGGCACATCCCGGGCAGCCATGACGGCCTGGGCAGGTTGCGCGTCGATCGGCACCTGCGGGTGCCGGAGTCACCGGAGGTTTTCGCCGCCGGAGACACCGCGGCCGCGATGGCGGACTCCGACCATCCGACCCTGCAGAGCTGCCAGTACGCGATTCCGCTCGGCAGGTACGCCGGCCACAACGCCGCGGCCGACCTGCTCGGGCGTCCCTCCCTGGCGTTCGCGCCCCAGCCCTACGTGACCTGTCTCGACCTGGGGGCGGCCGGCGCCATCCTCACCACCGGATGGGAACGCTCGGTCAAGCTCACCGGCGACCGCGCCAAGGACCTCAAACGCACCATCGTGGAAGAACGCATCTACCCGCCGCTGGACGACGTCACCGAGCTCCTGAACGCCGGTGACCCGAAGCGCCTCTGGACGTGACCTGCGCGGCCCCACTCGCCTGAGGCGCCCGCGGTGTGGATCAGGGGTCGCGGCGCAGGCGCTTCAGGTCGGCGCGGTGCTTCTTGGCGACGATGCGGCGCTCGACGGCGCCCCGGCTCGGCTTGGTGGGGCGCCGGCGCTTCGGGGGCGGGGCGATCGCCTCGCGCAGACGCTGGGCCAGCCGCTGCTCGGCGGCCTCCCGGTTGCGCAGCTGGGAGCGGTGCTCCGAGGCGGCGATCGTGATGACCGGCGCGCCCAGGCGCTCGATCGCGCGGGCCTTCAGGGCCGGCGACAGGGCGGTGCTGGCCGCCACGTCGAAGGTGAGCTCCACCCGGCTGTCGGTGGTGTTGACGCCCTGCCCGCCCGGACCGGACGAGCGCGAGAAACGCCAGACGAGCTCGGCGTCGGGAACGACGACCGAGTCGTTGACGATCAGCGGCCCGGGCATGGTGGCGTGCTCCTGTCGTGGAAGGCGCGTGATGTGAGTTTCACCGTATCTGGCGGACATATGTGACAGGCAACAGCATTTCCATTGCCCATCATCGCTGCGACTATGGAATCCAACATCCCGCACGGAGGGCGGATTCCATGCAGGAGGTCACCCCCGGGCAGGTGGGGCTCACGGTCGGGCTGGCCATGGTCTCCGCCATCGGATTCCTGCTGCTGCGCTGCCAGGGCAAGGGGCGGCCGTTCGGGCCCGCCGGCCGGCGGCTGGCGGTGGCGATCGTCATGCTGACAGGGCTGGTGTCCGCTTCGGTCGCGCTGGTGGGCGGCATCGTGCTCGACCAGTATCTGTCCACCCTGCTGGGCGCGGTGGCGCCGAGCGGCCTGTGGTTCAGCCAGGTCCGGGCCGGCGAGCCCGAGCGCCGTACGGTGGGCAAGGAGATGGCGACGTTCTGGCTGGTGTCGCTGCTCGCCCGGCTGGACCAGGCGATGGCCGAGGACCAGCGGGTCTGGTGCGAGAGACGGGTGGACGACTCGTGGAGCGTCTACGAGCTGAGCCTGGCCGCCATCCGCTACCACGAGCGCATCTGCGACCGGCTCGCGCCTGAGCAGCGTCGCAGGGAACGGGTGCACGCCCGGCTGGAGGCGATCGAGCGCAGGCTGGACGTGGCGGCGCTGATCGAGGACGGCGCCTCGCGCTCCAAGGTGGTCACCGCCCTCGGCGGGTCGCGGCACACGAAGCTGGCCAGGTACGAGCGCTATCTCCACGATCTGACCCGGTTGCACGGGATCCTGCGGCACGACGCCGAGAACGATCTGCTGCGGTTGCTCGCCTCGGCCTACCGGGCCGGCCATCGGTCGCTGCCCAGGTACGTGCCGCCGTCACGGTCGCGTACGGTCATCGAGCCGGTCAGTCCGCACCCGTGAGCCGCGCACCGGAGCCGAGGTCGGCGGAGTCCTCGGCGTCGCTCAGGGTGAGGTCGAGCCGCGCGCCGAGCGCGGCGACCACGGCGCCGAGCGTGCGGAGCGTGAGGTTCTCGTCGCCGGACAGGATCTGGCTCACGCGGCCGGGCGAGACGCCCATCGACATGGCCAGGTCGGCGCGGGTTATCTTGTGCTCGCGCATATACCAGGTGATCTCGTCGACGACGTCCTGGGCGAGGCCGCCCGGACCCGCCCCCTCGTCCCGCGTGCTCCGGCGGAAGGCCATCTCGGCTCGCTCTCAGCCTCGGTTGCTCAGATGCCTTTACTTTAGCTCTGCCTAAACCTTTAGGCAAGCCTAAAGGTGGCTCGAATGGTTGACGGCCGAACGCGGGCGGCGTATGCCAATATCGCCTGGACAATCCGGGGTGAGTGGGGAGGCGCTGTGGCGGGCATCGTCGGCGTGCACGGGATCGGCAAGTACAAGTACTACCTCGACGCCGGCGGTTCGGTGACCGGGGCGGCGGAGGCCATGCGCCTGAAGTGGGACCGCTACCTGGGGGTGGCGCTCGGCGGAGAGCCCCGCCCCCGCTTCAGCGAGGTCGCCTACTTCGCCCATCACCTGCACGACCGCAAGCCGGACGAGGGGCCGCGGGCGCTCGCCGCCATGGACGCCCCCGCCCACAAGGTCCTCGTCGAGTGGGCCGGGCAGCTCGGGGTGGGCGAGCACGTCACCGGGGCGCTCAAGACGTTCGCGGGATGGCTGCTGACCAGGCTCGACAGCCGGTCGGCGGCGTTCGCCACGCTGTTCGCGCCGGAGGTGGCGGCCTACCTCACCGACCCGGTGAAGCGCGAGAGATCGCGCCAGACCGTCGCGGCGGTCATCCGGAAAAATCAGCCTAAGGTGGTGGTCGCCCATTCCCTGGGCAGTGTCGTGACCTACGAGGCGCTCTGGGCCAACCCCGACCTGCGGATCGACCTGCTGCTCACCCTCGGCAGCCCGCTGGGCATGCGCAACGTCGTCTTCGAGCGGCTGCTGCCCGCCCCGATCAACGGCCGCGGCGGACGCCCCGCCGGGGTCAGGCGCTGGGTGAACATCGCCGACAAGGACGACATCGCGGCCATCCCGCCCGATCTGTGCGACAGCTTCACCGGCGTCGACCTCACCGAGCTGGTCAACCTGGACTGGATCGACTTCCACACCGTGGAGAAGTATCTGGCCTGCCCCGCGATCCCGCCGCATCTGCGACCCTACCTGGCATGACATGGTTCATTTTCGACTACGGCAGCGTCCTTTCCCTGCCCCAGTCCGACCGTGACGCCGAGGCGATGGCCAGGGCCGTCGACGTCGACCCCGCGGCGTTCAGCCGCGGCTACTGGGAGCACCGGCTGGAGTTCGACCGCGGCTCGCTGACACCCGCCGGCTACTGGTCGGCGGTGCTCGGCAGGCCCGTCTCCCACGGCGAGCTGGCCCGCCTGGTCGCGATGGACGTGGCCAGCTGGGCCTACCCCGACGAGGGCAGCGTCGCCCTGCTCGGCGAGCTGCTGGCCGGAGGAGGCGACGTGGCGCTGCTGTCCAACGCGCCCGTCTGCCTCGCCGACGGCCTGGACGAGCTGCCGTGGATCGCCGCCATCGAGCGGCGCTTCTACAGCGGCCGGATGGGCCTGGTGAAACCGGACCGGGAGATCTTCGACGAGGTGGCCCGCGAGCTCGACACCGATCCCGCCGACGTCGTGTTCATCGACGACCGCCCCGAGAACATCGAGGGCGCCCGGCTGGCGGGCATGACCGGCGTCCACTACACCTCGGCGGCGGCCCTGCGCGAGGCACTGGCCGTCTGAGCAACCAGGCGCGGCGGCCCGCCGTCCCGTGACGTGGCCCGCCGGGCCTGCGGCTACCTCGTCGAACGGGTGGGCGTCGGCTCGGGCAGGTGCTGGGCGACCTGGTGACCAACGCCCTCACCCACACGCCGCCGCCCCGGACACTCCCGATCCGGACGGCGCGCCCGTCCGGCCCGGAGTGCACCTCGACCGCCTACTCGAACCTGGGCTGAACTCCATGGGAACGTGCCAGGATAGGCGGGTGGACATCGACCTCGCTGATCTAGATTTCTGGCGCAAACCACTTAAAGAGCGACACGAGGCGTTCGCCCGGCTCAGACAGCTGGAACATCCGGTGTTCTTCCCGGAGAAGAAGGTGCCGCTCCTGCGCTCGGGCAAGGGCTTCTACGCCCTGGTACGCCATGCCGACGTGGTCGAGGCCAGCCGCAACGCCAAGGTGTTCTCCAGCGAGCCGGCCGTCACCAACCCCGAACCTCCGGGCTGGATCAAGCAGGTGTTCGGCGAGTCGATGGTCAACATGGACGACCCGCGCCACGCCAGGCTGCGCCGCATCGTCACCCGCTCGTTCAGCCCCCGCATGCTGGCCGGTCTGCAGAGCGACATCGAGACCGCGTGCGCCCAGATCGTCGACGACGTCGTGAACGACGGGCCGCGCGACTTCGTGGACCAGGTCGCGGCCCGGCTCCCGATCCACGTCATCTGCGACATGCTGGCCATCCCCGACGAGCTGCGCGCCAAGGTCCACCAGCACGTCGACATCTCCACCGCCTACACCGGCGTGCGGCCGAGCCTCGCCCGCAGCGTCCAGATGGCCGGCCAGAACATGCTGGCCCTGCTCGCCCTCCAGCGCATGGTCATCAAGCTCGGCCACGAACGCGTCACCGACCCCCAGGGCGACCTGATCTCGCTCCTGGTCACCGCCAACCCCGACGGCGAGAAGCTCACCGACAAGGAGCTCGGCTCGTTCTTCGCGCTGCTGCTGGTGGCGGGCAACGAGACCGCGCGCAACACGATGGCCCACGGCATCAAGCTGCTCACCGACAACCCCGCGCAGCGCGAGCTGCTGACGAGCGACTTCGACGCGCACATCAACAACACCATCGAGGAGATGGTCCGCTACGTCTCGCCCATCATGCAGTTTCGCCGTACGGTGACGCAGGACCACTCCCTGCGCGGCCTGGAGCTGAAGAAGGGCGACAAGGTGGTGCTCTTCTACGGCTCGGCCAACCGCGACGAGAGCGTCTTCCCCGACGCCGACAGCTTCGACATCACCCGCGACACCAAGCCCCACGTCGGCTTCGGCGGCCCGGGCCCCCACTTCTGCCTGGGCGCAAACCTGGCCAGGCAGGAGATGCGCACGATGTTCCGTGAGCTGCTCACCCGGCTGCCCGGCATCCGCTCGGTCGGTGAGCCCGAGCTGCTGCTGTCCAACTTCGACAACAGCGTCCGCAGCCAGGCGTTCACCTTCTGACCACGACCTGACCACGACCTGACCACGACGCGTCCGCGACCTGAAGGCCACGCGTGACCTGTTCGCCACGCGACCTGACTCCTACGTGTCGGCGACGCGCGGCCGGTCAGGCAGGTCCTGCGGGGCGAGGACGTTGGCCCGGATCGTGAAGAACGTGATCGCCGCGGAGACGAGCATCATGGCCGCGCTGATCAGCATCGCGGCCTTGAACCCCGCGTCGAACACCTGCGGCTGCCTGAACGCGTCACCCACCAGGCCGACCAGTGGCGGCACGGCGGCCACCGCGAGCAGGCTGCCGGTGCGCGCCACCGCGTTGTTGACGCCGCTCGCCGTGCCCGCGTAGCGCTCGTCGGCGCTGGCCAGGACGGTGGCGGTCAGCGGCGCCACCGCCGCCGCCAGGCCCAGGCCGAACACGGTCACCGCGGGCATGACCAGAAGCAGGTAGGACGCGCCGGGGCCGATCGTGCTCATCCACAGGAAGCCGACCCCCGCCGTCAGGATGCCGGCCGTCATCGGCCAGCGCGGCCCGTGCCGCTTGGCCACCTCGCCGGCCCGAGGTGACAGCAGCAGCATCAGCACGGTCGCCGGCAGCAGCGCCGCCCCGGCCGCGACCGGCGAGAACCCCGACACCACCTGCAGCTGCACGACCAGCAGGAAGAACACCACGCCCATCGCGGCGTACATGATCAGCGTGACGATGTTCACGGCCGTGAAGACCCGGTCGCGGAAGATCCCGACGGGCACCAGCGCGTCGGGCGACCGCCGTCTCTCGACCGCCACGAACGCCGCCCCCAGGAGCACGCCGGCGACCAGGGGCACCGGCGCGCCCCCCTCGATCAGCCCGTAGGTGATCCCCGCCAGCGCCAGCGCGGCCAGCACCGACCCGAGCACGTCGAAACGGCCGACGGCCTGCTCGTCGCGGCTCTCCGGCACGTGCCGCACCGTGACCAGCACCACGAGCAGCGCGAACGGCAGGTTGATCAGGAACGCCCAGCGCCAGCCCGCCGTCTGCACCAGCCAGCCGCCGAGCAGCGGGCCCACGGCGCTGGCCACCCCGCCCAGCCCGGACCAGACGCCGACCGCCCGCGGCCGGTCACCCCGGACGAACGACGCCTGGATGATCGCCAGCGAGCCCGGCGTCAGCAGCGCGCCGCCGATCCCCTGCAACGCGCGGGCGGCGATGAGGAACTCGATGTTCGGCGACAGCGCGCACAGCGCGGAGGCCAGAGCGAACCAGACCGTGCCGATGACGAACACCCTGCGCCTGCCGTAGCGGTCGCCGAGCGAGCCGCCCAGCAGGATCAGCCCGGCGAGCGTGAGCGTGTAGGAGTTGATCGTCCACTGCAGCCCGGCCATGCCGCCGCCGAGCTCCTCGCCCAGGAACGGCAGGGCGACGTTGACCACCGTGCCGTCGAGCATGGCCATGCCGGAACCGAGCACCGTGGCGGCCAGGATCCACCGCCCCCGCGCCGACCTGAGCTCGACCTGCCCGTTGCGCATGGGCCCCATCCTGTCACCGTCCTACGACAGGAACGGGCCCGCCTTCGCCCGGCCGCCGCGCTCAGGAGACGTTGCCGAGGGCCCTGAGCACGAAGCCCGACACCAGCTCGTCGGCCTTCTCGACGGAGACCGTGCCGTTGATCAGGGGCAGCCGCTCGGCGCCGATCACCGCGAAGATCATGCGGGCTGTGGCCGCCACCTCGGCCACCTGGAAGTCACCCGATGCCACGCCACCCTCCAGGATCTCCACCAGGATGCGGTGCATGGGCGCGACGTGCTCGGCCAGCCGCTGGTAGGCGTCGGGGCCGAGGGCCGCGCTCAGGTCGGCCGCCCCCGGATGCGGGTGCGCCACCAGGCCCGCGAGCTGCAACCGCACGAACGCGCGCAGCCGGTCGGCGGGAGAGGCGCCGGCGGGCAGCTCCCGCTCGTAGCTCTCGATGAAGTAGTGGGTGACCCGCTCGGTGAAGGCGAGCAGCAGGGCCGCCTTGTCCGGATAGTAGTTGTAGAGGACGGTCCGGGTGATGCCGGCCTCGCTGGCCACGTCGGTCATCGAGATGGAGTCGATCCCCTGCGCCCTCGACAGGCGCGAGACCGCCAGCAGGATGCGGTCGCGCGTCTGGGCGCGATGCTCGCCGATCGTGGCGGCCGAGATGCGGGGCATAGGCCCATGGTAGGCCGGAGGGCCGGGCCGCGGCCGTCGATCCGCCTCCGGCCGCGACCGCCTGTCCCGCCAGGGAGCCACGCCGCTCGGCTGAGGAGTCGTTCTCGTGGTTCACCTGCGATGCCCCGTCAGGTCATCGCTCCGGATCCACAGGGGAGGCATCATCAGCGACACAACCATTTGTGGCGATTAGTTCGATTTTGGGTGACTCGTCCGTAATTCAGGACCTCGACAGCATCGCGAAGTGCAAGTACTTGCATTTCGGTATATCGTGCGCTCTGATATCTTTTGCCCCGGCGTGAACTGGGGCTCCGAGCGCCAGGTGTGGGAGGACCTAGTGGGGTGGCGAACCGCCAGAAGGGAGCCGACCGCGTGGTCACGGACAGGTTGACGGCGAATCGCCGCCAACTCGGCGCGATGTTACGAAGACTGCGAGAGGAGGGCGGCAAGACCCTCGAAGACGCCGCGGCGCACCTAGAGTGTTCGCCGGCCAAGGTGAGCAGAATCGAGACGGGGCAAGTGGCGGTCCGCCCGATCGACGTTCGCGAAATGCTCTCGTTGTATGAGGTGTCCAGTGCGCGCAGCGCGGCACTGCTCGCGCTGGTCCGGCAGAGCCGCGAAAAGAAAGGGTGGTGGAAAGCGTACGCGGAGGTCATCGCCGAAGGCTACGAGTTCTTCATCAGTCTCGAAGACGAAGCCTCGGTCATATGCGACTATCAACCGTTCTTGGTGCCAGGACTGCTGCAGACGGAGTCGTACATGAGCGCGGTCATGGAGGCGTATAAGGTGCCTCCTGCGCTGGCTGCGCAGAGAATCGCACTGCGTGAACAGCGTCAATCGATCTTAGCCGGTGACGCGCCGCCACAGCTGCGGGTCGTCATCGAAGAGCAGGTGCTTCAGAGGCCGGTCGGCGATAGCTGGGTGATGCGAGAGCAGCTCCGGCGACTGCTTGAGATGGGCACGCGGCCCGGTATCTCCATTCAGGTGATTTCCGTCGACGTGGGCCTTCATCCGGCCGAGGGGCGGGCATTTGTCATGCTCGGCTTTCCTGACCCGAGTGAACCGAAAATCGTCTATCTCGAGCATCTCAATGAGTCACACCTGCTCGACGACGTGGACAGAACCGCCGACTACGAGCGAGTCTTCAGCAGTCTCCAGTCGATGGCCTTGTCGCTCAAGGAGTCCGCTTCCTTGATTGAGAGGATGTCCGCCGGCTAATGATCAACACGGAGATTGTCGAGAAAGGTCGCCCACTCGGCAGGGGTGAAGATCAGTACTGGGTGTTCCGGATGCCTCGATGACCGCATCGCGATGGTGTCGTCGTCCAGCATCGCTACTTCAACGCATGCCCCAGTGGCGCCACAGTGGCTGCTCCTGTGCCACATGCCCGCTGAGAGCTCAGACTCTTTCACCCTTACACCGCCCTCGCCGCGACTCACGAAGGTTTCGAGTCACCTGTTCACCGGCTGTCGTCGACCGCACTTAAAAGCCTACAACTATCAGGAGTCGACGTCTCGGTTCTGACCGGCCGCAGTTGACCTTAAGTACGAAGCTGTAACCTGATCCGCTAAGCCGTGACGAAGAAGAGATTCTGTGAAGGTCCTGCGCTCCGAGGTCGGGCTGCACGGTGATGATACCGAAGTGCGGCCATTCGTCGGGAGACGCGCACCTTTCCCCCGTCCGGCGGAATCAATGATCCGCACCCTAACCGGGTGCCATGGAGTTCAAAAGAGAACGTGATCAATGAGCATCAAGAAGTTTTCGCTGCAGGAGAAGCGCGACCTGCCGCCGGTGGCGCTGGACCAGAGTGCGCTCATGGAGATGGGCAAAGCGGTTTCCGGCGTTGCCAACCTCGACTGCCGAGTGCGTGACGCTCGTGGCGACTGGTTCAGGCTGACCTCGCATGAGGACTTCATAAATCTGGACCAAACAGCAAGCCGGGAACTAAAGCACGTCATCATGTGCGCTGTCCGCCAGGACGGTACGCGGCCGTTGTCGGTTGAGCTCTGCGGCGAACGTGCCCAACTCCGCTACAACAAGGACTCGGGAGAAGTTCTTCAGGCCGCAGAGGAAATCCTCGGCATCAGCCGATCACGCGCGCGGAAATGGACCAGGTTCGCGCTTGAGCGTTCCGTGGTCGGACACGTTTTCGTGGTGCTGATCGCCGCCGCCGCCAGCCTGCTCATCTCGGCGATTGTGGGTGCCAAACTCAGCTGGTGGCTCCTGCCCGCGACCGTGGTCGCCACCATGGTCCTGGTGCCTGCCTGCAAGTTCATTCTGCGCCGTGTCGTCTGCCACGCCTACATCTACAACGGGCCAGATCAAGAACGGCCCGGCTTCTTCCGGCGAAACAAGGACGCCCTTGGGGTGACCCTCATGGGGGCGGTGGCAGTCACCGCCCTCGCCCTTCTGGCGAGATTGCTATGACCCGGGTCCCGTCGAGGGGCGGTTGACCGCGCGTTCCGCCACGTGACACCTCTCGTGGCGCTCGGCGTCGAAGCCGGTCGCTCTCCCAGCAGGGAGCCAGTCCGGTCGCGACTGGCTCGTTAGGCGACGTTTCAGGCGGCGGCGTTGAGGACGTGCCGGAGCTCGGTCAGCACTTCGGTGTTGAGCTGGTAGGCGAGCTTGACCTCGCGGATGATCCGCTGCCGCTCCTGCTCGTCGAGCTCCAGCGCGTCGAGCCGGGCGCGGTACTCGTTCTTGAACCGGGGCAGGCTGCCGATCTCGTCGAACACGTAGAAGTCGACGCCGCCGTCGCCCTTCTGGTAGCCGTAGATCTTCTGCAGCTCCATCCGGATGAACTGGCCGCCCGACAGGTCGCCCATGTAGCGGGTGTAGTGATGCGCGATGTAGCCGCCCGGCCAGTCGGCGACCTGGTGAATCCGCGCGACCAGGGTCTGGGTGGCCTTGGACGGCGTGATCCGGTCACGCCAGCCCTCGCCGTAGATCGTGATCAGGTCTCGCACCAGGGCCGGCTCACGGTAGAGCTCGGGGAAGACGAAAGGCCCGGCCACCGGATGATCGGCCAGTGTCCGGGAGACGCCGTCGAGCGCCACATAGGCGAAATAGTGCTGAGCGACCAGCTCGCCGTACTCGTGCGCGCTCAACCGGCCGCCCATCAGCTCCGTCAGGTAGCTCTCGCCCTCGGCCGATTCGTGGTCGCTCCAGGTGGCGTGCTTCAAGGCTTCGGAGAACGGCGTCACACTTCACCCCAGGGCGTTCGGTAGTTTTATGACACAGTGTCACAAAGCTTCGCCGACGACGTCAAGCCGATGACGACACTACGTCATTAAACTCTTCCCCAGCATCACGGCGGTCACACGAGGACCGGCGACGCGGGTGGCATGAGCGGATGTGGGGGCCGGGCGCGCGCCGGCCCGCGAGGCGCCGGGACCGGCGAGCCAGGTCAAGCGGGGGTCACCTGGCTGGAGCGGCCGAGGGCGATCAGGGTGAGGTTGCGTAATGAGGCTGTGCCGACGGCGAAGTAGTCGCTGTGCCCGATGGCCCCGGTCTCGAAGATCCTCGTGTTCTGGCTCAGGGGATCGCCGTCGAAGCCGAGCGGCCCGGCCTTCAATCCGGCCACCCATCTGATCCAGTCGTTCGCCCCCAGCCCCGCCCACAACCTGACGGGAGACTGCTCGGCCTCCGTCGCCTCGACCGGCGCCGTCCTAGACCTGTCCCGCTCCGTCTCCGTGCCGTCGGCCTGCACCCTCGCGCTCGGCGTCGGCTCGGGCATGGTCGTCGCCGGTACGGTCGCCGGGAGCGGCCCGATGCCCGGGCTGCCGAACACCGCCAGGTCGGCGACCGGCAGCCCGGGGACGGCCTTGGCGCAGACCACCGACCCGTAGCTGTGGCACAGTAACGCGATCGGCGCGGCCGTCCGGGTGCGCAGGTCGTGGACGGTGCGCCGGAGCGCCGTGGCCCCCTGGCCGGCCGCCGCGTCGGTGACGGCGCCCAGGCTCCACGTCGGCGGCGCGTCGTAGCCCAGCCAGGCGACCACGGCCAGGCGGTCGCCGGGGGCCACCCGGGCGGCTTCCGCCAGCACCGCCCGCGCCGCGCCGCCCGGCCGCTTGGTGTCCTCCTCGAACGTCTCCACCGTGGTGTCGGCGCCGGGCACGATGATCGCCACCCGCTCGGCCGTGGCCAGATCTCCGTACACCCTCACCAGACGCCCGCTCTGCTGCCCGGGCAGCGCCAGGACCGCGCCGAACACCAGCAGACCCGCTGCCGCCACGTGTCGAAACATGTGCTCGAAGGTACGAAGAGCGGCCGTGCGCCCACATCACCGCAGGGGTTGAACCTCGCCGTAGTACCGGAGGGGGACACGGGGCGATGCGGCCCGTTCAGGGACCGGTCACCAGGCCGCCCGGATCTCTGGCGGGGACCCCAAGAGCTTCGGATCAGGAGATCCGTGGTGGATCAAGGAGGTGACCCGTCCGTCGTCGAGCCTGCTCAGCGGATCGAAGTTCCCCGCCAGCAGCAGATGGCGCCCGGTACCGTCGTAGCGGATCAGGTCCCACCGGGGTATGACGTCGCCGTCGCGGCCCCTGCTCAACCAGGTGCGGATCTTGCGCCCGTCCGTGACGGAGTACTCGTCGATGGCGTAGCGGTGGGGTCGCCGGCCGTCGGACAGCCGGGTGTGGCCGATCAACATGCTGCGTCCGTCCGGGCTGATCGCCGAAGTGGTGGCCTCCTCTCCCGGGGCCACGACCCGGCTGATCGCGAGCGTGACGCCGGGGGCGGTCGTGTCCAGGACCCGAGCCTCGGAGCTGACCACCAGGCCGAGCAGGCGGCGATCGGCCGCCCAGGAAAGGCTCTTGATCTGTCCAGCGGTGTTCGTCGTCCAGGTTCGTGTCGTTCCCGTGGGCAGATCGACGACCGTGAGCTGGGCGCCGGGGCAGAAGCGCACTGTTCTCCCTTGACCGCACACCGTGCCGTCGAGGCTGTACGCCAGCCGAGTTCCGTCACCGGTGACGGAGAGGGAACTCGCCGTCGTACCGGTCACCTGGGGGATCACGTCGCGAACCAACTCGGCCGGTCGCCCCCGTTCGTCGACCCGCGCCCGGTAGAACCGCGTGCTGCTCACCTGTGTCTCGCGGGACGTCACGCTCTGGGCGATGTAGAACGTCTCACCGTCGCCGGCGCCCGCGAGCAGATATCCACCGGGCTCCCGGAAGCTCCCCTCAGGGGCCGGGGGCAGCCCGACCCGGCTCGCGACCTTCCCCGTGCGGGCCTCGCGGACCGTCACGCCGTCGCCGTCGGCGACCAGCAGGAAACGCGGGCCGGTGAGGGAGTACGCCGCGGGCCCGGCCGGAGTCGTCGCCCCGATCACCATGGCGGTGACCGTGCCGATGACCACGACGACAAGGGCGGCCGCCAGCGGAACCGCCAGGGCGAACCGGCGCGTGAGGAAGCCGGGTTTCGCTCGCACCGCCTCTTCGGCGGGGCGCAAGGTCTCCGGGCCGACCTGCTCGGCGGCGGCGCTGAAGGCGTCACGGAGCTGGTCTTCGAGCCATGGCCTCATCGGTTTCCCTCCAGTTCGACGGTGAGTGCCTTCAGGGCTCGGAAGACGGTCGACTTCACCGTTCCACGGCTGATTCCCATGGTCTCGGCGATCTCCGCCTCGGACAGGTCGAGGTAGTAACGCAACACGACGGCCTCTCGCTGGCGGCGGGGTAAGCCGCGCACCGCCTTGAACACCTCACGGCGCGTCTCTCCGAGCAGCGTGGCCGCCTCAGCCGACCAGAACGGCGTCTGCCGGTCGCCGGTGATCCTTCCCATGATGGATCGCCGCCGGTGAACCATGCGGCATCCGTTCACCACACTCGCCCGCAGGTAGGGCAGTACCCGATCATGGTCGGTCAACGAGCCCCATCGCCGATGGAGCGCCGCGAAGGCGTCCTGGACGACGTCCTCGGCTGTCTCCTGATCGCCCACCAGCAGGAACGCCAACCGGACCAGGCCCAGCCGCTGAGTCAGGAACAGCTCGGCCAGGACGTCCTCGGCCGTGGCCTCGGCAGGCGGCCCCTCGTGTGGCGGCGGCGCCGATCGCTCCACCGCTCGTTGCATCGCGAATCGCGTATCTCTTCCATGCATACTTCGCTGTCCAGGTTGCTTCCTGAGGCGGCATCCGCCGCGCCTCCGGCACGCAGGGGGCGAACTCGCTGTTGAGCCGCGGAGGACGCTCCAGGCCCACGGCGATGTTGACCTCCTCGAACCGGTCGGCGACCGTACGGCCTGCCCGTCGATCGCGCACTTTCCGGACGGTGTCCCGCGTCGCGCCGAAAATATCGCATCAGACCGTAATGGCATCGAGGGGACATGGCGGGATGCGGAATGGAGTGTGATCAATGAGGTATGTGCGCCGGAATTGATCTGAGCTTGATTCACGAGTACGCGAGCGAGGCGGACTTGATGTTATGTACTCTTCCGTCAGGCGGGCCCAACATGCCCTCTGAGCTGAACGTGAACGAGATTCTCTTTCATGTTCGGCTGTTATTCGGGAAACACCCGACCTGGAGGAGGAGTGGATCTAAGATCCATTTCTCGTGGGTCTCTCGAGTTCCTTAAAGGGAAAGCGGGAGGCCCGTTATGCGTATTACGGCAACTCGTGCGTTCGTGGGACGAGGGGGGCGACGGCATCCTGTTGCAGCAGGAGTCGTCCCCCTCGTCCCGTTGACGCCCCGTCAGGCACAACAAAGGCGACTCGACATGACTCAACACCAATTCCCCATGTTCGTCACCCCGAATGAGGCAGGTGTCATCCCAATCGTTGTCGGCTACTCAGCGTATCTGCTCGGTCACTCTCATGTGTCGCGAACTCCCGAGCCCGACACGGACGAGGCCGCCGACGGTGACGACTCCTCCGCGTAGGCGGCCGGCATGGCCTCGTCGCGAGGGACGCGGGTCGGGCGCTCATCCCGGGGCGCCGCGATCGGGCTGCTGGTCTCGCCGACCGCGCTGGGCGGCGGCTCGGGCCTCGCCGCCAAGGTCTGGCTCGACGCGCCGTCGGCGGCGGCGCTGGAATACGCCGGAGGGGTGATGGCGGCCGGCTACGTCTTCGCGATCGTGGCTCTCGTCTGGCAGCAGCTGCCCCGCGTGATGACCGCCTGGGCGGAGCTGAGGCAGGGAGACCGGCTGGCCAGGGAGCTGGCCGTGCACCCGGCGGCCGTCGAGGCGTACGAGAGGCTGCTGCAGGCCAGGCTCGGCTGCCACGCCATCGAGAACGGGGCGATCGACAGCACCGACATCGTGCTGATCGCCCAGGGACGGCCCGGCGACAAGCGTCACTCGCCCGGCCGGACCAAGCCCGTCTCGTAGGCGTAGACGATCGCCTGGGCCCGGTCGCGCAGGCCGAGCTTCATCAGCACCCGCCCCACGTGTGACTTGACCGTCTGCTCGGCCACCACCAGCTTGCCGGCGATCTCCTGGTTGGACATCGCCTGGGCGACCAGGGTGAGCACCTCGGTCTCGCGCTCCGTCAGGTCGGCCAGCCGCCGCGCCTCCGGAGCGCGAGGCCCGCCCAGCCGGGCGAACTCGCGGATCAGCCGCCTGGTGACCGCCGGCGCGATCAGCGCGTCGCCGGCCGCGACGACCCGCACCGCCTCGGCCAGTTGCGCGGCCGAGGCGTCCTTGAGCAGGAATCCGCTGGCCCCTGCCCGCAGCGCCTCGTAGACGTAGTCGTCGAGGTCGAAGGTGGTGAGGATGAGCACCTTGGGGCCCTCGCCGCCGGACAGCAGCCGCCTGGTCGCCTCCAGCCCGTCCATGACCGGCATCCGCACGTCCATCAGCACCACGTCGGGGGCGAGGGCGGCGGCCCGCTGGATCGCCTGCGCGCCGTCGGCCGCCTCTCCCACGACCTCGATGTCGGGCTGCGCGCTCAGGAACACCCCGAACCCGGTCCGCACCATGCCCTGGTCGTCGGCGATCAGCACCCGGATCACGTCGTCTCCTCCGCTCCCGCGATCGGCAGCCTGGCCGTCACCTGGAATCCGCCTTCCTTGGTCGGCCCCGCCTCCAGGACGCCGCCGAGCAGCGCCGCCCGCTCCCGCATGCCCGCCAGCCCCTGACCGGCCCCCGGGGCGCCGCCGGGCGTCTCGCCGGGCCCATTGGCGACCCGTAATCGCAGGTCGTGGTCGTCGCGGGCGACGTCGACCGCGACTGTCGCGCCGGGCGCGTGGCGCATCGCGTTGCTGAGCGACTCCTGCAGGATCCGGTAGGCCGACAGGCCGACGGCGGGCGGCAGCCCGTCGAGCGAGCCGGGTCGCTTGATCAGCACGGCCAGCCCGGCGGAGCGGGCGTGGGCGACCAGGTCGTCGATCCGGTCGAGGCCGGGCAGCGGCGCGGTGTCGGTGCGCCCGTCCTGGTCGCGCAGCACGCCGAGCACCTGGCGCAGCTCGGCGATGGCCGCCAGCGACAGCGCGCGGATCTCGGCCAGGCCCGCCTCCAGCCGCGCGGGATCGCCGGCCGCCTCCAGCGGCACCGCCTCGGCCTGGATGGCGATCACCGACATGTGGTGGGCGACGATGTCGTGCAGCTCGCGCGCGATGCGGGCGCGTTCGGCGAGCACCGCCTGGGCGCTCTCGGCCACCTGGGTGCGGTGCTCCTCCTCGACCAGCTTGGCCGTGGCGGTGCGGCGCACGCGCACGTTGTAGCCGAACAGGACGGCCACCGTCACCATCACCGTGCCGACGATCATGCTGTTGGGCTGGATGATCCACAGAGCGAGGACCGTGATGGTCCAGGCCGCGAAGGTGATGCGCCGGTCACAGCGGAGGGACACGGAGTAGAGCACCAGGAGATACATGATCGCCGCCCAGGCCGGGTAGGGCATGTCGCCCGCCGGGGTGATCGTGAACCCCACGTGGATCCAGAACGGCGCCAGCACGACGGCTGTCCGCCAGGCCGCGAGCGGCCACCGGTCACGCAGGGCGACCGGCGCGACCACGGCGCCGGCGGCCACGTAGATCAGCCCCTCCCACAACGGCTCGCCGACGCTCGCGTTCCACTCGATGACGTCGCCGGTCACGACGCCGAACAGGACCCAGGTCAGCAGCAGATCGGCCATCACCACGAGGTCGAGCCTCTGGAACGGCGCGATCACGCGGAGCCGGCGCGGAACGGGCAGGTCGAGCCGCCGCGAACGAGGCGACGGCGGGTCGGCCTCCCCCCGTAACAGCGCGAGCGCGAAGGGGCTCACCACGGCCGAGATCACCCGACCAGCCTACGGGGGCGGGGTTCGCCGGGCGTCCTCCTCAGGTCTGACCATCAGAGGTACGAGCTTACAAAATTACGATCGCTGTGAGCGAACACCGGCAGGGAAGGGAACATCGATGGGCTCCAATGAATTGAGTCTGTATAACTCAACCTTGAGGAGTTCGCATGAGTGAAAGCTTGATCCTTCCGGTGCTGCCGCTGGACGACGAGGTCGTCCTGCCCGGCATGGTGGTTCCGCTGGATCTGTCCGACTCCGAGGTGCGCGCGGCGATCGACGCCGCCCAGGCATCCGGGCTCAACAAACCGCGGGTGCTTCTCGTTCCCCGCATCGACGGACGTTATGGCGCCATCGGCGTGCAGGCCGTCGTGGAGCAGGTCGGCAGGCTGCCCGGCGGTGAGCCGGCCGCGGTGGTGCGCGGCGTCAGCCGGGTGCGCGTGGGCAGCGGGACGACCGGTCCCGGCGCCGCGCTCTGGGTGGAGGCCAGCACGATCGAGCCCGTCGCCGTGGGGGAGCGCGCCCAGGAGCTGGCCAAGGAGTACAAGGCCCTGGCCACCACGATTCTGCAGAAGCGCGGCGCCTGGCAGGTGGTCGACCAGGTCAACCAGATCGACGACCCGTCCCTGCTGGCCGACAGCTCCGGCTACACCCCCTGGCTGACCACCGCCCAGAAGGTCGAGCTGCTGGAGGCCGCCGACCCGGCCGACCGGCTGGCCAGGCTGATCGAGTGGTCGCGCGACCACCTCGCCGAGCTCGACGTGGCCGAGACGATCCGCAAGGACGTCCAGGAGGGCATGGAGAAGCAGCAGCGGGAGTTCCTGCTGCGTCAGCAGCTCGCCGCGGTCCGCAAGGAGCTCAAGGAGCTCAACGGTGACTCCACCGAGACCGAGGAGGAGGACTACCGGGCCCGCGTTGAGGCGGCCGACCTGCCGGAGAAGGTCCGTGAGGCCGCGCTCAAGGAGGTCGACAAGCTGGAGCGGACGTCCGACCAGTCTCCGGAGACCGGCTGGATCCGCACCTGGCTCGACACGGTCCTCGACATCCCCTGGAACGAGCGGACCGAGGACGTCTACGACATCACGGGCGCACGGGCGGTGCTCGACGCCGACCACACCGGCCTCGCTGACGTGAAGGACCGCATCATCGAGCACCTGGCCGTGCGCAAGCGCCGCCAGGACCAGGGGCTCGGCGTGGTGGGAGGCCGCCGCAGCGGCGCCGTGCTGGCCCTCGCCGGCCCTCCCGGAGTGGGCAAGACGTCGCTGGGCGAGTCCGTGGCCCGCGCCATGGGCCGGAAGTTCGTCCGGGTCGCGCTGGGCGGCATCCGGGACGAGGCCGAGATCCGCGGCCACCGGCGCACCTACGTCGGCGCGCTGCCCGGCCGCATCGTCCGGGCGATCCGCGAGGCCGGCTCGATGAACCCGGTCGTGCTGCTCGACGAGGTGGACAAGGTCGGCGCCGACTACCGCGGCGACCCCACCGCGGCGCTGCTCGAAGTGCTCGACCCGGCGCAGAACCACACGTTCCGCGACCACTACCTCGAGGTCGAGCTGGACCTGTCCGACGTGCTCTTCCTGGCCACGGCCAACGTCCTGGAGGCCATCCCCGGGCCGCTGCTCGACCGGATGGAGGTCGTCACCCTCGACGGCTACACCGAGGACGAGAAGGTGGCGATCGCCCGCGACCACCTGCTGCCCCGGCAGCTGGAGCAGGCCGGCTTCACGGCCGAGGAGGTCACCGTCGAGGACGCCGCGCTGCGCAGGCTGGCCGCCGAATACACCCGTGAGGCAGGGGTCCGGTCGCTGGAGCGTTCGGTCGCCCGGGTGCTGCGCAAGATCGCTGCGGGCGGCGAGCTGCCCGTCACGGTCGGCGAGGACGACCTGACCGGCTACCTCGGCCGGCCCCGGTTCGTGCCGGAGTCGTCGCTGCCCGAGGCCAAGCAGCGCACCTCGGTGCCGGGCGTGGCCACGGGCCTCGCGGTCACCGGCGCCGGCGGCGACGTGCTCTACGTGGAGGCGTCGCTGGCCGACCCCGAGACCGGTGACACCGGGCTCACGCTGACCGGCCAGCTGGGCGACGTCATGAAGGAGTCGGCCCGGATCGCGCTGTCCTACCTGCGCTCCCACGGAGCGGAGCTGGAGCTGCCCGTCACGGCGCTCAAGGACCGCTCGATCCACGTCCACTTCCCGGCGGGCGCCGTGCCCAAGGACGGACCCTCGGCCGGTGTGACGCTGACCACCGCGCTGGCCTCGCTCCTGTCGGGCCGCCAGGTCCGCGGTGACGTGGCGATGACCGGCGAGATCTCGCTCACCGGGCGGGTCCTGCCGATCGGCGGCGTCAAGCAGAAGCTGCTGGCGGCGCACCGGGCGGGCATCACCACGGTGCTCATCCCGGCCCGCAACGAGCCGGACCTGGACGACGTGCCCGAGGAGGTGCGCGGCGAGCTGACCATCCACACGGTCAGCGACGTGCGCGAGGTCCTCGACATCGCCCTCAGCCCGGCGCAGGTCGCCGCCACGGCGGCGGCCTGATCTCCGTCCTGCCCCGCCGTGTCCCTTTCAGGGGTACGGCGGGGCAGCCGCGCCGTGTCCCTTCCAGGGGTACGGCGGGGCAGTCGCATAGATGGACAAATCATTCATCGCTTTGACCGGATGATTCGTTCATGCTTCTATGAGGGCATGCTCTACGCCACGCCTTCGCTCGACCCCGCCGACCAGGCGGTCCTCGCCGAGATCGAGGACATGCGGCGCGACCTGAAATACCGGCTCGCCGAGACCCACCGCTGGGACGGCCAGCTGCGCAGGCAGCTGCAGGCGCGCGCGATCCAGGGGTCCAACTCCATCGAGGGCTACCGGGCCAGTGTCGAGGACATCGAGTCGATCATGTCGGGGGAGGAGCCGCTGGAGACCTCCGGGTCCGTGGCCCGCGAGATCGCCGGCTACCAGCAGGCCCTGACCTACATCCAGCTGCTCTCACGGGCTCCGGCGTTCCGCTACGACACGGGGCTGCTCAACGCGCTGAACTTCATGATGATCGGCCACCACCGCGACAAGACTCCGGGCGTGGTGCGCCCGGGCGGGATCTACATTCGCGACTCCGTGTCCGGCGCGGTGGTCTACGAGGGGCCCGACGCCGATCTGGTGCCAAAGCTGCTGGATGAGCTGATCGAGTGGCTCAACGACGGTGACCTGGGCGTTCCGAGCTATGTGAGAGCCGCCATGGCGCACCTCAACCTCGTCAAGGTCCACCCCTGGCGAGACGGCAACGGCCGGATGTCCAGGGCGCTGCAGACGCTCGTCCTGGGCCGGGACCAGATCACAACGCCCGAGTTCTGCTCTATCGAGGAATGGCTCGGTCAGCAACGCACCACCATCGCCTACTACGACGTCCTGGGAGAGGTCGGCCGCCGGCAGTGGAGCCCGCATGGCGACACGCTCGCCTGGGTGCGGTTCTGTCTGCGCGCCCATCACATGCAGGCCCAGCGCGTACGCCAGCGCCTCGCCGAGGCGGGCGAGATCTGGATGCTCCTGGAGAAGCAGGTCGACTCCGACGGGCTCAACACCAGGACGGTGTCGGCGCTGTACGAGGTCTTCGTCACCCGGAGGCTGCGCCGGAGCCGCTATCAGGCCGACGAGTCCCTGAGCCAGGGACAGGCGGCCCGGGACCTGCGCGACCTGGCCGCCAAGGGATGGCTGTCGCCCTACGGAGAGACCAAGGGCCGTTTCTACGCCCCCGGCCCGCGCATGGTCGAGATCAAGGCGGAGTTCGCCGGCAGGGCGACCCCCTTGCGCGATCCCTACGTCCAGGCCAGGTGAGCCAGATCACGCCCACTGTCCGGAATAGCGGCAGGTGCGGCGATCGTTAGTAGGGGCGTGAACGAGGCATACGCGAACGACCTGGGCGCCCGTGGCGTCATGTGCTGTCGCATGCGTATGGGGCGAATGTGCGCCATGGGCTGTCAGGCCCGCTGAGCGACCCCCGACCCGTTCCTCCTCCGATAGGTCCCCCATGATCACCCCTGTTTTCGTGCTGCGCAGGCTGAGCCATCTGCCCTTCCATCCGGGCACGCACTGACCTCGTCCGGCTCTCGACGATGGCGTTGTCGGCTTCCAGCGGCGTGTCCGCTGTCATAAATGGGGATTTTTCGTGATCCAGGCATCCGGCCTGCACAAGTCGTACGGCGAAACCGTCGCTCTTGACGGCGTCGACCTGCACGTACGCGAAGGCGAGATCTACGGCGTGCTCGGCCGGAGCGGCGCGGGCAAGAGCACCCTGCTGCGCTGCGTCAACCTGCTCGAACGGCCCGGCCGCGGCACGGTCACCGTGGCCGGGCAGGAGCTGACCGCGCTGCGCAGCGGCGAGCTGAACCACGCCCGCCGGCGCATCGGCATGATCCACCAGCACTTCGCGCTGCTGTCCTCGCGCACCGTCGCGGCGAACGTGGCCTTTCCCCTCGAAGTCATGGGCGTCGCCCGGGCCGAGCGCGAGCGCAGGGTCGCCGAGTTGCTGGACCTCGTGGGTCTCGGCGGACGGGGCGGTGACCGGCCGCACCAGCTGTCCGGCGGTCAGAAGCAGCGCGTCGGCATCGCCCGGGCGCTCGCCGGCGACCCCGCGGTGCTGCTGTCGGACGAGGCCACCTCGGCGCTCGACCCGGCCACCACCCGGTCGATCCTCGACCTGCTCAAGCGGCTCAACGCCGAGCTGGGCCTGACCATCCTGCTGATCACCCACGAGATGAACGTCGTCAAGAGCGTCTGCGACTCGGTCGCCATCATGGCCGGCGGCCGGATCGAGGAGTCGGGCTCCATCGCCGGCCTGATCAGGACGCCCGGCTCGCGGCTGACCAGGGAGATCTTCCCGCTGCCCGAGCCGGCTCCGGCGGGTTCGGTGACCCTCACCTTCACCGGCGACCCGCAGCGTCCGGTGGTGTCGGAGGTGGTGCGCGAGTTCGACGTCGAGGTCAGCATTCTCGGCGGCTCGATCGAGGACCTCGCCGGAGGGGCCGTCGGCCGCCTCCGCGTCGCGCTCACCGGGGAGGCCGCCCCCGCCCTGGCCTACCTGCGCGAGCGTGGCCTGCTGGTGGAGGTGGCCCGATGACCTGGGACGAGATGGCGCCCCTGCTGTGGGAGTCGACCTGGCAGACGGCCCTCATGGTCGGCTGGTCCACCGTGTTCACCGTGCTGTTCGGGCTGCCGATCGGTGTGGCGCTGGTGGTGTTCGACCGGGGCGGGCTGCGGCCCCTCCCGGTGCTGAAGTCCGTGCTGGGCGTCATCGTGAACGTGGGCCGGTCGCTGCCGTTCATCGTGCTGATGATCGCGATCATCCCGTTCACCCGGCTGGTCGTCGGCACCACCATCGGGACCGCCGCCGTGGTCGTGCCGCTCACGGTCGGCGCGGTGCCGTTCTTCGCCCGGCTCGTCGAGACCGCCCTGCGTGAAGTGGGCTCGGACGTGGTGCAGGCCGCCCAGGCCATGGGGGCGAGCCGTACGGCGATCGTCCGGAAGGTGCTGCTGCCCGAGGCGATGCCCGGGCTGGTGGCCGGGCTGACCGTCACGGTCGTCGCGCTCATCGGCTACTCGGCGATGGCCGGGACCATCGGCGGGGGAGGGCTGGGCGACCTGGCCGTCAGGTACGGCTACCAGCGGTTCGAGACCCTGCTCATGATCGTGACCGTGGTGCTGCTGGTCGTGATCGTGCAGCTGATCCAGAGCTTGGGCGACGCGGTCGCCCGGCGTCTATCACACAGTAAGTAAAGGAAAAATCATGAAACTTCGTGCCATCGCGGGAGTTGTCGCTCTTGCCGTGTCGCTCACCGCGTGCGGGGCGTCGCAGTCCGCCACCGGCGCGCCGGCGGCGGAGTCCGCGGACACCGTGCTCAAGGTGGGCGCCAGCCCGGTACCGCACGCCGAGATCCTCACCTTCGTCAAGAACGACCTCGCCCCGGCCGCCGGGCTCAAGCTTGAGATCGTCGAGTTCACCGACTACGTGCAGCCGAACGTGCAGCTCGCCGAGGGCGGGCTGGCCGCCAACTTCTTCCAGCACAAGCCCTACCTGGACGACTTCAACGCCTCCAAGGGCACCGAGCTGAGCTTCGTCACCCCCGTCCACCTGGAGCCGCTCGGCCTCTACTCCAGGAAGGCCGCCGACCTGGCCGCGCTGCCCGAGGGCGCCACGGTCGCCGTGCCCAATGACGCCACCAACCTGGGCCGTTCGCTCAAGCTGCTCGCCGACAACGGCGTGGTCACCCTGAAGGAGGGGGCCGGCACCTCGGCGACCGAGCGCGACGTGACCGGCAACCCGAAGAAGCTCGTCTTCAAGCCCCTGGAGGCCGCCCAGCTGCCGCGCTCGCTGGACGACGTCGACGCCGCGGTGATCAACGGCAACTACGCCATCGAGGCCGGTCTCAAGCCGGCGTCGCAGGCCCTGGCGCTGGAGAAGACCGAGGCCAACCCGTACGTCAACGGGCTGGTCGTGCCGGCCGGGCACGAGAAGGACGCGAACATCGTGACCCTCGGCAAGCTGCTCCAGGACCCGAAGGTCAAGGAATTCATCCAGCAGAAGTACGAGGGCTCGGTAATCCCGGCAGAATGACATTGAAAACGCGGACAAGATCGGAAATATCGGCATTTGGGCCCGATAGCGTACTTAAAGCGAAATGTAAGTGAGTGGCAATCTCCTCGGCGTACCAATACGGGGACAGCAAAACCTCTCCCGAGGAGGACCCAAGTGCGACTCGTTTCGCGCATTCTGATCGGCGCCGCCGCCGCTGCCTCAATGGTGGCTCTGGGCGCGCCCGTCGCCGCGAACGCGGCGACCACGTCCGCATCGTCCGCCGCAACGGCGGCCTCGTCGTCCTACTTCCAGGACGACTGGGGACCCTATTTCTCCAGCGACGACAAGGCCAGGGCCCGTGGCCAGGTCACCGTGGAGAAGCAGCCCTACAAGCACTGGTACTGGAAGACCCACGTGGTCAAGCACAAGGTGTGCAAGGACGGCAAGTTCGGCAAGAAGTGCAAGATTGTTTTCAAAAAGCACAAGAAGCACGCGTGGGTCTGGAAGCACCGCTACGTCTTCACCGTCGACAGCACCCTGCGCAACCACAAGTGGTGGGGTGGCAAGAAGTGCGCATGGGAGACCTTCAAGGTGGTCGGCCACGACGGCCACACGTACTTCAAGAGCTTCCGCAACTGCGAGAAGTTCCCGGCCCACTACTCGTTCTCCGGTAAGGACGCCGCCCACATCTACGTGGACGTGAGCAGAGGCCACTTCGGTGGTCCGACCGGTCACCACTCCGGCTGGAAGGACGTTTACCACGCCGCTCCCTGACCGGGTCTGACGGAATCGCGGTCCTCACGCGGGGGTCGCGATTTCGTCGTGCCCGCCGACCCTGGCGCCCGGCGGGGGCAACCGAATAGTGTTCGGTTCATGCATCCGGGAGCCATCGCAGCAGTAACCCCAGACAAGCCCGCTGTGATCATGGCGGGCTCCGGCCAGGTCGTCACCTATCGCCAGCTCGACGAGGAATCGAACCGGCTGGCCCACCTGTTCCGAGCCTCGGGCCTACAGCCCGGTGACCATATCGCCTTCATGTTGCCCAACCACCCCCTGTTCCTGGCCATCGCCTGGGCGGCGCACCGCGCGGGGCTCTACTACACGGCGATCAGCTCACGGCTGCAGACCGACGAGCTCGCCTACATCGTGAACAACTGCGGCGCCCAGGTGTTCATCTCCAGCGCGAGCCTGGCGGACGTCGCCGTCTCCATCACCTCCGCCACGCCGGGCGTCGGGCTGCGGCTGATGCTCGACGGCACCGCCGAGGGCTTCGAGTCGTACGAGGACGCGGTGGCCGACCGGCCCGTGACGCCGATCGCCGACGAGTGCCAGGGCGCCGACATGCTCTACTCCTCGGGCACCACCGGTCAGCCCAAGGGCGTCAAACCGCCCCTGCCGCAGACCCCGATGTCCGAGCCGAACATGCTGCTCCAGCTCATCACGGGTCTGTTCGGGCCGACGGCCGACAGCGTCTACCTGTCGCCCGCGCCGCTCTACCACGCCGCGCCGCTGCGCTACAGCATGGCGTTCCAGCGGATCGGCTCGACGGTCGTGGTGATGGAACGTTTCGATCCCGAGCAGTATCTGGAACTCGTCCAGAAGTACGGGGTCACGCACTCGCAGCTGGTGCCGACCATGTTCATCAGGATGCTCAAGCTGCCCGAAGAAACCCGGAAGAAGTACGACCTCTCGTCGCTGCAGTGCGCCATCCACGCGGCCGCTCCCTGCCCGGTCCCGGTCAAGCAGCAGATGATGGAGTGGTGGGGCCCGATCGTCCACGAGTACTACGCGGGCACCGAGGGCAACGGCTTTCTCTACGCCAGCCCGCAGGACTGGCTCGCGCACCCCGGCACCGTCGGCCGGTCGCTGTTCGGCACCGTGCACATCTGCGACGAGGAGGGCAACGACCTGCCTCCCGGCGAGCACGGCACGATCTACTTCGAGAGCGGCATCGTCTTCGAGTATCACGGCGACCCCGACAAGACCCGCTCGGTCCAGGACCCGAAGGGCCGGGGCTGGACGACGCTCGGCGACATCGGCTACCTGGACGCCGACGGTCTGCTCTACCTGACGGACCGCCGGTCGTACATGATCATCTCTGGCGGCGTGAACATCTATCCCCAGGAGGCCGAGAACCTCCTGTCCATACACCCCAAGGTCGCCGACGTGGCGGTCATCGGCGTGCCGGACGAGGAGATGGGCGAGCAGGTCAAGGCCGTGGTGGAGCCGATGCCCGACGTCGAGGCCGGGCCCGAGCTGGAGGCCGAGCTGATCGCCTACTGCCGCGAGCGCCTGGCCCACTTCAAGTGCCCCAAGTCGGTCGACTTCCGCGACGAGCTGCCACGCCACCCGACGGGCAAGCTCTACAAGCGGCTGCTGCGCGACGAGTACTGGCCGGCCAAGTAGCCGCCTCACACCCCCCGGTCCACCGGGCCGGGGGCTCGGGCCCCTGGACCTCACCGAGCTCAGGCGGAAGGCGCCCGAGGAGTCCGCCGGACGGGCCCGGGAAGCCAAGAGAGATTTCTCACGGCCCGGATCGGGCACGGAGGGTGCGTTCGACCAGCGGTGATAAAGCGTGCGTCAGGCTTCCCAGGAACCTTGGATCAGCGGCTTAACGTGCACTTACACGCGTCTTGGCACTCTTGAGTCATCGGGACTTGAGGAGACGAGATGAACGCGTACGAGCCTCGCGAGCAGGGCAACGGCGGCTGGAGCCAGTTCGGTGACACGCCGCCCTCCGCCGGGGGCTTCCCCCGGCGAGACACCGTCGTCATGCAGCAGCCTCCGCCCCCGCCGCCCCCGAGGAAGCCGGGCGTCTCCATGGGGCGCAAGGCCGTCGCCGGGCTGGCGCTGGCGGCCATGGCGATCGGCGGCGGCGCCGTGGGGGCCGTCGTCGCCACCTCGTTCCAGGATCCCACTGTGGTCTCCGCGCCGAGCCCGGTGTTCAAGCAGGCCGGCAACCAGCTTTCCGTCGCCGAGGTCGCGCGGAAGGTGCAGCCGTCGGTCGTGATGATCCAGGGCAGCTCCGGTGAGGGCTCCGGCGTGGTGCTCTCGGACGACGGGCTCATCCTCACCAACAACCACGTCGTCGTGGGCGCCGGGCAGGGCGGCGGTCAGATGACCGTCAAGTTCAGCGACGGCAAGACGGCCAAGGCCTCGGTCGTGGGGACCGACCCGGCCACGGACCTCGCGGTCATCAGAGCGGAGGGCGTGTCGGGGCTGACCGCCGCGTCACTCGGCGACAGCGACCAGCTCAACGTCGGCGACGCCGTCCTGGCCATCGGCAGCCCGCTCGGCCTCGACGGGTCGGTCACCGCGGGCATCGTCAGCGCCCTTGACCGCACGCTCACCGTCGGCGGCGAGCAGGAGCAGCGGCAACTGCCGCCCGGGTGGGGCCAGAGCGGTGAGGTGAGCCAGCCCACCACGATCGGCGGCGCCATCCAGACGGACGCGGCGATCAACCCCGGCAACTCCGGTGGCGCCCTGGTCGACGCGGCGGGCAGGCTGATCGGGATCAACACGGCCATCGCCACGAGCGGCGGCAGCGGCAGCATCGGAGTGGGTTTCGCGATCCCCATCAACACCGCCAAGCAGGTGTCCGAGCAGCTCATCAGCAGCGGCAAGGTCAGTCACGCGTTTCTTGGGGTGAGTGTGACCGACGCCACCGGTGACGTGCCCGGCGCGCTCATCCGCCAGGTGACGGCCGGAAGCCCGGCGGAGAAGGCGGGTCTGAAGCAGGGCGACCTCATCACCAAGATCGGTGACAAGGCCGTCGATGCCGGGGACACGGTTGTGGGGCAGGTCAGAGGTTTCAAAGTGGGCCAACAGGTACAGATCACATATATGAGGGACGGTAAGACGAGTAACGTCACCGTCACCCTCGCAGAGAAGAAATAACCGGACCCCCTCACGGACGGGTGTGCCGTCGAGATCGCTGCGGACTTGGCGGCACACCCCCCCGTTTCGAGAGACCGGGACGGCTCAGGCGAACCTGCGGCCCTCGTCACGCCGGTACGCCCAGACCGCCGCCACCCCCGCGGCCACCGTCCACACCGCGAGCATGACCAGACCGGCCGGGTCGGCGGCGGATCCGGTGGTGGCGCTCCAGACCAGCTCCACCGCGCCGCGGCTCGGCACGTACGGCGAGAGGGCCTGGACGAAGTCCGGCATGATCTGCGGCGGCAGGAACAGGCCGCCCAGGATGCACATGGGGAAGAACAGCAGCTGCGACACGGCGATCGCCGCCTTGGACGGCAGCGTGAAGCCGAGGAACAGCCCGATCAGCATGAACGGGACGGACCCGGCCAGCAGGGCGCCGATCCCCAGCAGCAGCCGGGGCCAGGTGATCGCCGCCTCGGTGAACAGGGCCGCGATGACCAGCACCGGGATCACCGCGACCGCCATGATCGCCATGCTGGTGAAGATCCGCCCGGCGAAGCGCGGCAGCGGACCGGCGGGCAGAGTGCGCAGGTAGTGGTTCCACGGCTGCTCGCGGTCCTGGGAGACCGTGATGCTCAGCCCGATCAGAGCGGCCGAGATGGCGCCGATCATCATCATCGACCCCGTCGCCCGGGTCGCGGCGACAGGGTCGGCGGCGGCGAACGGCACCACGAACGCCAGCATCGACGCGGCCGGGAAGAAGGCGCTCGCCACCCAGCTGATCGGGATCCGCATCTGCTCCAGCATCTGATAGCGGGTGTGGGTGAGGATCAGGCTAGACATGCGTGCTCTCCTTCGACGTCGTTTCCTCTGAGGTCGTCTCCTTGGAGGTCGTCTCCTGCGAGGTGATGGCCAGGAAGGCCTCTTCGAGGGTGGTCGGCCTGATCTCCAGCCCGGAGAACGGCGTGCCGCTCCGCACCAGCTCGACGACCAGCCGGTCGGGGTCAGTGGTGACCAGGTGGGTGCGGCCGTCGGCGTGCTCGACGCCCAGCACGCCGGGCAGCTCGGGCAGGGTGCCTGCGACCAGTGAGACGCGCCGCACCCCCACCACGTCGCGCACCGCCTGGACGGTGTCGTCGGCCAGCACCCGGCCGTGGCCGACGACCACCACCCGCTGCGCGAGGGCCTCGATCTCCTCCAGGTAGTGGCTGGTGAGCAGGACGGTGCCGCCCTCCTCGTGGAACGATCTGACGCCATCCCAGAGCGTGCGCCGGGCCTCCACGTCGAGCCCGGTGGTCGGCTCGTCGAGGAAGACCATCTTCGGCCGGCCCGCGAACGCCAGCGCCACCGCCAGCCGCCGCCTCTGCCCGCCGGACAGGCCGCCGACCTGCCGTTTGGCCAGGTCGCCCAGCCCGAAGCGGTCGAGCAACTCCGGTGTGGCGACCCGGTCGGGGAAGTGCGCGGAGACGAAGTCCACGATCTCGGCGACCCGCAGCACCTCGGGCAGGCCAGTCTCCTGCGGCGTGACGCCGACGTGCCGCCGAATCAGGGGATCGCGGGGGGAGCCGCCGAACAGCTCGACCGTGCCGGACGTCGGGCGGCGCAGGCCGACGAACAGGTTGATGAGGGTGGACTTGCCCGCCCCGTTGGGGCCGAGCAGGCCGACCAGCTCGCCCGCCCGGATGTCGAGTGACACCCGATCGAGCGCGACCACGTCACCGTAGCGACGGGTGACCTCCGCTGATCTGGCGAGAACGGCCATCAGTTTCCTCCAGCGGTGTCGAGCAGGGCGCGGATGGCCCTGGTGTAGTCGTCGAAGGCCAGCCGCCCGCGCTTGGTCAGCGACACGTACGTGACGGGGGTGCGGCCCTTGTGGGTCTTGGTGATCTGGACGTAGCCGGCGTCCTCGAGCTTGGTGAGGTGGACCGACAGGTTGCCCGCGGTCATGCCGAGCAGCTCCTTGAGTGCGGGGAAGGCCATCTCGTTGCCGTCGGCCAGCGTGTTGAGGGCGGACACCACCCGCAGCCTGGCCTGCGCGTGGATCACCGGATCCAGCTCCGGCAGCGACCCTTCGGCGGTCACGGGCGCCGCCGGAACCACAGACCGGCGGCGATGAACCCGCCCCCCAGCAGCACGGCGGTCAGCAACGCGTGCCATCCGGGGCCGAGCAGGACGCCGCTGGCGTCGACGGCCACCACCCAGGCGCCGACGAAGAACATCCGCCAGTCGAGCCAGATCGCCCCGCCGGCCATGTAGAGGATCCCGACCACCAGCAGGGACGCGCCGGCCCAGACGAGCCCGGCTTCGGCCGGCGGCAGCATGGGGGAGATCCGGATCGCGATGACCGACATCAGCAGGAACCCGGCGAACCAGGTGTAGCCGTACATCGTGCCGCGGGCGGAGTTGTCGCCGCGGGTCTGCGCGCTCTGCTTCGTGATCCCGTAGGCGGCCACGGCTCCGGCCACCAGCTGCGCGCCCATCAGCGTGGCCAGCGCCTGCGCCTCGGTGATCGGCGCGTACGGCGTGCCGTCGAGCCCGTAGTGCAGGAAGTACGCGGTGAAACCGATGGCCCAGGCGACGCCCCACGGCACGTACTGCAGCAGCGGGTTGCCTCTCAGCTGCCTGACGGTGTCGGCGCGTTGCCGTTCGATGAGCCGGAGCGTCTCCTCGGGGCTGGGGGCCCGCTCACTCTCGTCTACCATCGCAACCTCTCTCATCGTCAAACTGGTTTGTACTTTAAACCAGCTTGCGACGCCAACACAAGCCCTGATGGGCTCAGGTTGGGGGACCGGCCGCTCAGCGCCTGGTCAGGACCTCGGACTCCCACAGGTCGCGGTAGTAGCCCGGCTCGGTGACCAGCCGGTCGTGGGGGCCGCGCTGGATCACGCGGCCCTCCTCCAGCACGATGATCTCGTCCACCCGCTCCAGGCCGCTGAGCCGGTGGGTGACGAGCAGCGTGGTGCGGTCGTGGGTCGCGTCGAGCAGGTCGGCCATGAGGCCGTCGGCCGTCGTCTCGTCGAGCGCCTCGGCGGGCTCGTCGAGCAGCAGCACCGGCGGGTCGTAGAGCAGGGCCCGGGCGAGCGCCAGCCGCTGCAACTGGCCGCCGGACACGGTCCGGCCGTCCTCGCCGAGCTCGGTGTCCCACCCCGTGCGCTCGACCCAGTGCTCCAGCCGGGCCTCCCGCACGGCACGCGTCAGCCCCTCGTCGTCCGCGTCGGGCCCCGCCAGGCGCAGGTTGTCACGCAGCGTGGTCTGGAAGATGTACGGATCCTGGGTGAGACCGGTCATCAGGGTGCGGACGTCGTCGGAGGCCAGCTCGCGGATGTCGACGCCGTTGACCCGGACGCTGCCCGACT
Source organism: Nonomuraea cavernae (assembly GCF_014646355.1). Taxonomy (GTDB): domain Bacteria; phylum Actinomycetota; class Actinomycetes; order Streptosporangiales; family Streptosporangiaceae; genus Nonomuraea; species Nonomuraea cavernae. The sequence goes on from NZ_BMNH01000010.1 coordinate 120,820, forward strand.
CGGGCTCGGCCAGCCGCATCAGGGCCGCCAGCAGCGTGCTCTTGCCCGCTCCGCTCGGCCCCACGAGCGCGACGCGCCTGCCGGGGGTCAGGGTCAGCGACACCCCGTCGACGGCCGGCCGCCCCTGGGCGCCCGGATGGCGCACCACCAGGTCCTCGACCTCGACGGTGAGCGGCCCCGCCGGGACGGGGGCGGGGGAGGAGGGCTCGGTGACGGCGGGACTGGTGGAACGGACGTCCTTCAGCCGCCGCAGCGCCGCCGTGATGCCCGCCATGCGCTCGCCCGCCGCGGCCAGCGGCAGCACCGGCTCGAACGACACCAGCGCGGTGAGCGCGAGGACGGCCGTGGCCACGCTGCCCACTCCGGCGTCCTGGGCGAGCAGGACGATGGCCGCCACCGTGAGCCCCTGCGTGAGCGTGCCGCCCGCCAGGGCCAGGGCGTGCACCCGGGCCTGGCGGCGTTCGAGCGTGGCCAGCGCCGTGTCCGCGTGCCGCGCCTGGTCCAGGGCGCGGTCGCCGGCGCCGTAGGCGGCCAGGTCGGCGGAGCCGTGCACGAGGTCGGTCACGCGCCCGGCCAGCGCCGCCCGCGCCGGGGCGATCCTGGCCGACCAGCGGCGGGCCGCGGTGGCCGTGACGACAGGCAGCAGTACGCCCGCCACGACCAGCCCCGTGACCAGCGCCAGCGCGGAGACCGGCAGCACGAACAGCCCGAGGACCACGGCCGCCAGCGCCGTGAGCGCGGCCGCCGCGGCCGGCAGCAGGCACCGGACGAGCAGGTCCTGGACGGCTTCGGTGTCGTCGACCATCCGGCTCAGCAGGTCGGCGCCGCCGTGCCGGGGCCGCTGGGGCGGGATGAGCGACTCGTACAACTGCTCTCGGGTGCCGGCCTGGGCGCGCAGCGCCACGTCGTGGCCGGTGAGCCGCTCGGCGTAGCGGAAGACGCCCTTGCCGGTCGCGAACGCCCGGGTCGCCACGATCGCCACGCTGAGCGCGGTCAGCGGCGGCTGCTCGGCGGCCCGCGTGATCAGCCACGCGGCGGCGGCGATCAGTCCGAGCCCGGCGAGGTCGGCCGCCGCGCCCGCGAGCACGGCCCAGCCGAGCCGGATCCCCATCCGCCGGTTCACGCGACCCTCCCCATGTCGCCCGCGTGCTCCGTCCGGTGGTGCGTCCTGGGCGGATCCGCCGTCTTCAGGCGTGGTGAGGACGTCATCGAAGGCTCCCCAGGTCGGTCACGGCGGCGGTGTCGGAGACCAGCCGGCCCTCGTGGACACGGACGACGCGGTCGGCGAGGTCGATCATGGCGGGGCGGTGGGCCACGATGATCGCGGTCCGGCCACGGCTCAGCTCGGCGGTGGCGGCCACCACCGCCGCCTCGCTGCGGCCGTCGAGCCGGGCCGTGGGCTCGTCGAGCAGCAGCACCGAGGCCCCGGGACGGCAGAACGCCCTGGCCAGAGCGATGCGCTGACGCTGGCCCGCCGACAGGTTGGCGCCCCGCTCGCCCACCTGGGTGTCGTAGCCGGCCGGGAGTCGCTGGACGAACCCGTCGGCGTGAGCAGCCGTGGCGGCCCGGCGTACCTCCTCCAGGGAAGCGGAGGGGGCGCCCAGGCGGATGTTGTCGGCCACCGACGTGGTGAACAGGTGGGGGCGCTGAGGGACGAACGCCAGCGACGCGCGCCAGGCGTCGAGGTCCAGGTCGCGCAGGTCGGTCTCGCCGATGAGGACCCGGCCTGCCGAGGGGGTCACGAAGCCGAGGACGAGGTGCAGCAGCGTGCTCTTGCCGCCGCCGCTCTCGCCCACCAGCGCGATGTGCTCGCCCGGCTCGATGGTGAGTGTGACGTGCTCCAGCGCGGCGTCGTCGCGGCCGGGATAGCGCACGGTGACGTCGTCCAGGTGGATCCGGGCGGCGCCGGCCGGAGGGGCCGACGTGGCGCCGGGCGAGGTGATGGCGGGCGAGGTGATGGCGGGCGAGGCGGTGGTGGGCGAGGCGGTGGCGCCGGGCGGCGTGTCCGGGGTGCGGTCGAGGACGGCGAAGGCGGCGTCGGCGGCGGCGACGCCCTCCATCGAGGCGTGGAAGCGCGTGCCCATCATGCGCAACGGCAGGTACGCCTCGGGCGCGAGCAGCAGCACCAGCAGCGCGGTCGTCAGGTCGAGCGACCCGCCCAGCAGCCGCAGCCCGATCGGCACCGCGACCAGCGCGAGCGACAGCGACGCGCACAGCTCCAGGACCAGGGACGACAGGAACGCCACCCGCAGCGTGCGCATGGTGGCCGAGCGGTGCGCGTCGGCCACCCGCTCGATGACGGTCGCCTGGTAGCGGGCCCGGCCGAAGGCGCGCAGCGTGGGCAGGCCGCGCACCACGTCGAGGAAGTGGCCGCCGAGCCGGGACAGCGCGTGGAACTGGCGCTCGGTGACGGCCTTGGTCGTCATGCCCACCAGCGCGCCGAAGATCGGGATCAGCGGCAGCGTCAGCAGCACGATGATCGCGCTGGCCAGGTCGGCCGTGAAGAGCCGGATGAGCACCGCCAACGGCACCACGCCCGCGACGGCGATCGCGGGCAGGTAGCCGGTCAGGTAGGGGTCGAGGCCGTCGAGGCCGCGCCCGGTGAGCGTGACCAGCTCTCCCGAGCGGTGGCCGGTCAACCTGGCGGGGCCGAGCTCCTGGAAGCGGCCCAGCAGCCGCTGCCTGAGCGCCGACTTCACCCCCGTGGCGGTGCGCCCGGCGAACACCCCCTGTGTCCAGGCCAGCAGCGCCCGCAGGCCGACCACGGCGACGACGCCGGTCAGCGCCGTGACGGCGAACCGGCCGGACAGCACCCCGGCCAGCAGCTCGGCCTGGACCAGCACGAGCAGGCCCGCCAGCACCGCCGCCGCCAGGGTGACGGCCAGATGGCGGCGGACCGACCGCTCGGCCCGCATGAGGCGCAGAAGATCTTTGTGCACGTGCCCTCAGAAGAACGATGGGATCCGGTCGGTGCCCTTTCCCGGATGGAAGGTGCGCCATACCCATACTTGCGCGGCGACCATGACGGGCGCGAACGGAAGGACCATGACGCTGAGCACACTTAGCGTAGAGGACGGTGCGCTGTGCTCCAGAAGGTACGGCGCGCCGCCCGCGAGCACGACGACGGCCGGGAGAGCCGCCAGCGCCCCCGAGACCAGGAGATCGCGGCCCGGACGTGGGACTCCGGCCGCGCCGGGCGGGCGCCGCCCCAGGAACGTCCAGCCGTGCCAGGCGAACAACCCCGTCACCAGCGCGCCCAGCAGCAGCCCCACCGGGTGCAGCGGCGACACGCCGGGCCCCGCGGCGACGGCGTACAGGGCGAGGCCCCAGCCGAACGACAGCGTCAGCGAGCCGAGCGCGATCATCAGGTCCCAGAACCGCCGCCAGGCCGCGCCGTCGAGCCGGCGCCGGAACCACAGCCCGGCGTCCCGGACGACCCAGCCCAGCAGCATGGCCACCACCAGCGGATACAGCCCGAACAGGATCTCCCCTTCGAGTGCCGGGTAGACGCCGAAGAGCGTCCCGGCGAGCGCCACCAGCCAGACCTCGCCTGCCAGCACGAACGGCGCCATGGCCGCGACCATCCGGTCCCGGCCCTCCTGGGTCCGGCCGAGCACCGGCATCAGCAGCCCCACGCCCAGGTCGAAGCCCTCCAGCGCGAAGTAGCCGGCCAGCAGCAGCGCGAAGACGGCGAACCAGATCAGTTCCATCCCGGGTCTCCTAGAGGCTCAGCGCGGGGGCGCACTGGTCGTCAGCGGCGCCGAGGGCGAGGTCGCGCGGGCCGCGCCTGACGGCTCTGGCGATGAGCACGTAGTCGGTGACCGCCAGCAGTCCCAGCACGACGGTGAAGCCGATCAGCGAAGTGGTGATCATCCCCGTGGTCAGTCCGGGGGACAGGGCGTCGGCGACGGTGAGCCGCTCCCAGATCATCCACGGCTGCCGGCCCACCTCCCGGGCCAGCCAGCCCAGGATGGCCAGCACGAACGGCAGCGGCGTCAGGGCCATGAGCAGCGGATGGGCCCACCGCCGGCGCGGCAGCGAGCGGATCAGCGGCAGCATGAAGAACAGCACGACGAAGGAGAACAGGTTGCCGCCCTCCATCATCAACCCCAGCGGCACCCCGGCAGCGCCGTTGAACTTGCCCTCCTGGACCCCGCCGAACTGGCCGTAACCGAAGGCCACGGTGAGGCTGATGCCGATCGAGGCCATGACGACGCCGACGCGCATCGAGCCGGTGAAGAACTCCGTCTCCTCGCTGCGCCGGCGCAGCCGGTAGGCGCTCGCCCCGACCAGCACCATGCCGCCGGTGAACAGCCCGGCCCCGATCACGTGCGGGAACGAGAAGATCAGTGCCTTGTTGGTGAGCATCGCGCCGAAGTCGACCAGCTCCATCCGGTCGCCCTTGACCACCGCGCCGGCCGGGTTCTGCAGGAAGGAATTGGCCAGCATGATGAAGAAGGCGCTGGCGTAGGCCGTCGCCGTCACCAGCCAGATGCAGGCCACGTGCAGCCATTTCGGCAGCCGTCCCCACCCGAAGATCCACAGCCCGAGGAACGTCGACTCCAGGAAGAACGCCACCAGCGTCTCCATCGCCAGCGGCGCCCCGAACACGTCGCCCGCGTAGTGGGACAGCCCGCTCCACGACAGCCCGAACTGGAACTCCATCACCAGCCCGGTGACGATGCCGAGCGCGTAGTTGATGACGTAGATCTGACCCCAGAACCGGGTCATCCGCAGATCCAGTGCCCTGCCGGACCGCGCCCAGCGGGTGTGGATGATCGCCACCAGCGGCGCCAGCCCCAGCGTGAGCACCACGAACAGGAAGTGGATGCCTCCCGTCACCGCGAACTGTAACCGGGCCAGATCGAGCGCTTCCATCACGTCTGCTCCTCCGTTACGCCTGCCTACATGTAGGTAGCCTACATCTAGGCTGGCTATGCAGTGCCTGATTGCCTAGGATCTCTGGCATGAACCCCGACGCGCTCCGCGGTCACATGGACGCCCTCCTGCTGTCCGTGATCGAGGACGAGCCGCTGCACGGCTACGCCATCATCGAGGCGCTGCAGGAGCGGAGCGGGGGCGCGCTCAGCGTGCCGACGGGCACCGTCTATCCGGCGCTGCGCAGGCTGGAACGCATCGGCCACCTGAGCAGCGAGTGGGCCACGGTGGGCGGGCGCAAGCGGCGCACCTACCGGCTGACCGGCTCCGGCAGGCGGCATCTGGAGGAGGAGCGGTCGGCGTGGCGTGAGTTCGCCAGCGCGATCGGCAGCGTGCTGCGGCCCGGGGTCAGACCGGCCGGGTGAGCCGGACGCAGCGGGTCGCCCCGTAGACCTGCAGGCCCCAGAAGGCCGACGTCACCAGGTTGGCCAGCACGAGGGGCGCGAGGGTGCCGGCGGCGTGCGGCACGTCGGGGCCGAGGGTGAGCAGCAGGCTCAGCCCGCCGGTCACCGGCAGCGCGATGAGCACCAGCAGGCCCAATGACCTGGTCACCAGCCGGGGCTCGCCGATCCACCGGGAGCCGCGGCCGAGCGCGAACAGCGCGAGCCCGCCGAAGACGCCGACGCCGAACTGCACCAGATCGAGCAGGAGCGAGACGGTGGAGTACCAGCCGGGCCGGGTGGCCCAGGCGCCCGGGTCGCCGGGGGAGAAGTGCCAGATCGCCGACCACATGAGCACGGTCGCCGGCACGCTGAGGAACAGCAGGGTCGCGAGCCACCGTCCGGCCGTGGCGGTCAGCTCCCGCTGGAGGCCCGGCGCCACCTCGGCGACCTGGCCGAACTCGTCCACGGCCAGGTGTTCGGCCTCCGCGCGCTCCAGCCCCTCGGCCTGCAGGGCCTCGGCCGCGTCGGTCAGGCTGTCGCGGGCCTCGACGACCAGGTCGCGCTTGGGGCCGGGAGGGCCGCACAGTGCCCGGCCGAGATCGGCCACGTAGTCGTCGATCAGCATGGCGCAAGTCTACGAAGCCCGCCCTCGGGGATCGATCAGGGATCTCCCTGATTCGTCCGGAAGGCTTGTTATGTAGGAAATTTCCTACATATAGTGGCCGGCATGTCCATCTCATCGATCCTCACCGTGACCGTGCCCGTCGCCGACCAGGAGCGGGCGCTCGCCTTCTACACCAGTGTCCTCGGCCTGGAGGTCCGCTCCGACAACCCCTTCCCGATGGGCCGGTGGCTGACCGTCGCGCCCAAGGGCGCCGAGACCTCGCTCCTGCTCGCCTCCTGGTTCTCCGACATGGCGCCGATCGGCGGCCTCGTCGTCACCTCGCCCGACCTCGACGCGCTGGCGGCCCGGCTGCGTGAGCACGGCACCGCCGTCGAGGGGCCCGACGACCAGCCGTGGGGACGCCAGTTGCTGTTCCACGACCCCGACGGCAACGGGTTCGTCGTCAGCCAGGCATGACGGCCGACCACGTGTTCACCGCGCTGGCCAGCCCGGCCAGGCGGGAGCTGCTGCGCCTGCTGCTCGACGAGGGAGCCCAGCCCGCCGGCCGGCTGGCCGAGCGGTTCGACATGAGCCGTCCCAGCGTCTCCGAGCATCTCAAGGTGCTCAAGGACGCGGGCCTGGTGGCCGAGACCCGCAGGGGCCGGGAGCGGCACTACCGGCTGGAGGCCGCGCCGCTCATGGAGATCCGCGACTGGCTCACGCCGTACGAGCGCTTCTGGAGGGAACGGCTCGCCGCCCTGAGCGCCCTGCTCGACGACCTGGATGACCTGCACGACCTGAACGACGTGAACGACGTGAACGAAAGAGGAGAGGACGATGGCTGAGACGACGGCTGACGACCGGCGCGCGATCCGGCTCGACCAGTTCCTGGCGCACCCGCCCGCCAAGGTGTGGCGGGCGCTCACCGACAGCGGTCTGCTAACTCGCTGGCTGATGCCCAACGACTTCAGACCCGAGGTCGGCCACCGCTTCACCTTCACCACGCAGCCGAAGAAACAAGTGGGCTTCGACGGGATCGTCCACTGCCAGGTGCTGGAGCTGGAGCCGGAGAAGCTGCTGAGGATCAGCTGGAGCGACGGCAAGAGCGCCGACTGGACGGTCACCTGGCGGCTGGAGCCCGAAGGGCGCGGCACCAGGCTGTTCCTCGACCATGAGGGCTTCGACCCCGACGACGAGCTCCAGCAGCTGTCGCGCCGGATCATGGGAGGCGGCTGGCGATCATCCCATTTCCGGGCGATCGCCACCGTACTGGACACCCTCTGATCGTCCGTGTCCCCGGACACCTTCTGATCACCCGCGCCCTCGGACACCTTGATCGCTCGTGCCCCCCGGCCCCGCTCTGATCGTGGGCGCCCCGGCCCCGCCTCTCTAGCGGCGCGTCGCCGGGGTGGCCCGGCCGTCCTGGCGGGGTTCGCGGCGGCCGGTGGCCGGCGGCGGCGGTGACGCGTCGGCCGCGATCACGGCCATGATCACCATGTTCTCGTCGTCCTGGGGCCCGCCGCGGCGGGAGAACCAGCGCAGCATCGGACGGCGTACGTTCACCCGCACGCCGTGCGGGCTGAGCGTGTAGTGGCAGTCCTTGAGCCGCACTCCCGCCGGATGCGCGAGCCCGGCGAACCCGCACGCCGACAGGTCGAGGCCGTACAGGGCCAGGTTGGCCGCGTCGACCTGGCGCAGCGAGGTCACCGCCGAGTCGCCCCGGCCCGTCACCGTGGCCGGGCCGCGCAGGACGGCGCCCTCCAGGTCGGCCCGCGAGTCGGTGAGCCGCAGCGTGGTCGCGCCCGCGACCTCCACCCGGCGCAGGTTGACCCCGCAGCCCGCGACCGCCAGGTCGAGCGCGCCGTCGGCGCGCGCCCGGGCGGCGGAGAACCGGCCGGTGGCGGACAGGTAGGCGTCGGCGGCGAAGTGCGCGGCGTCGAACCCGGCGCTGCCGCTGACCTTGCGGAACGACACCGTGCGGCCGAACCGCGCGCCGCGGAAGGTCGCGCCGTGGCCGAGCCCGGCGCCGTCGAAGGTGGCGTAGCCGTCGAACCGGGCCCGCTCGCACGATAACCCGTGCCCGAAGGCCGCCTGGCTGAACAGCGCGTCACGGGACATGATCGCCCGGTCGAGCGAGACGTGGCCGCGGGTCCGGACGCCGTGGAAGGACAGCTCACGGGCGAACCGCGCTCCGGCCAGCGACACGTTGCCCTCGAAGCGGGCGCCGAAGAACGAGGCCAGCCGGTCGAACCGGGCCTCGTCGAGCGACACGTCACCGGCGAACGTGACGCCCGCCAGCCGCACGTCGCCGGTGAACCGCGCGTGCTCCAGCCGGGTCCGGCCGGGCCGGGCGGCGGTCGCCTCGATCACCCGGGCGAGCAGGTCGCCGCTGAGCGCGGTGCCCCGCAGGTCGAGCAGACGGCCTGGGGACAGCTTCGCGAGCGAGGCGGTGAGGTCGTCGTGGGACAGATGTGACAGGCAGCGACCGTACGGCTGACGCGCGATTCCCGTGCAGGCGGCCGAGTGCGCGCAGGTGACCCAGTCCATGCATGGCTCATACCCGCAAACGCTCATGTCAAGGTTCGGTGATTTAAGGCTATAGCTCTATTTATGTAGGAAACTGTTCCCCACTCTGGGCCTACAGTGCCGGTCATGCGCGTCTTATCCCGGGCAACCATCGCCGCGCTCGTCGTGGCCGCCCTCACCGCAACCCCCGCCGCCGCGACGCCGGCCACCCCGTGCGACACGCCGCCGACCCACCGGATCGCGCAGGTGCAGGGGAGTGGCGACGCCACGCCCCTGGCCGGCCAGACCGTCCGGGTGGAGGGCGTCGTCACCGGTGACTTCCAGCGCGGCGACCAGCTGAGCGGGTTCTTCCTGCAGGATCCGCGGCCGGACGCCGACCCGAGGACCTCCGAGGGCCTGTTCGCGTTCGCCCGCGACACGGTCAGGGACGTCCGGCCCGGCGACCGGGTCCTCGTGACCGGCCGGGCGACGGAGTTCAACGGCTGGACCGAGCTGTCACCGGTGAGCGCGGTGGACGTCTGCGGCACCGGCGAGATCGCCGCGCTCCCGTACCGGCTGCCGAGCGACGGTCTGGAGCCCGTCGAGAACATGCTGCTCACCTTCCCGCAGCCGCTGACCGTCACCGAGCACTACAACCTGGGCCGGTTCGGCGAGGTGACGGTCTCCTCGGGCGGGCGGCTGTTCCAGCCCACCGACCGGCGGGGCGTGGACGCGGAGCTGAACCGGCGCCGCTCGCTGCTCATCGACGACGGCTCGACCAGGCAGAACCCCGAGACGCTGCCGCCGATCGTGCGGACCGGCGACCTGGCCACCGGCGTCACCGGCGTGCTCGGCTACGGCTTCGACGCCTACCGGCTGCAGCCCACCAAGCCGATCGCCTACCACGACGCCAACCCACGCCCGTCGCGGCCTTTCCCGGTGATCGGCAACGTCAAGGTGGCCTCGTTCAACACGCTCAACTGGTTCACCACGCTCGGCTCCCGCGGCGCCGGCACCGAGGAGGAGCAGCGGCGGCAACTGGCCAAGCTGGTGGCGGCGCTGAAGGGCCTCGACGCCGACGCGGTGGCCCTGATGGAGGTCGAGAACAACGGCCAGACCGCGCTGCGGGCCCTGGTGGACGCCGTAAACGCCGAGGTCGGGGCAGGCACCTACGCCGCGCTGCGCCATCCGTACCCCGGCACCGACGCGATCCAGGTCGGGCTCATCTACAAGCCGGGCAGGCTGACCCCCGTGGGCGAGGCGCGGGCGTCGGAGGACCCGGTGTTCAGCCGGCCGCCGCTCATCCAGACCTTCCGCCGGGCGGCGGGCGGCCAGCCGTTCACGATGATCGTCAACCACCTGAAGTCCAAGGGCAGCTGCCCGGACGGCGGCGGCCCCGACGCCGACCAGGGCGACGGACAGGGCTGCTGGAACGCCACCCGCGTCCAGCAGGCGCGGGCGCTGCTCGGGCTGGTCGAGGAGCTGCCGAACCCGATGGTGCTGGGCGACCTCAACGCCTACGGCGAGGAGGACCCGATCGACACGCTCGAGGAGGGCGGCCTGACCAGCGTGACCAAGCGGTTCGTGCCGGCGCCGCTGCGCTACAGCTACCTGTTCGAGGGGCTCGCGGGCGAGCTCGACCACGCGCTGGTCGGCAGGCAGCTGCTCAAGCGGGTCACCAGCGCGACGATCTGGCACATCAACGCCGACGAGCCGCGCGTCCTCGACTACAACACCGAGTTCAACCCGCCCGGCCTCTACCGGCCGGACGCCTACCGCTCCTCCGACCACGACCCGGTCGTCATCGGCCTGACCCTGCCCGGCCGCTGAGGCTTTCCCGACTCTTTGCGGGGGCGGAGCGTCCGTGACAGCGGGGCCCGCGCCCGTCACACGGCGACCCGGCCGCGGTGCCGCGGCCGGGTCCCGGCATGGAATGCTGGCGGTGGGTACGTGGTTGACACGACTGCATCTCCACCACGATTCCGCCTACGACAGACTTTCCACGACATACGAGGAGCCACTTGTGGCGACTATCGAAGTAACCGAGACGAACTTCAACGACATCGCCGACAAGGGGATCGTCCTGCTCGACTTCTGGGCGGCCTGGTGCGGCCCGTGCCGGACGTTCGGGCCGATCTTCGAGAAGGCGTCCGACAAGCACGCGGACATCACGTTCGGCAAGATCGACACCGACGCCCAGCAGGCGCTCGCGCAGGGCTTCGACATCAGCTCGATCCCGACGCTGATGGCCATCCGTGACGGCATCGTGGTCTACGCCCAGCCCGGAGCCATCCCCGAGCCGGCGCTCGAAGACCTCATCAGCCAGGTCCGCGCGCTCGACATGGACGCGATCAGGACCGAGCTCAGCGAGGAGCTGAAGCAGGCCGAGCAGAACTGACCGCAGTGACCGGCCCCGCCCGTACGGCGGGGCCTTCGCGCCGTCAGGGCTTGCGGCCCACGCCGACGTAGCCGAAGTCGGCGATGTTCGAGCCCGGCCACAGCTCCTCGTCCGGCCGCCAGTCCTGCGGGAAGGTCAGGCCGGGCTCCAGCAGCTCGTAACCGTCGAAGAAGCGGGTGATCTCCTCGGGCGTCCTGAGGTTGAGCGCGGCCGTCGCCTGCCGGTAGATCTGGAGCGCCTCGGGACTGGTGTCCGGCGCGGCGTCGACGGCGTGGCTGACGACCAGATGGCTGCCCGCGACGCTCGCCTCGCGCAACGCGGCCACGACGCGGTACGCCTCGTCGTCGGGGATGAAGTGCAGGAGGGCCAGCATCAGGAAGGCCACCGGCCGCTCGAAGTCGACCAGCTTGCCCAGCCGCTCGATCAGCGCGTCCGTGTCCCGGACGTCGGCCTGCAGGATCTCCACCTTCTCGCCGCCCAGGATCGCCCGCCCGTGCGCGCACACGACCGCGTCGTAGTCGACGTACACCACGCGGGCGTCGGGCGCGATCTCGTGCGTGTTGCCCCGCGTGGGCAGCCCGGCCCCGAGGTCCACGATCTGGTTCACGCCCGAGTCGACGACGTGCCGGACGGCTCTGCGCAGGAACGCCCGGTTGGCCAGGGCGCCCTCCTTGGTGTTGGGAAAGAGCCGCAGGATCTGCTCGGCGGCCGCCCGGTCGGAGGCGAAGTTGTCCTTGCCGCCGAGGTAGAAGTCGTACATCCGGGCGACGTTCGGCACGCTCGGGTCGACTCCCTCAGGCACGGTTTCCACAATCGCTCCCCGAAATATCGGCATATTTTTGGAACGATCATAGGAGACGCGGGAACGCGAGTGCCGCTCAAAAGATAAGAAAGATCGGGCCGCCCACGCGGGCGGCCCGTGCCGCCGGTCAGCTGGAACGGTAGAGCTCGGCCACCCGGAAGGCCAGATCGAGCGACTGGCCGCGGTTGAGCCTCGGGTCGCAGGCCGTCTCGTAGCGGCGCGCCAGGTCGTCCTCGACGATCTCCTGGCCGCCGCCCACGCACTCGGTCACGTCGTCGCCGGTGAACTCGATGTGGATGCCGCCCGGGTGCGTGCCGAGCGAACGGTGCACTTCGAAGAAGCCCGCCACCTCGTCGAGCACGTCGTCGAGCCGGCGCGTCTTGTGGCCGCTCGGGGCCTCGAAGGTGTTGCCGTGCATCGGGTCGCAGATCCAGGCGACCTGCGCCCCGGACGCGGTGACCTCCTTGACCAGCGCGGGCAGGTGCTCGCGGATCTTGGAGGAGCCCATCCGGGTGATGAACGTGAGCCGCCCCGGCTCGCCTGCCGGGTTGAGCTTCTCCACCAGCTCCAGCGCCTCGGCCGGCGTGGTGGTCGGGCCCAGCTTGACGCCGATCGGGTTCTGGATGCGGGAGAAGAAGTCGACGTGGGCGCCGTCGAGCTGGCGGGTGCGCTCGCCGATCCAGACCATGTGCGCCGACACGTCGTACGGCAGGCTGGTGCGCGAATCGATGCGGGTCAGCGCCCGGTCGTAGTCGAGGATCAGCGCCTCGTGCGAGGAGAAGAACTCGACCGTGTGGAACTCCTCGGGGTCGGCCCCGCAGGCCCGCATGAAGGCCAGCGCCTGGTCGATCTCCCTGGCCAGCTGCTCATAGCGGCGGCCGGCCGGCGACTCGCCCACGAAGTCCTGGTTCCAGGCGTGCACCTGGCGCAGGTCGGCGTAGCCGCCCTTGGTGAAGGCGCGAGCCAGGTTGAGCGTCACTGCCGAGGAGTGGTAGGCCTTGAGCAGCCGCCACGGGTCGGGCTCGCGAGACTCCTCGGTGAAGTCGAAGCCGTTGACCATGTCGCCCCGGTAGGCCGGCAGCGTGACGCCGTCACGGGTCTCGACGCCCTTGGACCTCGGCTTGGCGAACTGCCCCGCGAGCCGGCCGATCTTCACCACCGGCACCTTGGCCGCGTAGGTGAGCACGATCGCCATCTGGAGCAACGTCTTGAGCTTGTTGCGCACATTGTCGGCGGTCGCCCCGGAGAACGTCTCGGCGCAGTCACCGCCCTGCAACACGAAGGCCTCGCCTCGGGTCACGGCGGCGAGCTGCCCCTTGAGCAGGTCGCACTCACCGGCGAAGACGAGAGGGGGCAGGCCGCCGAGCTCGGCGACGACCTTCGCGAGCAGACCACGGTCAGGCCAGTCAGGCTGCTGGGCCGCGGGCAGGGCTCGCCAGGAATCGAGATTGCTGTGTGCGCTCACGACATACGAGGGTATTCCACTCGCCCGACCTGACCGACCCCCATGTCCACGTTATGAGAACGCACTTTTCCCCGGCCTTACCCGAGCCGAGCGCATCATGCGAAAACAGCGGGCCTCCCGCCATCCGGCGGTCCCGAGAAACCGAATCAAGGAGGTAAGGACCGACGCCGGAGGCGACCGATGACCGATGACCTCCACGCCTTGTCCGGCGCCTACGCCGTGCACGCCCTGCCGGACGCCGACGAGGCGCTGTTCGAGGAGCACCTCGCCGGGTGCGCCACCTGCGGGCCCGAGGTGCGGTCGCTGCGCGAGACGGCCGCCCGGCTCGCCCTCGCGGTCGCCGAGCCGCCGCCCGCAGCCCTCCGTCCGCGCGTCCTCGCCGCCGTCCACCGGGTACGCCGGGCCGCCTCCGGCCGGCCGGTCCGCGCACCGGGGCCGTACCAGGAGGAGATCTCCGTGCGGCCGCAGGCGGGCGGGCTGCCCGGAGCGGCGCCCGCCCCGCTCCCGCCGTGGCGCGCGCGGGCGCGGGCGGAGCGGTGGAGGGCGAGCGCGCGGGCGGGGCGGTGGCGCGCCAAGGCGCTGGCGGGGCTGGTGGCGGTGTCGACGGCCGCCGCCGTGGCGTTCGGGGTGGTCGCCTTCGACGCCCGCCGCGACCTCGGCGACCTTCGAACCCGCGACGCGGAGACGTCGGCCGCGCTGAGCGCCGTGCTCGCCGCGCCCGACGCGCGGACCGTACGGCAGCGGGTCGCCTCCGGCGGCACCGGCGTCGCCGTGCTGTCCCGCGGGCAGGGACGCATGGTGTTCACCTCGTCCGGGCTACCCGAGCTGCCCCCGTCCAAGGTCTACGTGCTGTGGCTGATGGGCCCGGACGGCATGCGGCCGGTGGGGCCGCTCGACCGGCGGCGGGACGGTCTGACCACGCCCCTGCTCGCCCGGCTCCACGACGACGGCCACGTCGGGCTCACGGTCGAGCCCGCCGGCGGGTCCGAGCGGCCCACGACGCGGCCCATCCTGTTCGCCGAACTTCCCGCGGACTGAGCCGGACCGTCGCCCGGGCTGGTTGCACGGGGCCTGCGGCAGGTTGATAGTGCATGAATGCGGAAATTAGTGGTTCTTGTGTTAGCTGCGGCCTTTTTATATGCGCCTCCGGCCCAGGCGGCCGTCGAGCCCGGAGCCGCCACGGTGGTGCCCGTGCAGGTCACCGGCGCGTCCGAGAAGAGATTCAACCTGATCATCATGGGCGACGGCTACACAGAGGCCGAACAGGACAAATTTCGCCAGGACGTGGACCGTCATCTCAACGTGATGTGGTCCATCGAGCCCTACAAGTCCTACCGCAACTACCTGAACGTCTACCGCATCGACATCGTCTCCGGCGAGTCCGGCATCAGCTGCGACCCCGACCTCACCTCGCCCCGGAAGACCACCCCGCTCAGCATGGGCTTCTGGGGCCGCTGCAACGCCGGCAGCGTGCAGCGGTTGATCACCATGGACAACGGCGCGGCCATCCGGTACGCCGACCTGGTCGCCGGAACCGTCTCCGGCAACCGGCAGATCCTCGCCCTGGGCAACAGCGGCACCTACGGCGGCGCGGGTGGCACGTACGCGACCGCCTCCGGCAGCAACGCCATGTCGGCCCTGATCAGCCCGCACGAGATCGGCCACTCCCTGGGCGGCCTGCAGGACGAGTACGACTACTACCAGCGTGGCGTCCCCGGCGGTCACTACTCCGGCGCGGAGCCGTCGTCGGCGCACCACACGCTCCTCACCGAGCAGGCGATGCGCGAGCAGCAGCGTAAGTGGTGGCGCTGGCTGGGTGAGCCCAGCGAGTCGGGCGGCACGATCGGCCGGCACGAGGGCGGCCTCTACTACACCACCGGCGTGTGGCGGCCGAGCGCGCACTCGATCATGAAGTCGCTCGGCTACTACTACGACCAGGTCAGCCGCGAGATCATGGTGCAGAAGATCACCGCCAAGACCATGCTGATCCAGGACGCGACCCCCTCCGACGCCCCCGTCGGCGCCGACCGGGTGCTGTGGGTGGAGCCGATGCGCCCCGTCAGCCACGGCCTGCTGACCACCTGGACCGTGGACGGCAAGGAGGTGTCCGGCGACCGCGACACCCTCGACCTGCGCACGCTCGGGCTCACGCCCGGCACCCACACGGTCACGGCCACGGTCAGCGACCCCACGGAGTACGTCCGGGATCCCGCCATCCGCGCGGCCATGACCAGGACCCGCACGTGGACGGTCGACACCACGATCACCACGCCGCCCGACGGCGTCGCGCCCGCGTTCGTCTCCTCCAGGCCCACCGACCGGCCCGTCGGCCGGGACGAGGTCGTCTACGTGGAGACCACGCACCCGGCGGCCGGCATACCCGAGATCGCCTGGAAGCTGGACGGCAGGAGCGTCGGCGGCAAGGGCGGCGACCTCGACCTGAAGACGCTGGACCTGGCGTCCGGCACCCACACGCTGACCGCGAGCCTCGGCGACCAGACGCTCACCTGGACGATCGACACCGCCCCGCCGGCCACCGCCTACGAGCTGTCACGGCCGCTGGTCCGCTCCGGCGACACCTATGTCTACAACGGCCCGTTCACCATGCGGCTCACCGGCACCGACGACAAGGACGGATACGTGGTGTCGGAGTCGAGGGTGAACGGCGACGGCTGGTTCAACTACTTCGGCTGGCCGACGTCCTCGGAGCTGCCCTGGACGTTCAGCGAGGCGGGCACCACGATCGACGGCCTCGTCTACGGCAAGCTGCCGCGCGGCAGGCACACCATCGAGTACCGCTCGATCGACGCGTCGGGCAACTACGGCGCGGCCAAGGACTTCACCGTCACCACGATCGCGCCGCCGCCCGCCTGCACCCGGACCATCACCGGCACGCACCGAGGCGCGCTGACCGTCTCCGACGGCGTCACCTGCCTGGACGACGCGCGCGTCACCGGGCCGGTCGGTGTGCAGAAGGGCGCGTCGCTGGTGGTCACCGGCGGGCACCTGTCCGGCACGCTCACCGCCGGCCAGGCCGCGGCCGTGCACCTGCTGGGCACCAGGATGGACGGCGCGCTCACCGCCGACCGCACCAGGTCGCTGCAGATCGTCGGCGCCGACATCCGTGGCGCGGCGGCGCTCACCCGCAACGAGGCGCCCATCCTGTCCGGCAGCACCGTCAAGGGCGCGATCGTCTGCACCGGCAACACGCCCGCCCCTGCCGACCTCGGCGTGCCGAACAAGCTCAGCGGCACCGGCGCCGGCCAGTGCGCCGACCTGCGCCACGGACCCAAGGGCAAGGCGTACGAGGCGATCCTCGCCCAGTGACGCCGTAGCCGATCGGGCGCCCGAGCGTGCTGGGGAGTGCGGGCGCCCGAAACGTAGAGGCGATGCCGAAGGCTCCTTCGATACGCCGGCCGCGTCGTCTTTACGCTGCATCTCTTCCAGCGGACGAGTCCGGCCGATTTGGGGTTGACCAGGGAGGTCTCATCGCACGGGCGCGGTGATGGTGCCGTGTTGGGTGTTGTTGGGGATGTCGGGTTGTTCGACGGGGTGGTCGACGCTGTGGGATGGCTTGTTCTCTGGCCCATGGGTTTTATCGGTGGTTTGGCCGGGGGGTTGTTTCGTCTGGCCGGGAGGTGTTTTGTCGGCGCTTTGGCCGGGGGGTTCGCGTGTTTGTCCCGGGGGTGTGTGCTTGGGGGTGGTGTCCGGCGGATTTTCGGCTGTGGGGGTGGTGACCGGTTTCGTGGGGTGCGGCGTTCGGCCGGTCGTTCGACGGTCGTCGTCGGGGGGTGCGTGGGTGGTGGGGTGCGTGGGGTGCGGGGTCTTCTCAGGGGTGGGTTTGCTGGTTTGTCGGGGTGTGGATCGGGTGCTGGAGGGTGTGACGAGGGCGGCGGGGATGGTCCGTGCTGGGGGTGTGGCGGTGGTGCGGTCCCGGGTCAGGGCGGCTGCGGGCAGGGTGGTCGTGGTGTGGGTGGGGGTGTCGTCGTCGGGGGTGTCGAGTGGGTCCAGGACGGGAGTGCTGCCGGGGATGCCGAGCAGGATGACGGCGAGGACCAGGTGCATGAGCCCGGCCAGGACTGTGGCGATTTTGAGGGCTTCGGTGGCGGGGCTGGGGCGGTCGTCGGGCGGTGGTGGTTTGCGGGTGGTCACGATGGTGCGTGTCGAGCGGGCGCCAAGTTCGACCTCCGGGATCTGCTGAGAAGCCGAATTGATCTAGACATGAGATGCCGTGCGCCGTCAAGACGGTTGACCGGATTCTGTCGAGGAGGCTTCGCGGACCCGTAGTCCGGGATCTCGTGAGCACGATCCTGCGGTCATCCGCTACGGAGCGCACAGGCGATCTTCTTGGATATGCGCATGGCGCCGGCGGGGCTTGGTGCAGGTGAGGGCGTGTTCGGCCACGTGGCCGGGGGGCTCGCGGTTGCTGTGAGTTCGCCGTGAGTCCGATCATGCGGTCGCGGATCTCTCGGGGAGTCACCTGCGTCCTTTACGGACAGTGACACTGACCGCTTGTCGGGCTGAAAGTCGTCTTCGTAGAGATCGTTGCAGCGGAGGATGCCTTCACGCCGTGCTGGGCTCGTGTGTTCGAAAGTCCGGTAAGTCGCGTTCCGTGAATGTTGACCGGGTCTGCGTTTTGTGGCGTGATTCGGGTGTTTTGCTCGATGGATCTTTAGATCCTCTTTATCCCTCCCGAACCCCCTGATCGCCCATGCCTGAGGAGGAGCGCCTCGTGCCGCTGCCATCCCGTGAACAGCCTGCCGATCCCCCGCCCGTCTCTCCTGTGCGCCGCTTCCGTACCCGCCTGCGGCGGTTGATCGCGTTATCGGTCACGCTCACTCTGGTGTTCTCGCTGGCACCGGCACCGCCCGCGCTGGCTCGGAGCAGCGGGTCGGCCTCGGGCGAACCCGGGGTGCTCGACCGGGTCGCGACCTGGGCGTCCAGCCAGGTCGCGAAGTGGTTCGCCGAGGAGCCGAAGGGGGAGATGCTTCCGGCGAGCGGCGAGATCTTCCTGCCGGGGCGCAGCGCCGCCGCGCCCCCGGCTGAGCGGACGGCCGCTGCACCGCCGGGTAAGCGGGTCAAAGAACTGACCGGTAAACGCTCCCGGTTCGCCACCGTGTACGAGCTCGAGGACGGCCGGTCGCAGGCCGAGGTGTCGTCACAGCCGATCAACTACCGCACCGGCAAGGGCGACTGGCAGCCGATCGACATCCAGGTCGAGACGAGCTCACAGGACGGATTCACCCACGGCAACGACAAGACCGGGTTCGACACGCGCTTTGGCGACAAGTCCGACAAGCTGCTGCGAGTCAAGCTCGGCGACCGGCAGGTCACGCTCGGCGTGCCAGGCGAGGTCCGGCAGGTGACCCCGAAGGTGGACGGCTCGACCGTCACCTACCCGGGCGTGTGGGACGGCGTCGATGTGATCTACAAGCTCACCTCCGAGGGGGTGAAGGAGTTCCTGGTGCTGACCGGGCCACCGGCCGCCGGGACGCAGTTCGCTTTCACGGTCAAGACCGGCGGGGTGCGGGCCGAGGCGGGGCAGGACGGGTCGATCGCGTTCATCGGTGAGGACGGAACGGCGGCGTTCACCATTCCGAAGCCGTTCATGATCGACGCTGAGAAGGATCCGACCTCCCCGTACGGGATGCGTCACTCCGACGCGGTCACCCAGACCGTGACCAAGCAGGGTGCGGAGACGACGATCACCCTGACCCCGGACGCGGGCTGGCTGGCCGCGCCGGAGCGTAAGTGGCCGGTGGTGATCGACCCCACTCTGCGCATCTCGCCGGAGACGCAGGACGCGTACGTGGACTCCAGCAAGAAGACCACCAACTACGACGCGGCCTGGCAGTTACCGGTGGGCAAGACCGGCGCGGGAGCGATCAACCGGTCATTGCTGCACTTCAATCTGCCGATGCCGCTGGGCACCCAGGTGGACCAGGCTCGGCTGGAGACGTACTTCGACCAGGCGCTCGGCGAGGCCGGGCCGGTCACCGTGGAAGCGCGGGAGATCACCGGCGACTGGGACTCCTGGACGGTCACCTGGAACAACCAGCCGGCCGTGGCCGCCACGGCCGCGGCGACGGTGACGCGGCAACCGGGCGAGCTGTCGCGCTGGCACGCCTTCGACGTCACCGGCGTGGTCAACGCGTGGATGACCAGCGAGGGTGACACGCCGGGGTTCATGCTGAAGGCGGCTGACGAGACCAACGCCGCACCGGTGGGCGGGCCGGTGTATGAGTCCAGCGAGGACGTCTACGGCGGCGACGGCATGTTCGGCGAGACCGTCAACCATCCCCGCCTGGTCGTCACCTACGGCACCCCGAGCGTGACGCTCCAGCCGGTCACCACCGCCACGTCGGTGGGCGCGTCGCTGTCGTGGACCGCCTACGACGACCCCACCCCCGGAGACGACAGCGACGACCTGGCCGGGTACGAGCTGTATCGGACCTGTCCGTCCGGCTGCCAGCTGGGCGACGGGCACTCCAGCAGCGGCGACACCCTGGTGACGTCCCTGCCGGAGGATGTCACCGCATTTGTGGACACCAGCAGCGGCGGCGCGACCGACGCGGTCGCCGACCCGTCCTACATCCACCAGGCCACCTACTGGGTGGAGGCGGTGCTGAAGAACGGGCAGCGCTCGGCATCGCAGGAGATGACGGTGATCCTGCCCAGGCCCGGGCAGATCGCCAAGACCCTGTACGGCGGCGCGGACACCACGCTGTCGTCCGGCGAGCCCGGAACCGGCCACGACGAGGTGGCCGGGCAGAAGCGGCTGCAGGTGGGCAACACCACCACCACGCTCGGCAACACCCGCGCGGTGGTGAGCTTCGACGACTTCGCCGATCAGATCCCCGCTGATGCGCAGATCAGCGAGACCACGCTGTCGCTGTGGAGCGCCTCCTCGACCGGCACCGGCGCGAGCTTCGACGCCCACCGCCTGACCACCGGCTTCGACGAGAGCGCGACCTGGAACACGCCGTGGACCAGCCCCGGCGGCGACGTCGACGCGACCGTCCTGGACAGCGTGTCCGGAGTGAACGCCGCGCCGGGCTGGCGGCGCTGGACGGTCACCGACGCGGCCCGCGCCTGGGCCGCCGACCCGGCCGCCAACAAGGGCCTGCTGGTCAAGGTCGCAGGCGAGGCCGGCACGGCCAAGCAGGCGTTCTCCCTGCTGTCCGGCGAGGCCGATGAGGCGGTGTTGCGGCCGCGGCTGCGGGTCGTCTACGCCGAGCAGAACGCCGGCACGTCTGCTTGGTACGTCCCCGGCACCCCGGAACGGATGGACTCGGGCGCCTCCCGGCAGATCCCGCTGACCGTCACCAACACCACCGACCACGTCTGGCCGGCGGCCTCCACCGCGGTCGGCTACCACTGGAAACTGCCGGACGGCACCGACATCTCCACCTCGGCCAGCCAGGTGCTCACCGCGTTGCCGAACGATCTGGCGCCGGGTGAGTCGGCCCAAGTGTACGCCGACGTCACCGCCCCGGCGGTGAGCGGCGACGGGACGAACAAGGTCGAGGGCGTCCAGCTGGTGTGGGACGTGCAGGACACCACGACGAACAACTGGAAGTCGGCCAGCCACCAGCTGCCGCAACTGCCGCAGCAGATCCGCGTCGACTCGCCCACCAGCGACTTGCTGGGGCTGGAGAAGTTCTACTCCTACACCGGCAAGAACACCGGCGCCGGCACGACCGCGCTGACGAACCTGTACGCGGGCAACGTCGTCTGGGGCTACAACGCCTACTCCAACCCGTCGCGTGGCGCGCAGACGTTCGCCCGGATGACCTACAACAGCCTCGACACCAGCGCCGCCTCCCTCGGCTACGGCTGGTCCCTGCAGACCTCCACGCTGACCAAGCTCGGCTCGCAACTACAGTTCCACCCGCCCGGCCAGGACTGGCCCAGCCAGGTCAGGCTGACCGACGGGGACGGCACCACCCACGTGTGGACGCTCCCCGAAGAGCAGAACCCGCAGGAGTGCGACTACGACACCTGCGCCTACACCCACCCGCGCGGCGTGCACCTGTACCTGCAGCGGGTCGACCCGTCCTCCTTCCCGCCCGAGCAGCGTGAGCTGGCCGAGCAGCGGCGCTGGGTGTTCACCAAGCCGGACCGCACCCAGTTCTTCTTCGACGGTGAGGGCTTCCAGTCGGCGATCGTCGACAAGAACGGCAACACCATGTCGTTCGGCTACGAACGCCGTAAGTCCGCCAACAAGCCGACCAAGTTCCTGCAGTTCATCACCGACGCGGCCGGCCGCAGGACGCTGTCGCTGACGTACTTCGAGAAGGGCCAGGACTACACCTACATCGACGACGACGGGTCAGAGGCGTCCGGAAACAAGCTGACCAACCCGCACATCATCGACAACGTCGAGTCGATCACCGACATCGCCGGTCGCAAGGTCACCTTCGCCTACACCGACAAGGGCCTGATGGCCAAGATGGTCGACGGCGCCGGTGACGACGACGCCAAGACGTTCCGGTTCACCTACGACGCCACCCAGGGCAACAAGAACGTCAAACTCGTCGCCGTCACCGACCCGCGCGGCAACACCACCGACCTGGCCTACTACGAGGCGCCGGTCGACCCCAAGGACAAGTGGAAGGTCGAGACCCTCACCGACCGGCTCGACGGAGTGACCCGCTTCGACTACGTCGACCCGGACGGCCCGCAGGGCGGCGTCATGCACGCCACCGTCACCGACCCGCTCCAGCACGCCACCCAGTACGTGCTCGACGCTTACGGCAGACCGCAGTCGATCACCAACGCCAAGAACGAGACCACCGCGCTGGAGTGGGACCCCGACCACAACGTCACCAAACTGACCGAGGCCAACGGCGCGTACGCGACCTGGACCTACGACCAGAAGACCGGGTACCCGCTGGAACTGCGCGACGCCGAGGCCAACCACAACGACACGCCCGCCACCGTGTTGACCTACCAGACCGGGCTGAACGGCTACATCGCCGACCTGGTCGGGAAGACCTCACCCGAGGGGCGCAGGTGGGCCTTCGGGTACGACGCCCACGGCAACCTCACCACCGTCACCGACCCGCTCGGCGTGGAATCGGCAGCCGCGGGCGACTACACCACGTCCTACGCCTACGACCCGCTCGGTCAGCTGACCACGGCCACCGACGCCAACGGCAACGCCACCACCTTCGGCGACTACCACCCCTCCGGCTACCCGGAGAAGATCACCGACGCGTACCAGCAGGTCACCACCACCGCCTATGACGTGCGCGGCAAATGTGCTGTCGGTCACCGACGCCCTGGGCAAGACCACCACCCAGACCTACGACATCTTCAAACGGCCGCTGGAATCGAAGGTGCCCAAGGACCAGGACACGGGTGTGTTCATCACCACCCCGGCGCCGGTCTACGACCCCAACGACAACATCACCCAGGCGACCGCGCCCAACGGCGCCGTCTCCACCGCCATGTATGACCGGGCAGACCAGTTACGCGAATCGAGCCTGCCCAAGGACAGCGAAAGCGGCGACACGCGCAAGGCCACCTTCACCTGGGACCTGGCCGGCAACCTCAAGACCCAGACCGAGCCCAAGGGCAACCTGACCGGCGCGGACCCGGCCGAGTTCACCACCACCTACGTCTACGACCCGATCTACCAGCTGACCGACGTCCTCAACGCCGACCAGCACAAGATCACCTACGCGTACGACAACGTCGGCAACACCACCAAGGTCATCGACCCCCGCAAGAACACCACCGCCGAAGCCGATCACACGGCGATCTACACCCCCGACCGCAACCACCGCGTCACCCAAGTCACCGACGCCGCCGGGCACACGACCCGCGTCGCCTTCGACCTGGACGGGCTGACCGTCGGCCAGACCGACCAGGAAGGCAACACCTCGATCACCGGCTACAACGCCCGTGGTGACGTGATCGAGACGAAGGTCCCGCATTCGGAGACCGGCGGCGTGATCAAGTACGTCACCACCCGCTTCGAATACGACCAGGTCGGCAACCAGACCAAGACCATCACCCCGCGCGGCGTGGAAACCGCCGACGACCCCACCGACTTCATCAACGAGACCAAGTACGACCAGCTCAACCGGCCCGTCGAGCAGATCTACCCGTTCGATCCGGACGACCCGGTCTACAACAGCCCCGACAGCGTCTTGTACGCCTACGACGCGGTCTCCCGGCTGAAGGAGATCTCCCACCCGCCCTCGCACGGCCAGGGCGTCCGCAACGTCTCCACCATGTCCTACTGGGACAACGGCTGGTCCAAGACCACCGCCGACGCGTGGGACATCAAGACCACCTACGACTACAACCAGCTCGGCCTGCAGACCAACCGCACCGTCACGTCGGCGGGCGGCTCCTCCCAGCGGGCGCTGGACTGGACCTACTACCCCGACGGCAAACTCAAGACCCACTCCGACGACGGAACCCCGCTCGGCCTCGACGTCGTCATGGGTGACAACTCCGACACCGGCCAGGTCACCGCGGTCGGTTCCTGGACCACCACCTCCGGCGGCACCCCGTCCTCCAACATCGTCGGCCCCCAGGCCACGGTGACCGCCACCGAGGGGTTCGTCGGCTACGACTACGCCACCGCCCCCGCCGGCACCGGCCAATCCACGTTCACCTGGAACCTGACCACCCCGAGCGCGGGCAGCTACACCGTTTACGCCCAGTACCCGCCCGGCGCCACCGCCACCAACGCCACCTACACCATCAACCACGACGGCGGTACCGCCAACGCCACCATCGACCAGAGCCAGAACGCCGGCGACTGGGTCGAACTCGGCACCTACGCCTTCACCGCCGGCACCACCGGTTCGGTCACCCTCACCGACGACGCCAACGGCAGCGTGGTGGCCGATGCGGTCAAGCTGGTGCGCGACAACAGTGGCGAGAGCGACACCGAGGCCAAGGACTTCGCCTACACCTACGACCCCAACGCCAACCTGACCACGATCACCGACAGCTCACCCACCGCCAAGATCGACCGGTGGGACATCTCCTACACCAACCTCAACCAGGTCCAGCAGGTCCAGGAGAAGCTCAACGGCGCGCTGAAGAACACCACCAGCTACGTCTACAACGAAAACAGCGCCGTCACCCAGCGCACCCACGACAAGACGCTGGCCACCTACCGCTACGACATCCGTGACCTGGTCGATGAGGTCGTCAACAAGAAGAACGCCACCGACACCAACCCCAAGACCACCAGCTACACCTACACCCCCCGCGCCGAACGCCTCCAGGAGACCAAGGCCAACGGCAACACCGTCGACTACGACTACTTCCTGTCCGGCGTCCTGCGCCACTCCCTGGAGAAGAAACCCAACGCCACGGTCGTGGCCGAACACACCCTCGGCTACCAGGGCAACCTGCACCGCGCCCGCGACACCGCCAAAATCCAGAACGCCGACACCCCAGGCGCCTACCTCGAACACGAATACACCTACACCTACGACCCCCGCGACCGCATCGCCAAAACGGTGAAAACCCCGATCGGCGGCGGCACCGCGGAAACCGAAACCTACTCCCACGACGCCAACAGCAACGTCTGGCAGCAGGAGGTGCTCGGTAAGCAGACCACCTTCACCTACGACCGCAACCGGCTGATGACCTCGGTCAGCGCCGGCCAGACCTCGACCTACACCTACGACCCGTACGGCCGGCTGCGCACCATCCAGGGCGGCGGCAAAACCTGGGAGAAGTACACCTACGACGGCTTCGACCACGTCACCCGGCACGAGAAACTCGGCGGCGACGGCGTCACCAACACCGTCACCATCTACACCTACGATCCGCTCGACCGCACCACCGCCAAGACCGAGAAGGAAGGCACCGCCTCAGCCAAGACCACCACCTACTCCTACCTCGGCCTATCCGCCGAAGTACTGGACGAAGAGGTGGCCGGCAAGCTGGTCAAGTCCTTCCAGTACAGCCCGTGGGGCGAGCGCCTGTCGCAGGTGAAATTCACCGACGACGACCGCGAAGAATCCTCCTACTACGGCTACAACCCGCACACCGACGTCGAACAGATCACCAGCGAGACCGGCGACACCCGCGCCACCTACGGCTACACCGCCTACGGCAGCAACGACGACAAACTCTTCACCGGCGTCGACAAACCCGATCCGGTGGATCCGACTGCCAAGGAGGAGTACAACCCCTATCGCTTCAACGCCAAGCGCTGGGACAACTCCACCGGCATGTACGACATGGGGTTCCGCGACTACAGCCCCGGCCTCAACCGCTTCCTCCTCCGCGACACCTACAACGGCGCCCTGGATGACCTCGGCCTCGGCCTCGACCCCTGGACCAGCAACCGCTACGCCTTCACCGGCGGCAACCCCATCACCGGCATCGAACTCGACGGCCACATCCCCGATGATTGGGCGAATGGCAAAAACGGAGGATACACAGCCTGGCGGAAAGACGTCGAAAAGAGAGGTAAGGATCCCAGACACACCAAGGATCCATACATCTCGAAGACCAAAGCGACGACCCCCCCTTGTATTGGATACGGTTGTGAGAACGACGGCCGCCCCATGAGCGCTACATCCATCGAATACCCGTCCCTTTATGACGCCGCCAAAGCTGGTTATACAGCATATTTCGACGCCCTGTTCGGCGAATACGTTGGCTGCGCAAATGGCAATAAAGGTGATTGCGGCTGGGCCGCCGCTGGCTTCATTCCGTTCACCAAACTGGGGATTCTCGGCAAAAAGGCCCTCCTGAAGCTTTTCGGGAAGGGGTCCGAGGAGGTCGGCAAAGCCGCCAAACGCGGAAACCTGACCGTTACGGCCACCAACCCTTCGGGGTCAGAACTCGCTGCGGCCCAATATCTCAAAGACGAGGGGTATGACGTTCTGCTCAGGGACCCAACCGGTACTCGGGCACAAGGAAATACTAGCGATCTCCTCGTAAACGGGGTTCGATGGGATGTCTATACGCCGACAGGAAAGACAGTAAAGAACATCCTGACCAACACCGCGAAGAAGCACTCGCAAGTGCACGGGGGAGGGGTGATCGTCGACCTCCGGGGGACTGGGCTCTCCGCCGCCGATTTCGATAATGCCCTCGCGCGCGTGCAGGGTATGCTGAGGAGCTGGGGCAGAGATCCGAACGGGATCACTGAAATCAAGTTCTTCGGAGACTCTTGATGGCAAAAATGAGGTGTAAATGCGGCTCGATCCTCCGGGATGACGATCCGGATGATGGCATGCTGCTGCTCACGCGTCGTGAGTTCGATGTCGACCTCGACAGCTCGTTCCTGTTCGGGCAGGCGCGTGAACTGCTGCGCTGCGGCACATGCGGCCGACTGTGGGCCTTCTGGGTCGAAGGCGGGGCCCCTGTCGAATACCTGAGAGTATCCGAATAGCTTGCGATCGCCCCCGTCCGACCGCTACAAGGCGGACGGGCGGGGGTAGTCCATATCGATTCAAGCATTCAACAGGTACTACATCCGTAGATTCGGTGGGATCGGGTGTCCGCGGGCGCGGTAGTGGCTGATCATCGCTCTGGTCTGGTGGACGCGCCGGAACAGGGACCAGGTCAGGACGTGGTCGACGGTGCTGGTAGCGGGGATGAGGAGTCTGGCCAGGACGTGGCAGATCTCGATGACGGAGGGGTCGATCAGGACGGTGAGGGGTGGCGCGCGGTGCGGTGCGCGTGGTCTTTTCCCTGGTCGTCGTCTTGGCCGGGTGGGTCTTGTGGCGGGTCGTCGGGTAAGCGGGCTCGGGTGACGGCCAGGAAGGCCAGGGCGAGCATGACGATGGTGACGTGCCGCTGCCAGCCGGGCCAGGTGCGGACCTGGTATTGGGTGAGGCCGAGCAGGTCCTTGCCGGTCTCGTTGTTCTCCTCGATCTTCCAGCGCGTACCGGCGACGTAGATGAGCTCGGTGACGGGGGTGCCATGGCGGGCGTGGGCGAGGAAGAACTCGATCTCGCCGGGGTGAGTCACGCTGCGGCGGATCAGCAGGATGTGGGCAGTTCGGGGGCCGGGTCCTGGCCGCTGACGGTGACGGCGACCGGGGTCCAGTCGTACTCGCGCGGGCCTTTGCTGCCGTAGCCGCAGGAACGGCGTTCCCAGATCGAGGGGTCGCCGTGGGCGAGCAGCCGGTCCAGGACGTGCTGGACGGGTTCGGTCTGACCATGCGCGGTGGTCAAGGGCAGATCGAGGGGGCGGCCATCAGGTAACGGATGGAGCGCTGGTGGCAGAAGGCGCGAAGGTGCGGGTCACGGCCGTAGCCGGAGTCGGCGGCCAGGTAACCGAACGGGGTGGCGGCGGCCAGTTCCTCTACGAGCATGGCGGCCGCCAGGGCGGGCTTGGTGGCGAAGGTGACCTGCTCGGGGATGTGCGCCTCGGCGCACCGGGCGGGGTCGCCGGTCGAGTCGCGCGATTCTTTCGCTTTTACTCCGTTCAATTTCATGCGAGTCCTCCATGAGGCTTCAGGGATTCCAATGGTTCAATCTAGAGAGCTCATCTCAATGCTTGACCCGGGCATGAATCCGATAGCGCCCATGGGCTTAATCGAGCGCCAATGGAGTGAGCTTATCGAAGCTCTCCGAAGTGTTCCCTGCAGAGGCGGTCTAGGAGTTTATCCTGGACCGCCGCTGTCTTTTACTTGCCTGGCACGGCGACCAGAGGGTAATGTAAGTCTTGTTCATGCGTTCTGGCGCCGCATCACTTCAACTTCAAATCTATCTGAATCGATCGGAGAAATCTGATTGCTCTTCATGAAGGTCACGATGAGGTATGTAAAGTGGATGCTGAGAATCCGTCGAACGCCGAAGATGCTGTCACTACTGGGCGCAAAGAGGTCTGCGCAATTGTTCTCAGACATGCCGGAGATCATTCCCAGTATGAGATCGAGATAAAGAGACGCGGCGAGACCGCACTGGTCGTACAGGCCGAGGGAGATTACGAAGAGGCCTTGCAAATGATGAGGGCACAGCTAGAGGAGCGCAACCTCCTGCTCCTTATCAACAGATATCGAAAAAGCGCTTTCGTCAGTACGATGGCACGCCAGATGAGCGACGGTCAGGCCTGCTATCTCGTCCGGATGGGGCGGCCTGTGAGTCGCAGGCAAATAGTGGACAGTTTCGATCCTGCACCTGCCCGTGAAGTAGTCACACAACGCGAAGCTGATGAGTTCTTGGAGCGGTGGCTCAACTCATAAAAGAATCCTTTTTTGTGCGGCTCGGCAGGCAGACGCCCGCACCAGCACGGGCATGTGCAGCGAGCGGCACCGCGCTATCGGCGGGACCCAGAGTGAGATATGAGGCGGTCGAAGACCTCACTCAGGGAGGCCGTGGTGAGATCGCGGACCCGGGCGTACTCCGCCTCCGGATACTGCCGTGGCCCGTTCTCGATCAGCAGGATCAGGTAGAGGTAGGCCCGGTAGAGGTCGAGCCGGGTCAGCGCGGCCGGGGTGAGTTCCAGCGGGGCCACCTCGCGGTAGCCGGCCAGCAGCGGGTCGTCCTCGCGCAGCTCGCCGAAGATGGTCGGTGTGACGAACTCGGCCAGCGGGTCGCCCCAGAAGGCCCGTTCGTGGTCGATGATGGCCTGGATCCGGGGGGTTCCCGTGAGGTCGAGGAAGACGTTGCCCGCCCAGACGTCGAAGTGCACCAGCTGCGGGGTCGTCACCTCGTCCAGCACCGGCGAGGTCGCCGTGACGAGCGCGGCGATCTCGCCGACGGGCAGTGGCAGCGGTGTCGGGTAGCGCTCGGTGTCGCCGAGTAACGCGTTCATCATGGCCAGGTACGCCTCTCGCCAGGTGGCGCCGGTGATGCCCGCGTGCGGATAGCCGAAGACGTCGCCGGTCACCGCGTTGAGCCGGGCCAGCAGCCGGCCCAGTTCGCGGCGCAGCCCGGCCGCGCCGTCGGGCGACGCGCCGTTCCACGAGACGCCGTCGAGCGCGCCGAGCATCAGGTAGTCGCCGCCCAGCACCGGATCGTCGAACCCGGCGACCAGCAGCTCGGCCACCGGAACGCCCGCGGCGGCCGCCAGCTCGTAGACCACCGCCTCCATGCGCAGCAGATTGCGCTCGTAACTGAGCTGCTCCAGCTCCGGTGGCGGCGACAGCTTGAGCACCACGTCGCGGCCGTCGTCGAGGGACAGCCGCCAGACCGCGTTGGCGTAGCCGTCGGTCAGCTCGGCCGAGGCGCTGACCCCGGCGCCCACGGCGCGGCGGGCTAGGGCGTCGAGCTGACCGGGGGAGAGGCGGCGTTTCGTCCTGCTGTCCACGGAATCTGATTGTGATCGCACGCGCCGCTGACGGCCAGCCCTCCACGGACCGCCGTCCCGCGCGAGCATCGTCCGCGGCGCCGCGCAGGCCGGCTCGCGGCGGACCAGACGCCCAGGCCGGCTCGCGGGGCATTGGACGCTCAGGCCGACTCGCGGCGGACCAGGTAGGTGTCGAGGATGACCACCGGCTGGCGCAGCTCCTCGCCGTTGATGCGGGCCACCAGCAGCTGCGCCATCTGCCGCCCCATGGCCTCGGTCGGCTGGTGCACGGTGGTCAGCGGCGGATCGGTGTGCAGGGCGGCCTTGGAGTCCTCGAACCCGACCACCGCCACGTCGCCCGGGACGGACCGGCCGGCGGCCTTCAGCACCCGCATCGCGCCCACCGCCATCAGGTCGGAGGCGGTGAACACCGCGTCGAGCCGCGGGTGCCGGTCGAGCAGCTCCCGCATCGCCGACGCGCCGCTCTCCTCGGAGAAGTCGCCATAGGCCACCAGCTCCGGCATGTCGGAGCTGAGCAGCGCGTCGCGGTAGCCCGCCAGGCGGTCGACGCCCACGCCCATGTCCTGCGGACCGGCGATGGTGGCGATGGCCGAGCGGCCGAGGCCCAGCAGGTGTTTGACCGCCTGCCGGGCGCCGGCCCGGTTGTCCATGTCGACGTAGCTGTAGGGGTCGAGGCCGACCGGGCGGCCGCCCAGCACGGTCGGCACGCCCATCGCCTCCAGCCGGCCCGGCAGCGGGTCGGCGCCGTGCAGCGACAGGAGCAGCACGCCGTCGACGTGCTGCCCCGTCAGGTAGTGCTCCAGCCGCTCGTGCTCCTCGGGCGACTGCGCCATCGCCAGGATGAGCTGCAACCCCGTCTCGGACAGCGCCGAGCCGATGCCGCGGATCGTGCCCGCGAAGTAGGGCTCGTCGAACACCCGCAGCTCCGACTCCGACACCACCAGCGCCACCGTGTCGGTGCGCCGGGTGACCAGCGCCCTGGCCGCCCGGTTGGGCACGTAGCCCAGCTCCTGGATCGCCTGGTGGACGGCCTCGCGCGCCTTGGCGCTGACGTTGGGCGAGCCATTGATGACTCTCGACACCGTGCCCCGGCCGACCCCGGCCCGAGCCGCGACTGCCTCAAGAGTCGGTCGGTTCATGTCGCCTATTCTGCCGGATGATCTCGGCGTACCAGAGAGCGCTGTCTTTCAGCACCCGGCGCTGGGTCTCGAAGTCGACGTGCACCAGGCCGAACCGCTTGCCGTACCCCCAGGCCCACTCGAAATTGTCCATCAGCGACCAGGCGAAGTAACCCTCCAGGGGCACGCCCGCCTCGATCGCCTCCCGGCAGGCGCGCAGATGCGCGTCGAAGTAGTCGCGGCGCCCGGCGTCGTGCACCCGGCCCTGCTCCAGCACGTCGTCGAAGGCGGCGCCGTTCTCCGACACGACCAGCGGCAGCCGCGGGTAGTCCCGCGCCACCCTGGTCAGCACCTCCAGCAGCCCGTCCTGGTCGATCTCCCAGCCCATCGCCGTGACCGGGCGGCCGCCGTTGACGAACGACACGTGCTCGCTGCCCACCCACGGCGAGGCCGTCTCGGTGGGCGCGGCCGCCGCCGACGCCTTGCCGCCGGGCGCGCCCGACACGGTGAAGCGGCTGTAGTAGTTGACCAGCAGCAGGTCGATCGGCGCGTTGATGGTCTTCAGGTCGCCGTCGGAGATGAAGTCCAGGTCCATGCCGAGGTCGTCGAGCACGTCGCGCGGGTAGCTCCCGGTCAGCAGCGCGTCGAGGAAGAACCGGTTCTGCAGCCCGTCGATGCGCCGGGCCGCGTCCAGGTCCTCCTCGCTGGAGGTCGCCGGGGTGACCGCGTAGAGGTTGACGCAGCCGCCCACCCGCGCCGCGCCCATGGCCTGTACGGCCAGCCCGTGCGCCAGGTTGAGGTGGTGGGCGGCCCGGACAGCGCTCTCCGGCTCACGACGGCCCGGCGCGTGCTCGCCCGAGGCGTAGCCGAGGAAGGCCGCGCACCACGGCTCGTTCACCGTGCTGAAGGTGTGCACGTGGTCCTTCAGCGCGTCGTGCACGGTCGAGGCGTAGTCGGCGAACCGCAGCGCGGTGTCGCGGTTCGGCCAGCCGCCCGCGTCCTCCAGCGCCTGGGGCAGGTCCCAGTGGTAGAGGGTCAGCCACGGGTCGATGCCGTGGCCGCGCAGCTCGTCGGTGAGCCGTTTGTAGAAGTCGAGCCCCCTGGCGTTGGCCTTCCCGGACCCGTCGGGCTGGATCCGCGGCCACGACACCGAGAACCGGTAGGCGCTCAGGCCCAGCTCCGCCATGATCCCGACGTCCTCGCGGAACCGGTGGTAGTGGTCGATGGCCACGTCGGCGTGCTCGCCGCCGACCACCCGGCCGGGCGTCCTGGTGAACGTGTCCCAGATCGAGGTGCCGCGGCCGTCGGCCTCCACCGCGCCCTCGATCTGGTACGCCGAGGTGGCCGCGCCCCACGCGAACCCGGCGGGGAACCGGAGCTGGGAGCGTGTCTGCTCCTCTTGAGTCGTCACGCTTTGACCGCACCTTCCATAAGTCCGCCGACGATCTGCCGGCCGAACAGCACGAAAACCACGAAGAGGGGGAGGACGGAGGCGGCGGTGCCGGTGAACAGCATCACGTAGTCGGTGCCGTGCGCCTGGTTGAGAGCCGCGATGGACGTCTGCACCACCGGGTTGTCCGGCAGCAGCACGATGAGCGGCCACATGAACTCGTTCCACGTCTGCATGAACACGAGCAGCGCGAGCACCGCCATGCCCGGCCGGAGCGCGGGCAGGACGACCTTGCGATAGATGCCCAGCGTGGACGCCCCGTCGACCCTGGCCGCCTCGACCAGTTCGTCGGGGACCGCCTGGGAGGCGTACTGGGTCATCATGAACACGCCGAACCCGTTGACCAGGAACGGCAGGATCACCGCCTGCAACTGTCCGGTCCAGCCGAGCGTCACCATGAGCTCGTACAACGGGACGATGCCCATCTGCTGCAGCGGCACCATCATGGTGACCAGGATCAGCCCGAGCAGGATCTTCGAGCCGCGGAAGCGCAGCTTGGCGAAGGCGAAGCCGGCCAGCGTCGAGATGAGCACCACCGACACGGTCACCGTCGTGGCCACGATCGCGGAGTTGACCAGGCCGGTGATGAAGTAGGCGTCCTCGGTGGAGAGCAGCCGCCGGACGTTCTCGCCCAGATGGCCGCCCGGCAGGAACGGCGGCGGCACGTCGAGCGCGTCGTCGTTCGTCCGCGTCGCCATGATGAACATGTAGTAGATCGGAAAGGCCGACAGCAGCAGCGCGAAGGCCAGCACGACCTTGGTGAGAAGCCCCGCGTCCCACAGTCGGTTGGCCGGTTGCCCGGTGGTCGTCATCGCGCACCCCCGATGCGGCGTGTGAACCAGTAGTTGATCATCGTGCCGATGAGGATCAGCACGAACAGCAGCCAGGCGGCGGCCGAGGCATAGCCGATCTCGAAGCCGCCGCGGAAGGCGGCCTCGACGATGAACATCGCCACGGTCTGGTACTGGCCGGTGGTGCCGCCGGTCATCATCTGCTCGCCCTCGAACATGACCGGCTCGGTGAACAGCGTCAGGCCGCCGATGGTCGAGATGAAGACGACGAACACGATGGTCGGCCGCAGCATCGGCAGCGTGATCTGCCAGAACTGCCGTCGCGCGGACGCGCCGTCGATGGCCGCGGCCTCGTAGAGATCCTTGGGGATCGTCTGCATGGCGGCCAGCAGGATGATCGAGTTGTAGCCGGTCCAGCGCCAGTCGACCATCGTGGCGATGGCGATCCAGGAGGACCACTTCTCGTTCTGCCAGGCGATCGGCTCGATGCCCACCAGGCCGAGGATCCAGTTGAACAAGCCGTAGTCGCGGCTGTAGAGCTGGCTGAAGATGACCGCCACGGCCACGACCGAAGTGATCATCGGCAGCAGCACGCCCAGGCGGAGCAGCAGCCGGCCCCTCAGGCGCTTGTTCAGCGCGTTGGCCAGCAGCAGGGCGAGGATCATCTGGGGCACGGTGGCCAGCACGAACATGCCGATCGTGTTGAACACCGCGTTCCAGAACTCGGTGTCCGCGATCAGCTCGACGTAGTTGCCGAAGCCGGTGAAGGTCCGCTGCCCGGCGAGCTCCGCGTCGTGCAGCGAGAGCCAGAAGGTGTAGATCAGGGGGAAGACCCCGAAAATTGCGAAAAGCAGGAAGTAGGGCGACACCAGGAGATAGGGCATGCCCTTGATGTCGAAGCGCGTCATTGGCCGTCTGGGTGCCGTCCGCTTGCCGGGCGCTTGTCGCGGTGGCGAGAGCTGGAGAGTCATGGAAGCCTTTCGAGCCAGGTCAGGAGGGTGGCGCCGGCGGAGGGAGCCGGCGCCACCCGGTCCAGGGGCGGGTCAGCCCGCTGCCTTGACGCCTGCCGCGACGAACTTCGACCAGGCCTCGTCGTACTTGATCGCACCCTGGTCCATGCCCTCGAGCACCTTCTCCACGGAGGTCTTGACCTGGGCGTGCTTCTCGCCGAGGAACACCGGGAGCAGGTCCTTCACCGAGGCCGAGAAGATCTCGCCGGTCGGCACGTCGTTGAAGTACTCGTTCTTGAGGCCGGAGACCTCAGGGTCCTGCTGGGCCGGGATGGAGCTCGGGAACGCGCCCGCCTCCTTGAAGGCCGCGACGTGGCCCTCCTTGCCCGTCAGGTAGTTGAGCACCTCGGCGGCTTCCTTCGGGTGCTTGGTCTGCTTGGGCACCGCCAGCCAGGAGCCGCCCCAGTTGCCCGAGCCGCCCGGCACGGCAGCGACGTCCCAGTTGCCCTTGTTCGCCTCACCGGCCGCGCCGGAGATCACGCCGAGCATCCACGACGGGCAGCCCATGGTGGCGAAGTCGCCGCCCTTGATGGCCTTGTTCCACGGCGGGCTGAACGCCTGCAGCTTGGCCGTCAGGCCTTCCTGGCTGAACTTCTGCACCCAGTCGAAGGCGGTCTTGACGGCCGGGTTGCTCTCGATGACCAGTTTGTTGCTCTTGTCGAAGTAGGACACGTTGCCGTTCTTCGGCGCCTCCTGCGACAGGATCACGTTGTAGATGGTGTTGGGGCCGTCCATCCACTTCGCGCCCGTGTCCGCGGCCGAGAACTTCTTGCCCGCCTCCAGATAGGCGTTCCAGTCCGGCCACAGCTTGCCGACCTCCTCACGCTCGGTCGGCAGGCCGGCCTTCTTGAACAGGTCCTTGCGGTAGCACATGGTCATGCCGCCGATGTCGGTGCCCAGCGCGAACAGCTTGCCGTCGGCGTTGACGCCCGACTCCCACTTGGCCGCGGGGAAGTCGGCCTTGCGGCTCTGCAGGCCGTACTCGCCGAGGTCGGTGAAGAACTGCGGGCGGGCGGCCATGAGGCCCATCGCGCCCTCGTCGATGCCGACCACGTCACCTGCGCCTGCCCCCGCCTGGAGGCGCTGGAGGAGCTGCGGCAAGTAGACGTCCTCGAAGCGGTCGGTCAGGTTCTGGTACTTGATCTGGATGTTCGGGTGCTCGGCGTTCCACTTCTTGACCGCTTCGTCATAGCCGAAGTTCTCGCCGCCGCCGAAGGTGTGCACGTTGATGGTGACCGGCTCGGCGGCCGCGGCGCTGCTCTGTGACGCGGCCGGAGTGGAGCTGCCGCCGCACGCGGCGGTGACTGCCAGAGCGGTGAGCGCGACACCGGCTACTACAAAACGCTTGTGGTTCGTCATTCCGTACCCCTCTTGGGTGTGGCTGTGGGAGGTGCGTCGCGGCTTGCCGCCGCGGGTGGGAGAAATCCTTGGGAGCGCTCCCACAAAGAGTGCCCGTACGGCGTCCGGGCGTCAACGTCCCGAAACGGAACCGTTACCGATGAGGCGTTTTGACACCATGGAAACGGACTCTAGCTGCGAAACATCTCAAAAAGGTTGCTGGGAGCGCTCCCATCCCATGGGCACCGTTTGTGCCCAACCCGGACAACTGCCTAGGAGCAGGCGCCGGCGCGGTCGAGCAGCAGCCTGCGCTCGCGCTCGTTGCGCGTCATCGAGGCCGCCCGCTCGAACTCCGCCCGCGCCTCGGCCAGGCGCCCCAGCCGGGCCAGCAGGTCGCCGCGCACACTCGGCAGCAGGTGGTAGCCCTTGAGCGACGGCTCGCCGGCGATCTGGTCGACCAGGTCCAGCCCGGCCGCCGGGCCGTAGGCCATGGCGAGCGCGACCGCCCGGTTCAGCTCCACGACGGGCGAGCGCGCGAGCGGCGCCAGCTCGTCGTACAGCGCGGTGATGCGCTCCCAGTCGGTGTCCTCGGGGGTGAGCGCCCGGGCGTGGCAGGCCGCGATGGCCGCCTGCAGTGTGTACGGGCCGCGCGGGCCGGCGAGCTCCTCGGCCCGGTCGAGGGCGGCCAGCCCGCGGCCGATGAGCAGGCGGTCCCAGAGCGCGCGGTCCTGGTCCATCAGCAGGATCGGCTCGCCGGACGGCCCGACGCGCGCCCGCGCCCGCGACGCCTGGATCTCCATCAGCGCGACCAGCCCGTGCACCTCGGCCTGCCGGGGCATCAGCCCGGCCAGCACCCGGCCGAGCCGCAGCGCGTCGTCGCACAGCGCGGGCCGCATCCAGTCGCCGCCCGCGGTGGCCGAGTAGCCCTCGTTGAAGACGAGATAGATCACCTCCAGCACCGAGGCCAGCCGCCCCGCGAGCTCGTCGCCCTGCGGCACCTCGAACGGGACCTTCCGGTCGGCCAGCGTTCGTTTGGCCCGGACGATCCGCTGCGCCACGGTGGACTCGGGCACCAGGAAGGCCCGGGCGATCTCGTCGGTCGTAAGCCCGCCGAGCACCCGCAGCGTCATCGCCACCCGGGCCTCGGTCGACAGCACCGGATGGCAGGCGGTGAACACCAGCCGGAGCAGGTCGTCCTCGATCTCCTCGACGTCGGGGAGCTCGTCCTCGCCGTCGAGGTCGCGGCCGAGCTCGACCAGCTTGCGCTCGTAGCGTTCCTGGCGGCGCAGCAGGTCGACGGCGCGCCGCTTGGACACCGCCATGAGCCAGGCGCCCGGGTTGCGCGGCACGCCCGACTCCGGCCACTGCTCCAGCGCCGCGACCAGCGCGTCCTGCGCGAGCTCCTCGGCCAGGCCGAGGTCGCCGTGCACCATCCGGGCCAGCCCGGCGATGAGGCGGGCCGCCTCGATCCGCCACACCGCCTCGATCGCCTGGTGGGTCTCGGAAGCCGTCACCGGCCCATGAGAGCAGCCCCCGGGCCCGCCCGCAACCGCGCCCGCGACGCGCCCGTCCGGCCCGCAACCGCGCCCGCGACGCGCCCGTCCGGCCCGGAATCTCGTGCCGGGCCGCGATCTCGAGACGGCCCGCGGGCCCGCCACCGGCCAGGCGTGGCGGGGCGACAGGATCAAGCGCCTTCGTGGCCCTCCAGGGACCCGCGCAGGGCGCGCTCGCGCTCGGCGGTCTCGGGCGACATCGACTCGGGCGGCAGGTCGGTCGGGTCGAACACCTGCCACACGTGCAGGCCGACGCCGTCGCGCCCGGCCGGGACGGGGACCCGCATCGCCCATTCGAGGGCCTCCTCGCGCGACTTGACCTGGATCAGCCAGAAGCCGGCGATGAGCTCCTTGGCCTCGGTGAACGGCCCGTCGAGCACGGTCGCCCTGCCCCCGCTGTAGGCGATGCGGGCACCGTGCGAGCTGGGGTAGAGCCCCTCGGCGGCCAGCAGGACCCCGGCCTTGACCAGCGACTCGTTGTACGCGGTCATCGCGTCCACCAGCTCCTGGCTGGGCATGACGCCGGCCTCGGTCTCCTCGTTGCCCCTGCCAACGATCATGAACTTCACGACGCCGACCTCCTTCGTCCGTTGCCGGGGCCCCGGCCGGACCCCGCGCTCACCAACGCGTCGAACTCCGTGCCCGCGAATCGACACGTCCCGCCAGATTGTTCCGGAAACCGGCGAGCGCGCACCCGAGGGGGAGTGGGGCGCGCGCTCGCCGGAAGGGGGAGGCGGAAAGGAGGGTCAGGCCGCGTACGACGGGTAGCCGTAGCCGACGACCTGCCACTTGGGCCGGACCCGCTCCTCGACCTTGCCGTTGCCGGTGTTGCCCTCGATGGTGGTCAGCGTGCCGTTGCCGTTGTCCTTGACGACGAAGCCCACGTGGTTGATCGAGCCGATGCTCTTGCTGCCGCTCCAGGCGAAGAAGACGACGGCGCCGGGCTCGGGGGTGGTGCCCCAGCGGCCCTGGTCGGCGAACCACTGGGCGTGCGTCACGGTGTAGGCGTCCCAGCCGATCTGGGACCGGGCGCCGGCGTTCTCGCCGACCCAGGAGACGAACATCGCGCACCAGGCGGCGTTGAGGTAGGCGGCCCGGTTGCCGCCGTCACGGGCGATCGTCTCGGCGGCGCGCTGCGAGCCCGCGTACCACTTCTGGAACTTGGTGCCTCCCCCGTAGGCGTTCTCCGAGATGCCGATCTGGGACCTGGCCAGGGCGAGCACCTGATCCGCCGTCACGCTGACCACGTCGGCCTTGGCCGGGGTCTCCGCGCCGGCGCCCGCGTGCTGGGGGGTGTCGGCGGCGGCGGGGGCGACGACGCCGAAGGCCGCGGTGGCGGTGAGGGTGACGCCCAGGGCGGCGCGGGCGGCGTGGCGCCTGAGGGCATGGGAAAGACGACTGACGGCCATCGGTGGGGGACTCCTCGCTTCCATACCGCTTACCGAGTTAGCTGACGGGTTCGGACGTGGAAGCTGCCCTACGGCACGATGTGCCGATTCACCCCAATGAGACCTGGGTCCCCGGTTCCGCGAGAGGCGGATTCAGCGGTCGCAGGTAGA
Organism: Nonomuraea cavernae; assembly: GCF_014646355.1. Classification (GTDB taxonomy): domain Bacteria; phylum Actinomycetota; class Actinomycetes; order Streptosporangiales; family Streptosporangiaceae; genus Nonomuraea; species Nonomuraea cavernae. Next base: position 158,982 of record NZ_BMNH01000010.1, read on the forward strand.
TCCTGCGATGTTCTTGTCGATGGAACGGCAACGAACCGATAAACCGGACGTATGCCGCGAATGCCCCATAAGGTAATACAACGGGCAAGAGGATGACAAGGTGGGCAACTGTCCTGGTCAGGAAAGTTGTCGGCGAGCCGCCGCGAGCAGCCCCATCATGGCGAGGCTCTCGTCAAGGGGCATGATCGCGCTCTCGGTCCGCCCGGCGGTCAGCGCGTCGCGCACCTCGCGCACCTCGCCGGCGTATCCGTTGTCCTCGGGAGCGAGCTCGTACGTCTCCGGTTCGATCGACGGCCCGCTCAGGGTCATCCGTCGCGGCGCCCAGAACGGCGCCTCGATGTCGGCCCGCATCCCGGTGCCGACCACGTACGCGCTGTTGGGCAGGGCACCCAGTAACGAGACCTCCACCAGCGCCCGCCTGCCGCCCGGGTAGAGGAGCACGCCCGCCGCCTCCGCGTCCACGCCCGACGGCGCCAGCGACCCCGTCATCCGCAGCTCCGGCGGCGTCCCCAGGAGCAGCTGAGCCAGCCCGAACGGGTAGATCCCGAGGTCGAGCAGTGCCCCGCCGCCGAGTTCCGGAGCCCAGAGCCGATGCAGCGGGTCGTACGGCGAAGCGAATCCGAAGCTGGCGTGCACGGAGCGCAGGTCACCGAAGCGCGGATCGGCCGCCAGCCGCTGGATCAGCGGGTTGAACCGCATCCACATGGCCTCCATCAGGAAGACGCCGGCCTCGCGGGCCAGCCGCACCATCCGCTCGGCGTCGGCGAGCGAGGCGGCCAGGGGCTTCTCGCACAGCACCGCCTTGCCCGCGGCGATCGCCGCCTCGGCCACCTCCAGGTGCTGGGCGTGCGGCGTCGCCACGTAGACGGCGTCCACGGCGGGATCGGCGCACAGCGCGGCGTACGAGCCGTGGGCCGACTCGGCGCCCAGTGTCGCGGCCAGCGCGCGTGCCCGGCCGAGGTCGCGCGAGCCCACGGCCGCCACCCGCATCCCCGGCTCCGCCGCGATGACCGCCCCTACGGTCCTGGCGATGCCGCCGGTCGCCGCGATTCCCCATGAAAGATCCCTCATAAGGAGGGATCGTAATCTTTACCCCCCGTTGAACTGATCCGGGTCGGGTCCGAGCCGTTTCCCGATGTTCATCGCCCCGATGGCCGCGACGTCCTCTTGATCGAGGACGAAGTCGAAGACGCCGAAATTCTCCTTGATCCGCGACGGCGTGACCGACTTGGGGATCGCCACGTTGCCCAGCTGGATGTGCCAGCGGAGCACGATCTGCGCCGGAGTGCGGTTGTGCTTGTCCGACAGCACCCGCAGCGCGCGGTCCTCCAGCAGCCCCCGGCCCTGCCCGAGCGGGCTCCATGCCTCGGTGAGGATGCCGTTGGCCTCATGGAACGCCCGCAGCTCGCGCTGCTGCAGGTAGGGGTGGAGCTCGATCTGGTTGATCGACGGCGCGATGTCGGCCTCGTCCAGCAGTCTGGTGAGCGTCTCCACGGTGAAGTTGGAGACGCCGATGGCCTTGGCCCGGCCGTCGCGGTAGATCTTCTCCAGCCCCCGCCAGGCCCGCAGGTAGGTGTCGCGGGCCGGCGTCGGCCAGTGGATGAGATAGAGGTCGACGTAGTCGAGGCCGAGGCGGGCCAGGCTCTCCTCGAACGCCTCCTCCGGACGCTCGTGGTCGGTGTTCCACAGCTTGGTGGTGACGAACAGCTTGGCGCGCGGGATCCCCGAGGCGCGCACGGCCCGGCCCACGCCGGCTTCGTTCTGGTAGAGCGTCGCCGTGTCGATGTGGCGGTAGCCGACCTCGAGCGCGGTCTCCACCGACCGCTCGGCCTCGTCGTCGGGCACCCGCCAGACGCCGAACCCGATCTGCGGGATCTGGACGCCGTCCGTGTTGAGCAAGAGCGAGTTCATACTCTCATTCTTCACGTGACGTTCCGTGCCGCTCGAGGCGGGCGGGCTAGGGTTTGCGGCCGATGCCGGCCAGGCCCAGGCGGGCGAAGTCCTCGTCGAGGAACATCGTCGCCTCGACGTCCGGGTCGGCGAACGGCCACACCACCTCGGGGCCGAGGCCGGTGGCCAGGCCCGGGGGGATCAGCTCGAAGTCTCCGAAGAAGGACGCGACCTCCTCGTAGGAGCGCGGGCAGAACGGCGTGTTGGCCTGCCGGTAGAACTCGCTGATCCGCTGGGTCACCGCCGGAGCCGCGTCGCCGGCCACGTGCGTGACCGCCAGGTAGCTGCCGGGAGCCAGCACGTCGCGGTAGGCGGCCACGAACCCCTGCGGGTCGTCCTCGTCGGGCACCAGGTGCAGCAGGAACATCATCAGCACGGCCACCGGCTGGTCGAAGTCCAGCAACGCCTTGACCTCGGGCTGCGCCAGCACCTCGGCCGGCCGCCGGACATCGGCCTCCACCATCGCCACCCGGGACGGGTCGGCCAGCAGCGCCCTGCCGTGCGCGGCCACCACCGGGTCGTTGTCGACATAGACCACGCGGGCGTCCGGGTTGAACCGGTTGGCCACCTCGTGCACGTTCTCCTGGGCGGGGAGCCCGGAGCCCAGGTCGAGGAACTGGGTGATGCCCTGCTCGCACAGGTACTGGACCACCCGGCCGATCAGCGCGCGGTTCTGCTTGGTGCCCTCGCGGATCTCCGGCATCACGCTCAGCACCAGCTCGGCCAGATCCCGGTCGGCCTTGAAGTTGTCCTTGCCGCCGAGGAAGAAGTCATACATACGTGCCGCGTTCGGGATGTGGGGGTCGACACCCTGCGGGGCTTGCTCCGTCATGTATCCATGATCCCTGACATGAGGGAGTATTTTCCGCCTTTCATCGATCACTATTCGCAAACGGACGATGAATCGCGCGTCGTCGGCACGGCCACCGCGCCGTCGTGGAGCGGCGGCCGTACCGGCGATTTTTGTCAGCGGCGCAGCCAGAGCGTGCTGTCGGGAGCGACCGTCCCGTCGCCCGCCTGGGGGCCGCTCGACAGCAGCACCTCGCTGCGCAGCCCGAGCGCGGCCAGCTCGACCGGCCGCTCGCCGGTGTTGAGCACCACGGCCAAGCCCGGGTCCCGCTCGAACGCGAGCACGTCCCTGGGGGAGTCGAGCCAGGTCAGCGTGCCGCCGCCGAGCGCCGGATGCTCCTTGCGGATGCGCAGCGCGGCCCGGTAGAGGCTCAGCGTGGAGCCGGGGTCGCCGTGCTGCGCCTCGGCCGACAGCGGGCCCCACGAGGCGGGGATCGGCAGCCAGGGGTCGCGCCAGCCGAAGCCGGGCTCGCCGGTCCACGGGATCGGCACCCGGCAGCCGTCGCGGCTCTCGCCGCTGCGCCGGAAGGCCGGGTCCTGGCGCAGCTCGTCCGGCAGGTCGAGCACCTCGGGCAGGCCGAGCTCCTCGCCGTTGTAGACGTAGGCGGAGCCGGGCAGCGCGAGCATCAGCAGCGTGGCCGCCCTGGCCCGGCCGAGCCCGCCGTGGCGGGTGACGTGCCGCGGCTTGTCGTGGTTGGACAGCACCCAGGTGGTGGGCGAGCCCACCAGCTCCGCCTCGGCCAGCGCCTTCTCGATGACCGTCCGGAACGCCTTGGCGTGGTAGTCGGCCAGCATGAACTCGAAGTTGAACGCCTGGTGCAGCTGGTCCGGGCCGACGTAGCGGGCCAGTCGCTCGGGCGACGACACCCAGGCCTCGGCGACCGCCATCCGCCCGCCGGGGTAGGAGTCGAGGATCGGCCGCCACTCGCGGTAGATGTCGTGCACGCCGTCCTGGTCGAAGTACGGCACGCGCTCGTCGCCGAGCATCTCGGCCTGGGGCCCCTCCTTGGGGCCGACGTCCGGCAGGCCCTCGGCCTTGACCATGCCGTGCGCCACGTCCACCCGGAAGCCGTCGACGCCGCGGTCCAGCCAGAACCGCAGCACGTCGCGGAACTCGGCGCGCACCTCCGGGTGCTCCCAGTTGAGATCGGGCTGCTCGGGCGCGAACAGGTGCAGGTACCACTGCCCGTCCTCGACCTGGGTCCAGGCCGGCCCGCCGAAGATCGACTCCCAGTCGTTCGGCCGGTCGCGGAAGATGTAGCGGTCGCGCAGCCCCGCCTGGAACCAGGGGTGCCGGTCGGAGGAGTGGTTGGGCACCAGGTCCACGATCACCCGGATGCCCCGCGCGTGCGCGTCACGGACCAGCTCGTCGAAGTCGTCGAGCGTGCCGAACATCGGATCGACGTCGCGGTGGTCGGCCACGTCGTAGCCGGCGTCGGCCATCGGCGAGGTGTAGAAGGGGCTCAGCCAGATGGCGTCGACGCCGAGCTCGCTCAGATAGCCGAGGCGGTGGCGGACGCCCTGGAGATCGCCGATGCCGTCGCCGTTGGCGTCGGCGAAGCTCCGGGGGTACACCTGGTATACAACGGCGTCGCGCCACCAGTCGTCGTCGGCCAGCATGATGATCCTTCCCCCGGATGTCCGTGATGTCTGGTGCAGGATGGCGTGATTCCTTGCGAGAGGTCAAGTGCAAGTTGCGGAAAGTTGCATGATTCTCCTTCTGGCAGGTCAGACGCCTGCTCGGAGAAGGCGCGACGCGCGCGAGATGTTGATCCGGTAACGCTCTATTGCAAGTTCTTCCAGCTTTTGCAAAGTCCCGGTAACGTCCCGGAAATGTGAGCCGCGAAAGCGGCAAATGACGACCTTTCCGGCGGCGGCGTATGAGGTGTCGTCGCTCCTCCCGACCTCAGGAGGTCTCATGCGCAACCGAACTCTGGGCACGGCCGCACTCGCGACGCTGACCTTAGCCGTCACGGCCTGCGGCGGCGGATCCCCAGCCCCCTCGGCGGCCCCCACCGGATCGGCCACCGCCCCTACCGCCGCCCCCGCCGACAAGGGCGGCGGTCAGCTCGTGATCTGGGCCGACCCCAACCGGGTCAAGGCGCTCAAGCCCTTCGCCGACCAGTTCGGCGCCGAGAACGGCGTGACCGTCGAGGTCAAGGAGATCAGCAAGGACAACCAGCAGACCTTCCTTACCGCCTCCCAGCAGGGCAGCGGCCCCGACGTCATGGTCGGCGCGCACGACTGGATCGGCAACCTGGTGCAGAACGGCGCCATCGACCCGGTCAACCTGACCGAGCAGCAGAAGGCCGCCTTCCCCGAGATCGCCCTGAAGGCCGTCACGTTCGACGGGCAGGTCTACGCGGCGCCGTACGCGGTCGAGAACATCGCGCTGATCCGCAACACCGAGCTCGCGCCCGACGCCCCGGCCACCCTGGAGGACATGGTCGCCAAGGGCAAGGAGCTCAAGGAAGCCGGCAAGGTCAAGGAGATCCTCTGCCTGCCCGTCGCGCAGAAGGGCGACGCCTTCCACGTCTACCCGATCTTCGCCGCGGGCGGCGGCTCGCTGTTCGGCACCACCCCCGCCGGCGACCCCGACCCCAAGAAGGTGCTGCTCGGCTCGGCCGAGTCCGTCAAGGCGTTCGGCAGGCTCAAGGAGCTCGGCGAGAAGGGCGACGGCGCGCTCAAGACCTCCATCACCAACGAGAACTACGTCGCCACCTTCGCCGGCGGCAGATGCGCCTTCCTGGTCTCCGGCCCGTGGGCCATGGGCGACGTGAAGAAGGGCGGCATCAGCTACGACATCACGCCCGTCCCGTCGTTCAAGGACGGCAAGCCGGCCACGCCGTTCGTCGGCGTCCAGTCGTTCTTCGTCGCCGCCAAGGGCAGGAACAAGACCCTGGCCCAGGAGTTCGTCGCCAACTACGTGACCAACAAGGACGTGGCCAAGGCCCTGTACGACGCCGACCCGCGCCCGCCGGCGCTCACCGCCGCCCTGCAGGAGGTGCAGGCGGCCGACGCCGACGCCGGCAAGTTCATGGACGCCGGCAAGGACGGTTTCCCGATGCCCGCCATCCCCGAGATGCAGGCGGTCTGGGAGCCGTTCGGCATCGCCGAGGCGGCGGTCGTCAAGGGCGGGGACGCCGCCAAGGCGGCCGAGGCCGCGCAGAAGACCATCGACGGCTCCCTCAAGAACTGACGCCATGACCTCGGACGTCCCCGAGGCCGCCAAGCCCCGCCGGGCGCCGCGGCCGCGCCGGGAGATCACCACCGCCTACGTGGTGACCAGGATCGCGGTGCTCGCCGTGACCGCCGCGATCCTGGTGTACGCGGTGCCGCCGCTGGTCGCGGCGCGGGCCTGGATCGCGCTGGCGGTGCTGGTCGCGGTCACCGCGGCCATCGTCTGCCTCTACCTGACCCGGCGCCTCATCCCGGCGAAGTACCTCGTCCCCGGCACCGTCCTGCTGATCGCGTTCCAGCTGTTCCCCATCCTCTACACGGTGAGCACCGCGTTCACGAACTTCGGCGACGGCCACCGCGGCGACAAGCAGTCGGCCGTCACCGCGATCGAGACCGGCTCGGTCCGGCAGGCGCCCGGCTCGCCCGAGTACACACTGACCGCGGCCCTGCGCGGCGACGAGCTGGTGTTCCTGCTCGTCGACCCGGAGACCAGGCGGGTCCAGACGGGATCCGGCGAAGGGCTGGCCCCGCTGGAGGGCGCCCGGCTCGGCGTGACCGGCAAGGTGCTGGCCGCGCCCGGCCTCACCGTGCTGACCGCGCCGCAGGCGGCCGCCCGCGGCGCGGAGATCGCGGCGCTGGCGGTGCCCACCGCCGGCGGGCTGATCAAGGCCAACGGCCTCAGCCGCGCCGTCGAGGGCCGGGCGGCGCTCGACTACGACCCCGCCTGCGACTGCGTCCGCGGCGACGGCGACACGTGGACGGCCGACGAGGCGCGGGGCTACTTCCTCAACGCCAGAGGGGAGCACCTGGCGCAGGGCTGGCAGGTCGGCGTCGGTTTGGACAACTTCGCCCGGGTGCTGACCAACCCCACGATCTCCGGTTACTTCGCGGGGGTGTTCGGGTGGAACGTGGTGTTCGCGCTGGCCTCGGTGGTGACGACGTTCGGGCTCGGCATGGGGGTGGCGCTGGCGCTGCACCACCCCCGCATGCGCGGCACGCGTTTCTACCGGATCGCGCTGATCCTGCCGTACGCGATGCCCTCCTTCGCCATGCTGCTGGTCTGGCGTGACCTGTTCAACCGCGACTTCGGGCTGGTCAACCAGTCGCTGGGGCTGACCGTCGACTGGATGGGGGAGCCGGTCACCGCGAGGTTCGCGGTCATCCTGGTCAACCTCTGGCTGGGCTTCCCGTACATGTTCCTGGTGACGACGGGCGCGTTGCAGGCCATCCCGCGCGAGCTGACCGAGGCGGCCTCGATCGACGGGGCCTCGCCGTGGCACGCCTTCCGCAGGGTGACGCTGCCGCTGCTGCTGGTGGCGCTCACGCCGCTGCTCATCTCGTCGTTCGCGTTCAACTTCAACAACTTCAACGCGATCCAGCTCACCAGCGAGGGCGGCCCGTTCCCGGCCGAGAACCCGCAGGTGGGAGCCACCGACCTGCTGATCACCTACACGTTCCGGCTGGCGTTCGGCACCGGCGGGGCGCAGTTCGGCTTCGCCGCCGCCATCTCGGTGTTCATCTTCGCGATCGTCGCGCTCATCTCGGTGGTGACCTTCCGCCGGACCCGCAGGCAGGAGGAGGTCTACGCATGAGACTCGCGCTGAGGCACGTGTTCGTGCTGGTCGTGTGCGCGTTCGCGTTGTTCCCCATCGTGTTCGTGGTGTCGGCCGCGATCAACCCGCTGGGCACCCTCGCCTCCACCGACCTGCTGCCGAACGGGGCGAGCCTGGCCAACTTCGCCGACCTGTTCGGCTCCGACGTCCACCCGTTCGGCCGGTGGTTCCTCAACTCGGTGTTCATCGCGCTGACCGCGTCGTTCGCCGGTCTGCTGCTGTCGATGTCCGCCGCGTACGCCTTCAGCCGGATGCGTTTCCGCGGCCGCCGCGTCGGGCTGCTGGCGTTGCTGCTCATCCAGATGTTCCCGCAGTTCCTGGCCATCGTGACGATCTTCATCATCTTCACCGAGGTGACCGAGCTCTATCCGGCGTTCGGGTTCGACACCGCGTGGGGGCTCATTCTGCTCTACCTCGGCGGCGCGCTCGGCGTGAACACCTGGCTGATGAAGGGCTTCCTCGACACCGTGCCGAGGGAGCTCGACGAGGCCGCCACCGTCGACGGGGCCACGCACGCGCAGATCTTCTGGCGGGTCATCATGCCGCTCGTGACGCCGATCCTCGCGGTCACCGCCATGCTGGCGTTCATCGGCACGATGAGTGAGTTCATCATGGCCAGCGTCTTCCTGCGCGACCCCGGCAGCAAGACGCTGGCGGTCGGCATGTACGGGATGATCGCCGGCGACCAGCGCAACGCCAACTTCGGCATGTTCGCCGCGGCGACGCTGCTCACCGCGATCCCGACCGTGGGGGCCTTCCTGTGGCTGCAGAGGTACATCGTCTCGGGGCTGACCTCCGGCGCCGTCAAGGGCTGACCGTGGTCAGCCGTCCTTGGCGGGCCCGCGGTGGACGACCGCCTTGTCTCCCGGCCCCGGGTACGCCATGATCAGCAGCCGCTGGGTGCCGTACTCGTCGCCCTTCCAGGGGAACCAGGCCAGGTGCACGCGGATGCGGTAGTGCCCCTTGCGGCCGTTGAGCGACAGGTCGGGCAGCTCGGTGCCGCTCAGGCCGTCCGTGAACGTCATCTCGCCGCCCCGGTGTTCGAAGCCGACCTCGACGACGTGGTCCCAGCCCTTGGTCTCGACCGGTGGGCGGCGCGGATAGGTCTCCAGCGTGACGCACACGTGGAAGTCGGAATGCGTCCCTATCGACACGTGGCCGGGGGCGACGGCGACCGGACCGGCGCTCGTGCTCCTGCCGCTGACGGGGAAGTCGTCGTACAGCGCCAGCCCCGCCTCGGGCCACTCGGGCTCCTTGAGGCGGATCGCCCTGGCGGGCCGGATGAGGGGGCGGTGGCGTGGGGTGGCGTCACACTTGCGACGCTCCTCGGCCTCGAACTCCTCGAACTCGCGCTCCTGGGCCGCCGCCGCCGCGTCGGCCTTCGTTTTCGCGGCCGGGCAGATCCCGGCGAGCACCCCGCCCAGGTCGCCGACGCTCACCCCTTCCATCTCCCGCAGGCGGGCCAGCTCGCGCGGGTCGTCGCGGGTGTAGGCGCCGCACAGGCGGCGGCCGTGGCCGAGCAGCACCTGGTCGGGGGTGGTGGCGGCGAACGTGAGCGCCTGCTGCCGGCGTACCGCGCAGATGAAGGCGCGCGGGCCGGTGATCGGCTCGGCTGCCGCCGGCTCGCCGTTCGTCTCCCAGGGCTCGGGGGGCGAACAGTCCTCGGCCGTGGTGACCGGGCCGCGTGACTGGTCGGCCGCCGGCAGGAGGCACAGGGCGACGGCGGTGGCCAGCGCCGCCGAGAGAACGTGGTGCCGCAGGCGGGCGGCGGGCGGGGCGCCGTACAGAAGGAGCAGGACGAGGGCGGAGGCGGCCAGGGCGGCGCTGTACCACAGCGGCGAGAGGCCGAAGAGGATCTCGCCGTTCCCGTTCCGGTCGAACAACCCGGCCGGGTACAGGGCCAGCCGCTGCTCGGCCATCTCGGGGATGAGCCGCCAGTCCGCCTCGCGCTCGGCGGTGAGCGCGCTCACGACGCCCGCCGCCGCGGCGATGACCAGGGCTGACATCGTCCCGCGCAGCAGCCGCCGGGTCCTGCGTACGACCGCGACCAGGATCAGCGCGGCCGGGGCGCCGACTCCGACGAGCAGGTCCACGACGACCCAGAGCACGGTCGCCGGGTAGCTCACGTACCCATGGAAGAGGTCGTCGACCAGGCCCCTCGGGCCGGTCCAGGCGGGCATCCCGCCGGCCAGGTTGACGGCCGCGGGGATCAGCGGGAGCGCCACGGCCACGGCGGCGAGCGGCCACGGTCGCGCCGGCGCGACCCGGGCCGGCGCCGGCGGGGACGGCACGGGCGGCGGGCCGCCCAGGTCGTGGGCGGAGCGGGCCTGCCACGCTGTCCCGAGGACGCCGAGGCTGCCCAGGACCATGAGGAGCACCAGGTCGTAGTCGACGCCCCAGCCGCCGAACGAGATGATGGAGGACCCGCCGGACGACAGCAGCGACAGCCCCGCCGCGGCGATGCCCATCCGGACGGTTCCCGGCGTCCAGCGCCCGTCCCTGGCCTGCCCGGCCAGGATCGGCACCAGCCACAGCAGATAGACGACGTTGCCGAGCTGGTACGGAGCGACTGACTGCGCGACGGACCACTGGCCGAGCCCGTAGAAGACGGTGGCGGCCGTTTCCATGGCGGCGCCCGTCAGGCCCGCCACCAGCGCGAGCACCCGCAGCCACCGGGGCGATGCCCCGGCGAGGACCACGAAGAACAGGCAGACGACAGCGATGTCGAGCAGCTCGGCGGGCAGGCCAGACCACCACGTGTACGGGCTCGGCAGCCGGTACGGCAGCGTGCAGGCGACGCTGAGATACAGGGCCGCCCGCAGCAGCCGGACCGGTCGGTCGTTGACGGTCGCCGCGCCGGCCGGGCGCCCGCGCAGCACCTGCCAGTAGGCCCATCCCTGCAGGATCCCGCCCGCGACCATGAGGAGTTCGACCCACCAGGTGTAGGGCACGAAGTCCGCGTCCCATCCTCCTGCGACGATCGCGCGCAGCGGGGCCGGGTCGCCGGTGGCCAGCGCGAGCACGCCGGACACGACGACCGCGCCCACGTAGACGGCGGCGACGAGCGCGGCGATTCTCCCGAACCGGTAGCGGCGCACGGGAACATCCCTAGAGAGCGAGTGAACAGCCTCCGAACAAAGGCGCCCAACCCTAGCGAGCCATCAGAAATCGATCAAGCCCTGTGGCAGCGGCGGAGCCACGCGGTGCCGCGCCGGTGATCAGTGTCTGGCGTCCGTTCCGGTGAGCCGCTAGGTTGGCGGATTACCGTCCGTCCTCCCTCCAGAACATGGTGTGCCCGCATGAGATTGCTGTCCGTGGTCGCCGTGGCCTCGTTGCTGCCCGCCGTTCCCGCCGCGGCGCAGGCCCAGGCCGGCACCACCTACTACGTCGACTCCAAGGGCGGCGACGACGGAGCGGCCGGCACCAGTGCCACCGCCCCGTGGCGCTCGCTCGACCGGGTCAACCAGGCCGATCTCAAGCCGGGCGACGCGGTCAGCCTCAAGCGCGGCAGCAGGTGGACCGGCAGCCTCAAGCTCGAGGCCGACGGCACCCGCGCCAGACCCATCGTCGTCCAGCCGTACGGCAAGGGCCCTCTCGCCAGGATCAGCGGCAGGGAGGCCAACTGCGTGGTCGTCAGCGGCGACCACTGGCGGATCAGCGGCGTGCGCGCCTCCGGCTGCCATTGGGCGGGCTTCGAGGTGGCCGGTGACGGCAACCACCTGATCGGGGTGCGGGCCGACGGCAACGTCACCGGCGTCTGGGTCACTCCGACCGGCTCCCGCAACACCATCCGCGACAGCCGGATCGCCGGCAACAACCGGATGAGCGTCAACGACGTGGGCGGCGACAACGACTCCGGCGCCTTCGGTGTCCTGCTCAACGGCGACGACAACGTGGTCACCGGCAACACCATCACCGGCAGCCACGCGGCCAGCCACGACTACGTGATGGACGGCGCGGCCATCGAGATCTACAACGGCGACCGCAACCTGGTCACCTACAACAAGGCGCACAACAACGAGACGTTCACCGAGCTGGGCGCGCAGAAGGGCAAGACCGCCACCGGCAACGTGTTCGCCTTCAACGTCGTCACCTCCACTCTCAAGCAGGGCTCCTTCCTCATCACGCGCGGCCCGGGGCACATCGTCGGGCCGGTCAAGGGCACCATCGCGGTGCACAACTCGGTCTACCTGCCGGCGCGCAAGACGATCGGCTGGTCCTGCCACGACGGCTGCTCACCGTCGATCCTGAAGCTCCGCAACAACGTCGTCCTCGTCGGCGGGCAGGCGGGCTACGAGGACGGCAAGGGGGCCGACGAGGGCGGCGGCGTCTACAAGGCGACCTCGATCAGGTTCAAGCTCGGCCCCCGCTCGGTCATGGCCGACCCGCGCCTCACCTCTCGCACCGACCTGCGGCCGCGCCCCGGCTCCCCGGCCCTCGGCCGCGCCTTCCCGCTCTCGGGGGCCTGGTACGGCGGCAAGGCCCTCACCCGCGACATCACCGGCAAGCCGCTCCCAGCCACCCCCGCCGCCGGCGCCTACCAGCCCTGACCGCTCCGCCGCGCATGGCCCGTCGGCCGTGACGCGGTCGCCGCTGTCGAAGAGGAGCGCCAGGAGGGCGTATCGGGGGTAGGAAAAGTGCAGGTCAGGGGCGGATAGCCGCAGGTAGAGGTTGTCGAACCCTTGTCGACAAGCTGGGATTAGCGTTGCATGCTGGGACTAACCGCAGCATGTGCGACATATCCGTGGAACCTACGCGAAACCTTTCCACGGCACTGTGAGAGCCTCTGGAAAGGGGGCGGCGATGCTGCTGCGACTGAGGGTGTCATTGCCGGACCGCCCCGGGGGGCTGGGTCAGGTCGCCAAAGCCCTCGGCACTCTGGGGGCCGACATCCTGCAGGTCACCGTCCTCGAACGTGAGACCGGACGGGCCGTGGACGACTTCGTGGTCTCCTGGCCGGGCGCCGTGTCGGCGGAGGAGGTCCGCGACCGGATGTCCGCCGTCCCCGGCGTGCGGGTCGAGGGAGTCTGGCCGACCAGGGATGTGCCGGGCTCGGCGCCCGACTACGACCTGCTCATGCACGTGGCCACCGAGCCCTCTCGCGGCATCGCCACGCTGGTGGACGCGTTGCCGGCGCTCTGCGGGGCGGAGTGGTCGCTGGCGGTCGCCGACGGCGCCGTGCTGCACGCCAGCCTGGCCGCCCCCGAGGTGTTCGAACTGTCCGAGCCGCCCCTGCGCGCGGCCACCCGCGCCTCGGAGGGCCTGCGGCTGATGCTGCTCCCGGTCGTCGCCCAGGGGCTGCACGTGGTCGTCGCCCGAGCCGCCGGGCCCGGCTTCCACCGCGCCGAACTCGAACGCGCCGCCCGCATCGTCGACGTCGTCACCACGCTGGCGTCCCGCACCTGATCCCTGCCTTACGGCCCGGCCAGGCCGGGCCCACCCGGGTCACCGCCGGCGGCCTGTCGGCGGGGGACGTTCGCGGTGGGATTGAAAGAATGTTCTGTTTTCTGGACCCTTGTACCCATCGGCAGACGTTGACCGTAAAACGTCAGACTAATACCGTGGCGATCGAGGACCAGAGGAGCCGCCCGTGACCGCTCAGCAGCACCATCTCACCCCGGCGGCGACGGGCCCGCTCGCCCCGTGAAGGACACCCGTGGCCGGCGGTCCGCCCGCCCCGGCCCGGCGGCGGACGGCGTGCGATGAACCCGGTCCGGAGCCTGGTGACCTGGGCGCTGGCGCTGACCCCGGACGAGGTGCCCGGCCCGGTCCGCGCGGCCGGGTTACGCCACCTGCTCGACGGGCTCGGGTGCGCCGCCGCCGTCCATGAGGAGGACCCCTGTCGGGCGGCGGCCGTGGCCGTGGCGCTCGACCTGGGCGGGACACCGGAGGCCGGCCTGCTCGGGACCGGGCGGCGGGTGTCCGCGCCGGCCGCCGCGCTCGCCAACGGCGCCCTGGTGCACGCGCTGGACCTCGACGACGTGCACGCCGGCGGCCCGGTCCGCGCGAGCGCGGCGGTGCTGCCCGTGGCGCTGGCCGTGGGGGAGGAGGTGCGTGCCCACGGGAGCGAGGTGCTCGTCGCGGCCCTCGCCGGATACGAGGCCGTCTGCCGCCTCGGCGCCGCCGTGCCGCCGGAGCTGGACGCCGCCTCCGCGTGCGGGCCGCTCGTCTCCGCGCTCGTCGCGTCCAGGCTGTACGGCCTGCGGGAGGAACAGGCGGTCGACGCGCTGGCCATCGCGGCCGGGCAGGCAGGCGGACGGCCGGCCTCCGCCGCGCGCCCGCATCCGGGACTGGCCGCCCAGGCCGGGATCCTCGCCGCCCGCCTCGCCCGCTCGGGAGCCACCGGCCCGAGCGCGGCGCTGGAAGGAGAGCGCGGTCTGTACGCCACGTTGTTCGGCCGGTCCGGCTCCCAGCCCGCCGAGGGCCTGGGCGAGCGCTGGGAGGTCACCCGGATCACGATCAGGCCCTATCCCGCCGACCGGCTCGTGCACGCCTCGCTCGACGCCGCCAGGCTGCTGCGCGCGGACACCGCCTGCCCGCCGCCCGGCCACTCCGTCCGGCCGGATCCCGCCGGGACGGCCAGGTCCTGGGTGCGCGCCCGGGAGGCCGGCGGCCAGGACGTGCTCCGCCCGGCCAGGTCCCGGCGGGGCCTGCCAGGCGCCGCGCTGGCCCGCCGGGGCGGTCGCGGAGGTGGCCAGGCCGGACCGGAGGGCGGGCCGGCCGCGTCGGGCGGTGCCCACGCCGGGCACGGGCGGGCGGGTGCCGGTGAGTTATGGGGCGGGCGTGACCTCCGGGAGGTCCGGGAGATCGTCGCCACGGTGCACCGGGACGGCGTGCCCGTCGTGTGCGGGCCGGAAGCCCATCGGCCCCGGACACCGTACGAGGCGATGCGCAGCCTGCCGTGGAGCGTCGCGGCGATGCTCCTCGACGGCGAGGTCACCGTGCGGACATACCGTGATGTCCACCGGGAAGAGGTCGCCGAGCTGGCCAGGCGCATCCGGTACGAGGTGATCGACCCGCCGTGCGAGGCCGATGACCAGCCGGGACGGCTGCTCGTGAGATACGCCGACGGGACCGAGGCGGTGGCCGCCGTCGAACGCGGCTCGGGCGGCCCCGGCGACCCGGACATCGAGGACCTGGTCCGGCGCAAGGCGCTGGGCAACGGGCTGAGCCCCGCGGCCGTCGAGGCCGCGCTGGGGCTCGCGGAACAGGACGTGCTGATCCTGCCGGCATGAGTCAAGGAGTGAGAGATGGATTTCGAGCTGAACGACGAGCAGAAGGCCCTTCGCGAGACGTTGCGCGCGTTCGTGGACAAGGAGATCGTGCCCGTGGCCTCCGACTGGGAGCGTACGGGCAGGTACCCCACGGAGATCGTCGAGAAGATGAAGCAGATGGGGCTGTTCGGCCTGTCCGTGCCGGAGGAGTACGGCGGCATGGAGGCCGACATGGTGTCGTTCGCGCTGGTCTTCGAGGAGATCGCGCGCGGCTGGATGGGTGTGGCGGGCACGATCGGCTCGCACTCGCTGGCCTGCTCGATGATCGCCCGCCACGGCACCGAGGAGCAGAAGCGGCTCTACCTCAAGGACCTGGCCACCGGCGCGCGCCGTACCGGGATCGCCCTCACCGAGCCCGGCGCGGGCACCGACCTGCAGGGCATCCAGACGCGTGCCGTACGCGACGGCGACCACTACGTCGTCACCGGCACCAAGACGTGGATCACCAACGCCCGCCACGCCGACCCGCTGCCCGTGCTGGTCAAGACCGCCGTGACCGAACCCGCGCACAAGGGCATGGCGGTGCTGCTCGTGGATCCCGCCTCCGAGGGGTTCAGCGTGAGCCGCGACCTGCCCAAGCTCGGCTACAAGGGCACCGAGACCTGCGAGGTCGTGCTCGACGGCGTGCGCGTGCCCGTCGAGGCGCTGCTCGGCGGCGTCGAGGGGCGCGGCATGCAGCAGGTGCTCGGCGGGCTGGAGATGGGCCGCATCAACATCGCCGCCCGCGCCGTGGGCGTCGCGCAGGCCGCCTACGACGCGGCGCTCGCCTACGCGCGCGAGCGCACCGCGTTCGGGCAGCCGATCGCCGAGTTCCAGGCCATCCAGCTGAAGCTGGCCGATCTGGGCACCGAGATCCAGGCGGCCCGGCTGCTCACGTACTGGGCCGCGTCCCAGGCCGACGGCGGCAAGCGGGTCGACATGGAGGCGAGCATGGCCAAGTACTTCGCCTCCGAGGTCGCGCTGAAGGCCACGCTGGAGGCGATGCGGATCCACGGCGGCTACGGCTACTCGCAGGAGTACGTGATCGAGCGGCTCTACCGCGACGCGCCCCTGATGGCGATCGGCGAGGGCACCAACGACGTGCAGCGCATGGTCATCGCCCGCGCGCTCGTGTCCGGCAAGGGCAAGGTCGGATGGTGACGCGGCCCGCGTGACGCCCGGACGGCCGCCGGGCTCGTCAGTCGTGCCGGGGCAGGTGGAAGACCTCATGGTCGGCGTGCGACAGCGCCTCGGCGATCAACGCGCGCACGTGCGAGTCGCGGGCGCGGTAGAGCACCCGGCGGCCGTCCCTGCGGGTGGTCACCAGACCGGCCAGGCGCAGCTTGGCCAGGTGCTGCGACACCGAGGGCCTGGGCACGCCGACGGCCCGGGCGAGCGAGGTCACGTCCAGCTCGCCCGAGGACAGCAGCCACATCAGCCGGAGCCGCGTGGCGTCGCTGAGCATGCGGAACGCGTCGACGGCCGAGCTCACCTGAGCGGGAGTCGGTTGCTCCTGCACCAGATGCGCACCTGAGTCGTTGTCGCGTGCGTACATGAATACATATACTCGCCCAAAGGAGACATCGTGCGCAAGTGAGGGACGGCATGCCTGACCCCGAGTCCAGCCCCGCACCCGTACACCGCCCTGACCCTGAGCCCAGCCCTGAGCCCAGTGATGAGCACAGCCATGGGCACGGCGGCGGGCACGGACATGGGCACGGGCACGGCGGCAAGAGGGGATGGGTGGCCCGGGCCGGGCGGCTGATCGCGCCGCACGGTCACGACAGCCTGGACAAGACCGACGCGGCACTGGAGAGCAGTAGTCGCGGACTGCGCGTGCTGGCCGTCTCGTTCGCCGTGCTGATGGTGACGGCCGCCGTCCAGGCGGTGATCGTGGTCAGGTCGGGGTCGGTGGCGCTGCTGGGCGACACCCTGCACAACGTCGCCGACGCCCTCACCGCGGTGCCGCTGGCGATCGCGTTCTCCGTCGGGCGCCGCGCCGCCACCCGCCGCTTCACCTACGGCTACGGGCGGGCCGAGGACCTGGCCGGCATCGTCATCGTGCTGATCATCGCCGCCACGGCCGGGCTGGCGGGCTACGAGGCGGTCAACCGGCTGGTCGATCCGCGGGACATCTCGGCCGTGGGCTGGGTCGCCGCGGCGGGCGTGGTCGGCTTCCTGGGCAACGAGTGGGTGGCGCGCTACCGGATCAAGGTCGGGAGGGAGATCGGCTCGGCCGCGCTGGTCGCCGACGGGCTGCACGCCAGGACCGACGGCTTCACCTCACTCGCGGTGCTGCTCGGCGCGGGCGGCTCGGCCCTGGGCTTCCCGCTGGCCGATCCGATCGTCGGGCTGCTCATCACCGTCGCCATCTGCTTCGTGCTGCGCGACGCCGCCCGCGAGATCTACCACCGGCTGATGGACGCCGTCGACCCCGGCCTGGTCGACCAGGCCGAGGCCGTCCTACGCACGGTCGGCGGAGTCCGGCGGGTCGGCTCGGTCCGGCTGCGCTGGATCGGGCACGCGCTCCACGCGGAGGTGGAGATCCTCGTCGGCCACGACCTCACCCTGCTCCAGGCGCACGCGCTGGCGGTGGAGGCCGAGCACCGCCTCATCCACGAGATGCCGCGCCTGCGCGCGGCCACGGTCCACACCGATCCGTACGACCCGTCGGGCGCCGACCATCACGCCCCTTTGAATAGTCATCGCATCACTTGAACCATTACGGGTATGTTGGGCCGGGTGTCGATTGCCGCCACCGCACATCAGTCTCCCACCCCCCTCTCCACCACGAGGCTCGCCTGGCTCGACGCCCTACGTGGCATCGGCGCGATGGCCGTGGTGGCCGAGCATCTGATGCCGTGGTTACTGCCCTCGCTCCGGCCCTACTGGTTCAGCCTGGGAGCCTTCGGCATTCTGCTGTTCTTCCTGGTGAGCGGCTACATCATCCCGACCTCGCTGGAGCGGCACGGCGACGTGCGCAAGTTCTGGATCAGCCGGGCCTTCCGCCTCTACCCGCTCTACCTGGCGGTCATCGTGCTGGTGGTCGGGATGGCGTGGTGGGTGCCGGTGCGCGAGCAGGTCCAGCGCGACGGGTCGGCGGTCGCGGCGCACGCGACGATGCTGCTCGACGTGGTCAGCGTCGGCGGGCTCGCCGACACGATGTGGACGCTCTCCTACGAGATGGTCTTCTACCTCCTCGTCACCGCGCTGTTCGTGACCGGGCAGCACATGCGCAGCGGGCTGCTGGCGATGCTGTTCGGCGCCGTCGCGGTCATCGCCGGGCTGGTGCTGTCCAGGGCCGTACTCGTGGGGGAGTGGCTCTCGTACGTCTCGGCCGCGGTGTTCGTCGCCGGGCTGGCCTGCGTGATCTCGGGCCGGTTCCGCACGGCGGGCGCGTACGCGCTGGGCCTGCTGGCCGTGACGCTGGTCGTGCTGGGCAGCCGGGTGCCGTGGCTGGGCGTCGCGGTGCTGGCCGCGATGTTCGCCGGCACCGCCATCCACCGCTGGGAGCGCGGCACCGGCCCGCTCTGGCCGGTGGCCGTCACCGCGGCGCTGATCGCGGTGGCGCCCGTCTGGGCACCCCAGGCAGGCTGGTGGTGGGTCCAGCCCGACGTGTGGATCACCACGATCGCGCTGGTCGCCGTCACGTTCGCGGGCGGGATGGCGATGCGGGGACGCAGGGTGCCGAGGGTGCTGACCTGGCTCGGGCTGATCAGCTACTCGCTCTACCTGGTGCACCATCCGCTGCTGAAGTTCTTCGGGCAGGTCACCGGCGACCTGCGTGAATCGCCGCTGCCCGTGCAGCTCTCCATGGCCGCGGTGGCCGTCACGTTGATCCTGCTGGCCAGCGCGCTGACCTATCGGTTCATCGAGAAACCGGCGCAGAACTGGGGCCGCCGCTTCACCAGGCCCCAGCCGGGCGCCACCCCCTCCTGACCCCAGAACGTCAGCCCCTCGCCCCCACGCCAAGCTCACCGGCCCCGGAACGCACCGGCCCCGGCCGAGCCCACCGCATCGGGTCGAGGTCACGTTCGCCTGCCGCGTCGAGTGCGGCCAGGGCGTCGAGCGCGATCACTCCGTGCTGGTCCGAGGTGTCGGCGGACGCCAGCGCGGCCACCAGGCCCCGGTGCCGCAGCAGCGCCTCGCGCACGACCGGGTCGCGGGCGACAAGGAACGCGAGATGCCGTACGGCGTGCGCGGCCACGTGCGCCGCCTCGATCCGCTCCGGCGTGGGGGTGGCCGGGGCCGAGCCCCGGGCGATCTCCAGCCTGGCCAGCTCGACGGCGGGCAACCACGGCGCGGGGTCGGGACAGACGGCATAGGTCAGCACCAGCACGCCCTCGGGCAGGTGACGCCAGCTCGTGGAGTGCACGACGACGCCGGCTGCGCCCGGCGCGACCCCGCTGACGCGCCGCGCCGCCTCGTCGGGGCTCTCTCCAGGGCGAGGCACGGTGACGGCACGCCGATATGCCCATCGACCGTCGGTGCCCGCCCGTAGCATGAGCGTCTCAACCGAGACCGAGACCGAGACCGAGACCATGTGTCTTCCCGTCACCGTCACCAAGTTACTGCCATTCATGTGCAGGAGCATTTCTATCGCATATATGCCCAGGTCTCGCCGGCTCCCCCCTGGGCATGGCTGTAGTCGGTGCGTGCGAGAGATCGGTGGGTGCGAGAGAGAGGTGCGCAGCCATGCCCGCGATGCTGGTGCTCATGGGGTCGGGCGAAACAGCCCCGACCATGGTCGAGGTCCACCGCGCCGTCGCCCGGCGGCTGCGGCCGGGGCCGCGGGCCGTGCTGCTCGACACCCCCTACGCCTTCCAGGAGAACGCGGCCGACATCTCCGCCCGAGCCTGCCGATACTTCGCGCGCAGCGTCGGCCTGGATGTCCACGTCGCCGACGGCGTCGCGGGCGCCGACTGGGTGTTCTCCGGGCCGGGCAGCCCCACGTACGCCCTGGAGCGCTGGACGTCCACCTCCGTGGCGGGCGACCTGCGAGCCAGGATCCGGGCGCGCAGCGGGGTGACCGTGCTGGCCTCGGCGGCGGCCTGCACGGCCGGCCTGGCCACGGTGCCGGTGTACGAGATCTACAAGGTGGGCGCCGAGCCGCACTGGCGTGACGGGCTCGGCCTGCTGGAGGCGCTCGGCCTGCGGGCCGTGCTGATCCCCCACTTCGACAACACCGAAGGCGGCACCCACGACACCCGCTACTGCTATCTGGGCGAACGGCGGCTGGCCCGCATGGAGCGCGAGCTGCCGCCGGGCACCGCGGTCCTCGGCGTCGACGAGCACACCGCGGTCCTCATCGACCTGGAGAGCGAGCGGGTCGAGGTGGCCGGGCGGGGCGGCCTGACCGTCCGGCGGCCCGGGTCCACGGTGGTGCTTCCGGCGGGCACCCGCACCGCCCTGCCGGAGCTGCGCCGGCTGGCCGAGGGCGTCTGCGGTGTCTCCGGCGCCACCGCCGCGCCGCTGTCCCGGCCGACCGGCCCGGCGCGGGGCCCGGTCACCACGCTGGAGGAGACGGTGCGCTCCTGCGAGCGCCGCTTCCGGATCGCGGCGGCCGAGCCCGACCCGGCGGCGGCGGCGCGGGCCGTGCTCGACCTGGAGGCGGAGCTGGTCAAGTGGGCCGCCGACACCGAGGAGGACTCCGGCGGGGTCGACCAGGCCCGTGACCTGATGCGGCTGCTGATCGCCAGGCTGGGCGAGCTGGGCGCCACCACCGATCTCCGCCGCCTGGTCGAGCCGCTGCTCGCATGGCGCGACGGGCTACGCCGCCAGGGGCGCTACGAGGTGGCCGACGCGCTGCGCGACGCCATGATGCACGGGGGCGTCCTGGTGGAGGACACCCCCGACGGCGCCCGCTGGACCCCGGCGCACCCGGCCACGACCGAGCCCCGCCCCCAGGCGGCGACGGCTCCCGGCTCGTCGGCCGCGACCGAGCCCAGCTCCCCGGCCGGTCCCGTGCCCGGCCCACCTGCCGATCCCGCCTCCTGAGCGGCCGCTCCGGTGTCGATCTTCGAACGCTCCGCCGTCGGGCGCGGGTCAGGCGCCGTCCCTGAGCTCGCGCTTCAGGATCTTGCCGGCCGCGTTGCGGGGCAGCGACGGCACGAACACGACCGTCCTCGGCAGCTTCGGCCCCGACAGGCGGGTACGGCAGTGCGCCTCCAACTCGGCCCCGGACACCTCGGCGCCGGGCAGCCGGACGACGTACGCGGCCACCCGCTCGCCCCACTCCTCGTCCGGCAGGCCGACGACCGCGGCCTCCGCGACGCCGGGGAAGCCCTGCAGGACCTCCTCCACCTCGCGCGGCGCGATGTTCACCCCGCCTGAGATGATCATGTCCTTCTTCCGGTCGACGATGTAGACGTAGCCCTCGTCATCGCGCACCACGATGTCCCCGCTGCTCAGGAACCCGTCGTCGGTCACGCAGGCCGCCGTCGCGGCCGGGTCGCGCAGGTAGCCGCTCATCAGGTACGGCGAGCGGCTGAACAGCTCGCCCGGCACGCCCGGACCCACCGGACGGCCGTCGTCGTCCACCACCCGGATCTCCGTCATGAACCAGGGCTGCCCCACCGAGCCGACCTTCCGCCGCGCGTCGGCCGGGCGGCAGTCGGTCACGATGCCGGCCTCCGTCGACCCGTACAACTCGTGCACCCCGACTCCGGGGAAGGCGTCCAGCACCCACTCCTTGAGCGCCCGGGGCAGGGCGGCGGCGTTGAAGTAGATCGTGTCCAGGCTCGACAGGTCGTGCCGGCGCAGCGCGGCCTCGCCCAGCGCCCGGATGCCGTGGGCGTGCGTGGGCACCAGGAAGACCGACTGGGCGCGTTCGCGTTCGATCATGGCGAGCAGGTGCTCGGGGTCCCAGGCGCGCAGCATCGCGACGGTGCCGCCGGTGTGGACCGGCGCGTACCCGAAGGCGAAGCCCGCCCCGTGGTACATGGGCGCGACGGCGATCGTGCGGCGGCCGGTCGCGAGCCCCCACTCCAGCGCGGAGCCGTAGAAGGTGAGGGAGCGGGAGCGGTGGCTGATCACCACGCCCTTGGGGTGGCCGGTCGTGCCAGAGGTGTAGGCGACGCAGAACGGCTCCAGCTCGCCGACCGGCACGCGCGGGTCGGCGGACCGCGCGCCCTCGAGCGCGCTCTCGTACGGCCGCTCCGCCCCGGTCCCGCCGATCGTGAGGACGGTCTCCGGCGCCGCCCCGGCCGTCAGCCCGCCCAGCTCCTCGGCCTGGATCAGCGCCCGGCTCTGCGAATGACCGAGGACGTACGCCGCCTCGACGGGGGCCGAGCGAGGGTTGACCGGGACCATGACCAGTCCCGCCTTGGCGATCCCGCACGCCACCTCCGGGTACTCCAGCCGGTTGCCCAGCAGCACGGCCACCCGCTCTCCGGGCCGCAGCCCGGCGTCCAGCAGCACGTTCGCCAGCCGGCTGGACCGCTCGTCCAGCGCCCGGTAGGTCAGCCGCCGATCCCCGTCGACCACGGCCGCCGCCTCCGGCGTCGCGACCGCGAACTCCCGGACCCCGCCCGCGATCGACAGCGCGGCACCACCGGGCAGCAGCGGCATCGGAGCCACCTCGTTTCGCAGGAAGGAACGCCATTTCCGTAGAGCATGTCTCCCGGCTCCGGCCTCCGTCAACGGAAAGTCTGACGTTTTCCCGTACGATTGCTCCCGTGAGCACGCGCCCGCCCGCCTACCAGTCGATGGCCGCCGAGTTGCGCGCCCAGATCCTGGCCGGGGTGCTCAAACCGGGCGACCGGCTGCCCGTGGAGCCCGAGCTCTCGGCCGCCCACGGCGTCAGCCGCAGCACCGCCAGAGAGGCGCTGCGCCTGCTGGCCAGCCAGGACCTCATCGCCACCGTGCGCGGCGTGGCGGGCGGCAGCTTCGTCGTCACGCCCCGGCCCGAGCAGGTCAGCGAATACCTGCACGCCAGCCTCAACCTGCTGACCGTCGACACCCAGATCACCGTCGACCACCTGCTGGAGACCCGTGAGCTGCTGGAGGTGCACGCCACGGGGCAGGCGGCGAGGCACCGCACCGACGACGACCTGACCGGGCTGCGCGCGACGCTCTTCGACCCCTGGCAGCTGCGGCCGGAGGAGATGTACGAGCCGAACAAGGCCTTCCACACCCTGCTGCTGCGCGCCTCGGGCAACCCGCTGCTCGAAGTCGTCGCGCGGCCGGTCTTCCAGGTGCTGGACGAGCGGTTCCTGCGCCGCCGCGCGCCGGGACGGTTCTGGCACGAGATCGACCACGACCACCGTGAGATCGTCGCCCGGGTGGCCGCCCGCGACGAGGCGGGCGCGCGCGAGGCCGCCCGCGCCCACCTCGACCGGCTGCGCACCACCTACCTGGCCATCAACCGGACCCGCTCGCACGCGGCGGGCGCGATCAGCGACGCGGAGGGTCGACCCGGGCGCCGTCCGGAGTGAAGATCATCAGGCGGCTGACGTCCACGGCCACCTTGGCCGCGTCGCCCGCGCGCCAGGCCGGCCGGCCGCCGAGGCGGACGACCAGATCGGAGCGGCGGTGGAAGCCGCCGGTGGGGTTCTGGCCGACGCGCTCCTGTTCCTGCGGCTCCTCCTGCCGACCGCCGCCGAACATCCGGCGCACCACCCCGCCGAACCCGCCCGGCCCGCCGCCGCGCTCCCCGGCCCGGCCGCGCGGATCGGGCGGCTCCGGCACCGCGGCGGCGGGCACGCCGCACTCGACGTAGGCGAGCCACTCGTGACCGTGATACTCGAGCGCCCGCACCCGCCCGAAGAACGACGGCCCGTCGTACGACTCGGGGACGGGCGACAGGCCGTCCGGGCGCAGGCCCACCAGGATCTGCCCGCCGGTGTGCTGCGCGACGGCGTACGCCCTCGGATCGCTCCAGGGCATGATCAGCCGATGCGTCCCGAAGTCGAGCAGCACGAACTCGTTCTGCGGCGTGCGCACGGTCGCCGCCAGCAGGTTGAGCTGCTGGGAGTTGAGGAAGGAGGCCACGAACGCGGTCGCCGGATCGTTGTAGATCTGGGCCGGCGTGCCGACGTCCTGCAGGACGCCGCGGTTGAGGATGGCGATCCGGTCGGCCAGGGTGAGCGCCTCGACCTGGTCGTGCGTGACGTACACGGTGGTGACGCCGAGCGACCTGACCAGGGCGGAGATCTCCATGCGCAGCTCGGTGCGCATGCCCGCGTCGAGGTTGGACAGCGGCTCGTCCATGAGGAACAGCTTCGGCTGGCGGACGATCGCGCGGCCCATCGCGACCCGCTGCCGCTGGCCGCCGGAGAGCGTGCCGGGGCGGCGGTCCAGGGTCTCGTCGATGTGCAGCGCCTTGGACAGCTCGGTGACGCGCTCGAACGTCATCTCCGGGTCCGACTTGGCGATCTCCAGGGGGAAGGAGATGTTGCCGCGCACCGTCCGGTGCGGGTAGAGGGCGCCGCTCTGGAAGACCATGGCGACGTCGCGCTCGCGCGGAGGCAGGTGATTGGCCAGCTGGCCGTCGAGCCACAGCTGGCCTTCGGTGATCTCCTCCAGGCCCGCGATCATGCGTAACAGAGTGGACTTGCCGCAGCCCGACGGCCCCAGGAGCACGAGGAACTCACCGTCGCCCGCTTTCAGGCTCAGCCGATCGACCGCCAGGTGGCCGCCCGGGTAAATCTTGGTCACGTTGTCAAGTACGACCGAGCTCATGGGCCCACACCTTGCGCGCGTGTCACCTGTGACGAGGCAGATTGGAAAGGTAGTACATCGCGCCTTAACGCTGCGTGTCCACCCTTGACATGAAAGATCCCTATGGTTGGAGATTTCGGCTGTCAGGTTCGGTCAGCCGTAACGCCAAATAGTGGGGCATATAGGACACTGGAACGAGTTGCGTAAAGTTACAGCAATGAATTTCGTCGGTCAGGGCCGTCCGGGAGTTGAGATCATGACAAGTGACGTGACACTGGCGCGCCGCGTCGCGGATGTGCCGGACGTGCCCGATGCGGCCGCTGCGCGAGCCTGGCGGAAAGTAAAGTGTCCCGCATGAACGGTCACGCGCGCCTCGCCGACATCGCCGCCCAAGCCGGGGTGAGCGAGGCCACGGTCAGCCGGGTGCTCAACGGCAAACCCGGAGTCTCGGCCGGCACCCGCCAGGCCGTGATGACCGCGCTCGACCTCATGGGCTACGAACGCCCGCCGCGCCTGCGGCAGCGCAGCAACGGCCTGATCGGCCTCGTCACCCCCGAGCTCGACAATCCCATCTTCCCCGCGTTCGCCCAGGCCATCGAGAAGGCACTGACCCAGCACGGCTACACGCCCGTGCTCTGCACCCAGTTGCCCGGCGGCGCGCCCGAGGACGAGTTCACCGAGTTGCTCGTCGACCGCGGGGTGAGCGGCATCGTGTTCGTGTCGGGCCTGCACGCCGACACCACCGCCCGGATGGATCGTTACACCCGGCTCACCGACCGCGGCCTGCCCATCGTGCTGGTCGACGGCTACAGCGAGCACATCGACGCCCCGTTCATCTCGCCCGACGACCGGCTCGCCGCCCGCCTGGCCGTCCAGCACCTCGCGGACCTCGGCCACGAGCGCATCGGGCTGGCCATCGGCCCGCGCAGGTTCGTGCCGGTGATCCGCAAGATCGAGGGCTACAAGCAGGCCATGGCGCGGTTGCTCGGCGCCACCGACGTCGACGACCTGATCGCCAGCTCGCTCTTCTCCGTCGAGGGCGGCCAGGCCGCGGCCACCCAGCTGCTGGCCGCCGGCTGCACCGGCATCGTCTGCGCCAGCGACCTGATGGCGCTGGGCGCGATCCGCGCCTGCCGGCAGAAGGGCCTGGCCGTGCCCGGCGACGTGTCGGTGGTCGGCTTCGACGACTCGCCGCTGATCGCGTTCACCGACCCGCCGCTGACGACCGTGCGCAAGCCGATCGGCGCGATGGCCACCGCGGCCGTGCAGACGCTGCTCGAAGAGGTCAACGGCGCCCCGGCCAAGCACGTCGAGCTGATCTTCCAGCCCGAGCTGGTGGTGCGCGGCTCCACCGGCTCAGGCCCGCTGGTCAACCGCTGACCCACGGCGTCTGACCCACGACGTCCCGCACCGGAGCGGCCGCGTCGACCCCGTCGGGCATTCGCGACACCCACACGATGAGGGCCATCAGCAGCACCAGCAGCACGATGGCCACCACCACGGCAGTCAGGCAGCCCACGAACACGCTCCTGCGCGGCTTCGCCACCGGGAACATCCGGGGCGGCGGAAGCGGGCCCTGCCCGGTCTGCTGACCGGGCGGTCCCTGCATGGGCGACGGGCCCTGCGCTGCCGGGGGCGCCGGCCGGGCATGCCCTGACGGCGCCCGCGCGGCCGAGCCGCCCGGAGGCCCGGCGGGACGCCCTGACGGCGCCTGCACGGGCGGGCGGGCCGGTGGCGCCTGCCCGCCCGGGTGG
This sequence comes from Nonomuraea cavernae, assembly GCF_014646355.1. Classification (GTDB taxonomy): domain Bacteria; phylum Actinomycetota; class Actinomycetes; order Streptosporangiales; family Streptosporangiaceae; genus Nonomuraea; species Nonomuraea cavernae. The sequence continues at coordinate 185,241 of NZ_BMNH01000010.1, forward strand.
GCCGTCGGCGCCGGCCCGGCGGGATGGCCTGTCGGCGCCTGCACGGGCGGGGCGGCGGGGGGTTGGGGCGCGGGAGGGGGCGCCGAAGGCGCCGGTCCGCCGGGGTGAACGGGACGTGGCCCGGCCGGGTTGGGCGGAGGCTGGACCGAGGAGGGGTGAGGTGGCGGCGCCTGCCCGGCGTGATGCGGCGCGGGCCGGGGGAACGGCGGCAGGTCGGAGGGGTTCCACGAGCTGGAGAGGTGCCGTGTGGCGGCGAGTTGGGCGGCGGGCTCGTCGGCCGCGCCGACCAGCTCCAGCAGCAGTTGCTTGGCGGCGGGCCTGCGGACGGGATCGGGATGGATGGCAGCGGCGACCAGCCGGTCGAGCGGCGCGGGAAGACCCCGCAGATCGGGCGGGGCGGTGCGGGCGCGCGCCGCCATGACGTAGGCGTCGCCCTCGCCGAACGGGTGGCCGCCCAGCCCGGCGTAGGCGATGAGCGAGCCCCAGGCGAAGACGTCGCCGGCGGGGCTCGTGCGCCCCTCGAACACCTGCTCCGGAGCGATCCAACCAGGGGTGCCCATCACCATGCCGGCGTTGGTGTGGCGGGAGTCGACATGGGACGAGCGGGCCAGCCCGAAGTCGATCACCCGCGGCCCGGCCAGGGTCAGCATGACGTTGGCCGGCTTGAGGTCGCGGTGGACCAGGCCGGCCGCGTGGATCGCGGTCAGCGCCGCCGCCACGCCCACGGCCGCCGAGTGCAGCACGGACGGCGTCAGGGCGCCGTGCTCGATCAGGTGGTCTTCGAGCGAGATGCCGTCGATGTACTCGGTGACGAGGTAGAGGACGCCTTCGTGCTCGCCGTGGTCGAGCACGCGGGCGGTGCAGAAGGAGGCCACCTTGCGGGCGTTGGAGACCTCCTCGTGGAAGCGCGCCCGGTAGACGGGGTCGGCGGTGAAGTCGCGCCGGATGGCCTTGAGCGCCACCCGTGAGCCGTCGGCGGCCCCGGCGAGATAGACGGTGCCCATGCCGCCCGAACCGAGGCGGCTGAGCAGCTTGTAGGGGCCGATCGCCGGTGGATCCTCGGGCGTCAGCGCGGTGCCCTCGGAGCGACCCTGCTGCCCCAACGTCGCTGTCCTCTCGCCGTCGCCGTCCCGTCGCCGCAACCGACCGATCCTCCGCCCGGCATGCCGTTCGACACCCCAGACTCTAACGGAGGAAAAGACCACCCGGTGGCTCTCCGGCGGCGCGGCGACGCCGCCGCCGGAGGCGGAGCGGAGCGGGCCGCCGTCAGCCGAGTCCCGCCGCGTCGGCGGCCAGCTTCTCCACGCGGCCCCAGTCGCCGGCCGCGAGCGCGTCGGCCGGGGTCAGCCAGCTGCCGCCGACGCAGCCGACGTTGGGCAGCGCCAGATAGTCGGGGACGCTGGACGCCCTGATGCCGCCCGTCGGGCAGAACCGAACGTCCGGCAGCGGCCCGGCCAGCGACTTGAGATAGGCGACGCCGCCCGCGGCCTCGGCGGGGAAGAACTTGAGCTCCTTGAGCCCCCGTTCGGCCAGTGCCATCACCTCGGACGCCGTGGCGGCGCCGGGCAGGAACGGCACCCCGCTCGACTCCAGCGCCTCGACCAGCGACAGGGTCGTGCCAGGAGAGACCAGGAACTTCGCCCCGGCCTCCAGCGATCCGGCGATGTCGTCGGAGGTCCGGATCGTCCCGGCGCCGATCACGGCCTCGGGCACCTCGGCGGCGATGCGGCCGATCGCCTCCAGCGCGCAGTCCGTACGCAACGTCACCTCGATCACCGGCAGGCCGCCCGCGACGAGCGCCCGCGCCACCGGCACGGCGGTCCGAACGTCGTCGATCACCACGACGGGGATCACGGGTGCGAGGTCGAGCAGGCTCATCGAAGGTTCTCCTCTGGTGCGAAGAAGGGCGCGCCGACGCCGGAGCGCTGGGCCAGCCAGGCGGCGGCGCCGGTCAGCGCCGGCTGCGGCGCGACGATCAGGGTGGTCGCGATGGTGGACAGGTAGTCGGACATGTCCGGGTTGCTGTCGAACCTGGCGCGGAAGCCACAGGCACGCACATGTTCCACGATACGGGGCAGCACCCCGCCGCCCAGGTAGACCCCGCCACGGGCGCCGAGCGTGAGCGCGACGTTCGCCGCGAAGCTGCCCAGCATCCCGCAGAACACCTCGACCGTCTCCGCGCACAGCGGGTCGTCGAGGCGCGCCACGATCTCCGAAGCGGTCAGCGGGGCCGCGGGCACGTCGTTGACCAGGGCCAGCGCCCGGTGCAGCCGCGCCAGTCCGGGACCGGACAGGACGTGCTCGGCCACCACCGGTCCGCGGGTTCCCAGCACCCGGACGAGCTCCAGCTCCCGCTGGTCCAGGACCGGCACCGTGACGTGCCCGCCCTCGCCCGGGACCGGGATCCAGCCGCCGTCCGACGGCACCAGCCCGGCCACGCCCAGCCCGGTGCCGGGCCCGAGCACGGCCTTGACCCCGGAGCCGGGCTGCGGGCCGCCCAGTGGCTCCAGATCGTCGCCACGGAGGTGCGGCAGCGACAGGGCGAGCGCCTCGAAGTCGTTGAGCAGCGCCACGTACGGGATGCCGAGGTCGCGCGCCGATCCGGCCCACGGCGAGTTCGTCAGCTCGTAGCGGTCGCCGTCGACCGGCCCGGCGAGGGCCAGGCAGGCCGCCCCCGGCCGCACTCCGCCCGCGTGGTCGGCGAGATAGGCGGCCACGGCTTCGGGGAGGGTCGCGTACTCGGCGCCGGGCAGCACCGCGACGTGGGCCGGCCGGGCGCCCGGCGCGGTGACCAGCCCGAACCTGGCGTTGGTGCCACCGATGTCGGCCACCAGCCACGGCGGCTCCAGGGCGCTCACCACGACTCGGCGCCGTTGACGCCGAAGATCCCGGCGCCCTGCTCGGCGTGACCGGCCATCCGGCGGAAGGCCGCGAACAGCTCGCGGCCGGTGCCGACCCACTGCGCGTCGCTCGGCGGCCCGCCCTCGGGCGCGCGCCTGGCCAGCTCCTCGGCCGGGACCAGCGCCTCCAGCGTCCCGGCCGCCGAGTCGAGCCTGATCATGTCGCCGTCGCGGAGCAGGGCGATCGGGCCGCCGTCGCACGCCTCGGGCGACAGGTGGATGGCCGCGGGCACCTTCCCGGACGCGCCGGACATCCGGCCGTCGGTGACGATCGCCACGCGCTGTCCCCGGTCCAGCAGCACGGCCAGCGGCGGGGTGAGCTTGTGCAGCTCGGGCATGCCGTTGGCGCTCGGCCCCTGGTAGCGGATGACGGCCACGAAGTCGCGTCCGTCCAGCTCGCCCGCCTCGAAGGCGCGCAGCAGGTCGAGCTGGTCGTCGAAGATCGCGGCGGGCGCCTCGATCACCAGGTGCTCGGGCCTGACCGCCGACACCTTGCTGACCGCGCGGCCCAGGTTGCCGTCGACCATGTGGATGCCGCCGTCGGCCGCGAACGGGGCCGACACCGGCCGCAGCACGTCCAGGTCGGCGCTGCCTCCGGTGACCTCGCTCCACACCAGCTCGCCGCCGTCCAGGGCGGGAGCCGACCGGTAGTGGCCGAGACCGGGCCCGGCCACGGTCAGCACGTCGGCGTGCAGCAGGCCCTCGTCGAGCAGGTCGCCGATGAGCACCTGCATGCCGCCCGCGTCGCGGAAGTGGTTCACGTCCGCCTGGCCGTTGGGGTAGATCCTGGTCAGCGACGGCACCACCTTCGACAGGCAGGCCAGGTCGTCCCAGGTGAGCACGATGCCCGCGGCGGCGGCCATGGCCACCAGGTGCAGGGTGTGGTTGGTGGAGCCGCCGGTGGCCAGCAGCGCGACGCAGGCGTTCACGATCGCCCGCTCGTCGACCAGCTCGCCGACGGGGGTGTACTCGGCGCCGTGCGCGGTGATCTCCACCGCGCGGCGGCCGGCCGCCCCGGTCAGCGCGTGCCGCAGCTCGGTGTGCGGGTTGACGAACGTCGAGCCCGGCAGGTGCAGCCCCATGACCTCCATCAGCGCCTGGTTGGAGTTGGCGGTGCCGTAGAAGGTGCAGGTGCCGGGGGAGTGGTAGGACTTCGCCTCGGCGTCCAGCAGCTCGGCCCGGCCCACCTTGCCCTCGGCGAAGAGCTGGCGGGTGCGGGCCTTGACCTTGTTCGGCAGCCCCGACGTCATCGGCCCGGCCGGGACGAAGATCGCGGGCAGGTGCCCGAAGTGCAGCGCCCCGATCAGCAGCCCCGGGACGATCTTGTCGCAGACGCCGAGCAGCAGCGTCGCGTCGAACATGTCGTGCGACAGCGCGATCGCCGTCGCCATGGCGATCACGTCGCGGCTGTAGAGCGACAGCTCCATGCCGGGCCGCCCCTGCGTGACGCCGTCGCACATCGCGGGCACGCCGCCCGCCACCTGCGCGACGCCTCCGGCCGCGCGCACGGCCGCCTTCAGCTCCGCCGGATACGTCTCGTACGGCTGATGGGCCGAGAGCATGTCGTTGTAGCTGGTCACGATCGCCACGCCCGGCTTGGCCGTGCCCCGCAGGGCGGGCTTGTCCTCGGCGGACGCGGCCGCGAAGCCGTGCGCCAGGTTGGCGCAGCCGAGGTGCGCGCGCGCCGGTCCGCGCCCCCGGGCCGCCTCGCCGTCGCGCCGGATCCGCTCCAGATAAACGGTACGGCTGGCCCGGCTGCGCTCGGCGATCCTGTCCGTGATCTCCTGGATGACCGGATTCACGCTTCCTCCTCGTGCCAGGCGCGACCGCTGCGGCCGAGCAGTTCGTGGGCGCCCGCGGGGCCGGTCGACCCGGCGGGGTAGGGCTCGGGCAGGTCGGCGGACGACTCCCAGGCGGCCAGGATCGGGTCGATCCAGCGCCACGCCGCCTCCACCTCGTCGCGGCGCATGAAGAGGGTCGGGTTGGCCGCGAGCACGTCCGTGAGCAGCCGCTCGTACGCCTCGGGGACCCGCGCGGTGAACGTCTCGCCGAAGCTGAGGCTGAGCGGCACCGGCTTGAGCGCCACCTCGCCGGCGCCGGGCTCCTTGGCCATGATGTGCAGTTCGATGCCCTCCTCCGGCTGCAGCCGCAGCACCAGCCGGTTGGGCGTGCCGCCGGGGAAGATGGAGTGCGGCACGTCCTTGAACTGCACCACGATCTCCGACGTCCGGCGCGGCAGCCGCTTGCCGGTGCGCAGGTAGAAGGGCACCCCGGCCCAGCGCCAGTTCCTGATCTCGGCGCGGATCGCGGCGAACGTCTCCACCCGCCTGGACGCCTCGGTCGGCGGGGTGGAGCCGGGCTCGTGCAGGTAGCCGGGCATCCCGGCGGCCTCGGTGTACTGGCCGCGCACGGTGAACCGGTCGGCCTCGGTGCCCGTGATGGGCAGCAGCGACTGCAGCACCTTCACCTTCTCGTCGCGGATCGCCTCCCGGTCGTTGCGGGCGGGGGGCTCCATCGCGGTCATGCAGAGCAGTTGCAGCAGGTGGTTCTGGACCATGTCACGCAGCGCGCCCGCGTGGTCGTAGTAGCCGCGTCTGCCGGGCGTGCCGACGGTCTCGGCGACGGTGATCTGCACGTGGTCGATCCAGAGGGAGTTCCAGATCGGCTCCAGGAAGGCGTTGGCGAAGCGGAGCACGAGCAGGTTCTGCACGGTCTCCTTGCCCAGGTAGTGGTCGATGCGGAAGATCTGCCGCTCGTCGAAGATGGCGCCGACCTCGTCGTTGATCCGGCGCGCGCTGACCAGGTCGTGGCCGAGCGGCTTCTCCAGCACCACCCGCGAGCGCGGCGTCACCAGCCCGGCCGCGGCCAGCTCGCGGCAGAACGGGCCGAACGTCCGCGGCGGGCTCGCCAGGTAGAACACCCGGTCACGCTCCTCCTGCCCGGCCAGCAACGCGGCCAGCGCGCTCCACCCGGGCAGGTCGGTGTCGTCGCCGCCGGCCCGGCGGCCCACGTCGACCGACACATGGTGCAGGCGGCCCAGGAAGCGCCGCCAGCCGTCGGGGTCGTCGGCCGGCACCTGGCGGCGTACGCCGGCGTCCACCTTGCCGCGGAAGTCGTCGTCGGTCAGTCCGCCCCTGGACATCGCGATGATGCGGGTCTCGGGGGAGAGCCGGCCGTCGCGGTCGCAGTGGTACAGCGCCGGCAGCAGCTTGCGCATGGACAGGTCGCCGGTGCCGCCGAAGACCACCAGGTCGGCGGCGTAGGCGGTGGCGGACGTCGAGAGGGGGGACACGGGGAGATACTCCGATGATCTATCAACCAAGGACAGAACGGACATTAGTGGGAAGTTTGGGTCAGGCACAAGCAGAGTTTTGCTATCTGAGATAAGAAAGTCGGGACTTTTCATTACCTAACTCGGTGTGGTTCACTTGGCCGATGTCTCGACGTACCGCCGCGAGCCTCGCCACCAGTGGTGAGGTGCTCCGCCTCATCCGCACAGGTGAGGCCGTGACCCGCGCGGACCTCGGCCGGGTCACCGGCCTGTCCCGGCCCGCGGTGCAGCTGCGCGTCGCCGAGCTGCTCGAACGCGGGCTCGTGGTGGAGCGCGCCGACGCCCCCTCCACCGGCGGGCGGCCCCCGGTCCGGCTGGAGTTCGACGCCGCCGGAGGCCTGGTGCTGGTAGCCGCGCTGGGCGCGAGCCGCACCCGGGTCGCGGTCTGCGACCTGGCCGGACGCGAGCTGGCCGGACGCGACTTCGCCATCGACGTGGAGCAGGGCCCCGACGTGGTGCTGCCGCTGCTCATGGACACCTGGGACGACCTGCTCGGCGACCGGCCCCGCTCCATGGTCAAGGGCGTGGGCATGGGCGTCCCGGCCACGGTCGAGTTCGCCGAGGGTCGCGCCGAGAGCGCCCGGGTGATGGCCTCGTGGACCGGCGTGGTGATCCCGCCCATGGTCCGCGAGCGGTTCCCGGTGCCCGTGCTGGTCGACAACGACGTCAACGTGCTGGCCATCGGCGAGCACCGCGGCGTCTACCCCGAGCTCGGCGACCTGATGTTCGTCAAGGTGTCCACCCGCATCGGCGCCGGCGTCGTCGCGGGCGGCGAGATCCTGCGCGGCGCGATGGGCGCGGCCGGCGAGATCGGGCACATCCCGGTGCGCGACGGCGGCGGCGTGCTGTGCCGCTGCGGCAACGTCGACTGCGTCGACTCCGTGGCCAGCGGCACCGCGTTGCTGCGCGATCTGCGCGCCGCGGGCAAGGACGTCAAGAGCGTCGGCGACGTGACCGCCCTGGTGCGCGCGGGCGACGCCGAGACGATGGCCATGGTGCGCGAGGCCGGGCGCCGCATCGGCGAGGTGCTGGCCGGGGCGGTCAACATCCTCAACCCGTCGGTTCTGGTGCTCGGCGGCGACGTGGCCGAGGCGTTCGGGCCGCTGGTGTCGAGCATCCGCGAGGTCGTCTACCGGCGTTCCACCGCGCTGGCGACCCGCCGGCTGCGCATCGAGCCGAGCAGGCTGGGCGCGGGAGCGGGCATCACCGGGTGCGCGGTGATGGTGCTGGACCACGTGCTGTCGCCCGACGCCGTCGACGACAGCCTGGCCAGGCGCTGAGCCGCGAGCCCGCGCCCGTCAGCCGCTGAGGCGCTGAGCGGCGAGCACCCAAGCGGCCGTCAGTCGAGCGGCGACACGGCCTCGCCGTAACCCGGTGGTGTGCTGACCGGGGCCGGGCTCAGCGCGGGAGCACCGCTGCCGGTCGGCGGGTGGGTCCGGGTGGGCACGGCCGAATAGGGCATGGCGGGCGTCACGAAGGAGCGACCGGCCTGCGCCGTGGGGCTCGTCGCCGGAGTCCCCGTGGGGTCGGACGTCGGGCGGGCCGTCGGACGGGTCGTCGGGCGGGTCGTCGGGCGGGTCGTCGGGTCGGCCGTCGGCTTCGGCGTGCGCGACGGGCGGGTGGCCGCCGGGCTGCCGCCGGCCCTGAGCGACGGCCGCGAGCTGTGGGACGGGCGCGTGACGGGCGGCCGGGTGGTGACTCCTGTGGCCCGCACCCTGATCTTCCCGGTGGACAGGGTCGTCGCGGGCTTGGCCGGCCGGTCACCGGCCTGGGCCGGGAGGCTGACCGGGGACAGCGAGGTGCCCGCCGGCCGGCCGAGGCCCAGGATCGCGGCGGCGGCCAGCATGAGGCCGCCGGCCAGCACGCCGGCGACCATCAGAACACGCCCGCGCCGCTCCGAGTCGCTCACAGCCGCCGATGATAGTGAGCCCGCGCGACCACTCGGGCGGCTCTGGGCGAATCGTGATCAAGGCGATCATCCTCCGGCCGCCCTCAGCACGCGCACAGCAGGCCCCGCAGGGCGGTCTCCAGGCAGAGGCCGGTGCGGACCGGGGACGGCCACGGGAAGCGGATCAGGGAGTCGTCCGTGCGCACCGTGGCGCCGTAGCGGTCGAGCTCCCACAGCCACACCTCGCCGGCCTCCTCGCCCAGGTGCCGGGTCACCCCGCCGGCGAGCTGCGGCCGGTGCGCGTCGTTGATGTGGGCCAGCACGCGCTCGGCCGTCTCGGCCAGCGGATCGGGTGCCGCGTCGAGGTAGTCGTCGGCGTCGAGCACCCCCGACTCCTGCCCGGTCAGGTAGATCACCTGGCCCACGTCCAACCGCAGCAACCGGGGGGCGTCCGGCTCGCCGTACCTCTCCAGGGCGTCGAACAGCGCCTCGTCGGGGCAGCGCGCCGACACCGACACCGCCGCGGCGCGCGCCTGCTCGAAGGGCACGGCCTGAGCCCAGCCCTGCACCTCGATCATCGCCCGCGGATGCTCGATCTCACCGAGGCGGCGCATCGTGGTCAGGTTGACCGCGACGACGGCGTCGTCGCACAGCCCGTGCAGCGGCTCGCCCGGCCGCACCAGCAGGACCGGACGGCCACGTTCGTCGACTCCGCCCTGGGCCGGGGCGGGCGTGCCGTCGACGGACAGCCGGGCGACGCGGGCGGTCGTGGCGAGCGTGCGGATCCGCTCGGGGATCGGCAGCATGGGCGCCTCCTTGAGGGAGCAGAAAGCGATAGGTTAGGCTTACCTAAGTAAGGTTTACCTAATCACATGGAGGCGAACGTGCGCTACACCGGTCCCAAGGTGAGGCTGTCGCGCCGCGCGGGTGTGCCGCTGACCAGGAAAGCCGTCCGCTACTTCGAGCAGCGGCCCTACCCGCCGGGCGAGCACGGCCGCAAGACCAACCGGCGCGCCATGGGCGACTACGGCACGCGCCTGCTGGAGAAGCAGAAGCTGCGCTGGTACTACGACGTGTCGGAGCGGCAGTTGCGGCGCTACTGGGACCTCGCCGTGCGCAGGCCCGGCGCCTCGGGCGCCGAGCTGGTCTCCCTGCTGGAGACGAGGCTCGCCTCCCTGGTGCTGCGGGCCGGCCTGGCGCCGTCGATCTACGCGGCCCGCCAGTACGTGACGCACGGCCACATCGCCGTCGACGGCCGCAAGGTGGACATCCCGAGCTATCTGGTGAAGCCCGGACAGGTCGTCTCGGTGCGTGAGAGGTCGCGCCGGATGCAGCCGTTCGTGGCCGCCGCCGAGGGCGTGCACGCCGACGAGCGGATCGCGCCCTACCTGTCCGTCGACCACGCCGACCTGCGGTTCACGCTGACGAGCAAGCCCGAGCGCGACCAGATCGCCGTCCCCGTGGACGAGCAGCTCGTCGTCGAGCACTACTCCCGTTGACGCCCTACTCCAGGGCTTTCTCCCGGCGCAGCTCGTTGATCTCCGCGCGGAGCGCGGCCAGCTCGGCCAGGATCAGCCGGGTCGAGGCGGCCGAGGTGTCCTCCAGCTCGGCCAGCTCGGCCCGCTCCATGGCCGACTCCTCCTCCATGGCGCTCACGACGACCGCCATGAACAGGTTGAGCACCACGAACGTGCAGATCAGGATGAAGATGGTGAAGAAGATCCAGGCCGACGGGTGCTCCTGCATCACGTCTCTGGCGATGTTGCCCCAGTCGTCGCCGGTCATCGTCTGGTAGAGGGTGAACAGCGAGGTCGGCAGGCTGCCGAAGCGCTCCGGCACGGCCTCGCCGTACATCTTGGTGGCCATCACGGCGGCCACGTACAACACCAGGGAGAGCAGCACCACGATCGAGCTCATGCCGGGCATCGCGCGCAGCAGCGCCGAGACCACGCGGCGCAGGCTGGGCACGACCGACAGCAGGCGCAGCACCCGCAGGATGCGCAGCGACCTCAGCACCGAGAGCCCGCCCGTGGTCGACAACAGCGCGATGCCGACGATCACGGTGTCGAAGATGTTCCACGGATCACGTGGGAAGCGGGCCCGTTCGACGTAGATCTTGGCCAGCAGTTCCGTGACGAAGATGTAGAGCGCCACGTGGTCGATCGCCCAGAGCACGTCGCCGTACCGGGCGGCGACCGAGGGGACCGTCTCCAGACCGAGGGTGGCCGCGTTGACCAGGATGACACCGACGATGAACTGCTGGAAACGCCGATGGTTGATGAAGGCGCGGGTGCGCTCACGCACAGGGGTGGGCTCCTCAGGACGGCTGCGGTTGCCCCACCATGATGGCGTAGATGATCACACCGTCATCAAGTATCCCGCAACCACCTGTCAAGAGATGTCCTGTGGTATAAAAACCGCCTAAACGCCGATGGATGAGGGGCCGACCGCAGATGTCCTATCCCAACTATGGCCCCTCCTACTACGGCCCGCCGCCCCAGACGCATCCCAACGGCACCACGATCCTGGTGCTGGGCATCCTGAGCCTGGTCGTCTGCGCGTTCATCGGGCCCTTCGCCTGGTCGATGGGCACCAAGGCGCTGCGCGAGATCGACGGCAGCGGTTATGTGTACGAGAACCGCGGCATGGTGCAGGCGGGACGCATCTGCGGCATCGTCAGCACCTGCCTGTTCCTAGCCGTGATCGCCTTCTACGTGCTCATGTTCGTGGTCTTCGGCGGCGCCGCCATGTTGGGCGGCCTGGACTAGCGGCCGCCGGCCGTAGTCGCCGATCCCCTTCTCCAGCAGGTCGAACAGGGCTTCGGCCTGCTCGCGCAGCTCCGGTCTGATCCGCTGCCAGCTGTCGCCCGCCTGCCTGCGCCAGAGCGCGTGACGGGCCAGCAGCCGGGTGGCGCCCAGGATCTGCCCCGCCACGAACTGCGGCGTGAGGTCGCCGGGCCCGGCGCCGGTCTCCTCCGCGATGGTGGCGGCCAGGTTGCCGTTGATGGCGTGGTCCATCTCGCGCATCCGGGCCAGCAGCGCCGGGCTCTCGAACACCAGCCGCGCGAACGCGTCGGCGCCCTCGTTGAGCCCGTAGCGCCAGTCGCCCTGGTCGATCGCCTCGAGGAAGTCGTGCCGGAAGGCCGTGACCACGCTCTCGCCCGGCTCTCGCTCGCGCACCACCCGGCTCGGCACGTCCTCGGCCTCGCTCTGGCGGTCGAGGAAGAGGTCTTCCTTGGTGCCGAAGTAGTTGAAGACCGTGTTGACCGAGACGTCGGCGGCCCGCGCCACCTCGGCCACGGTGACGTCGTCGAACCCGCGCGCCAGGAACAGCCCCATCGCCATGTCCGCGATGCGCTGCCGGGTCTCGCGCTTCTTGCGTTCCCGCAGCCCTTCGTCCATGCCTGCATCGTATCAATATTGCAGTCACTCTAAAATTTGGTCTACTCTAATTTTGGAGGCGATGAAATTGATTGAGACAGTGGGTCTGAGCAAGACCTTCAAGGGCGGCGTCGAGGCCGTCGGAGGCGTGGACCTGACCGTGGAGCGGGGTGAGATCGTCGGCTTCCTCGGCCCCAACGGCGCGGGCAAGACCACGACCATGCGCATGCTGACGACGCTGCTCCCGCCCACGTCCGGCACGGCCACCGTGGCCGGCCACGACCTGCTCGCCGACCCGCGCGGCGTGCGCCGGCGCATCGGCTACGTCTCGCAGGGCGGCGGGATCAACCCCGTCGCGCCGCCGGCCAGGGAGCTCGAACTGCAGGCCATGCTGTACGGCATGCGGCGCGAGGAGGCGCGGGCCCGCACCCGCGAGGTGATGACGCGACTCGACCTCGCCGGACTGGAGGACAGGCCAGGCGGCGCGCTCTCCGGCGGGCAGCGCCGCCGCTTCGACCTGGCGTTCGGCATGCTGCACCGGCCCGCCCTGCTCTTCCTCGACGAGCCCACCACCGGGCTCGACCCGCAGAGCCGGGCCAACCTGTGGGACCACATCCGCGCCCTGCGCGACGAGCACGGCGTGACGGTCTTCCTGACCACGCACTACCTGGACGAGGCCGACGCCCTGTGCGACCGGCTGCTGATCATCGACCACGGCCGCATCGTGGCCGAGGGCGCTCCGGCCGAGCTCAAGACCGGCGGCCGGACGCTCGACGAGGTGTTCCTCGACATCACCGGCCGGTCGCTGCGCGAGGAGGCGGGAGTATGACGATCACGGCGGAGGCCCTGGCCGGGCGCGGGCGGTTCCCGGTGCTGCGCGACACCTGGCTGCTGTTCCGCCACGACCTGGGCGCCACCCTGCGGCAGAGGGTCGGCCTCGTCTTCGGCGCCACGCAGCCGCTGCTCTTCCTCGTGCTGTTCGGGCCGATCTTCGCCACCTTCGGCACCTGGGAGACCCTGGTGCCCGGGCTGATTCTGCAGCTCGGGCTGCTGAGCTCCGGCATGGCGGGGTTCGGGGTCGTCTTCGAGAAGCGCTCGGGGGTGCTGGAGCGGATGCGGGTCACCCCGGCCAGTCGCCTGGCCCTGTTGCTCGGGCGGGTGCTCAACAACGCGGTGACGCTGATCCTGCAGACCCTGCTGCTGTTGGCGGCCGGCTTCGCCTTCGGCCTGCGGGCGCCCGCCACCGGGCTGCTGGCCGGGCTGGCGCTGGTGGTGGTGCTGGGGATGAGCCTGGCGGCGCTGTCCTACGCCGCCGCGCTCACCATGAACGAGCAACTGTTCGCGCCGGTCATATCGACCGTGGTGGTGCCGCTCATGCTGCTGTCGGGCTCGTTCCTGCCGATGTCGATGGCGCCCGGCTGGCTCGACGCGCTCTCGCGCCTCAGCCCGTTCAGGTACGTGCTCGAGGCGCTGCGCGAGTTGTTCGCCGGGCGCTACCTCACCGGCACCGTCGGCGCCGGCGTCGCGGTGACCGTGGTCTTCGCCGTGGTCAGCCTGGCCGTCGGGACCCGGGTGATCGGCCGGGTGAACGCCTGACCCGTCTCAGCCGAGGCTCTTGGCCCTGCGGCGGAGCGCGGCGATGATCCCGGCCGGGTCGATGGTCCCGTAGCCGTAGTCGTAGTCGAAGCCCACCTCGCTGCGGTCGTCGGCGGTGCGGCGCAGCAGCGAGCGCAGCTGCGACGGTGACAGCCGTGAGGAGGGCCACCGGGTGCGGACGGCGGCGACCAGCCCGGCCGCGACCGGCGTCGCCGCCGACGTGCCCGAGTCGGCCTCGCCCTCACCGAACGCCTTGGACCCCGAGAAGTGCGTGTAGGCGCAGAGGTCGGGCTTGCGCGAGGTGAGCCGCCCCGGACCCTGCGAGGAGTAGCCGACCCGGCCGCCGTTGACGTCGACGCCGCCCACCGACAGGGCCTTGGGATGGGAGTTGGCCCCGGCGATCGGCCGGTCCGGATAGGCGCACCGGCCGTCCCGGCACTCGCGCCCGCAGTTGCCCGCCGCGAACAGCACGTCCGCGCCCGCCTGGTCGAGAGCGGCCACCATCAGGTTGAACGGGTGCGCCGCGTTGTCGGAGTAGTTGCCCGGATGGCCGACCGGAAAGTCCCATTCGGGGGAGAACGAGCCCCACGAGTTGGAGACCACCAGCGCCCTGGACGCCTCGGGCTGCGCGTTGAGCACCGTGTAGAGGTGCGCGAACGCCGCCACGGCGTCGGACAGCAGGCCGTCGAGCGCCGAGCCGCCGGGCCGGGTGGACAGCAGCACCGGGACGTCGAGCACGGACGCCTGGGGCGCGCCGATGAGCGTGTCGAAGGCGCACATCGTGCCGTGGTCGACCTCGAACTCGCCCGGCCTGCCGGTCACGCCCGTGGGGCACCAGCTTCGCTGGGCGTCGAGCGTGACGTTCCTGCCGAGCTGCCGGGTGACGTGGGCGGTGTTGACGCCGGTGTCGAGCACGGCCACGGCCACCCCCGCGCCGTCGAGCCCCTCGGCGCCCAGGCCGGCGACGTCGAGCAGCCGCTCCACGTCGTGCCAGTCGCCGACCGGCGGGTCGCCTCCGCAGGTCAGCGAGGACTCGATGACCGGATCGGCGAACACGCCGGCCACGTCGGGGCGCAGCGTCTGCAGCAGGGTCACCCGGGTGGCGAGCTCGTCGTCGGAGATCGTGCCCCGCACCAGCACCGAGGCGTCCTCGGCGGCCAGCGAGAAGCCGAGCGGCTGGTTGAGGGAGAGCGGGTCGCCGCCCGCCGCCGGGATCGGCCGGGGCACGGCGACCGGGGCGAAGCCGGCGTCGAGCTCGACCCCGGGCAGGCCGTCGGCCACGTCGGCCGTGGTGACCGCGCGGGCCGGGTCGGTGACGGCCGCGACCAGGTCGGGGGAGGGGCGGAGCTGGATCAGGACCCGCATGAGTCACCACCGGTCGTGTGGGGGAAACGAACGTCCCCACATTCCTCCATCCGCACGGGCGCGTCCAGCGGTTCATAAGGGATGTGACCTGCTGAGATGCCTTAATCCGGACAGAAGTGCTTGTCGGTCGTTCCCGAGCGTCAGGCTTCCGTGTTCCCGGTCCGTTCATTACGGTGATTGCCCATGACGCTCCAGGCCCAGCAGACGGTCACAGCCGGCACCGGAGACCACTGGCTGGCGGTGCGCCCGAGACTCATCCTCGCCAGCGCCTTCATGCTCTTCCTGGAGCTGGCGCTGATCCGGTGGACCGGGTCCAACATCGTGCACCTGAGCTACTTCACCAACTTCGTGCTGCTCGGCTCGTTCCTCGGCATCGGGCTCGGGTTCCTGCGCGTGGGCAGGTCCAAGCGGCAGCCCTACTACTCGCCCGTGGTGCTGTTCGGCCTGGTGATCGTCGTCCTGACGTTCCCCGTCACCGTCGACCGCGACACCGAGGGCGTCCTCTACTGGACGAGCCTGGCGACCACCGGGCCGCCCGCCTGGCTCATCCTGCCGGTGATCTTCTGCGCGGCGGCGCTGGTCCTCATGGGCCCGGCCGAGCTGGTCGGCCGCTGCTTCCCCGAGCTGCCGCGCCTGGAGGCCTACCGCTACGACCTGATCGGCAGCCTCACCGGCATCGCCGCGTTCACCGCCCTGTCGTTCCTGAGCGCGCCG
This sequence comes from Nonomuraea cavernae, assembly GCF_014646355.1. Classification (GTDB taxonomy): domain Bacteria; phylum Actinomycetota; class Actinomycetes; order Streptosporangiales; family Streptosporangiaceae; genus Nonomuraea; species Nonomuraea cavernae. Next base: position 200,415 of record NZ_BMNH01000010.1, read on the forward strand.
CCCATCTTCTGGGGACTGATCGCCGCCGTCGCCTACGCGCTGCTGCTCGTGCCCCGGCCGCTCGTCACCTACCTCGGCTTCGTGGTGGTGCCGTCGCTCGCCGTCGTGGGGCTGCTGCTGGCCGAGACGCTCACCGCCGGCGCCCTGTGGTCGCCCTACTACAAGGTGACCTTCCGGCAGTTCGAGCAGCTCGGCGTGCCGGTGACCGACATCGCCGTCAACGGCATCCCGCACCAGCAGGCCGTGCCCGCCGCCGCCCGCCTGGAATGGGAGCGGCAGTACGGCCTGCCGTACGAACGCGTCACCAGCCCGCCGAAGGACGTGCTCATCGTCGGGGCGGGCAGCGGCACCGACGTCGCGATCGCGCTGTCCAAGGGCGCCGGCCACGTCGACGCCGTCGAGATCGACCCCAAGCTGCGCGAGCTCGGCGGCTCCACCCACCCCGACCACCCCTACGACGACCCTCGCGTGACAACGCACGTCACCGACGGCCGGGCGTTCCTCGAACGCACCTCCAGGCGCTACGACCTGATCCTGTTCGCGCTGCCCGACTCGCTCACGCTGGTGTCGGGGGCCAGCTCGCTGCGGCTGGAGAGCTACCTGTTCACCGAGGAGGCGATGCGGGCCGCCCGCGCCCACCTCAAACCCGGCGGCGCGTTCTCCATGTACAACTACTACCGGGAGACCTGGCTGGTCGACCGGCTCGCCTCCACCGTGCAGAGCGCCTTCGGCCACAAGCCGTGCGTCGACGTGGTGAGCACCGCCGGGCAGCAGGCCGTCATCACGGCCGGCTTCACCCCCGAGGCCCAGCGCTGCGCCGCGCCCTGGGCCGGGGCCACGGCCGGCACGCCGCCGCCCGCGCTCGACGACCGGCCCTTCCTCTACCTCAAGGACGGCGACATCCCGCCGATCTACCTCATCACGCTCGGGCTGATCCTCGCCGTCAGCCTGCTGGCCGTGCGCGTCGTGGCCGGCCCCTACCGGCGGATGCGCCCGTACGCCGACCTGTTCCTGCTGGGCGTGGCCTTCATGCTGCTGGAGACCAAGAGCGTGACCGGGTTCGCGCTGCTGTTCGGCACCACGTGGGTGGTCAACGCGATCGTGTTCGCCGGGGTGCTCGTGGCCGTCCTCGCCGCCGTCGAGGTGACCCGCCGCTTCCGCACCCCGCCCCTGCCGGTCATGTACGCCGTGCTCCTCGGCGGGCTGGCGCTGGCCTGGCTGGTGCCCAACGCCTGGCTGCTGTCGCTGCCGTTGCCGCTGCGGGCGGTGGCCGCCGTGACGGTGGCGTTCCTGCCGATCTTCGCGGCGAACGTGGTGTTCGCCAAGCGCTTCGCCGAGACGGCCGACGCGACGACCTCGTTCGGGGCCAACCTGCTGGGCGCGATGGTGGGCGGGTGCCTGGAGTACCTCGCCCTGGTCATCGGCTACCAGGGGCTGTTGATCGTGGCCGCCGTCCTCTACCTGGGCGCCCTCGCCCTGCTGCCCCGAAGGCCGGCCCTGGTCTGACCCGCCCCTGTCTGACCCGCCCTTGCCTGACCGGCCTTCGTCGGACCAGGGCGGGTCAGACCGGTCAGAGGCCGCAGAGCTCGTCCAGGGACTCGCTGGTCTTCTGGCTGTTGCGGGTCGGGGTCTGGCTGGGCACCGCGACCCGCGTCCGGGTCGCGGTGGGCGCGGCCGAGGGGCTCCCCGGTGAGGCCGTCACGTCGGCCGTACGGGCCCGGCGGGGCCTGAGGGAGTCGGCGATGGCCTTCGCCGAGGCGCGGCGGATCTTGACCCAGTCGGCCGACCCCGGCCAGAAGTCCGGCGGGACGAACTGCGTGCTGGTGATCCGGGCGCCCTTCACATCGAGGGCCAGGGCCACCAACGGCTCCAGGAGCTCCTGCGGGATGTTGGTCCGCGCCAGGCGCTTCGTCGCGCCGGCGATCTTGGTGAAGTTCAGCAGGATCTTGTCAGGGGTGGCCTGCTTCGCGAACGCGCCGATGACGCAGCGCTGCCGGCCCATGCGCGAGAAGTCGTCGCTGTTGACCCGGGAGCGGCCGTACCACAGGGCCTCCTCGCCTGACAGCCGGCGGGTGCCGGCCTTGATCGTGCCCGCGGTGCCGAAGGTGCCGCCCCACTTGACGTCCTGCTCGACGCGGATCGTCAGGCCGCCGATGGCGTCCACCAGGTCCGCGAAGCCGTACATGTTCATCAGGACGTAGTAGTCGATTTTGAGGTTGAGCGTGAAGCCGACGGCGTCCATCAGGGCCCGCGGGCCCCTGTTGTGGCCGCCCATGATGTCCGGATGATCGTTGGCGTACTGCCAGACCTCGTTGAGCAGCCCACCGTTGGGGAGTTCGGCCATGAAGCCGTTGGGGAACTGCTTGTGCAGCGGAGAGGACTGCGGGAAGCGTACGTGCTGCAGGTTGCGCGGCAGGCTGAACAGCACCGTGTTGCCGGTCGCGATGTGCACGCTGGCCACGTTCATGCTGTCGGTCCGCACCCCGGTGCGGTTGCCCGCCGCGTCACCGCCGACCAGCAGGAAGTTCACCCTCTCCTTGCCGTTCCACGGGTCCTCCTTCTTGACCGGGGCGACGTCGGGATCGGTGGATCCGCTGCGGAAGATCTGGTGCAGCGTGTCCCGCGCCGTCAGCACGGTGTTGGCGGTGAGGGCGAAGGGCGCCATCACGGTCACGCAGAGCATGCCGACCGCGATGCCCGAGACGATCTGGCCCTGCTGGTTGAGCCGGTTGGGGTTGAGCGCCACGTACGAGGTCACCAACAGGGCGAACCAGGCCAGCGCGCCCAGCGAGGCGAGGGTGATGACGGTCACCAGGGAGCCGTTGCTGATCAGCGTGCCGACGTTGTCCGCGTTGCGGGTCAGCGCGAAGGCCAGCGCGGCGAGCAGCAGCGCGGCGTACACGCCGAGCAGCGCGAGCCCGGTGCGCCGGTGACCGGCGCGCAGGTGCGCGGCGCCGGGCACGATGGCGGACAGTGCTGTCCAGCCGAGGATGGATCCGGCGTTGAGCGGCTTGGCGAAGCGGGGCGGCGCGCCGGCTCGGCCCGGGCGCGAACCGGCCTGGGGGGCGGTCCGCTGCCCGGCCTGAGGGTTGGTCTGGGGGCCGGGGTGCGGGCCGGGCGGCCGTGCGGCTGGTGGACCGGGTTCGGCGGGAGGAGGCGCCGGAGGGCCGGACTCGGCGCCCGACGCCGCACGAGGACGGCGTGAGGAGCGTCGTTTCCGGCCCCCCGGCGTGGTGCCCGCCCCTTCGCGCTTGCTCACACCGGCTCCTTAACGCCTGCCAGGCAAAACTTGGTTCTGCTCCCCGTTTGAGCACAAGATTGCCAGGATTCTAGTCCCCATATAGGGACATCAAAGACATGTGCCCAAGCTGAGATGAACCTGGCGTGACCGTCAGGACGTCGTCGAGGAGGGCGCCATCCAGGTGTTGCACTGGTACGTCTGATTCTTCTGCCAGCCCTGCCTGAACCACCGGTTGTTGTTCACCATGGAGCCGTGGTCCCGCGGGTGACCGGGTTGGTCGCCCAGCCGGCTGTAGAACCAGAACAGGCGGCTGCGGTTGGCCGCGCCGATCGGGTAGGACGTGGCCACCGACCGCATCCACATGCCGCCGAAACAGGTGGCCTGGAGTTCCAGCCTTCTGCTGAGCGCCAGCTTCCCGCTCCTGTTGCCCGACTCCAGTGTCCGCGACCACCAGGAGTTCATCAGGCCCGACAGGTTCTGCACGTGGTGGCCGTACTCGTGGGCCATCATGCTGATGATCCCGCCGTTCCACGTGATGATCTGGCCGTAGCCGAGGGCGTTGCCGTTGCCCTTGGACATGGCCGAGGTGGAGGCGTAGATCGTGTTGTTGCGGGGGCAGTAGTACGGCACCATGGACCCCGCCGACGGGTAGTCGCCGCAGGCCCCCCGGCCGCGCCCCTGCGCGATCGCGTAACCCGGCGGGCTGAAGTCGATGCCCTGCTCCCGCAGGATCGGCCCCCACGCTCGGTCCATGCACTTGCCCGTCTTCAGGATCAGCGCCTTGAGCTGGGCGTGGTTGAAGATGTTCGCGTTGCCCGCCCGGCAGCCGACCCTGGGCAGCGCCCCCGCCCGGTAGAGGGTGTTGTTCTTCAGGCTCGTGTCGAGCGTGACCTGCTTGGGCGGGGTGACCGTGGTGTCCTGTGTCGGCCGCCGGGTCGGCCTGCCGGTCGCGCCGTCGTCGTCGTCGCGCTCGCTCGGTCGCTCGGACGGCGTGTAGCTGGGGATCGCGACCGGGTTGGTGGTCTCCGACCGGGAGGAGTCCTTGAACGCCACCGAGCCGATCACGATCAGCACGAACAGCGCCGCCATCGAGCCGAACACGATCCCGAGAATCCCGGCCGCCCCCATGCCCGACTTCCTGCGCGGGGGTGGCGGCCACTGCCCATAGGGCCCGTGCATGGGCGGCGGAGGCGGCGTCGGCGGGCGCGAGGGCGGCCAGGCCTGAGGCGGCGGGGGCGGGGGCGGGGGCTGCTGCGGGTAGGGCATCCCCCGGTGCCCGGGTAAGGGCTGCTGGTACGGCCGGCCCTGCGGCTGCTGGTAGGGCTGCCCTTGTGGTGGATAGGGCTGCTGGTACGGCTGCCCCTGCGGCACGGGCGGGTAGGGGTGCTGGTAAGGCGGACTCTGGGGCCGCGCTCCCCCCTGCGCCGGGGGAGGCCACGGGAGGGATCGTGGCCGCTGGGGCTGTCCGGGCTCTGGTGGCAGGGGTGGATGCTGCCCGTTGCCTGTCACCATGTCGCCCCCTGTGGTCGTTCGTCCGTATTAAGCGACTTGTGTGGTCGCTCCCCGGACCTTTGTCAAATTTGGGGCAGAAGCATACTGATTTATCACCCGTCACGGATGTGACAGCGCTCGGTTACAGTCCGAAATCATTCGAGGTGATCTCCGCTATGTTCCCCACCGCGCGGCAGGCGTTGTCCTAGCTTCTTCAGCATGAACCTCCAGCAGCTCCGCTACGTGGTCGCGACTGCGGAGCACCGCACCATGACTGACGCGGCCAGGTCGCTCTACATCGCGCAGCCTGCGCTTTCGCGCGCGATCCGGGATCTGGAACGCGAGCTCGGCATGACGCTCTTCGCCCGCTCGGGACGCGGCGTCGTGGTCACCGCACAGGGCCGCCGGGTGGTCAAGCTCGCCCGCGAGGCGCTCGACGCCGTCCGCGAGATCGAGGGCCTGGCCAACCACACCGGATCGGCGGAGGCGGAGCTGCGCATCGCCTCCACCCCGAGCCTCGAACCCGGCCTCGCGGGGCGGCTGCTGCCCGCCTACGCGGCCGAGCATCCGGGCGTCCGCGTCCACATCGTGCGCTGCGAGGGCCGCGAGGCCGTCGTCAGCGCGATCAGGGAGCAGCGGGCCGATCTCGGGCTGACCGATCTGCCGGTGCCCACCGACCTCGTCACCCACCCGCTCGAACGCCAGGAGATCGTGCTGATCTCCCCGCCCGGCCTCGAACTGCCCAGTCCCGTCCCCATGGGCCGGCTCGACGGCATGCGGCTGGCCCTGCCCGCGCGCGGCAGCGTGCGGCGCAGAGAGCTCGACGCGATGTTCGGCAAGTACGCCGTCAACCCCGTGGTCGTGCTCGAGACCGACGAACGCAACGGCTGGCTCAAGGCCGCGCGCAGCGGCCAGGCGTCCCTGCTGTGGTATCGGGGCATGGCCGAGCAGGCCAGCAGGGCGGGCCTCGTGGTGCGCTCGCTCGATCCGGCCGTGCGGCGCGTCATCGCCGTGGTGCACGCCCGCCGCCGCCTGCCGCTGATCGCCCAGGACTTCCTGTCCACCGCCGAGAAGGGCACCGCCGCCTGACCGCTCGGCCGGGCCCGCTCCCTCCTCACGCCCCGCCACGCGGGGCCGCGTGATCCCTTCCCCGCACGAAGCCCGCCATCGGCGCGCGCCCGCCCTGCCGTACCCCGTCGCGGGCGGCGCGGTACGCTCGCCGATGATGAGCACTCTGCGCCTGCGCGGCCGGGAGTTCGGCCCGGGGGAGCACGCCGTGATGGCCGTGGTCAACCGCACGCCCGACTCCTTCTTCGACAAGGGCCGCACCTACGGCTTCGACGCCGCGATCGAGGCGGTGGACCGGGCGGTCGAGGGCGGCGCCGACATCGTCGACATCGGCGGCGTCAAGGCCGGTCCCGGCGACGAGGTCGACGCCCGCGAGGAGATCCGCCGGGTCGCCGACCTGGTCGAGGCCGTCCGCGAGCGGCATCCCCGGCTGCTCGTCAGCGTCGACACCTGGCGGGCCGAGGTCGGCGAGGTGGTCGCCAGGGCCGGCGCCGACCTGCTCAACGACACCTGGGGCGGCGTCGATCCCGGCCTGGCCGGAGTGGCCGCCAGGCACGGCATCGGGCTGGTCTGCGCGCACGCCGGGCGGGTCCGTCCCCGCACCCGCCCACACCGCATCGCCTACGACGACGTGGTGGCCGACGTCGTCTCCTACACCACGGCCCTGGCCGAGCGGGCCGTCGCCGCCGGGGTGCCGCGCGAGTCGATCCTCATCGACCCGGCGCACGACTTCGGCAAGAACACCTTCCACTCGCTGGAGGTCAGCCGCCGGCTCGGCGAGATGACCGCCACGGGCTGGCCGGTGCTGGTCGCCGTGTCCAACAAGGACTTCGTCGGCGAGACGCTGGGCGGGCTGCCGGTCGAGCGGCGGCACGCGGGCACGATCGCCACCCTGGCGATCTCCGCCCTGCTCGGCGCGCGGGTCTTCCGCGTGCACGACGCGGCCTCGGCCACGACGGCGCTCGCCGAGCTGGCCCGCCTCAGCTGAGCGGGGTCACCCGGCCACGGGCAGCCGCACCACGGCGCGCAGCCCCGGCCCGGCGTCCTCCAGGCTCACCACGCCGCCGTGCGCGCGCACGGTCTCCTGGACGATCGCGAGACCCAGCCCGGCGCCGCCCTCGTCGCGGCTGCGCCCCGAGTCGAGCCGGGTGAACCGGTTGAACACCCGCTCCCGGTCCTCCTCCGGGATGCCCGGCCCGTCGTCGGTCACGGTCAGCACCCCGTCGGCGGTCAGCGCCACCTCCACCTTGGACGAGGTGTGCCGCACGGCGTTGTCCACCAGGTTGGTCAGCACCCTGCTCAGGTCGAGCGTGTCACCGCGGACCAGCACCGGGTCGCACACGGTCAGCCTGACCTCGCCGTGGCGCTCGGCGATCTGCCGGACCACCTCGTCGAGCTGGACCGGCTCGTTCCTGGCGGGCACGCCGCCGCGCTCGTCGAGGCGGGCCAGCGCGAGCAGGTCCTCGGCCAGCCGCGACAGCCGCATGGCGTCCTCCAGCACGCCCTCGGCGGTCTCCGGCCAGTCCTGCCCCTCCGGATGGCCGAGCGCCACCTCCAGCTGGAGCCGGATGCTGGCCAGCGGGCTGCGCAGCTCGTGGGCGGCGTCGGAGACCAGCGCGCGCTGGCGCTGCTCGGCCTCCTCCAGCCGGGCCAGCATGCCGTTGAGCGTGGTCGCCAGCCAGTGCACCTCGTCGCGCGACTCGGGCACCGGCAGCCGGCGCGACCTGGCCGTGTGCGTGATCTCCGCCGCGCCCCGGCGCAGCGCGGTGATCGGGCGCAGCGTCCGGCCGATGATCAGCCAGCTGGCCGCGGCCAGCAGCACGATCAGCAGCGGCGTGCCCACGAACAGCACCCTGGCGGCCGTACCGAGACTGGTCTGGATCTCGCCCACCGGCCGGGCCGCGATCACCGTCTGCCCGCGGTCGGCGCGGAGCACCACCACCCGCAGTGGTCCCGGGATCGCGTAGGGCCGGCCGTCGACGAACGTCGCGCTGCCCTCGTGCAGCGCCCGTTCCCTGTCGTGGGCGGCGAGCAGGGGCACCAGCCGGTCGGCGCCGTAGGTGACGTGCGTGATGCGGCCCGCGGCGTCGATCACCTGCACGATCGTGCCGTCGTGGGTGGTGATCGGGGTGGTCAGCGTGTCCGAGTCGGCCTGCACCCGGACGGTCTGCGCCTGCGCCCGAGTCGAGTCGTCGACCGTGTCGATCAGGGTCCGGTCGAGCACGGTGAGCAGCACCGACGCCGACACGGCCAGGGCCAGGGCGAGCACCGTGGCGGCCACCACGGTCAGCCTGAACCTCAGCCCCTGCCGCCGCCACCAGGCATAGGGGGAGTCAGCCACCGTCGCCGGCCAGCCGGTAGCCCGCGCCGCGCACGGTCTGCAGGGAGTTGCGGCCGAACGGGACGTCGATCTTGCGCCGCAGGTAGCCGACGTACACCTCGACCACGTTGGGATCGGTGTCGAAGGTGTCCCAGACGTGCTCCAGGATGTCGGTCTTCGACACGACCTCCTCGCGCCTGCGCAGCAGGTATTCGAGCAGCGCGAACTCCCGGGGCGTCAACTCGATCGGGCTCTCGCCGCGCAGCACCCTGCGCCGGGCCGGGTCGAGCGACAGGTCGCCCGCCGCCAGCACCGCCGGCCGCCGCCCGGAGTCGCGCCGCAGTAGCGCGCGCAGCCTGGCCACCAGCACCACGTAGGAGAACGGCTTGGTCAGGTAGTCGTCGGCGCCCAGGTCGAGCCCGTCGGCCATGTCGTACTCGCCGTCCTTCGCCGACAGCATCAGGATCGGCACCCAGTTCTCCTCGGCGCGCAACTGCTTGCACACGTTGTAGCCGGACAGCCGGGGCAGCATGATGTCGAGCACCACCACGTCGTAGTCGCCGTGCCTGGCCTCGTGCAGCCCCTGCTCGCCGTCGTGGGCGAGGTCGACGGAGAAGCCCTCGGCCCGCAACCCCCGCTGCAACGCGGCGGCCATCCGCCTTTCGTCTTCGACGACAAGCACTCTCATGGCCCCGATCCTCCCGCTCCCGCCCTGAGACGACGCTGAGAAGGCTGAGAGGGGTCTCAGGCTGTCTCAGGTTCGCCTAAGGATGCATCACGCAGGCTCTGGTCATCGACATACCGTTAAGGAGTGAGATGCGTAAAGGCACGTTCGTGAGGTGGGGAGTCCCGATCGCCGCCGCCGCCGTGATCGGAGCCGCGATCGGCGCCGGCCCCGTCGTCGCCGCGGTGAGCGGCGATCCGGCGCTGCCCGAGCGTTCGGCACAGCAACTGCTCGCCGACGCCGTGGCCGCCGTCGAGAGAACCGATGGCCCGCTGCCGATGTCCGGCACCGTCCGGCAGACCGCGTCACTCGGCCTGCCCGCGCTGCCCCAGATGGGCGGCGAGTCCCCGCTCGCCCTGCTGTCGGGCTCGCACGAGGTGAAGGTCTGGTACGGCGCGCAGGACAGGCTCAGGGTGGCGATGCCGACCCACATGAACGAGACCAACCTCATCGTCAACGGCGACGAGGCCTGGTACTGGGACAGCGACGGCAACACCGCCACCAAGATCAAGATCAAGGCGGGCGCCGGCTGGGCGCACGAACCGGCCACGCCCGCGCCCACGCCGTCCGACCTGACCCCGCAGGCCGCGGCGGCGAAGGTGCTGGCCAAGGCCGAGGAGCACACCGCGATCGGCGTCACCAACACCGCCGAGGTGGCCGGCCGTCCCGCCTACCAGCTGGTGCTGCGGCCGAAGGCCGAGGCCTCGCTGGTGCAGGAGGTGCGCCTGGCGCTCGACGGCGAGACCTACGTCCCGCTGCGGGTGCAGGTGTACGCCAAGGGCTCGGCCGAGCCGGCCTTCGAGGTGGGCTTCACCCAGGTGACGTTCACCCCGCCCGCCGAGGAGAACTTCGTCTTCACCCCGCCCGCCGGCGCCAAGGTTGAGGAGCAGACCCTCGGCGAGGTGATCTCCGACGGCAAGGCCGGCGAGCACACGGGCGAGCACACCGGGGACGCCAAGGCCGCCAAGGACCTGAAGGTCGTCGGCGAGGGCTGGAGCGGCGTGGTGGTGGCCCCGATGCCGGACCTCGGCTCGCTGCCGGCCGAGGCGCCCGGCGGCCAGGGCGACCCGGCGGAGGCCAAGGCGCTCCTGGACAACGTGCTCAAGTCCGCCACCCCGGTGAGCGGCACGTGGGGCTCGGGCAAGCTGATCACCACCAAGCTGGTCACGGTCCTGCTGACCGACGACGGCCGCCTGCTGGCCGGCGCGGTCACTCCGGAGGAGATCGTCCGGGTGGCGGGCACCAGGTGACCGTCATGACGCGCGAAGCGGGGGCGCCCTTCGGGGCGGCCCCGCCCTCCGCCGGGGCCGCCATCGTCACGCGCGGCCTGACCAAGCGCTTCCGCGGCGGCCAGGTCGCGGTCGACTCCCTCGACCTCGACGTGCCGCGCGGCTCGGTCTACGGCTTCCTCGGGCCCAACGGCTCGGGCAAGACCACGACCATCCGGATGCTGCTCGGCCTCGTCGCGCCCACCGCCGGGGAGCACACCCTGCTCGGCCTGCCGCTGGCCGGCGCGCTGCCCAGGGTGGGGGCGCTGGTCGAGGGCCCCGCCTTCTACCCCTACCTGTCGGGCGAGGCCAACCTGCGCCGCTTCGACGCCGCCGACCCCACCGCCTCCGGCGCCACCGTCAGGCGGCGTGTCGGCGAGGCGCTCGACCGGGTCGGGCTCGGCGCCGCGGCGGGCAAGCGCTACCGCAACTACTCGCTCGGCATGCGCCAGCGCCTGGCCATCGCCGCGGCCCTGCTCGGGCCGCGTGAGCTGCTCGTCCTCGACGAGCCGACCAACGGGCTCGACCCGCAGGGCACCCGCGAGGTGCGCGCGCTGGTCAAGGAGATCGCCGCCGACGGCACCACCGTCTTCGTCTCCTCGCACCTGCTGGCCGAGGTGGAGCAGATGTGCACGCACGCCGCGATCATGAGCACCGGCCGGCTGGTCGCGCAGGGAACGATCGCCTCGCTCAGCGGTGGCCAGGTCAGCCGCGTCAGGATCGAGACGCCCGACCCGGCCGGCGCCGCGCGGGTGCTCGCCGCGCTCGGCCTGGCCGACGTGCGCGCCACGGACGCGGAGGTCACGGCCGAGCTCGGCGGCCACGCGCCCGAGCGGGTCAACGCCGCGCTGGTCGGCGAGGGCGTCGCCGTACGAGGGCTCTCGGTCGTACGGCCGAGCCTGGAGGACGTGTTCGTCGGACTGACGGGAGAGGGATTCGATGTCGACGGCTGAGACGCGGACGCGCACGACACCGGGGCTCGTGCCGGTGCCCGAGACCTCGCGCGCCACCGAGCGCCGGCCGCCCGAGCCGCCGGCGGGCGCGGTGCCGCCGCGGCGCTCCTCCTCGGCGTTCTGGCGGCTGCTCGGCTCCGAACTGGGCCTGACCTTCCGCCGCCCGCGCAACCTGGTGATGCTCGGGGTGCTGGCCGGCGTGCCCGTCGTGATGGGGGTGGCGCTGCGGCTGGTCGCGGCCGACGCGGAGTTGGGCGGGATCGTGACGTCGGTCGCGGGCAACAGCCTCATGCTGACGTTCGCCTCGCTGTCCTTCCTCGTCGTGCTGCTGATGCCGGTCGCGGTCGCCATGGTCGCGGGCGACGCGATCGCCGGCGAGGCGGGCACCGGGACCCTGCGCTACCTGCTGGCCGCGCCCGCCGGGCGCACCCGGCTACTGGCGGTCAAGTACCTCAACGCGGTGGTCTTCTCCTTCGCCGTGACGGCCGTGGTGGCGCTGTCCGCGCTGGTGACGGGGCTGATCATGTTCCCGGTCGGGCCGGTGACGCTGCTGTCGGGCACCACCGTGCCGGTGGCCGAGGGGCTGCTGCGGATCCTGATCAGCGTCGGTTACGTCGGCGCCGGGATGGCCGCGCTGGCCGCGGTCGCGCTGGCGCTGTCGACGTTCACCGAGGTGTCCATCGGCGCGGTCGCGGGCACCATGGTGATCGTCATCGTCTCGCAGGTGCTGCGCGCCATCCCGCAGTTCGACGGCCTGGCCGACTATCTGCTGCCGGCGCGCTGGACGGGTTTCGACGGGGCGCTGCGCAGCCCGATCGATACCGGCGCCATGGCGGAGGGGCTGCTCACCTTCGGCGCCTACATCGTGCTGTCCGGATCCGTGGCCTGGGCGCGTTTCTCCGGCAAGGACATCACCTCCTGACGGGTGCCCGGCGATGACGGACGTTTCCTCCTGACCTGTGCGGATAGGGGTGTCGTGGCCAACGCAACCACGAGAGAGAGGCACCCACATGGGAACCGACGACAAGTTCGCCCACAAGGCCGAGGAGCTCAAGGGCCGGGCCAAGGAGAACGTCGGAGACCTCACCGACGACGAGCGGCTGCAGGCCGAGGGCCGCGCCGAGCGGACCAAGGGCGGCGTCAAGCAGGCGGGTGAGAAGGTCAAGGACGCCGGCAAAAAGATCAAGGACACGTTCAAGAAGTGAGGCAGGCACCGCGGACGGCGGGCGCCCCGGCCGGGCGCCCGCCGTCCGTCTGTCATGCGGGGCGCCGGCGCAGCGCCAGGGCGGCGACCACGAGGCCGATCACGCCGAGCGCGAGCCCCGCGCCGCCCAGCACCCGGGCGGTGCCGTCGGAGGCGGCCGTGACCGTGGCCACCCGCGCCACCTGGGGAGCCGCGCCCGTGGCCGAGACGGGCGCCGTGGCCCCCTCCTTGGCGGCGGGCGTGAGCTTCAGCAGGGGGGCGGGATGCTCGGCCTCGGTGCCGTCGGCCTTGGGCGCGTCGGACCAGTCGACGACCTCGCCGCCGGAGTAGGTCTGCTTGGTCGGGAAGATCAACTGGTCGACGCTCTCGGGCAGGCGGCCCATGGACACCTCGAACTCCTGGAACTCGCCCTTGCCGATCTTGCCGCCCTCCCAGACGACCTTGCTGACCGATTCGGTGAGCTCGCCGTACTCGGTCTTGACCGGCGAGGGCAGCTTGCTCTCGGTGACCTTGACGCTCCACCCCGGCACCGGCTTGACCGAGACGAACGCCAGCGGGTGCTCGACGGGGAAGGAGACCTCGATCTTCACGGTCGAGGCGTCGTCGCGCTCGTTGGGCACCCGGAAGGCGACCTTGGTGAACCCGCCCTGCTCGGCGGTGCCGGGGTTGATGGTGACGTGGGCGAGGGCGGGCAGCGAGAGGCCGACGGTGACGGCGGTGGCGGCGGCGAGCACCGTCGCGGCACGGCGAACGAAGGACATGGCGAATCTCCACTTGACTGGTCGAGGAAGTAACGGGGGTCGGCGATCAGGCGGGAAGTGGAGGACCACGCCTGGCGACGGAGTGCCGCAGCGCCGGATCGGGCGGGACGTCGCGGGCCCGCACGACGACGGTGGCGGCCGGACGCGCGAGGGGGAGGGGCGGCGGCCAAAGCAGGACGAGAGGGCGGACCAGGCGGCGCAGCGTCGCCCACAGCGCGGCCTCGCCGCGTGCCAGCCACCAGCCGGTGAGGGCGGTGGCGGTCAGGTGGGCCAGCAGCATGCCGACGTCGTTGCCGAAGCCCCGGCCGTGGAGGTGGGCCGCGACGTAGCCGGTGCCGTCGTCGCCGCCGAACAACTCGTGCAGCCCCAGTTGCGCGCAGACCAGCGCGACGTTGATCGTGGCGGTCGAGCGCTCCCGGCCGCCCAGTGCCAGGGCCGGCGCGAACACCGCGCCGAGACCGAGCGCCGCGACCCACGGAGCGGGCGTGGAGCCGCCGCTCACCGCGTGAGCCAGCGCGGCGAGCGTCACGCAGACGGCGGCGAAGGCGGCCGTCCGCGCGAGCCTCAGGGGAAGTTCGGCGCGCATGAGTGTGCCACATGATCTCACGCGCACCCCCTCGATGGGACGGCTACCGGCAAGCTGCCCAATACCTGGTTGATTTACGGCTTTTGTCGCTAAGGTCGAGCCGATACGTCGACTTGGGGTGAGAACGTTGCGGCATTTCGCTGGTCTGCTCATCGGGATCGTGGTCACGGCGGCCGTGGTGGGAGGCGGGGGATGGGCCGTCCAGCAGGCGCTGGGCAACGCGCAGGCCGCCCCCGCCGGCGGGCAGAAGCTGTGGATCGCGCTCGGCGCGATGGCCGCGGTCGGCCTGGTGGTGGGCCTGGTGGTGGCGGGCCGCGTCTCGCCGCTGGCCACGTTCCTGCCCGCGATGGCGCTGCTGGCGTGGACGGTCGTGTACGCCCTCGACATGAACCGCGCCCTGTCCCTCGTCCCCGACCAGCCGTCGGTGAACCAACTGGTCAGGGAGGCCGGATCCGGCGCGAAGACGCTGCTCTCCACGGGCACGTTCGCGCTGCTCGGAGTGGCCCTGTTCATCCCCGTGCTGATGCCCTCCCGGTGGGCGCGGCAGCATGACGACCTCGACGACGACTACGAGGAGAGCCCGCAGGGCGGCTACTACTGATCCCTCGTGCCGTCCGCGCCCGGCCCACCTCGCGCAACGAGATGACAACCCGGAACCGGCACGCGATACATGCCCGAAACATCCGGGTAAGCGATGAGATACATACTTGTGAGTAGAGCAGCGTTCCGCGGGGAAAGGATTCCTCGGAGGACCGAGCATGCACATCGACAGGGACGTCACTCCGGACTACCCCCTCAGCTGGCAGGCGCGCGCGCTCACCGGTCTGATGCGCGGCACGCTGAAGCCGGTCTCCAGCCTGCTCATGCGCCACACGCTGGCCCTCGACTGCGCCTCCCGCCTGGGTGACCTCGTGCTGATGGTGCCCCACTCGGCGCCCGAGCACGTCGGCATCCTGCCGCACAGCTCCGGAGCGTGCGGCGGCGAGTGGGTCCGTGCCGGGCAGGAGCTGGACGAGTCGAAGGTGCTGCTCTACTTCCACGGCGGCGGCTACTTCTTCTGCTCGCCGAAGACGCACCGGTCCATCACCTGGCGTCTGTCGGCGGTGGCCGGCCGGCCCGTGCTCGCGCTCGACTACCGCCAGGGCCCTATCCACAAGCTGGCCGACTCGCTGAGCGACGCGCTGGACGCGTACACGTGTCTGCTGGAGCGCGGGCACGCCGCGCGGGACATCATCCTGGCGGGTGACTCCGCCGGCGGCCACCTCACGCTGGCCGCGCTGCTGGCGCTGCGCGACCGCGGCGTGCCGCTGCCCTCGGCGGCCATCTGCCTGTCGCCCTGGACCGACCTGACCGACATCCCACGCCGGGCCAACCGCTGGCAGGACCCGATGCTGCCGGCCAGCCGGGTGCGCTGGCTGGCGCGCCGCTGGACCTCGGGCCTGGACCCGCACGACCCGCTGGTGTCGCCGGTGCTGGGCGACTTCACGGGGCTGCCGCCGCTGATGATCGTGACCGGGTCGACGGAGGTGCTCCGCGACGAGGCGCGGCGGGCGGCGTTGCGGGCCCGGCAGGCGGGCGTGCCGGTGACGTACGAGGAGTGGCCGCGGATGCCGCACGTCTTCCCCATCCTGGCGGACGTGCTGCCGGAGGCCCGCCACTCCTTCCGCCACATGTCCGACTTCCTCGCCGCGGTGGCCGACGGCTCGTCCCGGGGGGAGACGGCGGCCGCCTGACCGGAGATCGCACGGCGACTCCGGACGCGCGGTAGGTTAGGTATACCTAACCAGTCGCGAGGAGTCGTGCGATGACCGACAAGCCGAGGGATCACCATCTGGGTGTGGTGCTGCGCACCGAGCGGCTGACGCCGCACATGATCCGCGTGGTGCTGGGCGGTGACGGCCTGCGCGACTTCGCGACGCGGGGGCTCACCGACCACTACGTGAAGCTGGTGTTCCCGCACGAGGGGGTCGACTACCCGACCCCGTTCAGTGTGAAGCAGGTGCGTGAGACCATGCCGCGCGAGGTCTGGCCCCGGCTGCGCACCTACACCGTGCGCGCCTGGGACCCCGAGACGCTGGAGCTCACGATCGACTTCGTGCACCACGGCGACAAGGGGCTGGCCGGGCCCTGGGCCGCGGGGGCGGTCCCCGGCGACGCGATCATGATGCTGGGGCCGGGAGGCGACTATGCGCCCGACCCGCAGGCCGCCTGGCACCTGCTGGTGGGTGACGAGAGCGCGCTTCCGGCCATCGCGGCCTCCGTCGAGGCGCTGCCCGAGGGGGTGCCGGCCCACGTGTTCGTGGAGGTGGACGGCCCCCGCGACGAGCTGAAGCTGGGCGCGTCCGCCGACGTCCAGATCTCCTGGCTCTACCGCAACGACCGCCCGCTCGGCGACGCGCTGGTGGAGGCCGTGTCCGCGCTGGCCTTCCCCGGAGGCGACGTGCACGCCTTCGTGCACGGCGAGGCGGGGTTCGTCAAGCGACTGCGGCGCCACCTCAGGGTCGAGCGCGGGGTGCCGATGGAGCGGCTGTCGATCTCCGGCTACTGGCGTGCCGGGGTCGACGACGAGGCCTGGCGCGCGGTGAAGAAGGACTGGAACCGTCAGGTGGAGGCCGAGGAGGCCGCCGCCCTCGGCTGATCTCTCCGGGGTGCGCGCGGTCGATCGTTCCCGTGCGGCACGTCTGGGGCGAAACACCACTTCAGACCACCAGGCCACAGCCCTTACTCACTCCAGGGGTACGAACGCCTTACCACTGATACCCCTTCCGGAGGTCATGCGGAAACGCCCGTCCGATGAGGCCACAGTGTGCTTTGCCGTGTCCCGGACAGGAGAGGCGAAACTCGGATGGCGCGTGGTTCGAGCGACATGCCTCCAGGCGTGAGGCCGCTTACGGTGGGCGACCCGGTGATCATCGGCCGATATCTCCTGCTGGGCCGGCTGGGCACCGGGGGCATGGGCGTGGTCTATCTGGCGGAGCACCCAAGGGGCGGTCTGGTCGCACTCAAGACGCCGCATGCCGTGCACCTCAAGGATCCCACGTTGCGCGCCCGTTTCGCCGAAGAAGTCACTTTTTCCCGGCGAATCGTCCCGTTCTGCACGGCAGCGGTGGTCGAGGACGGCACCGACCGGGACCGTCCCTACCTGGTCAGCGAATACGTCCCCGGCCCGGCGCTCTCCCAGGTCGTGGCCGCCCGGGGCCCGCTCACCCCCGATCTGGCCTACGGGGTGGGGCTCGGGGTGGCGGCGGCGCTGGTCGCCGTGCACGACGCCGGGCTGGTGCATCGCGATCTCAAGCCCGGCAACGTGCTGCTGTCCACTGGCGGGCCCCGCGTCATCGACTTCGGCATCGCCCGCGACGTCGACACGCTCGCCGCGCACACCCAGGCCGGCCAGGTCATGGGCAGCCCCGGCTGGGTGTCGCCCGAGCGGCTGACCGGAGGGCCCGCGGTGCCTGCGTCCGACGTGTTCGCCTGGGGCTGCCTGGTGGCGTTCGCCGCCACGGGCTGCCATCCGTTCGGCGGGGGCGAGGCCGACGTGCTGGCCCGCCGCATCATGGTCGAGGATCCGCGCGTCGAGGGTGTGCCCGCGCTGCTGCGGCCCGCCGTCGAGGCGGCGCTGGCCAAGGAGCCCGCGGACCGTCCCCAGGCGGCCGAGCTGCTGCGCGCGCTGCTGGCGGCGGGAGGCGTGGGCGACCCGTGGGACCTGCGCGAGGCCGTCGCGGGCGTGCTGGAGGAGATCTGGACGCCGGTGCCCTACCCGGCCGGCGCGGGCCGGGTGCGGCTGGCGCCGCCGCCCGGCGACCGAGGGCCCACCGCGCCCGAGCGCGGTGCGCCGCCGCCCGGCGACCGGCGGCCCG
>NZ_BMNH01000011.1 GCF_014646355.1 Nonomuraea cavernae
GTAAGACCAGACCGGCCGCGCGTCAGCGCGGCCAGGGCGGCACGGTCGGCGAAGCAGGTAGCCACAGAAGTGCCGCCTAAGCGGCACAGGCTGAATCCTCGGCCGTCAGGCTGGGGAGCGCGTCAAAGCATCACCTGGCGCAAGCCGCGGGACTGAGCTCGGCCGGCTGACATGCGCGGGCAGTTGACGGTCGCCGCGTGGGCGGCGAGTCCGTCGCGCGGCTCCGGCTATGCGGCGCCGGGACGGCGCATGCTTCCTCGCGGGGTGAAGGTGAAGGTGTCCTTGAACGGTCCCCTACCGCGGCGGACGGCCAGGAGGATGGGCTCGTGGTAGGCCGGTGGCCAGGTCGGCCCGGTTTCCGGATCGGTTCCGTTCCAGAGATGGAAGAAGACCATCGGCTGGGTCACCCGCTCGGTCGCGTAGGCGAGCGTCTTGCCGTAGAGGGCGTTGCCGCCGCCGAAGAGGACGGAGGGCGGACCGAACGTCTCCCGCACTTCGGTGAGCGTACGATCTTGAGCGACCCAGGCGTCCACTTCACGGCGTATGGAGGCGTATTCCGCAGTCGTCAGCGTTCGGTCGATGTCCAGCCAGCCGCGATCGCGGACGAACTCCGCGTAGATCGAGGCGACGCCGGACTCGTAGTCGCCGGCCACCACGGTCGTGAACGCTCCGGTCACACCGAGCGCGTCGCGGGCGCCCCGAGCTTCCAGCACCCGGAGTTCCTCCGCCCATGCCGCGTCATCGCGTTCGGCGTACGTCAGGTGATCGAGCAGCAGTCGTAGGGTCATCTCTCCGCCGAACATGCCAGGACGGCGAAGTGCCTGGTTGAGCCGGTCTCTCAGGTAGGCGCGGATCTCGGCGGAGGAGCGTGGCCCAGGAGGTGTCTGCATGGCGCACCGTTCTCGTCTCGTTCTGGTCCGCCGAATCGCCATTCTGTCCTGAAATAAACGCAAATCGGTGACCGAAATCTCTTGATCATGGTTTCATGATCAAGCTACGTTTCTCGGTGATCATGACGCACAGTCATGTGTCTTGTCCCCCTCAGAAAAGAGACAGCGGCTGATGCGCGACCATCCCCCTCGATCGGTCCCTGTGACACGGCGGACCATGCTCCGCGTGTCCGGCGCCGCCGGATCCACCCTGATCATCGGCATGACCGTGCCCACCTCGGCCTCCGCCGCCGAGAGGTTGTCGTCCGAGCAGCGGAAGATGGCGCTGCAGGTGGCCAAGGCCGGAGCGATCTACCCCATCGAGGTCCCCGGCTTCGGCGAACGGGGCACGGCGAGCAGCCGTGTCACCGCCTCCCGGCTACGTGACGCCGAGGCCCGGCTGCAACCGGCCCGGCTGGCGCAGGTCCGCACCGGGGCGGACCTGCTCATCGCCCAAGGTCTGCTGGCCGCGCCGCGGCCGGCGCTGCTCGCCGGCATCGGCCGGGCCGCCGCCACGGCGGCGCCCGCCGAGCGGCAGGGCCTGATCGCGCTCGCCGCACTGGGCGCGGCCACCGTCGCCCGCCATCTCGACCCCGCCTCCGACAGCCCCGCGACCGTGTGGATCGGCGGGCTGGCCGACCTGCACGAGCGCGGCGCGCAGCCCGACGTCCTTCAGCGCCTGGAGACACGATGAACCTCAGCCAGGACACCGAGGACCGGCTGCACCGGGGCAAGCGGAAGATCCTCGACAGCTTCGGCGCCGATCCCAACGTCACCGGTGCCGGCATCGGATTCCGCCGCCGCGACGGGCAGTGGACCGAGGAGCCCGCGGTCGTGGTCATGGTCGCCAAGAAGCGCCCCGCGGCGCTCGTGTCCAACCGCCGGCTGCTGCCGAGAACCGTCGAGGTGGACGGGGTCCCCTACGAGGTGGACGTGATCCAGGCCGGCCCGTTCACCATGGGCCGGGTCGATGATCGTGTCAGGACCGCCGACGTGATCACCGGGCGGATGCGGCCGCCGCGGCCGGGCTGCAGCATCTCCAACACCCTGGACGGCAACACCGCGGGAACGCTCGGGCTGTTCGTGCTCGACAACAAGGACGGCAAGGTGTGCCTGCTGTCCAACAACCACGTGGTGGGGCGCATGGGTCTGGCCTCCCCCGGCGAGAAGATCATCCAGCCGGGCACCTACGACGGCGGCACCGAGGCCACAGACGTCATCGCGACGGTGAAGCGCATGGCCCCCGTCCCCGCCGGGGGGAGCCTCGACGCCGCCATCGCCGAGCTCGTCGACCAGTCCGGTCTCTCCCTGGAGCCCGCGCTCGACCGCATGCCGCCGCCGTCGGCCGACCACCCGGTCGTCGGCCTCTTCACCGCGGGCGACACGTACGGCACCGGCTTGATCACCAGGATGGACAAGACGCTCGCCGCGCTCAACGTGTCCTTGGCCGTCAAGGACTCGAACGGCAAACTGGTGGCCGCCCCGGCGGCGGCGGTGGTGGCGCCCAAGGCGTACACGAAGATCGAGAAGGTGGGCAGGACCTCGGGCTACAGCTCCAGCACCATCACCGCCACCGGTGTCGAGTCGAACATCCTGACCCCCATCGGGTGGATCCTCTTCACGGACCTCATCGCCACGGAGAGCTTCGGCAGCCCCGGCGACTCCGGCTCGGCGGTGTACGTGGGCGGCGACGGTTCCACGTTCGTCGAGCCCGAGGAAGAGACTCCATGCCCGCTCCTCGCGACCGTCGGGAACTACTATCGCCTGCCGCTGACCGAGGACAACGACCTCGCCGACGATCTCCGGGACGACTTCCTGGCGCAGAGCCTGGTCGGCAATCTCCTGATCCGCCTTCCCTACATCAACCAGCAGGCGGTGGTCGACCGTCTGAAGGGCAAGCAGGCCACAGGGTCGGAGCTCTCCTACGCCTCGCAGTACTACACGAAGTACCACGACTTCATGGCCTCGGTGCTCGCCGACCCGAACTCGACCGCCGTCGTCACGCAGGAACACCTCGACGACGCCGGCTTCGTCATCTACGGGCTCAGCCAGTCGGTGCTGACGGGAGAGGAGACCACGCTCGCCCTCAAGCTCTACCAGGAGGCGTTGCTGCCCGTTCTGGGGATGAACCGGAGGCAGGCCCTGGCCTACATGAACCGCCCCGACGTGTACAAGATCGTCTACGACGCCATCGCCGCGGTGCCCAGCATCGAGACGAACGGGCCCATCGAAATGCCGCGATGACCACCACGACCCCTGCTGCCGCACCACCCGACGCCTTCACCGCCCAGGTGAACGACCGGCTCCTGCTCCTGGCCGATGACCTGCCGGAGCCGGTCCGGGGCCTGGTGCGCACGCTCGTCGCAGGGCCGGGCAAGCTCGTCCGGCCCCGGCTGCTGGCCGCCTGCGCGAGCTTCGGCACGGCCGATCCCGACCGGCTGGTACGCCTGGGCGCGGTGGTGGAGCTGATCCACCTGGCCTCCCTCCTGCACGACGACGTCATCGACGAGGCGCAGACCCGCCGGGGAGCACCGGCCGCGCACACGGCCGTCGGCACCGAACAGGCCATGCTCGCCGGGCTGGCCTGCTTCGCGCTGGTGGGCACGGAGGCCGCCGACCTGGGGGAAGGCGTCGCCGGGGCCGTGAGCACGACCGTCGCCAAGCTGGCCTACGGTGAGCTGCTCGACGTCGAACGCGCCTTCGACACCGCCTTCCCCTTGCCCGCCTACCTGGAGCTCGTACAGAGCAAGACCGCCGAGCTGTTCCGGCTCTGCTGCCTGCTCGGCGCCGCCGAGGGCCGGTGCGGCCCGGGCGAGGCGGGCGCGCTCGTCCGGTTCGGCGCCGCGCTCGGCGTCACGTTCCAGATCCTCGACGACTGCCTGGACCTGAGCCCGAACGGCGCGGGCAAGCCGGTCGGCACCGACCACGCGCTGGGCCTGTTCGGCGCCCCCACCCTGTACGCGCTGCGAGCCGACAGCGGCGGAGAACTCGCCACGCTGCTGTTGTCGCCGTCGTTCAGCACCCACGACCTGCCCGAGGTTTACTCCCTCATCCAGGACCGTGGCGGGCTCGACGCCGCGGCACGGCTGGCGGCCGACTGGCACGAGCAGGCGCTCGCCGCCCTGGAGGAGCTGCCCGCCGGCGGCCCCCGCGACCGCCTGGTCACGCTCGCCGCCGCACTCCTGCCGGCCCGCCGGTGACCGCGCACCTCGCGGCCGACGTGCTGATCGTCGGCGCGGGTCCGGCCGGCGCGATCACCGCCGCCGAGCTGGCCCGTCACGGCCTGCGTGCCGTGCTGGCCGGAGAAGACGACGGGAAGGCCGACCACGACCTCGTGCTCAGCGGGGCGGCCCTGCACGGCCTGGCGTCTCTCGGCGCGCTGGAGGAGGTCGACGCCCGCGTCATCGACAATGTCGAGCTGCGGTTGGGGCAGGGCGGCGGACATGTGCTGCCCGAAACCGTGAACGCCGTGTGCGGTCGGCGCCACCTCGTCGACGGGCTGCGCCGGATCGCCGCCGCCGCCGGAGCCACCCGGCTGCCGGGCCTGGTCACCGATCCGGTACGGCGGGACGGCGTCTGGCACGCGTCGACCGGCGGCACCACCGTGTCGGCGCGCCATCTCGTGGTCGCGACCGGCGCTCCCTCGGCCGGTACGCCACACGCCACCGGCCTGCTGTGCGCGCGACCGTACAGCGGGGTGGGCCTGATCACCTCGATCGTGCTGGCCCTGCCCGCGCCACGTACCATCGACCCGGCCGAACGGCCCACGTGCGTGTGGGCGGTGCCGGGAGCGCAGCCGGGCACCTGCACGATCGGCGCCTCCAGGCTCGGCCCCGCCGACCCTGACGAACTCCTCGAAACCGCCCTGACCGTCCTGGCCGAGGAGGATCCGCGCTTCGCCGGGGCCCTGCCCGCCGGTCCGGCGGTCACCGGAGTCCTCAACAGCGGTTTCGCCCCCGAGCACAGCGTCCATGACGGACGGCTCCTGGTCGGCGACGCGGCCGGACTGGTCAACCCCTTCACCGGCGAAGGGCTCAGCTACGC
The DNA here is from genome assembly GCF_014646355.1 of Nonomuraea cavernae. GTDB lineage: Bacteria > Actinomycetota > Actinomycetes > Streptosporangiales > Streptosporangiaceae > Nonomuraea > Nonomuraea cavernae. Next base: position 4,974 of record NZ_BMNH01000011.1, read on the forward strand.
CGTGCAGAGCGCCCTGCTGGCCGCCCGCGCTATCGCCGATCATCCGGACGATCCGGGCGCGGCGGGGCGAACCTACACGCGGCGGCTGTCGGCCACGTTCGTCGGCTACTTCGAGACGGCGACGCACGCCGCCCGGCGCTACCACCTGGCCTGGCGCGTCCTCGTGGCCACGGCCGGCGACGAGCGGCCCGTCTCGGCGAAGGTCCGGCGGGCCGTGCTGATGCCGGAGGGGTTCTCCGGGCTGACGGCCGCCGATCTGATGCCGCTGCCCGCACCCGACGTGGCGCTGCTCGGGCCGTTCCTGCTCGCCTGCGACGAGGTCGCGGTCAGCACCGTCCGTAAGGAATGGCCGTTCATCGCCCGCCTGCTGATCGCCGGAGAACAGGCCCCGCACCAGCGGCTGCGGCCCGCCGTGCCGTTCTTCGCCGCTCTGCTGGCCGGTGGCAGACCGCCCGACGCCACCTCCGCCACCCTCGCCGCCGCGATCGAGCTCGCCACCCTCGGGGCGCTGGCCTTCCTCGGCCCGATGCCCCCGCGCGCGGCACCGGGCAGGCGGGTGGACTGGGCCGTCGCCAGCACCGTGCTGGCCGGCGACTTCCTTCTGGCGCAGGCATCGCGGCTGGTGGCGGCCTCGGCGCCGGAGGTGTCGTGGTCCTTCGCCGACTGGCTGGGTGAGCTCGCCGCGCTCCGCTCCGCCAGGATCGACCCGGCCGGCCGGTCGCGGGCGGGAGAGGTGTTCGCCGCGTTGCTGGAGTTCCCCTCCCGCATCGGGGCGCAACTCGGCGGAGCGTCGCCCGAGACCATCCGCGCGCTGCGGGACTTCGGCAACCACAGCGGGCACGCCTTCCTGCACGCCGAAGAGGTCCTGGCGGTGCGCGGCGAGCGGACCCGGCTCGACGTCGCGCTGCCCGGGATGCTCTCCGGACGGCTCTCGGCCATCCCCGACGCGCTCCCGGGGATCACCGGCGACCTTCTCGCCGGTGACCCGGACGCCCGATCGAAGGCCCTGGACCTGGCCGTGACCGCCTGCCATGACGCCCACCGGGCGGCTCTGACCGCTCTGGAGGACGTTACGCATCCGGTGTCCGCGCGCATGCTGCGGAGCTTCGTCGCGACCGTGTGCGCCCCCTGCGCATGGTGAAGCCGCCGCCCGCCGCGGCGTGCCACAGGAGCGAGTGCGGGTAGACGGGCATGGGGTTGGTCACCGGGATGCGGCGCAGGCCGTGGCCGGCGGGCCAGACGAGGCGGGTCTGCCCGCCCATGAAGGTGGCCAGGGCGGGGGTGTCGGCGATGGTGTCGAGGAGGGCGTCGGAGCCGAAGTTGGGGCCGGTCGCCTCGATGGTGAGGCCGAACTCGGCGACGAGGTCGTCGTAGTAGGCGGCCCATTCGGTGCCGGGGACGATGCCGGGCATCCAGATCCGGTGCCCGGCGAGCTGGGCGACGGTCACCGAACGGGCGGACGCCAGCGCGTGGGCGGGGCCGGTGAGGAGCTGGCTCGTCCAGCACCCGGACGGCCTCGATGTGCTCGGGAAGGGGCCGGCCGGGCACGGCGACGGCGCGGACGGACGCGACCGCGCGCTCGGCGACGCGCAGCAGTTCGCGGGCGTGGGGCAGGAACGCCTGCCCATCGATGGTGAGCTCGGCGCCGCGCGGCGTGCGGCTGAACAGCCGCACGCCGAGGTCCCGCTCCAGTGCGGCGGAGCGGCGAGGAGTGTCGGCATGCGGAGCGGGCACCGGCTGGGGCGGCAGTTCGGGTGGCTTTGGGGAGCGTACGCTGCGTCCGCTGTTCTTCAACACCGCCTTGTTCAACGGCCTGGTGCTGGCCATCGACGCGCTGCTGGCCGTCCTGATGCTCGGGCACCTCGGGTTCACGCCGTGCGCGATCTGGCCCGTCGGGCTGGCCTTCCTGGGGCCGGGCGCCGGAGGGCTGCTGCTGGTGATGGGCGTCGAGCTCGGGCTGATCTTCTGCTGCGGGGTCTTCGACCCCGTCTACGCCACCTACCGTCTAGCGCACCGCGAACGACCGGGTCGCCCGCACGCTGTCCGCCTGGTCGGTGACGACCAAGGCCTCGACCGCGCTCCTGACGGCCGTATGGGGGATGCTGGGCGGTTTACTCGGCCCGCGCACGGCCATCGGCCTGGCCGGCGTGCTCCTGCTGGCGACCCCGCTGCTGCTCATCCCGATCGCGCCCGACCGTCAGTCGACGCGTTCTCGCTCGGCGGCCGCGGCGTAGGCGGCGTCGAGGCGCTCGAACGGACCTGGACCGTCGTGCGGCTTCGGCGGAGCGCCGAGGTGGCGGACGCGAAGCTCGTCCATGAGCTCCTCGATGAACGCCGGACCCTCATCGCGCATGAATAGCTGCCGGCTCCGGACCTCGTCGCCGCCCGGGCGCCAGTCGAGGCCCCAGTTGCCGAGGGCGTACATGATCGGAAGAGTCTGGATGCCGGCTTCAGTGAGGCTGTAGCGGGCGCGCTGCCCCCGCACGGCGGTGCCGCGGGTGAGGATCCCCGCCTCGACGAGCCGTACGAGACGGTCGGCGAGGATGTTCGAGGCGATGCCCTCGACCGACCCGGTGAGCAGCGCCCGGAAGTAACGGCGGTCGCCGAAGATGACGTCGCGCAGCACGAGCAACGACCAGCGATCTCCGAGCACCTCGACGGCGGCGTTGATCGGACACCCGGACCGTGGTTCCACGATTCCTCCTTGACAGGTATTTCGCTCCCAATATAGTAGTTGCAGAATGCAATCACTTTGGAAGAGGAGCTGATGGGTCGCTTCGTCTACTCGATGCAGGTATCCCTCGACCTGCGGATCGAGCAAGTTCCGGGGGACAACGGCGCCGGCGAGTGGCTGCGCATCGACGAGGAACTGCACCGCGAGGCCAACGCGCAGACACGGGCGCTCGCGCTCATGGTCCACGGCCGGGCCTACTACGAGGTCATGGAGGAGTACTGGCCGCGGGCGCAGGAGGACGCGTCGCTGCCGGATGTCATGCGTGAGTACGGTGAGATCTGGACCGCCAAGCCCAAGGTGCTCGTCTCCCGCACCCGCCGCAGCGCCGACCACAACACCCGGATCATCGGCGGAGACGACGCGATCGAGCGGCTCGCCGCCCTGCGGGCCGAGACCGACGGCAGCATCAGTGTGGGCGGCGCGGCGCTTGCGACGCAGCTGCTCCGGGCGGGGCTTCTTGACGAGTTGCTGCTCTTCACCCATCCCGCGATCCTCGGCTTCGGCAGGCCACTGTTCGACGACTACGACCTGCCGACCGATCTCGACCTGCTGGAGCAGCGATCGTTCGAGCAGGGCGTCACGATGCATCGCTACGCCATCCGGGACGCGAAGGAGGCGATCTCGTGCTGAGGCAGGTCGCGGAGGGTGTGCTGGTCCATCAGAGCGAGTTGCTGCAGAACAACACCGTTGTCGTGCAAGGCCGGGCCGGCGTGTTGCTCGTCGACCCCGGGATACAAGGCTCCGAAATGGCCTGCCTCGCGAACGACCTTCGCGAGCTGGGCCGGCCCGTTGTGGCAGGCTTCTCGACGCACCCTGATTGGGATCACGTGCTCTGGCACGCCGAACTCGGCGAAGCGCCCCGTTACGGCACAGCCCGCTGTGCGGCTCATATGCGAGATCTGCGGTCGAACGCGGGCTGGGAGGCGCGCGTCGCCGAGGGATTGCCGCCGGAAATCGCCGATGAGATACCGCTGGACCTGTTCGGCCTCATTACCGGGTTGCCTGCCGGAACTACGCGGATTCCTTGGGACGGCCCTCAAGTCCGGATCATTGAGCATCCGGCTCATGCCCCGGGCCATGCGGCGCTGTTGGTCGAGGAGCGCGGGGTTCTCGTCGCCGGCGACATGCTGTCTGATGTCCTGATTCCGATGCTCGACGACCTGAACGGCACCAACGACCCGATCGAGGAGTACCTTGTCGGGCTGCGGCTGCTCGAGGGCGTGGCGGGCGACGTCGATGTCGTCGTCCCCGGTCACGGGTCTGTCGGCGGAGCCGATCAGGTACGCGCACGGATCGAACTCGACCGCGCGTACGTGCATGCCCTGCGGGACGGCCACGCTCCCGACGACCCGCGGCTCGGCCCATCGGCCAAGCCCGGCTGGGAATGGGTAGGCGACATTCACGCAGGGCAAGCCCAGAGCCTAGCCCGAAGACGCGAGCGCGACAGAACGCCCGGCTAGCGAGCGGTGCGCGCTCTGCGGCGGCGAGCTGGGCGTCTGCGAGGATCTTGTGGACGACGCCGAGATGGTGCGGATGGATTCGCCGCGGACGATCGCCCTTCCAGGAGGTTGCGGCCGAGCCGGTCGACCTCTTGGACGGTCGGCAGGCCGCCCTCGCGGATGTAGCCCAGCGCGTTCGGGAGGTCTGGCCGGTCGTCGGTGGCGAGCTTGCCGCTGGTCTTCTCCTCGGACGTGCTCGCCTGCGTTCGCCAGACGTTCGTAAGACGAGGTCGAGTATGCCGAGCTGGTTCTGAAAGCCGCGCTCATAGTGGTGGTAAGGCTCGCCCTTCTTACCGTGGCAGATCATGCGGGCGAGGGAGCGCTGAGGAATGCCATCGACTGGCACGGCGTCGAGCGGCACGGCGTCGAGCGGCACGGCGTCGAGCGGCAGGCCAAACCGGTGGCGTCCATCTTGTACGGCGCCCTCTCGGCTGCGCACCGGCACCACAGATGATCCCGATACCGGCGCACCCGTTCCTGCCGCGATCATGATAAATAGGCACAATATGGAATTCTTCTGTTACCACCGCGACCGGCCCGGCTCCGCGGCGCTGCGCGAGAAGCTCGCCGAGGAGCACTGGTCCTACATGGACCGATACGCGGCGCAGCTGATCGCCCGCGGCCCGACCCTCGACGGCGACACGGCCACCGGCAGCGTGCACATCGTCGACCTACCGGACCTCGCCGCCGCGCGGGCGTTCGCCTTCGACGAGCCCAACTTCCAGGCCGGCGTGTACCGTGACGTGATGCTGCGCCGGTGGCGCAACGTGCTGGGTCGCACCATGTGGGACTTCCCCGGTGGCCGCGAAGGCGGCAACCGCTATCTGGTGCTGGGTCTGGCCTCCGGACAGGCCGCCGACCTCGTCCCACCGCCCGACCGGAGGGACGAGTTGATCGCCTACGGGCCGCTGTCGTCCGACGACGGCGCCACCTGGCTGGGCACGGCGGCCCTGGTCCAGGCGCAGGGCCCGGACACGGCCCGCACAGTCCTGACCCCGGACCGGTATGCCGCTATCGAAGTTCACGAGTGGGAGTTCGGCGGACGACGATGATCAGCACGTGACCCTCACCGGCAGGCGACGCCACGTCGCTGCCCGGCGCCCGACCAAGGACACCGTTCTGCAGATCGCCGACCGGCTCGGGGTCAGCCGCGCCACGATCTACCGCCATCTCGATCCCGACAAGCCGGTCTCGGCGTAGGGGGAGCACGATGCTGCCCCCGATCACCTACCACGGCGACCTGTCCGGCCTGGACGACGTCGAGCGCCCGTAGGGGCCTGGATACGGCTGACCTGCTGCGGGGGGCTTGGTGTGCAGGCTGACGGCTCGATGTGCATCATGCCGTTTGTCGTCGGGCCCGAGGACGCCGAGCGGTGGGTGGGAGGGGCAGGAGCGCTCTACCGATCAGTTGGTTCCGCATCGTCGTAGTGTTGCCTGGCCTCGTCGACGCGGTCGACGTGGTCGATGCTCCACGTCAGTAGTGCACGCAGCGTGTCGAGGAGGGATGCGCCCAACGGTGTCAGGGAGTACTCGACCCGGGCGGGATAAACGGGATAGACGGTGCGGTTGATAAATCCGTCTCGCTCCAGTCCGCGCAGCGTTACGGTCAACATCCGCTGGGTGATCACATGGATGTCGCGTTTCAGCTCGCTGAACCGCTTGGTGCCATCCCCGAGCAAGGTGATGACGTAGACAGACCACTTGTCCCCAACCCGGTCGAGCACATCCCGCGCCCGGCAGTAGGGCGACAATACGGTATTCGTCTGGCTGTCCGTCACCTGGCGGTCCTTCGCCGTTCGGCTCATGGTTCCCTCCGTGGTACTGACGCACTGCAATGTGCCTGCTTGTCCGGCTGTGGAGCGGCTTCGATACTGGGACGGTTCCTATCAGGAACCGAGATCTCAGAAGGAACTGCTCGGCTCCATCTTCCCGGAAGGCATCATCGTGAACAATCCCGAAGTCGTCCAAATCCCCGGCTACCAGGTCGGTACCTGGAACGCGGACCCGATCCATTCGGAGATCGGCTTCAGCGTCCGCCACATGATGGTCAGCAACGTGCGCGGCCGATTTGCTGACTTCGAGGCGATCGTCACCACTGCTGAGAACCCGCTGAACTCCACCGCCCGAGCCGCGATCCGAGTCGCCTCTATTGATACCGGCCACGACACACGGGACACGGACCTGCGCTCTAGTGGGTTCCTCAGCGTTGACGAATACCCAGAGATGATGTTCACGTCGACGGCCATACGTATGGACGGTGACGCCTATCTGGTCGACGGCGACCTGACCATCCGAGGCACCACCAAGCCGATCACGCTAAGGGCCGAAACCGGCGGCATCGGCCCTGATCCGTACGGGTTCACCCGGGCTGGCTTCCATATCACCACCGAGATCAACCGAAGCGACTTCGGCATCACCGGCAACGTCCTCATCGAGGGTGGCGGCGTGGTCATCGCCGACAAGGTAAAGATCGAGATCGAGCTCCAGATGGTGCTGCAGAAGAACTAAGCCTCATCGGTCCGGCCAGTCATCTCAGGTTGCCATGGCTCGGCGACTCGGGCTTCTCGCGTTGGGTAGCCGGTTGACAGGTAGAGGCCGGCCGCGGAATCACCGTGACGCTGTCCTAATTCGTGCTACCGCCCAGCGGCAGGCGCTTGGCGACGTCCAGCCGTACCTCGCCGTAGGGCTGGACGTGCTGCCAGAACAGCGGAGTCAGCCCGCGCCGGTCGGCGGGCTTGAGCAGCGTGGCCCATTCGGTGTCGGCGAGGACGTCCTGCAGCATGAGAGTGTTGATGTATACGAGCGCGGCCTGCAGGATGCGCAGCAAGATCAACGCCGTTTGGGGCTCATGACACGTTTCTTACTGGCACGTTCGCCGTGAGTTCAGCCAGACTGAAGGACTTTCATCGGGAACCTACGTCAGTTCGGTTTGTGGGAGCCGAAAACGTGGAGAGTTCGACCAGCACTGAGGCTTCGCAGTCAAGCCGGAATATGTGGAGAGGGGGCCTGCCGGCATGTTTCGGCTGGTTAGTGGCTTCTCTGCGGCGGGGCGTCAGGCCCCGTTCCGTCCGTTGGGGGCGTCATAGACCAAGGTGTATCGCCAGAACAGGCGACGCCGGATCCGGGCGCCGGGCAGTTCCCGTGCGGCCGAGGCCCGGATGTCGGCCAGGGTCTCCTGCGGATCGGTGGTGGGCGCCGTCATGTGCAAGGGCGGCTCATTGGCGCGGGCCGGGTGCTTGATCACTCCCATGATCGGGTTGGCGACCATGGCAGGCAGGGCGGCAAGCAAGTCGGCGGGCCCGGCCTCCCGGTAGCAGCCGACAACCACGAGACGCCCGCCCGGGGTGAGACAGCCGCGTAGTTCACGCAGGGTGGGCGCCAGCGAGAGGTGGTGCAAGACAGCGACGAGGGTGACGGCGTCCCAGCACCGCTGCGGGTCGCGCCCGGCGAAGTCGGCTTGGACGATGGTGACCGCGGGGTCGTCGGCGAAGCGCTCCGCCGCGGCGCGGGCGGTCGCGGGATCGGGTTCGAGCCCGGTGACGGTAGCGGCGCGTCGGCGAAGCAGAGCGGCGAGGTTGCCCGTGCCGCACCCGACGTCGAGGACGTGGCGGGCCCCGGACGCGGCCACTCGGTCGGCGACCCAGCGGCCGTAGTGGTCGTTGTGGCTCCACGGGTGCCGCCGGTTGAAACGGTCGAGGCGAGCCAGCAGTGCCATGACGATCACCTTAGCGATCACCACTCACGCTTCGGTCCCCTTTCCGGCGGGTTCCGGCTGCTCTTCAAACAGGATCGTGGTTGGGTGCCTGGGCGAGTTCGTCGGAGAGCAGGTGCTCGGCGACGGCGGAGTATCTGACGGCGGTGCTGTGGGAGATCCCGAAGACCAACGACAGGTGGAGCGGGTCCGCCCTCGCGGCGAGGGCTTCGTGGAGGATGCGGTCCTTGCGTATGCGATCGACCGTGCATCCGATGTGGTTCATCCGCAGCGTCACGAACTGTTGGCTGATCGGGCCGGTTCCGTGGGCGGTCTTGTCGCTGATGAGGACGTGGGGGTTGTTGGTATGCGGCCAGGTGGTGCGGCGGTGGCGGAGCCAGCGGCGGAGTGCTCGGTGGCTGAGGTCGCCGAGTCGCTGGCGGAGGCCGGCGAGTGTGATTCGCCGGTTGGCCATGTCGAGGTCGTCGAGCTCCAAGTGTCGGATGGCTCCAGTGCGAGCGGCATTCTCTGCGGCCAGGACGATGATGACTCGTCCAGCCAGGTCGTCGACCAGCTGCTCGATGGCCCGGATCTCCTCATCGGCCATCGGGAGCAGGGAGAAATCCGCCGGGCGACCCTTCAACCCGGTCGTCGGGTTGGAGAAGATCAGGCCGCGCTTCCTGGCGAATCCGAACAGCGATCGCAGGGCGCTGGTCGCGGTGGCGCGTCGTGAGCCCCTCAGCGGTCCAAGCGCCGCGCGGATGTCGGAACGAGTGACCTCCCGCAGGTGGTCGTAGCCCGCCGCCCAGTCGTCGAGGAACGGCCTAATGCAACTGAAGTAGACATAGATGCTAGACGCGGACCGGGAGCGCGATCTGGTGTCGCCATCGAGCAAGACCAGCAGCCACTGCCGGACGGGAGTGATATAGCCGGGAGCGAAAGAGCCTGTGACGCGGTCAATCCAGGATCTGATCGCCGGAGCGGAGTCGTCGTGGAGCAGATCCAGATCGGTGAGCACTTCGACGAGCCGAGGCCGCGACACCCAGCGGTGCGGCCGGGCTCGGACCTCGCTGAGCAAGACACGCTCACCTGCGGGAAGGTCCGTCAGCACCGTGACCAGCCCATCGAGCACACATCTGGCGGTCGAGGGATTCCAGCCGCTGATCTGGCCGAGTTCCTGAGCATGACGCGCCGCTGCCCGCAGCACCGGATCATCGGCCGTCAACGCCGGGTGCTGCCAGCGCGGCGGGACCGGCTGGCCGTTCTTGCGCCGATAGTAGGAGGCTAACGCTGAACAGGAGTTGCTGCAGTAGACCTGATTCCGCCGTCGCTTTTCCGGCAACGGGATGCCGCAGTGAGCGCAGTTCATCGAGGCGGTAGCGACCGCCCGGCGCCGGCGCGCGGGGTCACCAATCGGTCTTGGCCAACCGCCGTGCTCTGGTCATCGTCATGGTGGCGCGGCTCGGCGACGGCCTCGGGTTCGGGGATCAGCAGTTCGTCGACGCCGCAGCCCAGCACGGTGCAGATGACATCGAGCTCGTCGAGCTTGACCACGTTGGGACTTCCCGACCACAGCCCCGACATCTTGCCGGCGCTGATGACCAGGCCACGTTCGGCGAGCATCCGCTGGAATTCACTGGCCTTCCAGATCCCGCGGTTCGCGGCCGCCAGGCGCAGGTTCCATTTCATCGGGTGAGTCCTTTCCATCGATCGGCGACGCGGCGCTGTCCGGTGACCCAGGCGTCTTCGACATGGGTGGCATGCACGTGGATGTACCTGGCCGTGGTGCCGGTCCAGGCGTGGCCGAGCAGCTCCTGGATCGCGAACAGGTTCATCCCCGCCAGATAGAGCTGAGAGGCGCAATAGTGCCGCAGCACGTGCGGCGTTAGCCGCCCCGACCAGGACGGCAGGTGACGGTCGACGGCGTCGATCAGGGCTCGGCGGAACACGTCCGCCGTGGCGCGGGTGCAGGTGCCCTCGGCGTTCTTCCGCTCCGAGGGGAACAATGGGGTGCGGTGGCTGGAAAGGTCGAGCTCGAACAGCCCGAGGACGTCTTCGATGAACCAGTGCAGGCTGCGATCGGCGCCGTTGATCAGGGGCACCAACCGGGGCTTGGGCCCTTTGCGGCGCGATCCCTTCCCGTGGCGGACGTTCAGCTTGCCGAACCGGCCCAGCTCCCAGCGCACGTCCTCCAGGTCCAGCATCCGGGCCTCGTTGATCCGTAACCCGACATCGGCGACCAACCGGACCACGGCGTAGTTGCGGGCGGCTGGAGCGAACTTGCGGCAGCTCAGCAGCTCTTCGCGCCACCCGGCGAACAGCTGCTCGATCTCCTCGACGGTCGGCGGGACGCGCAGCTGCGGATCCACGGACAGCCGTGGTCGGTTGACCTCATCGAGAGGGCATTCGACGACCCGGCCGGTGAGGTTGTGCAGCTCAACCTTGTGCCGAAGCTCCAGAAACCGGAAGAACACCGTCAGAGCCGCCGCCCGCCCGGTGCGAGTGGAGGGCTTGGCCTCTCGTAACACCTTGCCGAAATAGACGTCGCCGTCTTCGGGCTGCATCTCCCACAGCGGCCGACCGAACCAGTCCCGGATCAACTCCAGATGATTGGCGTCGTTGCGGATAGTGCTGTCGGTCAGCCCGGCCGACGCGCGAGCCAGCACGAACCCCGCCAGCACGTCGGTCTCGAAGGCGGCAAGATCTTCTTCGCTGCCTGGAGCTCGGTGCTCGCGTAGATCTCGTACGACTCCCAGCGCCAACCCACACCTCCCGACTTCAGCCCTACCGCCATTCCATCACTTCTGTGACAGAAGCTTCACCGAGAGTGAAGTTACTTCGGTGCGCGGTGATCGATCTGGCAAACGGGAGAAGACGCAGTTCGCAGGCAGTGAGCGTGCAGGGTGAGGAGGATCCGGTGCCCTCAACTCAAGGACTGTTGCTTACCCTACTTGGCGGCTGGTGGCACCTTGGTTGTCGGCACTCCCTCTCAGTAGTGAGCCTCCACGGGCCAGCGAATCACGACTCGTTCCGGCGGGCTCGCAGCTCGGCGGCCACCGCCCGTTCGCGCAGCTCGGCGGCCTCAGCACGGGCGGCGTCAAGCTGCGCCCGGATGTCCTCCAGCCGCGCCCGCTCCAGCCGCAGATCCCCCTGCAGCTGATCCCGCTCGCCCGCGACGACGTCGGCGCGGGCCCGTTCCTCCGCCACTCCCTCCTCGGCCCGCGATAGCGCCGCCGCAGCGGCGCCCTCGGCTTCCTTGACCCGCTCACCCATCGCGGCCAGCTCCCGTTCGGCGTCCTTCCTCGCCCGGTCCGCGGCCGTCACCTCGGCCGCGGCGGCCTCGCGCGCCTGCGCCACGTCGTTGAGCGCGACGGCCCGGTCCCGGTCGGCCTCCGCCGCCTTCCGCTCGGCGCCCTCGGCACGGGCGACGGCTCGATCGCGTTCCTGGGCGGCCGCTTCCGCCCTGGCCTGCGCCGCCGCCAGCTCCCGCTCGGCCTGCTGCCTCGCCCGCCCAGCCGTCGCCACCTCAGCGCGCGCCTCGTCACGTTCGGCCCGAGCCCGCTCGGCCTCCTCCCCTGCCCGTACGGCCCGCGCCTCCGCCTCATTCGTACGTTCTTCGGCCGCCTCAACGCGTTCGGCCAACTCCTGCACCGCCTGAACCCTGGCCAGCTCCGCCAGCTCGGCCCGCTGCAGCGCCTCGTCGGCCCGCCGCTCGGCCAGGTCGGCCCGTCGGCCGGCCTCGTCAGCACTCTGCTGGGCCTGCCGCTCGGTGCTGGCCGCCTCCCGCAAGGCGGCCAGCGCCTGCTCGCGGGCCCGCTCGGCATCCCGCAGCGCGGTGTCGCGCTCGCCCTCCGCCTCCTCGACCCGCAGCCGCATCGCCCCGGCCTCGCGGCGCGCGTGCTCGGCTGCTTCCCGCGCCAGCCGTACCTGCTCGAACGCCTGCTCCCGCTCGGTGCGCGCGATCGCGACGCGCGTGTGCGCCTCCGCCTGCACGGCGCTCAACCGGGCCTCCACCCCGGCCGGGCTCAGCTCCTCGGCCAGCACCCGGGCCAACGGCTCGATCGCCGAGGCCAGGCCGCTCTCCATCCGGTCGTACAACTGCTCGGCCCTGGCCAGCGCCCCCTCCAAGCCGGGAGTCGCCCGTCGCAGCTCGCGCTCCCGCTTGGCCGCCGCTTGGCAGTCCCCCTCGGGACAGTACGCCTTGGGCCGCCCTCTCCCCTGCCGCTGCTCGATCGGCGCACCACAGTGCTTGCAGGGCGTCACCACACCGCTCTCAGTCACCGCAGCACCGTACCATTTTTTGATTTTCTAGAAATTAGAAATCAGAAAATGAGATCTGTTGCGTCAACAGAGATCCGGCCAACTTGCGAGAAGGCAGAATTCCCACAAGTAACAGAGGCGCTCCGCCTGTCCCAGTCCTGTGGCTTCGTGAAGTGTGACGCGCAGGCTGAATGGAGCAATCGTCAATACCTGTGGATCGAGATCTTTAGGCGGCGACCGTGGTCTCCTCGGTAGCCGGTGTCTCTTCGGGGCGTTCGACGAGTTTGCCGCCGAGGAACGTGGCGCCGGCGCGGACCAGGGCGACGAGGTGGGGTGGTTGACCGCTCGCCAGCGGGCCTGAGCCGACTCCATCAGCTTGAAGGCCATCGCGAGGCCGGCGGCGCGTGAGCCCGGTCCTTTGGTGACCTTGGTGCGGTGCCGTACGGTGGCGAAGGTCGACTCGATGGGGTTGGTCGTGCGCAGGTGCACCCAGTGCTCGGCGGGATAGTCGTAGAAGGCGAGCAGTTCGTCGAGGTCGTCGGCCACCTTGGCGACCGCCTTGGGATATTTGGCGCTGTAGGCGGCCTCGAACTCCTTCACCGCGGCCTGGGCGTGGTCCTTGTCCTCGGCGTTCCAGATCTCGGCCAGACACCTCTTCGCGGCCGGGTGCGCCGACTTCGGTAGCGCGCTCAACACGTTTGCGATCTTGTGAAACCAGCACCTCTGCTCTTTAACCTGGGGAAACACCTCCCGCAGCGCCGACCAGAAGCCGAGCGCGCCATCCCCGATCGCCAGCACCGGCGCCCCCATCCCGCGCCACTTGCAATCACGCAGCAGATCGGCCCACGACTCGGCCGACTCGCGATAGCCGTCCGTCAGCGCGACGAGTTCCTTGCGGCCGTCCGCGCGCACGCCGATCATCACCAGCAGGCACAGCTTGTGCTCCTCCAGCCGGATGTTGACGTGGATGCCGTCCACCCACAGATAGACGTAGTCCACCCCGGACAGGTCCCGCGCGGCGAACGCGCGCTGCTCGCCCTTCCAGGTCTCGGTCAGCCTCGTGACGACCGAGGCCGACAGCCCGGCGGTGGAGCCGAGGAACTGCCCCAGCGCGGGCACGAAATCCCCGGAAGACAGGCCATGCAGATACAGCAGCGGCAACACCTCACCGACGCTGGGAGTCTTACGCGCCCAGGCCGGCAGGATGGATGAGGAGAACCGCCGCCGCTCGCCGGTGGCCTCGTCGACGCGCTTGTCGTTGACCCGCGGCGCGACCACCTCGATCGCGCCGGCCGAGGTCTACGGTAAGCGGCACGGGTGTGCCTTCCCGACCGACGTTGGCGCGTCGGCCTTATCTCGAAACCTCTAACGGATGATCCGGGAAGGTACACCCCTCCCGGCAGATCCACAGGTTTCGATCATTGCTCCGCGGTGGGCCCGCCTCAGGAGGACTGCGTCCGGCCCGGCGGCTCGCTCAAGGAGCTCGGCCGTCCATGAGCGCCAGGTAGCCGTCCTCCAGCGTGGGTTCGGCCGGCCGGGCCCATGGGTCCGGCGGCGCAGCCGACACCTGCGCAGCACCCTGTCGCGCGATGGCCGGTCGGCCAGCATGCAGCCGTACACGATGGGCAGCAAGGTGACGATGATCTGCGCCGCGACGCCCATCGCCTCCTTGGGCACCGACACCTCGTACACTCCCAGGTCCAGCGACCAGTAGTCCAGCACAGCGACCATCATGGCCAGGACCAGGCCGTAGACGATCCACAGCAACGGGCGGCGGACCTGCATCGCAAACTCGTAACGCAGGCTGGCGATCATTCGGGCTCTCCTCGCAGCACGCGCTCGGTGTTCCCGAGCAGCAGCCAGCCCCCGAAGGCCAGGGGGACGGCGGTGGCCAGCAGGAACAGGCGATTGACCGGCCAGTCGTTGCTCCCATATGACGTGGTCGCGAAGAGGTGCAGGAGCCGGTATGCCGGGTTGTCCGCCAGCGCGCCGCTGAAGAGCTGCTCCCCGGTCCACACGAACGCCACCAGCGACGTGGCCGCCGCGGTGCTGCGCAGCGCCGCCGCTGCGAAGAACCCGAGCGCCGCCAGCCACAGTGCGGGCGCCAGCCACACCAATTGCCCGGCCGCACCGCCGTACGCGAACGTCCACCAGCCGCTCGCCATTAGCGCGGCGCAGACCACCACCGCGCACGCGGCCGTGCAGCCCAGCGTCACGGCCAGGCGGCGCAGCAGCGCGGGGCGATAGCCGTGCGGGATGGCCAGCCGCAGCTCGGCCACCGGATCGCGGCCGGGCAGCGTGGCCGCGGCCACCCCCGCCAGCAGCGGCACGCCCATCTCCAGCGCGCCCATCAGCATCCAGCGGGTGTTCTCCTCACGCGAGCCGAGCCGGGCGCCGAAAGTGGCGAGAAGCAGAATGAGAACGGCCAGCACGGGAGGTCCCAGCAGGGCGGGCAACCCCGCCCGCCGGGCCTCGTGCCGCCAGAGATCGACAGGTTTCACGATCAGTGAGTAGCGCCGGCCCGCCGCAGGAGTTCAACACGGCCCGCGAGCGCGACGGCCGTCCCCGCCAGCGCCACGGCTAGCGCGATCGTCCACGGCCCGCTCTGCCAGAGCACCCGATAGCCATCGGGAACCGGCGCGTCGGTCACCTCCGCCAGCGCCGGCACGCACCACGCCGCCAGCGCCACCCCGATCGCCCCGCCCGGACGCCAGCACACCGACAGCAGCAAGGCCACCGCCGCCAGCAGCGCCATCGGCCCCAGCCAAGCCGTGACCAGCCCGGCCACGCCCCCAGGAGACCCGCCGGCCACCGCCAGCACCCCGGAGACCAGCAGCGCCAGCACCAGGTCGTACCCGAACACCAGCGTCACCCGCGCGAGCAGCACCACCCGCGGCGACGTCGGCGTGACGGCCACCACCTCGAACGCCCGATCCCGTTCCGGCCCGTAGAGCCCCGCCACACCCGTCCCGGCAACCAGCGGCACGCTCAGCCCGAGCACCACCTCCGGCACCACCACCCGCATCGCGGCGAACCCCGCGCACACAGCCATCACGAGGAATGACGCCGCCCACACCCCGGGGTGCAACAGCCGCGCTTCCATCACCAGCAGCTGCCACGCCCGCCGCGGCGCCGGTACGGCGTGCGCCCGCACGTCACCGAGCCCCCCTCCAGCGCCGACGCGGCCAGCACCGCTGGAATCATCCGCTCCGCCGGCGGCGCGCCCCTCTCTGCCTCACTGTCCATTCAGGCACTCCCTGAGTTTCGGCCGGGCCAGGTGCAGCCGGCTCTTCACCGTGCCGACGGGGATTCGCAGCACCTCGGCGTGTCCTGATGCGCCAGATCCACCACGAAATGAAGCACGGCCACCTCCCGCTGCGCCGGCGGCAGCCCAGCCAGCACCGCGTGCAGCCAGTCGCCGCCGACCGCCAGTTCTTCCGGCCCTGGCAGCGCGTCACGCTGCTCGCACAGCTCCGCGGCCGCCGGGGCGTCGCCAGCCGCAACCGGTTGTGCGCCTGCCTGCGCGCTACCCCGAACAGCCACGTGCTCGCGCTCGACCGGCGCTGGAACGTCCCCGCCGACCGCCACACGGCCAGCATCGTGTCCTGCAGGATCTCCTCGGCCGTCCCTCTGTCCCCGGCCAGCCGGAACAGGAAGGCGAACAGCGGCTCGCCGTATCGCTCGTACAGCTCAGCCAGCGCGGCCGTGTCGCCGTCGGCCACCCTGGCCAGGACGCACGCGTCCGCATCGGTCCTCTTCATCGGCAGGTGAGTAGCATCGCCGGCCCATTCAGGTTCACTCCGGGCGGCACCCTCCGGCGCACTCCAGTAAGTAGCATGCCAAGGCGGGTTGTTTATCACACGGATGGCCTCCGCCAGTGCTACCGGGGAGGCCATCTTCATGCGTTCGGAGGATCTGTGCTGAATCAGCAGACGTAGGTCTGAACCATCCATCCCGAAACGCTCTGTCCGGTCGGCGGGACGTACCACGTTCCGGCGCCGACTGAGGCAGAGCGTACCCAGGCAGACCCGTCCCAGTACCAGGTGTGGGCACAGCGCTCACTGCCGATGTAGAAGGCCTCGGCTTGCTGCCAGCCGAATGCGACGTTCGTGCGCCAGCCGCGTGGCAGCACCGCGTCGAACCCCCGAGGGTCATCGTAGTCCCCGTCGAGCCAACGAATCGCTCCGAGGCCGCCGTTGCTGGCGCTCGTATTGTGGATGTAGCTGACCAGCGCTGCGGCGGTTGCCCGGGAATCGGTTTCTGGTGACGAAACCATGTTGTCCTCTCCTGGCGTCACTAACCGCGGAGCGGGACTCGGCGCGGCGCTCACAGGAGAGCCCAGTGAAATCACGGCGAGTAATGGCAGGGCCAATACCGCCAATCTTCTGAGGTACTTCATTACGCCCCTTCTCGTTGAGTCGAACACGAGCGACAGGCCGACATCGATGGTGCCGCTTGCGTGTCGGCGAACGTTCTCTCGCTTCGGCGAGGTCTTCACTTCATGAGGATGCAAGCCGTGCCCGGGCCATGTCTTTAGCCCGAGCGCCCACCTGTTTAGTCAGCGCGCTCGATCGTGGACTGCTGAAGGAACTGGTGCGGCGACAGACCATAGAGGCCGCGGAATGCCTGGCTGAAATGCTCGGGCCTGGTGAAGCCCCACCGGGCGGCGATCACGCTGATCGAGCAGGTGGCCAGCCGAGGGGCGGCCAGGTCACCGACGCCGACCGGCGCGGGCTCACGCCGCTGTTCCACACCAACATGACCCCCTACGGTGAGATCCGGCTGCGCATCGACCGGCGCCTGGACCTCACCGACCTGCCGACTGCGTAACGCCGGACGCTCGCCCGTTCCGGCGGCAGCGCGGCTGGACCATCCCGGCGCTCGATGTCGGCGATACTGTGGGCGTGGAGTACGTGTCCAGAGTGCCGCGACCGCCGCTGGACAGGCTGATCGACGACCTTTACTACCTGGAGGGTGCGACGCCGTACGCCCGGCTGACGCTGCCGCCGATGCCGTCGGCGTTGCTCATCGTCAACCTCGGGGCGCCGTTCCGCATCCGCGCCGGCACCGACATCGAAACGGCCCAGTACGCCGACGGCTGCGTGGTCACCATGCCCACCCGCGCGTTGGAGTTCGGCTACCCACTCCGGACCCGGTCCGTCGGTGTGCACGTCAAGCCCTGGGGGCTGGCGCCGTTCCTGCCGATGCCCGCGGCCGAGCTGTGTGACCGGCCGGTGACGGTAGAGCAGGTTTGGGGCCGGCCCGCCATTGCTGAGCTGCGAGACCGGCTGGCCACGGCGGACGGACCGCACGAGATGCTGACGCTGCTCGAGGAGGAGTTGATGCGACGGCTGTGCGAGACCGCCGGCCTGGGGCTGGTCCGCCATACGAGCAGCGTCATCGCGGCGACCAGCGGGGCGGTGGCGATCGGCGACCTGAGCGTGGCAGCCGGTGTCAGCAGCACTCATCTGGCACAGCGGTTCAAGAAGCTCATCGGCGTCACGCCGAAGCGGCTGGCCCGCACCTACCGTTTCGCCGCCACCGTGTTCGCGATCAACCCCGCCGGACCGATCGACTGGGGCGACCTCGCCGGTGGCGCAGGCTACTTCGACCAAGCCCACTTCGGCCACGAGTTCCGGGCGTTCACCGGGCTCACGCCGACCCGGTACGTCGAAGTCCGGCGGCGGTTCCTGCGCGAACATCCCGGCCACGCGCTGGACGGCTGGCCGCTGCCGGCCGATTGATTTCTTACAAGAGCGACAGCTCACGAAACGCTAATTTGGGGGCACCCCAAAGCAGAGGAGAGCCCCGTGGGCAAGGTGGTCATGTACAGCTCGGTGTCGGTGGACGGCTTCGTCGCGGACGAGAATGACCAGCCTGGACCGCTGTTCGACTGGTTGTCCAGCGGTGACGTCCCGTTGGACGAGAGCGGCGAGCTGAAGGTGTCGCAGACGTCCTACGACTACACCCGGACGTACTGGGACCAGATCGGAGTCACGATCGTCGGCCGCCACGTCTTCGACCTGACGGACGGCTGGGGCGGGAAGCCGCCGAGCGGCATCGACCACGTGGTCGTCGTGTCGCACCGGCCGATGCCCGAGGGCTGGGCCCCCGAGGCGCCGTTTCACTTCGTCGACGGCGTCGAGGCAGCCGTGGCCAAGGCGCAGGAGCTTGCGGGTGACCGCATGGTCGAGGTCGCCGCTGGCGACGTCGGTGGCCAGGTGCTTGCCGCGGGCCTGATCGACGAGGTGCGCATGGATGTCGTACCCGTCGTGTTCGGGTCCGGCAAGCGCTACTTCGGGTCGGTCCACGCGCAGCACCTGTTGGACGATCCTGACGTGGTGATTCAAGGCAACCGGGTGCTTCACCTGCGCTATCGGGTGCGCCGTTGACCGATCTGAGCGGGTACGCGAAGAAGTCCACTGCGAACGGTGACACAAGCTCGGACCTCCGGCTGCGTTTGCGCATCGCTGCTACCTGCGCGCTGTCGAACGCCGCCCCCTCGTCCGCGACCGCGCCATCGGCCGGCTCCTGTTCTCCTCCGGCGTCCGGATCGCCGGCGTTCAAGCTGATCGAGTCGGGCCCGGGCCCGCTGGCGCGCGGTCAATGCGCCACATCTGGTCGCGCTCGTCCGCGCCGGGGCTGTCTTCACCGGCGGCAGGCTCGTCGAGCGACCCGAAGGAGTTGCCGCGTGACCGGCCGAAGCACCGCCATGCAGCCGACCGACGACGAGCATCAGCGGTTCGCTCGCTATCTGCAGGAACTGGCGGATGCCGGCTCGCAGGACGAGGTTGACCTGGTGGCCCGGGTCCTGCGTGATCCGGATACGGTGATGGCCCAGTCGGCGATGGTCCGTCACCTGGACCGGCGAGCAGCGCAGCTTCCGGCCGACGCGAGTTTCCGACTGGATCGAGGCCATGGTCACCGTGACCGCGGAGTGGGAGTTCCTCGCTCACCGCCTGCGCGAATGGATGGTGTTGAGGTCGATCGCCGTCAATGATCCGTGGGGACCGGAGGATTTCCTGGCTTCCTCCGATTGGTGTCAACGCACGGCCGCGCAGGTGCTGACATCATCGGCTGCACTGCGCCTACTCGCCGACAGGGGAAGAACACGACGTGTTCGCGCTGCCGCCGGTCTTCGACTGGCTCAGCAACGCCGGTAGCCAAGTTCCTTCGATCCACAGGTCTTGACGATTGCTCGCTCCAAGGGTTCGCACCGCTCGCGGTTGGCACCCGACATCGCGCGTCACTGCACCCGAAGTCGCAGGTGAGAGCCGGCCATGAACTCCCCGCGGCCCGTTTCTGGCGTACAGAGCGCCGAAAAACCGGTCGGAGGTGAATGATCTTCGTGTCTACCTGGTTCATCGGCAGTGCTCCGGCCTTCAGGCTGGGGGTGAAGCCGACCGTCCCGCGTAGCGGGGCAGGAATAGCCGATTCGCCGCCAGGCGAACCGGCGTCCCCTGCTCAGACGGGCCGGCTCTGCTGCTCGATGTACTGACGCAGGACCGAGATCGGGGCGCCGCCGACACTCCCGGCGAAGTAGGAGCCCGACCAGAAGTGACCGCCCCACAGATACTTCCGTACGTGTGTGTCGTATTCCTGGCGCAGGTACCGGGCCGAGACGCCCTTGAGCGAGTTGACCAGTTTGGACAGAGCGACCTTGGGCGGGTAGTGGACCAGCAGATGCACATGGTCGTGTTCCCCGTTGAACTCGCGGAGTTCGACCTCGAAGTCCGCACAGACATTGCGCATGATCTCCTCGCACCGGGCGAGCATCACGTCGGTGAACACACCCCGCCGGTACTTGGTGACGAACACCAAATGGGCATGGAGGTTGTGGACGACATGTCGTCCCGTCCGCACATCCGGGTTCGGTTCCCACCTCGGTGACATAAACCAAATGATACGATCAGAGAGTGGAAGGGGAGAAGCGGCTTCGGGGGCACATCGCCCGGCTGGAGTTGAACCTGGCGCAGATCGCGACCCTGGACGGGCAGGCACACCGCGCGCGAGCGCTGTGGAATCTCCTGCACGAGTACTTCACGTTCCGTCAGGGCCGATTCGCCTCGCTGAAGGACTGCGACGACGCGATCCGGGCAGCTCGCCGTGAGATCGACTGGCTGGGGCAACTCCCAGCCCAGGCCGCCCAAGCGGTGTTGAAGACCTACCGCCAAGCGTGGGCGAACTTTCTCAACCCCG
Source organism: Nonomuraea cavernae (assembly GCF_014646355.1). GTDB lineage: Bacteria > Actinomycetota > Actinomycetes > Streptosporangiales > Streptosporangiaceae > Nonomuraea > Nonomuraea cavernae. Next base: position 25,357 of record NZ_BMNH01000011.1, read on the forward strand.
GCCATCCAGCCCGGCGGCCCGCCTTCAAGAGCCGCTTGCGCTCACGCATGGCCGTTGACGTCCCGCAGGCTCGCGACCTGCAGATCAGCAGGATCAACCGCCGGTGGGGCGCGGTCAACCTCCCCAAAGCGGGCCGGGTGAAGTTCCGGTGGACCAAAGACCTGCCCGGCCTGTCCAAAGGTGGCCCCGCGGGACGGATCATCGGGGCTCGCCTGGTCAAGGACGCCCTCGGCTGGCACATCGTCTTCCGCACCGAACTGCCGGTTCCCTCCCCCCACCCACACCAAGGACCCAAGGCCGGCCTGGATCGGGGTATCACGGTCCCGCTCGCGCTGTCGACCGGCGAGCACGTCACACACGGGCCGTGGCTCACCGATGGCCAAGCCGTCCGGCTGCTGCGGCTGGAACGCACCTCCGTCCGCCAGCGCGCCAACCGTGTCAAGGGCAGCCCGGCCTCCAACCGGGAACGCCGCACCTACGAGCAGATCGCCCGGCTTCGCGCGACAGCCAAGCGCCGAGCCCTCGACTGGCAGCACCAGACCACCACCGATCTCGCACAGCGGTTCAGCGTGATCGTGGTAGAAGACCTGAAGATCACGAACATGATGGCCTCCGCGTCGGGCACCGTGGCCGAACCGGGCACGCGGGTCGCCCAGAAGCGGGGCCTGAACCGGGCCATCGCCACCGAGGCGTGGGGCCGCACTGTGGACTTCCTCACCTACAAGAGTCTCGACCGCGGCGGCCTGGTGGCCAAGGTCGCACCCCATGGCACCAGCCAAGAGTGCCACCGCTGCCACACCACCACCCCGGGTTCGCGTGAAACCCAAGCCCGGTTCGCGTGTAAGAACCCGGCGTGCGGATGGATCGGCAACGCCGATACCAACGCCGCCAGAAACCAGCTCCATCGGTACACCTCCGCCGCCGGACGGGCGGTCACAGGACGTGGAGACCTGCCGGTGGGCGGGTCTGTGAAGCGTCAAGCATCCTGTCCCACAGTCTCGCCCGCACCCGCGCCGCGAGCTGCTGCCTAGGCAGCACAGGAATCTCCGTCATTCATTCATGGCGGAGAGCACGTCAAAGTGGAGTCGTTGTCCCCATTGTGTACGCAAGATCAAGGAGGACGGCTTGGAGGCATCGAAACTCCACCGGGCCATTGAGGCCGGATGGGCGACAGCTGCCGCGCTGGGCCTTCAGGTCGACGATGCGGTCGTCATCACCAACTCCGACCGCATCACGTTGCGCCTGGTCCCCTGCGATGTTCTCGTCCGGGTCTCACTCTCGGCGCATCTGGCCGGCATGGAGTTCGAAGTGGAGATCGCCCGGCGTCTGGCCGAGGTCGGCGGCCCGGTGGCCGAGCTGGACCCTCGGGTCGAACCCCGCGTCTATGAGCGTGACGACTTCGCCGTCTCCCTCTGGACCTACTACGAACCCGTGGGATCGGAGATCGCGCCGGCCCTCTACGCTGATGCGCTCGAGCGGTACCACGCCGCCCTGCGCCGGATCGACCTGGAGGCACCGGACCTCACCGATCGGGTCGCGGGCGCGCTGAGTGAGGTGAGCGACAGGAAGCAGACCCCGGAGCTGTCCGATCCCGACCGGGAGTTCCTCAGCAGCACGCTCAGCAACCAGAGCACCGTCATCAGTGGCGGGAAACAGCTGCTGCACGGCGAGCCGCATCCGGGCAACCTGCTCAACACGAGGAGAGGGCCGCTCTTCGTGGACCTCGCGACGTGCTGCCGCGGCCCGATCGAGTTCGACCTCGCCCATGCCCCCGAAGAGGTCGCGGAACACTATCCGGAAGCCGACCACGACCTGGTTCGCCGGTGCCGCGTCCTCATGTGGGCGCTGATCTCGACCTGGCGCTGGCGATGGGACGACCAGTTTCCCGACCGGTCCTACTGGAGAGTGGAGACCCTCAACCGGGTCCGGGCCGCACTCGCCTGATCAGGAGGAGCAGCAGCCGTCCCCCGGCAGGAGGCGACGTTGTCGGCGGCGGGGTGGGCGAAGTCCGCTGGGTGAGCGGACGCCAGCGCCTGGCGCGTGTCCGGCCGAAGGCCCACCGGCAGGCGTCGGAGCAGTACTTGCGAGGCCGCCCACCGCGGGTGACGGGCGGGGGCAGCACTCGACACCGCACATGATCACTCAAGGCCGTCTTGCTGTCTGCGAAACGATCAAACGTCGCTCAGCACAACAATCCGAAGGATAAAGACAATCTTAGTAGGCGCGCACGATCGCGGACTGCTGGCGGAACTGGCGCGGCGACAGGCCGTAAACGCTGCGGAATGCCTGGCTGAAGTGAGCCGAGTTGGCAAAGCCCCACCGGGCGGCGATCGCCGCGATCGACTGGGCCGCCAGCCGAGGGTCGGCCAGGTCGCGGTGGCACCGCAGCATGCGACGCTCACGGATCCAGCCGGCGACAGTGTGCCCTTCGGTGTGGAACAGCTTGTGCAGGGAGCGCAGCGAGATGTGGTGCGCCGCGGCGACTGATCCCGGCGTCAGAGTCGGGTCGCCGAGGTTCTGCTGAATGAAGGCGTGGATCTGGGCCAGCAACGCCCGCCGCCTGGTCTCGGGCGATACGGTGCCGTGGATGTCCAGCGCGCCGGCCAGCGCCGCAATGAGCACGTCGAGCGTCAGGGTGGACAGCCGGACGGTGTCGGAAGGGGTGAACTCGTGCAGGCGCCTGGCGAGCTGCAGCATGAAATGCGAGGACAGTGCTCCAATTCCCTGCGCGCCCGGAAGAGGAACCATGGTCAGGCGCCGCAGGTCCCGCTGCGGCAAGGGCAGTAACGAGCGCGGGAATTGCAGGACCAGCACCTGATTCGATGACTTCCCTGGAGCGTGGCTGGTCAGGTACGGATGTGAGCTGTCCCGGAGCATCAGATCCCCGACATGTAAGTCCGCGCACCGGCCGTCCTGCTCCGCCCTCATGCCACCGTGCACGACGCAGTTCAGGAAGAACACCTCAGGATCGGACTGGCGAATCAGCTTGGATGTGCGGTGGACGGAAAGCGGTGTCGTGGTCAGCAACATCGCTTGCACGAGACCGAGCCCACTGAAATCGGCCTGCGCCCGAAATTCGCTTTCCAGATGCGGTTCGCACCGTGCCTCGAGGGGCACCCACAGTTTCGAGCTCACCTCGCGCCAGACGGCGAATCGTTCTTCCGCTGGAACCTCGGCGGTGCTGACCATCTCCACAACGCCTCCTTGGGGTCAACTGCCGTCACCGGCCTTATCCTGGGCAATCGGCCCGCGTATGTCGTCGTCCGCTCGGCGCGGGTACCTGTACCCCTGACGGAGTACAGGGCTGATCGTTAGTCCGCCTTCGACGTTCCAACGTCTGTTCGAAGGTCTGTCAGGCACGTTAGGCAAGCTAGGCTGGCTGCCGCTGCCACGTCGGTGGTTCGCTGACCGCACCGTCGCTGACGATCCAGCGTACGCCCCAGCTGATCCGCCGCTCCGACCCCGAAACCTTCTTCGTGACCTGCACCGTCCGGGGGCACACCGTCGGAGAACAAGCCGGCCGGCAGGCGGACCTGCGTGTCGGGGATCTGATGCTCCGAGACAGTTCGCATCCCCATCTGACCATGTTCGAGTCGAGGGGCCCGCGGACGGCCAGCGCGGTGCCGCAGCGGCGGCTGGACGAGCTGGCCTGTTACGGCCTGACCGCGCACTCCTCCCAGTTGAAGAAGCATCCCGCATCGCGGCGGCTGGCCACGCTGCTGGCCACCGCGCAGCGGCTGGAGACCAAGACCATCGACGACACGCTGGAGCTGCTGGACCTGCTCATGGTGACCGAGCTGCTCGGCAAGGCGCAGCGGGAGGCTGACAAGCAGAAGGTCGTCAAGCATCCCCGGCTGGCCAAGGCCTCGGCCTGGCTGGCCCAGGCGGTGGAGGTGCTGCTGGAGGCGGAGGGGTGGAGTGAGGATGTGCGGTTGTTCGAGGTGTGGGAGATGATCGACGCGGTCGTGCCCCTCGCTCAGCTGCGCTCGAGGGTGGCCACCGTGACCGGGCTGGTGCCGCCGCCGGACGCCGAGGACGACGGCGGCTGGCGCGCGCAGATGGCCACCAAGTACGCCACCGTGTCCGGGTTCGTGAAGCTGCTGACCGCGGTGATCGCGTTCGAGGCCAACGCCGAAGGCCGGCGGGTGCTGGCCGCGATGCAGGCTCTGCCGGACGCGCTGGCCCACCGCTCGCGCCGCCATCCGGTCACGGTGCTGCCGCTGCGGCTGATCGACCCGCTGGTGGTGACCGGCCCGTGGAAGCGGCTGGTGTTCGGCCATCCGGCCCGCACTGATGGCTTGGTCGACCGCAACGCGTACGTGTGCTGCGTGCTGGAGCAGTTCCACCGCCACCTCAAACGCCGCGAGATCCACGCGCCCGCCTCCAGTCGCTGGCGCGACCCGGACGCACAACTGCTGAACGGCGCGGCCTGGGCGGCGGTCAAGGACAGCGTGCTGACCGACCTGGGCCTGCCCGAAGACCCCGAGGTGCTGCTGGCCGAGCACGCCGAGCGGCTCGATCGCGCCTACCGGGTGGTGTGGGCCGCGCTCGCGGCCAACACCTCCGTCACCATCGACGACGACGGCAAGATCCACGTCGCCAGCGTGAAGGCGATCGAGGAGCCGCCGTCTCTGATCGACCTGCGCAAGCGGGTGGAGGCGATGATGCCGCGGGTGGACATCTCCGAGGCAGTCGTAGAGGTCCTGTCGTGGTGCCCGAAGTTCATGGAGGCCTTCACCTCGATCGCCGGCACCGGCCCGCACCTGGACGACCTGGATATTTCGGTGGCGGCGTGCCTGACTGCCCAAGCGCTGAACATCACCTACGGGCCGATCGCGGTCAAGGGCGTGCCCGCGCTGGAGCGGCATCGGCTCGGCTATGTCGATCACACCTACCCTGCGCGCCGACAACATACGAGGGAATGGAGGACCAGTTAGGAGCTCTGGGCATTGTCCTGAATTGCTTGGTGCTGTGGAACACCGTCTACATCGATGCTTTACGTCAGCTGCGCGCTCGTGGCTATCCGGTGCTGGATAACGACGTCGCCCGGCTCAGCCCGTTCATCAGGAGACACGTTGATGTGCACGGCCGGTATTCCTTCCAGCGGCCGCAGTTGGGCGGCGGGCGCTGCGTGAGCCTGATGCCGACGACGTCGACGATGAGGACTGACGGCCGGCAGGAGGCGGACGGCCCTGGTCGCTGGCGAGATGACGGCCATTATCGGGAATACCTGCGCCGGGTTGCGGCGCCCGGGCCCTCTGCCGGGCGGGAGCCCGGCAGGCCCTGCAGCGTGTGTTTGCCGGCCACCGTGCGATGGTGGCCGAGGACGTCAGGCGGCTGCCAGTGCACGTTGGTGGCCCAGTGCAGGCGTTCGAACAGGCGGATGAGCGCGGCGGAGGGGTCGATCTGGCGGGGGCCGCGGCCGTGCCGGGCGCAGCCGGGCTGGCTGTGGTGGCCGTTGTGCCAGCTTTCCCCGAAGGACAGCAGTGCCAGCGGCCACAAGTCGGTGGACCGGTCGTGGCAGCGGGTCTTGTGCGGCCGCTCACCGATCATGTGGCACAAGGAGTTGACGCTCCAGGTGACGTGCTGCAGCAGGGCGATGCGGACCGGTCCGGCCCAGATGAACGCGGTCAGAGCGCCGTACAGGCTACCGCTGATCGCCCAGCCCGCCGCGAACGGCAGAAGCAGGGAGGCGGCGCACAAGGCGGGAAAGGCGCGGGAGATGCGCAGCATGGCCGGATCGTTGCGCAACAGGTCGCGGGCATACCGTGCGGCCGAGGTGGGCTCGCTGGAGAACAGCCAGCCTAGGTGGGCGTGGGCCAGGCCGCGCAGTTGCCCACCGAGACCGGTGCCGTAGCGGTAGGGGGAGTGCGGGTCGCCGGGCCGGTCGGTGAAGGCGTGGTGGCGGCGGTGGACGGCCACCCAGTCGATGAGGTTGCCCTGAAAGCTCATCGACCCGGCCACGGCCAGGACGACGCGCAGCCACGGGCGGGCGGTGAAGGAGCGGTGGGTCAGCAGCCGGTGGAAGCCGACCGTCACGCCCAGCCCGGTCACCACGTAGAAGACGGCGGCCAGCAGCAGGTCGGTGAGAGTGATCCCGCTTCCCCACGCCAGCCAGATGCCGGCGCCCAGCGCGAGGAACGGCGCGATGACGATCGCCGCGGTCAGCGTCACCGGGACGATGCCGGCCCGCGCGAGCGCGGCGGGGCGGGGGAACGGCGCATGACCGTCATAGCCCGCCTCGGCGGCGGTGCGGGTGGCGGTCGGCATGCCGGTCACGCCGTGACCGGGAAGCGGCGGTCCAGCCCGGTGATGCGCAGCAGCCGGGCCACGCGCGGGGGAACGCCGGTCAGGGACAGCGTGATGCCTCGTGTCCGGGCACGGCCTTGCACGCCGACCAGCACGCCCAGCCCGCCGGCCCCGAAGAAGGTGACCTGGGACAGATCCAGGACGAGCAGGTCGGTGCTGTGGTCGAGGGCGGTGATCAGCCGCTTGCGCAGCCGGGCTGTGGTGAAGATGTCGATGTCCCCCGACAGATGCACGAGGGTCGGCGCCGAGGCGCTGGCCCCGGCGAGCGGGGCGGTGTCGATGACGGTCATGGAATGTCTCCTCACGGGAGAAGCTGAAAGGTGATGAGATGCCTGCCGGCCGGAGATCGGCCCGCCGCCAGTAGGGGCGGTGCCAGGACCGCTCGATCCGGCCGGCAGGCGGCACACGGGGTCACTGCGACGTTGTCGGCCGTCCTGTGAAGGACTGCGCCGGCTGCCCGATGACCGACCCGCCCTCGTCCTCCCAGCGGGCCGAGCCGTCGGCCGAGGCCCGCGGAGCGGGGCTGGCGGGCAGATGCGCGAGGGTGAGGATGGCGTCGATGCTCAAGCCGGCGATATCCTGGGCGGTGAGCTTGAGCGTGGCCTCGGCGGCGCCGGCGACGGTGCCCGCAGGGATGATCAGCAGGACGACCGGCTCGCCGGCGGCGAAGCTGAGCGTGATCACGCGCGGGTCGGTGTGGCGGAACCAGCCGATGCGGACCTGACGCCCGCGCGCCGGGATGCGGCGCGGGATGTTCTGCCATGCATCGCCATGGACGCCGATGCGGAGCGTGATGCGATCCAGCAGCCGGTCGACGGCGGCGATGAGGCCAGGCAGTTCGGCGGCCGCGTCACGGGAGGAGGGCCACCAGGCCCCGTCCACCACCGCCCGCTGATTCGGCACCGGCCGGAGACTGAGGCGTAGCGCGGAATCGACCTGAGGGACTGCGGAGGAGGCGGCGCTGAGAGGCGCGGAGTAGGAAAGAAGCGTCGGCGTCATGATCTGCCTGACCTGTCCGGGCCCTGAGAAGAGGGCCGGTGGTGGTTCGCCGGGGGCGACGCAGACCTGAATGCCAACGCTCGAAAAACCTCGGTACCTTCAATGTACGTCATGACTTCCGGAATTGCGTGTTTCCGGAAGTAGACTCCGGGAGTGACTTCCGGAAACACGCCCGTAGAGATCTCCCAGCCCTCCGGAACAGCTTCCGGAAACACCAGCCGGTCGCGCGCGGTCGCGCTGCCCGGCCCGTACGCGGCGATCCTCGCCGCGTACGGCACCGCGCTGCAGCGCTCCCCGCTGGCCGACTCCAGCAAGACCAAGTACGTCTCCCGGCTGCGCGGCTACCTGGCCTGGCTCGCCGACCAGGCCGACGCCGGCGCGCTGGACGGCGACCCGCTCACCGACCCCATCGCCGCCACCGGCGCGGTGCGCGACTTCCGCCGGCACCTCAAGAACGGCCGCCGCGCCCCCAACACCATCGACACTTACCTGTCGGCCATCGACGACTTCTACACCCGCCGCGGTCTCGGCAAGCCGCAGGCCCGGCGCGAACGCGACGCCCGCCGCACCGCGCCCCGCGCCCTGGACTCCCGCCGGGCCCGCCGCTACGTCCGCCACGTCCAGCTCACCGCCGGCCCGCGCGACAAAGCCCTGGCCCTGCTGCCCTACTTCGCGGGCTTGCGCATCGCCGAAGTCGTCGGACTCGACCTGACCGACGTACGCCTGTCAGCCCGCAAGGGCGAACTGCGCATCCGCGGCAAGGGCCGCGACGGCGGCAAGATCCGCCACCTGCCCATCCACCCCGACCTGCGCCAAGCCCTGACCGACTGGCTCCAGGCCCGCGCCGGGTGGAACGGCGCCGACAGCACCGCGGTGTTCCTCAACCAGCGCGGCGGCCGCCTCAGCGACCGCGCCGCCCGCGACATCATCACCGGCCTCGGCGAGGCCTGCGGCATCAACGACGACCCCACCGAGCCCTTCGGGCCGCACGTCCTGCGCCACACCTTCGCCACCCAGCTCATCCGCGACGGCAAAGACCCGATCCTGGTCGCCGAACTCCTCGGCCACGGCTCGCTGGACACCACCCGCCGCTACGCCCTGCCCACCGAAGCCGACAAGCAAGCCGCCCTGGACGCCCTCATCACCGACCACTAGACCGGCCTGCCGGTAACGTCGACGGTAGCGCTCCGACTACCTAATGTGGCAGTAGGTAGATCACTGTCGCGCTGTGAACCAGAACGAAATCCGGCGCGAGCCGCGTACGGGCAGAGGTGGGGCAGAGAGCTCCCTGACCAGTTGGAACCTCGCTAACGCCGGATTCCGTTCCAAATCTCTGCGACCCCCTACACGTACACGGTCCAGTGGGCGGGCAACGCCGACTACACATCCGCCAAGGCCGACCACGAGGTGCAGGTCAAGGAGTGGGAGGAGTAACCGCAGCGTGAGCCGCTGAGCTGCGCTACCGCGTCGCGACCATTGAAGCCCCGCTCGACCATCAGATCCGCACGGTCGCCATCATGCCTGCTTACAACTGCACTTGCTCGCGCTGCTGTCAGCATGCGATCACCTCGTGCACCACTTGGCACGCCTCCGCCGCATCGTCGCCGTACAACCAAGCCAGCTTGCCGCCTGCGTCGTGGTCCAACGCCAGCCGTCGGACCAGGCGTCGAGCACGCCGACCTTCTCGGTCGGGCCGACCAGGTCGGCGACGGCGTCTCGGTCACCGAAGCCGCTCGCGCCCTCAAGATCGGCCGCTCTACAAAAAACTTGGAGCACCGACGCGGCCTGCGGTCACGGCGCGCGGTCGGCTGAACGTGGCGTGACCAGGCCGGCCTCGTAGGCGGCGATGACGAGCTGGGCGCGGTCGCGGGCGTTGAGCTTGGCCAGCAGACGGCCGATATGCGTTTTCACGGTCCCGGGACTCACCTGGAGCCGCACACTGAGCTCGGCGTTGGACAGTCCGTGGGCGACGAGGGTGAGCACCTCGCGCTCCCGCTCCGTCAACGTGTCGAGCCCGCGAAAGGTCTGCTGGAGCGGCCGCTGTACGAACTCCGCGATCAGCCGGGTGGTGACGATCGGCGCGAGCAGCGTCTCACCCGACGCCACCACGCGGATGCCCTTCAACAGGTCGTCCGGAGGCGCGTCCTTGAGCAGGAACCCGCTGGCACCCGCGCGCAGCGCCGCATAGACGTACTCATCGAGGTCGAACGTGGTCAGGATGAGCACCCGCGTGTCCCCGGCGATCTGCCCGGTCGCGGTGATGCCGTCCATCTCGGGCATTCTGACGTCCATGAGCACCACGTCGGGTGACTCCGTACGCGCGAGCGCCACCGCCTCCTGCCCGTCGCCCGCCTCCCCCACCACGGTGAGATCGTCCTCCGACTCGATCAGCAGGCGGAAACTGCCGCGCAGGAGCGCCTGATCGTCGGCGATGAGTACCCGAATCACGAGCCTCTCCCTGCCGCCCCCATCCCTGCCGGGCCCGGCCCGGTCCGCGGACGCCCTGGCCGGACCCGCCGACTCCGCTTCCTCCGGCTCATGCTCGTGCTCCTCGTCATCGCGTCCATCATGACCGATCCGCGCCTACCATTCGCACCACGTCGACGCTTGGAACGCCTGCCGTACGTATCTCCGTGCGCCACTGCGGCGCTCTGGCGAATGGGCTCGTCGTTCGAGCACGCCCGCGCCTCACCGGAACGCCCGGCGCTGCGCCCGCTCCCCCGCGAACTCCCAGGCGGTCAAGGAATCTCCCATGACGCGTGCACACCGAACCCCCTTCCCGGAAGCGGGCCGGCCTCGAAGGTGCCGCCGTACAGCAGCGCCCGTTCGCGCATTCCCGCCAGCCCGTGCCCACCCGGCAGCACCCGCTGCCCAGGCCCGTCGTCGACCACGGAGATCCGCACCCTCCCATCGGCGACCGACACGTCGGCCTGGCAGTGGGCGGGAGCGGCGTGCTTGACGACGTTGGTGATCGCCTCCTGGACGATGCGGTAAACGGCCGGCGCCATGCTGTCGGGCACGGTTCCGTTCACCGACAGATCGACCTGCACGCCGGCCTCCGCCGCCCCGTGCGCCAGGGACGGCAGGTCGGCGAGCCGAGGCAGCGGCGTCCTGCCGGGTGCGCCGCCGGATGCGCGCAGCGCGCCGAGAACATGGCGCATCTCCGCGAGCGAGCCGCGCCCGATCTCCTCGATGGCCCGCAACGCCTTGCGCCCTTCCTCCGGATGCTTGTCCAGGACTTTGGCCGCCACCCCTGCCTTGACGGTGATCAGGCTCATCGAATGGGCGACGACGTCGTGTAGTTCGCGCGCGATCCGCAGGCGTTCGTCGGCCGCCGCCTGCTCGGCCTGCCTCCTGGCCTCGCGGGCGGCGAACTCGCGGCGGGTGCGCGCCGCCGTGCCGAGACTCCAACTCGCCGCGAGGACCAGCCAGGCCGTACCGATGATGAAGACGGGGTCGGGCCACCCGTCCGAATATCGTGGTGGGCCCGGCAACGAGAGGAGCAGCGAGCCTCCGTTGACCAGCAGGCCCGACACCAGGGCGATCGCCGATCGCCACACCGGCCGACCGGTCGCCACCGGGTAGATGGCCAGGGCCGCCACGGCCGTCGGCATCAGCCGGTTGGTCTGCAGCGCGGCGAGCACGGCAAGGCCGATCAGGAGCGCACCGTAGTAGGCGGGCTCCGGCCATACCCGCCGCACCGCCACGGGCACCGCGAGCAGCCAGCAAAGCGCCATGGTCACAAAGTTCGTGGTCAGCTCCGGCGGACTCGCCGTGGACGCCAGCGCCAGCAGCACCGCGACCACGGTGTCGGCCAGGATGAGCATCCAGGGTGGAGGCCGCCGGGCGAGCAGGTTCACATGCCGACGTTATCGAGGAACGGCCGGGGGCGAATCGGAGCACGGGCCGTCGGACCAGGGTCGTACTCCGCCCACGTACGCCCGTACCGTACGACCCTGGTCCGATCCCAAAGATCGGATCTGGCTCCGATGTGCGGGCCCGCTGCCGCACAGCATCGTTGCCGCCATGAACCGACGCAGACTCATCGCCGTGTGCCTGGCGGCCTGTCTCGCCGTGCCGCTCGGCGGCATCGCGCTGGCCTCGGCGCAGGCCCACGGCCTGGTGTGGACGGACTGCGGTGACGGGCTGCGATGCGCCGAGCTGATCGTTCCCGTGGACTGGGCCGATCCCGGCGGGCCCAGAACCTCGGTGCACGTGGCCAAACTGCCCGCGACGGGCAAGAGCATCGGCCTGCTGATCGTCAACTTCGGAGGGCCCGGCACCAGCACCTCGATGTTCAGGCGGAAAAGTCAGCCCGACGCTCAGGCGGAGTTGCCGAACCTGCTCGACGAGTTGCAGAGGAGCTTCGACGTCATCGCCATCGATCCGCGCGGCCTGTCGGAGCCCGCGAGCGGCAAAAGGGTGAGCTGCGCGAAACCCGAGCCCTCCGTCTACGGACTGCTCCTGGCCAGGACGAAGCAGGAGTGGGACGCCCACGCCGCCGAGAACGCGGCCCATCAGGCGAGCTGCCGCACAGCGGCCAGATCGGCCTGGCGCGGGATGACAGCGTGGAACGTGGCGCACGACATCGACGCCCTGCGCGCCGCACTCGGCCAGGACAAGATCATCTACGCGGGCAACTCCTACGGCACCGTCTACGCCCAGGCATACCTGGAGCTGTTTCCGCAGCGGGTCGGCCGCATGTACTTCGACGGCACCGCCGATCACACCCAGCGGGAGTTCGAGCCCTGGATACGCAACTACGCGCTCACGCAGGAGCGCCATCTCACCCGCTTCCGCGACTGGTGCGCCCGCCGCACCGACTGCGCCCTGCGTGGCACGGACGCCGGCAAGGCGTGGGACGAGCTCGTCGCCAGGGTGCGCCGCGCGCCACTGCCGGCCTCGGCCGGGCGGACGGTGCATGAGGGGCAGCTGTACGCCGGCGCGACCAAAGGCATGAATCCGGCATTTTGGCCCCAGCTCGCCACCGCCATCCGCAAGGCTCTCGACGGCGACGCCGGCGACTTTCTGGAGGAATTGCTCCCGGAGCAGGGCGGCGCGTCGGTGAGCCAAGACTCCTTGTGCAACGACTTCATGCCGACGCTGCCGACGTATGAGGAGTTTCAGGGCATCGAGGCCAGACTCCGTGAGATCGCGCCGAGGTTCGGTTGGCTCGAGGGACGTTTAGAGCTCGGTCGCTGTTGGGGACGCAGCGGGGGCGCGTCCTGGGCGCCGCATCCACTGCGCGTGAAGGACGCCCCGCCGATCCTCTTCGCGATCGGGGAGCTCGACAACAACACCAACTATCTCGGGCAGGCGCACGTGGCCGAGCAGATCCCGTCCGCGCGCGTCCTGTGGCACGGCGACGGCCACGCGTCGTGGGCGCGAAACATCTGCCTGCGGCGGCACGTCAGTGCCTACCTGACCACGGGGGAATTGCCCGCGCCGGGCACGCGCTGCCCGGCCGAGATCATCCAGAAGGTGGGGAAATGATCGAGGTCAGAGAGCTGACGAAGATGTACGGCTCCACCCGCGCGGTGTCCGGTCTCACGTTCGACGTCAAACCCGGGCAGGTCACCGGTTTCCTCGGGCACAATGGCGCCGGCAAGTCCACCACCATGCGCGTGATCCTCGGTCTCCACGCGCCCACGTCGGGCCAGGCGTTGATCAACGGCGTCCGCAAACACGACCTGCGCGACCCCATGCGCGAGGTCGGTGCCATGCTCGACGCGGCCGAGGTGCAGGGCGGGCGCAGCGCGTTCGCTCACCTCGAGGCGCTGGCGTACGCGGGCGGGATAGGGCGCCGCAGGGTCGTGGAGGTGCTGGAGGAGGTCGGCCTGGCCGGGGCGGCACGCAAGCGGATCGCCGGATTCTCTCACGGGATGCGCCAGCGCCTTGGCATCGCGGCGGCACTGCTCGGCGACCCGGGCGTGCTCATCCTCGACGAGCCGGCCAACGGCCTCGACCCCGACGGGATCCGCTGGCTCAGGACACTGCTCAGATCCCTGGCGGCCGAGGGGCGCACCGTCCTGCTGTCGAGCCACCTGATGACCGAGATGTCCCTCACCGCCGACCGGCTCATCATCATCGGCCAGGGCCGGCTGATCGAGGACGCCTCGACGGCCGACCTGCTGGCCCGTTTTCAGAGCGGCGTACAAGTCCGATCGCCCCATGCGGCCTACCTGTCCAAGGCACTCCGAGCGGCCGGAGCAACCGTATGCCCCGCTCAGGGCACCAGCGCCGGTGAGGAGCCGACGTCCGGCCGGCCCGCAGGCGCTGGAGAGGAATTGCTGGTGACCGGCCTGACCAGAGCCGCCATCGGCGACATCGCCCTGGCGAACGGCTGCGCCGTTCACGAGCTGGTATCGCGCCGGACATCACTGGAGGAAGCCTTCATGGAGATCACCCAATGATCAACCTCGTCGCATCGGAATGGCTCAAGCTACGCTCGCTCCGAGCCACCTACTACGTCCTGGCCTCCACTCTCTCGGCCCTTGCGCTCACCGGCTTCGCCGCCTACTCGATCTCGCACTACTTCGACACCAACGGCCCCGGCGGCGAAGCCGTCGGCACGGGTCTCAGCCTCAGCGCCGACATTCCGCCCGTGCTGTTCGGCATGCTGGGCGTGTTCGCCATCTCCGGCGAGTACACCACCGGCATGATCAGACTCACGCTGACCACGATCCGGAGCCGGTGGACGCTCCTTCTGGCCAAGGCCGCCGTGGTGGCCGCCGTGGCCGCTGTCGCGGGCCAGGCGCTGGCGTTCGCCACCTACGTCACCGCACAGGCCGTAGTGGCCGGGCGTCCCATCGGCGCCTCGTTCGCCGAACATGCGGCCCTGACCGAGGTGCTGACCACCGGCGCCGGCTCCGCCGTCGCCGCGGTGGTGGGACTGGGCCTGGCCACGGTGCTGCGTTCGACACCGGGAGCGCTCATCGCGCTGGTCGTCCTCCTGCTGGTTCCGACCGTGGTCGAGCGCTTCCTCCCGGCCCCGTGGAACGACTGGATCAGCTCCCTGACAATTCCGTCGCTGGCCAGGCAACTGGCCGCCGTACCCGACGCCGGAGCCTTCGGTCCCTCAACGGCCACCGTCATCCTGATGGGTTACGTCGTGGTGTCCCTCCTGCTGACAACCGTGGCGATCAACCACCGCGACGCCTGACCGGACCCCTACGGTCGGCCATGTACGTGGAAGGGGCCTCTATCACGTACCTGGCCGCTCGCCGCTTCGCTACGGGTTGGGGCTCGCCATCCACCGGGGTCACCACGACCGCGAACTGTTCCCGACGGGCGCATCCACCTCGACCTGCGCGGCGACGACGCCGAACACGCGCTGCCCCCGCACGAGGCGCTGGGCCGCCTGCTGGCCGCCGTCGCGCGTGTTCGATCAGGACATTCCGGCCGACACCCGGTCACGGGCCGCGCGCCGGCGCACCGAGACGACGGCCGCAGGTCGCCTGTGCTGCTTGACAACACGGCCTCGGCCGCTGCGCCGGGCCGGACCCGCTGGATCTGCTCGACCCGGGCGGCGGGGCGGAACGCAGGCCCGTCTTCGGCTGCTCGAACCGCCTGCTCGAACCCGATGCTCGTTCCGGCTGCTCGACGCCGAGGCGCAGCGCCTGTATCGGTTGCTGAGCCGCTGACGGCACGCCGGGCTCGCCCTCGATCCCAGCGGCGTCACCCTCTCGCCGGGCGCGGCACTGTCGTGGTCGGACAGCGAGCCGGCGTCGTTGGGCACGATCTGCCAGTTCGCGGTCAGGAAGGGACGGCCGGAGCGGGCGGTCACCCTTGCCGCCGCGGTACACCGGGCGGGGGCGTGCTTGATCACGGTTTGGTGTTGCACGACCGGCCGATCTTGACGTGGGAGCACCCACGGGACGTTATTAGAACGTCTGTTCCCATTCGTGCGGGAGGTCCTTGTGCGCCAGCCACTGGTTCGCCGATTAGCCGCTCACTGTGGCGTCACCGGCCTGATCACCGCTCTGATCACCGGCCTGCTCACTGTCGCGGCCCCCGTGGCCTCGGCGGCCGACACCACGACCGACCTCGGGGTGACCTTCGACTCCTACACCGCCGACCTGGCCGTCGGCGGCGGCCGGGTGTTCGTCGCCGCCGACGACCGGATCATCGTGACCGACACCGGCGGACACCTCACCGGCGGCGTGGTCACCGGCCTGTCGGGTGTCCGCGAGCTGGCCATGAACGCGGACGACACCCGCCTGTACGCGGCGCTCACCGACTCGAACGAGGTGGCCGAGATCGACACCGCGAGCCTCGCCGTCACCCGGCGGATCGACCTGTCGGCCCACCCGTGCCCGTCCACCCTGGCACTGCTGGGCGAGCGGCTGTGGGTAGGGCACGGATGCGACAACGGCCCCGGCGGCGTCGTCGGCCTGGATCTGAGCGCGGCCACACCGGCACCGGTGGCGGTCGGAGGCGAGCACCCGCGCGCTCCCGTGCTCGTGGCCGCCGGCGACACGCTCGTGGTCGGCCGGAACAGCCTGCACCACGCCGACCTGCTGGTCTACGACGTCGGCGGCGGCGCCCCGGAGCCGCGCGGCACGATCGACGGCGAGGAGTGGAGCATGGACTACCTGCGCGACCTCGCCCTGACCTCCGACGGCACCACCCTGTTCTCCGCGGCCGACACCCCCGGCCACTTCACCAGGTACGACACCAGGACCTTGGCGGCGACCGGCACCTACGGCGACGGCTGGGACGGCTATCCGTCGGCGGTGGCGCTCGGTTCGGGCGGCGCCTACGTCGCCGCGGGACGCCAGTGGGGCAGCACCGACCTCACACTCTACGACGCCGCGACCGGCGCGGCGATGTTCGCGGCCGACCAGCCGGACGCCGAACTGCTCCCGGACGGCGTCGCGTTCTCCGGCCCGGATGTCTTCGTGCTGCTGCGGAGCTCCGCGGACCGGCTGCTGCTGTGGCGGGTGACGGGCGTCGCGCTGCCTGCGTCCAATCTGACGGTGACGGCTCCGGCGCGCGCGTACGCCGGCTCGCCGGTCACCGTCGAGGGGCGGCTCACCCGCACCGACGGCAAGGCGCTCGGGCTCAAGCCGCTCGCGGTGACCCGGCGCCTGATCCACGGGACGAAAGAGCCGATCGCCGGCGTGACGACGCAGAAGAACGGCACGTTCACTTTCGAGGACACGCCGCCGGACATCGGCGAGGTCACCTACTTGGTGTTCTGGGACGGCGACGACCACTACCGCCGGAGCAGCGCCTCCGTCACCGTGACGGTCAGGCACAGTTCCACCCTCAC
Organism: Nonomuraea cavernae; assembly: GCF_014646355.1. GTDB lineage: Bacteria > Actinomycetota > Actinomycetes > Streptosporangiales > Streptosporangiaceae > Nonomuraea > Nonomuraea cavernae. The sequence continues at coordinate 41,939 of NZ_BMNH01000011.1, forward strand.
CATGGACGGGTCGCAGTCAGGCGTCGTCGGCACGGCCATGGAGCTGACCGGCGTGCTGACGGCGGGTGGCAAGCCGCCCTCGCCGGGGGCCACGCTCACCGTGCAGCGCAGCGTGTACGTCGACAACGTCAGCGATGGAAGCGTCAAGCTCCCACCGGTGAACGTGAACGCCGACGGCACGTACACGTTCACCGACACGCCCGCCATCGCCGGCAGGTACAGCTATCTCGCGAGGTGGTCAGGGGAGGCCACGGCCGGGCCGGCCAAGGCCACTCATCAGATCATGGTCGAGTGACCTGCCGGCCGTGCCCGGTCATCGGAGCCGGGCACGGCCGGCAGCCCTTCATCGCACCGCCGAAGTCGAGCGAGCCCGCCAGGTCCGATCCTCATGACGGGCCTTTTCGGTTGCTCAGGCGAAATCAGTCGGCGGGCTTGCCGAACCAGCGGGAGAGGTGGTCGTCCAGGTCCTGTTGATCGTCGCCGATCCAGGCGACGTGGCCGTCCGGGCGTAGCAGGACGCCCGGAACATCCAGTTCCGCAGTGGGATCCGCGAGGTAGTCGACCCGGTCTGACCAACGGCCGACGGTCAGGCGTTCGGTGCGGTCCAGCAGCAGGCCGCGGCCGCGATGCAGCAGACCGTAGAGGTGGCCCTGTTTCAGGTGGATGTCGCGCAGGCGGCGGCCGAGCAGGTCGGGGCCTGCGCCGAAGTCGTAGCGGATGCCGATCGCGGTGATCTTCTCGATCAGACGACGGTTCACCTCGTCGAAGTCCATCAGTTCGGTGAGCAGCCTGCGCACGGCCCGCGGGCCCGGTTCGGCGGACAGCAGTTCCACCTGGGCGCGGGTGTTGTCCAGCACGTCCTCGGCGACCGGACGACGTTCGGCCTGGTAGGTGTCCAGCAGTGGTTCCGGCGCCCAGCCGCGGATCTGTGCGGCCAGTTTCCAACCGAGGTTGACTGCGTCCTGAACGCCCAGGTTGAGGCCCTGTCCGCCGATGGGTGGATGGATGTGTGCCGCATCGCCGGCCAGCAGCACCCGCCCGACCCGATAACGTTCGGCCAGCCGGGTGGCATCCCCGAAGCGGGACAACCAGCGCGGGGAGTGCACGCCGAAATCGGTTCCGGCGATAGTGCGCAACTGTTGTTGGAAATCCCCGAGGGTGGGCGGTTCCGCGCGGTCGCTGACTCCCGCGGCGGGCACTACGACGCTGTAGACCCCTTCGCCGAAGGGCCGGAGCCAGAATGGCTGATGGGTCTCGCGGATCTCGGTCACCTTGGCGGCGATCTCCTCCTGCGGCACGCCCACTTCCATCTCGCCCATCAGCGTCTCGGTCCGCGAGGGCTCGCCGGGGAAGCCGACACCGAGCAGTTTGCGCACCGTACTGCGCCCGCCGTCACAGCCGACCAGATAGCGCGAACGCAGCTGTCCCCCGTCGGCCAGCTCGACGGTCACCCCCTCGTCGTCCTGCTCGAAACCGGTCACCGCGCAACCGCGCCGGACCTGCGCACCCAGTTCGGCCGCATGTTCCGCGAGCAGATGTTCGATGACCGGCTGCGGGATGCCCAGCAGATAGGCGTACGCGGAATCCAGGCCCTTGGGCACGGGTTTGGGGATGGCGGCGAAGAAACCGCCGGCCGGACGCCGTCTTCCCTGCCGGAGAACGCGCTCCAGCAGTCCGCGCATCGCCATCAGCTCGAGACTGCGCATATGCAGACTGACTATGCGGACGAACGACGCGGGCTCGGTTTCCTTCTCCAGAACGAGGACCCGCACATCGTGCAGCCGCAGTTCGGCGGCCAGCATCGCACCGGTCGGCCCGCACCCGGCAATGATCACATCGAAGATGAGGGGCGCGCGATCGGCGCCGGAGGCCGGCGGCCAGAGTGCGGGGACGTCGCCCACCGTGGAGTCACGCTCGACCCTGTCGTTCGACGACGGCTCGGCGGCGAACTGCTGAGAGTGCATAGGTGTTGCCTTTCGGGAGTGCCTTGTTGGCGAGGCGCTCCCGGCGACACCTACGTCAATCGCCCGGCCGTGATGGGAAGGGGGAGCACCCACATCGATACAGCGTTCATGGGTCTCACCTCCTCGGGCGGTGTCACGGTCGCCTGCAAGCTACAAGCCCGAGCATCATCCCGTCCAATCCTTTTCCGGACAGGTGGTCACGGCTCCGAACGGGCCCGTGCGGTTGCAAACGGGGATGGACCGCTTGGACGAGATTTTCTATGGTGCGGTCATGAAGGGCCGGTATCAGGTGTACTTCGAACGTGCCCGGATCCCCATCGCCGCGGTGGACGGGCTCGGCCGGGTCAGGGAGAGCAATCCTGCCTTCCGCTCCGTGGTGGACCGCACCGCCGAGGAGCTCGACGGTCTCCTGGCGGAGGAGCTGCTCGCTCCTGGTGAGATCGACGCGCAGCGGCCCTTCTGGCGGATGCTGGCCTTCGGGCGGCTGAACGTCTACCGGACGCGGTTGCGGCTCATCCGCGGGAACGGGGCCGTGATCCGCGCCCGGGTCAGCGCCTCCGTCGAACACCGCGCGGACGGCATGCCGTGGCGGGCGGTGGCCGTACTGGACGAGATCTCCTCCGCCGCGCCCGTGCTGGGCCCGCTCCAAGGCGAGGTGCTGCGGCTGGTCGCCGCGGGCGCGTCCAACGCGGAGATCGCCCGGCGGCTGTACCTGACCCGCCAGGCGGTGGACTACCACTTGGTGCGGCTGCGCGCCAAGCTCGGCGCCGAGAGCCGGTCGGCGCTACCCGGGCGGGCGTTCGTGCTGGGGCTGTTCGTGCCCGGCGTGTGGCCGCCGCTCCTGCACCCGCCCCTGGCCGGGGCGGGTGGGCCGGAGTGTGGTCACTGCACGCCGAGGAACTGAACCGCCGGGTCGTTACGGGCGGAGGTGCCCCAGACCGCGTCGTATTGGGTGGTGTCGTCGTGCAGGTAGTGCAGCAGCCAGGTGGTGGTCACCCGGCGGGTGATGGCCTGCTGGGTGGCCCGGCTGATCGAGCCGCTGTCGCAACCGATGCCGCCGGAGTCGGTGAAGCCGCAGTGGAAGCCGCCGACGATCGTGCGCAGTTGCTTGGGGGCGAGCTTGGCGTTGTAGATGGGGATCTGGTGGCCCGACGGGCCCGCGACGGTGTCATTGGAGCCGGCGACCAGCTGCATGGGGACGGCTGTGGTGGCCGCGGCGGCCTTGGCGGAGGGATTGGTCTCGGCGGCGGCCAGGTTCGTCACCGTCCGCACCGACGAGTTGCGCGCGGCGGCCAGCACGCTGGCGCCGCCGCCCATCGAGTGACCCGACAGTCCCAGCCGGTTGGTGCGCACGTGGGCGTTGAACCGCGAGCCGGAGGTGGAGTTCTGCGACACCATCCAGGTCAGCGCGGCGTTCAGGTCGTCGGCGAAGGCGCTGTGGCTCGGGAACAGGCCGCCCTGTGAGGTCGGCATGATCGTGATGGTGCCCCAGGAGGCCCAGTGACTGCCCAGAGAGGCGTACTTGCTGATGCTCTGGAAGAATCCGTGGCCGAAGGCCGTCACCGGGAACTGCCCGGAGGCGACGGCCGTGCCGTTCCCCGCCGAGGTCGCCGGATAGTAGACCCTGGCGCCGAACGATCGGCCGGAGGCGGAGACGCTGACGTCGGCGTAGCCGACTGGGTACGCGCCCGGTGCGGACGGGTCGGCGGAGGCCCTGGCGGGGGCGGCCGTGAGGATGAGAAATGGGATCAAGAGGGTCGCGCAGATCCTGACCGGCCAGGAGCGCATGATGCTTCACCAGCTTTCGCGCGTGGGGAAACTGTTACCCGGATTTTGGAAACGATGATTCCCTTATGGCAACACTGGTGGATGCGGACTAGGCAAATGCCAAAAACTCGGCGCTATCTACGCCCCACGGGTCGTCGCTCTGCTTGACGGAGCCCCGCTCCGGCCGGCTCACCCGAGCCGTTCGGCATCGGCGTGCCGCGGGGCCGCGACGGCCGGATAACCGAGATCGTCGCGTTCCACGAGCCGGCCCTGTTCCCGTCGTTCAACCTTCCACCCGTTTCTGGACCGATGAGGTTGCGCGGCGGATGCCGTCTCCATACCTGACGAGGCGATCGGCCGACAGAGGAGACAGCAGTGAACGACCTCGACCGCAGAGGGCATCCGGCTGCTGGACCTGCCCGGTGGCCGGACAGGCAGAGGGAAGCATTACCTCCGTTATCGCGTCAGATCACCCACTGCCGGGCAGGCGCCTGAGGCGATGCGGTCCAGTCGGCCCGTATCGGACTTGGGGACCGGGGCGGACGATGAGCGACGAGGCACGGGACAACCGCGGAACACCGAGCGTGCGCCGCCGCGAGCTGCTCAGCCTGCCCGTCGCCTTGGCCTGTGGCACGGCGGCGCTGACCGCGTGCGGGACCACCCGGCCGGCCGGCGGCGCCGCGACACACCCCCCTGCCCCCAGCGCGGAACAGGCCCAGGAGGTGCCGGTCACGCCATCGGAGGACCTCATGCGCGAGCACGGGGTCCTCAAACGCGTCCTGTTGATCTACCGGGAGGGCATCCGGCGGATCAACGCCGGCGAGGCGGTGCCCGCCCGGCCCCTGCACGCCGGGGCCGGCATCATCCGTACCTTCATCGAGGAGTACCACGAGCGACTCGAAGAACGCTACGTCTTCCCACGCCTGGTCAAGGCCGGCAAGCTGACCGACACCGTCCCCATCCTGGTCCGGCAGCACCAGCGCGGCCGCGTGCTGACCGGCCGCATCCTGGACGCCACCGCCAGACCCACCCCCCAGCAGGCCCGTCGCGACCTGGCCGCCGACCTGGCCGCCTTCATCCGCATGTACGAGCCCCACGAGGCACGCGAGGACACCGTGGTCTTCCCCGCCATGCGCGACGTCATCCCGCCCAAAGAGTTCATCCAGATGGCCGAGACCTTCGAAGATGAGGAGCACCGCCGTTTCGGCGCGGCCGGCTTCACCGGCGTTGTCGAGCAGGTGGCCGACATCGAAAAGACGCTCGGCATCTACGACCTGAGCCAGTTCACACCCCGCGTATGACGCGCAACTGGCATTGACGCGGCATGCGGTCTGCTGATGTCCGGAGCGTTCAGCGTCCTCTGCTCATGTAGGCGCGCAGCGACAGCGGGACGAAGATCACCAGCAGCGCGGCAGACCAGAGCAGGACGGTGGTCACCGGATGCGCGAGGGGCCAGGCCACGTTTCCGGCCAGGCCGCCCGGGTTGCCGAACAGCTCCCGTGAGGCGGCGGTGAGCGCGCTCACCGGGTTCCAGTCGGCCAGGAGGCGCAGCCAGCCCGGCATGCCGTCGGTCGGGACGAACGCGTTCGACAGCATCGTGAACGGCAGGAACAGCGGCACCATCGCGTCGGCGGCCTGGTCGTTCTTCACCGCCAGGCCCACGTAGACGCCCACCCAGCTCAGCGCGTACCGCAGCACGATCATCAGCAGGAACGCCTGGGCGGTGGGGATCAGGCCGTGGTGCGGCTGCCAGCCCACCAGCAGGCCCGCGCCCACCATGATGGCCAGCATCAGCAGGCCGATCAGCAGGTCGGCGCCGGTGTGCCCGAACGGCACCGCCAAGCGCGCCATCGGCATGGAGCGGAACCGGTCCATCACACCGCGGGAGGCGTCGGTGGCCATCCGCGTCATGGCCGCCATCACCGCGGAGAAGGTCACCATCGCGAACAGGCCGGGCATCAGGTACTCGCGGTAGTCGCCGCCGTCCGGCACCTGGATCGCGCTGCCGAAGACGTACCCGAACAGCACCACCATGACGGCCGGGAAGATCAGCGCCGCGACGAGTTCGCCGGGATCGTGTCGCAGCCGTCCCAGCTCGCGGCCGACCAGGGTCAGCCCGTCGGTGAACGTCCACCGCAGGCGGTGGCCCAGCGGCGGGGCGAGGTCGGTCATCAGACCAGTTCCTTCCGGTCGGTGAGGCGCAGGAACACCTCGTCGAGGGTGGGGCGGCGCAGCCGCACGTCGGCCGCGGCGACCCCGGCGCGGTCGAGCTCGCGCACGATGTCGGCGAGCCGGAAGCCGCCGCCCGGCAGGGCGACGCCGAGCCGGTCGGCGCCGGTCATCGTGGGATCGGTCCCGGCCAGGGCTTTCAGCACGGTCGCCGCCGGACGCAGGGCGGCGGGGTCTTCGAGGATGACGTCGAGGCGGTCGCCGATCGTGGCCTTCAGCTCGTCGGGTGTGCCCGTGGCGATCACCTGTCCGTGGTCGACGACGGCGATGTCGTCGGCCAGCTGGTCGGCCTCGTCCAGGTACTGCGTGGTGAGCAGCACCGTGGTGCCGTCCGCCACCAGCTCGCGGACGCTGTCCCAGATCTCGCCGCGGCTGCGCGGGTCCAGGCCGGTGGTCGGCTCGTCCAGGAAGAGCACCTCGGGGCGCAGGATGAGGCTGGTGATCAGGTCGAGGCGGCGCCGCATGCCGCCGGAGTAGCCGGTGACCTGCCGATCGGCGGCGTCCATCAGACCGAAGCGTTCGAGCAGCTCGTCGGCCCGCCGATGCGCCTCACGCCGGGACAGGTGGGAGAGGCGCCCGAACATGCGCAGGTTGCCGCGGCCGGTGAGCTTCTCGTCCACGGCGGCGTACTGGCCCGCGAGCCCGATCCTGGCGCGCACCTGGCCGGCCTCGCGGACGACGTCGTATCCGGCGATGCGGGCGTGCCCGGCATCGGGGTCGGACAGGGTCGCCAGGATGCGCACCGCGGTCGTCTTCCCGGCGCCGTTGGGCCCCAGCACGCCGCAGACCGTTCCTCTCGGGACGCTCAGGTCCAGCCCCCGTAGCGCATGGGTGTCGCCGAAGGACTTGTGCAGCCCCTCGGCGAAGACGACCGGATCCGCCATGACTCCTCCACTGGGTACGTTGTACGCGGTTATGCCGGTCAGGCTAAGTTACTGGGTACTATGTACGCAAGTAGGGGGTGGAACGGTGACCGACGCCGAGTACGTGAACATCTGGATGCGGCCCGAGCGCCCCGCCCGCGGGCCGAAGCCGATCTACAGCCGGGCGCAGATCACCGAGGCGGCCGTCCGGATCGCCGACGCCGAGGGCCTGGAGGCCGCCACCATGCGGCGGATCGCCGCCGAGATCGGCGCCGGCGCGATGTCCCTCTACCGGTACGTCCCAAGCCGCGACAACCTGGTCGAGCTCATGGCCGACCGGCTGATGGGCGAGATCGACGTCACGGGCATGCCCTCGGGCGACTGGCGCGCCGACCTGACCCGCTACGCCGACGGGCTGCGGGCCATGTGGCTGAGGCACCCGTGGATCGCCACCGTGCAGCGGTCACTCCCCAGCTTCGGCCCCAACCAACTGCTCCTGATCGAACGGTTGATGGGAGTGCTCGACGCCTTCGTCTCCATCGACGAGAACCTCGGCCTCGTGGCCATGCTGAACAGCTACGTCGAGAGCTCCGCGCGCGAGGAGATCAGCTCGGCCAGGGAGGTCCGCCGCAGCGGGCTCAGCGAGTCGGAGTGGATGGCACGGAGCTACCCCTACGTCGACCGGCTGGTGAAGAGCGGGGAGTACCCGATCTTCACCAAGATCGTGATGGAGGCGCGCCAGCCGCACCTGAGCCGCGAGGACCAGTTCCGGTACGGGCTCCAGCGTGTCCTCGACTGCATCGCGGCGGCCCTCCCAGCTGAGCACCACTGACTATGTGGCCGCCTGCCGTGGTGGGGTGGGCAGTTGGACGACGGTCCGGAGTCCGCCCGCGGGGCGCGGGACGATGGTGAGGGACCCGTCGTGCACGTGGATGATGCTCTTGACGATCGCCAGGCCGAGGCCCAAGCCTGCGTGGTCGTCGCGCGTTCTTCCGGTGCCGCGCTGAAACGGTTCGGTGAGTGTCGAGACCAGTTGCGGGGACAGCTTCTCACCGCTGTTCTCGACAGTGAGCGCCACGGTCTCGGAGCGGACGCTGGTCGTGACCCACACGGTGCCCTGTTCGGGCAGGTTGTGGACGATGGCGTTGTGCATAAGGTTCGTCGTCATTTGCAGCAGGAGCGCTGGCGACCCGACAGCCGGGGTGATGTCACCGGAGGCATGAAGGGTGACACCGCGTTTCTCGGCGAGCGGGAGAAGTGTTTCGGTGGCCTCTTCCATCAGAAGGGACAGGTCGACGGGTTCTCGGGTGAAGAACCTCTGGTCAGCGCGGCTGAGCACGAGTAGCGCCTCGGTGAGGTCGATCGCCCGGGCGTTGACGGCGTGCAGGCGGTCGACGAGTTCGCCATGGTCGTGCGCCGGATCATTGCGGGCCACGTCGAGAAGCGACTGCGAGATCGCCAGCGGGGTGCGCAGTTCGTGAGAGGCGTTGGCCGCGAATCTCTGCTGTTCGGCGACGTGTGCTTCGAGCCGTGCGAGCATCGTGTCGAAGGCGTCGGCGAGTTCGCGGAACTCATCTCTGCGGCCCTGTAGCCGGATTCGGTGGGAGAGTGATCCGTTGGCGGCCCTGCGTGTGGCGTCTGTGATGCGAGTCAGAGGGGTGAGCATGCGGCCGGCGAGAATCCACCCTCCTGCGAGACCGAACACCAGCAGGAACGCGAACACTGCGGCTGCCGCCGGAGCGAAAGCGTGCAGGGGGTCGGGCCGGTTGGGAACGAAACGACCGGGGCTGAAGAGCACGCCGTCGGACACATAACGCCGAAGGAACACCCACACGGCCGCGAGTAGCAAGGCACCTGCAAGCGTGACGAACCCGGCATAGCTGAGGGCAAGTTTGAGACGAACGCTCAAACCAGGCGCCCTATCCATGGTTCCCCCCCTCACGTCCGGTGCCGGATGCTGTGTTAATGCGGTAGCCGACGCCGGCCACGGTGGCGATGATCCCGGGTTCGCCGAGCCGTTTGCGCAGTGCCGAGACCGTGATGCGCACGGCGTTGGTGAAGGGGTCGGCGTTCTCATCCCACGCCCGCTCCAGGAGTTCTTCGGCGCTGACGACACCGCCTTCGGCGGCGACGAGGACTTCGAGCACGGCGAACTGTTTCCGGGTGAGCGCGACGTAACGGCCGTCGCGGTAGACCTCGCGGCGGAACGGATCCAACCGCAGACCCGCGATCTCTCGCACGGGTGGTCTGCCGTGGGCGCGCCTGCGGTCGAGTGCTCTGAGACGGAGCACGAGTTCTCGGAGTTCGAAGGGCTTTGTGAGGTAGTCGTCGGCGCCGAGTCCGAACCCGGAGGCCTTGTCGTCGAGCCGGTCGGCAGCGGTGAGCATGAGGATCGGCATGCCGCTGCCGGAGGCGACGATGCGTTTGGCGATCTCGTCGCCGGAGGGCCCGGGGATATCGCGGTCGAGGACGGCGATGTCGTAGGCGTTGATGCTCAGCAGTTCCAGAGCGGTGTCACCGTCACCGGCGATGTCGGCGGCGATCGCTTCCAGGCGTAGGCCATCGCGGATGGCTTCTGCCAGGTAGGGTTCGTCCTCGACGATCAGCACCCGCATGTTCTCGATGCTAGGAGCCGGAGCATATCGTCGGCGTATCGAAAACCACATACGTGCTGACAACACCACGCTGCCTTGACTGGCGGCATGACGACCACCACCCGGCAAGCCACTCAGGAGACCGCGGCCGCAAGCGCGCGGGGCCTGACCAAGACCTACGGCCAAGGCGATGCCCAGGTGCACGCCCTGCGGGGCATCGATCTCGACCTCCCACGAGGCAGGTTCGCCGCGATCATGGGGCCGAGCGGGTCGGGCAAGTCCACGCTGATGCACTGCCTGGCCGGACTCGACCAGGCCACTGGCGGCACCGTCACCGTGGCCGGCACCGACCTCGGATCACTCGACGACGACGCTCTCACGATCTTCCGCCGTGAGCACGTCGGCTTCGTGTTCCAGTCGTTCAACCTGCTGCCGATGCTCACCGCGGGCGAGAACATCATGCTCCCGCTTGAGCTGGGCGGTCGCCGGGTCGACGACGCGATGCGCGAGCGAGCGCACCTCCTCGCGGACATCCTCGGCGTGGCCGACAGGCTCGGCCACCGGCCCGCGGAGCTGTCCGGCGGCCAGCAGCAGCGGGTCGCGATCGCCCGGGCCCTGATCACCCAGCCGGACCTGCTGTTCGCCGACGAGCCCACCGGAAACCTGGACAGCGCCACGTCGGCGGAGGTGCTGGATCACCTGCGCCGGTCGGCGCGCGAGCTCGGCCAGACCGTCGTGATGGTCACCCACGAGCGGGACGCGGCGGCGTACGCCGACTACGTGGTCACCATGCAGGACGGGCGGATCGTCTGATGCGTACCGTCTTCCTGGCGTCGCTGCGCACCCACGTTCGCAGGTACGTCGCAGCGGCGGTCGCGGTCGCCGTCGCAGTCGCCTTCGTCGTCGTGGTCGGTGTGCTCACGGCCGGGGCACATAGCGGACTCATGGACGGCCTGGGGGCGCCGTACCGCCATGCCGACCACGTGGTCTCGGCGGCGAGGTGGCCAGCATCCGAGCTGGACCCGAAGGCCGCGATCGCATTCACCGAGCGACACGGCGAGAACGCGTCCGCGACCGGCCGGGCAACGCTGCCGTGGCGCGCGAATGGCCGGCGACTCTCCGAAACGACCGTGGGGCCGATCGCGACCTTGGAGGAGTGGCGCTGGCAGCCGCTCAGCTCGGGGCGCTTCCCAGCCCGCACGGGCGAGGCCGTGGTGGACGTGTATTTCGCCTTGGCCGAGAACATCGCGGTCGGCGACCGGGTTCGGATCGGCGAGGGCGCCGCCGCGGCCGACGTAGACGTGGTCGGTCTCGTGGAGTCGCCCTCGCCCCCGGCGCAGGCCTCGATGTACGTCACCTGGCCGCAGTTGCTGCAGTGGCGCGACCACCTCCATCTGAACGCGGTGGCGGTGCGCGGGGAGGTGGGTCAGCTCCCGGAAGGCGCGAAGGCGCAGTCGCCGGAGGAGTTCGGCGCGGAGCGGCTGACCTATGTCCAGAACAGGGTGGACAGCTTGTCGGTGATGCTGTTGTTGTTCGCCGGCATCGCGCTCTTTGTCTCGGTCCTGGTCATCGCGAACACGTTCTCCATCCTGTTCGCGCAACGACTGCGCGACTTCGCGCTGCTGCGCTGCATCGGCGCCACCAGGCGGCAGGTGGTGCGTTCGGTACGCCGCGAGGCGACCGTCGTCGGGGTGCTCGCGTCGCTGACCGGGACACTGGTCGGTATCGGTCTCGGCTACGGGCTGATCGCCCTGATCAGCGCCCTCGTGCCCACCGCCCCGATGGGTGCCGCCGAGCTGCCCGCGCTCTGGCTGCTGGGGGGGTTCGCCGTCGGCTTGGTGGTCACTATGGTCGCGTCATGGTTGCCGACCCGGCGGGTGGTCCGGGTGAGCCCGCTGGCGGCGCTGCGACCGGATGCCGCGGTCGACGTACACACGGCCACCGGCCTGGTGCGGCCGGCGCTCGCTGCGATCCTCCTGGTCACCGGGCTGGTCCTGCTCGGCGCGGCGATGGTCCAGGACAGTACGGCGCTCATGGTGGCAGGCGGAGGATTGGTGTTCGCCGGTGTACTCCTTTTCGGGCCGGTGCTCGTTCCCCGCCTGGTCCGGCTCATCGGCGCGCTGCTCGGCCCGGCCGGGCGGCTGGCGACCAAGCACGCGGTGCGCAATCCGCGCCGGACCGCCACCACCACCGCCTCCCTGCTGGTCGGCGTCACCCTGACGACCGCCGTACTCACCGGGATGGCCACGTGGCGTTCGGCGTTGGATGAGCAGATCGGCAGGGACCACCCCATCGACGTCGCGCTCACCTCGCCCATGGAGCCGGTCACCACTGACCTCCTCGACCGGGTACGTCGCACTCCCGGTGTGGCGCGGGCCATTTCAGTGGACGGCGCCGTGGCCCGTGTGACCGGGCTGGCCGAGCCGATCCCGATCGTCAGCGCGCCGGCCGCGGCGCACGTGGCCCGCGACGGCGGGGCGTTCGCCCGGGTCGAGCCGGGGCAGATCGGAATCGATTCCGAGGCCTTCGGCAAGGACCTGAGCCTCCGGCCCGGTGACCCGGTCACGGTGCGCGTCGGCGACCGGCGAGCCCGGTTGCGGGTCGCCGTCGGCACCGGCTGGGGCCCGGCGGCCGTGGTCGCGCCCGAGACGCTGGCGACGCTCACCGACGCCCCCGAGCCGCATGCCATCTGGATCCGCGCCTCCTCCGGTGCCGACCCGGCTCAACTCGGCAGTGACCTGGACGAGCTGGCGGATCCGGCCGGCGCGACGGTCGCGAACGGGTTGCGGACCTGGGAGTCGCTGGACCAACAGCTGGGAATCTACACCTGGTCAGCGCTCGGCCTGCTCGGCATCTCCGTCGTGATCGCCCTGATCGGGATCGCGAACACCCTGGGGCTCTCCGTACTCGAACGCGCCCGCGAACACGCGATGCTGCGCGCGCTCGGGCTCACCCGCGGGCAGCTGCGGCGGATGCTGGCGGCCGAGGCGGTGCTGCTGTCGGTGGTGGCCACCCTGCTCGGCACCGTGATCGGCGTCGGGTTCGCCTGGGTCGGCTACGAGACGTTCGTGACGCGGGCTCTCAGCGACGCCACCATGCGGGTCCCCTGGCTGTCACTCGTCGTCGTCGTCCTCATCGCCGCCCTGGCCGGACTCCTCGCCGCTGTCCTCCCGGCGCGCCGGGCCACCCGGGTGACTCCGGCCGCAGGGCTGTCACTCGACTGACGCCCTACGAGACCAACCGCTCCCCGGGGTCGCGACCGGAGCCGGTCGGCTCGACACCGTGTACGGGCTGGTTGATCTCGGCCCACACCGCATCGAGGGAGAGGCCGAGGACATCGGCGATCGCGGCGATGGTCGGGAAGGCGGGGGTCGCCACGCGGCCCGACTCGATCTTCCGGAGGGTCTCCGGTGAGACCCGTGCGTCGAGCGCGGTTTCGAGCATCGAGCGCTCTCCCCTGGCGCGACGCAACAGGGCGCCGAGGCGCTGTCCGCGCTCGACCTCCGCGGGTGTGAGCGGCAACCTGACCATGCCCTCGATCCTATACCGGGATAATATGGCCGGGATAGTTATTGGTAGCGTGAGAAGGGCGCCGCATGATCGAGATTCTGAATCCCACCGAACTGGCCCGTGCAAGGGACACGGGCGCCCTGGTGGCAGACATTCTGCAGACACTGAAGAGCCGTAGCACGGTCGGCACGAACCTCCTGGACATCGACCGGTGGGCAGCGGCCATGATCGTCGAGGCTGGGGCGCAGTCCTGCTACGTCGACTACGAGCCGTCCTTCGGTCGCGGGCCGTTCGGCCACCACATCTGCACGGGCGTCAACGACGCCGTGCTCCACGGGCTGCCCTACGACTACCCGCTCGCCGACGGCGATCTGCTGTCACTCGACCTCGCCGTCTCCAAGGACGGAGTCGCCGCGGACTCCGCCATCAGTTTCATCGTGGGCGAATCGAAGCCCCCGGAGAGCGTCGCGTTGATCAGCGCGACCGAACGCGCGCTTTACGCGGGGATAGCCGCTGCCGGCCCCGGGGCTCGCATCGGGGACATCTCCCATGCCATCGGCTCGGTTCTCAGTGCGGCGGGATACTCGATCAACACCGAGTTCGGCGGCCATGGCATCGGATCAACGATGCACCAGGACCCGCACGTCTCCAACACCGGACGACCCGGCCGTGGATACAGGCTGCGCCCCGGGCTGCTGCTCGCACTGGAACCGTGGGTCATGGCCGACACCGCCGAGCTCGTCACCGATGCCGACGGGTGGACGCTCCGAAGTGCGACAGGCTGCCGGACGGCACACAGCGAGCACACGATCGCCATCACCGACGACGGAGCCGAAATCCTCACCTTGCCGAAACAGGGGCAACCGTGAGGCCGAAGCCACGCTTGCCCCTGTGCTCCTGGTGAATCACTGCCGCTACCTTCGTTCCGGTTTCGTCCGATACGGCAGGAGCTCGCGCGCGGATTTGTGAGCGACTCAGTTCCGACGCATGGGCAGTTCTGGGCGCTGGTTGGTCCAGCCGATCGCCTGGAACGAGGTGGAGAGACGCAGCTCCGCCTGCCGCCCGTTCGCGAGCTTGGTGGTGTTCGTCCTCACCTCGGCAAGAAGCAGGCCGGTGCCGGGATCGACCACGAGCTGAACCCGGGTGAACAGGCCCGGCTCTATCTCCTCCTGATAGCTCAGCGTCTGCCCGCGCCGGCCCAGCGGATCGGGCATCTCCCCCTCGGCCCGTATGCCGGGCAGAGACGCGAGGATCCGGTACGCGGATGCCCGAACCTCGGGCGAGGCCGGCAGGCCACTGATGATGCCCACACAGTCTCGCAGCAGGATGTACGCCCTCGCCTCCTCCACGCCCATCTCAGATCCGGCCAGCTCCAGTCGGCCGATGCGCTCTTCCAGGTAGCTCCGGAGCTTGTCGGGCTCGCTCGGGATCGCGCGCACCTCCTTCCAGGTCATGTCCTCCCCTGCCAGGTCGCCGGCCGAGCCCTTCCACTTGCCGTAGAGGCGTTCGGCGGTTCGCTCACCCGCCGCCGCCTCCAGCGGCCTGGATGGGACGGAGAACAGGTTCTCCGTCTTCATGTTCTTGGGGTAGCGCCAGCTGGTGGGCGCCCCCGCCGCCCGCCAGGCCGCCTCGTCCTGCGGGGTCGCGGGCTTGACGCCGAGATCCTGCCAGATGCGCCAGTACTCCAGATCCGGCCGCTTCGCCAGCCACGTCTCAAGGGACCGGCTGCCCTCCAGCACATAGCTGCGGGTGGGGTCGGTCAACATCCACCGGTCGACGGTCGCGGTGCGCCAGTAGTCGCCGCTCGCAGGGGCCTTCTCCACGGCGACGGCGGCAGCGAGCAGGATCTGCCGGGCGGTCGGTTCGGCCGTCGCGGACACCGACGTGCTGGGCTGAGGCGCGACAGAGATCGTGCTGTCAGACGACATCGCAGGGGCGACCACCGCCACCGCGGCGGTGGCCGCGGCCAGGCCGAGCAGAGCGCGGCCAGGAGAGGGCAGGAGCCGCCGCCGGGCCGGAACACGCTCCAGCGAGACGATCTCCGCCAGCAGCGCGTCCGCCCCCGCGGTGGACGCCCGGCCGGCCAGGTCCTCATCCAGCACTCGCGCCCGGTCCTTGAAGATCTGGTCGTTGTTCACCCTGACTCCTTCTCGATGAGCGGCCGTGATGCGAAACCAGCGGCCGATGGGCGGGTCTTCTCCAGAGCCTTGGCGAAGCGCTTGCGGGCCCGGTGCAGGCGGATGCGGGCGGCGTTGCGGGAACAGCCCAGCACAGTGGCGATCTCGCCGGGGTCGAGCCCTTCCCAAAGGGTCAGCGCCAGCAGCTCACGATCGCTGTCGGCGAGCATGTCCATGGCTTCGCCCACGCCGTGCTGCTCACTGTGATGGGAGGGGGCGGCATAAAGGTGTTCGATCTCGTCGGTGAGTTCGGTGTGCCGGGTGAGCCTGCGCCGCTCGCTGCGGCGGTGATTGGCCAGGACCCGCCGGGCCACGCCGTACAACCAGAGCTTGCCGGCCTCGCCGTCGGGGAGTTCGGTCATCCGCCGCCAGGCGATCACATAGGTCTCGGCCACAACATCGGCGGCGTCCTCAGGAGAGGAACACCGCCGTAGGGCATATCCGAGGATCTGCTCATAGGTTCGCCGATACACCGCCTCAAACCGGGACCGATCGTCTTGTTCACTCACGCGTCATCCTCGTCGGGCCTTTCGAACGCTGCGGGCTTTCAATCCCTACGTGTCCGCGGCCGACGGCAGAATTTCCGGCAAGGCGGAACGACTAGGAAACTTCGTCATTGCTACCGGGACCCCGAGCCGGCACGCCCGCGGCCGGCTGGGTCCACGGCGTGAGCTCCGGGCGCTTGGCCGTGCGGCCGTCGCCCGAGGAGCGGCCGCGGATGCGGCGGCCGATCCACGGGCCCGCGAAGGTGGCGAACCAGCGCAGCTCGGCCGCCGCCACCCGCCACGCCGCCGCCGCAGGCAGGGACGGGAAGGGCAGCATCCACGTGTCGTCGCTGCCGGGCAGGCCGAGGGAGTGGGCCATGGCGGCGGCGATGCGGGCGTGCCCCGCCGGGCTCGCGTGCAGCCGGTCCGTGCCCCACATGCGCGCGTCGGTGACGAACTCCATCGCGAACGTGTCCACCACCGTGACCCCGTGGCGGGCCGCGGCGGCGCGGATGCGGGCGTTGAGGTCGAGCACCTTGGGCCGGAGCGGCCGGGCCATCGGGGCGATCTTCCCAATATCCGGAAAAGTCACAGTAACCACGTGTGCGCCCGACTCGGTGAGGGCGGCGTACATCTCCTCCAGTACCTCCGCCACAGCCGCGGGCTCGCAGCCGGGGCGGATGAGGTCGTTCATGCCCGCCATGACCGTGGCCAGATCGGGGCGCAGCGCCAGCGCGGGGGCCAGTTGCTCGGCGCGGATCTGGCCCGCGAGCCGGCCGCGGACCGCGAGGTTGGCGTACAGGAGATCGGGGTTGGCGCCGGCCAGGTGCTCGGCGAGGCGGTCGGCCCAGCCGCGGTGGCCGGTGACGTCGTCGCCGTCGCCGAGGCCCTCGGTCTGGCTGTCGCCGAGCGCGACGTAGCGCGTGTAGACGGTCATGGGGTCTCCCTTCCGGTGCGGGCCATGCGCTCGCCGAGCGTCCGCGCCGTCTCCAGGCACCACGCGCGCGTCTCGCGCTCCAGCCTGCACCCCGCCAGGCAGGACAGGTAGGGGCCGATGTGCTCGGCCTGGCGCAGGAACGTCTCCTCGTCCAGCTCGCCACGCAGGCGCAGCAGGAGCTGCTCGAAGACCTCCAGCTTGGCGGCGGCCTCCATGGCCCGGTCATGCAGCTGCTCGATCACCGGCGCGGGGTCGAGGAGGTCGACGGCGTGCACCTTGACGGCCAGGTCGTCGCGGATGAGCAGGGGTTTGGCCGGGGTGGCGGCGAAGGCCGCCAGCTCGCCCAGCCCGGCCTCGGTCACCGTGTACACGCGCTTGTTGGGGCGGCCACGCTGGACCACCTCCCGGCCCGTGACCAGGCCGTCGGCCTCCAGCTTGGTCAGCTCGGCGTAGAGCTGCTGCGGGGCGGCGTACCAGAAGTTGGAGACGCCGATGTCGAAGATCTTGGTGAGCTGGTATCCGCTGTACTCGCCGTCGAGCAGCGCCGCCAGCACCGCGTGTCGGAGGGCCATCGGCTAACGATACTCATAACGATGAATAGTCATGGATATGACTATAACTGGGCACGCCGACCGGGGCCATCGCCCTCCCGATCCGCCGGACAACCGGGAAACGAGGCGTTCGCGCCGGGGACGGAGTCGACCGCGATCATCTGTCAGGCGACGGATCGCGCCACCAAGGCCATGGCCTGCCGCATGGCGTCCCGTGCCTCGTCGGGACCGTCGCCGCGCTCCAGCGCGGTCAGCGCGGCGGCGCTGACCGCGCCCACCATCGCGCCGACGAGAGCGGAGGCGGTGATCGCGTCGAGCCTGGCGGGGAATGCCCGCTGCAGCGCCTGGGCCAGCTCGGCCTGCGCGGAGAGGTAGCGCTGCAGCAGCCGGGTCTGCAGCGCCGGCACCGAGGCCGCCAGCCTGGCCCGCAGCGCGGCGAGCCCGCTGGACAGGTCGCGGTCCCAGGCGTCGGCGATCATTCGGTCCATCGCCCGCACCAGCACCTCGGACAGCGGCTCCCCGGCGTGGCGCTCGGCGATCACCTGTAGCGCCAGGTCGACGCGCACGTCGGCGTTGGCCAAGAGCACGTCCTCCTTGGTCTGAAAGTGGAGGAAGAAGGTGCGGGGAGACACCTCCGCCGCGTCGGCGATCTCGGCCACGGTCACCTGGTCGTAGCCCCTGTCGTCGAACAGGCGGACCGCCGCCTCGATCAGCGCCTGCCGGGTGCGCTGCTTCTTCCGCTCCCGCAGCCCCAGTTTCTCCACCATGTGCTCCAGTTTACTTTAGAGCCTGCACTAGTGCATACAATGTATTGTTACAGTGACTGTAGCGATTGAAGGGCGGTCAGCATGGGAAGCCTGGACGGACGAGTCGTCCTCATCACCGGAGCAGGGCGCGGCATCGGGCGGGAGGAGGCGTTGTTCTTCGCCGCCGAGGGCGCCAAGGTCGTCGTCAACGACCCCGGCGTCGCCATCGACGGCACGGGCGGCGACGCCGGCGTGGCGGCGGACGTCGTCGAGGAGATCACCGTGCGTGGCGGCCACGCCGTGGCCGACACCGACGACGTCGCCGACTGGGACGGCGCCCGCCGCATGGTGGAGACGGCCCTGCGGACCTTCGGCGACCTGCACGTAGTGGTCAACAACGCGACCATCGAACGGAACCTCGGCCTGACCGACCTGTCGGAGGAGGACTTCGACGACGTCCTGGCCGTCAAGCTCAAAGGCACCTTCGCGGTGACCCGCTGGGCGGCCCGCCACTGGCGCGACCGATACCAGGCGGGCGTCCGCGCCGACCGCGCCGTCGTCAACACCTCCTCCGGCTCCGGACTGCTCAACCCGCTGCCCACGCAGGTCTCCTACGCGGCGGGCAACGCCGGAGTCGCGGCGCTGACCGTCGTGGCCGCCCTCGAACTGGGCCGCTACGGCGTTCGGGTCAATTGCATCTCGCCGTCGATGGCGCGCACCAGGCTCACCCTCGGCGTCCCCGGCATGAGTCAGGAACCACCGGCGACCGGGTTCGACCCCCTCCACCCGGCCGCGTGCGCGCCGGTCGCCGCCTATCTCGCCGGTCCAGCCTGCCCGCTCACCGGCCAGGTGCTGTCGGTGCGGGGCGGTACGGTCGCGGTCAACCAAGGCTGGTCCCTCGGCGGCCACATCCACAAGGACGGGCCGTGGAGCGTGGCGGAGCTGGCCGCGAAGGTGAAAGAGCTGCCGATGGACGACCCGTTCGACAAGCTCGCCCAAGCCCTGTCCGGCGCGCTCGGCACCACTGGACGCGCCGAACTCCAGGAGATGATCAACACCCTGCTGGACCAGAGCGGGCAGTCCGGCACAGCCTCCGCATGACGCGCGCCACATCGTGACGGGGACCCGTTCGGGGGAAGAACGTCTGTACGTTCGTCCTGTTCGCCATCTCCGTCACGAGTGAGGACCCGTCATGCGAGCCATCACCGTTCGAGACCGCGCCGCCGGGCTGGCCGGGCTTTCCCTGACGGAAGAGCCGTACCCGCATGCCGCCGAGAACGATGTCGTCGTCCGGGTGCATGCCGCAGGGTTCACTCCCGGAGAGCTCGACTGGCCGGCAACGTGGTCCGATCGCGCCGGCCGTGACCGCACGCCCAGCGTGCCCGGGCATGAGGTGTCGGGTACCGT
Source organism: Nonomuraea cavernae (assembly GCF_014646355.1). Lineage (GTDB taxonomy): Bacteria > Actinomycetota > Actinomycetes > Streptosporangiales > Streptosporangiaceae > Nonomuraea > Nonomuraea cavernae. Next base: position 61,169 of record NZ_BMNH01000011.1, read on the forward strand.
CGCCGAGCTGGGATACGGAACAACCGGCCTGACCGTCGGCCAGCGGGTGTTCGGGCTGACCGACTGGACCCGCAACGGCTCGCTGGCCGAGTACGTGGCGGTGGAGGCCCGCAACCTCGCGCCGCTGCCGGCCGGCGTCGACCACACCGTGGCCGCCGCACTGCCGATCTCAGGGCTGACCGCGTGGCAGGGCCTGTTCGACCACGGCCGCCTGGCCGCCGGCCAGACCGTCCTGATCCACGGCATCGCGGGCGGTGTTGGTTCCATCGCGGCGCAGCTCGCACGCGAGGCGGGAGCCCGGGTGATCGGCACCGGCAGGGCCGGCGACAGGGACACAGCACTCGGCCTCGGCGCGGACGCCTTCGTGGACCTGCAGGCCGATCACCTTGAGGATGCCGGTCAGGTCGACGTGGTGTTCGACGTGATCGGCGGTGACATCCTGGACCGCTCGGCCGCGCTGGTGCGCACCGGCGGCACGCTGGTCACCATCGTCTCGCCACCTACGGTCCGGCCCCGTGACGGGCAGGCGATCTTCTTCGTCGTCGAATCCGATCGTGCCCGGCTGGCGGACCTGGCACGGCGGGTCCGGGACGGACGGCTCCGCCCGATCGTCGGGGCCGTGCGAACGCTCGCCGAGACGCCCGCCGCGTTCGCGCCCGCCCAGCGCACCCCCGGCAAGACGATCATCCGGGTCACGGAAGGCGACTAGCCGGCTCAGTCGCCGGCGACGTCGTATCGGCTCGGCTCGGCTCGGCTGCATTTGAGCAGACCGTCACCAAGGCTTGAAATCGCCCGTGGTTAGGCTCCGAGATGCCTGGACATCCTCATCAACACTCCTCCTGACCGACGGAACCCGAGACGCCTCGCGATCACCCGGTGCGCCTGAAAGGTCCGAGCAGGATGGGAGAGCCGACATGATCCACGTACGGTCTGCCGGTGGCCTTCTGGCCGCCGGCCTGGTGGCCGCGTCCGTCGGATGCGCGCCCACAGCGGAGCGGGCGACAGCGGAGCGGGCGACCGACCAGGTGCCGGTGGCCGCGACGGTCTCGCAGCCACCGTCCGAGACGCTGTCGCCTCTCCTGGAACAGGCGCTTCCCAATGTCCAGGGCAAGACGTTCACCTCGGCGATCGTGAACTTCCCGCCCGCCGCACGCGCGGCGCCGCATCGGCACGGCAAGGCGTTCGTCTACGCCTACGTCCTCGAGGGCACCGTGCGCAGCCGGCTCGGCGGCGAGCCGGTGCGTACGTACAGTCAAGGCGAGAACTGGGTCGAGCCGCCGGACGCGCACCATGTGCTCACGGAGAACACCAGCCGGACGCGACCGGCGAAGCTGCTGGTCGTCTTCGTCTCCAACACGGGAGACGAGCTCAAGGTCGACGACCCGCCAAGGTAGAACCATCGGGGAGGGCTGGACTCATGTTTCCGGAGACTCCCGCCGCCGCGGCGGCGCTGTCGGTGGCCACGCGTTTCTACCCGCCCGCGCTGTACCAGCTGGGAGGTGGTCGGCCGGCGGCCGGAGGAGTTCTCGCCGGACGCCAGGGCGCGGATGCTCGCCCGCCATCCCCGGCTGGGATTCGGCGCGCGGTTCCTGGCGTGCTTCGAGGACCAGGCGAGACGCAAGCCGGACAGCGCCGCCGCCGCATCGGTCAGGAACGACGTCGCGGGGCGGATCGCCGCCAACCCTCTCGAAGGCCGCCCACCCGCCTGACCCGCGAGTCCGCGAACTCGGCCGTCCATCTGCCCGGGTGCAGTCGGGAACGCCCGCGAGCAGGTCAAGAGTGCGCGTGCCGGTCGAGGCCGAGCGTGGCGATGAGGTCTTCGTGGAGCTGGAACCAGACGCGATGGCAGGAGTCGACGTCGGTGCGGTCCACCCAGGCGTTCTCCCCGGCGCGAGCACGCGCCAGGGCCGCGGCGAATCGGGTGTCGTATCCGCGCAACCGGGTCAGGACGCTCCCGAGCCGGTCGGCCAGTGGCGTGAGCGCGCGGGAGATGTCGCCGAGCTCGCGTAGGACCCGGGCGTCCCAGGCAGGATCGCGGTGGTCGTTGGCGGTGAGCCGGTCGCCGGCGGTGGGCCGGAGTTGCCAGTCGGTGCAGGCCCGCAGCAGCAGGGCGTTCAGCGGGAGGAACTCGCGGTGGACGTCGCGGACCTCGTCGGCGCCGCCGACGCGGGCGAGCTCGGTCGCGAGCAGGCGCTCGTTCTCGGCCCGGCCCCGTTCGGTCAGCGACCAGCCCGCGGTGCCGGCGAAGGCGGTGTACGAGACCCAGCCGCGCGCCTCGGCGTCGCGCAGCAACTCTTCGGTCTCGGCCGCATCGAGCCCGTACCGCTGCGCGGCCACCGGGGTGTCCGCGAACCCGAGGACGCGCACGGCGTGCAGGACCAGCAGGCCGGGCAGGGAGTCGCGCGTCATGAGCCGGCGTCCTGCCGCGCCGTCAGGCGGTTGAAGTGCTGCTGGCACGCCTGCGGGGAGTTGAACCCCATCGCGTTCGCCATCTGGGCCCAGGTCAGCCCGGCGCCGCGGGCGATGAACAGCAGGGCGGACTCGAGTCCTTCGACTTCGGCGTGTGCGGCGGGCAGGAGGCTCAGCGCGCTCAGGACGTCCTCCGGATCCAGGTCGGCGTTGCGCCAGACGGCGAACTGGACGAGGTCGACCGCCGACGGCGGCGCCGGAGAGGGGCGCCACGGGCGGGCGTCGAGCGCCCCCGCGCCCAGGCGCAGAAGGCGGTCGCTCGCGTCGTGCTCGCGCCTGGCCTGGACGTGGTCGGCGCGTCCGGCCTGGGTGAGGTCGTGCTTGCGTGACATGGTCAACATGATCCACAATCAATGAATTGTTGTCAATCTTTCGTTGATAGGTAGCGGATGATCGTACCCCTCATATCGGCTGCCGCCGATACCTGCGGCGGCAAGGCCGGTGCGCTCGGCGCTCTGCTTCGCGCGGGACTACCGGTTCCCGACGGTTTCGTGGTGCCGTTCGCCGCTTACCGCGCCGCCCTCCGCGACCTGGGCTTCGAGCTGCTCGCCGGCCGGCCGGACCGGCTCGACGCCGCGCGGCGGGCGATCGAGGCCCGCCCGGTCGATGACCTTCTGATCGACGCGCTCGGACGCGCGCTCGGCGAGCTCGGCGATCCGCCCGTCGCGGTGAGATCGTCCGCCGCGGACGAGGACACCGGCCAGACGTCGGCGGCCGGGCAGCACGACAGCTTTCTCGCCGTGCGCGGGGTCGGCGCGGTCATCGACGCCGTACGCGCCTGCTGGGCCTCGCTGTTCACTTCGCGCGCCATCGACTACCGGGACGCCTCCGGCCGCGGCGGCCGGCCCGTCGACGATCTCGTCATGGCCGTGCTCGTGCAACGCCATCTGGACGCCGAGGTGTCGGGGGTCATGTTCACCCCCGCGGACCCGCACGACGTGACCCGCATCGAGGCGTCCTGGGGGCTCGGCCCCAGCGTCGTCGGCGGCACCGTCACCCCTGACGCCTACCGCGTCGCCGGGGACGGCTCGGTCACCCGCACGCTCGCGCGCAAACGGACCCGCCTCGACCGGCGTGGCGGGCGACTCGTCACCTCCGCCGTGCCCGACCATGCCCGCGACCGGCCGGCACTCGACGACGCGACCGCCGGACTGCTCGCCGAGCTGGGCAAGAAGATCACCACCGTACGTGACGGGCCTCAGGACGTCGAGTGGGCGATCGCCGATGGCGGCGCCTGGATCCTGCAGGCACGGCCGGTCACCGCCGCTCCCCCGGCGTGGCCTTCGCCAGCCGGCCACGCCCCGGCCGCCGCGCCCACGCTGACCGGAACACCCGGCAGCCACGGGGTCGTGACCGGCACCGCGAGGATCATCCGCGGTCCCCGCGACTTCACGCGCGCGCACCCCGGCGACATCATCGTCTGCCCCTTCACCGACCCCGCCTGGACGCCGCTGCTGCGCATCGCGGCCGGCGTCATCACCGAGGCCGGAGGCGTGCTCTCCCACGCCGCGATCGTCGCTCGCGAGCACGGCATCCCCGCGGTCCTCGGCGTCCCGAACGCGACGAGCAGACTCCACGACGACAGCACCATCACCATCGACGGCACCACCGGCACCGTCACGGCGGCCGATGCGTGACCGATCCGCACCCACGCCCGCGTCACCCCAGGACCGAAAGGAGACGGGGAGCGGCCCACACGGGCACGCGCCCCAGCCGCTCATGACCACGCGACACCTCTACCTGGCGCGCCACGGCGCCGCCGACGCGTTCGGGAACCTCACCGACATCGGTCGCCGGCAGGCGGGCCTGCTGGGCGAACGGCTCGCCGGCCTGCCGGTCGACGCCGTGTGGCACTCTCCGCTACCGCGCGCCGCGGCCAGCGCGCACGAACTCGCCCGGCACCTGCGGAACGCGCCCGTCCTCGAGGCCGAGGAACTCATCGACCACCTGCCCTACGTTCCCCAGGCTGCCGAGACACCCCCGTCCTGGGCAGGCTTCTTCGACGGCTACGACGCCGCCGAGGCGGCCTCGGGCCGTAAGCTCGCCGAGGCCCTGGTCGCCCGGTTCGCGGAGTCCCCCAAGACCGCGACCGGCACCCGGCGCGACACTCACGAGGTTCTGGTGACGCACGCCTACCAGATCGCGTGGCTGGTGCGGCACGCCCTGGACGCGCCGCCCTCCCGGTGGCTCGGCCTGAACAGCGCCAACGCCGCCCTGACGGTCATCGACCACCGCACCGGTCTGCCGCCGACGCTCGTCATGTTCAATGACATGAGCCACCTTCCGGCCGACCTGCGCTGGACCGGGTTCCCCGACGGTACGAGGCCATGAGGCGGCCGTGCCGACCGGGGCTCGGGCGTCTGGCGCGTGATCGCGTGCGCTCAGGCCTCGGGCACGACCACGGCCGGCACCCGGTGGCGAGTGTGGGTGAGGTCCTGTCGCGTTGGTCGTCGGTGTTCAGGCGGTGCGGGTGTCGTACTCCTCGCGATTGGCGAGCACTTCGTTCATGTGCGTCTCGGCCCACTCCTTGATGCCGCGCATCATGTGGTGGAGCGAGAGACCGAGCTCGGTCAGCTCGTAGGTGACCGTGACGGGCACGGTCGGCGTCACGGTGCGGGTGACCAGGCCGTCGCGTTCGAGGGAGCGCAGCGTCTGGGTGAGCATCTTCTGGCTGACCCCGGCCAGCCGTCGGGACAGCTCGGAGTAGCGCATCGCCCGCGGCTTGACGGCGCTGTCGTCCCCGGAGGGGTGCGGGCCGTCGCCGCCGAGGGCGGCCAGGATCAGCGCGATCCACTTGTCGGAGATCCGGGCGAGTAGCCGGCGGCTGGGGCAGCCCGCCAGGAACGCGTCGTAATCCGCCCGCGCCTGTGCCCGCTTCTGGGCCGCCGTCATCGTCGGCATCGACCGCTCCTTCCTACCGAGGGGTGACCTACGCACTTCGAAGTGCCTACTTCCCGTTGGGGAGTTACCCATCCCACAGTGGTGCAAGGCAACCGCCGAGCACAAGCCACAAGGAGCGAACCCGTGAACACTCCCACGTCCCGTACCGCCACCTTCCGGACGGCCGTTGTCCGCACCCCGAGTGGACCCGACTCGATCGAGATCATCGACGTGCCCGTCGTCGAGCCCGGGCCCGGCGAGGTTCGGGTGGAGATCGCCGCCGCGCCGGTCAACCCCGTCGATCTCGGGGTCGCGAGCGGCTTCTTCCACGCCTCAGGGTTGATCGACCAGCCCGAGCACACCGGCCTGGGCTGGGAATTCGCCGGCACCGTCGTCGCCGCCGGACCCGATGTGGACATGGCGCCCGGCACCCGGGTCGCCGGCCTGGTGGACGGCTTCGACCGCGACTTCGGCACCTACGCCGAGCAGCTCGTCGTGGCGGTCGCCAGTCTCGCCGTCGTTCCCGACGGGCTGGACCTGGCGGCGGCGTCGACGGTGCCGCTCAACGGGCTGGCCGCCGCCCAGATCCTCGACCTGCTCGGCGACGCGCCGTCCGACGGCAACCGGCTGCTGGTGACCGGCGCGGCCGGCGCGGTCGGGGGCTACGTCGCCGCGCTCGCGCCCGACCGCGGCTGGCAGGTGACCGGTCTGGCCAGAGCCGAGGACGAGGAGTTCGTCCGCGGCCTCGGCGTCGGCTTCACCACGCACGCCGAGCCGGGCTGGGACGCGGTCGCCGACGGCGCGGCGTTGCAGGGAGCGGGCCTTGCCCTGGTCCGAGACGGCGGCGCGTTCGTCGGCGTCCGGCCGAACGCCGTGCCGGCCGCTGAGCGGGGGATCACCGTGGCCGTCGTGGTGACCCACCCCGACGGCCCTCGATTGAGCGGCCTGCTCGCCCGCACCGCGTCCGGCGAGCTGCCGGCCCGGGTGCACGCGGTCGTGCCGCTGGACCAGGTCGCCGACACCCACCGGGCCATGGCCAAGGGCGGGGTGCGCGGTCGCTTCGTGCTCACGCCCTGACCGCGGCGACGGCATGCACCCGGATCCACCGGGTCCGGGTCCTGGTCGGCCGGCGGGGCCGGCTCGCCGTGCTCGCCGGTGCGGGCCGGAAGCGGCGTAATCGGAGCCACCGACGACCAGGAACCGCGAGCTCAGTCCTTCAGGACCGGGAAGCCGACAGGGTCTCGGTCACGGGACGGCGGCCACCGAGGTAGGCGGGAACGGAGGTGAGCGCCGCCACCACGAGCACGGCTGCCAGCACCATGACGGTCAGCTGCCAGAGGGCGGGAAGCGTGGCCTTGTCGCTGTCGCCGCCGGTGATCGTGACGATGGCGGCGAACAGCGCCCAGCCTCCCGGAAAGACACCGAGGACGGCGCCGAGGAGCGCGGGCAGCACCTGCGCGGCCGCCAGGGCGCCGCTCACCTCCCGCGGGGTCGCGCCGAGGGCGCGCGCCAGCGCCGACGCATGCCGGTTGTCGAGCACCGTCGCCCAGGTGATGACGATGGCGTTGACCGCCGCGAGGGAGAGCAGGATCACCGTCCAGACGAGCAGCACCTGCCGCAGCACCGCCACCTGGGCTTCGGTGTACGCCCCGGTGCTCGGCTGGTCGCCGAGGAAGGCGTTGAGCACCAGCAGGACGTAGAGCCCGCTGACCGTCACCGCGATGCTGACCACACCCAGCGCCACCCGTCGCGGCCGGCGGGCGGCGACCCGCGAGGCGAGAAGCAGCGGGACCGGCAGTCGCGCCGAGACGGCGATCAGCCAACCGGTGCGGCGCGGTGGGCGTGCCGCGTCGGCCAGCGCGCTGACGGTGCTGGAGCGGGCCGCGCGCACGGCCGGAACCGCGGTCGCCACCACTGCGACGCCGAGGGCCACGGCGGTGACCAGACCGATCGTGGACCAGGTCAGCGACGCCGTCCCCGCGCTGCCGACGAGCCCGGCACTGGACTCGGTGAGCAACGGAGCGGTCAGCGCTCCGATCGTCAGCCCGGCCCCGGCCGCGACGAGCGCCACGAGGAGATACTGCGCGAGCAGCACGGCAGCGACCAGGCCCGGGGTGGCGCCGACTGCCTTGAGGAGTCCGACGCGTCGGGTCTGGTCGGCCATCCTGCCGCCCACCAGCACCGACAGACTGGCCACGGCGAGCAGGCCGAGCAGCCAGGCGCCGATCAGCAGCAGGATCTGGGAGTCCTGGGCCAGTTCGGTGGCGTCGGCCAGGATGCTCTGCCAGGTCCGCATGGACATGACGCCACCGTGTTCGCCGCCGTTCCGGTCGACGAACGCCTGGGCTTCGTCCGGGTCGGCCAGCTTCAGGTTCATCACGTACGACAGGGAGCCTCCGTCCGAGGCGAGGCTCCGTACATCCGCCTGGGTGAGCCAGACCAGCCCGGGATTGTGCAGCAACCCCGGCGGCAGGTCCCGGTCGTCGGGGATGGCACCGTTGACGCAGCCGGCGGAGACGATGCAGGACCCACCGGGATAGGGCGGCATGGCGGCGGTGACCGCGACACCGACGACCTCGAACGACCTGCCGTTCAGGACCACCGAGTCACCGACGCCCACGTCGAGCGAGTCGGCGAAGGCGGCCTCGACCACCACGCCGCCGTCGCTGACCCAGCCGCCCTTCGTCACCTCCGGCTGGTCGACCGACGCGACAGTGGCGTCGCGCCCTTCGACCTGCGCGTCCGACGTCCGGCCGGACGCCTCGATCTTTCCCGCGAAGAGCTTCCCCGCGATGAGCTTCCCCGCGATGACGGGGTACGGTCCGCTGTGCTGGGTGACGCCGGAGGCGGTGGCCAGTTGATCGAGGTGGTCGAGCCCGGTGGACTGGACGTTCGCGACCACGTCGGGCCCCTTGGTCACCGCCCGGGTGCTCTCGTACGGGTCTCCGGCCGCGTCGCGCAGGACGAGCGCGAGCGTCAGCGTCGTGGTGGCGGTCAGGATGGCGATCAGCAGAAGCACGGCCTCGGTGCGACGCCGCCGGAGGTCGCGCAGCGCCAGGCGGACCACGAGGAGGATGCGCCCCATTCCGGTCAGTCCTCCAGTCCGGCGAGCGCGCCGAGCCGCCCGGTGGTGCCGCCGCTCGGCCAGGTTTCGTCCACGAGCGCGCCGTCGCGCATCGTGAACGTCCGGTCCGTGGTGGCCGCGATCCGCGCGTCGTGCGTGACGATGACCAGCGTCTGCCCGGACTCGTGCAGGTCCTTGAAGAGCTGAAGGACGTCCAGGGTGGCGGCGCTGTCCAGGTTGCCGGTCGGTTCGTCCGCGAGGACGACCAGCGGCTCGTTGCTGAGCGCCCGGGCGACCGCGACCCGCTGCCGCTGGCCGCCGGAGAGCGCCGAGGGCAGGAAGCGCGACCGGCCGGCGAGCCCGAGCCGGTCCAGCAGCTCCTCCGCGCGCCGCCGGGCGGCCCGCGGCGAGCGGCCGGCGAGCAGCGCCGACAGTTCGACGTTCTCGACGGCGGTGAGCTCCTCCATCAGGTGGAAGGACTGGAAGACGTAGCCGACGTCGGTCCGCCGCATCCTGGACAGGGCCTTCTCGCTGATGTCGTCGATGCGCCGGCCGTTCAGTGACACCTCGCCGCCCGAGGGCCGGTCCAGCCCGCCGAGCAGGTGCAGCAGCGTGGACTTCCCGCAGCCGCTGGGCCCCGTGATCGCCACCGTCTCTCCCGCGCCGATGTCCAGATCGACGCCGTCGACGGCGCGTACCAGCCCTTCCCCCTTTCCGTACTCCTTCCGCAACCCGCGTGCGCTCAGCACGGGCGTGTCGGCGGCATCGCTCACGATCCACTCCTTCGTCAGGTCCAGTCGGTGACTCGTTGCCGGCCGTCGCGGCGGGCGCGTCACAGGAGCGTCAGCGCCTTGGCCACGCCCGGGTCGCGACCGGTGGCCAGGTCGAGGGCGGTCATGGGGGCGTGGTGGTCGACCGGCACGCCGATGGTGTCGATGATCTCGCGGGCGGGCCCGAGGTGCCGGACCCTGGGCAGCAGCAGGACACTGCCGTCGTCGAGGAGGTATCCCTCGCTGGGGCCGGAGACGGCCCCGGCGGTGCGGGTCCCGATGAGCGTGCCCAGGCCGTTGTCCTTGACCGCCGCGCTGAAGTCCTCGCAGGCCGAAGCGCATCCGCGGTCGGTGAGGACGACCAGGCGCGAGCCGAGCAGCGGGACGCTGTCGTCGGTCCGGTTGGGCACGCAGTCGCCCTTGAGCGGGCAGAAGTAGCTGGTGACCTTGCCGTGCGCGAACGCGCCGAGCAGCCGCGTCACCTCGCGAGGCGAGCCGCCGCCGTTGCCGCGCAGGTCGAGGACCACCGCCTCCGGCTTCCCGCCCAGCTTGGCGATGACCTGGTCGGCGGCGCCTTCGTAGAATCCGGGCAGTCGGACGTACACGACGCCGTCGGCGAGCTTCTTCGACGTCACCGCCGGAGGCTGCCGCCTGATGGGGCCCTCCCTGAGCTCGACGACGCGGTTCCGTCCCGTCGTGGGCCGCTTGAGCGTGAGCCGTACCGTGCCGGAGGCGAAGGCGTCGAGGAGGCCCTGATTGACGGTGTCCCCGATGAACGCCGGCACGCCGTTGACCTTGACGATGATGTCACCGGCTCTGATGCCGGCCTTGGCCGCGGGGCTGCCCGGCAGGACCTGGGTGATGAACAGAGGTGGTCGGGCGGCGGGGTCGAGCTGCGATCCCTGCTGGGCCGACGCGCCCACGATGCCCGTTCCGGTCGGCCCGCCGTCCTGCGGCGGGGCCGGCCTGACCGAGCGGGCGTGGTTGTCGTGCAGTCCGGCGACCATGCCGGTGATCGCGGCGCGCAGGGCGGCGGGGTCACCGGCGCCGAGGACTTTCGCGAAGGCGGCCCAGTCGGTGTCATGGTTCCCGGTGAGGGCGGGCAGCCGGAGGTCGGCCCGGTCGGCGCCGCGCCGCATCAGGTTCTGGGTGTAGGCGGCGAACGCGCTCTTCAGCAGCGCCTTCGAATCCATGACCGGGCCGCTGTAATAGTTGGCCAGCACGCAGAAGTACGCCTGCCGGAGCGTGTTCACCGAGGTCGGCGGTGCCGATCGCGGCGGTGGCGCCGTGCTGGGGGTGCAGCCTCCGCCTGGGGTGGTGGCCGATGGTGACGCCGGCTGCGGCGTCGGGGCCGACGCGGGGGCGGACATGGAGCAGGCCGTCACCAGGACGGCGGCGCACAGGGCTCTGATCATGGCCGCGAGCGTGGCCTGAGGCGGGTTGCACGGTGGTGAACGGATCCGTTAACGCCACTGTTACCCCTGTTCGGGTACGAACGTCGGCATGCGGATTCTGGTGGCCGAAGACGAACGCGATCTGGCCGATCTCGTGGCGGTGGGGTTGCGCCGCCATGCCATGGCCGTCGACGTGGTGTACGACGGGGCCGCCGCGTCACAACGGCTGGCGGTGCACGACTACGACGTGCTCGTACTGGACCGGGACCTGCCCGAGATGCACGGCGACCTCGTGTGCCGTGAGCTGGTGGCGAACGGGAGCCGTACGCGGATCCTGATGATGACGGCGGCCTCGGCGGTGCCGGAGCGAGTCGCGGGTCTCGGGATGGGGGCCGACGACTACCTGCCCAAACCGTTCGACTTCGCCGAGCTGGTCGCACGGGTGCAGGCGCTGGGGCGGCGCAGCCGGTCGCAGGTGCCTCCGGTGCTGACGCGGCACGGGATCGTGCTCGACGCGCATCGGCTGCAGGCCTCGCGGGACGGGCGGCACCTGCACCTGTCGCTCAAGGAGTTCGCCGTCCTCGAGGTGCTGATGAGGGCGGACGGCGGGGTGGTGAGCTCCGAACGGCTGCTTGAAGAGGCATGGGACGAGAACGCCGATCCGTTCACGACGGTGGTACGGGTCCTGGTCAGCCGCCTACGGGCCAAGCTGGGCGACCCGCCGTGCATTCAGACGGTTCCCGGAGCGGGATACCTTTTGTGACGACGATCCGGGTACGGCTCACGCTGATCTACTCCGGGCTGTTCCTGCTGACCTCGGTCGTGTTGCTGGTCACGGTCAACCTCCTGCTGCGCCGGGCACTGGAGGCGCGGATCGCCCGCCTGCCCGAGGGAACGCCGGCGCCGACGCGGGTGACGCCGGGCGATCGGCTGCCGCCGCTGCCCCGGCTGCAGCCACTGCCGCGGCTGCCCGAGCTGGTGAACGACGTGATCGGCTACCAGTGGGAGGCGACCGGGTTCACGGTCGGGATCCTGGTGCTGGTCTCGTTGCTCGTCGGATGGCTGGTCGCCGGGCGGATCCTGCGGCCCCTCCACCGCATCACCGCCACAGCGCAGCGGCTGTCCCTGTCGACCCTGCACGAACGGATCGCGCTCGCCGGGCCGAAGGACGAGCTGAAGGAACTGGCCGACACCTTCGACGCGATGCTCGACCGGCTGGAACGCTCCGTCGCGGGGCAGCGGCGGTTCATCGCGAACGCGTCCCACGAGTTGCGAACCCCGCTGGCCGTCCAGCGGGCGGCGATCGAGATCGGGCTCCCCGAGGACGTCGGCGAGATCCGCGACACTCTCCTGCTCCACAACCACCGCGCGGAGAAGCTCATCGACGCCCTGCTGGTCCTGGCCCAGGCGGAGCACGGCCTGGACGACAGGAGTCCGGTGGCCCTGGACCAGGTGGTACGGCTCGTCGTGGCGGAAGGGGGCGCGGAAGGGGGCGCGGACGGCGTCACCGTGACGGCGCGGGCCGAGCCGTTCGTCGTCGACGGGGATCCGGTTTTACTGAACCGGCTCGTCACCAACCTCCTCGACAACGCGGTCCGCTACAACCATCCCGGCGGAACCGTCGAGGTCACGCTCTCCCGTGGAGTTCTGAACGTCCGCAACACCGGCCCGGACGTGCCCCAGGAACGTTTCGACGATCTTTTCGAGCCCTTCAGGCGGCTGCAGACGACCCGTGGGGAGGGCTCGGGGCTCGGGTTGTCGATCGTCGCGTCGATCGCGAAGGCTCACGGGGCCGACGTGCGCGCGAGCCCCAACCCGGGGGGCGGGTTGGAACTCGTGGTGGTTTTCGCGGGAGCCGAGGATGCGGAGGCGAGTCGGTGATCATGGCGGCTCGGCGGGCGCTAGGCTACTCCGATCCCCCTCCACAGAGCTCGGAAAGTCCCCCCGATGCGCATGATGAAGTTCTTCTGGTCGGCAGCGGTGGCCCTGTCGCTGTGGGAACTGCTGGCCGAACCGCTGTTCGCCGAAACGGTGATGGTCACCTGCAGCAGTGCCGGGCCGCTGGAGTGGCCGCAGCCGGTTCCGGCGGCCCAGGTGGCCGGCTTCCTCGGTGACTGGCTCGGCCGGCTGCAGCCCGTACTGCTGGCGCTGACCGCGTTCTGGGCGATCCGATCCCGCCCCCGGGGCGGCCCCTACGCGGGCCGGGGCGGTTTCCCGCTCCCCGCCACGCTGGGACTGGCGCTCGCCCTGCTTCCCGCCGCGCTGGTCGAGGCCGAGGACCGGCTGTCCGCCGACATGCCCTTCATGTGGCAGGAATGCCTGAACGCGCAGATGACGACGCCGTCCTTCGTGGTGCCGCGACTGATCCTGGCCTGGCTCCTCTCCCCCACCACCATGGTCCTGCTGGCCGGGATCGTGGGCGCGGGCATCCGGCCGCGCCTGACCGAGCTGCGCGCCACCGTGCTGGCGGTGGCAGCCGCCGTACTGGCCGTGTTCCTGCCCGCCGCGCTGATCGGGCTGCCGGTCAACGCCGACGGCACCCCGCGTTACGCGGTCGCCGGCGCGGGCCGGCCGTACGTGCTGGACCTGGAGACCGGTGAGCCGGTGAGCCTGCTGCCCCAGGCCACGCGCACCTACTTCCAGTACGATCTCGTCGTCCGCGACACCGAGCCCGGCCGCTACGTAGCGGCGCTCACCAGCCTGTCGGGCCGTCACTTCCGCCTCTACCGGCTGTCCATGGGCGACGACGGCCGGATCACGGTCGGCGAGCGGCTCACCCCCACCCTCGAAGGCACGGTCAACGGCCTGGCCGTCTCCACCGAGGGCCGCATCGCCTACGGCCGGATCACGGACGATGCCCGCTTCGCGGGCACCCTGGAACGCGAATGGCCGGTCAGCGGCTACCGTCTCCAGTGGCTGGACACCCGGGTCCTCGCGCTCCCCGAGCACAGCGTCCCGGCCGGCGTCCTGGCCACCCTCGACGTGGGCACGGGCGCGATCGGGGAGGTCGCCGCCCCGCCCGAGCACGAGTTCACCCGCCCGATCCTGCCTCTGCCCGGCGGGCGGCAACTGCGGGCGCTCGGCTGGCCGACCCGCACGCTCGTCCTGCATGAGGGGACGCGGCTGGTCAGGAAGGTCCTGACGGTGGACTGCGGCCACATCGAATCGCTGGCGCTCGACCCGACCGGCCGCCACGCGCTGGTCGGCGTCGACCGGGAGGCCGCGGAGATGGACCGGTCTCCGCTGGCCGGGCTGCCTCCGTGCGGCGGCGCCCGCTCCCAACTGCTGCGCCTCGACCTGGAGACCGGTCGCACCCGCGTGGTGCCCGGCGAGCAGGACCCCTTGGTCCAGGCATGGTGACGGCGACGGCTGACCTGGGAGAGGAGGCTCACGCCCGAAGATGAGCGAAGGGTGACCGGCCCTGACCTTCGGCTCCCGGTCTGCCGCTGCGAGGCTCCGGCGACCTGCGGTTGACGCCATCGGCTAATGGCATTAGCTTTACGGCTACACAGATGAGCTTGGAGGCGGAATGACCGAGTTCCTGAACGTCGACGGTGGGCGGCTCGCGTACGAAGTGTCGGGCGAAGGGCCGCTGATCGTGCTGGCCCACGGCATGGGTGACGGCCGCGGCGCGTTCCGCCACCTGGCGCCGCTGCTGGTCGAAGCCGGACACCGCGTCGCCGCCATGGACATCCGAGGGCACGGCGAGTCGAGCGTCGGCTGGCCCTCCTACACGCGCACCGATGTGGCCGGCGACCTCGCCGCGCTCATCCGGCATCTGGGCGGGCCGGCCGTCGTCGTGGGCCACTCCTTCTCCGGCGGGTCCGCGACCATCGTGGCGGCCCGGCACCCCGAGCTGGTCAGCGCCGTGGTCGAGCTGGGCCCGTTCACCCGGGCGCAGAAGATCGACCTGGGCGGGCTGCTGCGCAACCCGCGGCACCGCAGCGGAATGACGCGGCTCATGGGCGCCGCGCTGTTCAGGAGCGCCGGCCTGTGGAAGAGCTACCTCGACGTCGCCTACCCCGGCGTCAAACCCGCCGACCACACCGAGTACGTCACCGCGCTCCAGGCGGACCTGCGCCGGCCGGGCCGGATGGCCGTGGTCGGCAAGATGGGTCAGTCGGCGCCTGTCGACGCCGGCGAGTGCCTGGCCGGGGTCCGGTGCCGCGCCCTGGTCGTGATGGGCCGCCAGGACCCCGACTGGCCCGACCCCGAGGCCGAGGCGAACGGTATCGTCGCCGGCATGGCGCCCGGGGTGGGCCGCGTCGCCATGATCGAGGGAGCCGGCCACTACCCTCACGCGCAGTATCCGGCCGAGGTCGCCCACGCCGTCCTCGGCTTCCTCAAGGACTGACCACGGCCGGCGAGATCGCCAGGGCCGTGCGGGACGTGATCGGAAGGAGGCCGTCGATGGCCAGGGCGGCGTTGTCCCGTGAAGCGGTGGTGGAGATCGCCCTGCGGCTCGTCGACGAGGAGGGGGAGCCGGGGCTGACCCTCTCGGCGGTGGCCGCCCGGGCGGGCGTGGCCACACCGTCCCTCTACAAGCACGTACGCAACCTCGCCGAGCTTCGGGAACTGCTCTCCATCCGGATCATGGGCGAGATAGCCGACGAGGCGGGCGCGGCCGTGCTCGGCCGGTCGGGCGACGAGGCGGTCCGGGCGCTGATGGAGAGCTGGCGCTCGTATGTCCTGCGCCACCCCCGCCGCTACTCGGCCATGCTGCAGACTCCGGAGCCGGGCCTGGCCGAGGCCGGATCCCGGCTGGTCGGCATCGTGCTGGCCGCGCTGCGGGCCTACGGGTTGAGCGACTCGGCGGCGATCCACGCGGCCCGGTGCGTGCGCGCGGCCGTGCACGGGTTCTCGGTGCTGGAGGCCGCCGGCGGGTTCGGGCTCCCCGAGAAACCGGACGAGAGCTACAACCTGCTGATCGACGTGATGATCTCCGGCCTGAGCGCTCACCGGCCCGGCTGACGAGCGCGCGGCTCCCGGACGGGTTTCCGCGCACCGGCTCTCAGCTGGTGGCGCCCCAGGTGAGAGAGAAGCCGGTGGCGGCGCGTTCGGTGCGGATCTCCATCATGCTGCCGAGGATGGTGGCGTGGTCGGACACCACGGGCGTGGCGTCGAGCGTGAAGGTGATCCGGGTGCTGACGAGCACCGGGCTGCCCTGCGGCTCGTGGAGGTGGCGGGCGGCGGCCGGGTCGAGCAGACCGGGCCGCACCACCTCCGACGCCCGCGCGACCGTCACTCCCGCGTCGGCGAGGGCCGCGTAGAGGGAGACGGCGGTGAAGTCACGGTCGCGGATCTGTTCGGCCACCGGCCGGCGGACCCAGGACACCTGGTGTACGGCGGGACGTCCGGCGAACTCGCGGACCCGCTCCAGCCGCAGGGCGGTGTCGCCGGGACGCAGCCGCAGCTCCGCGGCGATCCGGGCGGGGGCCCGGCGCACCGCCCGCCCCTCCACCGAGGTGCGCACGTCGTGGCCCTGTTGACGCAGGTCGTCCACCAGGCTGCGGAGCGAGCCGAGCTGGTACGCCAGGTGCGGCGGGGCGACGAACGTGCCCCTGCCGGGCTGCTGCACGATCAGCCGCTCGTCGCTGAGCTCGCGCAACGCCTGGCGCAGCGTCATGAGGGTCACCCCATAGGAGGCGCTCAGCTCCCGTTGCGGCGGCAGGGCCTCACCGGGGGCGTAGTGCCCCGACCGGATCTTCGCGGCGAGGTCGGCGGCGATGGCGCGGTATCGCGCCTCGTGCCCGGCGTCGGCGGTCATCGTGGTCGGTCACACTCCTGGTCGAGGGCTTGCCGCAGGGTCACGAGGAAGGCCCGCAGGTCGTCCGGCCCGGCCCCGTCGAGCACCCGCCGCATGACCGCGGCCCCGACCACCACGCCGTCGGCGTGCCGGCGGGCTTCGCGTGCCTGGGCCGGGGTGGAAATGCCAAATCCTAGCAAGACCGGCCGGTCGGTGACGTGCCTGAGCCGCTCGGTGAGCTCCGCCGCCGAAGCGGCGAGGTCGGCCCGCTCACCGGTGGTGCCCATCAGCGACACCGCGTAGACGAATCCGCGGCTGCGGCACGCGATCTCCGCCAGCCGTGGTTGCGGCGTCGCCGGCGACGCCAGCAGGGCCACCTCGATCCCGGCGGCGGCGGCCACGTCCGTCAGCTCGCCCGCCTCGTGCACCGGCAGGTCGGGCACGATCAGGCCGCCGACGCCGGCCCGGCGCAGCGCGGCGCAGAACGCCTCGGGGCCGTCGTGCAGCACCAGGTTGTAGTAGGTGCTGACGACCAGCGGCACGCCCAGGTCCGGCAGGCCGGACAGGTCGGCGAGGATGCGGCGGGTGCTCGCCCCTCGGGCCAGGGCCGTGTCACTGGCCTGCTGGATGGTGACGCCGTCCAGCGTGGGATCGGAGAAGGGCAGGCCGACCTCGATCACGTCCGCCCCGGCGGCGGCGAACGCCCGCAGGTAGTCCGTCCAGCCGGGCGTGATCCCCCCGGTGACGTACGGCATGAGCAGGCCGCGGCCGGTGTCCCGGCGGGCACGCAGGTGGCGTTCGACCGCGCCGGCGGCCAGGACGGGGTTCGTCACAGCAGCTCCTTCAGGGTTGAGACGTCCTTGTCGCCCCGGCCGGACAACGTCATCAGCACCGTCGACCCCGCGGGCAGGTCGCCGCCGCCCGCCGCGCTGATCACCCAGGCGAGGGCGTGCGCCGATTCGAGCGCCGGGACGATGCCTTCGGTACGCGCCAGGCGTACCGCCGCGCCGACCGCCTCGTCGTCGGTCACCGTGACGTAGCGGGCCCGGCCCAGGTCGCGCAGGTGGGCGTGCTCCGGGCCGACGCCCGGGTAGTCGAGCCCGGCGGCGATGGAGTGCGGCTGGGCGATCTGCCCGTCGTCGTCCTGCAGGAACAGCGAGCGGCAGCCGTGCAGGACGCCGAGCCGGCCGCGGGCCGCCCCGGCGCCGCCCTCCGCCTCGACCCCGACCAGGCGCGCCGGGGTGTCGGCGAACCCGGCGAACGTGCCGGCCGCGTTGGAGCCGCCGCCGACGCACGCGACCACGTGGTCCGGGACGCCGGTGCGCAGCTCGGCGGCGCACTGCGCGCGGGCCTCGTCGCCGATGACCCGCTGGAACTCCCTGACCATCCACGGGTACGGGTCCGGCCCGACGACCGAGCCGACGCAGTAGTGGGAGTCGCCGGTCGCGCCCACCCAGTGCCGCATGGCCTCGCTGGTCGCGTCCTTGAGGGTACGGCTGCCCGTGGACACCGGGACCACCTCGGCGCCCAGCATGCGCATCCGGAAGACGTTCAGCGCCTGCCGTTCGATGTCGCGTTCGCCCATGAACACCGTGGCCTCCAGCCCGAGCAGGGCGGCGGCGGTCGCGGTGGCCACCCCGTGCTGGCCCGCTCCCGTCTCGGCGATCAGCCTGCGCCGTCCCATCCGGATGGCCAGCAGCGCCTGACCCAGCACGTTGTTGATCTTGTGGGATCCGGTGTGGGTGAGGTCCTCGCGCTTGAGGTACAGCTGCACGCCCAGCGCCTCCGACAGCCGGCGGGCCGGTGTGAGCGGGGTCGGCCGCCCGGCGTGCACGGCGAGCAGCCGCGCCAGCGCGCCGCGGAACCCCGGATCCGCCCAGGCCTCCCGGAACGCCTCGTCCACCTCGCGGCACGCCTCCACCAGAGACTCCGGCGCGTACCGCCCGCCGTACTCGCCGAACCGGCCCCGCGCTCGGGGCTCGCCCATCGTCCCGTCCGGCGGGACCGGCTCGCGCCACGGCGACACGTCTGGCATGCCATGCTCCGATCGTTCTATAACTCTCTAATGAGTTCTATAACAGTCAGTCTGGCACGGACGGCGCGGGCGCGCCACCACCGATGCCGCCGCGTGCCGCCGCGCGCCGAGGAACTCGGCCGGGTGATCGCACCGTCTTCATCTGCGACTACCTGGCGGAAGAGGAACTGCGCCGCGAAATCCACGAGGGCCTGAACGTGGTGGAGAACTGGAACTCGGCCGACAAGGACATCTTCTACGGCAAGGCCGGTGATCTGACCGGCGACGACCGTGAGCACGTCGAGGTCTCCGCGCTGGCCCTTCACCTGGTCCAGGCCGCGATCGTCTACCTGAACACCAGGATGGTGCAGATCGTCCTCGCCGAGCCGAAGTGGCGGAAGAAGCTCACCGACGCCGACCGGCGCGCCCTGTCGGCTCTCTTCTGGTCCCATCTGAACCTGTACGGCAAGTTCGAGCTCGACATGAGTTATTCGACACCGAGATGACCGCCCTCGCAGCCACAAAGAGTAGCGATGGTTACTCAGCGCTACTCTGCCCCCGGTGGCGGCGACCCGAGCGCCGGGCCTACCGGCGTGTGTCGGCCGTAGGTGCGTCCAGCGGTTCGGGCCTGGCGCTGGGTGCGGACGCGTCGGTGACGCGGAAGACCGCGAGGATCTCCCCGATCTGGTGGTCGCGTTCCAGGGGGTGGCGCAGGGGCAGGGACGGGTTGAGCTGGTAGCGGTTGCGCCGCCCTTCGCGGGTGACGGCGAGGTATCCGGCGGCGACCAGGTCGGCCACGATGCGTTGCGCGGCGCGTTCGGTGATGCCGACATCGACGGCGATCTCGCGGACGCGGATGCCGGGGTCGCGGGCGATGCACACCAGGACGTGGGCGTGGTTGGTCAGGAATGTCCAGTCGGATACCACGGTGGTCATGGTAAAAGCATGCTCCTCGTATCGCGAAAGGGGAAACACGACATGGACACCCCCGATGGCCGTGCCGATGCAGGGCATCGGTGGGACGAGTCAGCGTCGTGTCAGCGGCGGGCGCTGCGCCCGCCGCTGTGATCGCCGCGTTGGCCGCCTGCGGGGGGAGTGGTGCCAGGCGGCCGGATCGGACCTGGTGCGGCAGCGGGTTGAGGCTGAAGCCGGGCGGTGGCGTTTCCGGCGCTGCCGCGGGTGGCCAGCAGGCTCCAGCCGATGGAGACGCCGATGGTGACGACGATGACCCCGAGCGTGACCGGGATGGGCAGTTTCCCGATCGGGGTCTCCGAGGCGATCAGCTTGATGCCGGCGAAGGCCAGCAGCAGGGCCAGGCCGTAGTGCAGGTGCACGAACCGGCGCAGCAGCCCGGCCAGGCAGAAGTACAGGCTGCGCAGCCCGAGGATGGCAAAGGCGTTGGCGGTCCAGACGATGAAGGTGCTGGTGGTGATCGCCAGGATCGCGGCGACCGAGTCGATGGCGAAGATCAGGTCGGTGGCCTCCACCGCGATGAGCACCACGAACAGCAGGGTGGCCACCCGCTTGCCGTCGATGCGGGTGAAGAACCGGGCGCCGTGGTAGCGGGGGTCGGTCGGCACGACGCGGCGCACCAGGCGGACCACCGGGTTGCGGTCCGGCGGGGGGTGCTGGTCGTGCCGGAAGGCCATCTTGTAGCCGGTGTAGACGAGGAACGCGCCGAACAGGTACGCCGTCCAGAAGAACGTCTCCAGCAGTTCGGCGCCGACGAAGATGAACACCAGCCGGAAGGCCAGCGCGCCGATGACGCCCCAGAACAGCACCTTGTGCTGGAGTGCGGCGGGGACTGCGAAAGTGGTGAAGATCAGCGCGAAGACGAACACGTTGTCGACCGACAACGCCTTTTCGATCAGGTAGCCGGCGAAGTAGGTGCCGGCTACCTGCCCGCCCTGCCACGCCCACAAGATGGCGCCGAAGGCCAGTCCGGCGGCGATCCACACGCCCGACCAGATGGCCGCCTCACGAAAGCCGATGACGTGGTTGTCGCGGTGCAGGAACAGATCGACCGCGAGCATCACGGCCACCGCCAGCAGCACCGCGGCCCAGGCCCACCAGGCAACAGACACGGAGCAGACCTCCTCGACCGGGCCGCCACGCGCGTCGCGCGACGGCACTCTTCGTGGTCGACGGTCTCCCCGGACCACCCACGGACAGAAGCCGGGCGGCTGCACCACCGGGGCCTGGATGGGCCGGGCCCGTACTGGCGGCGGTGCGGTGACTAGTCGGGTACTCCCCCTCGAACTACGCTCCAGTGTTCACGATATTCATTTCGTGTGTCAAGGGTCAGGTATCAGCACCCCATGCTCGGCACGGCAGCCGGGAGGATCTTCGGCCGCGAAGCGCGGCGCGAGCGACCGCCCCGGCGAGAGATGGCGTGCCGCCTGGTCGGCGGGCTCCACGTCCCTCGGCGTTCCTCGGCCTGCCTGTCGCCCAGGGGCAGGCTCACCTCAAGGTGATCCGTCGCGCCCGGGCGAGGTTGGCGATCAGCTCGGCACGGCTCTGGTGCTCGTGCGCCACCCACGCGGGTTGACCGGGGCCGCTGCGCCACGACTCGCTCAGCGGGCTGTTGTCGGCGGTGTCGAACCCGAACTGGTCGTACAGCCGCGTCACGAGTTCCACGGCTTCGGGAAAGTCGCTCGAGGCCGACAGCGCCAGACGGCCGGGGGTGCCCGCCGGCCTACCCGCGGTGGTGATGCGGGGAGCCTGGATGTGGGTGAAGGCCTTGACGACCTTGGAGCGCGGAAGGTGCTCCTGGCGCAGCTCGTGAACCGTCTTCTCACCCGAGTCGATGACCGGGATATGGCCATCGCGCCAGACCATGTAGTTGTTCGTGTCCAGCACGATCTTGCCTGCCAGCTCCTCCGCGGGCATGTCGTTGACCACCTTGAGGGGGACCGCCACGACTGCGAACTCGCCGGCGGCGGCAGCCCCGGCGGCGGTCGCGGCACGCGCTGACGGTCCCAGCTCGTCGATGAGGTCCCGCAGAGTCTCAGGTCCTCGTAACCGCGGCTACGCCATCCCCGGCGGAGGTGCGGTCATGGGACTCAGATCTGGTTCAGGCCGCCGTCGACGTACAGGCTCGAACCGGTGATGAAGCCGCTCTGCGCCGAGGCGAGGAAGGCCACGGCGGCGGCGACCTCCTCCGGGCGCCCGAGCCGGCCCAGCGGCACCTGCTCGGCCAGGTGCCGCTTGAAGGCGTCGACCTGCTCCGGGCCGCCGACGAGCCCTGCCAGGCCAGGGGTCTCGATCGGGCCGGGCGTGACGGTGTTGACCCGGATGCCACGTCCCTTGAGCTCGTTGGCCCAGGTCCGGGCGAACGACCGGGTGGCGGTCTTGGTCGCCGCGTACACGCCGAACGCCTCCGCGCCGACGTCCGCGTTGGTGGAGCCGTTCAGGATCACCGAGGCGCCGTCGTTGAGCAGTGGCAGCGCCTTCCGAACGGTGAACAGCGTGCCCCGGACGTTGATGCCGAACAGGGTGTCGAAGTGCTCCTCGGTGACCTGCTCAAGCGGCACGAACGCGGCGACGGAGGCGTTCGCGAACAGTACGTCCAGGCCCCGCCCCCGGCCGCGGATCGTCTCGTAGAGCCGGTCCAGGTCGGCCAGGTTCGAGATGTCGCCGATCACCCCGGTAGCCGCTGAGCCGATCATTTCGACGGCCGCGTCCAGCTCGGTCCGGCGCCGGCCGGTGATGAACACGTGTGCGCCCTCGGCGGCCAGCCGTACGGCACTGGCCAGGCCGATTCCGGTGCTGCCGCCGGTGACGAGAGCGGTCTTGCCCTCAAGTGGTCCCACCTGAATGACCTCTTTCGATTTCTGTATCGATCGATACTGAAGTCGAAGCGTAGCACTTCCGCATCGTTCGATGCAGAAGAGGTAGGGTGCGGACATGAAGACCAGGCAGAGCGGCCCGATCGGCCGGCCGCGAGGATTCGACGCCGACGAAGCTCTCGAGCGCGCCATGCTGGTCTTCTGGGAGCACGGCTACGAGGGGGCCAGCCTGGCCACCCTGACCAACGCGATGGGCATCTCCACCACCAGCATGTACGCGGCCTTCGGCAACAAGGAGGAGCTGTTCCGCAAGGCCCTGGAGCGCTACACCGAAGGCCCGAGCGCATACCTGGCCCGGGCCCTGGAGGAGCCGACCGCCCTCGGCGTCACCACCGCGATCCTGGCGGGCGCCATCCGCACCACCACCCGCCCGGCCCATCCCCACGGCTGCATGGGCGTCCAGGGCGCCCTGGTCTCCGGCGACTCCGGGCGTGGAGTCCGTGACCTTCTCGTCGCCTGGCGCAACAACGGCTGCTCCCGCCTCCAGGAGCGGTTCCAGCGAGCCATCGACGACGGCGAGCTGCCTCCGGAGACCAATCCGCGGCTGCTGGCCCGCTACGTCACCACCTTGGCCTTCGGCATCGCCGTGCAGGCCGCGAGCGGGGTCGGCCGCGACGAGCTCCAGGAGATGGCCGACGCCGCCCTACGCACCTGGCCGCTCCCCTGAGAACCGCGCGAGGACCGCGGCGCGCCCCGGTGCCAGGAGGCGGCGAGGTCGCCTCACGTGACGGCGGTGCCCTCAAGCTCGACCATCAGGCCGGGGATCGCCAGCCGGGTCACCCCGAGCATCGTGGTGGACGGCGCCACCCCGGCGGCGCCCAGCCTCGACGCCAGCGCGCCGTAGTGCTCGAAGAGCCGGTCGACGTCGGTGGTGTAGACGTTGAGCCGGACGAGGTTCGCCAGGGACATGCCGCCCTCGCCGAGCACGGCCTCCAGGTTGTCGAGGCTCAGCGCCAACTGCGCGCCCATGTCACCGGCATGCTGGGGCTTGCCTTCGCCGCTCATCGCGGTCTGCCCGGAGCAGTAGAGGGTCCGGGTGTGCCCGGAGACGATCTCACCCTGGTTGTATCCCAGCTCCACCGACCATGCCCACGGGTTGACCGCCGTTCGCTCCATCGCCACATCAGCTCCATTCGATTCGCCGACCTTACCTAGGTCCGTCGGCTCGGTTGCCGCCGTCCCTGTGGTCGTGGTGATGAGCGTCCCAACGAATCACGACATCCTGTGTCGTATATTTCGGTAGAGTTCTGGTATGCGCGCAGACCGGTTGGTCTCGCTGGTGCTGCTGCTGCGGCGGCACGGTCGGCTGTCCGCGACCACGCTGGCCCGCGAGCTGGAGGTGTCCACCCGCACCGTGCTGCGCGACGTCGAGGCGCTGTCCGCGGCCGGCGTCCCGGTCTACGCCGAACGCGGCCGGCACGGCGGTTTCGCGTTGTTGCCCGGTTTCCGGACCGAGCTCACCGGCCTCACCCCCGACGAGGCCCTCGCCCTGCTGATCGCCGGATCGCGGCGCGGCGCGCAGGCATTCGGCCTCGGCTCGGCGCTCGCTTCGGCGATGCTCAAGGTGGTCGACGCGCTGCCCGAAAGCCATCGGGACGCCGCGGCCGGCGCGGCCGAGCGGTTGCTCGTCGAACCGGAGACCGACCTCCTCTCACGTCGGCTGGTCGCCGAGGAGGTGCCTGACGCCGTAGTGGCCGAGGTCCGGCGCGCGGTGCTCGCCGGACACAGGCTGCGCATCCACTACGCGGCCGTGGACCAGACCCCGAAGTGGCGCACGGTGGACCCGATCGGCCTGGTCACCGTACGCGACCGGGGCTACCTGCTGGCCACGAGGTCCGGCGCGGACCGCACCTACCGGCTGTCCCGGATCTTGGCCGCCAAGGAGCTCGCCGAACCCGCACAGCGACCAGAGCGGGTCGATCTGGACCGGGCCTGGCAGGAACGCAGCACGCGGTTCCGCACCGGCGGCGACCAGGTCGCCGTGCTGGTACGGGTGGACCCGGCGCGGCGGGAGGACCTGGTGGGCACCGCGCTGACCGTCCGCTCCGAGGAAGCCGACGCAGACGGCCGGCTGCGGCTGGAGGTGACCTTCCAGGATTCACGACACGCCGAATGGGCGCTGTGGCAGCTCAGCACGAACGCGGAAGCCCTGGCCCCGCAGTGGTTGCGCGACTCCCTGCGCGACCGCGCCGTCGCGATCGCCACCCGCTACGGAGTGTCATCCTGAGAATCGTCGCCTTCCACGGGCCGAAGGGAAGGCGTCGGGAACGGCGATGACGTTCGCGGCGACGTTCATCCGGTGTCGTCATCTCCGGGCCCTCCGGGTCGAGCGCGAGCCGGCGGTCAGGGCTTCGCGTTGCACGGGGCTCAGCCGGTCCGGCCTCGGGGTGACGGCGTACGCGCCGCGCCCGGGCCGCTCCACGGTGAGGGGGTCGGACAGGATCGGACGACGGCCGATCGCGTCGAGGGCACCGGCCGCCCGCTCGACGGGCCAGTCCAGTGCCGTGGCGAGGTCGTCCGTGGTGAGCGGCCGGGCGGCGTGCACGAGCGCGGCGATCACCGTCAGCGCGTCGGCCACGGCGGCGTCGGTGAGGCCGTCGCCGTCCATGTGGCCGCTGATGCGGGCGAAGAACCGGCCCATCTCGCGCAGCCGGGCCCCGACGGGAGTGTCGGAGCCGAAGATGTGCGTTCCGCGCCGCGCGGCCACCGCGACCTCGGCGTGCGCCCCGGCGTCGGCCCTCCAGGCGCGGCCCCAGACGTCGTCGTCGATCGCGTATCGCTCGCGGCGCCCGCCCGGATCCTGGCCGCGTCCGACCACTTCGATCGATTCGAGGTAGCCGATGGCCTTGGACACCGAAGCCGGGCTGACCTGTAACCGGCGTACGAGGTCGGCGGAGGTCAGGCTCCCGGAGTCGGAGGTGAGCAGGCAGACGAACACCCGGCACGGCATCCGGGGCAGACCGGTCCCGGCCAGCAGGGTGGCGAACTCCTCCGCGAAGCGGCGTACCTCCTCACTCTGCCGCTCATCGGGCGCGGTGGCCCTGACCGCCCGGTGCCGGCGGGCGCGCCGCTCGGCGGCCCGCTGGGCGCGGTCCGCCAGATAGCCCGCGGGCCCGCCGTTGCGCGCGACTTCGCGGGTCACCGTGGACGTGGGCCTGCCGAGCCGCCTGCCCATCTCGGAGTAGCCCAGCCCGTCGGCCAGCCAGGTCGCGATCTTCCGGCGATCCTCATGGGTCAGCCTGCCTCCGGGCATCGGCCCGCCTCCCTTTCGAGGTGCGTTCACCAACAGTACATTGCAACGGACGAACAGCGGAATTGCATTCACCGACAATACCGTTGCAACGATCCGCCGTTAAATCGCTGATTTCATGCGCTTTTCGTTGACGGCATATGAAACGCAACATAGCCTTTCCCCACCTGGAAAGGACATGCCGATGTCAGACCTGACGCGCGCACGGGCGCGGGTCTCCGAACTTCTCGCCGAATACCGGATCCCGAGCGCCGCGATCGGGATCCTCCGAGACGGGGAGATCACCGACTTCGCCGTCGGCGTCAAGAACGCGGCGACGCGCGAGCCCGCGACGCCCGACACCATCTACCAGTGCGGTTCCATGACCAAGACCTGGACCGCCCTCGCCTTCATGCAACTCGTCGACGAGGGAAAAGCCGACCTGGACCAACCGGTGCGGACCCATCTCCCCGAGTTCGAGGTCGCCGATCCCGAGGTCGGCGCCCATGTCACGCCCCGCCATCTCCTGAACCACACGCACGGCATCGAGGAGGCCTACGGCCGGCCCGGCGAAGGCGACGATGTGAACGAGCGCATGGTCGCGAACATCGCCGGCGCGCCTCAGGTGCATCCCCTGGGCCACACCCACGGCTACAGCGCGGCCCTGGGTTACGCCATTCTCGCCCGCGTCATGGAGGTGATCGATGGCCGACGGTGGGACGACATCATGCGCGATCGCCTCTTCGTCCCGCTGGGACTGACCAGCACGTCCACCTGGCACGACCAGGTGGACCCGCACCGCGCCGCGACGGGGCACCTGGTCCGCTCCCTCGACGAGGGGCCGATCGTCGCACCGCTGAGCCATTTGCCGCGTTCCTTCGGCGCCGGTGGCAACATCAGCTCGACGGCGCGGGAGGTGCTCACGATGGCGCACGTCTTCCTCGACGGCGGCAAAGCGCCGAACGGCACCAGAATCGTCTCGACCGAGGCTGTTCGCGAGATGACCGAATCACGCGTCCCCGTGCCCGATCCGTATCTGTTCGGGCCCGAGTGGGCCCTCGGTCTCATCGTGTGCGACTGGCACGGCCAGACCGTCTACGCGCACGACGGCAGCACCGTCGGCCAGAGCGCCCGCCTGCGGATCCTGCCGGATTCGGGCCTCGCCCTCGTGCTGCTGGCCAATGCCGGGCCGCGGGACGGCTTCTACAAGAAGGTGTTCGACGAAATCCTCTCCGACCTCGGGGCGCCCACGATCCCGGACCTGCCGCAACCCGATCCGAGTCTGGTCCTCGACCCGTCCAGGTACGAAGGCGTCTACGAGCGGCCGGGCTCCCGTTACACGGTGTCGGCCGAGGACGGAGATCTCCGCCTCACCTTCGCCGCGAATCCCCTGGAGGCACAACTCACCGGTAAGCCGGAACGCGTCACGTACGAGCTGCTTCCGATCAGCGAGACGCACTTCCTGATGCCTTCAGCCGGCCCACTCGAAGACCCCCAGACCGTCGCCATCTACGACTTCCACGACGGCGTCGCGCAATACCTCCACACCAATTGCCGAGTGAATCCGAGGGCAAAGGAAAAGAACACCGGAATGCACGTCATGACGATTTCCACGATTTCCGACAACGGCGGGTTCTGGGACGCGCTGAAGGCGGCGTACGGGCAACTGCCGAAGGGCGCCGGCTGGCCCCTGGCGGTGGCCAGCGACGACGGGACCAAAGCGGTGAACATCATCGTCCACGACTCAGTCGACAGCGTCAGAACGTTCTTCGAGAGGCACGCCGGCCCCTTCGCCACGACGGAATACTTCGAAGCCGACGCGGCCAACGCGGTAGGCCTCCCGAAGTAGCCGCTCCTCGAACTCGATGGGTGACCAGCGGAAAGGCAGGGTCAATGTCCAGCGCGCAGTTGTACGACACCATCGGAGCCACCTACACCGTGACACGGCGCACCGAACCACGCATCGCCGCGCGGATCTGGGCCGCGCTCGGCGATGCCCGGACCGTCTTGCCGGCCGGCCTTCGGTGACCGAGCAGGCCCGCGCGATCGGAGCCCGGACGGAACCGGTGCTCATCCCATGGGACTGCGCTGACGGCTTCTTCGAGGCACACTGGCGCCGGCCCGAGGCATACCTGGACGAGGATGTCCGTCGCGGGGTGTCGGTCTGGGCCAGAGTCGGGCCGGACGCCGAACAGCGCGCGGTGCGCGGCCTCCGGGATGACCTCGCCTCCGGCCGGTGGGCCGAACGCAACCGAGACCTCGCATCTCGACGCGGCGGAGCTCGGCCTTCGCCTGCTGATCGCCTGAACCCGCGCCGCCCGCACCTGCGGAGCCACTGGCTCCGCCTCATGGACTTCGGCGAGTTCGCCGAGAGCGCCGACGCGGACGGCGTCTTCCGCGGGTTCCGGAGCTGAACCTCTGGGCCGCCGAGGCGGAAAGGGGGATCCGGCCTCCTGATGACTCTCGCAGGGCGCTTCGAGACCCGCATCACGACGGTGTTGAGCAGGTGGGATCGGGCGCCGATGAGAAATGGCGCCGACAGTCGTCTAAGTAGACGTCCGGTGAAAACGCGCTGCGCGCATCAAGGGAGAGCAACGAGATGAGACCACTTCGATACTCGATCAACGTCACGCTCGACGGCTGCTGCCATCACGAGGCAGGGCTCCCCCCGGACGAGGAGTCGATGCGTTACTGGACCGCTGAGATGGAGCGAGCCGATGCCCTGCTATTCGGCCGGGTGACCTACGAGATGATGGAGTCGGCGTGGCGGAAGCCGGCCACGGACACGTGGCCTGACTGGATGGATGAGTGGCAGATCCCGTTCGCCGAGACCATCGACCGGGCGAAGAAGTACGTCGTGTCGAGCACGCTGAGCGCGGTCGATTGGAATGCCGAGCTGGTGCGAGGCGACTTCGGGCAAGCGGTTCAGCGGCTCAAGCAGGAGTCAGGCGAGGGCCTGTGGGTGGGTGGCGTGACGCTCCCCCTGGCGTTGGCAGATCTGGGACTGATCGACGAGTACGAGTTCCTTGTGCAGCCGGTCCTTGCCGGACACGGGCCGACGTTGCTCGCCGGTCTGCGCGAGCGCATCCAGCTCGAGCCCGTGGACCGCCGTGAGTTCCGGTCGGGGGCGGTCGCCCTGCGATACCGGCCCACGCGAGTTACGGCTTGACGTGATTCATCCTGGCACGTTGGCCGCTCCCTCGGGTCGCCGGTCGCGCGGGGACGGTCACGCCAGCGGGGGCAACACGCAGAACTCGTTGCCATCGGGATCGGCCATCACCACATGGCTGACCCCGCGCCGGCCGATGTCGACCCGGGAAGCTCCGAGGGAGACGAGACGGTCGACCTCCGCCTGCTGATCACCGTGCGCAGGCGGAGCGAGGTCGAAGTGCAGTCTGTTCTTCCCCGTCTTCGGCATCACCGGCGGGCCGCCCCAGGTGATCTTCGGGCCGCCGTGCGGCGAGCGGATCGCGGTCTCCTGGTCCTGGTCCCAGACCAGCGGCCAGCCCAGCGCTTCGCTCCAGAAATAGCCGACCTCCTGCGAACCGTCGCAGGCGAGCGCTCCGACGAATCCGCAGTCGGCCAGGAACTCGTTGTCCGGCCCGATGACGCAGAACTCATCGCCCTCAGGGTCGGCGAGCACCACGTGATCCTCCTCGGGGCGTTGCCCGACGTCGATGTGCCGCGCGCCGAGCCGAAGTGCCCTGGCCACCGTCTGCCGCTGGTCGTCGAGGGACGTGCTCGTCAGATCGAAGTGCATCTGGTTCGGGCCGATCTTCTTCTCCTGGCTCGGCAGACATCGGATCCGGAACCCGGTGTCGTCGCTCGGCAGGAGCGCGATGCCGTCGCGGGGGTCGTCGGCCATCTCCCAGCCCAGGACTCCGGCCCAGAAGCGCGCGAGAGCGAGCGGGTCGTTGGCGTCGAAGCAGAGCGCGACGAGCTGGGACGTCATCGTGGGTCTCCGATCTGCGGACTCACAGGCGCGGACAGGGCACGTCGTCCTGACGCGTGGCGCAAGCAACGCTAGCCCGATCGAGGACCGCGACGCCAACGGGTTTCCGCCGCGCCGGCCGGTGCCGCACGCCGTACTGCGGGGCGTGCCGCGAGTACGGCGGCGCAGGCGGCGAGGGCCAGGCAGGCGGCGATCACTCCCAGGATGAGCGGCCACGGCACCACGAGGGGGACGTCCGCGCGCATGGCGGTGGCGAAAGCGCGTCGCATGCCCAGCAGCGCGGGCAACGCCACCACCAGCCCCAGCCCGCCGCCGAGCAGCACCACGAGCACCGACTCGGCCGCCACGGTCGCGAGCACCTGCCGGACCGTGGCGCCGGACAGGCGCAGCACCGCGAGGTCGCGAACGCGCCCGGCCGCCGACATCGCCATCGTGTTCACGATCGCCACGCCCGCGTAGGCCGTGGACACCACGACGAGGAGCACGGTGGCGATCCACACCAGCCGATCCTCCTCCGCGTCCGCCTCCGCCGCGTAGGTGGGGACGTCCATCACGCGCGCCCCCGGGCCGGGCGGGCCGGCGGCGCCCGCGACGTACGCCTCCTCGGCGAGGGCCACCGGGTCGTGCCTCCTGAGCAGTTCCCGGGAGAGCAGCACGTCGGCGTCCGCCTCCCGGACCACCCCGGCCACCGTCGGCGTCGCCGACGTGCCGTCCTCGAACGACACCGGCAACGTCGAGCCCGGCCGCAGCCCCCGGTCCTCGGCCAGCCACTGCGCCACGAGCACCCGGTCCTCGCTCCGCAGCGCGTCGAGCGAGCCGGACACCATCTGGACGTCCCCCGCCCGCTCCAGCAGTTCGGGGGTGGCGCCGATGGCGCTCAGGACGCCGCCGTCCGGCTCGAACAGGCCACTGAACAGGGACGACTCCGCACCTGCCGCCGACGCCGCGGCGTCCGTCAGCCCCGGCGTGCCGTCCGGCACGATCACCGCGTCCGCCCGGATCGTGGTGGCGCGCACCTCCGCGAACGCCGCGGCGGTCGTCTGCACCATCCCCGTGATCAGTACCGCGCACCCCACCGTGATCAGCACCGGCGTGGCCGTCGCCGCGGTACGGCGGACCGCGGTCAGCGCGTTCTCCCGGACGAGCATCCCGGTCGCGCCGCGGCCCCGGGCGAGCGGCCACGACACCAGCCGCGCCACCGGCGGCACGACCGCGGGCGACAGCAGCGCCAGCCCGGCGATCACCCCCATCGCCGCGACCAGCCCCGACACCACGAACGCGTCCGAGCCGTCCGAACGGCCCGCGCCGGCCGCGGCCGCCAGACCCAGCGCGCAGCACGCCACCCCGGCGATCCACCGCCCGCGCGGCATCGGACGGTCGTCCACCTCGGCCTCGCGCAGCGCCTCCAGCGGGCGCACCCGCGCGGCCCGCCGGGACGCCGACCACACACCCGCCAGCGTGACGACCACCCCCACCGCGAACGAGCCCGCGAGCGGCAGCGGCGACCACCGCACCGCGAAGCCCGGCGGCTGGAACCCCACCGTGACGAGCAGGTCCCCCAGCACGGGACCCAGCAACGCGCCGGCCGCCACCCCTCCCGCCGTCGCGGTGACACCGACCGCCAGCGCCTCGCCGTACACCATCCGCCGCACCTGGCGCGGCGTCGCGCCGACGGCGCGCAGCAGGCCGAACTCGCGGCGCCGCTGCGCCACCCCCACCGCGAACGTCGAACCCACCACCAGGACCGACACGAACGCCGACAGCGCGGCCATGGCGGTGAGCACCTGCAGGCCGATCCAGCGGGTCCGCTCGTCCTCCCGCGTCTCCAGGGCGCCGCGCCCCTCCCCGGTGAGCACCACGCCGCCCGCCACCGCCCGCGCGGCCGCGGCGACCGCGGCGACATCCGCCCCCGGCTCGGTGACCAGGCCGATCGCGCGCACCCCCGCCGAGAGGCGGGCCGCCTCCGCGTCGTTCAGATACACCCCCGGCCCGTCCACCGTGCCGGACACCGGGTACGTCACCGGCCCGTGCACGGTCAGCACGGACACCCGCTCCCCCGGCGCGAGACCCAGTGACCGGTCCAGCGCCACCTCGCCCTCCCGCGGCGCGGCGCCCGCCGTCAGCGGGTACGGCGCCAGCATCGCCGCCGACCACGCGTACCCACGGTCACCCGCCACCGGCCTGCCCCCGATGACCGGCTGCGCGTAGAACGTCCGATCCGGTACGGCCTGCGCCACCCCGGGGATCGCGTCCAGCCGTTCCCGCAGCGACGCCACCGTCTCCGGCGACCACGGGCGGTCCGGGGCGAAGTCGCCGTCGCCACGCTCGGCCATCGGCACCGAGACGAACACGGGCGTCCCCGCCAGCCGCTCGGGCACCCTCGCCCCCGCCGAGGCCAGAGCCAGGACGCTCATCGACACCATCGCCATGCCGAGGAACAGCACGACGAACCCCCCGGCGAAGGAGGGCCACCGCTCTCGCAACGTCGCGAAGGTCAGCACGGCGCGGCCTCCAGGACGGCCATCCGGGCGGCGACGATCTCGGCGGTGACCGTACCGGTGAGCTCGTCCACCACGCGCCCGTCGGCGAGGAAGAGCACCCGGTCGGCGTAGGAGGCCGTCACCGGGTCGTGCGTCACCATGATCATCGTCTGTCCGCGGTCGTCGACCAGCCCGCGCAGCATGCCGAGGATCTGGCGCGACACCCTGGTGTCGAGCTGGCCGGTCGGCTCGTCGGCGAACACCACCGCGGGCCTGGTGATCAGCGCCCGCGCGATGGCGACGCGCTGCTGCTCGCCGCCGGACAGGCCGCTCGGCCGGTGCCCCGCCCGGTCCGCGAGGCCGACCTCCGCCAGCGCCGCCCGGACCAGGCCGGACGGGGCGGCGCGGCCCGCCAGGCGCAGCGGCAGCGCCACGTTCTGCTCGGCGGTGAGCGCGGACACCAGGTTGAACGCCTGGAAGACGAACCCCACCCGCTCGCGGCGCAGCAGGGTCAGGCCGTTCTCGCTCAGCGAGCCGAGGTCGGTGCCGTCGATGGCGACCGTGCCGCCGGTCGGCCGGTCCAGGCCCGCCGCGCAGTGCAGCAGGGTCGACTTGCCCGACCCCGACGGACCCATGATCGCCGTCAGGGTGCCCGCGTGGAAGCTCGCCGTCACCCCGTCGAGGGCCCTCACCGTGTGGGCGGCCGTGCCGTACAGCCGGCGCACCGCCCGCAGCCGCACGGTCTCCTCGCGGTCCACCTGCCCCGGGTCCCCGCCGGGCGCTGCCGGGTGCGCGCCGTCTCGGCCGCCTGTGGTCTCTGCCGGATTCATGTGGTCCAGCAAAGCCGCCTGTGCCGTGCCGGCGCATTGGCGCTGAGGCGAGAGACAGAGGTAGATCCAGCACTACCGTGCCCGCGCACCCGGATCGGTTAACGTCGAGGGGTGCTCGCCCCGACCGCCTTGGCAGCGGTGACCCGCAGGCCGTCGGCGTTCCTCCGCTCGTCGTGGCCCTGGCGGTCGCTGGCCTACCTGCTGTGCAGCGCGGTCCACGCGGTGGCCGCGTGCGTGATGATCTACGCGGCCTACGCTCTCGGCGTCGGAGTGGCGACCGTGGCCGCGCTGCTCGCTCTGACCGTGCTCACGGTGCCGGCCGCGGCGTTCGAGCGGTGGCGGCTCCGGTTGGTCGACCACGCGCCAGCGGCCGACCCGCACCTGAGGCCGCCGCGGCCGGGTCCGCGAGCCTGGCTCGCCACCCGCCTGCGCGAGCAGGCGACCTGGCGCGAGCTGGGGTTCACGGCCGTCGCGGCGTCGGTGATGTGGTGGATGGACCTGGGACTGGTCTCGTCGGCGATCTGGCTGCCGCTGCTGCTGATGTCGGGGCCGTTCCAGCCGAGCCTGAACCCACTGGAGGGCCTGCCGCTGTTCGCCGCCGGGCTGCTGCTGTTCCCGCTGTTCGCCTACATGATGGCCGCCTGGGCGGGCACCCGCGCGTTGATCGCGCGGGCGCTCCTCGCGCCGGGCGACGCGGAGATCATCCGCTCCCGGGCCCGGCTGGTCGACGCGTTCGAGGCCGAACGCCGCCGGATCGAGCGCGACCTGCACGACGGCGCCCAGCAGCGGCTGGTGGCCCTCAGCATGAAGCTCGGCCTGGCCCGGCTCGACCTGCCGCCGGGGTCGCCCGCCGAGACGCAGGTCGCCGACGCGCACGAGGAGGCCAAACGCGCCCTGGCCGAGCTGCGCGAGCTGATCCGGGGCGTCCATCCCCAGGTGCTCACCGACCGGGGGCTCGGCGCGGCCGTGCGCGACGTGGCGGGCCGGTCTCCCGTCCCCGTCGACGTCGACGTCTCGCTGCCCGGCCGGCTGCCGCCCCCGATCGAGGTGGCCGCCTACTACGTCGTGTCGGAGGCGATGACGAACATCGCCAGGCACAGCCGGGCGCGGCGCGGCTTCGTGCGCGCCCGGCTCCACGACGGCGCGCTGGTGCTGGAGGTCGGCGACGACGGGGTGGGCGGCGCCGACCCGGCGGCCGGGTCCGGGCTGGCCGGGCTCGCCGACCGCGTCGCCGTGACGGACGGCGTGATGACCCTGTCCAGCCCGCCAGGCGGGCCGACGTCGCTGCGTGTGGAGATCCCGTGTCCCCTCTCCGGATAGCCCTCGCCGAGGACGGTGTGCTGCTCCGCGAGGGGCTTGCCGGGCTCCTCGACCGGTTCGGCCACGAGGTCGTCGCCTCGGTCGGCGACGGCGAGGCACTGATCGCCGCCGTGACCGAGCACGAACCCGACATCGTCGTCGCCGACGTGCGCATGCCGCCCGGCTTCGCCGACGAGGGACTGCGCGCCGCGCTCGCACTGCGCGCCTCCCACCCGGGGCTCGCCGTACTGGTGCTCAGCCAGTACGTCGAGCAGACCTACGCGGCCGAGCTGCTCGACTCCGACGACGGTGCGGGGATCGGCTACCTGCTGAAGGACCGGATCGGCGAGGTGCGGGAGTTCGTGGACGCGGTGGAGCGGGTCGCCCAGGGGCACACGGTCGTCGACCCGGAGGTGGTGCGGCAACTGCTCAGCCGCCGCCGCGGA
This sequence comes from Nonomuraea cavernae, assembly GCF_014646355.1. GTDB lineage: Bacteria > Actinomycetota > Actinomycetes > Streptosporangiales > Streptosporangiaceae > Nonomuraea > Nonomuraea cavernae. The sequence continues at coordinate 95,590 of NZ_BMNH01000011.1, forward strand.
CCGCTGTCGCGGCTGACCCCGCGCGAGCGGGAGGTCCTCGGCCTGGTCGCGGAGGGCCGCTCCAACTCAGCCATCGCCCGCGTGCTGGTGGTCACCGAGGCGGCGGTGGCCAAGCACATCGCCGGCATCCTCGCCAAACTCGACCTGCCCCCCGCCGGGGACGACCACCGCCGCGTCCTCGCCGTCCTCGCCTACCTCCGAGGTTGACCGGGCAGAGCTCAGCCGACGGCGGCGCCGAACCACTTGGGCAGCAGGCCGGCCAGCTCCCGTTGGTCCTCACCGACCCACGCCACGTGGCCGTCCGGCCGCAGCAGCACCGCGGGCACGTCCAGTTCCTCGCCGCCGTCGACGACATCGACAACGTGGTCGACCCGATCCGCCCAGCCCGCCACCGAGAGCCGGCCGGTCTGGTCGAGCAGCAGCCCGCGGCCGTTGTGCATCAGCTCGTACAGGCGCCCCCGCTTCAGCCCCACGTCGCGCATCCGCCGGCCGAGCAGCTCGTGCCCCCCGCCGAAGTCGTAGCGGATCCCGATCGCGATGATCTTCTCGATCAGGTGGCGGTTCACGTCCTCGAACTCCATCAGCTCCGACAGCAGCCGGCGCACCGCCTGGGGACCCGGCTCGGTGGACACCAGCTCCATCTGCGCGCGGGTGTTGTCCAGCACGTCGGCGGCCACCGGGTGCCGTTCGGCGTGGTAGCTGTCCAGCAGCCCCTCCGGCGCCCAGCCGCCGACCTCGGCGGCCAGTTTCCAGCCGAGGTTGAACGCGTCCTGGATGCCGAGGTTGAGCCCCTGCCCGCCGAGCGGCGGGTGGATGTGCGCCGCGTCACCGGCCAGCAGCACCCGGCCGCTCCGGTAGCGCTCGGCCAGCCGGGTGGCGTCGCCGAAGCGGGACAGCCAGCGCGGTGAGTGCACGCCGAAGTCGGTGCCGGCGAACACCCGCAGCTGCCGCTTGAACTCCTCGAGGGTCGGCGGGACCGAGCGGTCCTCAGCCACCCCCTCGGCGGGCACGACGACGCGGTACACGCCGTCGCCGACGGGCCCGGCGCCGAACCTCAGCTGGGTCTTGCGGACCTCGGCCATCACGGCGGCCACCGTCTCCGGCGGCACGGCCACCTCCATCTCGCCCAGCAGCGTGTCGGCCCTGGACGGCTCGCCGGGAAAACCGATGCCGAGCAGTCTCCGCACCGTGCTGCGGCCGCCGTCGCAACCGGCGAGGTAGCGCGAGCGCAGCCGCGTGCCGTCGGCCAGCTCGACGCTCACCCCGTCCTCGTCCTGGCTCAGCCCGACCAGCTCACAGCCGCGCCGGATCTCGGCGCCGACCTCGGCGGCGCGCTCGGCCAGCAGGCGATCGGTGGTGGGCTGCGGGATGCCGAGGACGTAGGGATGGGTGGTGTCCAGCCGGGCGGGTGAGGGCTTGGTGATGCCGGCGAAGAAACCGCCGACCGGATACCGCTGGCCGTGCGCGAGGAACCGCTCCAGCAGGCCGCGCTGGTCCATCACCTCGATGCTACGCACGTGCAGGCCGAGCGCGCGGACGTACCCGATGGGCTCCGTCTCCTTCTCCAGCACGAGCACGCGCACGCCGTGCAGCCGCAACTCGGCGGCCAGCATCAAGCCGGTCGGTCCGCCACCGGCGACGATCACGTCAATCATGAATCCCCTATTCGACAAGGTCGTTTTCCGGCCGGCCGCTCCGCGCGCACCCGCACCTCGGCGCCGGGTCCCGCGATCGCGCCCCGGGCCCCACGGGCGGTTCCACGTCCGCGAGCCCGCACGCCGGCACCAGGACACGTGCGTTCGCGGCCCCTGATTTCGCAGGTGCCGGCCTCGGCCGACGATTCTGCAGCACGCCCCGGGTCTTGCCGCAAGCCCCCCGGTGCGCTATACGTTGAAAGTGGCAGGGAGGCGAATGACCTCCTTGCTTTTTCCTTTTGTCGTCCGTGGTGGACTTGTCGTCCGTGGTGGACTTGTCGTCCGTGGTGGACGGACCCCGCTCGCGCTACCCGAGCCCCACGCCGTCGGCCGCGGCGGCATAGCGGCGGGCCAGGTGCGCGAAGGCGTCCCTGAGCTCGGCCGGGCCGACGACCTCGATGGTGGCGTCGAACCTGCCGATGGCGGCGGCCAGGCCGAGCCAGGACCACGAGCCGAGGACGAGCCGGCAGCGGTCCGGGCCGAGCTCCTCGACGACTCCGTCGCGGACGTACGGGGACACGGCGGCGGCGGGCAGGCCCAGGATCACCTCGCCGCGGCACGGCCAGTCGCCGGATCCGTCGCCAGTGCCGGTGCCGGTGCCCCGGAACCTGGCGGCCACGAAGGCGGCCACGTCGCCTCCGGGCAGCTCACGCGGGGCGAAGCGGGGCCCGGTAGGGACGCGCGGAGTGATCCGGTCGGCGCGGAAGGTGCGCCAGTCGTCGCGGTCGAGGTCCCAGGCGACGAGGTACCAGCGCCCGCCCCAGGTGACGAGGTGGTGGGGCTGCACCCGGCGCGGCGGCTGGACGCCCACGACACCGTGGTCGTCGTCCGGCGCGGCGGTGTAGTCGAAGCGCAGCACCTCGCGGGCGTGCACGGCGGCGCTGAGCGCCATGAGCACCTCGCCGCCGACCTGCGGGGCCGGTCGGAGCGCGGGCCACTCGACGGCGGTGACCTGGAGGGTGTCGATCCGGTGGCGCAGCCGGGCGGGCATCACCTGCCGCACGGTGTTGAGCGCGCGCACCGCGCCCTCCCCGATGCCGGCGCCGGCGGTGGCGGCGGTCCGCAGCGCGATGGCCAGGGCGACGGCCTGCTCGTCGTCGAACAGCAACGGGGGCAGTCGCGTGCCGGCTTCGAGCCGGTATCCGCCGTCGGGCCCCTTGAAGGTCACGATGGGATAGCCGAGCTCGCGCAGCCGGTCGACGTCGCGGCGCACGGTACGCGGGCTGATGTCCAGCCGCTCGGCCAGCAGCGCCCCCGGCCAGTCGCGGCGCGTCTGGAGCAGCGAGAGCAACGCCAGCAGTCGCGCTGAGGTCTTCGGCATGCATCCATGATGCCGTGAGAAGCGGCCACAACCTGACCTCTACCCCTGTGACTGTGGTCTCGCGCCGGACAACGGCGCCCAGAGACGACATTCGAAAAGTCAGGAGCCCGAAGATGGCCGTCAAGTCCGTCACCCATCTGAACTTCCGGGGCGACGCCCGCGCGGCGCTCGAGTTCTACCAGTCCGTGTTCGGCGGGCACCTCGCCGTCGTCACCTATAAGGACGCCGGGAACGTGCGGGACGCCGCCGGGGCGGACCAGGTGATGTGGGGTCAGGTGCTCGCCGACAACGGCTTCCACGTGATGGCCTACGACGTGCCGTCGGGCCTGCCGTGGAACCAGGGCGAGAACGCGTTCTTCCTCTCCGTCCGGGGCGAGACCACTCAGGAGATCACCGCGTACTGGGAGAGGCTCTCCGCCGGCGCCACCGTCCTGCAGCCGCTGGCGCCCGCGCAGTGGGCGCCGCTCTACGGGATGCTCAGGGACGGCTTCGGCGTCGTCTGGGTCCTGGACGTCGTCAGCGAATACTGAGCATCCTGCCCGGCGAGGGAGGCACGCACCCGGTGTGCCTCCCTCGCCACGCTCCCGAACGAGCGGTCCGGTGCCCGCCGCACCGGGCTGGGACAACGACGCGGGCCTGCCCGAGTCACACGCCTGGGACTCGCTGGAGATGCTGACCTGGGCCGCCGCGCACACCCGCCGGATCCGCGTGACCACCGCCATCCTGAACTCCATCTTCCACTCCCCCGTCATCCTGGCCCGCAGACTGGCCACGCTCGACCGGCTGTCCCAGGGACGGCTGGACGTCGGCATCGGCCAAGGCGGCGGCACCCGGCTGCCGCCGTTCCACATCCCCGAGGAATTCATCGCGGCGGGGGTGCCGGCCGGCCGCAGAGGCGCCGGATTCGTCGAGCACATCGCCGCGATGCGCGCCTGCTGGGCCCCCGACCCCGTCGAGTTCCACGGCGAGCACTACCAGATCCCGCCGTCCCTGATCGGCCCCAAGCCGTCGGGCACCATCCCCCTGCTCATCGGCGCGACGACCCGCCGCACCATCGAACGGGCGGCCCGCCTCGGCGACGGCTTCATCACCGTCGCCGTCGACTGGGACGAGACCCGCACCCAGGTCCGCTGGTACCGGCAGGCCGGCGGCGCCGGCACCGTCATGGTGAACACGATCCCGCCCCTCGGGGACGATCAGCTCTCCCCCGGCGCCTTCACCGAAGCCGCGCTGGGCGACCTCGACCGCGCCGCCGCACTCGGCGCCGACGAGATGCACATCGCGCTCCATCTCTCGCCCACCCGCCCGCAGCAGCAGGTCGAGCTGCTGGAAGCGCTCGCGGCCAAGCTCGGCCTGCCCGCGCCCTCGGCCACGCCGCAGGACCAGGCCCGCGCCTGACGTTCCGACGGCCCGGCCGGGCCACCGGCACCCCCGGGGACCCTGAGCCTGCATTCCGCACGTCCAGCCGGTGCACGGGAACCTACCAGTGGGAACGCAGGCGTATGAGGATGGGGGCATGACTTCGGAGATCACCCCCTTTCGCATCGATGTCCCGCAGGCGCAGCTCGACGACCTGCGCGGCCGGCTCGCCGCGACCCGCTGGCCGGACGAACTGCCCGGCGCCGGCTGGTCCTACGGCGTCCCGGTCGGCTACGCGCAGCAGCTGGCCGAATACTGGCGCACCGGATTCGACTGGCGCGCCGCCGAGGCGCGGCTGAACGCGTTCCCGCAGTTCACCACCCCCATCGACGGGCAGAACGTGCACTTCCTGCACGTCCGCTCACCCGAGCCGGACGCACTCCCGCTGATCATCACGCATGGCTGGCCCGGCTCGGTCGCGGAGTTCATGAAGGTCATCGGGCCGCTCACCGACCCGGCCGCGCACGGCGGCGAGCCGGCCGACGCCTTCCACGTCGTCGCCCCGTCGATCCCCGGATTCGGTTTCTCCGGGCCGACCACCGAACCCGGCTGGGACCTCAACCGGGTCGCCAGGGCGTGGGCCGAGCTGATGCGCCGCCTCGGCTACCACCGCTACGGCGCGCAGGGCGGCGACAGCGGCGCGGTCATCTCACCGATGCTCGGCCGGGCCGACACCGCGCATGTCGTGGGCGTCCACGTCAACGGCGCCCTCGGCTTCCCCACCGGCGACCCGGCCGAGTTCGAGGGGCTCACCGAGGCCGAGCTCGCCCGACTCGGCCAGTACCAGGATCAGGACCGCGCCGGCTACGCGATGATCCAGGCGACCCGGCCCCAGACCCTGGCGTTCGGCCTGCATGACTCGCCCGCCGCACAGCTGGCGTGGATCGCCGAGAAGTTCAAGGAGTGGACCGACCCGGCGCGCGACCTGCCCGAGGACGCGGTGGACGTCGACCAGCTGCTCACCGACATCAGCATCTACTGGTTCACCGGGACCGCCGCGTCCTCGGCCCGCCTGTACAAGGAGTCGCAGAGTTCATGGGGCGCCCCCGCCGAGTACTCGACGGTGCCGCACGGCGTCGCCGTCTTCCCCGGCGACCCGGGCGTCCGGCGGATCGCCGAACGCGGGCACAACGTCGCGCACTGGTCGGAATTCGACCGGGGCGGCCACTTCGCCGCCATGGAGACGCCCGAACTGCTGGTCGAGGACATCCGGGCCTTCTTCCGCGCGGTGCGGTGAGGCCCCGGAGGTCTCCCCGGGGACTGACCGGCCGGCGTCGAAGAGGTTCACGGTCCCGGCCACGACTCCGGCCTCGGCGTCATCGCGCGGCTTCTCATGAACGCGTATCGGGCCCTGTGGCGATACAGGGACGTGCGTACATGGATGAGCTGGATCGCCGTCGTACCGTTCGCCGGGTGGGCGCTGGTGCGGCTGAGCGGGTTCGAGCCGGACTGGCCGTGGGTGCCGGTGGTGGCCTACACGCCCTACGCGGCGGCCGGGTCGTTGGCCGGCACGGCCCTGGCGTGGGCGCTGAGACGCCCGGCGGCGGCGGTGGTGGGGATCGCGGCCGTGGTGGCGATGGGACTCGCCGTCGCGCCCCGGGCCTTGGCCGACGGCAATCCGGCCGCGCACGGGCCGGTGATGCGGGTGCTGGCGGCCAACCTGATGGTGGGCCAGGCCGACACGGCCCAGCTGATGACCCTGGTCGGCCAGGTACGGCCGGACGTGCTGACGTTGCAGGAGCTCACACCCGAGGCGATGCGGCGGCTGGAGGCGGCGGGCCTGCGCGCAACGTTGCCGCACGCCGTCACACGGCCGCTGCCGGGCGTCGGCGGGTCCGCCGTGTACGCGCGGCATCCGCTGACGGCCGGAGAGACGATCAAGCTGGGCGCGTTCGGGCAGGCCAGGGCGTGGCTCGCGCACCCCGGCGGGGCCCGCGTGGAGATCGTCTCCGTGCACCCGTGCGCGCCCAAGCGCATCGGCCGGCAACCGTGCTGGCAGGGCGGCCTCGACGCGCTGCCGCGCGGCGGCGGCGCGTTGCGGCTGCTGGCGGGCGACTTCAACGCCACGCTCGACCACCTGCCGATGCGTGAGCTGCTGGCGTCCGGCTATCGGGACGCGGCCGACGTCATGGGGCACGGGTTCACGGCGACCTGGCCGCAGGCGCTGGGCCGGACGTTTCGGCTGCCCGGCGTGGCGATCGACCACGTGCTGGCGGACTCGCGGATGGCGGTGCGGGACTTCCGCGTGCTGGACCTGCGGCACACCGATCACCGGCCGGTGTTCGCCGAGGTCAGACTCCCGTGAGAGGGGACCGCGACAGTCCATCCGCGCGGTCCGTGCTCAGTGAGCGGTCCAGCCGCCGTCGACCGACATGATGGCGCCGGTGATGCAGGAGGCGGCGAGGCCCTCGCCGGCCTCCGCGACCGCTTCCGCCTGGCCCTCCCCTGCTGACGCACCCCGTGCCGTACGGCCGAAAACCGTTTGCCACCCGTCGCGGGCTCCGGAAACGTGGTGCCCATGATCTCCTGACGGACGGCACCCCCACGCCGAGATCCATCGGCGCCCGAGCGCGCCCTGATGCCGCCAGCCCCCCACCCTGTTCAGCGAAGAGAGCGTCCTTGTCCCAGCGACACCCCCACCAGCAGTCCTCCCCGCCGCCGACCTCGGCCACGGGGCCGGCCACCGTCACCGTGTTCGCCTCCCCCGCGAGCTGGATCGAGTCCGAGGCCGTCGCGCAGTGCCACCAGGTGGCCGCCCTGGACGGCATGACGCACGTCGCCGCCATGCCCGACCTGCACCCCGGCAAGGGCGCCCCCATCGGCGCCGCCATGGCGTCGACCACGCTGTACCCGTTCCTGGTCGGATCCGACATCGGCTGCGGCATCGCCGTGTTCCCCATCAAGCTCAAGCGCGCCGACCCCGAGAAACTCGCCGCCCGCTTCCCCGACCTCGATCAGGCGCTGGACCCTGAGCGGGACGCCGACGACCCGGCGTGGGCCGTGCTGAAGGGCGACATTCCCGCCGGTCACGTCGACAGCCTCGGGACGGTCGGCCGGGGCAACCACTTCGTCGAACTGGCCCGGATCGGCACCGTCCTCGAGCCCGACCACGCGAGCCGTCTCGGACTCGCCGCCGGCGACCTGGTCCTCATCGTCCACAGCGGCTCCCGAGGGCTGGGCGAACGAATCCTGCGCGCGCACACCGAGGTCCACGGCGCGGGCCCCGCCCCTGATCCCGGCGCCTACCTGGCGATGCACGACGACGCCGTACGCTGGGGGTCGCTCAACCGGCGGCTGATGGCCGCCCGGGTCGCCCACGCGCTGGGGGCCGAGCCCACCGAGCCGATCGTCGACCAGTGCCACAACCTGGTCGAGCTCCGCGACGGGATCTACCTGCACCGCAAGGGCGCGGCGCCCGGCGACGGCCGCGACGTGCTCATCGCCGGCACCAGGGGCACCCCTTCCTACCTCGTGGCCGCGCACGCCGGGCCGGACGCCGGCCATTCCGTGGCGCACGGCGCCGGCCGCAAGATGTCACGCGCGGACGCCCTGCGCCGGGGCCGGGCCAAGCACACGGTCGAGGAACTGCGCCGCACACCGGTGGGGTCGCTGGTGGTGTGCGGCGACCGCCAGCTGCTCTTCGAAGAGGCGCCGACGGCCTACAAACGCATCGAGCAGGTGATCGCCGACCTCGTCGACCACGACCTGGCCACGCCGGTGGCCACCACCATCCCCCTGGTCACCTACAAGACCGCCGACCTCGGGTCCGCGCCCCGGAAGGGCCATCGCGACCTCCGCGACCAGCGCCGCAGGCGAGGCCGGCAGTGACCGTCGATTTGCTCCTGTCGGCCGGGCGCGGCCCGCAGGAGTGCGCCTGGGCGCTGGCCCAGCTGCTGCGCCGCCTCGAAGCCGACGCCGCCCGGCGACATCTGCGCACCAGCCGGGCCCAGACCGTTGCCGGTGACCGGCCCGGCACCTACCGGTCGGTCCTCGTCCGGATCACAGGAGCCGGCGCCGAGGCGTTCGCCGCCTCGTGGACCGGAACCCTGTGCTGGCAGGCCCCCAGCCCCTACCGCTCCAACACCGGACGGAAGAACTGGTACGTCATCGCCCAGCCGTGCCAGGTCGACACCCCCCGCACGACGTTCGCGGAGGCGGACGTCGACATCGTCGCCTGCCGCACCGGCGGCCCCGGCGGCCAGCACCGCAACAAGGCCAGCACCGCGGTACGTGCGACCCATCGGCCCTCCGGGATCGTCGTCGTGGTCGACACCGAACGACAGTTCAGCCTCAACCGCCGCATCGCCCTGCGGCTGCTGCGGCAGCGGATCGAGGACGGCGACCAGGCGGCGGAGCGCGCCGTCACCGCCTCCCGCCGGCGCATCCACGACGAGCTCGTACGCGGCGACCCCACCCGCGTCGAACGCCCGGACCAGCCGGAGCGGGACCCGGCCCCGCGGGAGCGGACCCGCCGGCCCCGACGACTCACCTGACGGGGTCCTCTCACGCGCTTCCGCGAGAGGAACCCGCTCCGGGACCCAGCAGGGGAAGCCCCGCCGGAGCACCCCGCCGGATCAGCCGGGTCAGGCCCTCGGTGTCGACGTGCCGCTCGACCAGGTCGCCGAGCGCGTCCAGCCGGGCCTCGCGGAGCGCGGCGAACGAGGTGCCCGGCGCCGGCGTGAAGGCCCGTCCGGCGCTCGCCGCCACCTCCACGAGAAACGCCCTGCGAAAGTCGTCGTTCTCCAGGGCGCCGTGCCAGGTCGTCCCCCACACGGCTCCCAGACGACAGCCGTCGAGAAAGGGCTCCGCCCCGTCGCCACCCGAGCCGCCCTCACCGGCCGGCCCGTGTCCGGGCCAGTCGACGGTCACGGACCCGTGGTGGATCTCGTAGCCGGCCACGCGGCAGCCGTACGCCTCCCCCACCGGACGCCCCAGCCGCTTGTCCGCCGCGAACTCCACGAACGCGGGCAACAACCCCAGCCCCTCCACCACGCCGGCGCCCGACTCGACGTCGTCCCTAATCGTCCTGGCCAGCATCTGGTAGCCGCCGCAGATGCCCAGCACCGGCCCGCCCCGAGCCGCCCGCTCCCGTACGGCCCGAGCCAGGCCCGCCGACCTGAGCCACGTCAGATCGGCGACCGTGGCCCGCGAGCCGGGGATGACCACCAGGTCGGCGTCGTCCAGCTCCGCGGCCGAGGTGACGAACCGCACGATCACCCCCGGCTCGGCCGCCAGCGCGTCCATGTCGGTGAAGTTCGAGATCCGCGGCAGCCTGACGACCGCGACCCGCAGGCTCGGCCCGCCCGCCGCCGGCACCTGCGCCGGGCGGCCGTCCAGCGCGAGCGAGTCCTCCACATCCATCCAGAGCCCATCGAGCCACGGCAACACGCCGTAGACCTCCCGGCCCGTCAGCGCGCGCAGCATGTCGAGCCCCGGTTCCAGCAGCTCACGCGCACCCCGGAACTTGTTCACCACGAAACCGGCGACGAGCGCCTGGTCGGCCGCGTCCAGCAGGGCGAGCGTGCCGTACATCGAGGCGAAGACACCGCCGCGGTCGATGTCGCCGACGACGATCACCGGCAGCCCGGCGGCCTGCGCCAGCCCCATGTTGGCGATGTCACCCGCGCGCAGGTTGATCTCCGCCGGGCTGCCCGCGCCCTCGCAGATCACCACGTCGTACTGTGATCGCAACCGCTCAAGCGCCTGCACCGCGACGGCACGCAAGCGGTCCCTGAGCGCGCCGTACTCCATGGCGTCCACGTCGGCCGCCGGACGGCCCATGACGACGACCTGGCTCCGCCGGTCACTGCCCGGTTTGAGAAGGATCGGGTTCATGTCGGCGGTCGGCCGCAGCCCGCAGGCCGCCGCCTGCACCGCCTGCGCGCGGCCGATCTCGGCGCCATCGGCCGTCACGAACGAGTTGAGCGACATGTTCTGCGCCTTGAACGGCGCCACCCGCACGCCCTGCCTGGCCAGCCACCTGCAGATGCCCGCCGTCACGACGCTCTTGCCCGCGTCCGACGTGGTCCCCGCGACCAGCAACGCCCCCCGCACCGATGTCCTCCCGCATCCCCAAAAGATGCCCACCCTACCGGGGGCAGGCAGGGCTCGGCCCTGCCGCCCTCGTCGCCCGCGTCAGGGCGACGTGGCACGATGGCGCGTATGGGCCTTGGGCGTCTGGAGGCGCGACGGTTGCGCGACATCGCCGTGATCCGCCGTGTCCGGGACCGGATCGATCGTGACTACGCCAAGCCGCTGAGCCTCGACACGCTGGCCCGTGCGGCGCACATGTCGGTCGGGCACCTGAGCCGGGAGTTCCGCCGCGTCTACGGCGAGTCCCCGTACTCCTATCTGATGACCCGGCGGATCGAACGGGCGATGACGCTGCTGCGCCGCGGAGACCTCAGCGTCACGGACGTGTGTTTCGCAGTGGGCTTCTCCTCGCTGGGCACGTTCAGCACGAGGTTCACCGAGCTGGTCGGCGTGCCGCCGAGCCTCTACCGGCGTGACCACTCCCAGGCCGCGGCGGGCATTCCGCCGTGTCTGAGCAAGCAGGTGACCAGACCGGTCAAGAATCGAGAAGCCCGCACCCGCCAGTCACGCCTACCGTGACGGGCGTGAACATCACCATCCATCACGCCTTCCTCCCGCACACCGACCCCGAGGCCGCTCTCGGCTTCTACCGCGACATGCTCGGCTTCGAGGTCCGGGCCGACAACGGCTACGAAGACATGCGGTGGATCACCGTCGGACCGGCCGGCCAGCCCGGCACCTCGATCGTGCTGCACCCGCCGGCGGCCGATCCGGGCGTCACCGACGCGGAGCGCCGCACCATCGTGGAACTCATCACCAAGGGCGCCTACACCGCCATCACGCTGGCCACCCACGACCTCGACGGACTTTTCGACCGCCTCCAGGCCGCGGGCGCCGAGGTCGTCCAGGAGCCCATCGACCAGGACTACGGCATCCGCGACTGCGCCTTTCGCGACCCCGCCGGCAACCTCGTCCGCATCACCGGCTCACCCGGCTGAGCCGGCCACTCCCACCGCCAGACCGACCGGCCCCCGACAGCACGAAGGAATCACCCGATGGCGCTCGCTCTCGACATCATCACGATCGGTGTACCGCAGGTGGAAGCCGCACGCGCCTTCTACACCTCCGCGTTCTCGGCCACGGCCACCGACGACGACCACACCGCCCGCCTGAACCTCCACGGCACCGGACGGCTCGCCCTGCGCCAGATCGGCGCACTCGCCGCCGACTCCGCCGCGAACCCGGCGACCTCGGGCTTCCGCGGCTACGTCCTGTCCTGCATCGTCAGCCGGCCCGCCGAGGTCAGGGCCCTCCTCCAGGCCGCCACCGCCAACGGCGCCACGGTCATCAAGCCCGCGAAGAAGGCGCTCTTCGGCGAGTTCGTCGCCGTCTACCAGGCGCCCGACGGAGCCGTCTGGAAGCTGGCCGCCGCCTCCAGCAAGGACACGGATCTCGCCCCCGACCCTCCCAAGCCGACCGAGACCGCGCTTTTCCTCGGCGTCGCCAAGCCGAAGACGTCCAAGGCGTTCTACGAGAAGCTGGGCATGAACGTCGACCGCGACTACGGCGACAAGTTCATCGACTTCACCATCGCCGACGGCGCGTGCCGGCTGGGCCTGCTGCCCCGCAAGGCCCTCGCCAAGGACGCCGGCGTCGACGAGCACGGCGACGGCTTCTCCGCGCTCGTCCTCACCCACACCGCCGCCACCTGCGACGACGTCGACGCTCTTCTCGCCGCCGCGGACTCCGCCGGCGGCCGGGTCACCGCCCCAGCGGCCCAGACCGGCCAGGGCGACTACGCCGGGCACTTCACCGACCCCGACGGCCACCACTGGCGCATCACCACACCCGCCTGAGCCGGCCCCCAGGGTGAGGGCCGGCGCGCGCGGCGCTGGAACGCCCGCCTCCCCGCCGCCGTCACAGCGCTAAGCAGGCCCACCTCCCATGGCGGCGGCGCCGGCCTTGATCGCCGCGCGGATGCGCACGTAGGTGCCACAGCGGCAGATGTTGCGCAGACCGTCGAGATCGGCGTCGGTGATCGTACGGCCTTCGGCGGCGGCCCGGCGCACCAGCGCCACCGCCGCCATGATCTGGCCGGGCTGACAGTAGCCGCACTGCGCGACATCATGGTCGAGCCAGGCCTGCTGCATCGGATGCAGATCCCTGCCGACCGTGGCCGGCAGCCCTTCGATGGTGGTGACCTCGTCGGCCGGCTGAAGATCTTCGACGGGGATCGCGCACGGGTTGACCGCTTTGCCGTTGAGATGGCTGGTGCACGCCTTGCAGACGTTGATGCCGCAGCCGTACTTCGGCCCCGTGATGCCGAGGATGTCGCGCAGGACCCACAGCAGCCGCACGTCGCCGGCGACATCGACGGTGACCTGCTCGCCGTTGACGCGGAAGGTGAACTCAGGCACTCGCAACTCCTTGCTCAGCGGGCGTGGTCCAGGCCGTCGGTGGGAGACGGCGGCACGGGCGGGATGGTCGGCTTGGGGGTGAAGGAGAGCGTGCCGTGGTTGATCGGGAAGCTGGTGGGCATCGTCCCGACCGCGCGGCCGTACGCGCACGCGACCGCGGCCATCGACGCGGCGACGCCCAGCTCGCCGGCCCCGCCGGGCGTCTCCGACGTGCTCGGCATGACGATCACCCGGAATTCGGGCGGCGTGTTCCACTGCCTGGTGTAGAAGTAGTTGTCCCAGCTCGCCTCCAGGAAGTGGCCATCGCGCAAGTGCAGGCTGGAGGTCAGGGCCAGCGCGATGCCGTCCATGACGCCGCCCATCATCTGCGCCTCCAGCCCGCGCGGGTTGACGGCCAGACCCACGTCCACCACGAAGACGACCTTGGTGACACGGGGCCCGCTCACACCCTCGCGAACGGGCCGGTTGACGGTCTCCGGCCGGCAGTCGATCTCCACCAGCGCGGCACTGACCCCCTTGTACTCGGCGTGGAACGCGATGCCCTGCGCGGTACCGGCCGGCATCGCCCGCCCCCAGCCGCCCGCTTCGGCCGCCTTCGCCAGGACCGCCCGGGAACGGTCGTCGCGCAGGAACGCATGCCGGAACCGGTAGGGATCCTTGCCCATCCTGGCGGCGAGCTGATCGACGATCAGCTCCCGGGCGCAGGTGACGTCGGGCGAGTAGACATTGCGCATGCTGCCGGTGTTGAAACTCTTGTCCGTCTCGCTGAGCAGCTGGCTACTGGCGCCGAAATCGTAGGACATCGCCTGACTGAGATGGAAGAACGTCTGCGAGAAACCGATGTCGCCCACCGGAAGCCGCGCGGCCATCGCGGTGATGATCTCGCCCAGCCCGTGACCCAGATCGGTGGAGACGCTGGTGTGCCGCTGCTTGTAGCTCAGCACGGTGTCACCGAGGTAGGCGACCCGCACCCGCGAGGTGGCCATGGGGTGAGTGCGGCCCTGCCGCGCGTCGTCGGCGCGATGCCACATGAGCTTGACCGGCTTACCGACCTTCTGCGACACCTCGGCCGCCTCCAGCGCGGCGTCGAAGAACAGCTTGCGCCCGAACGAACCGCCGCCTTCGACGACATGCACGGTGACCCTGCCGGCCGGCAGGTTCAGCTTGGCGGCGATGGCCTGCTGGGCGACGATGGGCGATTTCAGCGCCGACCAGATCTCGGCACGGTCGGCCCGTACGTCGGCGATCGCGCAGTTGGGCTCCAGCGCGCTGTTGCTGCGGAAGTAGAAGGTGAACTTGCCCTCCACGATCGGCGTCGGCGGCCTGAGCCCGAGCGGCAGCTCCGCGGCCTCCAACTGCCGCAGCACGCTGTCGTCGGACTTCCCCGCCGCCGTGCCGGCCCTCCAGGTGACCTTCAGGGCGCGTACGGCGTCGACGCACTGGCCGAAGGTCTCGGCGCGCACCGCCACCCCGGTGGAGATCACCACGACATCGGTGACGCCCGGCATGGCGCGGACCTCGGCGAGGTTGGCCACCGAACCGACCTTGCCGTTGATGGTCGGCGGACGGCACACCATCGTCGGCTTCGCGCCCGGGACGTCGAGGTCCATGGCGAACTTCTTGCGCCCGGTCACCGCGTCCAGAGCGTCGACCCGGCTGTGCGGCCTGCCGATGACGGTGAAGTCCCGGCGAGGCGTGAGCTCCACCGACACCTGCCGGGTCCGGGCACTCGCGGCCTTCTCGGCGAGCGCGCCGATGCCGACGCCCCGGCCGGAGCGATCGGTGACCACACCCGCCTTCAGCGTCAGATCGCCGACCGCCGAACCCAGTTCGGCCGCCGCGGCCTCCAGCAGCCGAAGCCGGGCGACGGCGGCGGCCACCCGAATCGGGGTGTACGTTGCGAAAGTCGTGTTCGACCCGCCGGTGAGCTGGTTGAACACCAGCTCAGGCCGGGCATCGGCCAGCGTCACCCGCACCCGGTCCAGCGGCACGGCCATCTCTTCGGCGATCAGCATGGCCGTCGACGTGGTGATGCCCTGCCCCACCTCGGCCCGCGGCAACGCGAACGACACCGTGCCGTCCGGCCTGACCTCCACCGAGATGAGACCCGAGGTGGGCAGCGCCGCCGCCGTCATCAGATCGTTGAGGTCGAGCAGTTGCGTGAGCTCCGGCGAAGGCAACGGGGCGACGGCCGCCGAGGTCGCGGGAACCAGCTCGGCGGCGGCCACCAGAGTCGGAGCCGCCAGCACGTACCCGAGGAACCGCCGCCGCCCGATGGCCTCGTCGAGCCCGCCGCCGTTCGATCCCGTCATGAGCCGGGACGGTTCGTCGTCGGGATTTCGATCTTGGTCTCCTTGCCCTTGGTGAGAAAGAACAGGATGTACTGCCGCACGGCCTCGTCGATCACCCAGGCGACACTGGGCACCAACGGCAGCGGAATGAGCCCCTCGCGGAACTTCACCAGTTTCGGCCAGGCGGAACTGATCAGCGGCCCCCACACCGGCTCACGCCTGATGCCGTCCCAGTCGGCCACCTGGTCACCGACCAGATAACGGGCCAGGGCATTGCACAGCGGACGGCTGATGCTGCCCGGACTGGTCTGCTCGGCCAGCTGACCCAGCAGGATGTCGGTCAGCTCCACACCCTCGGGCGTCGGGCCCATGTTACGAGGCAGGATCTGGTCCGACTGGGCGTTGGCCGCGGCCCAGGTGGAAGGGATGTACTCGTCCTTGATGCCGAGCATGTGCGCGGTCACCTGCCACACGTGCAGATACGCCTCGGAGTCCGCGGAACTGATCGGCACCTGCCATTCGAGCATCTTGCGCATGGCGAAGGTCGGCAGGGTATGCCAGGTGACCAGCATGTCCTCCTGGCTGATCGGAATGTCCCCGCCCCAGTGAGGAGACTGCTGCAGCAGATGCCGCACCGCCGCGTGCACCAGCCGGGTCTTCACGGACTCGACCACACAGGAGCCCTCGGGCCGGTAGGCGTTGAGGGCTCCGACGGCGAATCCCAGAATGCTGGTCTTGGCGACGCGATCCTCCATGTCCGCGCCCCCCTTGGAGTAGTAGACCGCGCGGGCCTCCTTGGGGATGGCGGTGCTCAGCATGCCGCCGCCCACTCCGTTGAGCAGGTTGAGGTACAGCCCTCTGGACTTGTTGAACTGGGCGGCGGTGTTCAGCTTGCCCTGATCGGCCCACGACGGCAGCTGCCGCGCCTTCTCCATGAAGGCCCGCAGATCGGCCGGCAGCCCGTCGGGTAAGGGCTGATCGTTGCGGTTCCAGTCCCACAGCAGCCGGTTGACCTCGGGCACGGCACCGCGATCGATCAGCGAGGCGACCAGCGGGTCGGCCTCCTCGTCCCACACCCACCGCGGATCGGTCCCGGCGCCGGAGCCGGCGATCGAACCGCTCGGCGCCCAGGTCCACGCCTTCAGGGCCTCCGCCGGGGACGCCATCCCCAGCGCCCCGAGCGCCCCCAAGGCGCCACCCGAGATCAGCATCCTGCGTCTGCTCAGCTCCGCCATGCCGTGAGCTCCTTTCCCGAACGTGGTGACATACCGCTACGAGCGTGGATCTGTATATCTGGACAAAGACATCGAGGCTTTCCGTACGCACCTCTCCAACGGAGAAGCGTGGCGCGGAAGAACTCGGCCCGGAAACGAAAATTCCGGGCCGAGCATTCAGACCGCCGCATTCAGGAGGGGCGGTTGGTGTCCGGGATCTCGATGCTGATCGGCCGCGCCTCGGACAGGAAGAGCAGCGCCGCCTTACGAAGGAACTCGTCGAAGAGCCAGTAGGCCTCCGGCGCCAGCGGGAAGGGAAGCAGCCCTTCGCGGACGGCGATGAAGGGCCCCCAGGACAGCCTGAGCAACGGGTCCCAGATGGGCTCCCTGCCGATCTTCAGCCATCCGGCGATCTGGTCACCGAGCAGGAAGCGCGTGAACGCGCCGAGAATGGGCTTGCTGAGGATGCCCGCGTCGACCGAGGCACCGAGGTTGAGGAGGATGTCGGCCAGCTTGATGCCTTCGGGCGTCGGAGCGAGCACCGGCTTCAGGACCTGGTCGGCCTGGGCGTTGGCCTCGGCCCACGACGCCGGGAGGTACTCGTCCTTGATGCCCAGCATGTGCCCGCCCAGCTGCCACGAGTGCAGGAACGCCGCGGACTCGGCGGCGGGGATGGGCACCTTCCACGCGTTCAGCTTCTGCATGACGGTCGTGGGCAGGCTGTGCCAGGTGACCATCATGTCCCGCTGACTGATCGGGATCTCTTCGTCGGCGACGTTCGGCCAGTACGGCGACTGCGGCAGCAGGTGTCGCACCGCCGCGTGCACCAGACGGGTCTTGACACAGGTCACGATCATCTCGCCGTCAGCCGCGAAGGCGTTCCGGGTGCCGATGTCGTACCCGAGTTTGGCGGTCTTGGAGATGCGGTCCTTCATGTCCGCGCCGCCCTGGGAGTAGTAGACCGCGCGCGCCTCCTTCGGGATGACGGTGCTCATCATGCCGCTCGCCAGCCCGTACAACACGCCGAGGTAGAGCCCGCGCTTCTCGTTGAACCGGAACGCGGTCGCGAGCTTGCCGTGGTCGGCCCATGACGGCAGCTGGCGGGCCTGCTCCATGAAGTCCCGCAGGTCGGCCGGCAGCCCGGCCGGTAACGGCTGGCCGTTCTTGGTCCAGGTCCGTAACAGTTGGTTGACCCTGGGCACGTCACCTCGGTCGAGCAGCGAGGCGACCAGCGGGTCGGCTTGCTCGTCCCACACCCACCGCGGATCGGTGCCTGTCCCCGCGCCCGCCACCGAGCCTTGGGCCGACCACGTCCAGGGCGGGAGCGCGTGCGCCGGCGTCGCGACGCTCAGCGCACCAAGTGCGCCCAACGCCCCGCCCGCCTTCAGCACGTTGCGCCTGCTGAGTTTGTCCATCCCTTCGTTCCTCCTCGTCGGAGCCGCGACACAACCGCCTGATACGATGAAACAAGGAACGATTCCGCGTATCATCGTTCATGACAGCACACTGTGAGACGCATCACAAGACCGCGAAGTGGACTGTTGCGGATTGAGTCAGAATCAAAGACAGGAGGTGATCGTGGAATCTGCGCTGTCCGGGCTCATGGCACCGCCAGACTCAGAGTCGTTGCTGGAGCGCGCCTACTCTGATGCCGTCGAACGCGTCGACGACACGGACGAAACACGGGCCCGCATCCTCGACGCGGCATACGACCAGTTCTGCCGGATGGGCATCCGCCGATCCACGATGGAAGACGTGGCCCGCCACGCGAAGGTCTCGAGGATCACGGTCTACCGCCGGTTCGCGACCAAGGACGTGCTGGTCGAACACGTGGTACGCCGAGAGTTCCGCCGCTACTTCGACCAGTTCCTCATCGACATCGAGCAGGCCGACACCGCCGCCGACCGAGTGATCCTGGGCTTCGTCAGCTCGCTGCGCGCCATCCGGAACAACCCACTGATCGGCGGCCTGATCGCCGCCGAACCCGACCTGCTGGTGCCCTCCATGACCAGCGACGGAGGCCGGACCCTCGCCACCGTGCGACAGTTCGTCGCAGGCCAGCTCCGCAGAGAACAACACGCCGGCAACGTGTCAGGCGACCTCGACACCGACCTCGTGGCCGAACTGATGGTCCGAGTCTCCGCCTCCTTCCTGGCCATCCCGAGTCTCATCATCGACCTCGACGACGACGACCAACTCGCCGCGGTGGCCCGGCAGTTCCTCGTCCCCATGCTGCGGCCGACCGGCTCCCCCGGCTGATCACTCCGCCACCAGATCGTCCGGCGTCGATCGGGCAAGGTCGGCCAGGGTGGCCAAGGCCCACGACAAGACCTCCGGAGAAGGCGAGGCAAGAGCGAGACGGATCGCGTTCGGAGCACTGTTGCGGCCAACGGCGAAAGCCGCCGCAGGAGTCACCGCGATGTCATGCCGCGCGGCGGCCGCCACGAACGTGTCGGCCCGCCACGGCGACGGAAGCTCCCACCAGCAGTAATAAGAACGCGGGTCGCTGCGGATCGCGAAACCCTCCAGGTGACGAGCGGCTATCTCCTGACGCAGAGCCGCATCCCGCCGCTTGGCCCGGGCCACCGACCGCACGGTGTCATCGGTCAACCACCGAGTCGCCGCCTCCAGCGCGAACCGCATCGGCGTCCACCCACCCGACCGCAACGCCGCCCCCACCCCCGCCACAACGGAGCCAGGCATGACGGCGAAGCCAAGCGACAAACCCGGCGCCAGACGCTTCGAAAGACTGTCGACAAGGACCGTGCGCTCAGCCGCAAAAGCAGCCAAAGGCGGCAAATCCTCACGAAGAAAAGACCAGACGGCATCCTCGATCGCAAACACATCCAGACGCGCCAGAACACCCGCCAACTCAGCCCTGCGCTCCACCGGCATACTGACCGAAAGCGGATTGTGCAACGTCGGCTGCACATAGACCGCCCTCAGCGACGCCCTACGCGCGGCGACCTCGACAGCCGCGGGATCCAGACCAGCCGCATCGACCCGCAACGGAACCAGCGTGACCCCGATCCGGCCCGCGATCCCCTTCAGCACCGGATAAGTGAGCGCCTCCACCCCGAGCCGCGCACCCGGAGGCACCAACGCGGCGATCGCCGCCGCGACCGCCTGACGACCATTGCCCGCGAACAACAACCGCTCCGGATCCGGACGCCACTCCCCACGCGCGAGCAGATCGGCGACGATGCCCCGCGCCAGCGGAGTGCCCGCCGCCCCCACCGGCCGCATCACGGACTCCAGCACATCCGCACGCAGCAACGGACCGATGCCATCGGCGAGCAGCGTCGACTGCCCGGGCACCACCGGATAGTTGAGCTCAAGATCGACCCTGCTGCCCGCGGGCTCGACCAGCGCAAACCCCGGCCGCGGAGCGGCGGCCCGCACGAAAGTGCCGCGCCCGACCTCCCCCACGATCAGGCCACGGCGAGCCAGCTCACCGTAGACGCGGGCGGCGGTGGAGTTGGCGATGCCATGCCGCCGCGCGAAGACCCGCTGCGGAGGCAACCGATCCCCCGGCCGCAGCCTCCCCGCCCCGATCTCCGCGGCGACAGAATCGGCAACCCGACGATAATCCTCCACATCCGCCATCCAAACACGACATTGCTCCGAGTACAATTCCAAATATTGTACTGAGATTGCCCCATCGATAGCTTTTTCACATGATTGAACAGAGCGCGGTGCTCGGCGTCGTGTCCGTGGCGCTCGGAATGGTGCTGTCGCCGGGGCCGAACATGATGTACCTCGTGTCCCGGAGCACAAGTCAGGGACGGCGAGCCGGGATCATTTCGCTGGGCGGGGTCGCGGCGGGCTTCCTCGTCTACCTGGTGGGGGCCAACCTCGGCCTGGCGGTGTTGTTCGCCGCGGTCCCCGAACTTCTGACCGCCATCCGGATCGCCGGAGCCCTCTATCTCCTGTGGCTGGCCTGGAAGACGCTCAAGCCCGGCGGAGCATCCGTCTTCGCGACACAGGACGTGCCACCCGACCCTCCGCTACGGCTCTTCCTCATGGGCCTGATGACCAACCTGCTCAACCCGAAGATCGCACTCCTGTACGTCGCGATCATCCCGCAGTTCATCGACCTCGACCGAGGAAACACCCTCCTGCAGGGCATCACCCTCGGCGGCATCCAGATCGCGGTCGCCCTCCTGGTCAACCTCTCGATCGTGCTGGCCGCCGGCGGCATCGCCGGCTTCCTGTCGACCCACCCCTCCTGGCTGCGCACCCAACGCCTCACCATGGGCTCACTCCTCGCCGTCCTCGCCCTGACGCTGGCCTTCACCTGAGCACGGCTCGCAGCCTGCGAGGCTCCGGGCGATCTCACTGACCCCGTCGGCCGATCAGCTCAAGACGCCGGTCATCCTTGTAGATGTTTGGTTTTTGGATCAGTCGATGAGGATTTTGCCAAAATCGACGCCCTTTGCAAAGTAAAATAGTAACAAGCACCGACGAACAGAGAAATGCCGCAGGCGAAGTCCGCCTGCGGCACGGGTCTACGTCCTACCTCTGATCCAGCTCACGGCAATTCAGGTGACAGCGCCCAGGCCGGCAAGCCATGCGCCTTGACACGTCGTGCGAGCCCTAGTGGGCGGCCTCGTACTTCTCCACCACCGTGGAGGCGATGCGCCCTCGCTCGCTCACCGGCAGGCCGTGCGTCTTGGCCCACTGCCGGATTTCGGCAGACTTCTCCCGGCTCATGGTACGAGCACTGCCACCGGCTCCGCGCCGCCCTCGGCCGGTCCGCTCAGTCCGGACCGCGCGAGCCTTGGTGATGAAGGGCGACAGAGCCTTACGCAGGGCTTCTTCGTTCTTCTCCCCCAGGTCGATCTCGTAGGCGACGCCGTCGAGACCGAACTTGACGATGTTCTCGGACTCCATCGGGGTCCCGTCGAGGTCGTCAATGAAAATCTCTTGAATCTGCTTGGCCATGCTGGGCACTCCATGCTCGATAGGAATGTTGGCTACTGTAGCGGTCTTCAGTAGAGCAAGAGCAGCCTAGAGCCTTTGTGCCCAAGCGACGAAGTCACCGAACTGTCGTCGCGTGAAGTCATTCATCACACTTCCCCGACCGGGAACGCGCGGCCCGCCGCCAACCGTGTCGATCCGCGAACACGCGAAGCCCTTCCCCGAACTCCCCCCTTCACGCGCCCACACGAGCACCTTGGTTATGACTCCACTCCTCTCACCTGGCGTTGACCAGCGGGAGTAAGCCACACGCTCGCCCGGCGCCGAGCGCGCCCCGACCTCCGGGTCCGTCCTGACCGTTTCAGTTCGCCGCCGCGGTCAGGACGGATGGGCCACGGCCGCGACAGCCCTGGATGTCCGCACTTCCTGGTCCGTCAGCGGTCCTCGTCGCCGGGTCGCCGCGGACGGCGATATCCCGTCCGCGGCTCATCCTGATGAGGTTCCCACTGTCAAAGTCGAATTCAAACGATTTGCCGCAGCGGCGGCGAGGTGCGGCGGCAAGCCCCGCAACCCGATGAACGCACCTGGTAACTCAGTGGAAATCGGCTGAGTCACAGGGGGCGGCGGACGAGGGGCAGTCTGGTCCGGGTGATCAGCGCCGCCACTGTCGCCAGAACGGGCAGCCCGACCACCACGGCGATCACGAACGGCCACGGTATGGCGATCGTGGCGGGACCTCCGGCGCCGTGCGTCGTCATCGGCCGGCTCAGCGCCACCCCCGTCACCACGCCCGCGACCAACCCCACCAGCGCGCCGAGCCCCGAGATGTAGAGAGCCTGACCGGCCACGACCATGCGCAGCGTCCAGGGCGGGGCGCCGATGGCCATCATGGTCGCCCGCTCAGGCAGCATGTCGGCGGCCGCCAGGCGAGTGGCGGCCAGTGTCCCGCCGACGACGAGGACGAGAGCGCCGCCGAGCCAGCCCCACAGGCCCGGCTCGGACACGTTGCGGTGGCCGTGCTCGAAGGCGATCGTGACTTTGGCGGTCACCTTGGTGAGTTCGCGCCACAACGGTGAGTCGGCCGGCGGCTGGTGCATGGCGTAGAGCTGGCGCTCCGCCGTGGCGAAACCGGCCTGCTCGACCAGGGCGCGCGGCAGCAGGGCACCGCCCTGGTACTCGTCGGCGGGTGTGGCCGTCACCGCGGGCACGTCGAGCGTGCGCGGAGGGCCGGACGTGGAGCTCGCCCGCAGCGTCAGCTTGCCGTCCCGCACCGCGGCCGCGTCGAACACCACGGCCTTGCCACTCGCCAGCGCCGCCGCCGTCCGCGGGTCGTGGCGCCCCTGCAGGAGCCTGAGCAGATCCTGGTCACCGATGGCCACGGTGCGACGCGTCCGGATCCCGTTCCATCGCACCGTGTACCGCAGCGCGTACCGGCGACCCTGGGCGTCCTTCGCGTGATAACCGGCGGCCAGCGGCACGCCCGGCAGCAGGCGGGCCGCTTCGGCGCGCAGCCTGTCCCAGGACGCGTCGCCGACATTGCCGCCCCAGATCGCCAGCATGCCGGTCGGGCGCGCCGAGGTGTAGGCGTTGCGCCCGTGCACGTATTCGCTGTGGGTGCCGATGCCCATCGCGACGACCGTGGCCGTGACCGCCATGACGGCCGCCACCGCGCTCGCCGTCCGGGTTCGGTGACGGACCGCGTCGCGTACGGACACCCGCAGCGGGAGCCGCAACCACCCGGCCGGCCGGCCGGTGAGACGGACCAGCCACGGCGTCAGCACCACCAGCCCGAGCAGGACCAGCACCGCGGAGGCGAGCACCCACACCGAGTCCGGCCGGCGCCACGCCACCACGGTCGCCACCAGCCCGGCCAGCACCAGCGCGGCCCCCGCCAGGGGCCAGCCCCGCCGACCGGCCACCGCGGGCGCGCGGCCGGCCAGCACGGTCGCGGTGTCCTGCCGAGCGGCCTGTACGGCGGGCACCAACGCCGCCACGAGCCCGGCGAGCAGGCCCAGCGCGGCGACCGCCAGAACAGGCGTCCACGGCACTCCCGGCGAACCGACCTGCCCTCCCCAGCGCGCCACGACAGGCGCGCCCAGCACCCCGGCCCCGATGCCCAGCACCGTCGCCATGACGGTGGCCGTGCCACCGAGGACCAGTCCGTCGGCCAGCACGATCGTCCGCAGGTGCCCGGCCGAGCCGCCCTGCGCCGCGATCTCGGCCAGTTCCCGGCGCCTTCTCCGGAGCCCGACCGCGAAGGCGGGCCCGGCCAGCAGCACGGTCTCCAGCACCACCATGATCACCATGATGCCGATGCCGACCTTCTGCCGGATGTCGAAGGGACGAACCTCGAAACGCGACGAGTCCATGATCGTGGCGCGGGAGGTGACGTGCAGACCGGCCTTGTTCAGCGTGGGCACGTCGGTCCAGGGCACGGGTTTCGCGGTGTCGGCGAGCCAGCCGGTGCCGTACCCGCGCGGAGACCAGAACTCGTCCGACGACGTCAATGGGAGGTCCAGCCCCACGACCTGCCGAAGCGACGGCTGGTGCGGGTGCTCGACCACGCCCACGACCGTCAGCGGCGCCGCGCCGGATGGCCGCAGGAGGTCGCCGGGCCGCAGGCCGAACGCGGGTGTCACCGCGACCTCACCGGCGGCGGGAAGCCTGCCCTCGCTCAACGTCAGCATCCCCCTGGTAAGAGGGTCGCGCAGGTCGGTCTCCAGCGCGTCGACCCGCTCGGTGCCCAGCCGGAGCTCGCCGGTGTTGAAGGGGATCAGCCGGGCGCCCGGTCCGAGCAGCGCCACCACCTCGGCGGCGCCGAGCCTGGGCTCGGCCGCCCCGTCGACGCCCGTGCTCCAGCGCCCCCCGCCGCCCGGCCGCTGCTGGAGCTCCGTACCCTCGGGTGCCTGCACGAGGCGGGCGTCGGCCGCGCCGAGCTCGGCCACCAGCCTCTCCTGCGAAGTGACGGTCATGGTCTCGGTGAGGGTGAGAATCGCAGTGATCACCAAGACCGGCAGACCGATCATCACCATGATGAGCGCGCTTCGTCCCCGGGAACGCCACGCGCTCCGGCGGGCGATGCGCAGCGCGGCGATCAGGGCGGCCATCAGGTGCTCACCAGCGACGCGTCCGTGGAGTCCGTGATCATCCCGTCGCGGAGGAACACCACGCGATCGGCCCAGCCGGCGTAGCGCGACTCGTGGGTGACGAGCAGCACCGCCGCGCCCGCGTCACAGCGAGCGCGTAAAAGGCGCAGGATCTCGTCGCCGGTGCGGGTGTCGAGCGCACCGGTCGGTTCGTCGGCCAGCAGCAGGCGCCGCTCGCCGACCAGAGCGCGGGCGATCGCGACCCGCTGGCGCTGGCCGCCGGACAACTCCTCGGGGAAGCGGTCGGCCAGGTCTGCCACGTCGATCTCCGTCAGCACGGCCATGGCCTCCTCGCGGGCGACACGTGACCGCACGCCGTCGAGCTCACGCGGCAGCATCACGTTCTCCGCCGCCGTCAGCGACGTGATCAGGTTGAGGTCCTGGAAGACGTAGCCGACACTGCGGCGGCGCAGCGCCGCCAGGTCGCGCACGCCGGCCAGATCCCGCTCGTCGATGTGCACGCTCCCCGACGTGGGCCGGTCGAGCCCGCCCGCGAGGTTGAGCAGGGTCGACTTGCCGGACCCGGACGGGCCCATGACCGCGACCAGCTCCCCCGCGTCGACGTCGAGGCTCACGCCCTTGAGCGCGTGCACGGCCGCCGCCCCCTCGCCGTGGACCCTGGTCACCTCGGTCAGTCGTACGACCGTCATCTTTCCTCCTTCAGAACGGCCTCGCAGTGGTCCAGCCACCGTTGCTCGGCCTCGGCCTGGAAGATCATCGAGTCGAGCACGAGCCGCTGACCAACGCCTTCCGTGACGGCGCGCTTGGCCCTGGTCAGCTGCTGGAGGGCGCGCATGGTCGCGGTGCGCTGCCCGCGGATGACCTCGGCGACGTCCACCTCCTTGGCGGCGACGGCCATGGCCAGCTTGATGACCAGCTCGTCCCGCGGCCGGTCGGACTGGACGACGGGGGTGCTGAACCATCGCGTCATCTCCGCCCGGCCGGCCGCGGTGATCGTGTAGACCACCCGCCCCTGCTCATCTGACTCCCCCGGCTCGACGAGTCCGTCGCGCTCCATGCGGGACAGCGTCGTGTAGACCTGGCCGATGTTGAGCGGCCAGGTCGCCCCGGTCGACGCCTCGAACTCCACCCGCAGTTGGTAGCCATATCTGGGCCCCCTGCTGAGCAGAGCGAGCAGCCCGTGCCTGATCGACATGGATACTAAGTATGCATACGCAGTATGCATACTTCAACCGGATCGGCCGTCATGCCACCGCGCCGCCCGGTCACCATGAGGTTCCCCAGGCACTTAAAAGTGCGTTCTTGCACGTCAGCGGGCACTCTCTTACAGTTCCCGAGTAACCACAAGAGAGCGAAGCGCAGAAACGGTGCCCTCGGGCGCTCATGAACAAGGAGGCGGACGGTATGGCCATCACCCTGGTGAACCCGAGCGGATTGCCGGAGATCGACGTCTACCGGCAGGTGTCGATCGCGACCGGGTCGAAGCTGGTCTTCGTCGCCGGGCAGGTCGCCTGGGATTCCGACGGGGTCACGGTCGGCGAAGGCGATCTCTCCGCCCAGGTCGAGCAGTGCTACCTCAACATCGCGACCGCCCTGGCCGGGGTCGGCGCGTCCTTCGCCGACGTGGCGAAGCTCACCGTCCACGTCGTCGACTGGACCCCGGACAAGATGCCCCTGCTGCTGGAGGGGATCAGCCGGGCGGCCGCGAAGCTGGGCGAAACCCCGCTGGCCCCGGCCACGCTGCTGGGCGTCGCGGCGCTGGACGTACCCGAGCATCTGGTCGAGATCGAAGCCACCGCGATCATCGACTGAACCGCCCACCGGCCGGGGCTCGCGCGGCCGCGGCTGAGCCGGGTCAGTCGAGGCAGAACTCGTTGCCCTCGGGGTCGGTCATCACGATGTGGCCGGCGCTCAGCGGGGGCTCGGGCTCCTCGCGGTGAACCCGGGACGCTCCCAGCGCGACGAGCCGGTCGCACTCGGCCTCCAGCGCCGCCATCCGCTCCTCTCCCTGCAGTCCGGGAGCCGCACGGACATCGAGATGGACGCGGTTCTTGGCGACCTTGCCCTCCGGGACCTGCTGGAAGAACAGCCGTGGGCCGTGCCCGTCCGGGTCCTCGATGGCCGACCTGGTGGTGCGCTGCTCCTCCGGCACGCCGATCCGGGCGAGGAAGTCGTCCCACGCGGCCAGCGGGTCGGCGCCCTCGGGCAGGTCGACTCCGGGCGGGCCGGGGTGCACGTAGCCCAGCACGTCGCGCCAGAAGAACGACAGCGCCCGCGGGTCATGGGCGTCGAAGGTGACCTGGATGTGGCGGCTCATCGGTTGCTCCGTTCGTAGCGGATTTCGGTTGCGGGCAGACCTCGGGCATCGGTGCCAGGCGACTCGCCCGCGTCCACGGAGCCACTCTGACACCCCTGGCGGACAGGATCGGTCCGCAATCTCTGGCAGGGTGGCTGCATGGACGGAGCAGGTGGTGACGAGCGAGGCACGACGGAGCGGGTGCTCATCCTGCTCGGGCTGCTGCAACAGCGCCAGGTCTGGACCGGGCCCGAGCTCGCCGACCGGCTCGGGGTCACGCCGCGCACGGTGCGGCGTGACGTCGAGCGGCTGCGCGCGCTCGGCTACCCGGTGCATGCCAGACAGGGGGTCGGCGGCGGCTACCGGCTCGGCCCGGGGCAGGACCTGCCGCCGCTGCTGCTCGACGACGAGGAGGCGATCGCCACCGCGGTCTCGCTGCTGGCCGGCGCGGGGGGCGCGGTCGCCGGCGCCGGCGACGCAGCGCTCCGGGCGCTGACCAAGCTCGACCAGGTGCTGCCCACCCGGCTGCGGCACGAGGTGCGCGCGCTCTCCGGCGCGGTGGAGTCCTTCGGCGGCGGCCGCCCGCCGGTCGACCCCGAGCTCCTCATGACGCTGGCCAGAGCGTGCCGCGACGAGGTGGAGGTCGGCTTCTGTTACCCGTCCGGGAGCGAGGTACGACGGCGGCGGGTCGAGCCCTACCGCCTGGTCGCCTCCGACCTGCGCTGGTACCTCCTCGCCTACGACCTCGATCGCGACGGCTGGCGCAACTTCCGCGTCGACCGGATGACCGAGGTGTCCGCCCGTACCTGGCGTTTCCGGCCGCGCGCCGCGCCCGACGCGGCGACGTACGTGCAGGAGGGGGTGGCCAGCCGGGTCTACCCGCACCAGGCGCGCTTCCTCGTGCACGCGCCGGCCGACACGGTACGGGCGCAGATTCCGGCGTCGGCGGCCGTCGTACGAGGGCGAGGGAGCGAACGGTGCGAGGTGCTCAGCGGCGCCGGCAGCCTCGACTTCGTGCTCATGCACGTGCTCCTGCTGGGGCACGACTTCGAGGCCCTCGACCCTCCTGAGCTCGCGACGCGCTGCCGCGCGCTGGCGGAGAGACTGCTGGCGGCGGCGCCCCCGGGCAGCGACCCGGGTGGGGACGCCGTACCGACGAGGTCTGTTGATCACGACATAGCATGACCTGATGGGCGTTTCCCGGCTCTCCACAGAGGCGCGGCAGCGGCGCAGTTCCGCTCCGAGCGGGTCCTGCCCGTCCGCGCGGACGTCAGCGTCGACGCCGACCTCGATCTCCTCGTGCGGCGCGTCGAGATCTGGCGCGGTGCCCTCGACGTGGTCTTCGCCAATGCCGGCATCGCGGACTTCAGGCCAGAGTTCACCCCGAAGGACTTCGACCACACCGTCGGAATCAACGTCGAGGGAGTGTTCTTCACGATCCAGAACGCGCTGCCGCTGATGGGCGACGGAGGCGCCATCGTCATCAACGCATCCTGGACCCTGCACCGCGGCCTCCCGGCGGCCTCGTGGCAGCGGCGCCCCTCGGGCTGCGCCTTTGACAGCCATACGACAGCCGTGGCCGGCCCACCGCCACTCTGAGAGGCCAGGGCCTCGGCGTGGCCCTGATGACCGAGCTACGACGGATCGCGCGGGATGAGATGAACCTCGAACAGCTCCATCTCGCCGCCCGCTGCCGCCGGCGGCGCGCTTGCCCACCTCGTCGGGAAGCGCCTACGGCGTCATCGCGGTCGGCTGGGCGTCGGGGCGCATGGCGGCGTCGGTGCCGCCGTCCACGTACAGGACCGCGCCGGTGGTGAAGCGGGCCTCGGGCCGCAGGAACTGCTGCACCCAGAACGCGATGTCCTCGGGCCGGCCGAAGACGCCCAGGGGCATCGGCGTCGGGAACGCGTCCGGGTCGTGGTCGGCGGCGTCGCCGGTGGAGCCGAGCATGAGCGGGGTGAGCACCGCGCCGGGCGCGATGGCGTTGAGCAGCACGCCCTGCCGCGCCCACTCGGGGGTGACGGCGGTGCGGCGGACCCATCGGGCGAGCGCGAACTTCGAGGACGCGTAGGCGGAGATGCTGGGCGCCATCGCGCGCACCTCGGCCGGCATCGCCTCGGCGGCGGCGCGAGCCCGCTCGCGGGCCGCCTGCTCCTCCCCCGCCAGCGCCAGCTCCACCAGACCGTCATCGATCAACGGGACGGTCGACGCGGAGTTGGACCCGATCACCACGGCGCGTCCGGCGCCCGAGGCGGCCAGCGCGGGCAGCAGCCGCTCCAGCAGGCGGACCGGGCCGAAGTGGTTGATCGACACGACCGCCGCGGCGTCGGGCAGGTCGGGGCCGACCCCGGCGATGGCGGCCACGCCGTCCAGCCTCCCGCCGCAGCGGGCCAGGATCTCCTCGGCCGCCAGGTCGCGCCCCTCGGCGGTGCCCAGGTCGGCGAGGATGTCGGCGGCGCGCAGGTCCACGCCGATGACGGTGTGCCCGGCCGCGCTGAGGGCCGCGGCGCTGGCCGCGCCCATGCCCGAGGCCGAACCTGTGACGGCGAACGTCGCCATGCTTGCTCCTTAGGGGTGAGGGGGCGCGGTCAGACCCGCGGTGACGAAGGCGATGACGGTCGCGGTCTCCGGCAGCGACACGGCGGCGGCCGGGGCGGGAGCCACTGATCGCCCGTAGACCTCCAGCAGGAGCGTGAACGCCAGCCGCCACCGCTCGGCCACCTGGCGCACGGGAAGGCCGGGCAGTGCCCGGCCGAGCATGACCTCGAACGGCGCGGCGCCGAACCACGTCGAGACGTGGGCCGGCCGCCCGTCGCGCAGCGCCGAGCGGGCCAGCAGATGGGACAGCATCCGGCCCTTCTCCGTGCGCGCCAGCTCCTCGAACGGCTCCACGATGGCCGCGACCAGGTCACGCACGTCGAACGGCTCCCCCTCGCCCCGGGAACGGCGGGCGACGGCGTCCATCCGGTCGGCCCACAGCGGCGAGAGCTCCTGTTCCAGCAACGCCGCGATGAGCCCTTCGCGGGAGCCGAAGTGGTAGTGCGCGGCTCCCGGGTTGAGCCCGGCCTCGGCGTTGATCGCGCGCACCGACACCTGGTCGTAGCCCTTGTCCAGGAACAGGCGCTCGGCGGCGGCCAGCAGCCGGACGCGGGTCGAGGGCGCGTCTTCCGTCATGTTCCAATCATATTCCAATCAGTGATTGACTGGTGTTGCCCCCGACCAGGAGACGCCGCCGGACACCCCGCACCGGACACCCCGGTGGCGGATCAGTGCGGCAGTTCCACCGACAGGTGCGGAGTCAGCGCCCGGAGGAAGTCCGCCGCGTCGAACATGGCGCCGGCCGAGGCCACGCCCACCGCCCGCGTCCGCCCCGTCAGGACGCGCTGGACGGCCTCCACCGCCAGTGGCGCGGTGACCGCGTAGATGTCCCGGCCACGGGCCGTGGCCCGTCGCTCGACGCCGTCCGCGCTCACCACGACGTCGACGACGAAGACCTGACCCGAACGCCCCAGAGCGTCGACCGCCGTCGGCTCCGGTGTGTCCTCCCTGGCGAGGTCACTCGCGGCCGTGACGGTCATGTACGTGCGGACGTCGGGCACGTCCAGGTGGCTGGGGACGGTCACGACATCCGCCATGGTGAACTCCGCGATCACCGCTCGCCGGCCGAGCGGCTCCGGAAAGGGCCAGTCCTGCTCCGACAGCTTGTCGTCGTGGTACTCCAGCGCCCCGTTCCTGAACCGCACCCGGCGGCCCGAGCGACGCTGGTGCGACACCTGACCCGCCGCCCGGGTCCCCGCGGTGGGATGCCAGTCGCTCAACCCGTACGCGATGTGCGCCATGTCCGCGGCGGTCGACGTCCCCATGGCGGCGGTCACCAGCAGATCGCCCAGTCCGCCGTAGAAGGCCATCGCCGGCACCACGGGGACGCGCGCCTTTCGGGCCGCTTCCGCGTAGTCGGCGAACATCGAGGCGTTCGCCTCGATCTCCGCGGCGACGTCGACGTACGGGATCGCCGCGCGCAGGGCCGCCTCGACGAGGGGGCCTCCCGTCACCGCGAACGGCCCGGCACAGTTGACGACGGCCGCCGCGCCGGCGAGGGCCCGGGCCAACGCGTCCGGGTCGTCCACCGCGGCCGGCCGGACCGCCACCTGTCCCCACTCCGCGGCCAGCGTCTCCAGCCGGCCCGCGTCACGGCCTGAGACGACAGGGGTGAGACCGCGCCGGAGCAGTTCGGCGACGACGAAGCGCCCCGTATGCCCCGTCGCTCCGTAGACCACCACCGCGTCCGATGTACCCATGACTCTCCTCAACTCGATGTTCCAAGCGGGTCCACTCTCGCCGAACGAGGAACCCGATCGTGAGGGTCCGAAACGACATCATGCGTACAATTTCGGACATGCACACCGTCGCGCTGGCGACCGCCGGCCACCTGCTGCACTTCGAGCTGGCCGTGGCCTACGAGATCTTCGGCACGCCCCCGCGCGAGGCCACGACGGGCTGGTACGACGTGCTGCTCTGCGGGCCCGGACCGGTGCGGATCGGCCCGTTCACGGTCGAACCCGAACAGGGCCTGGAGCACTTGACCAGCGCCGACACCGTGATCGTGCCCGCGTGCGCGGACATCGACGATCCGCCGCCACCCGAGCTGGTCGACGCCGTACGCGCGGCCCACGAGGCGGGCGCCCGGGTCGCCTCCCTCTGCACCGGGGCGTTCACGCTCGGCGCGGCGGGCCTGCTGGACGGCCGGCGAGCCACCACCCACTGGGCGCACGCGGCGGAGCTGAGCGCCCGCCATCCGCGGGCCGTCGTGGACCCGGACGTGCTGTACACCGACAGCGGCAGCGTGCTCACCTCGGCGGGGAAGGCCGCCGCCGTCGATCTCTGCCTGCACCTGATCCACCTCGATCACGGCGCCGCCGTCGCCAACTCGGTCGCCCGTCGCCTCGTCATGCCGCCCCATCGGCCCGGCGGCCAGGCCCAGTTCGTGGCCACGCCGATGCGGGTCGCGGACGACCACCTGCTCGCCGGCCTGCTCGCCTGGGTCCGGCAACGGCTGGACCAGCCGCTGACGGTGACGGACCTGGCACGGCGAGCGAACACGAGCCCGCGCAATCTCGCACGTCAGTTCCGGGCGGTGACCGGGCAGGCACCGCTTCAGTGGCTCCAGATCCAGCGCGTGCGCCGCGCCCAGGAGCTGCTGGAGACCACCGGCGAGAGCATCGAGGCGGTCGCCGTCGCCACCGGCATGGGCACCGCCACGACACTCCGACGCCAGTTCAAACGGATCGTCGGAGTGCCACCTGACAGCTACCGGCGCTCGTTCCGCGGCGCGCAGCCGCCCGAGAACTGACCGGCGGCGCGCGGCATCGGGCCGCTGCTGGGGATGAGCGTTCCGGCGGGAGATCCGTTGCCGGGCAGGATGCGCCGCGCGGCCGGCGCAGAGGCGGGCACGGCGACGGTCCCGGCGGTCACGCCGCCGCGCTGCGGCCTCTCGTGATTGCGATGACCAAGGCGTGGATCACGCCGCTGTTGCGATGCGACCAGGGTATTCAGACTGGAATATGCGGGGGTATGGTGAGGGTTTGCGGCGACGGTGGAGAGCCCCGGTCACGAACGCGGGGCCGGTCAGGTGTGAGGAGCCCCCTTGGCAGTCAGGCGTCTTTCCCGATGGGCGATCGCCCTGCCCGTCGCGCTCGCGCTGGCGGGCCTGTCCGGTTGCGGCTCCGGCGAGCCGGCCGCGTCCACGACCTCGGCTTCGGCGGGCGGGGCGAAGGAGGTGACGGTGTTCGCGGCGGCGTCGCTGACCGGGACGTTCACCGAGCTCGGCAAGGCCTTCGAGGCCGCGCATCCGGGCACGACGGTGCGGTTCAACTTCGGTTCCAGCGCGACGCTGGCGCAGCAGATCGTTCAGGGCGCGCCGGCCGACGTGTTCGCGGCGGCCAGCCCGGCGACGATGAAGACGGTGACGGACGCGGCGCTGGCCGGTTCGCCGGCCACGTTCGTGCGCAACAAGCTGCAGATCGCCGTGCCGGCCGACAATCCGGCCAAGGTGGCGGAGCTGGAGGACCTGACCGACGCCAAGGTGAAGGTGGCGCTCTGCGCCGAGCAGGTGCCATGCGGGGCGGCGGCGGTCAAGGCGCTGGACGCGGCCGGGGCGAAGGTCACTCCGGTCACCCTGGAGCAGGACGTCAAGGCCACCCTCACCAAGGTGGAGCTGGGTGAGGTGGACGCCGCGCTGGTCTACAAGACCGACGTGATCGCCTCAGCGGGCAAGGTGACCGGGATCGACTTCCCGGAGGCGGACCGAGCGATCAACGACTACCCGATCGCCACCCTGGCCAAGGCGCCGGCCGGTGAGGCGGCCCGGCGGTTCGTCGACCTGGTGCTGTCGCAGCAGGGCAAGGACGTGCTGACCAGGGCCGGCTTCGAGGCTCCCGATCAGCGATGAGCTCTTCCGCACCATCGCGACCCGACCGGGCAGGCCCGCCTGGTGAGCCCGCCGCCCGCCGGCCGGCGGGCCGTGAGGTCTCGGGTCGGCTGCCCTGGATGCTGGTGCTGCCCGCGGTGGCAGGGCTGGTGTTCCTGGTGCTGCCGCTGGCCGGGCTGCTGATCCGCGCCCCCTGGCCGACGCTGCTGGAGCGGCTGGCCGAGCCGCAGGTGCTGGAGGCACTGCGGCTGTCGCTGGTGTGCGCCAGCGTCGCGACCGCCGTGTGCCTGCTGCTCGGGGTGCCGCTGGCCTGGCTGCTGGCCCGGGTGGACTTCCCCGGGCGCCGGCTGGTGCGGGCCCTGGTGACCGTGCCGCTGGTGCTGCCGCCTGTCGTGGGCGGGGTGGCGCTGCTGCTCGTGCTCGGGCGGCGCGGGCTGGTCGGGCAGTGGCTGGAGGCCACGTTCGGGATCACGCTGCCGTTCACCACCGCCGGGGTGATCATCGCCGAGGCGTTCGTCGCGATGCCGTTCCTGGTGATCAGCGTCGAGGGCGCGCTGCGCGGCGCCGACCAGCGCTTCGAGGAGGCGGCCGCGACGCTCGGCGCCTCGCGCTGGACGGTCTTCCGCCGCGTCACGCTGCCGATGATCATGCCGGGCGTGGTGGCCGGCGCGGTGCTGTGCTGGGCGCGGGCGCTGGGCGAGTTCGGCGCCACCATCACCTTCGCCGGCAACTTCCCCGGCACCACCCGCACCATGCCGCTGGCCGTCTACCTGGCCTTGGAGACCGAGCCGGAGGCCGCCATCGTGCTCAGCCTCGTGCTGCTCGCCGTCTCGGTGATCATCCTGGCCAGCCTGCGCGACCGGTGGGTGAGCAGCCCATGACCCTGCACGCCCGCCTGGTCGTCACCCGGCCCGCCTTCACCCTGGACATCGACCTGCGCGTCGAACCGGGCGAGGTCGTGGCGCTGCTCGGCCCCAACGGCGCGGGCAAGACCACCGCCCTGCGCGCCCTGGCCGGGCTCACCCGCATGTCCGGCGGCCAGATCGGCCTGCGCGGCCGGCCGCTGCACACCCTGCCCGCCGAGAGCCGCCCGATCGGCATGGTCTTCCAGGACTACCTGCTCTTCCCGCACCTGTCAGCGCTGGACAACGTCGCCTTCGGGCCACGCTGCCAGGGCGTGCCCAAAACCGAGGCCCGCCGTGCGGCCGCCGCCCTGCTGGAACGGGTCGGCCTGGCCGGCCGCGCCGCCGCCAAGCCCCGGCAGTTGTCCGGCGGGCAGGCGCAGCGGGTGGCCCTGGCGCGGGCGCTGGCCGTGCGGCCCGAGCTGCTCCTGCTGGACGAGCCGCTGGCCGCCCTCGACGCCCACACCCGGCTGGAGGTCCGCTCCCAGCTACGCCGCCACCTGAACGACTTCGACGGCGTCACCGTCCTGGTCACCCACGACCCGCTCGACGCCATGGTGCTGGCCGACCGGCTGATCGTCATCGAGAACGGCGCCATCGTCCAGCAAGGCACCCCCGGCGAGGTCGCCCGCCGCCCGCGCACCGACTACGTGGCCCGCCTCGTCGGGCTCAACCTGTACCGGGGGCTGGCCGACGGAACACAGGTCAAGGTGGACGAGCTGCTGTTCAGCACCGCCGACTCACTCGACGGGCCCGCGTTCGTCGCCTTCGCGCCCGCCGCCGTGGCCCTCTACCGCTCCCGCCCCGACGGCAGCCCGCGCAACCTGTGGCAGGCCACGATCGACGGCATCGAACGACACGGCGACAACGTCCGCGTGCACCTCGACGGGCCCATCGCCGCCTTCGCCGACATCACCCCGGCCGCCGTCGCCGATCTGGACCTGACCCCCGGCCAGCGGATCTGGGCCTCGGTCAAGGCCACCGAGACCCACGCCTACCCGGCATGACTCTCCACACCCGAAGGCGGCGACTCCGCCCCTGTCGCGAAATCAGGGAACGCGGCCACGCACGGGCCTGTCATCCCGAGGTTGATAGCAGCACAGTCGTCCGGTGTGTACGGTGACCCGCAATTCCTCGCCGAGCATCAGGTCGGCGTCGGCGATTCGCTGAATGGCCCGCCGAATGGCCTTACCGACCGAAATGCGGGCGCGCTCCTCATTTCCGGTGAAATTTCGGACTCGCCCGCCTAAACCGGTCGCGGACGCCAGTCCCTCGATCAGCCAGTCGCGTTCCGCGCGGATCCGCTCGGTCCGGGCGAGGTCGTTGGCGGACTCGTACTCGTCGATCTCCTCCTGCAACGACGACAGCCGTTCGCGGTAGGCCTTGATGGCCTCCTCGTCCAGCGTCGGATGCCCGATGCCGCCCCTGGCGGTCGCGGCCGCCCGCTGATCCGGAACGGGTCCCGCGGCCAGCTCGATGGCCGGGATCTCGTACCGGGGATTGGCCAGCAGGACCGCCAGATAGGCCATCCCCAAACTGTGCTCCACCCGTACGCTCCGGACGCCCAGCCCGACCCGCCACCAGCGGCCCTCGCGCCGGCATTCCATGAGCGGCCGCCGCCCCCCGGACACGGCGTCCGCGACCGCGCCATACAGCTCCCGCTCCCCCGGCAGGACCATGCCCAGCCCGGACGCCTCACGCGAGGCGACCTCCAGCTGCCGGGCCGCCTCGTCGACGTCACCGGTGCCCGCCCGGAGCAGGAGCGCCTGGGCCCAGCGCATGCGCGACAGGACCGCCGCCGGCCAGTGCCCCATGGCCAGGTTGCCCCTGACGGCCATGCGCAGGTGCTCGTTCGCCCGCTGGGCGTCGCCCATGGTCAGCGCGGCCACGCCGAGCGTGTGCTGGGCGGACCCGAAACAGGCGATGCCGAGGCTGCCCACCAGCGGCAGATGGGCGAACGGGGTGAGCAGCTCGTAGACCACGGAGGCGGTCTCGGCGTCGCCCAGCAGGTTCGCGGCCTCCACGATGCCGAACATGCCGGCCAGCCAGGTGCTCGACCGGGGCAGCAGGGCCAGGTCGAATCGGCGCAGCCGCGCCAGCGCCCCGGCGGCCTGCCGGTGATCCCCGGCGGAGGCGGCGGCCACGGCCAGCGCGGCCAGGTAGGAGTTGTCGACCGCGCTGAGGTCGGGCGAGTTCACCACCTCGGCCAGCATCGGCACCAGCTCGCCCAGGCGGCCCTGATACCAGCGGATGGCCACCATCTGCCCGCCGTACCAGCTGACGGCGTCGGGGTCGCCGACCACCATGCCCCGTTCGACGCAGCGGGTCGCCTCGGCCTCGGCCTGCTCCAGCCGGCCCGCGCGGATGCTGAGCATCACGTCGATCGCCTGCAGCACGAACCCGATCGCCTGATGGTCCTGCCGCGCCAGCTCGCCGCGTAACTCGGCCAGGCAGCGTTCGGTGTGCGGATGGGCGTCGAGAATATGGTCGATGGTGCGCCACAACAGGCCCAGCAGCAGATCGCCGCGGCACCGGGTCTGGAAACCCGCCGCGAGCAGCTCCCGGGAGACCTCGTGACGCGTCTCACCATGGCCGGGACCCAGCAGGCACTGGTGGGCCAGGTCGGCCGCCTCGGCCAGGGCGGCCGGATCACCGGCTCTCCTGGCCTCCTCCAGCAGGGCGAGGATGGCCGCGTGCTCGCCCGACCGGTAGTCGGCCTCGGCGGCCAGCCGTACCCGGAGCCGGAGCGCGAGCGTCGAACGCGGGTCCACCGCCGACAACGCGTGCCGCAGCCGCACCTCGATCGACGTGCCGGCCGTCAGGCCGCGGTGGTCGTGCACCCACCGACCGGCCAGGCCCAGCACCGCCAGAGCCGTCGCCCGGCCGTCGCCCTCGGCTTCGGCCGCGCGGTGGGCCGCCTCGAAATGGTCCCGGCTGGAGCGCTGGTCGCCCTCGACGCACCAGGCGCGCAGCCCACGGAGAAGCATCGAGCCGACCCGCTCCGAAACGTCCAGTCCCTGATGCGACGGACACTCCCGGGAAGGGGACGGTTGGCGGATCATGCACCACTCCAAGCCGGTGAGCGGAGTTTCATAGCGACGATTCTTCAGATTCGACGGCAGCTCGGATAGCCGGGACTTCGACATTCTTCGCGCCGCCCCTTGCCGGATTCGCCGCGGGCCGCCGCGCGGCGCGAGCGATTCGTACGTGAAACAGCCCTGCCCGCCGGTTCCGAACTCGGCGGGCAGGGCTCATACCGACGGCCACGCCACTACCAACGGCCATTCACCACGTTCGAGTTCTTCGCCATCCGGGAATAGCCGGGGCCCTCGAAAACGACCTTGACGTAGATCTCATCCCCCTCGGCGTCGAAGTTCTGGCTCTGGTCCTCGTCGAGGTAGAAGCAAGGGAGCTTGGGCTGAGCGGTGATGATGAGGCCGCCGTCGTACTTGCTCGCGGTCATCAGCGCGTTCGGCGCCTTGTAGACGCGGTTGTCGTAGACGAGGTCGTCGGCCCAGACCTCGATCCGGGCCGTCGCCCTGTTGTCGACCTGGTACTGCGCCTGGGCCTGCGTCATGCCGACGGTGGTGATGACGGTCAGCTGGCACTGGTCACCGCCCAGCTTGTTGATCGTGAGGCGGGGCTTGGCCATGACGCCGGGCGCGGTGCCGGCGTGCGCGGACACCGTCCCCAGGCCGAGGAGCGCCGCCGTGGCGCCGGCGAGCACGGCGGCCGTGCGGATGGTTCTCTTGAGTATCGACATGATGTCTCCAGTGGTCGCGAGGTGGTGCGGCAGCAGGCCCGGGTGGCGTGCGTGCCAGGTGGACAGAGGTCAGCCGAGCCGTTCCGCCAGCCACTCGACGGCGTCCGGGGCTCCCGCGAACGCGCCGGCGAGGTGCTCCTCGGCCCGCACGTCCGCCCAGGTCACCTGAGCGCCGAGCGCGGCGTAGTCCGCGAACAGCTCGCGGCCCTGAGCGGTGGGCACCAGCAGGTCGCCGGCGACGTGGTAGAGGTAGACGGGCGCGCCCGGCCTGTGGCGGCCGTTCTTCTCCCGGTCGAGGAGCGTCAGCCAGGCCGGATCGTCCCAGGGCTCGGCCCGGACCGTGTGGTGGTGCAGCGGCTCGGGGAAGTCGACGATGAGCCCGGTCACGTCCAGGGTCGCGGCCCGTGCGGCGGCCTGCTTGCCGCGCTCGCTGAGGACCGCTTCGAGGGCGGGGTCCTGGTGGGCGTGCGCCAGGCCGACGAGGACCGCGAGCCCGAGCCCGGAGAACGGTCCCCCGTCGATGGCCTTCGCGACCGCCAGCAGGTCCGAGGGAACCCCGCCCGCCGCCACTGCCCGCACATCCAGGTCCGGCGCGTAGGAGGGATGGAGTTCCGCCGCCCAGGCGGCGTTGCGGCCGCCTTCGGAGTACCCCCAGACCAGCACCGGCCCGCCCGGGGTCAGCTCCGCGCCGAGGCCGGGAGCCGCCCGCACGATGTCCAGCATGGTGTGGCCGCCGGCTCGGCCCGCCCCGTAGGTGTGGGGTCCCGGCATGCCGAGGCCCTCCCCGTCGGTCACGGCGACCGCCCAGCCGCGCGCCAGCGCGGACTCGACCATCGTGATCTCGAACTCCGTACCCGCCCGCATCAGATAGCTCGGAGCGACATCGCGGCCCAGACCGTGCACGCCGACCCCGTAGCTGAGAATCGGCCGGACACCGGCGCCCCGCCAGGGCGCGGAAGGGACGAGGACCGTTCCCGAGACCGCGATCGGCCGGTCACGCGAATCGGTCGAGACGTAGACCACCTGCCAGGCGACGCACGTCTCACCGCTCTTGACGTCGACCTCGCGGAACCGGAGCAGGTCCCCGGGGCGGCCCGGCCGGTCGACCGGCGCGTAGAAGGGATCAGCACTTGGAACAGGAATACCCACAACGACACCTTTCTGGGTGAAAGTGAAAGTGGAGTTCACCGCTTCGGTGCGGTGACACGGGCGACGCCGGGGTTCAGCGCTTGGGCGCGGTCATCAGGGCGACGCCGAACGCGACCACGGCCAGGCCGCCCGCGATGGCGAACCCCTGCACGAATCCCGACATGAGCGCCTCACCGATCACGCTCGGCGGGTGCGCGGCGGCCGTCCGAGCCCGTTCGGTCAGGTCCGCCGTGGTCCGCGACGCCGCCAGGGCGGCGAGCACCGCGACGCCGACCGTGCCGCCGACCGCCTGGAAGGTGCTGAGCAGCCCGGACGCGATTCCGGCGTCCGCCTCGGCGACGTCGGTCATGGCCGCGGCGGCGTTGGCCACGAACGTCGTCCCCACCCCGGCGCCGAGCCCGACCAAAGCGGGCAGCAGCAGGGTGAGATAGGAGCCGCCGGTGTCGAGCGTCACCAGGGACAGCGCCGCGACCGCCGTCGCGGCGGTGCCGCCCAGCACCAGCGTCCGGGGCCCGGACACGTGCACGAGCCGCCGGGTGACGATCGCGAAGATGAGCACCCCGATCCCGATCGGCAGGAACCTGAGACCCGCCTCGATCGGATCGTGACCGAGCACGTCCTGCAGCGCCCGGCTGAGGAAGAAGAAGGACGGGTACAGGCAGGCGAACAGCAGCCCGGCGATGAGGTACGCCCCCAGCCGCGTGCGATGCGCCAGGAGCCGCAGCGGCAGCATCGGCTCGGCCGTTCTCCGCTCGACCACGACGAAGACCACGAACAGCAGCGCGGCCAGGCCGAGGGCGATCGAGGAGGTCAGGTCGCCCCATCCGTCGGCGCCCGCGCGGATCACGCCGTAGACCAGGGCGGCCAGCGCGCCGGTCCCCAGCGCGGCGCCCGGCACGTCCAGCCGGCGCCGCGGCCCGGTCGACTCGGGAAGGACCCGCCGCGCGGTGGTCAGCAGCATGATCCCGATGGGCACGTTCACCAGGAACACCCACCGCCAGGACGCCAGCTCGGTCAGGACTCCGCCGAGAACCAGCCCGAGCGTGATGCCGAGCCCCGCCATGCCCCCGTAGGCGACCATCGCCCTGGTGCGCGCCGGCCCCGGCGCGAACAGCGTGGTGATCAGGGAGAGCGTCGTCGGGGTGGCGAGCGCGGCGCCCACTCCCTGCCCGGCACGCGCGGCCAGCAGCAGCGTGGAGTCCTGCGCCAGCCCGCCGAGCAGGGACGAGGCCGTGAACACGAAAATCCCGATCATGAGCGTACGACGATGACCGGCCAGGTCCCCGGCGCGTCCCCCCAGGAGCAGCAGGCCCGCGTAGGCCAGCGTGTAGGCGTCGATCACCCACGCCAGACCCGAGTTCGACAGGCCGAGCTCCCGTTGCACGGCCGGCAGGGCGAGGTTGACGATCGTCACGTCCAGAGTCGCCATCAACTGCGCCGTGCAGATGAGCGGCAACGCGAACGGGCTGAGCGCTCGCAGGGACTTCGACTCGAAGCGTAAGTGCGTTGTGGAACGTGCCATTCCGAACCCCCGGTGAAGGCGCTGTGACTAGCGGCTGCCCCTCACCGTGTTCCATCCCGTTCCACCGGTGTTCCAGCCTCGTGCCCTCCTGCTTCGCGCCGCGTCACAGGCGTCGGCCGATCGTGAGGACGACCGACCAGTGACGGGTGAGTCGTCCGTCCGGGCGTGCGGCGAGACGGCGGCGTATCTCCTGGTAGAGGTGCTGCCGCTTGGCCGGCTCCATGGCGATATGGCCGGAGAACGTGTCGAGCAGGGCGAGGTATTCGTCTGCCGCGTAGCGCGAACTCCATACGTAGCGCCGGGTCCCGACCACCGTGAAGCGCCCGGAGGCCCCGAACTCCGTGGCGGTGGGGTCGAACCGCTCCTCGGGCCGGGGCGGGGGCCACGGGGCGCCGTCGCCTTCGCCGATCTCGTCGTAGACCTGCTGGATCTCGGTGAAGAAGGGGTCGAAGCCTGCCGGGAACGCGTGGTCGGCGTCCCACACGGCCAGGTGGCCGCCCTCGGTGAGCAGCTCGGCTGCTTTCGCGTACTTGACCTCCGGGTCCACCCACTTCCACGCCGTGGCCGCGTAGGCGAGATCGAAGCGGACCCCCGCCGGCGGCTCCCAGTCTTCGAACGATGACGTGACCACGGAAACGCCGGCGAACGCGGCGAGGCGGCGCCGCGCCTCCGCCGCCAGAGCCTCGCCGAGCTCGACCGCGGTGATCCCGAAGCCCCTCCGGGCCAGGGGCAGGGTGGCCTTCCCCGGCCCGCATCCGACTTCGAGCAGGTGCGCCGGTGGCGTGATCGCCGTGATCGCGAGCAGATCCGCGTACAGCTCGGCCGGGTAGTCGGGGCGGGCGTTCTGATAGGAGCCGGCCACGCTGTCGAAGGTGGTTCGCAGCCGAAGATGGTGTGCCATGATCCAAGCCTGATCGCGCGGCGGCACCGCTGTCACCGCTTCGTCCTGCTTTGACCGAGCCGGAGCGGGTCGTACGCGCCGGGGAGGCCTCTGGGAGCCGGGCGGCGACGTCATCCACTACCAGGACGGCAACAACCGCGACGACATCCCCCTGCGGTTCACCGTCACCATGCTGTGCGAGCCCGGCCAGCCGATG
Source organism: Nonomuraea cavernae (assembly GCF_014646355.1). Taxonomy (GTDB): domain Bacteria; phylum Actinomycetota; class Actinomycetes; order Streptosporangiales; family Streptosporangiaceae; genus Nonomuraea; species Nonomuraea cavernae. The sequence goes on from NZ_BMNH01000011.1 coordinate 137,162, forward strand.
CTCACCCTGGTCGACGACGACGAATTGGCCCGGCGCGGGGACCGCCGCGCCCCGCGTCCGGCCTGAGCGCGGCGGACCGCTCGCCGCGGGCATCCGTCCGAACCCGCTCGCCGCCCGGCCCGCGTCTCTGTCGACACGGTTGTTGACTCGCAGTGATTGGGTCCTGGCAGCCATTCGGCGGAATCGTAAACTGCGCTCGTGGCATGAATGATCACGCATGTCGGCGATTCACCCACGGGGGAGAATTTCAATGCGCGAACGTATGCGCGCGGGACGATTAATGCCCCGCCTGCTCATTCCCATCCTGCTCACCGCCTTATGCACACCCGTGCTCGGCGGCACCGGCCAGGCGGAGACGGCGCGAGACTTCGGCGTCGTCTCCTATACCGGCATCGACGAGAAGGGCGATGTTCCACGGCCCGAAACCAGAAAGCTCTCCGGCGACCTGGGAGAGGCGGCCCGCCGGACCGCCCGCGAACGCGGAGAGAAGTCGTACTTCGACCCGTCCACCGCCGCGGCCGCCACGCCGCCCCGCACCCCGCCCGGCTCCCCCAGCGGGCCGGACGTGGAGGACTGCCTGAACAGCGAGGGCGCGCGCAACAAGTTCGGGCGGGTCTACAACAGGTTCATGTGGTGCCAGAGGTACCAGGTCGAGGCCAAGAAGTTCACCACCGGCCAGACCGGCACCCGGCTGACCGCCAGCATGACCATGGAGTTCTCGGCCGTCGCCTACGGGCGTGACGACGGGAAGCGCGGCATCACCGTGTTCTTCCGCGGCGACGACGCCGACTACTGGCCCACGACCAAGGGCTACATCCGGCCGGAATCCATGCTCTACCAGCGGGTGGGCTGCTTCGGGGAAAGCGGCTGCGGCGAGAACTTCGCGCACACCGGCATGCCGATCAAGGACTGGATCGGCAGGTGGACGTCGTTCGAGCTCACCTCGGACGGGTCCGTCAGCTCCCTGCCGGACAAGGTCTCCCGCCACCGGTGGTTCTTCCACGGGTACGTCATCGACAGCTGGAACTTCCGGCTGGCGGACGGCTCCTCCGAGGAACGGACGATCCGCTGCGACTCGGCCACGAACTTCGGCCTGAAGCGCCGGGGGGCCTGCATCCTCGACGACGTCATCCCGCACCTGCAGTACTCGGTGAACGACGGCAAGGTCGACGAGGTGGCCAAGCACATCCGCTGCGCGCAGGCCGAGCCGTGGTGCGAACGCGACGGCGTGCCGTTCCGGACCTATCCCCGCAAGGACACGGTGAAGCTCATCCCGGGGAAGTTCCATCCGGACAATCGTGACGACGCCCTGGCCCTGCACCGGATCAACGCGAGCAAGACCCCGGACCCGCGCTACACGGCCAACCGCAACACGGTGCGCAGCACCTGCGCCACGCTCCCCCCGGACATCTACGACACCTCCAAGGACCAGCAGTGCGACGAGTACCCGTTCGCCTCGACGGCGGAAGGGGCGGCGTGCTGCGCTCCGCCCAAGTTCGACTGGGACTTCTCCGTCCTGGGCGCCCACAAGGACGACAACGAGTGCGCCGGGCGGGCCCTGAAGAAGTACTACCGCGACGACCGCATCCTCTACGAGCAGGACGGCTTCTTCGTGCACATCAAGGAGGACCCGCCGGCAGGCCCCGACACCTGCGAGGCGATCCCGCCCGAAGAGGACGAGCCCGACGACGGCGGCGGCACTCCACCGGTCGACCTGCCGCCGACGGTCGACGCCGGACCCGACGTCCGCGGTGACGAAGGCTCCCCCGTGACGCTCGGCGGCTCCGCGAGCGACCCGGAGAACTCCGCCCTCTTCCTGAACTGGAGCGTCACCCCGGGACCAGGCGTCGATCCCGGAGCGTTCTGCTTCTTCAGCGGCTCGTCGTCGGCCGCCACGACCGTGACCTGCACCGACGACGGCACGTTCACCCTGACGCTGACCGCCCGCGACTCGGTCAACGGCCCGGTGAGCGACAGCACCACGCTCACGCTCGGCAACGTCGCCCCCGGCTTCGGCCCGACGCCGTCCATCCGCGCCAGGGCCGGCGACGCCGACGACGACGATCCCGTCACGCCCCCGGACACCCCGGGCGTCCACGAGCCGAAGCCCTGGCAGGTCTTCCGCGCGGGGACGGAGGTCAAGCTGGTGGCCGCGTTCACCGAGCCCGGCGCCAACGACACCCACACCTGCCTGACGGACTGGGACGACGGCAGCACGTCGACGTACGCGGGCGAGGAGCTCACCTGCCGATCGGCCCACACCTTCGCCCATCCCGGCATGTACACCATCAAGACCAAGGTGACCGACGACGACACCGGCACGAACTCCAGCGACGTCATGGTCATCGTCTACGACCCGGACGCCGGCTTCGCCACGGCGGGCGGCCAACTCACCTCACCCGCGGGCGCGCTGACCGGCGACCCGGCGGCGACGGGGCGCGGGCACTTCCAGTTCAACCCGAAGTACCATCCGCACGACGAAGGACCCGCTCCCCGCAACGGCAAGGTCGCCTACCGCATCCAGGGCGTCCCCCTGAACCTGACCTCGACCGAACTGGACTGGCTGGTGGTCACACCCGACGACCGGATCGCCGTCAAGGGCGCCAGCGGCGACCAGGGCTTCGTGCTCTACGCCTACGACGCCGACCCCGACCGGTTCCGGCTGGTCGTCTGGCCCCTGTCGGCAGGCGACCACCCGGCGAGCACCCTGCTCTACGACAACGTCCGCGGTGCGGGGTACGACCTGGACCTGGCCGGCCCCCAGGACATCGACCACGGCTCGATCCAGGCCCACAACTGACAGACTGCGAGGCATGGCCGAGCTGATCGCCACCCTGAGGACCGTGACCCACGTCGATCACCGCAGCTTCGATCTGCTGGACGACGGCGGTCCTCAGGAGGCGGTCCGCGAGTTCGGCGATCCCGCCCGCTGGCTGTTCGCCGGACGCAACTCCGTGATCGTGGTGACCCTCGACGGCGACCCGCACGACGCGGACGTCAGCATCGAAGCCTGGGACGCCCGCCCCGCCGCCCCGGGCTCCGCCGAACGCGCCGCGCAGGCTCTGCTGCGGCTGGACAGCGGACTGCTGGAGGTCAACCCGCTGGTGGAGGACGAGGCGCAGTGGCTGAACGTGGGCGGCCCCGGCACCTACCACCTGCGGGCGACGGCCACGGCGGAGACTTACCTGTTCCAGCTGTGGCCCGCCCCGGTCATCTCTGACGGCCGGGTGTGACCAGCGCGGCGACGACGGCGCCGACCGCCGCCGCGACCGCGGCCACGGTGAATCCGCCGGCGAAGCCGCTCAATGTGGTCCCGGCCAGGCTCGCGGCCGCCACGCTCGACATGACCGCGGCTCCGATGGACGCGCCGAACTCGTGGAAGGTGCTCACGATGCCGGAGGAGATCCCGGCCTCGTGCGGCGCCACCTGGCCGAGCGCGGTCGCCGAGGCGATGACGAACAGCGCGCCGGTGCCCGCCGCCGCGACGGCCACGCCGGCCACGACGCTGACCGGGCTCATCGACACCGCCGGGACGGCCATGCCGATCGCCGCGACCGTCAGGCCCGCGACGGCCAGCCCGCGTCCGCCCCATCGGCCGAGCATGCGGCCGGTCAGGTTGGCGCCGAGCATCGTCGCCAGCGCCACCGGCAGGAACAGCAGCCCTGTCCGCAGCGCGCCGTATCCCAGAGCCTGCTGGAAGTAGAAGGTGCCCAGGAAGAACACCGCGATCATCAGCGCCGTCGCCATCAGGATGAGGAAGGCGCCGGTCGCCACGGGCCGCCGGGCCAGCAGCCGGACGTCCATCAGGGGCGAGCGCGTCCGCCTCTGCCACAGCACGAACAGCACGTAACCCACCGCGGCCGCCAGGACCAGCCCCCCGGTGAACGTGCTGAGCCACCCCCTCTCACCCGCGGCGATGAAGGCGTAGATCAGCGATGCGGAGGAGGCCGTCACCAGGATCGCGCCGAGGACGTCGAGCCGGGGCCGGTCGGCGGGCGCGGACGAGCGGGCCGGCAGCAGGGCGGCGAGCACCGCGATGATCACCAGTCCGATGGGCACATTGATGTGGAAGACCCACGGCCACCCGGGCCCGGCGGTGAGCAGGCCGCCGAGGAGCACGCCGAGAGCCGCGCCGCCGCCGCCGAGCGCGGACCAGACGCCCAGGGCCTTGTTCCGCTCCTCGCCGTCGAACAGGGCCACCACCAGTGACAGGGCCGCCGGAGAGAGCAGCGCCGCCCCGACGCCCTGGCCGATGCGACCGCCCACCAGCATCCCCGCGGATCCGGCCAGGCCGGTCACCAGCGACGCCGCGGTGAACACGAGAAGGCCGGCGAGCACGACCCGCTTGGCTCCCACCAGGTCCGCGAGACGGCCACCGAGCAGCATCAGGCCGCCGAAGGTGAGCGTGTAGGCGCTGACCGTCCAGGTCAGCACCTCACGGCTGAGCCCGAGGTCCGTCTCGATGTGGGGCAGCGCGATGGCCACGACGGTGACGTCGAGGATCAGCATGAGCTGTGCCACCCCGAGAAAGCCCAGGATGCGCCAGCGTGCCGGATGCGGCTCGTGAGGTGATGTCTGCTGTGCCGGTGCTTGGGTCATCGGACCTCCATGCGACTAACTCGTACGTTCATGTACGAGCTTTTGCCTTCACTATAACCCGTATCCGTCCGTACGAGTTAAGATGTGGGCATGGCCGCGCCCTCCGCCCGCTCCCGACGCCGCGCCGACGCCGAGCGCAGCATCGCCCGCATCGTGTCCGCGGCGCGCACCCTGCTGAGTTCGGATCCGAACGCGACGACCGACGACATCGCGCAGGCCGCCGGGGTCGGGCGGATGACCCTCTACGGGCACTTCCGCACGCGGGCCGACCTGGTCGAAGCCGCGCTCACGGACGCGCTGCGGACCGGCGAGGAGACCCTGTCGTCCATCGACCTGACCGGAGACGCGGGCGACGCCATGACCCGCCTGCTGGCGTCGAGCTGGGCACTCGTGGCCGAGTCCGCGGCCCTGCTGGCCGCCGCCGAGGGAGTGCTCCCCGAGGGACGGGTGCGAGACATGCACGCCGAGCCCGCCCGGCGCATGGCCGAGCTCATCCGACGCGGCCAGGAACAGGGCGCCTTCCGCACCGACCTGCCCACCACCTGGCTGGTCAGCCTGGTCCAGTACATCCTGCACGGCGCGGCGGCCGAGGTGCGCGCCGGACGGCTGCCCTCAGATGAGGCCGCCTACGTGGTGACCAGATCCGTCCAATCGGTACTGACCGGCTGACCCTTCCACCGTGGGTGTCGAAGGACACCGTGCCTGCGTATCGGACGAGACAGACCCCGCATGCGCTTCCGGCTGGAATGGTGACAGCCCGGAAAAGTCCTCGGGCGAGCATCCAACGGGGAGAAAAGGCCATGCGAAAGGTTCTTCGGTGGGCGGTGCTGCCGCTCGCCGTGGCCGCGCTCGCGAGCGCGGCGCTGCCGGCGGCAGCGGCGACGACCACGACGAGCACGACGACCACGTACACGATCGAGCTGATCTCGCTGACGTGCAACAAGAAGCAGACCACCGTCGGCAAGGACAGGCCGTACCTGAACATCGACGGGACACGCGAGTTCGGTCCGGTCGAGATGGGCAAGGGCGACACCGAGTCGCTCGTGGGCAGGACGCACGACTTCACCGGCAGCAGCGCCGTCATGGAGCTGTTCGAGGAGGACAGCGGCGTCGACGACTTCCTCGGCAACGTCATCGTCAACGACACCGAGTCCGGCGCGGGCGTCCAGGTCGACGAGTTCGACCACCTGAACGGCGCCAAGTACACCATCGTCTACGAGGTCAACCCGGCCTGACGGTCACGGCATCGATCACCAGGATTAGATTCACGGACGCTCCGACTCCCCGGCGGGTCGGAGCGTCTTCCGCATTCCCCACCCCGATCTCAGGCGACTTATGAGGACAATTGCCTTCTCGTAACTCGGACGGATAATTACGCTCGGGGCCGCCGCACGAGATCGTGCCGACGGGGGACGCCGGATGAACAAGTTGCGCGTACGAGTGCTGGGAATGAGCTCGATCACCAAAGGAGACGGCCACGCCGTCCCCATCAGGTCCGCCAAGGCGCGGGCGCTGCTGTGCTACCTGATGATCGAAGGCAGGCCGTACACCAGGTCGGCCCTGGCCGGTCTGCTGTGGGGCGAGCGAGCCGAGACCAACGCCCGCGGAAGCCTGCGGCTCGCCCTGATGGAACTGCGCCGCACCGTGGCCGACCACCTGACCATCGCCCCCACCCAGGTCGCCTTCGACCGCACCCTGCCGTACACCCTCGACTGGGAGGACCTCGTCACGAACGGCTCGGTCCCGGACGACTACCGGGGCGGCTTCCTCGACGACCTGGCGCTCCCCGACGCCCCCCGGTTCGACGACTGGGCGGCCGAACGCCGCCGCCAGGCCGGACGGGCGGCGGCGCTGACACTGCGCGAGCGGGCACGCACCGCGCACCGGCAACGCGACCACGAAGGCGCGGCGCGGCTGGCCCGCCGCCTGCTCGAGTTCGACCCGCTCGACGAGAGCGCCCACCGCATGGTCATCGAGACCCTGGCCGCGCTGGGCGACCGCGCCGGCGCGCTCACCCACTACGAGACGTGCCGCCGCGTGCTGGACCAGGAACTCGGCATCCCCCCGGACGCGAGCACCGAAGCGCTGCGGCGGCGGATCCTGGCCGCACCGGGAAGGGGCGTGCCGACTGCCGGCGTGGCGAGTGCCGGCGTGGCGAGTGCCGGCGTGGTGCGCCGGCTGCCCTGCCCGCTGACCGGACTGGTCGGCCGGGACGAAGAGGTCGAACAGGTGACGGCGCGGCTACGCGACCACCACGTCCGCCTGCTGACGCTGACCGGCCCCGGAGGCGTCGGAAAGACCAGACTCGCCATCGCCACCGGCGAGCGCTTCGACGGCGACGTGCTGTTCGTCTCCTTCGCCGGAGTACGCCCACCCGACGGCGACGGCCAGGCCGGCGCGGCCGAGGAGCGCGTGAGCGAGGCCGACGCCGTGGCGCTGACCCTGGCCAAGGCGGCCGGCGTCGACCTGACGCCACCGAAACCGGCACGCGACCTGCTGCTCGCCGCCGTACGCGACCGGCGCGCCCTGCTCATCCTGGACAACCTCGAACACCTGCCCGCCATGACGGGCCTCGCCGAGGCGATCCTGTCGGCGGCGCCCGGCGTGCGGATCCTGGCCACCTCGCGGCGCAGGCTGGGCAGCTGCGCCGAACACGTGCACGAGGTGCCCGCCCTGCCGGACGCCCAGGCCCGAACCCTGTTCGCGGAACTGGCCCGCAGGCTCGATCCCGGCTTCGACACCGACCCTCGCACGCTGGCCCGGATCTGCGCGGCCGTCGGCGGACTGCCCCTCGCGATCGAACTGGCCGCCTCACTGACACGCGCGCTGACCTGCGAGGAGATCGCCGACCGGCTGGCACCGACCGGCGACCCGGGCGAGCGGGCCACGCCCGTGGTCCTGCTGGAGCATCCGGCCCCCGCGACGAGCAGGCACGCGAGCATGAGACAGGTCTTCGACGCCTCCTGGCGGCTCCTCACCGCACCGGAACAGCGAGCCCTGGCCCGCGTGTCGGTCTTCGCCGGCGGGTTCACGCTCGCGGCCGCGCTGGAGGTCGCCGCCACCACCGCCGTGGTCCTCGCCAGGCTCACCGACCACTCCCTGGTACGCCGCGACCGCGACGGCCGCTACCGCGTGCACGAACTCGTCCGGCAGTGCGCGGTCGCCCGGCTCACCGACGACACCCCGCGAGCCCGGCACGCCGCCTGGTACGCGCGCCTCCTCAGCGAACGGGCGCCCAGGCTGCGCGACCACGCCGACACGGCCGTCCTCGACGAGCTCGACCCCGACATGGACAACCTCCGGCTCGCCTGGCGTCACATCGGCCCCGGCCGGGCCGTGTTCGCGGAGCACTACTGGACGCTCTGCCTGCGCAGGCACTACTACACCGAGGCCCTGTCGATCGCCGCCGACATGATCGCCGGCAGGCCCGCCGCGGACACGGACGAGCAGCGGGCGGAGCTGGCACGCTGGCACCGGCTGGCCGGGATCGCGCACTTCCAGTTCGAGCGCGGCGGCGAGAGCCTGGCGGCCCTGACCGGCGCGCTCGCCGTGGCCGACCGGCCGCTGCCCACCACCCGGCTCGGCATCCTCGCGACCCTGGCCACGACGGCGCTCCGTCAGGCGGCCCACCGCCTGACACCGCTCACCGGAGCGGCCAGGAACGCCCCGCGACGCGCCCTGGCCGCCGAAGCCGCCCATACGCTGTCGATGCTCGGCGAGCACGGCTACCACCGGCAGGACCAGACCGTCATGCTGCTCGCCGTCCTGCGTCACCTGCACGCGGCGGAACGGTCGGGCGGCATCGCCGAACGCGCGGAGGCGTACGCGAACGTCGCGGTCGTGGCCGCCCTCGCCGGGCTCCGGAAGGTATCACGCCACTACGGCCGGCTGGCCGACGAGGCCGTCGCCACGGTGCCCGACCCGATCACCGTCTCCCGCGCCCGCCTGGCCAGAGGGCTGCTCCTCGCCACGGAGGGCCGGTTCGGCACGGCACGGCAGACCCTGACGGCGGCCCGAAGCCACCCCGCCGACCGGCGCCTCGCCGAACACTGCCACGGGCTGCTCGCCGAACTGGAGGTCCAGCGCGGTCGCTACGCGGACGCCGCCCCGCTGCTGGCGACGGTGGCCGGCATCTCCGTGGCGCGCATGGGCAACGAACTGTCCGGCTACTGGTGCCTGACCGGCCAGGCCGAGGCCCTGCTACGGCTGGCCGACCGCGAACCCGCCGAGATCGCCCGGGTGCTGAAGGCCGCACGCGCGGCGACGGCGGCCCTCCCCCGGCTCGACGAGACCCACTTCGCCCACGCCGGCGGCAAGATCCAGACGATCCAGCGGCTGCGGCTAGGCACGCTCCAGGCCCAGCTCTGCCTGCTGGACGGTGACGTGGCCACCGCGCGGCGGGTCGTGATCGACGCGCTGCGCGCCGCGGACCGGCCGGACATGCCGCTGCGGGGGACCCTGGAGGCGTGGGCGGGGCTGGCGGAGGTGCTGCGGGCGCTGCGGATGACCGACCCGGCCATCCCCCGGCTGCTGCGCCACATGGGCGAGCTGGCCAGGCGGACCCCGTCGGCCGCCGCCCGGATGGGCTGGGCGGCGGCGCTGCTGCTCGACCTCACCGGCCGCACGCCGGCGGCCCGGCGCGCCGCCGCCCGGGCACTGGCCGCCGCCCGCGGCCTCGGCATCGCCTTCGACGAGGCCCGGTCGTACGAGGCCCTGGGCGAGACCGACCACGCCGCGCGGCTGCACGCCGAACTGGGCACCGCTCCCCTCACCTCGTTACCGCACGCGCCCGCTCCCGTGCCCCTCATCCGGCGGCGCTGAACGCCACCGGCGAGGAGAGCCGTCCGGCGCGGCGCCGCAGGGCGGCCAGATCCCGGATGACGATCTCCCGGCGGCCGGTCTCGATCCACCCCCGGTCCCGCAACGTACGCAACGCCCGCGCGGTGGCGATCCTGGACGAGCCGGTCCAACCGGCGAGCTCCTGCTGGGACAGCGGCAGGCTGATCCGCAGCCCCGCCGGGCAGTCGTCGCCGAACCGGTCCGCCAGCTCGACGAGCCGCTTGGTCACCCGGCCGAGCGTGTCGAGCGAACCGAACTCGGCCAGCTTGTCCTCGGCCTCCCGCAGCTGCCTGCCGAGCAGCCGCAACAGCGCCACCACCACGGCGGGACTGTCGCGCAGCAGCCCGTCGAACGCCGAGGACGGCAGCGACAGCCCGGTCACCGGCTCAAGCGCGGTCGCCGACATGGCCCGCTCCCCCTCACCCAGCACCGACAACCCGCCGAGCACCTCCCCCGGACCGAGCACCCACAGCACCGTCTCGCTGCCCGCCTCGGTCGAGCAGGTGACCTTCACCCGGCCCGCCCTGATCAGCAGCATCCAGTCCGAACGGTCTCCCTCCCGGAACAGAACCGCCCCCGCCGGCCAGCGACGCACCCGCCCCCGCAGGTCCGCCAGCCCCTCTTCCCACCGTTCCACGGCCACCTCCATCACGTTGGGCCGAGTATGGCGACCGCACCGTCAGTGCGTCGTTTGTGTGGTGTTAGTGGTTTTTCTGCGCTGTTCAAGAAGGTGCGACAGGCCAGCGCCTTTACAATGTAGATTCATATGTTCAGTGACTTCCGCACCACCGCGACGAGCCGGGCGGCGCGCCCGTCGCCGTGGCCGATCATGCGGTTCGCGACATAGCCGAAGCCCACGCCGAACTCGTCGTCACCGAAGCCGAACTGCCCGCCCGCGCCGTCGTTGCCGAAGCCGCGCGGGCCGAGCATGGGCCGGAACCGGGGCGCGTGCAGCAGGAAGCCGCTCCCCCACCGGGCGCCCACGTCCGGCAGGCCCGACCAGGAGGCCCCGGCCGACAGCTCGCGCACCAGGTCGGTGACGGTGTCACGGGTGAGCAGGCGGTCCGAGCCGTCCACCCCGGTCACGGCCGCCGCGTACAGGCCGGCCAGGCCGCTCGCGGACGAGACCGCGCCCGCCCCGGGAAGCTCCGCGCGGAGCAGCGCGGGATCGTTCCAGCCGTGGGGCTCGTCCAGGCCGGGGAAGGCGAGCGCGCCGTTCATCGTCACCATGCGCGTGATCAGCGATTCGGGGCCGGGCATCGCGGGGCGGCCCTCGGCCTCGACGAGCCTGGCCAGCCGGGCGTCCTCGTCCCGCGGCAGGCCGATCCAGGTGCGCAGCCCCAGCGCGTCACCGACGGCCTGGCGGAAGAACCCGCCGGGAGTGAGTCCGGTGATCCGGCGGATCACCTCGCCGATGAGGAAGCCGAAGACATGGCCGTGGTACTCGTAGGCGTCCCCCGGCTTCCACAGCGGCTCCTGCTCCTCGATCGCGCGAACCACCGGCGCCCACCGGGTGATCTCCGCGAAGCTCAGCACGCGGTCGAGGGCGGGCAGCCCGGCGCGGTGCCCGAGCACCATGCGCGGCGTGATCGCCTCCTTGCCGTTCCGGGCGAACTCCGGCCAGTAGCGGCTCACCGGGGCGTCGAGATCCAGCCGCCCCTGCTGCGCGAGCAGGTGGGCGCAGACGCTGACGACGCCCTTGGCACAGGAGAAGACCGGCACGACCGTGTCCTCCGCCCACGGGCGGCCGTCACGTGGGTCGGCGATCCCGCCCCACAGGTCGACGACCTTGCGGCCGCCGGCGTACACGGTGACGGCCGCGCCGAGCTCACCGTGGTCGGTGAAGTTCCGGGAGAACGCGTCGGCGACCGCCCCGAACCGCTCGTCGGCCCACCCACTGCTCTTCACGGTGATCCTCTCTCTCCTGACGTGGGGTCGATGGATGCGATGTGTTCACGGTCATGCCGGTTCAGGCCAGGACCTTGTCCAGGAAGGCCGACAGCTTGCTCCTGGTGCGATCGATCTGCTCCTCGACCGTCAGGGACTCCTCAAGCCGCCCGCCCAGGTCCGGGATCTTCCTGCCGCGTACGTACAGGGAGCAGTCGAGGTCGCTGCACACGTACACGCCGACGGAGTTGCCGTCGCGGCCGGCCTGACCCGCTCGCCGGGCGGTCAGGAGGGAGACGCCGTTGCCGGGATGCGTGGTCAGGCACAGGGAGCACATGCCGCGGTGGAGCTGCCCGCGCTGCTGGGCGGCCAGGCGGAGCGCCACGCCGACGACGTCGCCGCCGTGCTCGGTGACGAGGTAGCCGCGGTCGGGCGCGCCGGGGTCGCGCCAGCCCAGGAAGTCAAGGTCGTCCCAGGGCTGCTCGGCCAGGCCCCGCGGGAGCGTCAGCCGCTTGGCCTCCCCCTTGGAGCAGTTGACGAACGAGGCGCGGATCTGCTGTTCCGTGACTGCTTTCATGGCGCGGAACGCTACAGTTCCTAGATATATTAGGCAAACGCTTATTTATCCTAGGAAAACAGAGGTGGCGGATGGCCCGTGCGGGACTGACAGCCGAGCGCGTGACGAGGGCGGCCGCGGAGCTCGCGGACGCCGTCGGCTTCGAGAACATCACCGTGTCCGCGCTGGCGCGGAGCTTCGGGGTCAAGGACGCGAGCCTGTACTCGCACGTCAGGAACCTTCAGGAGCTGCGCGAACGGGTCGCGCTGCTGGCCGCGGAGGAGCTGGCCGACCGCATCGCCGCGGCGGTCGCGGGCCGGGCCGGCAAGGACGCCATGGTCGCGTTCGCCAACGCCTACCGCGACTACGCGCTGGCCCACCCCGGCCGCTACACCGCGACCCAGGCGGTCCAGCCGAGCCCCGCCGTCCTCGCGGGATCCACCGTCCATGTCCGCACCGTCGAGCTCACCCACGCGATGCTCCGCGCGTACGACCTGGTCGAGCCGGACCTGACCGACGCGGGCCGCCTGCTGCGCAGCGCCTTCCACGGCTACGTCACCCTGGAGGCCAACGGCGGGTTCAGGCATACGCGCGACGTGCGGAGATCCTGGGAACGATCCCTCGACGGCCTGCACGTCGCGCTGGCCAACTGGCCCGCGAAGGATCCATGCCCCCTGCACTAGAACACGTTCTTGTCAGCGGCGCGGCGGGAGCGCATGCTGGGGCGCATGGACCTGATCGCGCTGGAGGAGATCCGCCTGGCCAAGGCGCGCTACCTGCGCTCCGTCGACCTGAAGCTCTGGGACGAGCTCGCCGACACGCTCACCGAGGACGCGGTGGCCGACTACGACGCCCCGGTCGTCGGCCACCCGCTGCACCTGGACGGCCGCGCGGACATCGTCGGCTACCTGCGCCGCAACCTCGGCCCCGAGATGATCACCACGCACGTCGTCAGCCACCCCGAGATCGAGGTCGACGGCGACCACGCCACCGGCACGTGGTGCCTGGACGACACCGTGATCGCCATGGCGTACCGCCTGCTGATCCGCGGGTCGGCCTACTACAGCGACACCTACCGCCGCTGCTCCGACGGGCGGTGGCGGATCGCCGCCACCAGCCACCGCCGCACGTACGAGTACACCGTCTCCCTCGACGACCTGCCCAGCCTGAGGTTCACCGCGAACCGCTGGTCTGATCCCGCCGCGGGCCGATCGCCCATTGACCCCACCTAGAACGGGTTCTACTCTCTCCTGGAAGGAAGCCGACCGCTCCGGTACCCGGGTGTACCGCGACGACGAGGGAGTCCGGTGGCCACGCAGTCATTCGCCGAGGCGATCGCCGAGGCCGAGCGGATCATCCGGTCGGCGCCCCACGTGCGGACCGACCAGGACCTGGCCGAGGGGCTGGACTACCTGGCCGGCAGCATCAAGGCGACGCTGCACATGGTCTGGGCCTACGACCGGGACTTCCCCTACTTCGCGACCTCCACCGGCCCCTACACCAAGCTCGGGCTGGACAACCCGGACACCCTCTACTTTCACGCCTACCTGCGCGACGACGCCGAGTACGTGGTCACCGGCCGCCGGGGCAGCACGGCCGACCTGAGCTTCCAGGTGCTCAACGGCGACTATTCGCCGTCGCGCTCGCCGGACAGCCTCACCGCGTTCGACGACCGGGACATCGAGATCGCCGCGGACGGATCGTACGAGCTGCGCTTCGGTCCCGCCGGAGCCGGGACGGGCCCGAACCGGTTCACGCTGGGGCCGGGCGCGGCGATGCTGATCGCCCGCGAGGTCTTCAGCGACTGGGACACCGAGCGGCCCGGCGAGATCCGCATCCACCGGGCCGGCGCGCTCGGCACCGCGCCACCGCCACCGACCGCCGAGCGGATGGCCAGGAGGTACGAGATCGCGGGCCGGATGCTGGTCTCCCGGCTGCGCACGTTCCTCGCCTTCCCGGAACGGCACTACCTCACGCTGCCGGTCAACACGATGACCGAGCCGCGGCCCACCCCCGGCGGGCTCGCCACCCAGTACTCGTCGGTCGGCCACTACGACCTCGACGACGACCAGGTCATGGTGATCACCGTGCCGGTGGCCGGCCGCGCCGTCGCGCCGTACCAGGGATTCCAGCTCGGCAGCATGTGGTACGTCTCGCTGGACTACATCAACCACCAGACCAGTCTCACGGCCGGCCAGGCGCGGGCCGACCCCGACGGGAGGATCCGCTACGTCGTCAGCGAGCGCGATCCCGGCCTGGCCAACTGGATCGAGCGCACCGGGCACCGGCGCGGCTACCTGCAGTTCCGCTGGCAGCGGCTGACCCGCGAGCTCAAGCCGGACGACGGCCCCGAGGTGGAGGTGATCCCGTTCGGCGAGCTGGCGGAGCGGCTCCCCCACTACGAACGCCAGCGGGTGACCCCGGTCGAGTGGGCGAACCGGATCGCCGCGCGCCAGAGCGCCGTCGCGAAGCGGATGCTGGGCTGATGTCACCGGCGAACGAGGTGCTGGCGAACCGAGTGCCGGCGAACCGAGTGCCGGCGGACCGGGTGCCGGCGGACCGGGTGCCGGCGGACCGGGTGCCGGCGGACCGGGTGCTGGCGGACCGGGTGCCGGCGGACCGGGTGCTGGCGGACCGGGTGGTCGTGATCTCCGGTGCCGGGCCGGGGCTGGGCCGCGGGCTGGCGCTGCAGTGCGCCAGGGCCGGCGCCGACGTGGTGCTGGCCGCGCGGAACGAGGCGCGGCTGGCCGAGGTGGCCAAGGAGGTGGCGGAGCTGGGCCGCCGCGCGGTGGCGGTGCGGACCGACATCACCGACGAGGCGTCCTGCCGGGAGCTGGCCGAGACGGCGCTGGAGTCGTACGGCCGGGTGGACGGCCTGGTCAACAACGCCTTCGCGATGCCGCCGCTGACGGACCTGGCCACCGTGGACCTCGACGTGGTGCGCGCCGCCTTCGAGACCAACCTGCTGGCCGCGCTGCGGCTCACCCAGCTCTTCGCCCCCGCCCTGGCCGAGCGCGGCGGCTCCGTCGTCATGATCAACTCGGCGGTGCTGCGGCACTCCAGGCGGACGTTCGGCGTGTACAAGATCACCAAGGCGGCGCTGCTCGCCCTGGCTCAGAGCCTGGCGACCGAGCTCGGCCCGCAGGGCATCCGGGTCAACTCGGTCGCGCCCGGCTACATCTGGGCGGACAACCTGAAGCGGTACTTCGACTATCTCGGCCGCTCGCGCGGCGTCCCGGCCCAGCAGGTGTACGACGAGATCACCGCCACGCTGGACCTGCGCCGGCTGCCCGAGCCCGACGAGGTCGCGGACACGGCGGTGTTCCTGCTGTCCCCGCTCGCGCGGGCGGTCACCGGCCAGTGCCTCGACGTCAACTGCGGCGAATGGCACCACTGACCCCGGAGGGACGATGACCACGGACACGGGTGTCGGCACGGCCGCGGACCTGCTCGCCTCGGCCACCGCCTACACGGGCCTGCACGACTTCGGCGACGACCCGTACCTCGACGGGCTCGACGCGCTGCTGGAGTCCTACGCCCGCGACGAGGCGCTCACGCCGCTGGGCGTCAAGGTGACGCGCGCGACGCTGCGCGGGGCGCTGACCTCACGGCTGCTGTCGGAGGCGGCCTGGCGGGAGCACCCCGAGCACGCGGAGGTGCCCGTCGAGCGGCCGATCTTCGTCACCGGGCTGCCGCGCACCGGCACGACCGCCCTGCACCGGCTGCTCACCGCCGACCCGGCGAACCAGGGGCTGGAGGTGTGGCTGACCGAGGTGCCGCAGCCGCGCCCGGCCCGCGAGACCTGGCCGGCGAACCCGGCCTTCCAGCGGATCCAGGCCGCCTACGAACGGCACCACGTGCGCAACCCCGAGTTCATGGGCGTCCACTACATGTCGGCCGGGCAGGTCGAGGAGTGCTGGCGGTTGCTGCGCCAGTCCATGCGGTCGGTCTCCTTCGAGTGCCTGGCCCACCTGCCGTCCTACTCCGCCTGGCTGGACGGCCAGGACTGGACCGCGGCCTACCGCAGGCACCGGCGCAACCTGCGGCTCATCGGGCTGCGCGACCCCGGCCGGCGCTGGGTGCTGAAGAACCCCAGCCACCTGTTCGCCCTGGACGCGCTGCTGGAGGTCTATCCGGACGCGCTGGTCGTCCAGACGCACCGCTCGCCGCGCACGGCGATGGCGTCGATGTGCAGCCTCGCCGCGCACGCGACGGAGGGCTGGTCGGAGGTGTTCACCGGCGCGGTGATCGGGCGCGACCAGGTGGAGCTGTGGAGCCGGGGCCTCGACCGGTTCCGGGCCGAGCGGGCCCGGCACGACCCGGCCCGGTTCTGCGACGTCGACTACGACGCGTTCGTCCGCGACCCGCTGGGCACCGTCGAGGCCGTCTACGACCGGTTCGGGCTGCCGCTCGGTGACGCGGCCCGCGCGGCCATGGCCGGGCTGCACGAGGAGAGCCGCTCCGGCGGGGGCCGTCCGTCCCACAGCTACGACCTGGCCGACTTCGGGCTGACCGGTGAGGAGATCGACGAACGCTTCGCCGGGTACCTGGCGAGCCTCGCCCGCTGACACGTCCTCCGGCTTTCGCGGCGCCGGGGTCTCCGGCACACTCGGCCGAGGACCCGGCACTCGCCGTGCCAAGAGAGGACATGTGATGAGAAAGACGGGGAAGAAGGGCTTACCCCAGGCCGTCGTCGCGTTCGCGGCGCTGATCGGCACCCTGTTCGTGACGGGGCAGCCCGCCTGGGCCGGTGAGTACGACCGCAAGCCCGAGGTGACCTGCACCTCCGAACGACATCCGCAGTTCGCCGACCAGATGGCCGACTTCATCCGCATCGCGGTCAACGTGGGGACCGTCGTCAGGCTGGAAGGACTGCGCGAGCCGGGCGTCGCCTTCTACGACCACGTCACCGGCACCGAGTGCTACAGCACGACGGAGAAGTTCTTCGAGACCGGCAGCCTGGTCAAGGCGTCCATCATGGGCGCGCTGCTGCACCGGCCGCAGGACCTCAGCGCGGCCGAGCGGCCGCTGGTGGAGAAGATGATCCTCGAGTCGGACAACGACACCTCCCTGCGCCTGTGGCGGGAGTCGCTCGGCTGCGGCAAGGACGACAACGGCACCGTACGGCCGTGCGACCTGTTCAGGGCGTTCCTCGAGGCGGCGGGCATGGAGAACACCTATCCCGACGACGAGGGCGCCTTCGGCGACACCCACACCACGGCCCGCGACCAGGTCAGGCTGTTCCGGCTGTTCAGCGCGCCCAACCCGGTCATCAACGAGACCCGGCGCGCCTACGCCCTCGACCTCCTGCGCCGGGCCGAACCCCGTTACGGCGTGCCGTCCTTCGCCCCGCCGGGCACCACGCACGCGCTCAAGGTCGGCTTCAGCAAACTCGGCGGCAGCAACCACGAATGGCGCACGAACGTCGCCGGGTACGTCTCCGGCGGCAACCAGGGCTACGACTACGTCACGGCCTTCCTCAGCGACCGCAACGAGGAGGTCGAGATCCCCGGCCCCTACGACTGGCCCTTCAACGGCATCAAGCGCCTCAACAAGGTGGCCGAGCAGGTCAACTGCGGAATCCGCGAACTGAACGGCGACAACACCTGCTGGGACTTCGAGAACGAGGACTGCTTCATCTCCTCGCCGGACATGGAGTGCCGCACCGACCACCCGCTGCGCTCCCACCGCAGCCAGCACTGGGTACGGGTGGACATCGGCGCCAAGCTCGGCTCGACCGTGCACTGGAAGCTCGTGGACGCCGCGAACGGCATCGTCGTCGACGAGGGCGACGCCGTCGGCGGGCCGGACTGCGTCTGCGAAAAGACCGTCTACGGCCTGTACGGCAGCTACATCCTGAAGCTGAACACGAACGTGGCCAACGGCGGCGACCGGGGCGCCATCTTCAACCACACGGGCGGCCCCCAGGACCCCGATCCCGACCAGCCCCCTGTCGTCTCCGCCGGTCCGGACCGCACGGGCGCCGAGGGCCAGGCGATCGAGCTGGCCGGGCTCGCCAACGACGACAAGGGCACGCCCGCCGTCCACTGGAGCGTCGAGCCCGGCCCGGACGTCGACGCCGGGGCCTCCTGCTCCTTCTCCGCCCCGACGGCCACCCGTACCACGGTGACCTGCGACGACGACGGGACGTTCACCCTGAGGCTGTCGGCGTACGACGGCGTCAACGCGGCGGTCGGCGACGAGGCGCGGCTGGAGCTGACGAACGTGGCGCCCGCCACGGAGACGCCGAGGGCCGCGCGAGCCGCCTCGGCGGTCACTCCCCAGCCCTGGCAGGTGTTCCGCGCCGGCGCCGCCGTGTCGCTGAGCGTGCCCTTCACCGACCCGGGCGGCAACGACACCCACACCTGCCTGACCGACTGGGACGACGGCACGACGTCCACCGGCGCGGCCGACGGGCTGACCTGCCGGGACAGCCACGTCTACACGCGGCCGGGGATGTTCACGATCAAGACCGAGATCACCGACGACGACACCGGCTCCGGCGGGCACGAGGTCATGGTGATCGTCTACGATCCGGACGCGGGCTTCGGCACCCAGGGAGGATGGCTGTCCTCGCCGGCCGGCTCGGTCACCGCCGACCCGTCGGCGAGCGGTAAGGGGCACTTCCAGGCGAACGTGAAGTATCTCCCCCACGACCAGGGGCCCGTGCCCGGCAACGGCAAGGTCTCCTTCCGGGTGACTCCGGCCGGGTTCGACCTCGACTCGACCAGCCTCGAATGGCTGGTGGTGACGCCCGACGACAAGCTCGCGGTCAAGGGCACGGGCAGCGTCGACGGCCGGCCGGGCTACGGGTTCGTCCAGTACTCCTACGACGCCGACCCCGACCGGGTGCGGCTGGTGGTCTGGCCGCTGACGGCGGGGGCCTATCCGACGGACACGCTGACGTACGACAACGTCAGAGGCGCCGGGTTCGACCTCGACGTGGCCCGGCCACAGGAGATCGCGCACGGCTCGGTCGTCGCGCACAACTGACGCCAGCGGGCCTGGCCGATGTTCCATCGGCCAGGCCCGCTGGATCAGCCGGTAGTCGATGACGGTGATCTGCTGTTCGCGGAGGAGTTCGCGGGCGGCGGCCGAGGTGAGGAACTCGTAGCCGGTCCGGCGCACCAGCCACCCACTCTCGCCGATCCGAGGCCGCTCACGCACGCGGCCGGTCAGGCGGAGAGGGCGGCCGCCGCTTTCTGGAGCGCGGTGCGCGCTCCCGTGACGGGGTCGCCGTGGCCAACGCAGGCGACCTCGGCGTCGAGGTCCGCGAGCCGGCGGAACGAGCGGAGCGTCTCGTCGCGGTCGATGTTGAACACCCCCGGCATGACCTGGCCGTTGACGTGCGCCACGGTGTCGCCGGTGAACAGCACCCCCGCATCCGGCAGGTGGAGGGCGATGCTGCCGGCGGTGTGCCCGGGGGTGGCGATCACGCGGGCTCCACCGCCGAAACCGATCAGGTCGCCGTCCTCCAGTTCGCGGTCCACGCGGCACGGCGGGACAGGGGGCAGCAGGTGAGCACCGAGGCTGCGGTGCAGTTCCCGCTCCTGGTCGGTGAAGTTCGGTGGCGGCGCGGGCGTCTCGCCCCGGATCACCGGCGCCTCCAGCCGATGAGCCATGACCGTCACCTCTCCCCACGTCACGACCGCCGCCGCGCCGCCGCTGTGGTCCTCGTGGTAGTGGGTGAGCACGACCTGCCGTACGGCGTCCGTGCGCAGCCCGAGCCGGCCGATCGCCTCGGCGATCTCGTCGCCGGACGTGGCGATGCCCGTGTCCACCAGCGTGAGCGCGCCCGCGTCGTTCCACAGGTAGGCCTGCCCGAACTCCAGCCGCAGCAGGTGCAGCCCTCGCCGGATCTCCACGATCTCCACTGCCCAGCCCTCTCTTCCGGATGACGTCAGGCGACCAGACAACCCGCTCATCGAGGTCGCCGTCCAACAATGATCGACGCCGCATTGACAACCGATCGTTGTCGCTCCAGGCTCCCGGCATGGATGCGGACATCCCAGGCATGCGTGCCTTCGTCGTGACCGCCGAGGAACTGCACTTCGGCAGGGCAGGAGCGCGGCTGTTCGTCACCCAGCAGGCGCTGTCGAGACGCATCCGCCGGTTGGAGGAGGCGCTGGGCACGCCGCTGTTCGAGCGGAGCACCCGGTCCGTCGAGCTGACAGCGGCGGGGCGGGACTTCCTGCCGATGGCGGTGGAGGCGATCGCCGCGTTCGACCGGGCCGTCGAGGCGGTCCGCGTGGCGGACGACCCGGTCCGGGTGGATGTCTACGACGAGCGGTTCACACCGCTGCGCATGGTCCGCGAGGCCAGCGAGCGCGATCCGCGGTTGCGGGTGGAGCTGAGCATGCGGCAAGGGCTGGCGGTCGCGCTCCCGGCCCTGCGCCGACGGGAGATCGACGCGGCCTTCGGGCGGGCGCGCGACCTGCCCGGGCCGTGGCCGGAGGAGCTGGCGTCCCGGCTGATCCGTCTGGAGCCGCTGGCCGCGTACGTGCCGGAGGATCATTCGCTCGCGGGAAGGAGCGAGCTGCGGCCCGCCGACCTGCGAGCGGGGGGCATCGCGATGCCCGACCCGGCGGGCGCCGCGGAGTGGCGCGGCTACCTGAGACGCCTCGCCGGCCGGTTCGGCGTCCCGTTGCGCTTCACCGCGCCCGCGATCGGCCAGCGGCATCTGGTGGAGCAGTTCCTGCGCGAGAAGAACGCCGTGGGCCTGGGCGAGATGAGCATCGACGCGGCCGGGAGCGGGCTGCGCAGGATCCCGATCGTCGAACCGACACCCCTCATGCCGTGGTCGGTGGTCTGGCACCGGCGCAACCCGCGCCCGCTGCTGCGAACGTTGCTCGGCCACCTGCGGCCCGTGTCCCCGCCCGATCCGGCCGACCGGCGGCACTGGATTCCGGAGATCGACCGGGCCCCGGTTTCACCAGGGGAGGCCGGCCTTCGATAGCGGCAAGAAGTCTTCCGCATCGGCTCGTACCGTGGCGGTACCCAACGATCCGAGGGAGTCTTTCGATGAGCATCGAGCCGTTCACCATCGCCGTCCCGCAGTCCGCCGTCGACGACCTGACCGACCGGCTGGCGAAGACCCGCTGGCCCGACGAAACGCCCGGTGCCGGGTGGAGCCGCGGCGTACCACTGGAGTTCTTGAGGGAGCTCACCACGTACTGGGCGTCGAGCTACGACTGGCGTGCCGCCGAGGCGCGGCTCAACGAGTTCGCGCAGTTCACCACCGAGATCGACGGGCAGCGGATCCACTTCCTGCACGTCCGTTCCGACCGTCCCGACGCCCTCCCGCTGGTGCTCACGCACGGATATCCGAGCTCGTTCGCCGAGTTCAGCACGCTGATCGGGCACCTGCGGCAGGACTTCCACGTGGTGGCGCCGTCGCTGCCCGGCTTCGGCTTCTCCACCCCGGTGCGCGAGCCCGGCTGGGCGATGGGCCGCACCGCCCGGGCCTGGGCCGAGCTGATGCGCCGCCTCGGCTACGACCGCTACGGCGTCCATGGCGGCGACATCGGCGCGGGTGTCTCGGGCGCCGTGGCCGGCATCGACGGCGAGCACGTCGTGGGAGTCCACGTGGTGACCGACCCGCTCACGGCGGCGAACACGGCCACCTTCCTGCCGGGCATGGCCGACCGGCTGGACCCGGCGGACCCCGCGGACAAGCCGGCGCTGGACCGGATGGCGGCCTTCCAGCGCGAGGGCAGCGGCTACCTGGCGATCCAGAACAGCCGGCCCCAGACCATCGGATATCTGCTCAACGACTCGCCGGCCGGGCAGCTCGGCTGGATCGTCGAGAAGTTCGAGGAGTGGACCGACCTGCCGTACGACCGGGACCAGCTGCTCACGATCGTGAGCCTCTACTGGTTCACCGGCTCCGGCGTCTCCGCCGCCCGTTACCTGTACGAGCAGGCACACTCGTCCGACTGGGGGGCGCCGTCCGCGGTTCCGCAAGGATTCTCGGTGTTCGGCGCCGACACCACGGTCCGGAAGCTGCTCGCCCCGCCCGCCGGCACCCACTGGGTGGAGCACGATCGGGGCGGACACTTCCCGGCCATGGAGGCGCCGCAGGTGCTGGCCTCGGATCTGCGCACCTTTTTCGAGCAGGTGAAGTGACACTGCCCGGGTGGCCTGACTGCCCTGTCGGTGTCGGGTGGCGGGCGGCCAGTGGTCGGACCGAGGCCGTGGTCGGGCGGCGCATGGAGCGGCCGCGCGCCACCGGCGACCTGTGCCTGAGCGACACGATCGGCGCCTGGGCCGGCGTCCTGACGTGGACACCACCCTCGTCCTCCGCCGGGTCAAACGATCACCTACGACCATCCGCCCGTGTGAACCGATGAGTTCGATCAGCTCGCCTAGTCTGATCGGCATGCGCAAACTCATCATCCAAGAGCTCGTCACGGTCGACGGCTACGCGGCCGGACCCGATGGAGAGCTTGACTTCTTCGAGTCCGTCACCGACTACAGCCAGGTCGACCAGGACAACCTTCAGATCATGGAGAACGTGGACACCGTCCTGCTGGGCGCCGCGACGTACCGGATGTTCGTCGAGTACTGGCCCACCGCCGACGAGACGGTCGCCAGGTCGGTGAACACCATGCCCAAGCTGGTCTTCTCCAGCACCCTCGACAAGGCGCCGTGGGGAGACTGGGAACCGGCGCGGGTGGTGCGCGGCGACGCGGCCGACAAGGTCGCCGAGCTCAAGCGCGAGCCGGGCGGCGACATCATGCTCTGGGGCAGTCTGTCGCTCGCCCGTTCGCTGATCCGGGCGGGTCTGCTGGACGAGCTCCAGCTCCGCGTGATCCCGGTGGCCGTCGGCGCCGGTCAGAGACTCTTCCCCGACGACCTGGGCCGCCTCGACCTGGAGCTCATCGAGGCCAAGCCGTACAGCTCGGGGATCACCTCGATGCGTTACCGCCCAAGGCGCGCCTGAACCACCCGGCCGGTGCGGTTCCGATGGCGGACGAGGAGGTGGCCCTCCAACGGAACCGCACCTCGCCTTCTCGCGGGACTGGCCGAGCAACAAGGAGTTGTGCTAGCGCGCCACCATAATGGGACGCCTTGCGGCGATCAAGGAGGGGCGATGCGGCTCGCGCGACGATTAAGCGCTGTTTCGGTTGCGGCGGTCCTGACCGGCCGGACCCCCGATACAGACCCCGCCCGGCGAGTTCGGCAGCCAGTTGTATTGGGACCGAGCGAATCACCTTGATGTGTTGACCACGGTGAAGGCCGAATCCCGGGGAGACCGCACCACCTGGCGCTGGCGTAGGGCGAACGCCGCCATGCGCGTGCTTGACACCTTCATGGAACGCTCACTCGATGAGATCGACGTCATCGCCGGGCTGTGGTACCTGTGACCGTCTTTCCGCATGCGGCACCGCCGCTGGTCGGCAGAGCGCCCGCGTCCATCCCCCTCACGTCGCTGCCAGGCGAGGCGGGAGGGCCGTTGCCGATCCTGCGGGCCGGCTTCAGCCCCCCAGCTCGACCAGACCGGCAGACAGGGGCGAGTGTTGAGCCCCGTCTCACTCGCCGGCTTGCCGCCAGGGGAAGGGAGCGAGGTCCGGCTCGACCCAGCCGGTCCTGGCCGGGTCGCTTGCCAGCGTCGAGGACCGATAGAAGCGGGCGAGCAGCTTCTTGTCGAGCAACGCAGGGTTCTGGTCGGCGAACGCGTCGAAGTCGGCGGTCTCCGACTGTCCGGCGTGGTGGCCCACCAGTTCGATCCAGGCCCGGCTGACGGTGGCGTTGTACTTCCGCGGTGCGCCCGCGTAGCGGGCGGTGCGCTGGATGCCGTCGCTGACCAGGTCGACCGCCGCAGTGGTGCCGTAGCGCCGGACGGCCAGCCAAGTCAGCTGGACGTGCTGGCGGTGTCCGAACCGCTCGGCGGTCGCCATCACCTCCCCCATCAACTCGGCGAACGGCGAGGACTCCTCGTCCGTGCCGTTCGCGCCGTGGCCGGAGTGCGGGCCGTGGTCGGGTGTGGTCATGACCCCTCCTTGACCAGCGCGTCCAGAACGGCGTAGAAGCCGGCGACCGCTTCGGCGGGCAGGCCCTCCAGCGCGCGGTTCTCGACGTCGGTCAGGGTCTGGGTGATGACGGCGGCCGCCGCGCGCCCGGAGTCGGTCAGTTCGATGAGCACCGAGCGGCGGTCGCCGGCGCGCGTGCCGCGGGTGATGTGACCGCGGCGTTCCAGCCGGTCCAGCACGCTGGTCAGCGTCGTGGGGCGGGCCCCGACCGCGGCCCCCAGCTGGGAGACGGTGCGGGCATGACCGTCGGCGAGGTTGGCCAGTGCGTTGATCTCGGAGGCGGTCAGGTCGAGGTCGACGAGTTCAGTGGCGATCAGGTGCAAGGTGGCGTGGGTGGCGCGCTGCAAGGCCAGCAGCGCTGACCGGCCCGATGATACGGATTCGGATTTCACGTTTTCGGATATTACGATATCGGTAGATTTGCTGCAAGACGCCAGCCGTACGGCTCGGGGATCACCTCGATGCGTCACCGCCCAAGACGCGCCTGAACCACCGGCCGGTGCGGCTCCGATGGCGGACGACGCCCCTCGCGGGACCGGTGTCAGAGCGCGCCTATGACGGCGGCGCCGGCAACGGCACCGAAACCGATCAACCCGAGGATGCACACCACCTGCACGGCCGGCCGGGAGCGGGTGAGCAGTCGTTGCACCCACATGGGTTCACCGAACGCGTTGACCGGTCGCCAGGGAGGAAGGAGCGTGGAGGCGGCCAAGGACAAGGAGAAGCCGAGGCCGTAGGCCAGGCCGAGCCACCAGGGCGCGAGCTGGAGCAGCACGAGGCCGAGGGTGACCCAGGTCAGGGAGGACACCCTGATCGTGGTCACCGCCGTCCCGGTGTCGATGCCCCACATGAACGTGCCCAGGTAAGGGCCGAACCTGTCCTCCAACGCCTTGGGCGTCTGCCTGCGAAGCGTCAGCTTGCAGACATCCCCTGCCCTGAGACTGATGATGTCGACGACGAGCATGCCCACGACGAGAATCCCCGCCGGCGCCACCCGTACGCCTTCCGGCAACCAGCCGATCCCGAACGCGGCGCCGACGAAGGTCACCAAGCCGAAAACCAGCGTGGCGGACAGCACGAATCCGGCAGCCAGCGCGGCGAGGGGACGCGCTGCGCGGTGGCGACGGATCTTGGTGGCCCCCTGGACCAGGGGGTGCGGCAGTTCCATGGCTGGTCTGAACATGCCGACGAAGGAGAGGCCTCAAGGGCTGAACAGCTGGGCGAACCCGGCCACCGCCGCCAGCAGGACCGCCCCCAGGGCTATGGCGTCAGGGGGCACGGTGACGCGGCCCTGCCTGACGGCGGTCGCCCGGCCCGGCTGCCGTGAGCACTTCCACCCCGTTCATCCTCAGATCAGTCAGCAGGCGTTTTGGTCGATCATGACGGAGCAGGTGTAGGAGGTGCCGTTCCAGCACGAGGTGCCGCCCTTCTGGCACTCTCCGCACGTGATCGGCCGGACACCGGCGATGCAGCCCCATGACCGTTTCGTCCAGCCGGATGGGCAGCAGAAGCTGCAGTTGCTCGGGCAACCGCGGCTGCAGTTGTTGTTCCTCGCCAGGTGGCAGCAGGCTTTGTGGTAGCCGTCCGCCGAGGCCTGGGAGGAGGTCGCGACGATGGTGGCGATGCCTCCCACCAAGGCGATCCCACCTTTGGAGAGGATTCCGAGCAGGCCGCGACGACGGATCGGCTCGAAGCCGGCGGACTCGTCGTGGGCGTGCTCGGCGACTGAACCGGTAAGGGGCGGGGCAGTCATCTTCACGATCACTTCACCTCCAGCGAGGACGGCCCGCCGACCTCGATCGTTCGGTTGGCGCGCAGCGACTCGAGCAGCGCGTAGAGCTGTCGGGAGGACGGAACGGTGGTCGCCCGGGTGAACCGCCCCTCCTCGACCACGATGGCCACCGGGGTCGATTGAATGCCCTGAGCGGCCGGCCAGTCCGGAGCCAGCAGGTACAGCGCGGCGGCCACGCCCAGCCAGGCCGGTAGGAGACCGATCTGCCGACGACCGAGCATGCTGCCGCCCGCGCCAAGGCATGAGCACGTGATGTTTCGGCCGGTACGGAGAGCGAGCAACCCGGCGACGGCGAACAACACTCCCAGCCCGGCGACCGATGCGACCGGCCAGGTCGCCGACGGGACCAGAACCAGGCCGGCGCCCGTGACGATCTCGGCGACGGGAACGGCGACGGCGAGCAGGCTCCCCGCTCTTCCGGCGAAACCGAGTTGCGCGAGGGTGCCCATGAACTGCCCGCGTTCCCGGAGCTTTTCGAGCCCTGCCCAGAGCAGGATCCCGGACAGCGGAAACGTCAGCAGCAATGCCGCTATCCCCGCCTCAGCCATGGAAGCGTAAAGCGACCGCGGTCAAAGAATTGTCTGTCCGGTTGCGGATGCAGAAAGCATCCGCATGGGAGCCGTCCGCCGACTTCTCGCCCATTTGGATCGTCTGCGGGGTGATGTTCATGCTCGCGCCCGCCACGCTCACGGAGCGTCCGCGCTGAGTGCCGAGCGAGCCGGAGACGGAGACGACCACCGGCGCCGCATGGTCGGGCACGCCGTGGAACTCGGCCTTCATCACCATGACAGGGTCGCCCGGCCGCAACTGCCAACCGGGAGGGAAACCGACCGGCGGGACCAGCACGGTACCGCCTGCGTCGAGCGCTACCTCGACCAGCGCACCGTCTGCTCGGGTCACCTGTCCGACCTGCGCGCCGGGGCCCGCTGATCCGATGGCCGCGCTGTCGCCCACGGCGACCACACCGGCCGCACCGGCCGCCACCGCGGCTGACTTCTTAAGAACTCCTCGTCGCGTGAACCGCCCAGGTCGCTCTGGGCCCCCTTGACGAGTGAGTACGCGATCCCCAGATGGCGTCCGTACGCGGCCAAGGCCTCAGTGGTGGGCGCGTCACACCCGCCGGGCCGGGCCCCGGCCGGCACGGCAGTTCGAACGCCATGGCGGTCTCTACACCGTGGATCCACTTCGCCGACCGAGCGTGCCGGCGATGGCCCCGCCGGACGTGTGGCGGGGCCATCGCGGTGCCACGTGCGCTGGATCGGGCCGTCTCAGCCGGCCAGGACCTGGCGGAGGGTGACGGCGAAGGCGTCCGGGTCGCCCTTCATGCCGAAGTCGCCGTCGAGGAAACCGCCGTGGTGGCTGGGGAAGGTCACGGGGGTCGTGCCCAGCCGCTCGGCGACCGCCACGCCCGCGCGGTGGGCCATCTCCCCCTCCGACTCGGCTCCGACGCCGATGACGACGCGGGTCGACGCCGCGCGCAGCGCCTCGAAGTCGTGCTCGTAGTGCGTGCAACTGATGAGGTTCTGCGCGAACAGCGCGTCGTCGCGGGAACCGTCGTCTTCCGCCGGCAGGCCGAAGTCGCCCGGGCTCGGAGCCGGCCGTCCGGCGAGGTCGGCCGGGATCTCGCCCCGCAGGCTGCTGACCGCGATGAACTTCACCATCGCCGGCCCGAAGCCCTCGCGCTCGTACGTCCGGCGGACGTCCGCGATCGCGGCCATCGCCTGCTCACGGTCCGGCAGCACCGGGGCGGCCGGCGGCTCGTGGGCCACGAGGGTGCGCACCTGCTCCGGATGCCGGGCCACCAGCGCCAGGGCGTTGACCGCCCCGCCACTGCTGGCGAAGATGTCCACCGGTCCGCCGCCGAGCGCGGTGATCAGCCGGTGCAGGTCGTCGGCGTGCTGGTCGGGCGTCGACTCGGCGGCGCCGTCGGTCCGCTCGCTGCGGCCGATGCCGCGCGGGTCGTAGGTCGCCACCGTACGGTCCCGGAAACGCTCGGCCAGGCCGGCGAACCCGGTGGCGTCCATCGGCGACCCGATCATCAGCAGGATCGGCTCGGTGCCCGCCTCGGCCTCCCGCACGTCGTAGTGCAGGATGGCGCCGGGCACCTCAAGGGTGCGGGTCTTGGGCTCGCTCACGGCTGTTCTCCGTTCCGATGTTTGCCATAGGGACCATCGGGAGCCGCGAAACTCATCGACCGACCGGCTCCTGACAGGGACGTCCGGCTTGAAGCGCTCCGCACGGACGAATCCGGGGGTTGCGAGCTTGGTTATCGCTCACTTGTTCGATCGCCATTGACTGTACCAGCCGTGGTGCGCTGCCGCAGCAGGCTCCGGTCAAGGCACGCTCAGGCGCCGGGACGATCGCGCGCCCGCTATCAGTGGCTCGCGGCGGGAACGATCGGCTCGGCGTGCGCCTCGGGCTGCGCGGCCCGGCGCGGAAGGGCCAGGGTGATCGCCGCGGCGGTCAGCGCGGCGCCGCAGCCGATGAGCATGCCGACCCGGAAGCCGCCCTCCGAGGGCACCATCGCCGACCCGAACCGGATGGTCATCTGCGACAGGACCAGGCCGATCACGGCCGCCGAGGTCGTGGTGCCGATGGACCGCATCAACGTGTTGAAGCTGTTGGCCGCCGCGGTCTCCGAACGGGGCACGACGCCCATGATGAGGGCCGGCATCGAGCCGTAGGCGAAACCGATGCCGATGCTGCAGACGCAGGTGACGACCAGCATGCCCCAGGGTGAGCCGAGCAGGACCAGGGAGGAGCCGTAGCCGAGCGCCATGATGAGGCTGCCGGTGATCAGCGTGACCTTGGGGCCGCGGGCGGCCGACAGCCGGGCGCCGACGGGTGAGACGAGCATCATCATCAGGCCCGAGGGCGCCATCCACAGGCCGGCGGCCAGCATCGACTGGCCCAGGCCGTAGCCGGTGGCCTTCGGAAGCTGCAGGATCTGCATGATGATCAGCGCCTGGGCGTACATGGCGAAGCCGACCACGATCGAGGCGAGGTTGGTGAGCAGCACCTGACGCCGGGCGGTGACCCGCAGGTCGACCAGCGGAGTGTCGTCGCGCAGCTCCCACCAGCCCCACGCGAGCAGGACGACCGGCGCGGCGCCCAGCAGGCCGAGCGTGGTGCCGCTGGTCCAGCCCCAGTCGGCCCCCTTGGACACGCCCAGCAGCAGGCACACCAGCCCGGCGCCCAGGCCGAGCGCGCCGACGACGTCGAGGCGTCCCGGGGTCCGGGCGGGCGTGGGCGGCACCAGCGTGCCGATCAGCACGGCCACCAGCACGCTGAGCGCGGCCGTGCCCCAGAACAGCACCCGCCAGCTGGCGTACTCGGCCACCCCGGCCGCGATCGGCATCCCGAGCGCGCCGCCGATGCCCATGGAGGAGCTCATCAGCGCGATGGAGGGGCCCAGCCGCTCGGGCGGCAGCAGGTCGCGCAGCGCGCTGATGCCCAGCGGGATCAGGCCCATGCCCATGCCCTGCAGGCCACGGCCCACGATCATCGGCGCGAGGGAGCCGGCCAGCGCGCAGATCACACAGCCCACGACGAGCGGCACCGAGCAGACGAGCATCATGCGGCGCTTGCCGTAGAGGTCGCCGAGCCGGCCGGTCACCGGCGTCGTGACGGCTCCGGCCAGCAGCGTGGCGGTGATCACCCAGGAGGCGTTGGACGCGCTGGTGCCCAGCAGCCGGGGCAGCTCACCGATCAGCGGCACCACCAGGGTCTGGGTGAGCGAGGCGACGATGCCGGCCACCGCCATCACGATCACGATGCCCTGAGGGCGGGAACGGGTCGCGGGCTCCCCCACGCGGAACTCCCTCGCACTCCGGACCGACACAGATGATGTGCACTCTACACATGGTGTGTGACATGCACATAATATGGGGGTTACACATCACAAGGCAGACACGCAGGCGCGCCAAGGGAGTAGGACCGGCATGGACAAGCCCACGCATCTGATCGAGTACGAGACGATGCTGCTCGGGCGTTTCCGCCACGTCGACCGCAGCGCCTACACCCTGCTCAGCCGCCTGCGGATGGAGGGCCCGATGTCCATCGGGCAGCTCAGCGACGCGTTCTGCCTGGACGTCTCCACCCTCAACCGCCAGACCACGGCCCTGCTGCGCGACGGGCTGGTCGAGCGCATCCCCGATCCCGAGGGCGGCATGGCGCGCAAGTTCCGCCTCACGTCGGCGGGTGAGCGCCATCTCGACGAGGAGCACGCCCGGAACATCCGGGGCCTGGAGAAGGTGCTGGCCGACTGGTCGCCCGAGGACGTCGCCGCCTTCGCCGCCTACCTCAAGCGGTTCAACACGGACGTGGAGCGCCTGGGCGGGCGGCCCTGGCCGCGCCCGGAACGTTCGCGGACGTCCTGAGGGGCCGGCCGCCGTTCTCGGAACGTTCGCGGACGGCCCGTGAGGCCCGGCTCCAGCCGCGTTCTAGCCGGCGTCCTCGCGGCCGCCGAGGGTGCGCAGGGTGACGTCCAGCCGGGAGGCGAGCTCCTCGACGGTCGTGCCGTAGGTCTCGGCGACCGTCACGCCGTCCGGGCCGAGGTGGAAGATCGCCCGGTCGGTGTAGAGACGGCTCACGCAGGCCAGCCCGGTCAGCGGGTACGTGCACTCCGGGACGAGTTTGGGCGTGCCGTCCCTGGCGAACAGCGTCATCATGACGAACACGTTCTTGGCGCCGATGGCCAGATCCATGGCGCCTCCCACGGCGGGGATCGCGTCGGGGGCGCCGGTGTGCCAGTTGGCCAGGTCGCCACGCTCGGACACCTGGTAGGCGCCGAGCACGCACACGTCGAGGTGGCCGCCGCGCATCATCGCGAAGGAGTCGGCGTGGTGGAAGTAGGAGGCGCCCGGCAGCTCGGTGACGGGCATCTTGCCAGCGTTGGTCAGGTCGGGGTCGATCTCGTCGCCGTGCGCGGCGGGGCCCATCCCGAGCATGCCGTTCTCGGTGTGCAGGATGACCCCGGAGCCCGCGGGGAGGTGGTCGGCGACCGTGGTCGGCTGTCCGATGCCGAGGTTGACGAACGACCCCGGCGGGATGTCGCGGGCCACGAGGGCGGCCAGCTCGTCGCGGTCGAGCGGGCCGCGGCCGGTGTGCTCGACGGTCCGGGCGTCGGGGTGCACGTCGGGGTTGGTGTCGGGGTTGAGGGAGACGGTCACGCTGAGACCTCCGCTGCGCTCAGGTCGAGGATCCGGTCAACGTAGACGCAAGGGGTGACGACGGTCTCGGGATCCAGCTCGCCGACCTCGACGACCCGGTGCACCTCGGCGATCGTCGTCGTCGCGGCGGTCGCCATGACGGGCCCGAAGTTGCGGGCGGTCTTGCGGTAGACGAGGTTGCCCATCCGGTCGCCCACGTGGGCGCGGATGAGCGCGACGTCACCCTTGATCGGATATTCCAGCACGTGGTCGCGGCCGTCGATGGTGCGCGTCTCCTTGCCCTCGGCCAGGGGCGTGCCGACGCCGGTGGGACTGTAGAAGGCGCCGATCCCGGCGCCGGCGGCGCGCATCCGCTCGGCGAGATTGCCCTGCGGCACCAGCTCCAGCTCGATCCGCCCCTCCCGGTAGAGGGAGTCGAAGACCCAGGAGTCGCTCTGCCGGGGGAACGAGCAGATCATCTTGCGCACCCGGCCGGCCGCGAGCAGCGCCGCCAGGCCGGTGTCGCCGTTGCCGGCGTTGTTGCTGACCACGGTCAGATCGGTGGCGCCCTGCCGGATCAGCGCGTCGATCAGGGTGACCGGCATGCCGGCCATGCCGAACCCGCCGATGAGGACGGTGGAGCCGTCCGCGATGCCCGCGACGGCGGCGCCTGGATCGGCGGTGACCAAGGTCATCGGATGTCCTTTGCTGGAGGCCCCGGGCTTCAGCCCTGGGGAGAAGGTCAGGAAGCGCCTGGGGAGGTCAGGAAGCGCTCACGTTCTCGAGGACGACGGCCAGGCCCTGGCCGACGCCGATGCAGATGGCGGCCACGCCCCACCGCTCACGCCGTTCGCGCAGCACGTGGGCGAGGGTGCCGAGGACTCGTCCGCCGGAGGCGCCGAGCGGGTGGCCGATGGCGATGGCGCCGCCCCTGGTGTTGACGATGTCGGGGTCGATCTTCCACGCGTCCAGGCAGACCAGCGACTGCACGGCGAACGCCTCGTTCAGCTCGACGGCCCCGACGTCGTCCCAGCCGATGCCGGCCCGGCGCAGCGCCCGGTCGGCGGCCTCGACCGGCGCGTACCCGAACAGCTGGGGCTCCAGTGCCGAGGCGCCGCGGCCCGCGACGCGGGCGATCGGGTCGGCGCCGACGCGGCTCGCGGCGGCCTCCGAGCCGAGCACGACGGCCGAGGCGCCGTCGTTGATCGGCGAGGCGTTGCCGGCCGTGATGGTGCCGCCGGGGCGGAAGACGGGCTTGAGCCCGGCGAGGATCTCCGGGGTGGTGCCGGGGCGGATGCCCTCGTCGCGCGCGAGGTCGGCGCCCTCGACCGGCACGACCAGGTCGTCGTAGAAGCCGGAGTTCCAGGCGGCGTCGGCCAGCGCGTGGGAGCGGGCCGCGAAGGCGTCCTGCCGCTCCCGGGAGATGGAGTAGGTCTCCTGCAACTGCTCGTTGGCCTCGCCCAGGGAGACCGTCCACTCCTCGGGCATCCTCGGGTTCACCAGCCGCCAGCCGAGCGTGGTCGAGACGGCGGTAGCGTCTCCGGCGGGGAAGGCGCGCGACGGCTTGGGCAGCACCCACGGGGCCCGCGTCATCGACTCCACTCCCCCGGCGACCACGATGTCGGCGTCGCCGCTCTCCACGGTCCTGGAGGCGATCATGGCCGCGTCGAGGCTCGATCCGCACAGCCGGTTGACCGTGGTGGCGGGCACGCTGACCGGCAGCCCGGCCAGCAGGACGGCCATCCGGCCGACGTTGCGGTTGTCCTCGCCCGCGCCGTTGGCGTTGCCCCAGACGACGTCGCCGATGGCGGCCGGATCCAGCTCGGGGACCTTGGCCAGGGCGCCGCGCAGGGCTGTGGCGGCCAGGTCGTCCGGACGGACCCCGGCGAGCGCGCCGTTGAACCTGCCGAACGGTGTGCGCGCCGCGGCGTAGACGAAGGCCCCACCCATGCCGTCCTCCTTCAGTGTTCGCTATGCGAACAACAGTTCCTCATACGAACTTTGTGTAGTTTACCGCTTTCCTTACCCGGCGCGACGGGCACGAGACGGGTACATCGGGGACAGCTCGCCGGGCGTGAGAGCGGTCGGCCCGAACAGCCAGTCCACGTAGTCGTAGTCGTAGACGTCGCGGTCACGGAGCACCTCGTTGCGCCACAGCCGCTCGTCCCCGTCGTGGTGCCACAGGTCTCCCCAGGCCCGTGCCGTGGTCAGCACGCGGCGGCAGTGCTCCGGGCGGACGGCGTTGTAGGCCGCCAGCGCGGCGTCCCAGTCGACGCCCGTCGGAGTCCCCGAGGCCGCCGAGCCGGTCACGCCCTGTGCGCCCACGTGCTCGGCCAGCACCCAGGCGTCCTCGATGGCCATGACCGCGCCCTGCGCGAGATACTGCAGCGGCGGATGGGCGGCGTCGCCGGTGAGGGCGATCCGGCCCCGGACCCAGTCCGCGAGCGGGTCCCGGTCGAACATCCGCCACCAGCGGTCACGCCACATCAGCGGCAGCCCGGCCCGCACCTGGGCGCAGGTGGCCTCGAAGGCTCCGTCGAGCTCGTCCGGCGTGCCCCAGTCCTCCTCGCCGGCTCGCGCCTTCGGCGACTCGAACACCGCGACCTGGTTGAACATCTCGCCGTGGCGCAGTGGGTACTGGACGAAGTGGCACCGGGGGCCGACGTAGACGACCACGTCCTTGAGGCGTACGTCGAGGTCGGCGACCCGGTCGACCGGGATGGCGCCCCGGTAGGCGACGTACGCGGAGCTGACCGGCTGGTCGTCGCTCAGGATCCGGCGGGCCACCGAGTGGAGGCCGTCGGCGGCCAGGACGACCTCCCCGAACTCCCGCCCTCCGTCGTGGACGGCTACGGCGCCGCCCTCGGCCTGCTCGTACGCGGTCACCGTGACGTCGTTGACGAGGTCCACCCCCGCCCGCTGGCAGGCGCGCAGCAGCGTGCCGTGCAGGTCGCTGCGATGGATCACCAGGTACGGGAAGCCGTAGCGCCGCTCCACGTCGTGCAGGTCGAGCCGGGTGAGGACGTCGGCGTCGACGGCGTCCTTCATGACGATGCTCTCGGGGAGCACGCCGAGCGACTTGACCTCGTCGAGCAGGCCCCAGCGGTCGAGGATGCGGGTGCAGTTGGGCGCGATCTGCAGACCGGCGCCGACCTCACCGAACTGGGAGGCCTGCTCCAGCACCCGCACCCGCAGGCCCTTGCCCGTCAGGGCGAGGGCGTTGGCCAGGCCGCCGATCCCGCCGCCGACCACCACCACGTCGACGTCGTTACCGTCTTCGGACATGTCCGGTCTTCCTTCCATCACGTCGCGCCGGGAGCTAGAGCCACCGGGGGAGTTCGGGCGCCGGCCGGTCGCCGGCGGCGGTGACACCGTCGCTCCGCCGGCCGGAGAGGTAGGCCGCGAGGCCGGCGAGGCTGCCGGTCACCGGCGTGGGGTCGCCGGCGCCGGACACGGCCCAGGCGCCGTCGTGGCCGGTGGCCGTGAGGGTGAGCGCGGGGCCGTCGCCGGCGCCGGACCGCTTGGCGGTGATGTCGTCGATCAGCGCGGCGAGGAAGCCGGCCGGGAGGGCGTCGAAGCCCACCCCGGCGTCGAGGTCGACGGCGTGCACCATGACCTCGCGGGCGCGCATCCAGGGGATCTCCCCGGCCGGGACGGTGCGGCCCTGGGCGGTGCGGACCCGCCGGGCCCACTGCGACTCGTCCAGCTCGGCCAGCCGCGCGTCCAGTACGTCGGCCGACCGCGTGGCCCAGGCGCGCAGCTCGGCCGCCGGCCGGGTGGCGCCGGCCTCGATGTCGGCGTCGCGCCGGCCCGGAGAGGAGTACATCGGCGTCTCCTCCCCGGTGCGCGCCCAGTGCGCCAGGTTGACCAGCGCGTCGGCGTTGGCGGCGACGTGGGCCAGCAGATGCCGGCCTGTCCAGCCGTCGAGCGCCGTCGGCCCGGCCAGCCGCTCGTCCGGCAGGGCCCGCAACACCCCGAAGAAGAGCTCGCTCCCCTGGGCCGTCCAGCGCAGGCCGTCGGCGCGGCTCCTGCTCGCGGCCATCAGGCCACCGGCTCGGCGACGGTCTTCGCCTCGGACCGTCCCAGCCCGGTGATCTCGGTGGTCAGGACGCTGCCCTCGGCGAGGTAGCGGGCGGGCTTGCGGGCGTGTCCCACGCCGCCGGGGGTGCCGGAGGCGATGACGTCGCCCGGGTTGAGCGTGATGATCGTGGAGACGTAGCGCACCAGGGCGACGGGATCGAACACGAGGTCCGAGGTGTCGGCCCGCTGCACCACCTCGCCGTCGACGGACCCGGTCAGGGTGAGCGACGGCCGGGTGCCGCCGGGAAGTTCGTCGGGGGTGACCAGGTAGGGACCGAACGGCGTGCTGCCCTCCCACGTCTTGCCCTGCAGCCACATCGCCGAGCGGTACTGCCAGTCGCGCATGGTGACGTCGTTGAGGACGGCGAACCCGGCGATGGCCTCGGCCGCCTCGGCCTCGCCCGCCCGCCGCACGGACGTGCCGATGACGACGGCGAGCTCGGCCTCCCAGTCGACCTGGCCGGACTCCGGCGGCAGCCGGATCTCGTCGTCGGCCCCGATGAGCGCCTCGGCGTACTTGGCGAACAGCGTCGGGTACTCCGGCAGCTCCCGTCCCATCTCCAGGATGTGGTTGCGGTAGTTGAGGCCGACACAGACGATCTTGCCGGGGCGGGGGACGACCGGCGCGTAGCCGGCGCTCTCGACCGCGCTCCCCTGCGCACGGGCGGCCCGCCCGGCCCAGTCCGGCTGGGCCAGCAGTTCGCCGACGTCGGCGAAACCGAGGTCGACCAGGGTCTCCCCCTCCACACGTACGGCCCGGGTGGCGCCGTCGGCGGTGCGGATGGTGGCGAGCTTCATGAGGTCTGTCCTTCCACGTGGGCGCGGTCGAGGCGGAGCGCCTCGAAGATCGGCCCGTCACTGAATCTGAAGAGGTCGAGGGCGCCCGAGTCGGAGTCGGACGCCGTGGCCTCGGACCTGGCCGAGAACGGCACCCACGACGGGACCACGAACAGGTCGCCGCGGGTGACCGACCAGGACGCGTCGCCGACCGTGACCCGCCCGCTGCCGTCGAAGACCTGGTACACCGAGGAGCCGACCTCGCGCAGGGGCGCGGTCTCGGCCCCGCCGCGGATCCGGTGCATCTCCACCCGGATGGTCGGGAGCACGTCGCCGCCCGTGGTGGGGTTGGTGTAGCGCACCGCCGCGTGGCCCGGCTCGACCGTCCCGGGGTGGCCCTCGGCCTCGAGTGCGAGCTGGTCCGTCAGCGCGCGGTCGGTGTCGGCCCACCGGTAGGCCAGCAGCGGGGTGCCGGGCCGGGCTCCGGGCGCGGAGACCGGGCGCAGGCCGGGGTGCCCCCAGAGCCGCTCCGACCGGGAGCGCTCGGGGGTGGTGCGCTCGGCCGCGGTGATCTCGTCACGGCCGAACTCGAAGAACTGCGCCTCGGTGACGTACTGGAACGGGATGTCCAGGCCGTCGATCCAGGCCATCGGCTTGTCGGTCGCGTTGTGGTGGGCGTGCCAGTTCCAGCCGGCCTGGGGCAGGAAGTCGCCGCGGCGCATCGGCACCGGGTCGCGGCCGACCACGGTCCACACGCCCTCGCCCTCGACGACGAACCGGAACGCGTGCTGGGTGTGCCGATGCTCCGGGGCGTCCTCGCCCGGCATCAGGTACTGGATCGCGGCCCACAGCGTCGGCGTCGCGAACGGCCGGCCGCCCAGCGCCGGGTTCGCCAGCGCGATCGCCCGCCGCTCCCCGCCGCGGCCGACGGGCACCAGGTGCCCGGCCCGGTCGGCCAGCGCGAGCAGGTTGTCCCACCGCCACAGGTGCGGGACCGCCCTGGAGCGCGGGTGCGCCGGCATCAGGTCGCCGATCTCGGTCCACAGCGGGACCAGCAGCTCCTTCTCGAAGCCGTGGTACAGCTCTTCCAGCGCCGCCGACGGCGTCGGCTGGTCCGGTGAGTCGACCACGGCGAGGCGAACCGGGGAGTTCGCGTTCTCAGTCATGTCTGGCTCCTTCGACGTGCCGTGACACGGCCTCGGCGCGGGGATGGCACGGCGGCGCACCGGCGGCGCCGTGGTGCAAGCTTGTATTCTGGGCACAGGAAAAGAACAGGAGATTCTGCTCTGAAGAATCCACCCAACTACTCCGTGCGCAGTGTCGATCATGCCCTCCAGCTCGCGGTCCTGCTCCAGGTCGAGGGCCCGTTCGGCGTGGGCGAGGCGGCGGAACGGCTCGGGGTGGCGCCCTCCACCGCGCACCGGCTGCTGGCGATGCTGGTGTACCGGGACTTCGCGATCCAGACCAGGGACCGCCGCTACGCCGCCGGGCCGGTCCTGTCGCTGGGCGCGAGCTCCCAGTCGCGCACCGCGCTGCTGCGCTCGGTCGCCATGCCGCACCTGGCCGCCCTGGTCGAGCGGGTCCGCGAGAGCGCCAACCTGGTGATCCTGGCCGGTGACCACGTACGGTTCATCGGATCGGTGGAGTGCGCGCAAGCGCTGCGGGTCGGCAACCGCGAGGGCATGGTCTTCCCCGCGCACCTGGCCTCGGGCGGCAAGGTCCTGCTCGCCGACCTGCCGCCGGAGCGCCTCGACGCGCTCTACAGCGAGGCGAAGTGGGCCGGGCGCCTCGACCAGCGCCCCAGCCTGGCGGCGCTCCGCCGCGAGCTGCGGACCGTCCGCGAGCGGGGTTTCGCCATCAACGCCGGCAGGACCGAGTCGGGCGTCACCGCCGTCGGCCGGCCCGTGCGCGGCGAGGACGGCCGGGCCCTGGCCGCGCTCTCGGTGTCACTGCCCACCGTCCGGTTCTCACGGGACCGCCTGCCGGAGCTGACCAGCGCCCTGGCCATGGCCGTCCGCGACGTCGAGGAGGAGATGCGCGGTGGCGGCGCTCACCTGCCCGGTCGGCGGTAGGTGGCGACCTTGTCGCCGCCCCCGGGGTAGGCCAGGGCGGGGAGTTGCTCCATCGGGGGACGTGCGCGACGACCCATCACAGGAGGTCCAAGCGCGTTGGTCACGGAGCTGGAAGCCCCGGAAATGACTTTTTCACGGCCGTGAACGCCTCGTCCTGAATGGAGATCCCGGAGGCCGGGAACAGCGTCGTACGCCGGTGCCGCCGGGCTTTAAGCGGGACGAAATAGCCTGGTTTACCTTTCAATCACCGGCGCGAATCCGCGGGCCGCCGGATTTCGCTCGCCGGCCCCTCTTCCGGCCGAGATCGGTACGCGGCGTCCGGCGACGACGGGAGGGCGCGCACGCCCGCTGACCTGGCGCCCAGGGCGATTCCACGAGAAAGGACAAGAGGCGGGAGCGGGGATTCGCCGGGCGAAGGACCATCGCGCACTCGTCGGCACGTCATGGTGCGGACGGCACTGGAATTCCCGGCGCGCGCCGGGGACACGGCGACCTCGGAGCGGATTCACCGGCCACTCCCCCGGTTTCCGCCGGTTCCGCGCAAGGCCACGCGCAGATGTTCGCGAAACGGGACAATTAACCCGTTCGCCGGGAGCCGGTGGTGCACGGATCGCGGCTATGCTTTGGCTTTGTGCGGTCGGTTGAGAACATGAACTCGGGAGACACCGGGCGTCCGCCGGCGAACGGCGCCGGCACGTCCGACGAGGGGCAGACGAGCAGCGGTGTGGAGCGCGCCCTTCAGGTGATCTTCGCTGTGGCCGCCGCCAAGGAGCCCGACATCGGGGTCTCGGAGCTGGCCCGATCGCTCGGCCTGAGCAAGGCCGTGGTGCACCGCGTGGTGCGCACCCTGGTCGCCGCCGACTTCTTCTCCTTCGACGAGCGCACCCGCCGCTACCGTCTCGGGCCCGG
This sequence comes from Nonomuraea cavernae, assembly GCF_014646355.1. Taxonomy (GTDB): domain Bacteria; phylum Actinomycetota; class Actinomycetes; order Streptosporangiales; family Streptosporangiaceae; genus Nonomuraea; species Nonomuraea cavernae. Next base: position 175,855 of record NZ_BMNH01000011.1, read on the forward strand.
CGCGGTGAGCGTGGGCCTCGCGGCCATGGCGCAGATGGAGGTGCCGCGGATCGCGCAGCCGCACCTCGAACGCCTCGTGGCCCGCACCCGCGAGACCGCCACGCTGTCCGTCCGCTACGGCTACCAGCGGATGTACCTGACGCAGGTGCTGTCTCCGCAGGAGATCCAGATGTCGGTGCAGCTCGGCCGGCTCTATCCGCTGCACGCCGGCGGCTCGTCCAAGGCCATCCTCGCCGCGATGGAGCCCGACGAGATCCGCTCCTGCCTGGCCTCCGGGCCGCTCGACGCGCTGACCCCGATCACCATCCAGGACTCCGACCGCCTGCTCGAGGAGCTCGAGCTCACCCGGCGGCGCGGCTACGCGGTGAGCCTCGGCGAGCGTCAGCAGGGCGCGGCCTCGGTGGCCGCTCCCGTCTATGAGGCCACCGGCCGCGTCTACGGCTCCATCTCGGTCTGCGGCCCGGTCAGCCGCCTCAGCGCCGGCGAGACCGAGGAGTACGGCCGGCTCGTCAAGGAGGCCGCGGCCGAGGTGTCGCGGCAGCTCGGCTACCGGCCCGCCCAGCCGTAACCACCCCTCTCCGCACTCTCCGGGAGTCATCCGGCGACGTCGCGCGCGGCGGGGTCCGGAGTTCTACGGGTGTCGGCGGCGTCCCCTTTCACCTGTGGACATCACGTTTCGTGTCCGCTTTGTCGTTCCCTGTTATCTCCTTATAGAGTGTCATATCGGTACAAATCGGTCACTTTGCTCTCATTTGGAAAAATGGGGAGACAGAACCTTGACCCTCGCTCCAGGGCACATCTAGCATCCTCCCTACCGGTACGGCGTTCCGCTAAGCGATACAACCGTGAGTATGGAGATCTACATGCCGAGCCCTGACCTCGCCCCCGAGGGCCCCAGACCTCGCGTGTCCCGTAAGAAGTGGGCCGCTTCACCGGTGATGCTGTGGATCACCACCCCGTTGCTCCTCCTGGTGTTCCTCGGCATCTGGAAGGCCTACACCCTCCTGTTCGACGTGAGCTCGCTCATGCTGCCGCCGCCCGAGCAGGTCGGCACCGCGATGATCGAGCTGATGCAGGGCACGATGATCTACGACGCCATCCAGGTCACCCTGTACGAGACGCTCGTCGGCTTCGCGCTCGCCGCCGCCGTCGGGATCGGCCTCGGGATCGTCCTCGGCAAGGCTCGCAACCTGGAGCGGGTGCTCTCGCCGTTCCTCGTCGCCACCCAGGTGGTGCCGAAGGTGGCGATCGTGCCGCTCTTCCTGCTGTGGTTCGGGTTCGGGACGACCTCCAAGATCTTCATGGCGGCGATCATCGCGTTCTTCGTCATGATGCAGAACACCATCCTGGGGATCCGCTCGATCGACCCCGGTCACCGCGACCTCATGCGCGTCATCCAGGCCCCCTGGTGGAAGCGCGTGATCTCGCTCGACATCCCGTCCTCACTGCCGTACGTGCTCACCGGTGTCGAGCTGGGGATCGTCTTCGCGATCACCGGCGCGGTCGTCGGTGAATACCTCGGCGGCGACGAAGGGCTCGGCGCCCTCGCCACGACGATGCTCGCCAGCCTGCGCACCGACATGCTCTTCGCCGCCGTGATCGTGATGACGGTGCTCGGCTTCCTTCTCTACGCCATCACGGCGGCCATCCGGCGATTCGCGATCCCGTGGCACGAGTCGTCCGGCCGCCCCACCTCCCTCTGAGAATTTCCGAGAACCTCCGAGAACAGGACGCATCCCATGGATCGCCGCAATTTCTTCAAGACGACCGGGCTGATCGTCGGCACGCTGGCCGGGAGCCAGTTCCTCATCGGCTGCGGGTCGGACGACGCCGGCACCACGACGGCCGCCTCCTCCGGGCCCGGGGGCGCCGACCTGCGCAACCTCGTCTACATGACCCCGTTCCAGCACATCATCGCGCACTGCGATGTGTACGTGGCGGCCCATCAGGGCTTCTTCGCGGAGGAGGGCCTGCTGATCACCTCGGTCGGCGGCACCGGCACCGCCAGCCCCATCTCGCAGGTCGCCGCCAAGCAGGCGATGTTCGGCAAGGCCGCCTCCGTCATCACCTGCCCGCTCATCGCCGACCAGAACACCGAGGTGGTGACGATCGGCCAGAAGGACCAGGTCAGCCAGTACAGCGTCGCGTCGCTGCCGGACAAGCCCCTGACCCACCCCGAGCAGTGGCAGGGCAAGACCATCGGCGTCATCTCCAAGGGCGGCACCACCGAGCTGCAGCTCGACGCGATGTCGGTGGCCGCCGGGCTCGACCCGTCGAAGGTGAAGAAGGTCGTGACCGGCGCCGACGTGGGCTCGCTGGAGTTCCTGCGGCGCGGCGACGTGGACGGGTTCATCACCTTCATCGGCACCGAGACCTCGTTCAAGCAGAAGAACATCGACCTGCACTACCTCAACACCGACGAGTTCGCGGTGCTGCCCGGCGACTCCTACCTCGTCACCCGGGAGACCGCGGAGAAGGAGGGCGAGGCGATCACCGGCTTCCTGCGCGCCTGCCGCAAGGCCTGGGAGTTCATGGCCGACCCCGCCAACGGCGACAAGGTGCTGGAGGCCATGGGCAAGCTCAACGAGATCGAGGTCTCCGACAAGGAGCTGGCCAAGGCCAAGGTCGCGGGCGAGGTCAAGGTGAGCACGCCGAAGAACGGCAAGTTCCTGTCGATCGACGTGGCCGCGTGGGAGAGCGCCGTCGAGCTCATGCGCAAGTCGGGGATCATGAAGGACAAGTCCCGGCCCGTCACCGACTTCGTGAACACGACGTTCGTCGACGCGGTCTGAGGGGTTCGTTCATGCTGCACATCACGACTCCGGGGCACGCGCGATGACCGGTAGGCCGGCCACGACGGACCTCGTGGTGATCGGCGCCGGCACGGCCGGCCTGCCGGCCGCCATCGAGGCCGCGCGCCACGGGCTGCGGGTCACCGTCATCGAGAAGGCCGACCGGATCGGCGGCACGCTGTGGCGCTCCTGGGGCCAGCTCTCCGCGGGCGGCACCTCGCTCCAGCGCTCCAAGGGCATCCGCGACAGCCCCGACCTGCACTTCGACGACGTCATGCGGATCAGCAAGAACACCGCCGACCCCGTCCTCGTCAGGCTCGCGGTGAGCCACGCGCCCGCCACCATCGAGTGGCTGATGGAGTCCGGGTTCGACATGGACCCCGAGGCCCCGGCGGTGCTGCACTTCCACGAGCCGTACCTGCTGGCGCGCACCTACTGGGGGCGCAACGCGGGCCGGTCGGTGCTGGACGTGCTCGCGCCCGCGTTCGAGGAGGCCACGGCCGGTTCCGTGACGCTGGAGCTGAACACCGAGCTGGTCGAGCTGCTCGCCTCGGCGCCCGGCCGGGTGGACGGGCTGACCGTCCGCCGGCCGGATGGAACGCTCCACGACATCGAGGCGCGGGTCGTCATCCTCACCAGCGGCGGCTACGCCGGCAACCCCGAGCTGTTCCCCCGGTTCACCGCGGGCTCGCCGCTGGCGGGCCCCGGCTCGCCCGGCGCGGACGGCTCCGGCCTCCTCGCGGCCGTGGCCGCGGGCGGGCGGGTACGCGGCCAGGAACGGTTCCTCCCGACGTACGGCGGCGTGCTCAAGTCCGGCAGCTCGTGGGAGACCGTGCATCTGGACGACTACCCGGCGCTGACCCCGCAGGCCCGGCAGCCGTGGGAGATCCACGTGAACGCCCGGGGCGAGCGGTTCGTGGCCGAGGACGCGCCGAGCGTCGACCTCCGCGAGAACGCCCTGCTGGAGCAGCCCGAGCTGAAGTTCTGGGTGGTGTACGACGCCACGATCCGCCGGGAGGCGCCCGCGCTGTTCCCGACCTGGAGCGAGACGGAACTGGACGACGCGTTCGCCGGTCACCCGTCGTTCGCCATGGCCGATGACCTGCGGACGCTCGCGCAGGCCGCCGGCCTCGACGCCGACGGGCTGGCCCGCACCGTGGCGGCCTACAACGAGGCCGTCGCCTCGGGCAGGGACGAGTTCGGCCGGACGCACCTGCCCGCCCCCATCGCCGAGCCGCCGTTCCACGCGGTGCTGAACCACGGCTCCACGCTCAAGAGCCCGGCCGGCCTCGCGGTGGACGGCGAGCTGCGGGTCCTCGGCCCCGACGGGCCGTTCGAGAACCTGTGGGCGGCGGGCGAGGTCCTCGGTGGCAGCACCTTGTCCGGCAAGTCCTTCGTGAGCGGCATGAGTGTCACCCCGGCCCTCGGTTTCGGCCGGATGCTGGGACGCCGGGCGGCCGGCGCGGACACCGATCCAGGGAGCATGTGATGTGGAACAGGCCTGACGTCGACTTCATCCAGAGCCAGGACGTGCCGTGGCAGGCGGTCCCCGAGGGCGACTTCGGCGCCGCCCAGAGCGGGCGGAAGCGGCTGCTCAGCGGCGACGCCGGCACCGGCGCGGAGACCGCGATCCACCGCCTCACCGGACGGCACTCCGGAGTGCTGGCCAGCGCGGTGGACCTGTTCGTCATCGGCGGCGAGGGCGTCCTCGACGGCGAGCCGCTGCGCGTCGGCGACTACGTCTACGCGCAGGCCGGCACGGCCCTCGACCTGGTCGCCTCGGTGCGCGGGCTCACCGTCTACTGCGGTTTCTGGGGAGCGCCCGGCTTCGCGCCGGGCACCGGCTCCGGCGAGCCGCCGCTGCGGATCGCCACCGAGCGCGAGCCGTGGGTGCCCGCCGGATGGAGCGGCGAGGTCCAACTGGAGACGGGCGCCATGTCCAAGGTGCTGCGCTCCGACGACACGGTCTTCGTCTACCTCGCGGGGATGATGCCGGGCTGGAAGTCGCCGCTGGAGGAGGCCCACCCCCAGTACGAGGAGTCCTTCAAGATCTACGGAGACGTCATGATGGGGCCGCTCGGCGTCATCAGGACCGGCGGCTACTTCTTCCGGTCCCCGCACGTCTTCCACGGCCCGCTCTACTCGCGTGGCGGAACGATGTCGTTCATCCGCTCGGACGCGGCCCCCACCACCGAGTATCGCGACCCCGGACCAGGCGGAGCCTGGGACGAGCTGTCGGCGACCGCGTATGTCGACTGACGGCGCCCCTGCCAGCACCAGCACCACCGACCGTGGAGTAACGATGAACCATCCCGCCGGCGTCACGCCGTCGCCGGATCCCGCGCCCGCCGGCGGCGCGGCGATCTCCATCAAGGGCGTCGGGAAGGAGTACACGACCGACGCCGGGCGGGTCCGCGCACTGCTGCCGACCGACCTGGAGATCAAGCCCCGGGAGTTCGTCGTCCTGCTGGGACCGTCGGGCTGCGGCAAGACCACCCTGCTGCGCATGCTCGGCGGCCTGATCACCCCGACCGAGGGCTCGATCACGATCGGCGACAAGACGCTGTTCGCCGAAGGCGACGCCAACCCGTCGCAGGAGGCGCTGGGCTCGCTCGGGTTCGTCTTCCAGCAGGCCACGCTCATGCCGTGGCGCAAGATCTGGAAGAACATCGCGCTGCCCCTCGAGGTGAAGCGGGTCAAGAAGAAGGAACGCCGCGAGCGGGCCGAGGCGCTCGCCGAGAGCGTCGGCCTGTCCGACTTCCTGGAGCACTACCCTCGCGCGCTGTCCGGCGGCATGCAGCAGCGCGTCGCCATCGCCCGGGCGCTGATCCACCGGCCGTCCATCCTGCTGATGGACGAGCCGTTCGGCGCGCTCGACGCGATGACGCGCGACCAGATGAACGCCATGCTGCAGCAGCTCTGGATGGACACCGGCAAGACGGTCGTCCTGGTCACGCACTCGATCTCCGAGGCGGTGTTCCTCGCCGACCGCGTCGTGCTGCTCTCGCAGCGCCCCGGCCGCATCCAGGACATCGTGGACATCGACTTCGAGCGTCCCCGGGGCCTGGACATCTCCAAGGATCCCCGGTTCGGCCAGATCGTGCAGCGCCTGCGCGCCCAGCTCGGCGAGGTGTCATGAGCGAGCCGACCGGCGCGACCTCGGCCCTGGCCGGGTTCGCGGCCGGCCTGCGTTACGACGACCTGCCCGAGGAGGTCGTGGCCAAGGCGCAGGTCCTGCTGCTGGACTTCTTCGGGGTCGCCCTCGCGGGCAGCCGCGTGCCGGAGATCGCGGCCATCACCGGCCTGGTCCGCTCGCGCGGCGGACGGCCGGAGGCCACGGTGCTCGGCACCGACTTCGCCACCTCCGTGCCCGACGCCGCCTACCTCAACGGCTGCGCCTCCGACGTGCTGGAGCACCAGGACGGCTACCGGTTCGGCGGGTTCCACCCGTCCCACGCGCTGCCGGCGCTGCTCGCGGTGGCCGAGTCCACCGGCGCGAGCCTGCGCGACCTGGTCGTGGCGGCCGTGGCCGCCTACGAGGTGGCCGACCGGATCGGCCGGGTCCTGCACCCCGGCGCCACCGCCAAGGGCTGGTTCCCGGTGGCGGCCGGCTACGGGGCGGCGGCCGGCTGCGCCAAGCTCCTCGGGCTGGACGCGGCGGGCATCGCCTCGGCGATGGGCGCGGCGGGATACTTCGTGCCCGCCGTGATGATCGAGCAGATCTTCACCGGGCACACCGTCAAGCCCGCGTTCGCCGGGCAGATCGCCAGGTCCGGGGTGGAGGGCGCGCTGCACGCCCACGCCGGGCTGAGCGGCTGGCCGGAGGTGCTGGAACATCCGAAGGGCATGATCGCGCTGTTCGGCGGCGCGGCGGGCGACCCGCGGCTGACCGACGGGCTCGGCACCGAGTGGACCATCCTGGAGGTGCACCAGAAGCGCTTCGCCGGCTGCCGCCACACGCACGGAGCCGCCCAGGCGTGCGTGGACCTCGCCACCGAGCACGACCTGGACCCGGCCGAGGTCGCCGACATCGACGTGGAGACGTACGACGTGGCGCGGATCCTGGTCGAGCGTTCGGTGACGCCGGCCGAGTCGGCGATCCCCTGCACGCTGAGCCTGCCGTACGTCGCCGCGGTCGCCGTCGTGGACCGCGACGTCTCCGGCGCCCAGTACGCGCCCGGCAAGCTGGCCGACCCGCTGGTGCACCAGGTGGCGTCCCGGGTGCGGATCCGGGTGTCCGACGAGATGAACGCCCTGTACCCCGAGTTCACCGCGACCCGGGTGATCGTCACCACCCGTGGTGGCGAGCGGTACGAGAGCTTCGTCGACCTGCCGGCCGGCGACCGGCGCGCCCCGCTGAGCAGGGAGGAACTGCTCGGCAAGTTCCGCGGGTACGCGCGTCCCGTGACCGGCGAACGGGCGGCGGACCAGGCGGCCGACCTGGTGCTCTCGCCGCCGGGCGGCTGCGCCGTACGGGAGCTGACCGCCCTGCTGATGGCCTGACCGCCGGCACGCCCCCCGCGAGAAGCCGACCGCGAGAAGCCGACCGCGAGAAGCCGACCGCGAGAAGCCGACCGCGAGACCACCGCGAGACCACGGGAGAGAAACCTTGCTCAGTCCTGACAGTCCCCAGCACGTCATCACGCCCGAGGAGTTCACCGCCGAGGCGTTCGCCCCCTACGGCGAGGTGATGTCGCTGGACGCCACTCCCAAGCTGCCGATCAACTTCTACTCGGGCGCCAACGCCGTGCACGGGCCGGTCCGGCTCGACTCCGACACCCCGCCGGAGTTCCTGGTGTTCCGGGTCGGCCTGCGCGGTGACAACCTGCGCTACCTGGAGCGGCACGTCGAGATGACCCAGACGATGATCCCGCTGGGCGGCCGGCCGTACGTCGCCGTGGTGGCGCCGCCGCAGGTGCCCCTGGACAACGGCTTCCCGGTGCTCGACGAGATCAAGGCGTTCATCATCCCCGGCGACGTGTCCATCAACCTGTACCGGGGCACCTGGCACGAGCCGCCGTTCCCCTCGGTCGACGGACAGCTCTTCCTCATCACCAGCCACGAGCGGCTGACCCGGGGACTGCAGTGCAAGGTGGACGAGAACGGCGAGCTGGACCAGCTCGACGTGGAGAAGCGCAACCCGTTTCACCGCACCGGCCAGCGCGTGCGAGTCCGGCTGCCATGACCGTGACGACCAGCGGCAAGGCCGGCGTCCGGGCCATCGGCTCGCCGGTGCGTAAGGCCGACGGGCCCGCCCTGCTCACCGGGCGCGGCCGGTTCCTGGACGACTACAGCCTGCCCGGGACGCGGCACGCCGTGGTGGTGCGCAGCGAGCTGGCGCACGCCCGGATCGTGGACGTCGACGTGCGCGCCGCCGCGGCGAGCCCCGGCGTGGTGCTGGTGCTCACCGGCGAGGAGGCCGCCGCGCACGCGGGGCCGATCCCGCACTTCATCGAGCCGGCCGCGCGCGGCGGACGGCACGCCGACGTGCGCTGCCTGGCCACCGGCAAGGTCGTCTACGCCGGCGAGCCGGTCGCCGCCGTGGTCGCGGGCACGCGCCGCGAGGCCGAGGCCGCCGCGGCGCTGGTCCGGGTGGAGTACGAGCGGCTGCCGCACGTGCTGGACGCGGACGCGGCGCTGGAGCAGGACGCGCCCCGGCTGTACGAGGAGTGGCCGGACAACGTCATCCTGCACAACCACTACGGCACCGGCGACGTCGACGCCGCCCTGGCAGGGGCCGACCTGGTCGTCTCCGACACGATCCGGATCTCCCGCACCACGACGGCCCCGATCGAGCCGCGCGGCTACCTGGCCTCCTGGGACGACCTGGACGGCACGCTGACGGTGTACGGGTCGCTGCAGAACCCGCACCAGCTCCGCTGGATGCTGGCCACGAGCCTCGGCCTGGACGAGACGGCGATCCGGGTGATCACCGCGCGGGTCGGCGGCAGCTTCGGGCTGAAGATGCAGGGGCACCCGGAGGAGACCCTGGTCTGCCTGCTCAGCAAGCTGACCGGCGCGCCGGTGAAGTGGATCGAGGACCGCCGCGAGTGCTTCATGGCGGGGGCCCGGGAGCAGGTGCACCGGTTCACGATCGGCGCCATGCGCGACGGCCGGATCGTGGCCGTCCGCGACCGCATCGTGGCCAACACGGGCGCGGTGTCGGCGCAGGCCGGCTGGGCGATGCCGAACATGTCCGCCACGACGCTCGCGTCCGGCTACACCGTGCCCAACGTGCGGGCCGAGCTGCACGTCGTGGTGACCAACAAGCCGCCGTTGAACGCCGCCCGCGGCTTCGGCAAGGACTCGGCGCACTTCGTCATGGAGCGGATGGTCGACCTGGTGGCCCGCGGCCTCGGCGCCGACCCGGCGGAGGTGCGGCGGAAGAACTTCATCCCGCCGGACCGGTTCCCCTACCGGACCGCGACCGGGCTGAACATCGACAGCGGCGACTACCCCGGGCTGCTCGACAAGGCGCTGCGGGTACTCGACTACGACGCCCTGCGCCTGCGGCAGGCCGAGCTCCGCGCGGCCGGACGACACCTCGGCATCGGGCTGGCCTTCGAGCTGACCCCCGAGTCGGCCGACGGCCCCGGCTCCTTCGTCTCGGGGTTCGACGTCACGACGGTGCGGATGACCATGACCGGCGGCGTGACCGTCTACACCGGCGTCACCTCGCCGGGCGGCGGCAACGACACCGGGATCGCGCAGATCGTCTCCGACGAGCTCGGCGTGCCGCTGAGCTGGATCACCGTGGTCCAGGGCGACACCGAGCGGTGCCCGAGCGGGTTCGGCAACTTCAGCGGGCGCAGCATGGTGGTCGGCGGCGGGTCGGCGGCGCTGGCCGCCCGCGACGTGCGCGCCAAACTGGCCGTCGTCGGCGCGCGGATGCTCGACGTGCCGGTGGACGAGGTGAAAGTCGCGGACGGGCGGCTCCGGGCGACCGGCGACGGCCGGTCCGTGCCGGTGCCGGAGGTGGCCGCCGCCGTGCTGACGCGGGCGTTCGCCATCGCGAACGACGTCGAACCGGTCCTGGAGGCCACCCGCGCCTACAAGCCGGGCAACATCGACCACGTCCCGGACGAGCGCGGCCGGATCCAGCCGTACCCGACCTACTCCAACTGCCTGCACGCCGCCGTGGTCGAGGTGGACCCGGAGACCGGGGTGACGAAGCTCGTGGACTTCGTGATGGCGCACGACTGCGGCGTCATCATCAACCCGGCGCTGGTGGAGGGGCAGGCCCACGGGGCGATCGTGATGGGCCTCGGCGCGGCGCTCTCCGAGCGGCTCACCTACGACGCCGACGGCCGGCTCACCAGCGACCGGTTCAAGACCTACCTGATGCCCCGGGCGGGCGACCTGCCCACCATCCGCCTGGAACACCAGGTCACCCCCAGCCCCTTCACCATGTACGGCAACAAGGGCGCGGGCGAGGCGGGCGTGGGCGGCGCGCAGGCCGCCGTGGCCAACGCCGTCGAGGACGCGCTCGCGCCCTTCGGCGTCACGGTGCGCGAGGTGCCGCTGTCCCCGCCGGCCGTGCTCGCTCTGATCGACGAGGCGCGCACCCGATGATCACGAAGAACTTCGCCTACCACGCCCCCGCCGATCTGCACGGGGTCGTCACCGCCCTGTCCGCGGCGTCCGGCACCGCCGTGGTCCTGGGCGGGGGCACCATGCTCGTGCCCGACATGACGCACGGCAAGACCGTGGCCGACGTGGTCGTGGACCTGTCGCGGGCCGGGCTGTCCGGGATCACGCTCGACGGCGGCGGCGGCCCGCACGACGGACCCGTGGCCGACGACGGCGTGAGCGACGGTCGCGTGGCCGACGGTCGCGTGGCCGACGGTCGCGTGGCCGACGGTCGCGTGGCCGATGGCGGCGTGGTCGTGGTCGGCGCCACGACCACCTACGCGCACGTCCTGTCCGACCCCCGCAGCCGGACGCTGGCCCCGCTGCTGCGCCGCGTGGCGGGCGGCGTGACCGGCGGCCCGCAGATCCGCAACAAGGGCACGATCGGCGGCTCGGCCTGCTACGCCAACCCGTCGTCCGAGGTGCCGGCCGCCCTGGTCGCCCTGGGCGCGCGGCTGCGGCTGGCGTCGGCCGGAGGCACCCGCGAGGTCGCCGCCGGCGACTTCTTCACCGGCGCCTTCGCGACCGCCCGCCGTCCCGGCGAGGTGCTCGCGGCCATCGCGCTGCCGGCGCCCACCGGCCCGTGTCCGGGCTACACGAAGCTGAAGCTCAACGAGAGCAGCTGGCCGATCGCCACCGCCGCCTGCGTGCCGGGGCCGGACGGCGCCCTGCGCGTGGCGCTCGGCGCGGTGGCCGCGACGCCGCTGCTCGTCACGCTCGACCCGCCGGAGGCCGGGGTCGCCGACCCTGCCTGGCGGGCGCACGTACGCGAGGTCGTCGACGCGGCGCTCGCCGAGCCGTGGAGCGACGTCCTCGCCGACGGCGACTACCGCAGGCGGGTCGCCCCCGTGGTGGCCGTGCGAGCCGTCGCCGACGCGCTGCAGCAAGCCGAAGGAGAGTCGTGAACAGGATTCGCCTGGTCGTCAACGGCCGGGAACGCGAGATCGAGGTCGAGGCGTGCAAGCTCCTGGTGCACGCGGTGCGGGAGGACGTGGGCCTGACCGGAACCCACGTGGGCTGCCTGACCGGTGACTGCGGCGCGTGCACGGTCCTGGTCGACGGCGCGTCGGTCAAGTCCTGCTCGGTGCTGGCCGTGCAGGCCGACGGCGCCGAGATCACCACCATCGAGGGCGTGGCCGGCGACGACGAGTTGCACCCCGTCCAGCGGGCGTTCTGGGACGAGTTCGGGTTCCAGTGCGGCTACTGCCTGCCGGGCATGCTGCTGACGGCGCGCGAGCTGCTCGACCGGATGCCCGACCCCGACGACGACGCCATCGTCCAGGCGATCAACGGAAACCTGTGCCGCTGCACCGGATACGGCAGCATCCTGCGCTCGATCCGCTGCGCGGCCACCCGGATGGCCGCGTCCGGCGAGCCGGCGGAGGAGGCGTCATGAGCGGCGGCACCGGCGCGGCCGTGGCGGTGGTCGAGGACTTCCTCGCGGCCCTCGGCCGGGGCGACCGCGACGCCGCGGCCCGGCACCTCGCCGACGGCGCGGTCATGATCTTCCCCGGCGGGCGGCGCCACACCACCCTGGACGAGCTCGCGGCGGCCTCGGCGATCCGCTACCGGCACGTCGACAAGCACCGCGAGGAGTACGAGGCGTTCACCGACGAGGCCGGCGACGTGGTCGTCTGGTCCATGGGAACGCTGTTCGGCGAGAACAACGCCGGTGTCCGCTACGACGGCGTCCGCTACGTCGACCGCTTCCGGCTGCGCGACGGCAAGATCGTCGAGCAGCGCGTCTGGAACGACCTGGCGCAGAGCGGCGTGCTCGACGCCCGCGCGGAGACCGAGATCGAGCCCCAGTGGCGCGCCCGCGCCTCTGGCGGAGAGCCGGCTCCGCCCAGCTGACCCCCAGCCTGACGACCCCTGTACGAGACCCCCATCAAGGAGACCTTCCATGGCCCGCAAACTGGTACTGCTCACCTACAACCTCAAGCCCGGCACCGACCTGGCGGAGTACGAGGACTACACCCGCAACGTCGACTACCGCGCCTTCCGCCAGAACCCCCGGATCCAGGACTACGCGAACTTCGTGATCAGCCGGAACGTCCGCGGCGAGGAGTGGTTCAAGCACTTCGACCTGATGTACGTCGACGACCACGACGCCTACCACGCCGACGGGAAGCTGCACTACGGCGACCCCGTCATCCTGAACCACGCGGCCGAGTGGCGCGACAGGTGGGCCAAGGACGACGCGAGCGGCTGGCGCGGCCAGGTCAACATCTCCTACGCGGACGAGATCTGGGGCTGAGACCCTTCACGAGCAGTCGGTAGGACCTCGCAGTGGTAACCGGAGCCGGCGGCGGAGCCGTCGAACCCCCCGCTATCCCTTCCGCGTCCGAGGAGCCCGGCGAGGCGGGATCGGCGCGGCGCGCGGTCACGCTGGCCGTCCTGCTCGGCATGACGTACATGTATCCCGCCTACCTGGCGGGGACCCTCGGCGTCGCCATCCGGCTCGACCTGGGCCTGGACAGTGCGGCGCTGGGCCTGACCATCAGCCTGTTCTACGCGGTCAGCGCGGTCGCCATGTCGTTCGGCGGCCGCATCGCGGACCGGATGGGCCCGCGCCGCGCCCTGCGCCTCGCGGCCGCGATGACGGGCGCCTCGCTGGTCGGGGTCGCGGTGTTCGGCGGCTCCTGGGCCGGGCTGCTGGTGTCGCTGGCGGTGGGTGGCGTCGGCTCGGCCGTGGGCGGGCCGATCGGCGCGCTGCTGATCGTCCGCAACGTGGGCCTGGCCCGGCGGCCCATGGCGTTCGGCGTCGAGCGCGCCTCGCTGCCGGCGTCCACGCTGCTGGCCAGCCTGGCGCTGCCGCTGCTCGCCACGATCATGCACTGGCGGCTGGTGTTCCTCGTCGGGACCGTGGCGGTGGTCGTGCTCATGACGCTGCGCGTCCCCGACGCGTCGCCCCCGGCGAGGGCGGGCGGCGTTCCGGAACCCCGGGTGCCGCTCACGCCGCTGCGGCCGTTGCTGATGATCACCGGGGCCTTCTTCCTGTGCTCGGCCGCGGCCAACGCGCTGAGCGGCTTCTTCGTCGACTACGGCGTCACGGTCGGGCTCAGCCAGAGCGCGGCGGGGACGGCGCTGGCCGCGGGCAGCGCGGTGATCATCGCCGTCCGGCTGGGGCTGGGGCTGGGCCGACGCCGTCGCCACGGCAGGCTGACCGTCGCGGCGCTGATGGCGGTGGGAGCCTGCGGCTTCCTGCTGCTCGCCTCCGGCGACCGGATGCTGGGCCTGCTCGGCATGCTGATCGCGGGCGGCGCCGGCTGGGGCTGGACCGGGGTGATCGCCCTGGTCATCGCCGAGGCCTATCCGGCGGGTCCCGGCGCGGCGTCGGGGCTGATGCAGGCCGGCGGCTCAGCCGGGGGCATCGTGGGGCCGCTCGCCGTCGGCGCCGCGGCGCAGTACTCCTCCTACTCCCTTGGCTGGGCGCTGGCCGCGCTGTTCGTCGCGCTGGCCTCCGTCCTGGTCCTCCTCAATCGTGCGGCATGGAAGGAAATCCGATGAACGCGAGAGGCGCCTTCACGGCCTCCGCCGAACCGCCCGCGGCCTGCGACGTGCTGGTCCTCGGCAGCGGCGCGGCGGGTCTGGTCGCCGCCTGCCGGGCCGCCGACGCGGGCCACCACGTCGTGCTCGTCGAGCGGGCCCGGTCGCTGGGCGGCTCGACGGCCGTCTCGGGCGGGGTGATCTGGGTGCCGGGCAACCACCTGATGGCGGCGGCCGGGTTCCCGGACACGCGGGAGGACGCCGTGGCGTACCTGACCGCGGTGACGCGCGGCGCGGTGCCGCACGAACGGATCGAGTGGTTCCTGCGCACCGCCCCCGAGGCCGTGCGCTACCTGTGCGACGAGACCGAGGTGGGCCTGGCCGCGCTCGGGCGGCCCGACTACCGGGCGGACGCGCCGGGGGCGGTGGCGGGCGGGCGCGCGCTGGACAACCTGCCGTTCGACGCCCGCGCCCGTCCCGGCCTCGACGAGCTGCTCAGGACGCCCACGTACCTGCCGTCGATCACCATGGTCGAGCGGGAGCACGGGCACGGCCTGGATCTCGGCGCGCTCTCCCGGCAGCGCGCCGAGCAGGGCATCAGGACCATGGGAGGCGCGCTCGCCGGAGCGCTCGCCCTGTCCGCGCACGACCGCGGGGTCACCTTCGTCACCGGCGCCCGGGCGACGGCCATGGACCGCGCCGGCCAGGCCTGGGACGTCAGCGTGGCGTCCGGCGGCGGCCTCCGGCGGGTCCGCGCGCGGCGCGCGGTCGTGCTGGCCAGCGGCGGCTTCGAGTGGAACGCCGAGTTGCAGCGCGCCTTCCTGCCCGCGCCGCTGCTGCCGATCGGCGCGCCCGGCAACGCGGGCGACGGCCTGCTCATGGCGCTGCGGGCGGGGGCGGGGGTGCGTGACATGACCGCCTCGTGGGGCGTTCCCGCGTTCCAGGATCCGGACGCCCGCTACGACGGCCGGCCCACCGGCCGGCTGGCGAACGTCGAGCTGACCCGTCCCGGGTCGGTGATGGTGAACGCCGCCGGTCGCCGGTTCGTCAACGAGGCGCAGAGCTACCACGACCTGACCAAGGTGTTCAGGGAGGTGGACCCGGCCACCGGCGTGCCCCGGCACTCCCCCGCCTGGCTCGTCTACGACAGCGGTTACGGCGAGCGCTATCCCGTCGCGGGAGCGCCGCCGGGGACGACGCCCGCGTGGGCGGTGACCCGGCCCACGCTGCGGGAGCTGGCCGGTGCCTGCGGGATCGACGCCGACGGCCTGGCCGCGACGGTGGAGGAGTTCAACGCCGATGCGGCCGAGGGCACGGACCGGCTGTTCGCGCGGGGCTCGTCGGTGGCGGACCGCCACCTGGGCGACCCGGCGGTCGAGCCCAACCCGTGCCTGGCGCCGATCGGCCGGCCACCGTTCACGGCGGTGCCCGTGCACGCGGCGACCCTCGGCACGTGCGGGGGTGTGGTGACCGACCACGACGGCCGGGTGCTGTCCACCTCCGGGGAGCCGGTGGCGGGCCTGTTCGCCGCGGGCAACGTCGCGGCGACGCCGTTCGGCGACTGCTACCCCGGCGGGGGGACGTCGCTGGCGGCCGCGGTGGTGCGCGCGTACGCCATCGGCCCGGCGCTCGCCGGCTGAGCGCCGGCCGGTGCCTTCAGGTGGCGCCCGGTGAACGGTGCGTTGACCTGGCAAGAAGCAATGAACTAACCTCTGAGCGGACCAGCGTTCGCTATAGCGGAACATGGAGCTAAGGTGGAAGACGGGCCGCTGACGGGACTGAGGGTGCTGGACGCGTCCACCATCCTCGCCGGACCCCTGTGCTGCCAGATCCTCGGCGACCAGGGCGCCGAAGTCATCAAGATCGAACACCCGGTCAACGGGGATGGCATGCGAGGGCACGGACCGTCCAAGGACGGGGTGCCACTCTGGTGGAAGGAGATCTCCCGCAACAAGCGGGCGCTCGGGGTGAGCCTGTCGGCTCCCGAGGGCGCCGACATCCTCCTGCGGCTGGCCGTGACGGCCGACGTGCTGGTGGAGAACTTCCGGCCCGGCACGCTCGAACGCTGGGGCCTCGGACCGGAGGCGCTGCACGAGGCCAACCCCCGGCTGGTCATCGTCCGCATCACCGGCTTCGGCCAGCGGGGACCGTACGCTGCCCGCGCCGGGTTCGGCACGCTGGCCGAGGCGATGAGCGGGTTCGCCCACCTCACCGGTGAGGCCGGCGGCCCGCCGACCCTGCCGGCGTTCGGCCTGGCCGACAGCATCTGCGGCATCGCCGCGTCGTCGGCGACGATGATGGCGCTGTGGGCCCGGCAGCGGACCGGGCGGGGCGAGGTCGTCGACCTGAGCCTGATCGAGCCCATCATGGCCGCCGTCGGGCCGGGGCCCACGGTCTACGACCAGCTCGGCGTCGTCGGCCGGCGGCAGGGCAACCGGTCGTCCAACAACGCCCCGCGCAACACGTACCTGTGCAAGGACGGCGGCTGGGTCGCGGTGTCGACCAGCGCGCAGCGCATCGCCGAACGGGTCCTGACGCTGGTGGGCCACCCCGAGGTCATCGACGAGCCGTGGTTCGCCTCCGGCCGCGAGCGGGCGGAGCACGCCGACCTGCTCGACTCCTACGTGGGGTCGTGGATCGCGGAGCGCACCCGCGATGAGGTGATGGCGGAGTTCGAACGGGTGGGCGCGGCCGTCGCGCCCGTCTACAGCGCCCGCGACCTCGTCGAGGACCCGCACGTGCGGGCCACCGGCATGCTCACGCACGTCGAGGACGAGGACCTCGGGCCCGTGCTCATGCACAACGTGATGTGGCGGATGACGGGCGCCCCCGGCCGCATCCGCTTCACCGGGCGGCCGCTCGGCGCCGACACCGACGGGATCCTCCTGGACGAGCTCGGCTTCGACGCCGAGACGGTGGAGGATCTGCGCACCAGGCGGGTGATCGCATGACAGGCGTCGGCATCACCGGCGTTCGGACCAGTGACGAAGGACGAGAAGCGTTGAGCCCAGAAGCGTTGAGCCCAGAAGAGTCGAGCCCAGAAGCGTTGAGCCGAGAAGAGTCGAGCGCAGAAGAGGCGCATGCGACCACCACGACCGGCCTGCTGCTGCGGGCCGTCCAGGACGGGATCCGGATCTACGACCTGGGACGGCCCCTGACCATCGGGATGCCCCAGTCGCCCAACCACCCGGCCTTCTGGCACGCGCTGCCGCGCCGTCACGGCGACATGGTCCGGGCCGACGGCGGCTCGGCCGCCAACGACGTCATCACGATGGGCACCCACGTCGGCACGCACATCGACGCCTTCTCCCACGTGTCGCAGGACGGCAGGCTGATCGACGGCTCCGACGCCGTGGAGGCGAGCCGGGGCGGCAGGTTCGCCGCCCTCGGGGCCCACACCATCGCCCCGATGCTCCGCCGGGGCGTGCTGCTCGACGTGCCGGCCGCCCTCGGCACGCCGGAGGGCTGCGCGCCCGGCTACGAGATCACCCCCGACGACCTGGCGGCGACCGCCGAGCGGCAGGGCACGCCCATCGGCGCCGGCGACGTGGTCCTCATCCGCAGCGGCTGGGGACGCCTGTTCGGCGACCGCGACGCCTACACGGGCCTGGAGTCGGGTGTGCCCGGCGTCGGCGAGGCCGGCGCGACCTGGCTGGCCGACCACGAGCCGCACGCGGTCGGCGCCGACACCATCGCCTTCGAGTGTCTCAAGCCGGGCGGCGGCCACAGCCTGCTGCCGGCCCACCGTGTCCTGCTCGTCGAGCGGGGCGTCTACATCATCGAGACGATGGTGCTCGACGAGCTGGCCGCCGACGGCGTGCACGAGTTCGCCTTCGTGCTCTCCCCGCTGCCCATCTTCGGCGCGACCGGGTCCCCCGTGCGCCCCCTGGCGGTGGTCGGCCGTGGCTGAGACTCCGGCCCTCGCGGGCGAACTGTCCCGGTTCGCGGCCGGGACGCTGACCGGGCCGCTGCCGGACGCGGTGACCGAGAGCGTGCGCCGCCGGATCCTCGACGTGCTGGGGCTCTGCGTCGCCGCCTACCGGCTGCCGACCAGCGCCGCCGCCGCCGGTTACGTGGCCGACCAGGGTGGCGCGCCGCAGGCCAGCGCCGTCGGCGTGGCCGACCGCCTGCCCGCCCCGCAGGCCGCCTTCGCCAACGGGGTGCTCGCCCACTCGCTCGACTACGACGACACCCACCTGCCGTCGGTGCTCCACCCGAGCGCGGCGGTCGTGCCGGCCGCGCTCGCCGCCGCCGAGTCCTCCGGGGCCTCGGGAGCCGACACGGTCGCCGCGGTGGCCGCCGGGCTGGAGGTCGCCGTACGGCTCGGCATGGCCGGCTACGACAGCGAGCTCGGCAACTCGGTCTTCTTCGAGCACGGCCAGCACGCGACTTCCATCTGCGGCGCGATGGGCGGCGCGGTGGCGGCCGCGCTGCTGATGGGGCTCGGCGCGGACGGTGTCGGGCACGCGCTGGGGATCACCGCGTCCTTCGCGTCCGGCATCATCGAGGCCAACCGCACCGGCGGCACGGTCAAGCGGCTGCACTGCGGCTGGGCCGCGCAGTCGGCCGTCACCGCCGCGGAGCTGACCCGGCGCGGCTTCACCGGCCCGCCCACCGTCCTGGAGGGCCGCTTCGGCTTCTTCGAGGCGTTCCTGCGCGGCGAGACCGACCTGGACCAGGTGCTCACCGGGCTGGGCGAGGAGTGGGCGGTCCCCGGGATCTTCTTCAAGCCCTACCCGGCCAACCACTTCACCCACACGGCCGTCGACGCCGGCATCGCGCTCCGGGAGCGGGGCGTCCCGCTCGACCGGATCGAGCACATCGAGCTGGGCGTGCCGTCGGCGGTGATCCGCACCATCGGCCAGCCGCTCGACCAGAAGCGGGCCCCGGAGACGGGCTACCAGGCGCAGTTCAGCGGGCCGTACGCGGTGGTCGCCGGGCTGGTCGGCGGGTCCGGGCTCGGCGTGGGCCTCGACGACTACACCGACGAGCTGGCCCGCGACCCGGCCCGCCGGGCGTTGATGGCCCTGGTCGACGTCGTCCCCGACGAGCGCTGCGACGCCATCTTCCCGCACCAGTTCCCCGCGGTGGTCCGGGTGCGCTCCGACGACGGCCGCGAGTGGACCGAGGAGGCGCTGGCCAACCGGGGCGGCCCGGCCCGGCCGCTGTCCGACGCCGAGCTCGCGCGCAAGTTCCGCGAGAACGTGGCCGGCCGGCTGCCGGAGGAGTCCGCCCGGACCGTACGCGACCTCGTCATGCGGCTCGACCACCTGCCCGGCGTGGCGGAGGTCATGCGCCCGCTCACCCGGCTGACCGAGACCCCGCCTTCCGCCCTCTGAGCCTTCAAAGGAGAACCACGTGGCATCGTTCGACGTGATCGTCACCAACGTCCGGGTCGTCCGGCACGACCGGCCCGAGCCGGAGACCGCCGACATCGGCATCCTCGACGGCCGGATCGCCGCCGTCGCGCCGGGCCTCGACCCTGCCGGGGCGCGCACCGTCGTGGACGGCGGCGGCAAGCTGGCCTTCCCCGGCGCGGTGGACGCCCACCAGCACTGGGGCATCTACAACCCGCTGTCCGTCGACACCGAGACCGAGAGCCGGGCCTGCGCCCAGGGCGGCGTCACCTCCGCCCTCACCTACATGCGCACCGGCCAGTACTACCTCAACAAGGGCGGTCCGTACGGGGAGGTCTTCCCCGAGGTCCTGGCCGCCTCCGAGGACCGCTCGTACGTCGACTACGCCTTCCACCTCGCGCCCATGATGCGCGGGCACATCGACGAGATCCCCGCCCTGGTGCGCGAGCACGGGGTGACGTCGTTCAAGGTGTTCATGTTCTACGGCAGCCACGGCCTGCACGGGCGGTCCGCCGACCAGAACGCGTTCCTCATGATCCCGGAGGGCGAGCGGTACGACTACGCGCACTTCGAGTTCGTCATGCGCGGCATCCAGGCGGCCCGCGAGCAGTTCCCCGACCTGGCCGACGAGATCTCGCTGTCCCTGCACTGCGAGACGGCCGAGATCATGAGCGCGTACACGAAGATGGTGGAGGAGGAGGGCACGCTCACCGGCCTCGCGGCCTACAGCGCCTCCCGTCCTCCGCACTCGGAGGGCCTGGCGGTCAGCATCGCCTCCTACCTCGCGCACGAGACCGGGCTGCCCACGATCAACCTGCTGCACCTGTCGTCGGCCAAGGCGATGGACGCGGCGCTGCGGATGGCCGAGGCGTTCCCGCACATCGACTTCCGCCGCGAGGTGACCATCGGCCACCTGCTCGCCGACATCACCACCGCGAGCGGCATCGGCGGCAAGGTCAACCCGCCGCTGCGCCCGCGCGAGGACGTCGAGGCGCTGTGGGGCCACCTGCTCGACGGCAAGGTCGACTGGGTGGTCAGCGACCACGCCTGCTGCCGCGACGAGCAGAAGTTCGGCGAGCCGCGCGACGACGTCTTCGTGGCCAAGTCGGGGTTCGGCGGCGCCGAGTACCTGCTGCCCGGCCTGATCAGCGAGGGCTCCCGGCGCGGGCTGTCCTATGGCGACGTCGCCCGGCTGCTGTCCTGGAACCCAGCGCGGCGGTTCGGCCTGCGGACCAAGGGCGCGATCGCCGAGGGCCTCGACGCCGACTTCGTCCTCGTCGACCCGGACTCGTCCTGGACCGTGCGCGCGGCCGACTCCGAATCCACCCAGGAGTACACGCCGTTCGAGGGCTTCGAGCTGACCGCGAGGGTGACCGACACCTTCCTGCGCGGCCGGCAGGTGCTGGAGGACGGCAAGATCGTGGGCGACCCGCAGGGCCGCTACCTGGCGAGGCCGGTCACCGCCTAGCGCCGACCGTGCCGCGCTCTCCTCTCAGCGCCCCCCGGCGGGGCGTTGAGAGGAGGACCTGCCGACGCCGGCGAACAATCCTCCGGCGCCGCCCTCAGGGGATGAGCGCGACCTTGCCGGTGACCCGGCGTTCCAGGAGGTCGTCCAGGATCCGGGCCCCGGACTCCAGCGGGGCGGTCGCCGGGGCGGCCGGGCTCAGCGCGCCGTCGTCGACGAGGCCGAGGAGCTCGGTGAGCAGCGCGTGCTGCCCCGCTCGATCGGACATCGACCAGGCTCCCCAGTCGACGCCGATGACCGCGCGGTTGCGCAACAGCACCTGGTTGAGCGGCAGCGACGGGATGGCCCCCGAGGCGAACCCGATCACCAGGTAACGGCCGCCCGGCCGCAGCGACCGCAGCGCCGGATCGGCCAGGTCACCGCCCACCGGGTCGTAGACCAGGTCGACCCCGCCGGGGGAGAACTCGCGGGCCGCCTCCTTGACGCTCCGGGCGGTCGTGTCGACCACGGCGACCGCTCCCGCGTCGCGCGCGGCCCGCCGTTTGTCCTCGCTCGACGCGCCGGCCAGCACCGTCGCGCCGAGCGTGGTCGCCACCCGCACCGCGGCCAGCCCGACCCCGCCGCCCGCGCCGAGGACGAGCACGGTCTCCCCCGCCCGCAGCCCGCCCCGGTCCCGCAGCGCGAACAGCGCCGTGCAGTAGCTCTGGGTGAACGTGGCGGCCCGGGCCGCGTCCAGCGCGCCGGGAATCTCCACCGCGCCGGCGGCCGGGACGGCGACCCGCTCGGCGAACCCGCCCAGCCCGCACATCGCCACCACCCGCGTGCCCACCGAGGGCCAGGTCACGTCCGGCGCGACGGCGCTGACCGTGCCGGCGACCTCGCTGCCCGGCACGAACGGCGGCGGCAGCTTGATCTGGTAGCGGCCGTGGACGAACAACGCGTCCACGTAGTTGACGCCCGCGGCCTCGACGTCGATGACGATCTGGCCGGCGGCGGGCTCCGGGGCCTGCGTCTCGGCCACCGTCACCGAACCCAGCTTCTCACAGATCAACGCGCGCATCCCGCCACCCTACGCGGCAACCGAACGGCGTTCTACCCGGGACGGGCGGTCACGCGCCGCCGCCGGAATTGGAGCCTGCGCGGCCATCGTGAGACGATCACCATCGTGACCGGCCTCCCCAGCTCGCCATCCCGTCGTCGCCGTGCCTTCGCGGCGGCCGGGGGCTTCCGGCTGAACGTCCCCACTGATCTGGTCGTCACCTGGAGCGGTCGATGAACACGCACCCACTCGACGGCAGCGGCCCGCAGGCGAGGACGACCCTGCCCCTCAGCTCCCCCTCAGCCGGCGTCCGAGGAGTGACCGAGACCGCCGCTCCCCCGATCGGCCCGCCGGTGACCAGCGTCGGGGAGATCGCCGGGCTACGACCGCGCCGCCGGTCCCGCGACGGCGGCGAGGTGCCCGGCGACGACGTCGACCTGGTCGACGCCC
Organism: Nonomuraea cavernae; assembly: GCF_014646355.1. Taxonomy (GTDB): domain Bacteria; phylum Actinomycetota; class Actinomycetes; order Streptosporangiales; family Streptosporangiaceae; genus Nonomuraea; species Nonomuraea cavernae. The sequence continues at coordinate 198,076 of NZ_BMNH01000011.1, forward strand.
TCGACGCGCAGGCCCGGAGCACCGTGGCCGGCTGGCTGGCCGACACGCCTTCCCTGACCGGCCGGCGGACCCGGCTGCGGGTGCTGGCCGCCTTCCTGCGCTGGCTGCACGCCCTTCGGCCCCCGGTCGAGCTGCTCGCGGTCACCGAGGAGCACCTCGACTCCTACCGCGACGCCGCCGCCGCCGGCACGCTCACCGTCGGCGTGCGCACACCCGGCAAGCCGCTGGGCGGCTCCACGGTGGCCAGGAGGCGCGCCACCCTGGCGTCCTTCCACACCTACGCCCGGCTGCGCGGCGCGCCGGCGCACGGTCCCGCCGGCGAGCCCGCCGAGCCCGCCGAGGCCACCCGCGCCCGCCGGCCGCTCTCGCGCGAGGAACGCCGGCTGTTGCGCCAGGGTGTCGCCCGGCTGGCCGCCGACGGCCGGCTGGCCACCGCCGCCGCCGTCGCGCTGCTGGAGGGCACCGGAGCCCCGATGGGCACGCTGGCCGGCCTGACCGCCCGCGGGCTGCGTACCGTGGCCGAGGTCGACGGCACCGAGCACAGTGTCATCACCTTCCGCAACCACGGAGGTGACATCGTCGCCGTCCCGGTGCCCCGGCCGGCCCGCCTGCTGCTGGACGTGCTGCGCCGCGGCCGGCCCGCCGGCGAGCTGCTGATCACCAGGGAAGACGGGCAGCCCGCCGACCCCGCGTGGATCGGCGCCGCGCTCATCGACGCCGCCCTCGCCGGCGGCATCCCGGGCGAGCGGGCCAGGCGGTTGCACCCGCACCTGCTGTGCGCCGCCACGATCGGCGAGCTCCTCGACGGATGGTGCTTCCCGGCGTCCCCGCGTTAGGCCCCGGCCCCGGCACCTCGCTGATCGGCGCGGTTCAGCCCACCAGACGGTCGACGAGGAGCGATGCGCCGATGCCGATCATGGCGGCTCCGGACAGACGTCCGATCAGGCGGCCGGCGGAACGGCCGTGCAGGAGCGCGCGGGTGAGCCGGCCGACGGCGAGGTAGAACAGGCCGCAGGTGGTCGCGAAGGCCAGGCCGAGCACGCCGATCTGCGCGGCGACCGGCCAGGCGGCACGCGGGTCGGTGAACTGCGGGAGCAGGGCGAGGAAGATCAGCAGCCCTTTGGGGTTGAGGCCGCTGACGCCGATCCCGCGCAGGAAGGTGTTCCAGTCGGTGCCGGCCGGGCCGTCGGCGGGCGCGGTGAGCGTGGCGGGGCGGGCGAAGGTCGTCGCGCCGTGCCAGATCAGGTAGAGGCCGCCCACCACGGTGAGGCCGGTCAGGATGGCGGGGTTCGCGGCGACGAGGGCGCCGACCCCGGCCGCGACGACGAGGGTGACCACGGTGTAGCCGGCGACCAGCCCGCCCACCGCCGGATACACCGACCGGCCACGCAACCCGGCGCCGATGGTGAACGCCCAGTCGGCGCCCGGCACGACGATGAGCAGGAGCGCGACGCCCCAGAAGGCGAACACGGAACCGGCCGTCACGCACACCATCTCCCCTGATAGCGATGATGGGCGAAGAATAGTGTCGATCAGCCGGAAAGTGCTTCCAACTCTTGCCCCGTTCTGCGGCTACTGTGGAAGAATCTTCTACATGGACGCGATCGACCGGAAAATCCTTGCGCTGCTGCAGGAGGAGGGCCGTCTGACGATCACGGAGCTGGCGGCGCGGGTGGGCCTGAGCGTCTCGCCCTGCCACCGCCGGCTGCGGGAGCTGGAGCGCGGCGGTGTCATCCGCGGCTACCGGGCGATCGTGGACGCGGCGGCGGTCGGCCTGACGTTCCAGGCGCTGGTGTTCGTCACCATGCGCCAGGAGGACCGTGACACGCTGCTGGGCTTCGAGGAGGCGGTGGCGCGGGTGCCGGAGGTGGTCCAGGCCCAGCGGTTGTTCGGCGACCCCGACTACCTGCTGCGCGTCGTCACCGCCGACCTGACCGCCTACCAGGAGCTGGAGGACGACGTGCTGTCGGCGCTGCCGGGCGTGCAGCGGCTCAACTCCACGCTCGTGATGAAGCACGTGGTGAACGACCGGCCGCTGCCCGCCTAGACAGGACGGTCCCCGGGTGGTCAGCCCGCCGTCGCCTCCAGCAGGTCGCGCACCTCCTCGGCGGTGGTCTCCCGGAGCTCGTCCGAGAGGAGCAGCCAGCGGGTGATGCCCACCGATTCGAGGAACCGCAGGTCGTGCCCGGCGATCAGGAGGGCGCCCTGGTAGGAGTCGAGGGCACCGGTCAGCTGCCGGACGCCGGCCACGTCGAGGTTGTTGGTCGGCTCGTCCAGCATCAGCAGCTGCGGGGGCGGCGCGGCCAGCATCGTCGCCGCGAGGGCGGCCCGGAAGCGTTCACCGCCTGACAGTGTGCCCGCCGGCTGCTCGGCGCGTGCCCCCTTGAACAGGAACCGCGCGAGCTGCGCGCGGATGTGGTTGTCGGCGACGCCGGGAGCCAGGCGGGCCACGTTCGCGGCGACGCTCAGCTCGTCGTCCAGCACGTCCAGCCGCTGCGGCAGGAACCGCAGCGGCACGAGCGCCCTGGCCTCGCCCGCCAGCGGCGCGAGCTCACCGGCGAGGGTCCGCAGCAGCGTGGTCTTGCCGGATCCGTTGCGCCCGACCAGCGCGACGCGTTCGGGCCCGTGCACCTGGAGCTCGCCGCCCCGCAGCCCGCCGAACCGCAGGCTCAGCTCGCGCAGTCGCAGCACCGTACGGCCGGCGGGCACGGCGGTGTGCGGCAGGCTCACCCGGATCTCGGCGTCGTCACGGATCGCGTCCGCGGCCTCCTCGCGCCGCTCGCGCGCCTCCTCCAGGCGTTCCTCGTGCAGGTTGCGAAGCTTGTCCGCCGACTCCTGCGCCGACCGCTTGCGCTCGCCGGCGACGATCCTCGGGGCCCGCCGCTGGGCGTCCAGCTTCTTGCTGTGCCGCTGGCGGCGCGCCACCTTGATCTGGGTCTCCTCCAGCTCGCGTTTCTGCCGCCGCACGTCCGCCTCGGCGGCCCGCAGCATCCGCCCGGCCGCCTCCTGTTGCACGGCCAGAGCCTCCTGGTAGGCGGACCAGCCGCCGCCGTACCAGGTGACCGTACCGGCACGCAGCTCGGCGATGCGGTCCACCCGTTCCAGCAGGTCACGGTCGTGGCTGACCACGACCAGCACGCCGGAACGCCAGGAGTCGACGGCCTCGTACAGCCGGCGGCGCGCGAACAGGTCGAGGTTGTTGGTCGGCTCGTCGAGCAGCAGCACGTCGGGACGCTCCAGCAACAGCGCGGCCAGCCGCAGCAGGACGGTCTCGCCGCCGGACAGCCGCCCCACGGTGCGGTCCAGCTCGACGTCGCCGAGCCCGAGCGAGCCCAGCGTCGCCAGTGCCCGCTCCTCGACGTCCCAGTCGTCGCCGACGATCTCGAAGTGCTCCTCGCGCACGTCTCCGGCCTCGATGGCGCGCAGCGCGGCGCGCCGCTCGGCGATGCCCAGCGCCTGGTCGACGCGCAGGGTCGTGTCGAGCGTGAGGTTCTGCGGCAGGTAGGCGAGGTCACCGCCCACGGCCACCGACCCCTGGGAGGGGCGCAGCCGGCCGGCCAGCAGCCGCAGCAGGGTGGACTTGCCCGAGCCGTTGGCGCCGACCAGGCCGACGCGGCCCCGGCCGATGCTGAGGGAGAGCCCGTCGAGGACGGTCGTGCCGTCTGGCCACCGGAAGGACAGGGCGGAGCAGGTCACGGAGGCGTTGACGGGATTGGTCATGATGGTTTCTCGCAGTCGCACGCGGTGGATGGGGACTTCGTGTGCGAGCACCACGCGGCGACCGGGCCGGAAGAAGGGTGCGGCGGCCCTCCGAAGGGTGAGGATGGCTCATGCACCGAGGTCGCATTCCACGCGGGGTCACGGGGCCGGGAAAGCCGGCCGCGGGGTGACGCGTACGGCCCAGGCCGTACCGCGCGGTGATCGCGGACCTCAGATGCGCAACGTCCACCTCTATCGGAGACGACAGGACTCTGGAACTCTACCCCGGTCGCTCGCCGGAGTCGCCGGATTTATCACCCCTAAGGCGGGTGCCGCGTGGCGGAGTGCCGCCCGCGCCGGGCCCGGGTTAGGTTCGAGGAAGACCCGGAGCGAGCGGAGGGGGCCGCGCCATGGCCGTGCAGCTGAACCACACCATCGTCGAATCCACCGACCGCGACGGCACCGCGGCCTTCCTGACCGATCTGCTGGGGCTGGAGCCCGCGCCCCTGTTCGGCCCGTTCCGCGTGGTCGAGCTGGGCAACGGCGTCTCCCTGGACGTGATGCAGAGCGGCGGTCCGGTGCACCCGCAGCACTACGCCTTCCTGGTCACGGAGGAGGAGTTCGACCAGATCTGGGACCGGATCAAGGGTCGCGGCCTCACGTTCTGGGCCGACCCGCGCCACGACCAGCCCGGCACCGTCAACACCCACGACGGCGGCCGCGGCCTCTACTGGTCCGACCCGGACGGCCACAATCTGGAGATCATCACGCGTCCGTACGGCGGGTGAGTGGTCGCGCCGGTCGCCGGGGGCGGGTGGTTCAACGGCCGCCGGCGATCCGGTGGGCCAGGTCCACCACCGCGCCGACCACGTCCGGGCCGTCCAGGAGGACGGGGTCGTTGTGGCCCGCTCCCGGCACCTCGACCAGGGTGACCTCTCCCCCGGCGGCCTCGGCGACCGCCCTGCTCAGCCGTGGGGGCACGATCGTGTCGCCCGTCCCGTACAGGATCATGGTGGGCGCTCGTACGGTGGCGAGCCGCTCGGCGACCGGGAAGCGGTCGCGCAGCAGCGGCCGGACCGGCAGGTAGGGGTAGTTGACCTGGCCCGCCGCCGCGAGGTCGGTGAAGGGCGAGCGGAGCACCAGCCCGTCCGGCGGGTGCTCGGTGGCGAGCCTGGTCACCACCGCCGCGCCGAGGCTCTCGCCGAAGTAGACGATCCGCGTGTCCCCGAGGAACCGGCGGGCGGCGAGGACGTCGAGGTGCAGGCCTTCCTCGGTCGGGCTGCCGGGATTGCCGCCGTAGCCGCGGTAGTCCATCAGCAGCACCGGCAGCCCCCGCGCGGCGAGGGCGCGGGCCAGCGCCGCGCGGTCCAGCCGGTTGCCCGCGTTGCCGCCCGCGATCAGCACGGTCACGTCGTGGTCGCCGGGGACGAACCAGGCGCCGAGCCGGACCCCGTCGTCCGTGGTGAACGACACGTCGCGCGCCCCCTGGATCACGTCGGCGGCACGCGGCACCGGCCCGCGGTCGCGCAGGTAGATCAGCCGGCGCTGGACCGCCCACAACAGCCCGGCCAGCAGCGCCGCTGTCACCAGGAGGACGACCAAGGTGCGCACCATCGACGGTCACTCATCACGAGAGGCGGTTTCGCACCATGGTCGCACAGCCGGGTCTTGGCCAAGGTTTTAAGTCAGTCGCTTGACTTTGAATTGGCCGCTCTGGTTGCCTGACGACGGAGGCTGACCCGAAAGGTGACAATGAGCCAGGACCACGGTAAGAAGACGCTGAGCTATCCCATCCCCAACGACGCGCCGCTGGAGCCGCCGGCCGAGTGGGCGCGGCTGCGGCGGCAGTGCCCGGTCGCGCGGGTGGAGTTGCCCAGCGGGGACGAGGCGTCCCTGCTGACCCGCTACGACGACGTCAAGCAGGTGCTGGCCGATCCGCGCTTCACCCGGCTGCTCAACGCCGACGACGCGGCGCGGCTGTCGGCCGACGACTCGGGCGGGCTGTTCAGCAGCGAGATGGCGCAGGTGATCCCCGACAGCGGCGAGGGGCACCAGCGCTGGCGGCGGCTGGTCGGCAAGTGGTTCACCGCCAAGCGGATGGCCGCGCTGCGGCCCGTGATGGAGGAGATGGCCGACCAGCTCATCGACGACATGGTCAAGCTCGGCCGGCCCGCCGATCTCAAGGCGAGCCTCGGCTTCCCGCTGCCCGTGTACGTGATCTGCGACCTGCTCGGGGTGCCCGCCGCCGACCGCGACAGGTTCGCGTACTGGTCCGACACGATGCTCAACCTGACCAAGTTCGCCAAGGTGGAGATCGACGCCGCGCAGGCCGAGTTCGCCCAGTACATGTCCGAGCACGTCGCCGCCAAGCGGGAGCAGCCGGGCGAGGACCTGATCAGCGAGCTGATCAGGAGCGCGGACGCCGACGGCGGCGGCCTGTCCGACGTCGAGCTGCTGGTCACCGGCATCGCGCTGCTGGTGGCCGGGCACGAGACCACCGCCAACATGATCGGCAAGATGGTCGGCATGCTGCTGGCCGACCGCACCCGCTGGGAGCGTCTGCTGGCCGACCGGTCGCTGGTGCGCACGGCCGTGGAGGAGTCGTTGCGGTTCGACGCCAACTCGGGCTTCGGGCTGCCGCGCTACCTCCGCGAGGAGACCGAGGTCGGCGGGACGGTGCTGCCGCGCGGTACGACGGTGATCTGCAGCATGGCCGCGGCCAACCGCGACGAGAGCGTCTTCGACGGCGCCGACGAGATGGACCTGAGCCGCAGCCCCAATCCGCACCTGTCCTTCGGCTCCGGGGCGCACTCCTGCCTGGGCCAGGCGCTCGCCCGGACCGAGCTGCAGGTCGTGCTGGAGGTGCTGCTGCGCAGGCTGCCGACCCTGGAGCTCGCCGTGCCGGTGGACGAGCTGCCGAAGGTGGACGGCCTGGTCGTCGGGGGGTTGCGCGAAGTCCCGGTGCGGTGGTGAGGATGGCGGCCCGGGCCGAGCGGGTCAACGCGACGCGCGGGCAGATCCTGGCGGCGGCGGAGCGGTTGTTCGCCGAGCACGGGGTGTTCGCCGTGTCCAACCGCCAGGTCAGCGAGGCCGCCGGACAGGGCAACAACGCCGCGGTCGGCTACCACTTCGGCACCAAGACCGACCTGGTGCGCGCGATCGTGCGCAAGCACGTGGAGCCGATCGAGCGCATCCGCACCCGCATGCTGGCCGAGGCCGGCGACTCCGCTGAGGTACGGCACTGGGTGGCCTGCCTGGTGCGCCCGTTCACCGAGCACCTGGCCGCCCTGGGCAACCCCACCTGGTTCGCCCGGTTCAGCGTCCAGGTGCTGACCGATCCCGCCCTGCGCGACATCATGATCGACGAGGCGCTCACCTCGCCCACGCTCCTGGACATCCTCGACGGGCTCAACCGCTGCCTGCCCGCGCTGCCGCCCGAGGTGCGGGCCGAACGCGGTGACATGGCGACGCAGTTGCTGCTGCACATGTGCGCCGAACGCGAGCGCGCGCTCGCCGACGGCATGCCCACTCCCCGCGCCGGCTGGCACGGCGCGGCGACCGGGCTGATCGACGCGATCGTGGCGGTGTGGACGGCCCCCGTCACACCCGACCCGACCTGATACGGAGAGGAACCCCCTGATGAAAGTCACCGTGGACGAGGCCAGGTGCTGCGGCGCCGGCCAGTGCGTGCTGCTCGCGCCGGAGGTGTTCGACCAGCGTGAGGACGACGGGATCGTGGTCCTGCTGGAGGCCGAGCCAGCCGAGCACCTGCATGCGACGGTGCGCGAGGCCGCGGCCGTCTGCCCCGCGTCCGCCATCGAACTGAGCGACGCCGGGTGAGCGTTCCCGCCGATGTCGTGGTGGTCGGCGCCTCCGCCGCCGGGCTCGCCACGGCCGAGGCGTTGCGGCGCAAGGGCTACCAGGGCGGCCTGACCGTCCTGGGCGCCGAGCCGCACCTGCCCTACGATCGGCCGCCCCTGTCCAAGCAGGTCCTGTCCGGCGCCTGGGCCCCTGACCGGGCCCGGTTGCGGCCACGGGAGGCGCTGTCGGCCCTGGGCGCCGAGTTCCTGCTCGGTGACCCGGCCGTCGGGCTGGACGTGGAGCGGCGCGCCGTCCACACCGCGTCCGGCCGCACCCTGCGCGCCGGCGCCGTGGTGGTCGCCACGGGGCTGCGCCCGCGCACGCTGCCCGGGCAGGCCGGGCTGGCCGGGGTGCACGTGCTGCGCACCCTCGACGACGCGCTCGCGCTGCGGGCCGACCTGCGGGCCGACCTGCGGGATCCGGCGCGGCTGGTGGTGGTCGGCGACGGGGTGCTCGGCGCCGAGATCGCCGCCACCGCGTGCGAGCTGGGCGCGGCGGTCACGCTGGCCGGCCCCGAGCCCGCGCCTCTGGCCGGCCGGCTCGGACCGATGATCGCGGGGCTGCTCGCCGACCTGCACGCCGAGCGCGGCGTGCGGCTGCGGCCGGGCGCCGGCGTCAGCGGGCTGGACGGGCACGACGGGCGGGTGACGGGCGTGCGCCTCGGCACCGGCGAGGTGCTGCCGGCCGACGTGGTCGTGGTCGCGATCGGGGCCGTGCCCGAGACCGGCTGGCTGGCCGGCACCCTGATCAGGCTGGAGAACCGCACCAACGCCACCGAACAGGGCGGCCTGGTCGCGTCCTGCATCCTGGGCGACGACCGCCCCTACCGCCCCGTGCCCTACTTCTGGACCGACCAGTTCGACGCCAGGATCCACGTCCACGGGACCCCGTCCGCCGGCGCCGAGCCGACCGTCGTGGACGGCGACCCGGCCGAACGCCGCTTCGTCGCGCTCTACCACCGCAACGCCACCATCACCGGCGTCCTCGGCTGGAACATGCCCAAACAGGCCCGCCTGTGGCGCGGCCGGATCGGCGACGCCGTGACCGGCCTCGCTCCCGCGCTGTGACGACACGCAGCGCGACGGGGCACACCGCGTCCCGCCGGCGCGAGGGCCGGAGTTGAGACAGGACCCCTCAACCGCGGCCTCGGGATTCCTCCTCGCTGACGAAGGGGAGGATGTCAACCGTTTGAAAGGTGTCAGAAACGACCGGTGAGCGGTGCGGAGATCTCTCCGGGTCGACAGGGGCAACGGGGGGATCCCATGAAGATCGTGGTCATCGGCGGCAGTGGGCTCATCGGCAGGAAAGTGGTGAACGACCTGCGCGAGGGCGGTCACGAGGCGGTGCCCGCGTCGCCGTCCTCGGGCGTCGACACCGTCACCGGCGCCGGACTGGCGGAGGCTTTGGAGGGCGCGTCGGTGGTCGTCGACGTGTCCAACTCGCCCTCCTTCGAGGACGCGGTGGCGCTGGACTTCTTCAGGACGTCGACCGGCAACCTGCTCGCCGCGGAGGCGGAGGCGGGCGTCGGACATCACGTCGCGCTGTCCGTGGTGGGCACCGAGCGGCTGTCCGAGAGCGGCTACTTCCGCGCGAAGGCCGCGCAGGAGGAGCTGATCAAGGGCTCCTCGATCCAATACTCGATCGTCCGGGCGACGCAGTTCTTCGAGTTCGTCAAGAGCATCGCCGAGGCGGGCTCCGATGGTGACGTGATCCGCGTGCCGACCGCGTTCATCCAGCCCATCGCGGCCGGCGACATCGCCGACGCCGTGGCCGCCGTGGCCGTCGGCCCGCCGGTGAACGGCGTCGTCGAGGTGGCCGGGCCCGAACGGTTCCGTCTCGACGACCTCGTACGGCGCGGCCTGAGCGCGTGGCGCGATCCGCGCGAGGTGGTGCCCGACCCTCACGCGCGCTACTTCGGCATCGAACTGGTCGAGGACACCCTCGTCCCCGTCGGCGAGGCGCGCATCGCCGAGACCCGCTTCGCGGAGTGGCTCGCCCGTCCGGCCACCTGAGCGTTTCGCCCGGCGCCGGGTCGCGGGTGCCCTCGCCCAGGGCGGCGGACGGCACGTCGAGCGGCGTGAGCCGGACCGCCGACCCCGGACCGCTCGGCCCCGCGCGAGGCCGAGCGGCTAAGGTCTGGCGGATGGGTGACGCGCGGAGGGCGACGGCGGCGGACGCCGCGGAGTTGGTACGACTGCGGGGCGTGATGTTCGCCGACCTGCCGGGCCAGGAGTCCGAGGGCGACGCGTGGATGCGGAGCGCCGTGGAGGCGCTGCGCCGCCGGCTGGACGAGCCGGACCCGTCGATGGTCGCGTTCGTCGTGGAACGCCCCGACCGGCCGGGCGAGCTGGCGGCCTGCGCGGTGGGGGCCGTGGAGTTCCGGCTCGGCGGCCCGAGGAATCCCAGCGGAGTGTCCGGATACGTCTTCAACGTCGTGACCGATCTGGCCTACCGGCGACGGGGCTACTCGCGGCTCTGCGTGACGGCACTGCTCGACTGGTATCGCGACCGCGGGATCACCGCCGTCCACCTGCGCGCCTCCACGCAGGGTGAGCCGCTCTACCGCTCGCTGGGCTTCGTCCGCACGGCCGATCCGGCCATGCGGCTCAAGGACTGACCGACCGGCCGGGCACCCTCGGCTCACCCGTCGTCGCCGCGGCGGAGGGTGAGCGGTCATCCCGGACGGGGATCGCGATGACGCATTGACAAAATTGATTTTTATATTCAAGATTCCTTTTGAAAAGGTACGCGCATCCCGATGAAAGGAGTGCACATGAGTCACGCCCCGCGAGCGCTCGAGACGGCACCCGCAGCAGCCTCGACGACGGCCCTGCTGTGGTGCGGCGTCGCCGCCGGCCCGCTGTTCGTCGCCACGGTCGTCCTCCAGGAGCTCACCCGCGACGGGTTCGATCCCGTGCGCCACGCGCTCAGCCAGCTGAGCCTGGGCGATCACGGCTGGATCCAGACGGCCAACTTCGTCGTCTCCGGCCTGCTGGTGCTGGTCTCGGCCGTCGGCCTGCGGCGCCTGCTGCATCCGGGTCCCGCCGGAACGTGGGGGCCGTTACTGATCGGTCTGTACGGGTTCGGGCTGATCTGGGGCGGCGTGTTTCCCACCGATCCGGCCGCCGGCTTCCCACCCGGCACGCCTGACGTGGTGAGCGAGCCGAGCTGGCACGGCATGCTGCACAACCTGGCCCCGGTCTTCACCGGCCTGACCCTGATCGTGGCCTGCCTGGTCTTCGCCCGCCGTTTCGTCCGGCTCGGGCAGCGCGGGTGGGCGGCCTACTGCCTGGTGACCGCGCCGGCCTACCTCGTCCTCGGGTTCGCCGCCTTCCCTCTGGCGGACCTGCGATGGCTGCTGCTCGGCGGGGCGCTGATCTGGCTGTGGGCGTCGGCGGTGACCTTCAGGCTCATCACCGAATCAAGGGCGGCCGGTCAGCGGTAGCCGGTCTCGCCGTCGAGCGGCAGGACGGTCAGGCCCGGGTCAGCCAGGCGTGGCACAGCCACCAGGCGTCCACCGCGCCGAACGTCGCGTACGGGTCGATGCCGGTGACGTCGGCGAAGCGCTGCAGCCGGTTGCGCACCGTGTTGGGGTGCACGAACAGCCGCTCGGCCGCCGTGGCCACGTCGCGGTCGGCCTCCAGCCAGGCGCACACCGCACGGGCGACCGGCTCGGCCCGCGTGCCGAGTGCCGTCCACGCAGGCCGGTGATGGTCGAGCAGCACCGCCGCCAGCTCGGTCCGGTCGGCCATCGCGGCCAGCGCCGGCACCCTGGCGACGTGCACCACGCCGTCCCGGCCCGTCGACTCGGCGGCGTTCAGCGCGGCGACCGCCAGGCGCCGTACGGTCGCCAGGTCCTCCGGGTCGGCCGGACCGGCGAGCCCGGCCACCGCCCCCGCCCTGGCGGCGCGGCTCGACGGAGCGCGGCCGAGCACCCCGACCAGCAGGCCGTCCACCACCGCGCACAGCACCGGGGGCTGCTCGCGCAGCGAACGCTCCAGGCCCGTCGCGGCCTCGCCCGGACGGGCGGCCACCACCCACAGGCCGCCGGTGACCGGCAGGCCCGCCTCGGCCGCCGCCAGCGCGGCCGCCGAACCTCCGTCGAGCAGGCGGCGCAGGATCGACGCCTCCCGATCCCAGGTGCGCGGGCCCTGCCCCGCCTTCGTGGCATGGTGCGCCGCGATCAGCCGGGCCCGCATGGCCTCCGCCCAGTCGTCGTACAGCTCGCGCGCGTCCAGCAGGCGGTCAGGGCCGACCCCTGCCGCGCCGGCGACCTCCCGCGCCCGTGACCAGATCGCCCGCTCGGCCACGTGGATGGCTCCCAGAACCGCCTCGATGGGCACGCCCTGCCGGGCCCGCGTGACGGCGAGCTCCTCCACGAACGACAGCTCCGCCTCCGTCGGGCCGCGCCTGGCCGCCAGCGCCCGGGTCGCCGCGACGAGCAGCGCGCGGGTGTGCCCGGCGATGTCGGGCGAGGGCAGGACGGCGATCTCCCGCACCTTCGCCCGCACCACGGACGCGACTGACGCCATCAGGTCGGCGTCGCCGGCGATCCGTTCGATGAGGTCGACCACGGGGGTCCAGTCGTCGCGAGAGTCCACCCCGCGATCGTGCCCGAGGTTGTGATCCGTCACAACCTCGGGCGGCAAAACCGTAAGGAGCACCATGGCCCAGGCCGCGATCAGGCCATACGTTGGAAACTGCCACAACACTTACCCGCAGGCGGACGGTGGCCCCACTCGCCCCGCCCTCCGACGTAGCCCGCCCTCCGACGTAGCCCGCCCTCTGACATAGCCCCGCTCTCTGACGTAGCCGCGCCCTTCGAGGAGAACGCCCCCATGCTCCCTGCCTGCCGTGTCGCCGTGATCGGCGCCGGAGCGGCCGGACTCGCCACGACCAAGGCCCTGCTCGACGCCGGCCTCGACGTCGTCACGTACGAGAAGGGCGACCGGCCCGGCGGCCTGTGGGCCGGCGACAACGGCAGCGGCCTGTCCCCCGCCTACGCCTCCCTGCACCTCAACACCAGCAAGGGCCGCACCGAGTTCGCCGACTTCCCGATGCCCGCCGAGTGGCCCGACTATCCGTCGGCCGGCCAGGTGGCCGGCTACCTCGCCGACTACGCCGAGACCTTCGGCCTCACCCCGCACCTGCGGTTCGGCGCCACGGTCGGCTCCGTCGAGCGCGACGACGCCGGACACTCCTGGACCGTGACCACCGCATCGGGCGAGGCCGGCCGCTACGACGCCGTCGCCGTGGCCAACGGCCACAACTGGGACCCGCGCCTGCCGGAGCCCGGCTACCCCGGCACGTTCGCCGGCATCCAGATGCACGCCCACGACTACCGCACCCCCGACGTCTTCCGCGACCGGCGGGTGCTGGTGGTGGGCATGGGCAACTCCGCGATGGACATCGCCGTCGACGCCTCCCACGTCGCGCGCGGGCCCGTCCTGCTCTCGGCCCGTCACGGCGTGCACATCGTGCCGAAGTACCTGTTCGGCCGGCCCGCCGACGCGACCGGCGCCGCCATGTCGGCGCTGCCCTGGCGGGTGCGCCAGCGCATCGCCGAGACCCTGCTCAGACTGGCCGTCGGCACCCCGCAGAGGTACGGGCTGCCCGCCCCCTCGGGCGGCCTCTTCCAGAACCACCCCACGATCAGCGACACCATCCTGCACCGCCTCACCCACGGCGAGGTGGCCCCCCGGCCGGGCATCGACCGTCTCGACGGCGGGCGCGTCGTCTTCGCGGACGGCGCCTCCGACCCGGTCGACGTGATCGTCTGGGCCACCGGCTACCGCGTGACCATGCCCTTCCTCACCTCACACTGGCTCGGCGACGATCCGGAACGGCTGCCGCTGTACCAGCGGATCTTCCACCTGCGGGATCCGAGTCTGGCCTTCGTCGGGCTCATGCAGTCGACCGGCGCGGCCCTGCCCATCGTCGAAGCCCAGGCCAAGCTGGTCGCCGCCCACCTGTCCGGCCGCTACGCGCTGCCCTCCGCGGCCGAGCAGCGGCGCTCCGTCGCCCGCGCGCTGCGCGCCGCCACCGAGCGTTGGGGCGACCGGCGACCGGCCATGCGCGTCGACTTCGACCGCTACGTCGCCGCGCTGCCGCGCGAGACGAAGGCCGGCCGGGCGCGGCTGCTGCGCGGCGCCCGGCCGTTCACCCCTACCCGCCGCGAGGAGACCCGCGCGTGAGCACTTCCCCCGCCTCCCCTACCTCCCCCGCCGCTCCTGGCCGGACGACCGGTCGCCGCCGGGACGCGCGCGGCCTGCGCGTCATCGTCACCGGCGCGTCCGGCACGTTCGGCCGGGCGATCAGCGCCCGGCTGGCCGGGCTCGGCGCGCACGTCGTCGGCCTGGATCTGAACCCGCGCTCGGACGACCCGGTCGAGGTCCTGGCCTGCGACATCACCGACGACGCCGGCGTGCCCGCCGCCGTGTCGGCCGCCATCGCGAAACTCGGCGGCCTCGACCTGCTGATCAACAACGCCGGCGTCGGCGGCCCCGCCCCGGCCGAGCTGCCGCCCGGAGCCGAGGCCCGCCGCCAGCTCGACATCAACCTGCTCGGCACCTGGCGTGTCACCGCCGCCTGCGTGGACGACCTCGTCCGATCCCGTGGCCGGGTCGTCATGCTCTCCTCGCGGATGGCCGTCATGCAGCTGCCTCTCGCGGCCGCGTACGGCGCCTCCAAACGCGCGCTCGTCGCGTACGCCGACGCGCTGCGCCTGGAGATCGGCACTCACGTCACCGTCTCGTGCGTCTACCCGTCGGCGGTGCGCAGCCCCATCCACGACTCGACCGCCGCCGCCGGCCTGTCGCTGGAGGGCCTGAGCAGTTACGAGCCGCTGGAGGGCGTGGTCGACGCGGTGCTTCGCGCGGCGCTCGGCCGTCGACGGCGCCGCGACCTGGCGACCACCCGGCGCGGAGCCGTCGAGCTGTTCCTGGCCCGGCACCTGCCCTCGGTCACCGACCGGATCATCGCCCGCACCCTGGCCGGCCGCGCCCGTTCCGGCGCGTTCGACGGAGCCGAGCTGGCGGCCGGGGTCGTCGCGCGCCACACCGGCACGCCCTGAGCGCGGCACCGGGCGTGGAAGACAGGTCAGCCGGACCGGTCGGACCTGGCCGGAGCACCGTAGGGGCTGGTCAGACCATGGTTCAGGAGCCGGCGCAGCTCGGCCACGGGCTGGACGCCCGAGACCGGTGGCCGCCCGTCGATCACCAGTGAGGGGACTCCGGTGACGCCGTACTCGGCCGCGCGGCGCCGGTCGGCCCGCACCGCCTCGGCGTAGTCGGCACCGGACAGGACGGCCTGCGCCTCATCGGCGTCCAGGCCGGCGTCGCGGGCCAGGTCTCGCAGCACCAGCGGGTCGGCCACGTTGAGCCCTTCGGTGTGGTAGGCGCGAAGCAGCCGTTCCATCATCTGGTCGGCCCGGCCCCGGTCGGCGGCCAGCTGGCACAGCCGGTGCGCGTCGAAGGTGTTCACCGGCCGGGCCAGCTCCAGGTTGAGCTCCAGCCCTTCCGCGGCGCCCAGGGACCGGATCAGCGCCACGCGGGCCGATGCCTGGGCGCCCCACCATCCGGCCATGGCCTCGGCCGCGGTCGGACCCGGGACCCGGCCTTCCTCCGGTGAGAGCTCGTACCCGCGCCAGATGGTCCGCACCCGGTCACGGTCGTTGACCGTCTCCAGGGCCGCCGTCAGGCGCCGCCTGCCGATGTAGCACCACGGGCACAGGACATCGGCGTAGATCTCGACGTGCATGAAGGTCCTTTGTCGTGAGGCGGGATGTCCGATGCGGTCAGGAGTCCAGGTGCTGTGGCCCGGGGCCGATCTCCCGCACGACGGTGTAGGTGGGAATCCCGCTCATCCGGGGTTCGGCCGTGCCGGACAGGCTCTCCAGGGCGCCGCTGATGGCGGCCATCCGGCCGTCGGTGTCCGACGTTTCCACGAAGTGGCGGTAGTCCGCCTCGCTCGCCCAGCGCACGATGTTGTAGACGCGGGTGCCGTCGGTGCTCACGTGGAAGCGGGCCGACCGGTAGCCGGGATGGAAACGCACCCACCGCTCCATGATCTCCGCGAACGCCTCCACGAACTCCCGTTGGGTGTCGAAGCCGTCAACGGTGTAGTCGATGATCGAGTAGAAGCCGGTGTCCTTGCTCACGTACGTGCTCCTCGGGGTCGAAGCGAGGCCTGACCACCCATCCTGCATCCTCAACCACGGTTGAGATCAACGCCCGCGCGCCGCACGTCCTGTCCGACGTCCGCGCCCCTGACCGCGCGCGGGTCAGGGGCGCAGCAGCACCTTGATGGCGCGGCGCTCGTCCATGGCGCGGTAGGCGTCGGCGACCTGCTCCAGCGGCAGCGTCAGGTCGAACACCCTGCCCGGGTCGATCCGCCCGTCCCACGCCCGCTCGATCATGTCGGGCAGGAAACGGCGCACCGGCGCGGGACCGCCGCGCAGGCCGACATGCGAGTAGAACAGCTCCTCGACCGGGAGGTCGGCTCCGTGCGGGACACCGACGAAGCCCACGTTGCCGCCGGGCCGGGTCGAGCGCAGGGCCTGCAGCATCGACTCGTGGGTGCCGACGCACTCCAGCACGGAGTCGGCGCCGACTCCGTCGGTCATGTCCTTGACGCGGGCGACGCCCTCGTCCCCTCGCTCGGTCACGATGTCGGTGGCGCCGAACGCGCTCGCGAGCTTCTGCCGCGTCTCGTGACGGCTCATGGCGATCACCCGTTCGGCGCCGAGTTGCGCGGCGGCCAGCACAGCGCACAGCCCGACGGCGCCGTCACCGACCACGACGACGGTCGCGCCGGGCTTGACCTCGGCGGCCACGGCGGCGTACCAGCCGGTGCCCATGACGTCCGACAGGGTCAGGAGGGTGGGCACCAGCTCGGCGGCGGGCTCGCCGGGAGTGGCCACCAGGGTGCCGTCGGCCAGCGGGACGCGTACCAGCTCGGCCTGGCAGCCGAGCATAAGCTCACGGTGCAGGCACGAGCTCTGGTAGCCGGCCCGGCAGTTGGCGCAGGTGTTGTCCGAGGCGAAGAACGAGCCGATGACGAACTGGCCGGGCTTGATCGTGGCGACCTCGCCGCCGACCTCCTCGACGACGCCGACGTACTCGTGCCCGATCGGTGAGGACTCGGGGAACGGAGTGATGCCACGGTAGTACCACAGGTCGGACCCGCACACGCAGGTGGCCACGGTACGGAGGACGGCATCGCCGGGATCGACCACCGTCGGGGCGGGACGCTCCTCCAAGCGCACGTCGCCGGGGGCGTGAAAGACGGCTCCTCGCATGATGGCTCCTCGCTCTCGGGTCATGGGGCCGCGTCAGCCGGTGTCGCCCTCGGCCTGCTCGACGATGGTCTTGAGGGTCTTCATCGCGGTCATGGCGGCCGGCCAGCCGGCGTAGAAGGCCAGGTGGGTGATCGCCTCGACCAGTTCGTCCTTGGTCAGCCCGTTGTCCAGGCCCTTGCGCAGGTGGAAGTCGATCTGGTCGGTGCGGTACAACGCGGCCAGCGCGGTTATTGTCGTTATTCGCGCCATTTGGGGCATACCCGGCGCTAGACGTCATTTCGTCACTGGCAGTCCTGCTGCGCCCCCGTTTTCGGGAAACGAGCCCGCGAGCGCGTCGGGACGGCACCCGCAGCGGGATGCCGGCCCTGTGCGGCCCTCAGGCTACGGCCGGGCGATCAATGGCCGCCGCGACGAGGTGGTGCCGGCCACCGAGTTCGAGATGCTGTCACGCACCGAGCACTACAACGAGGAGCAGATGTGGATGATCGTCCACTGACCCGGGACTGCCCCCGGACTGGCCCGGGGGCGCTCAGACGGTGCCGGGCGTGGGCGAACCGGCCAGCCACTCGGCGCCCTCGTCATACAGGCGCTGAACGGCCGGGCCGACCAGGCCGGGCAGGCCGCCCTTCACGGTGAAACCCGCCTTGGTCTGCAGATAGCCCAGGTGGCGGTAGCCGACCGGGAAACGCCCCAGCAGCTCGGCGTCCAAGGCCAGCGTCGCCGCCGGGTCGACGACGTCCAGCCGGTCCTTCTCGTAGATCGGCTGCCTGCGTACGAGCTTCCAGACGCCGTGGTGGACGGCGAGAAAGTCGTAGAAGCGGCCCGTGCAGACCACGTCCACCTCCACGCCGTCGACCGCCGCCCGCTGGTTGATGGTCATCTTGGTCTGGGCCACCGCCCGCTCCCCCGCCACGTCACACGTGTGACCGCCGAGGAAGTGCAGGATGCTCACCCCGGCCTCGAACCCCTCGCGGCTGCGCGTGATGAACTCATTGGCCGGCCCCTGGAACCAGGTGGCGCTCATCCAGCCGTCCACGGGATGCCAGAGCGTGGCGAACCGCTCCCAGAGACCGGCGTCACGCCACAAGGCCCAGTTTTCCACGAGCTCGCGAATCGCGATCCTGTCCTCGTCCACCTTCGCCACCGCGGACCTCCCGGTCGTCCTCTCTCGAACCCCGACGGCGCCCGCCCTCGGGAACCACGTCCGGCATCGTCCTGCACGGGACCTCGCGCGGTCCACCATCCGCTGCCGCCCAGTGGCAGCCGGCCGGCACGTTTCGGCCGGGTCACCGATCGCGCTGGTCTTCGGCGGGCCCGGCGGGAAGGACGCACGACAGGGCGCGGCGCAGGATGGCGGCGAACGCGTCGGTGTTGCCCGGCTCGAGCCAGCGCCGCCCGGCCACCCGGATGGCGCCGGCCACCGCCGCAGCCGTGACGGCGGGGAACAGGTCGCGCGAGAGGTCGGCGCCGGTGCGCGCCGCGATCGCCTCGGCGAGCGGGCCCTCCGCCATGCTGAACGCCTTCAGCGCCTCGCCCTCCAGCGCGGGCGTCGACATGATCATGCGCAGGCCGGCCTTGTCGGGCTCCGGGTCGGTGTAGAGCTCGACCACGGCCGCGATGACGGCCTGGTCGAGCGGCTCGCCGGCGGGCCGGGAGCGCAGCGCCTGCCCCACCCGCCTGGACTGATCGGCCTGGAAGGAACAGATCGCCTCCTCCCTGCTGGAGAAGTAGTTGTTGTAGGTGCGGGGTGAGACACCCGCGGCCGTGGCGATGTCGTGCACGCGGACCATGGCCAGCCCGTGAGGGCCCTGCTCGATGGCCAGGCGCAGCGCGGAGTGGCTGATCGCCTCGCGGGTGGCCTGCCGGTTGCGCGCCCGGAGGTCCATGGCGTCGTCGTTCATGACGCGACCCTACCCGATATTGCGTGGCGCGCACCAGGTGCGCGCCACGCAAGTTGTGGGTAGAGTACGACGAGACGCCTGGCACTCACGCCTGGAGAGTGCCAACCGCAAGGCGTGTGCCAGGACGGCGAGGTCCGCCGGGCGGGCCGTCCGCCCGCCCGGCGGGCCGTCCGTCGCGGGCGCCGTCCCGGCAAACCCCCATCGACCACAGGAGCAGGAATGGCTTCGAAGATGATCGCGTTCGACGAGGACGCCCGGCGCGGCCTCGAGCGCGGTATGAACCAGCTCGCCGACGCCGTCAAGGTGACCCTGGGGCCCAAGGGCCGCAACGTCGTGCTGGAGAAGAAGTGGGGCGCTCCCACGATCAC
>NZ_BMNH01000012.1 GCF_014646355.1 Nonomuraea cavernae
TGCATCATGCACTGGCTTTTAACACACTGTTGAGTTCTCAAGAAACGGACGCGTACACCCTCACAAACCCGAAACCATTCAGGCCCGCTCAGAGGCGTTCACTTCGTGTTTCCAACTTTAACAGGAGCTTCATCTGTGTCAAATCCGGAGATTTGCAGGAGACAAATCGAACCTGTCTAGAATTTGACACCCCGTCTCCGGGGCAACCCTCTCAACTTACCGTGCCATCTTGAGCCTGTCGAATCAACCGATTTATCGGTGACCTGGACGTGCCCGCGACGGATCGGCCTGGACACGCGTTGGAGCGTCTCGACCGAGTGGTTCGTTTCTCAAGGGGCTTGCCCTGGGGCCCGTCCGCCAGTGGCGTCCGGCTCACTCCCGGGGCGAACTGAAAGAGTAGGTCGCGATCCGCCAGTCGTCAAATCGCGGCGGACGTCCAGCGCGCGCCGACCCGCGTACGTACGACTCCACCTGCGCAGATGGCCTGACGAGGCCCCGGCCTCGATCACTCGGCCATGACCACCGCATCCCGACGGGCCGCCCCGCGCCCCTGTCACGCGGCCGTCACTCCCCTGGATTGTCTCGGCTGCTTCGAGTGATGCCCCCAAGCATCACGGGCCACCATGGGGCCTGCCGTTTTCCGTAGAACGCACCGAATCTTCGGGCAACGCACCGACGCGTGCGGGAAACCCCTCACATCTGCGTCCGAAGCGGCCTCGTACTGCCGCAGCCGCCGGGCCAGCCGCTACGGCCAAGAGTCAGTCTCGTAGCGCGGGGGCACGGACCTGGGCGGGTGAGGTGAACAGCTCCGCCGCCATTCCCGCCTCCCGCGCCGCCAGGACATTGGCCTCGTTGTCGTCGACGAACAGCAGACCGAGCGTGCGTCCCTGGTCGGCCAGCTCGCACACCAGCGACACCATCTCGTCGTCGACCCGGCACCAACTGTCGAGATCGGCCTGCATCAGCGCCGGCACGTCCGGGAACGAGATGCCCAGGCGTTCCGCCACGGTGGCCCAGCAGGCGACGCCGTCCTGGCCCGCGTCGTAGGCCGGGCGGCAGAGCCAGTACGCCTGCCAGAAGCTGTCCCCCGGCACCCCGGCGAGGTCGACGAGACGGTGTTTCGCATCGTCCGTCTGGGTCCGGGCGATGACTCCGTACAGGTCGAACATGATCACTTCAGTCATGTCCCGCAGCTTATGCGCGTATTCTGCCCCGATGATCACTACCGTCGCGACAGCTTCGCCTGCACCATTGGCCGCATCGAGGCGTAGGCGGAGCCACTGGTGGACGGGACCGCTGGCGGCGGCTGTGGCGCTCAGCGGGTCGGGCTCGGCCTCGTTGAACGGCGATGAGCTGGCGACGCTCAGCGCCGCCTCCCGGTCGCTGTCCGGGCTCTGGGAGTTGGCCCGCCACATCGACGGACATTTCTTGCCTTATTACCTGTTCATGCACCTCTGGATGAAGGTGGGCACAGACGAGCTGTGGCTCCGGTTGCCGTCGGCGCTGGCGATCGGGCTGGCCGCGTGGCTGCTGTGCGATCTCGGCCGGCGGCTGCACAGCACCCGGGCGGGGATCACCGCGGCACTGGTGCTCGCGCTGCTGCCGTCGGTGTCGTACTACGGGGCCTATGCCCGTTCGTACGCCTTCGCGGCGGCGGCGGTCGTCCTGTCGTTCTGGGCCCTGCACCGGGCGGCGCGAGGCCGCGGCTGGGTGCTGTACGGAGTGTCGGTGGCGCTGGTGTGCTGCACACATCTGTTCGCGGTGCTGGTGCTGCCCGCGCAGCTGCTGGCCGCCGTGACCGGGCGGATGCCCTTGGCGCGGATGATTCCGGCGATGGCCCTCGGCGGCATTCCGGCGGTCGTCCTGGGGCTGGTCGGGTACGGCGAGCGGCATGCGGTCAGCTGGATCTCGCAGCGCGGGCCGGAGGTGCTGCTGAAGTTCCCCAAGATGCTGGCCGGAGCCGCCGAGGTGGGGGTGCCGCTGTTCGTGATGGCACTGGTGGCCGCGGTGCTCCTGCGTGACCGGGCGTGGGCGGGCGGGCTGCTGGGGTGGCTGGTGCTGCCGCCGCTGCTGTTGCTCGCCGTGTCCCACCTCGTCACGCCGGTCTACGTCGATCGCTACCTGTTCGTCGCCGCGCCCGCCCTGGCGCTGCTGGCGGGCATCGCCGCCGCGAGCGTCCCGCGGATGGCAGTCGTTCCCTGCTGCGTGCTGGTGGTCGGCGCCGGAGCCGCGGGGATCGCGCAGCAGGTGGAGGTACGCGACTTCAACGGGCGGTTCGAGGACTTTCCCGGCGCGGTTCGGAGGGTGGACACGCGGCCCGGGGACGCGATCGTGTTCGGGCAGAGCTCGGTCCGGGCGGGTTTCGACTACTACGCGAGCCCCGGCATGCCGGACGACGTGCTCCTCCTGAGCCGCGAGCCCGACCCCCGGGGCTTCGCCTATCCCGAGCGGCGGGACGTGGGCGAGGCGCTCGCCGACCGCGGCCGGGTCTGGGTCGTATGGCGCGGCACCAAGCAGGCGGGCCTGAAGCTGCCGAAGGTGAAGGCCGTCCAGGAGGCCGGCTTCGCGGTGGCCACGTCCTGGCACTCGGCGGAGTTGCCCGGCCTCACCGTGACGCTGTTCGCCAGGCGCTGACACGGGCCCAGCACCGACGCGCGAACCGGCGGCGACGCGAGCCCACCCGGCTGCGACACGACGGCCGGACGCGAGCCCACCCTGGCGCGACGCGAAAGCCGGAGGTGAGCCGGTGCTGAGCGGGCCTCTCCATCCTGGAAGAGGCCCGCTCGCCCGTCAGCCGACCTCGACGCCGCCGATCGCCTTCTTGCCGCGCCGCAGAACCATGAACCGCCCGTGCAGCAGGTCGTCGGCCACCGGTGCGTACGACTCGTCGGTGATCTTCACATTGTTGAGGTAGGCGCCGCCCTCCTTGACCGCCCGCCGGGCCGCCGACTTGGACTCCACCAGGCCGCTCTCGGCCATCAGATCCACGAACGGCGTGCCGAGCGCGGGCACGGCAGCCTTCGGGACCTCGGCCAGCGCCGCCTCCAGCGTCGAGGCGGGCAGCTCCTCCAGCGAGCCCTGTCCGAACAACGCCTTGGACGCGGCGACCACCGCCGCCAGCTCGCCGGCGCCGTGCACGAGCGTGGTCAGGTCCTCGGCCAGGGTGCGCTGCGCCACGCGGGCGAACGGCCGGTCGGCGACCGCCTTCTCCAGCTCCTCGATCTCCTCGCGACCGCGGAAGGTGAACACCTTGAGCAGCCGGATCACGTCGCGGTCGTCGGAGTTGAGGAAGTACTGGTAGAACGCGTAGGGCGAGGTCAGGGCCGGGTCGAGCCAGACCGCGCCGCCCGCCGTCTTGCCGAACTTGGTGCCGTCTGCCTTGGTGATCAGTTTGCCGGTGAGGGCGTGCACGTGGGCGCCCTCGACCCGGCGGATCAGGTCGACCCCGGCGGTGATGTTGCCCCACTGGTCGCTGCCGCCGACCTGGAGCGTGCAGCCGGTGCGCCGGTAGAGCTCGAGGTAGTCGTTGGCCTGCAGGATCTGGTAGCTGAACTCGGTGTAGCTCAGCCCGTCACCGCCGAGGCGGGCGGACACCGACTCGCGGGCGAGCATCCGGTTGACCGGGAAGTGCTTGCCGATGTCGCGCAGGAAGTCGATGGCCGACATCTCCGCCGTCCAGTCGAGGTTGCTGACCAGCGTCGCGGCGGTGGGCCCCGGGTCGAAGGAGAGGAACCTCTCCACCTGGACCCGGATCTTCGCCACCCATTCGGCCACGACGTCGGAGGTGTTGAGCACCCGTTCGGTGCTGCGCCCGCTGGGGTCTCCGATCAGGCCGGTCGCGCCGCCGACCAGGCCGATCGGCCGATGGCCGGCCCGCTGGAACCGGGTGAGGATCAGCAGCGTGGCGAGGTTGCCCATGTGCAGCGACGGGGCGGTCGGGTCGAAGCCGGCATAGACCGTGATCGGACCCTCCGACAGCG
This sequence comes from Nonomuraea cavernae, assembly GCF_014646355.1. Lineage (GTDB taxonomy): Bacteria > Actinomycetota > Actinomycetes > Streptosporangiales > Streptosporangiaceae > Nonomuraea > Nonomuraea cavernae. The sequence continues at coordinate 3,981 of NZ_BMNH01000012.1, forward strand.
CCCTGCGCAGGGCGTCGGCGTCGGTGGTCTGCGCGAGGACGTCGCGCCATTCGAGCTCATCCAGAATGTCGGTCACGGTGCTGGCTTTCCGATAGACGTCAGTGGTTACAGCCTGCCTGATCGCGACTGATGACCGCTACTTGGATACTCTCGTGGTCCATGTGGAGGGTCCGTCGCGAGCTGGCCGTTTTCAAGATCTTAGGGGCTGTGGCCTGTGCCGGTCTCGCCGTGTTCTGGTACGTCGGCGACGACCCGCGCGGGGTGATCCTCGCCGTGCCCGCGGCCGTCCTGCTGGGCGGCATGGGGCTGCGCGATCTCCTCGTTCCGGTACGCCTGGCGGCCGACGAGAGCGGCATCACCGTGGTGCACGGCTTCGCCGGCAGGCGGCACGTGCCGTGGGAGCAGATCGAGGAGATCACGGTGGACGTACGCAGGAGGTACGGCGTGCGCAACGAGATGCTGGAGATCGACACCGGTGACGGCCTGCACATCTTCAGCGCTCACGACCTGGGCGGCGCCTCCCCCACCGAGGTGGCAGCCGCGTTGCGCCGGCGCGGCACGTGAGCGCGGTACGGCGACACGGTGGGGTCGCCGTCGATCCAGAATCTCCAGGGCGTGTCCTTGGCCGTCGAGATCCCGGTCCGCGGGCCCGACCTGATCGCTTCGGGGCCGGGCGGGCTGCCGTCGAGCACGACCGCCCCGCCGGCCAGGCGTCCGGCACTCCCGGCCGGGCCGCCGCCCACGGCGTCGATCCCGTTGTGCTCGCGCCGCAGGCCGAGCGCCACCGCCAGCCTGGCCGGGCCCCGGGCGAGATCGCGTTCGGCCACGGGCCTGGCACCGCCGGACCGGCGGGCACGGGCGACGTCGGCGCCGGCCACGACCTGACCGGCTCGTAAGAGGACGGCCGACCCGTGCCCCTCCGGCAGGCACACGAGGTTGGCGCAGAAGTGCATGCCGTAGGTGAAGTACACGTACAGGTGGCCCGGCGGCCCGAACATGACCGCGTTCCTCGGAGTCCTGCCCCGGTAGGTGTGGGCCGCGGGATCCTCGCCGGGGCCGCCGTACGCCTCGACCTCGGTGAGGCGCACCGCGACCGGGCCGTGCACGAGCACGCGCCCGAGCAGGTCGGGCGCCACCTCGGGCGACGGCCGGTCGAAGAAGCCGCGCGGCAGCGGCGCGGAGCTCAGGAGCCCGCCGCCCATGCCGCCTGGGCGTCGACCGCCTCACGCAGTGCCACGAGCTGGTCGCGGACGCGGTCGGGGGCGGTGCCGCCGTGGGCCTTGCGGGCGGCCAGCGCGCCCGGCACGTTGAGCACGTCGCGGACGTCGGGCGTCAGGTGCGGTGACACCTTGACCAGCTCGTCGTCGCTCAGGTCGCCCAGGTCCTTGTCGTTGACCTGGCACCACACCACCAGGTGACCGACCGCCTCGTGCGCGTCGCGGAAGGGCACCCCCCGGCGTACGAGCAGCTCGGCCAGGTCGGTGGCGAGCGCGAACCCGTCGGGGGCCGACGCCTGCAGCCGCGCGGTGTTGACCCGCATGGTCGCGACCAGGCCGGCCATCGCGGGCAGGACGAGCAGCAGCGTGTCGACGGTGTCGAACACCGGCTCCTTGTCCTCCTGCAGGTCGCGGTTGTAGGTGAGCGGCAGGCCCTTCAGCGTGGTGAGCATCGCCATGAGGTTGCCGATGAGCCGCCCGGACTTGCCGCGGGCCAGCTCGGCCACGTCGGGGTTCTTCTTCTGCGGCATGATCGACGAGCCGGTGGAGTAGGCGTCGTCCATCTCGATCCAGCGGAACTCCTGCGAGGCCCAGAGCACGATCTCCTCGCCGAGCCTCGACAGGTGCACGCCGATCAGGGCCGCGTCGAACAGGAACTCCGCCGCGAAGTCGCGGTCGGCCACGGCGTCCATCGAGTTGGGCGCGGCGCTGTCGAAGCCCAGCTCGGCGGCCACCGCCTGCGGGTCGAGCGGCAGCGACGAGCCGGCCAGCGCGCCGGCGCCGAGCGGCGAGACCGCCGCGCGCTTGTCCCAGTCGGTGAGCCGGTCGATGTCGCGGGCGAAGGCGTGCACGTGCGCGAGCAACTGGTGGCCGAAGGACACCGGCTGCGCGTGCTGCAGATGCGTCATGCCGGGCGCCGCCGTGTCAGCGTGCTGCTCGGCCTGGGCCATCAGCGCCGTCTCCAGCTCGACCAGCCGCGAGACGATCGTGCGGGCGTGGTCGCGCAGGTAGAGGCGGAGATCGGTGGCGATCTGGTCGTTGCGGCTCCGTCCGGCGCGCAGCTTGCCGCCGAGCGAGCCGAGCCGCTCCAGCAGGCCGCGTTCCAGCGCGGTGTGCACGTCCTCGTCGGCGACGGTCGGCCGGAACTCGCCCGCCTTGCAGGCGCGCTCCAGGTCGTCGAGCGCGCCGATCATGCGTCCGAGCTCGTCCTCGCTGAGCAGCCCCGCCTTGCGCAGCACGCGGGCGTGCGCGCGTGACGCCGCCAGGTCGTACGGCACCAGCCGCCAGTCGAAGTGCACGCTCACCGACAGCCGCGTCAGCGCGTCGGCCGGGCCTCCCTCGAACCGCCCGCCCCACAGCCTCATCGGCTTGCCATCACTCACCAGTGTCTCCTTCACGTCGGCTTTTCATGGTCGCGGCCACTCCGGTGCTCGTCGGCGTCGTGCGTCGCTCGCTTCTCCGAGTCCCCGGGCGCGACCTTAGTGCACATCACCCGCGCTTCGCGTCGCGGGCCGCGGCGATCTTGGCCGGCAGGCTGAACAGCTGGACGAAGCCTTTGGCCAGGGATTGGTCGAATGTGTCGCCGGTGTCGTAGGTGGCCAGGGAGAAGTCGTACAGCGACTCCTCGGAGCGGCGCCCGGTGACCGTGGCCTTCCCTCCGTGCAGCGTCATGCGGATGTCGCCGGAGACGTACCTCTGGGCGTCGGCGATGAGCGCGTCGAGGGCGTTCTTGAGCGGGGAGAACCACAGGCCGTCGTAGACGAGCTCGCTCCAGCGCTGGTCGACGCCGCGCTTGAAGCGGGCCAGGTCGCGCTCGACGGTGACGTTCTCCAGCTCCATGTGCGCGGTGATCAGCGCGATCGCGCCGGGTGCCTCGTACACCTCGCGTGACTTGATGCCGACCAGGCGGTCCTCGACCAGGTCGATCCGCCCGACGCCCTGCGCGCCGGCGCGCCGGTTGAGCTCCTCGATGACCTGGTACGGCGTGAGCGCCCGGCCGTCGAGCTTGACCGGGACGCCCCGCTCGAAGGTGATGACGATCTCGTCGGGCTCGCGGGGCACGGACGGGTCGGCGGTGTAGGAGTAGACGTCCTCGGTGGGGCCGTTCCAGATGTCCTCGAGGAAGCCGGTCTCGACGGCCCGGCCCCACAGGTTCTGGTCGATCGAGAACGGGTTCTTCTTCGTCGTCTCGATCGGCAGGCCCTTCCGCTCGGCGAAGTCGATCGCCTTGTCGCGGGTCCAGGCGAAGTCGCGGGCCGGGGCGACGACCTTCAGGTCGGGCGCGAGCGCCGCCAGGCCGGCCTCGAACCGCACCTGGTCGTTGCCCTTGCCGGTGCAGCCATGGGACACGACCGTGCCGCCGAATCGCTTGGCCGCCGTCACCAGGTGCTTGGCGATGAGCGGTCGCGACAGCGACGACAGCAGCGGGTAGCGGTCCATGTAGAGGGCGTTGGCCTGCAGGGCCGGCACGCAGAAGTCGGCGGCGAACTCCTCCTTGGCGTCGACGACGACGGACTCGGCGGCGCCGCAGTCCATCGCGCGCTTCTGGATCGCCTCCATGTCCTCGCCGCCCTGCCCCAGGTCGACGGCGACCGCGATCACCTCGGCGTTCATCTTCTCGGCGAGGAACGGGATGGCGACGGACGTGTCGAGCCCGCCGGAGAAGGCGAGAACCACTCTCTCGGTCATGTCATCATCTCCATTGCTGAGTCCGTGGCGGCGGGCCGGCCGTCCGGCGTGTTCAGATTGTCGTTGCCTCGTCCGGCGGCGCCGGGTTTCGCTCTCTGCCGCCGAGCTCCTGCGCCGCGCGCCGGTCGGCCGCCTTCAGCAGGGCATCGGCGACCATGGGACCTCCCTGCGGATCGCGGCTGATGACGAGAATGGTGTCGTCGCCGGCGACCGTGCCGAGGATCGACTCCCAACCGGCGTGGTCGATGGCCGAGGCGAGGAACTGCGCGGCTCCGGGCGGGGTCCGGGCGATGACGAGGTTGGCCGAGGCGTCCGCCGAGACCAGCAGCTCCTCCGCGATGCGGTGCAGCCGGGCGGCCGGCGACTCGCCGCCGATGCCGACCCGGGCCAGCGGGATCCGGCCGCCGCCTTCGCCGGGCAGCGCGTAGACGAGCGAGCCGTCCTCGGCCCGCAGCTTGAGCGCGCCCAGCTCGTCCAGGTCACGCGACAGCGTGGCCTGGGTGACCTCCACGCCGCTCTCGGCGAGCAGTTTGGCCAGCTCCGGCTGGGAGCGCACGGGCTGCCGCTGCAGCAGGTCGGTGATCTTCGCCTGCCGCGCGACCTTGGTCATGGGGATGGTCATGAGGACGTCACCAGCCACTGGAGCAGTGCCTTCTGGGCGTGCAGGCGGTTCTCGGCCTGGTCCCACACCGCGCTGCGCGGGCCGTCGAGCACCTCGGCGGTGATCTCGTGGCCGCGGTAGGCGGGCAGGCAGTGAAGCACGATCGCGTCGTCCGCGGCGTGCTCCATCAGCTCGGAGCAGACCTGGTACGGCAGCAGGGCCGCCACCCGCTCGTCCTTGCCGTCCTGGCCCATGGACACCCAGGTGTCGGTGGCGACGACGTGCGCGCCCCGGATCGCGGCGACCGGGTCGGACAGCGACACCACCGAGCCGCCGGTCCTCGCGGCGATCTCCGCGGCCCGGACCAGGATGGTCGCGTCCGGCTGGTAGCCGATCGGGGCGCCGATCCGCACGTGCATCCCGGCGGTGGCGCAGCCCAGCAGGTAGGAGTGGGCCATGTTGTTGGCGCCGTCGCCGAGGTAGGTCAGCGTCAATCCGGCGGTCTGACCGAGGCGTTCGCGCACGGTCTGCAGGTCGGCCAGGATCTGGCAGGGGTGGAACTCGTCGGTCAGCGCGTTGACCACGGGCACGGTGGTGCCCGCCGCCATGGCCTCGACGCGCTCCTGCCCGGCGGTGCGCCAGACGATGGCGGCCACCTGCCGTTCGAGCACCCGGGCGGTGTCCTCGATCGACTCACCCCGGCCGAGCTGCGACGACCCGCCGTCGACGATCAGCGGCAGCCCTCCCAGCTCGCCGACGCCGACGGCGAAGGACACCCTGGTCCTGGTGGAGGGCTTGTCGAAGAGCACCGCGACGGTCTTCGGCCCCTCGAGGGGGCGGTGGCCGTAGCGGTCCTTCTTCATCGCGTCGGCCAGGTCGAGCACCTCGGCCTGCTCGGCGGGCGAGAGGTCGTCGTCGCGCAGGAAGTGTCTGGTGGTCACTGGGCCGCCTCGGTGAGGATCGCCGGGAAGGCCGCCACCAGCGCGTCGATCTCGCCGTCCGTCACGACCAGCGGCGGCGCGAGCCGTACGGCGTCCGGTTGCAGGGCGTTGACCAGGAAGCCCGCGGCGGCGGCGGCCCGCTGGACCTCGGCCGAGCGCGGTTCGCTCAGCACGGTGGCCAGCCACAGGCCTCGGCCGCGCACCCCCTTGAGCAGCGGGTGGTCGATCGCCTCCAGGCCGGAGCGGAGCCGGGCTCCGGCCGCCTTGACGTGGTCGAGGTCGAGGTGGTCGAGCACGGCCAGCGCGGCGGCGCAGGCGACCGGGTTGCCGCCGAACGTCGAGCCGTGGTCGCCCTTGTCGAACAGGGTGCCCGCCTCGCCGAAGCCGATGCAGGCCCCGATCGGCAGGCCGCCACCGAGGCCCTTGGCCAGGGTGAGGATGTCGGGCAGGAAGCCGTCCGCCTGGTGGGCGAACCAGTGGCCGGTGCGGCCGATCGCCGACTGGATCTCGTCGGCGACCAGCAGCGCGCCGGTCGCGTCGCAGATCTCGCGAGCCGCCACGAGGTAGCCGTCGGGCGGCGGGACGACGCCTGCCTCGCCCTGAGTCGGCTCCAGGAAGACCGCGATGCAGTCGCCGGACACCGCCTCCTTGAGGGCGCTCGCGTCGCCGTAGGGGACAAATCGGACGTCCACCGGGAACGGGCCGAACTGGTCACGGATGGACTGCTTGCCGGTCAGCGACAGCGCGCCGATCGTGCGGCCGTGGAATCCGTTCTCGGCGGCGACGAAGTAGCCCCGTCCCTCGCGGCGGCCGTACTTGAGCGCGAGCTTGTAGGCGGCCTCGTTGGCCTCGGTGCCGGAGTTGGCCAGGAAGACGCGGCCGGGCGCGCCGAGCAGGCCGAGGAGCCGCTCGGCGAGCAGCACCTCGGGCTCGTGCAGGAACAGGTTGCTGGTGTGGGCGATCGTGGCGACCTGCCGGGAGACCGCCTCGACCAGGGCCGGGTGGGCGTGGCCGAGCGAGCTGACGGCGATGCCGCCGACGAAGTCGAGGTACTGGCGGCCGTCGACGTCCCACACCCGGGTGCCCTCGCCGCGGGCCAGCGCCACCGGCGGGACGCCGTAGTTGGGCATGAAGGCCTGTTCGAACCTGTGCCTGATGTCGTTGTTGTTACTCATTGGGCGTCACCATGGTTCCGATTCCCTCGTTGGTGAAGATCTCCAACAGCAGCGAGTGGGGCACCCGGCCGTCGATCACGTGCGCCCCCGGGACCCCGCCCTGGACCGCGGTCAGGCACGCCTCCATCTTGGGGACCATGCCGCTGGACAGGGTGGGCATCAACGCGGCCAGCGCGTCGGCGTCGAGGTGGTGGATCACGTCGGTGTCGGCGGGCCAGTTGGCGTACAGGCCCTCGACGTCGGTGAGCACGACCAGCTTCTGCGCCTGGAGCGCCACGGCGAGCGCGGCGGCCGCGGTGTCGGCGTTGACGTTGTAGATCTCCCCGTCCTCGCCGCGCGCGATGCCGGAGACGACGGGGATGCGGCCGTGCTCGATCAGGGTCCGCACGGAGCTCGCGTCGACCTTGACGATCTCGCCCACCTGGCCGATGTCGACCTGCTCGCCGTCGACCAGCGCGTGCTTGCGCTCGGCGGTGAACAGGTGGGCGTCCTCGCCCGACATGCCGACCGCGAACGGGCCGTGCCGGTTGATCAGGCCCACCACGTCGCGATTGACCTGGCCGACCAGCACCATCCGGACCACCTGCATGGCCTCGGGCGTGGTGACCCGCAGCCCCGCCGTGAACGTGGACTCGATGCCCAGCCTGTCGAGGTGCTCGTTGATCTGGGGTCCGCCGCCGTGCACGACGACCGGCCTGAGCCCGGCGTAGCGCAGGAAGACGATGTCCTCGGCGAAGCCCTCCTTGAGCGACTCCTCGGTCATCGCGTTGCCGCCGTACTTGATGACTACGGTGGCGCCGTGGAAGCGGGCCAGCCAGGGTAGCGCCTCGATCAGCGTGCCGGCCTTGGTGTGCGCGCTGGAGGCCCTCATGACGAGTACGCCGAGTTCTCGTGGACGTAGTCGGCCGTCAGGTCCGTGGTGTGGACGGTGGCCGAGGCGGCCCCCGCCGACAGGTCGATGGTGATCGTCACGTCGCGGGGACGCATGTCGACCTTGGACCGGTCGTCGCCGACCGCGCCGCCCCGGCAGACCCAGATGCCGTTGATGGCGACGTTGAGCCGCTCGGGCTCGAACTCCGCGTCGGTCGTGCCGACGGCGGACAGCACGCGGCCCCAGTTGGGGTCCTCGCCGTGGATGGCGCACTTGAGCAGGTTGGACCGGGCGACGGCGCGGCCGGCCTTGACCGCGTCGTCCTCCGACGCGGCGCCGACGACCTCGATCGCGATGGCCTTGGAGGCGCCCTCGGCGTCGACCAGCAGCTGCCGGGCCAGGTCGGCGCAGACCTCGGTGACCTTCTGCTCGAACTCCGCGAGATCGGGCGTCACCCCGGACGCGCCGCTGGCCAGCAGCAGGACCGTGTCGTTGGTCGACATGCAGCCGTCGGTGTCGAGCCGGTCGAACGTGCGGGAGGTCGCGGCGCGCAGCACCGTGTCGAGCTGCTCGGCGGTCAGGTCGGCGTCGGTGGTGAGCACGCACAGCATGGTCGCCATGGCCGGCGCCAGCATGCCCGCCCCCTTGGCCATCCCGCCCACCATGTACGCGTCACCGCGCTTGAAGGAGATCTTGGACACCGTGTCGGTGGTGCGGATGGCGTCGGCCGCCGCCAGGCCGCCGTCGCGGGCCAGCTGCGAGGCGGCCACCCGGACGCCGGGCAGCAGCAGGTCCATCGGCAGCCGCTCGCCGATCAGGCCGGTGGAGCAGACCGCGATCTCGCCCGCCGAGTCGCCGAGCGCGCCCGCCGCCTCCTCGGCGGTGGCGTGGGTGTCCTGGAAGCCTTCGGCGCCGGTGCAGGCGTTGGCCCCGCCGGAGTTGAGGACGACCGCCCGGACCCTTCCGCCGCGCAGGACCTGCTGTGACCACAGCACCGGAGCGGCCTTCACCCGGTTGGCGGTGAAGACCCCGGCGGCGGCGCGGCTTGGCCCGTCGTTGACGACGAGGGCGAGGTCGCGGGCGTCGCCGGCCTTGATCCCGGCGGCGATGCCCGCGGCCCTGAAGCCGAGGGGGGCGGTAACGCTCATGGAGAAACTCCTGTCAGGGGGAGGCCGAGCTCTTCCGGCAGGCCGAGGGCGAGGTTGGTGCTCTGGACGGCGCCTCCGGCGGTGCCCTTGGTCAGGTTGTCGATGGCGATGACGGCGATCAGGCGCCCGGCGCGTTCGTCGAGCGTCACCTGCACGGCGGCGGTGTTGGCGCCGTAGGTCATCGCGGTGGAGGGCCAGACGCCCTCGGGCAGCAGCCGCGTGAACGGCTCGGTGGCCAGCGCGCTCTCGTACGCCTCGCGGACGGCCGCCCTGGTCAGCCCGGGCACGGCGGGAGCGGTGCAGGTGGCGAGGATGCCGCGGCTCATCGGGGCCAGGGTCGGGGTGAACGACACCCGCACCGGCGTGCCGGCCACGGCCGAAAGCCCCTGCTCCATCTCGGGCGTGTGCCGGTGGACCCCGCCGACGCCGTAGGCGCTGACCGCGCCCATGACCTCGCTGCCGAGCAGGTGGGGCTTGAGCGACCGGCCGGCGCCGCTGGTGCCGCTGGCCGCCACGACGACCACGTCGGGCTCGGCCAGCCCGGCGGCGAACGCGGGCATCAGGGCGAGGAGGACGGAGGTCGGGTAGCAGCCGGGCACCGCGATGCGGCGGGCCTGCTTCAGCACCTCGCGCTGGCCGGGCAGCTCCGGCAGGCCGTACGGCCAGGTGCCGGCGTGCTCGCCGCCGTAGAACTCCTGCCAGGCGGCGGGGTCGGCGAGCCGGTGGTCGGCGCCGCAGTCGACCACGACGACGTCCGGCGCCAGCCCGGCGGCGACCGCGGCGGAGTGGCCGTGCGGCAACGCCAGGAAGACCACGTCGTGCCCGGACAGGGCCTCGGCGGTGGTGTCCTCGATGACCCGATCGGCGAGCTGGGGCAGGTGCGGCTGGTGGGCGCCGAGCCGGCTGCCCGCGCTGGAGGCTCCGGTGAGCGCGCCGATCTCGAACTCCGGGTGGCCGAGCAGCAGCCTGAGCAGCTCGCCTCCCGCGTAGCCGCTGGCTCCCGCCACCGCCGCTCTCATCCCGACCTCCTGCATGTTCATGCACTCACACTTATGAGTTTGCTTGTGAAGATGATGCACCGATCAGGATGGGTATGCAAGCCGGAAGCCCGGCGTGTCCGCTCGACGAGACAGGCTCATCGGGCCTGCACTGCATGGCCACGCACCCGGAACGTCGCTCTAGCGCGCGTACCGGCCGGTCGGTACTGTGATTTATCCAACAGCCGTCCACTTCGGGAGTTGTACGCATGACCGTCACTCATGCCGAGGTCCAGGCCCAGCTCACGGGACCGGGCCAGCTTTTCGAGATCGAAGAGATCGGCGACACCGGGGTGCGGACCTGGAAACACGCCCCCGGACACTTTCGCGCCCTGCTCGAAATGAGCCGCTTCCACGGCGACAAGGTCTTCCTCATCTACGAGGACGAGCACATCACCTTCGAGGAGCACTACCGCCGCGCCGCCACCCTGGCCAACCGGCTGGTCGACGAGTACGGCGTCGCCAAGGGCGACCGGGTGGCCGTGGCGATGCGCAACTACCCCGAATGGGTGATCTCCTTCTCGGCCGTGCTGGCCGCCGGAGGCGTCGCCGTCCCTCTCAACGCATGGTGGACGGAGCCCGAGCTGGCCTACGGCGTCGGCGACTCGGGCGCCAAGGTGCTGATCGCCGACGGCGAGCGGGCCGCCCGGCTGGCGGCGACGGGCGTGCCGCTCATCGTGGCCCGAGGTGAGGCGCCCGAGGGCGCGCGCGCGTTCGAGGACGTGCTGGGCGAGGTCGCCGCGGAGGTGACCCTGCCCGAGGTCGACCTGTCCCCCGAGGACCCGGCCACGATCTTCTACACCTCCGGCACGACCGGGCAGCCCAAGGGCGCGCTGGGCAGCCACCGCAACCTCGGCCAGTCGCCGATGACGGTCGCCTACGGCCTGATGCGCGCGGTGGCGATGGCGGGCAGGGACCCCGGCGAGGTGGCCGGCGTGCGGCGCGTGACGCTGCTGACCGTGCCGCTGTTCCACGTCACCGGCTGCTTCTCGGGGCTGACCACGACGATGTTCACCGGCGGCGGGCTGGCGCTCATGTACAAGTGGGACCCCGAGCAGGCGCTGCGCTTCATCGAGCGCGAGCGGATCACCACGATGATCGGCGTGCCGACCAACGCCTGGCAGCTCATGTCGCACCCCGACTTCGGCAAGTACGACCTGTCGTCGCTGACCACCCTCGGCTACGGCGGGGCGCCGGCTCCGCCCAAGCTGCTGGAGCGCATCACCCAGAACCTTCCCAACCGGGCGCCGTCCAACGGCTACGGCATGACCGAGACCACCGCGCTGGCCATCGGCAACGGCGGCGCCGACTACCACGCCAGGCCCGACAGCATCGGACTGCCCTCGGCGGTGGTCGACGTGCGGGTGGTCGATCCCATGGGGACAGAGCTACCCCCCGGCGAGGTGGGCGAACTATGCGTCCGGGGGCCGAACGTGATCCTCGGCTACTGGAACAAGCCGGAGGCGACCGCGCAGACGTTCATCGACGGCTGGCTGCACACCGGCGACCTGGCCAAGATCGACGAGGACGGCTTCGTCTACATCGTGGACCGGGCCAAGGACATGGTGATCAGGGGCGGCGAGAACGTCTACTGCGCCGAGGTCGAGGCCGCGCTGTTCGAGCATCCGGCGGTGGACGACGCGGCGGTGATCGGCGTGCCGCACGACGAGCTCGGCGAGGAGGTCGGAGCCGTCGTCCGCCTCGTCCCCGGAGCGTCGGTCACCCCCGCCGAGCTGCAGGAGTTCCTGGCCGGCCGGATCGCCAAGTTCAAGATCCCGGTGCACGTCTGGTTCCGCGACGGCGAGCTGCCGCGCAACCCCGGCGGCAAGATCCTCAAGACCCATCTGCGCAGGGAGATCCTGGGCTCCTAGCCCACTCCGCCCCGAGGCCGCCGGATCCGTCCGGCGGCCTTTTGGCTGCGCCCATCTCCCGGGAATCCTCCCAGGTCGAGCCAGACATAGCCGGGCTCATTACCTGGCGCGTAATCGCGCCGACGACCGGCGGGATGACACCTTCTCCTTTGTCGGAATTGCCGGTACAAGGAGCCCGAAGATGACCGATCTGACCGTCACCACTGACCGCACCCGGTTTCTGCGCCTGGCGCTGGGCCTCGACGCCGTCGTCACCGGGGTCAACGGCCTCGGCTACCTCGCCGGCGCGGCCCTGCTCAGCGACCTGCTCGGCCCGGGCACGGCCCCGCTGCGCGGGATCGGCGCCTTCCTGCTCGTGTACGCCCTGGGTGTCGGCCTGCTGGCCGCGCGCAAGGAGGTCAACCCGGCGGCCACCATGGCGGTGATCGTGCTGAACACCGCCTGGGCCATCGGCAGCGTGCTGGCCGTGGTGACCGGGCTGATCGGGTTCACCACGATCGGCGCGCTGTGGGCGGTGGCCCAGGCCCTGGTCGTGGGCCTGTTCGCCGCCGTACAGCTCGTCGGCCTGCGCAGGCTGCGCTGACAGCACCCCGTACCGATAGCCCGAGAATTCATTGCAAAGGACGGAACATCATGACTGACAACCTGGTCGAACGCTACGTCGCCGCCTGGAACGAGACCGACGCCGACGCCCGCGCCAAGCTCGTGGCCGAGCTGTGGACCGAGGAGGCCACCTACACCGACCCGCTGGCCGACGTCGCCGGCCATGCCGGGATCGCCGCCGTCATCGAGGGCGCGCAGGGCATGTTCCCCGGCTTCGTCTTCACCCCGGGCGAGGTGTACGACGCCCATCACCGGATCGCCAGGTTCACCTGGCATCTGGGCCCCGCGGGCGAGGAGGCGGTGGCCGTCGGGTTCGACGTGGTGGAGCTGGCCGAGGACGGCCGGATCGCCAGGGTGCTGGGCTTCCTGGACAAGCTCCCCACCGCCTGACCTCTCCACCGGGAAAGGGGCTCCGGACGGGGCCTCTTTCGCCGTGCGAAAAGCAGTTGCCCAGCCCCGTCTCACCCGGACAAGGTGAGCCCGTGCCCGAACGACTCAGACACCTGATCCGGCGCCTCGTGCCGGATCTGGGCCCGCTCCGCGACTCCCGTGACTACCGGCTACTGATGGTGTCGGGCGTCGTCACCATGTTCGGCACGTTCATCACCCTGGTGGCCGTGCCCTACCAGATGAAGGAGCTCACCGGCTCCTACGTCGCGGTCGGTCTGGTGAGCCTGGCCGAGTTCGTGCCGATGGTGGTCTGCGGCCTGTGGGGCGGCGCGATCGCCGACGCCGTCGACCGGCGCAAGGTCATCCTGCTGAGCGAGGTCGGCCTGGCCGTCACCTCGGCGATGCTGATGCTCAACTCACTGTCGCCCGCCCCCCAGGTCTGGGTCCTGTACGTGGTCGGCGCACTGGCCACGGGCATCGCCTGCCTGCAGCGGCCCAGCCTGGAGGCGATGATCCCGCAGGTCGTGCGGCACGACCAGCTCGCCGCCGCCGCCGTGCTCACCAGCCTGCGCTGGAACTTCGGCGCCATCGTCGCGCCCGCGCTCGGCGGCCTGCTCGTCGTGTCGTTCGGCACCGCCCTGGCCTACGGCCTCGACACGGTCAGCTTCCTGCTGTCGCTGGCGCTGCTCTGGCGGATGAGCTCGCTGCCGCCCGCCGACAACGCCGCGCCGGCGTCGCTGCGCTCACTGGTCGAGGGCGTGCGCTACGCCGTCGGGCGCCGCGACCTGATGGGCACCTACCTGGTCGACATCGCGGCCATGGTGTTCGCCATGTCGACGGCGCTCTTCCCGTTCCTGGCCGACCAGATGGGCGCGCCGCAGGCGCTCGGGCTGCTCTATTCGGCCGGCGCGGTCGGGGCCCTGCTGGCCTCGCTGACCGGCGGCTGGACCTCGCGGGTGCACCGCCAGGGGCTCGGCGTGATCGTCGCCGCCGTGCTGTGGGGCGTGTCGGTGGCGCTGGCCGCGCTGATGCCCACCATCTGGGGGGTGTTCGCGTGCCTGGCGCTCGCGGGCGCCGCCGACATGGTGAGCGGCATCTTCAGGATGACGATGTGGAACCAGACGATCCCCCACGAGCTGCGCGGCCGGCTGGCGGGCATCGAGCTGCTCTCCTACGCCAGCGGCCCGATGCTGGGCAACGCCCGAGCCGGGCTGATGGCGCAGGCCGGCGGGGCCAGGTTCTCGCTGGGCGTGGGCGGTCTGCTGTGCGTGGCGGCCGTCGCCGCGATGGCCGTGGCGCTGCCCGCGTTCAGGACCTATGACGCCCGCACCGACGAACACGCGCTGGCCGAGAAGGCTCGCCGCGCCGAGGCGACCGCCTGACTGCGCGGCGACGGTGACCGCTCCGTCTCGCCGCCGGCCCGCCCTGGTTGATGCTGGTTCGCGCCGTTTCGCCCCATGATGGCGCCGGGTTCAGCCCGGCTCCCGCCAGCCCGCGTAGCGCTCGACCAGCTCATCCACCTCGGGCAGGATCTCCTCATCGAGCCCCTCGGCCACGACCAGCCACTGCGCGTCCTCGGCGTCGTCCTCGCCCGCGAGCGTCTCCCGCACCACCCGCGGGACCCCGAGCGCCGGAAACAACTCGGCCAGCGTCTCCGCGACCTCCTGTGCGTCGTCCCGCTCGGCGAACACGAGTAGCTGCCTCATACCTCGCATTCTGCCAGCGCTCGCTGCCGCTAAAAGCCTGTACGTGCTCGTTCACAGAACGTGACTGCGGTAGCTTGCTACCGCAGAACCATGACGGCCGAAGCGGTGAGCCTGGATGAAACGGTGAGCCCGGATACGGAGCCATCTTCGCTACCCGACTGGATCTTTCCGCCACCTCAAGGTTTCACCGCGGAGGACCTCGATCGCATTCCGCAATTGCCTGCACACACAGAGTTGATTGATGGAAGCTTGGTCTTCGTGCGTCCTCAAGCTCCTTCCACACGCTCGCGGTGTCGCTGTTCGAGGCTGAGCTGCGCCGCATGCCGCCAACCGATGTGCGCGTGCGGCGGGAGATGAGTCTCATCCTCAATGAGAGCCAACGGCCGGAGCCCGACATCAGTGTCATCCGCGCCGACGCCGAGCACAGCCGCGAGCAGACCTTCCATCGGGCCAAGGATGTGACGCTCGTCGTCGAAGTCGTCTCGCCCGAATCAAGGACGCGCGACCGTAAACGGAAGCCGACTCTCTACGCCGAGGCCAGCATCCCCCACTTCTGGCGCGTCGAGAACAACTCCGGCCAGCCGGTCGTCTACGTGTACGAGCTCGACTCCGTCACCGCTACGTACGTGCCCACCGGGATCTTCCACGACCGGCTCAAGGTGACGGTGCCGTTCGACATCGACATCGACCTCACCGCGATCGACCGGCTCTGAGAACGACGAAAGGTCCGGTACGCCACGCGTACCGGACCTTTCGTATGCTCAGACGCCCCGCAGGTGGGCGCCCACCCGGTCGGCGGCCAGCGCCACGGCGGCGTCGCGGGCCGCGGTCGTCTCCTCGGCCGTCAACGTACGGTCGGCGGCGCGGAAACGCAGCGTGTAGGCGAGCGACTTGTTGCCCTCGCCCGCCTGCTCACCGGTGTAGACGTCGAACAGCCGGATCGACTCCAGCAGCTCACCGGCGCCGTCGCGGAGCGCCGCCTCCACATCGGCGACCGGCGTGAAGTCGGGCACGATGAGCGCCACGTCCTGCGTCGCGACCGGATAGGCCGACACCCTGGGCGCCTCGACCGGGCCCGGCATGGCGCGCTCGATCCTCGACAGCTCCAGCTCCATCGCCGAGGTGCGCGGCGGCAGGCCGTACGCCTCGATGACACGCGGGTGCAGCTCACCGGCGTGGCCGACGAGCGTGTCACCGGAGTAGAGGGCCGCGCACCGGCCGGGATGCCACGGCTCGTGCTGGTCGGCGGTGACGGACAGCTCGACACCCGCCTCGACGGCCACGAGCTGCGCGGCCCGCACCGCGTCGGCCCAGCACTCCTGCCGCCCCGGCCCCCACCAGCCGGACCGGTCGAACTCACCCGCGAGCACGACCGCCACGCGGTGCGGCTGGTCGGGCAGGGCCGCCTCGACCGAGGCCAGCTCGTCGGCGGTGGGCTCGCGCTCGACGCCGAGCACCGGCGCGGTGCGGGGGGCGCCCTCGCGCGGCCGGTAGACCGCGCCCGACTCGAACAGCGCCACGTCGGGGAAACCACGGCCGACGTTGCGGACCAGGGTCTTGAGCAGGCCCGGCAGCAGCGTGGTGCGCATCAGCGGCTCGTCCTCGGCCAGCGGGTTGGCCAGCCGCATCGCCCGGCGGCGAGCGTCGTCGGCGGGCAACTGCAGGTTGTCGAAGTCGGCTTCGCTGATGAACGGGTAGGCCAGCACCTCGACGTAGCCGGCGGCGGCCAGGGCCCGGCCGACGCGCCTGCGCAGCCGCTGCCCCTCGGTCAGCCCGGCCCCGGCCGGGGCCTTGGGCAGGACCGACGGCAGGCTCTCGTAGCCCTCCAGCCGGATGACCTCTTCGGCCAGGTCGTTGGGGTCGGTGAGGTCGGGCCGCCAGGACGGCGGCGTCACGGTGATCATGTCGTCACCGGTGACCGCCAGCCTGGCCGCCAGCTCGCCGCCCGTCACGACGCCGGTCGGGTCGACGCCGCCCGTGCGCACGGCGGGGTCGTCTCCGTCGGTCACCGTGCAGCCGACCTGCTCCAGCCGGTGGACGACGGTCTCCTTGGCGTAGGCGATGCCCGCGACGTCGCCCGGGTGGCTCGACGGGATCGCGATGCGGGCGGGGCGCACGCCTACCTCGGCGTGGGTGACGCCGGGCTGCACGGTCGCGCCGCCCAGCTCGGCCAGCAGTCGCACAGCCCGCCAGGAGGCGGCCAGCGGCAGCTCCCGGTCGACGCCGCGCTCGAACCGCTTGGACGCCTCGGACACCAGGTTGTGCCTGCGCGACTCACGGGAGATGCCGGTGGCCGAGAAGTGCGCGGCCTCGATGACGATGTCGGTCGAGGTGTCGGAGATCTCGGTCTCGAGCCCGCCCATCGTGCCGGCCATCGAGATCGGGCCCGACTGGTCGGTGATCAGGATGTCGTCGGGGTCGAGCTCGCGCACCACGTGGTCGAGCGTCTCAAGGGTCTCGCCCGGCCGGGCCCGGCGCACGACGATCTCACCGGTGAGCCTGCCGCGGTCGAAGGCGTGCAGCGGCTGGCCGAGCTCCAGCATCAGGTAGTTGGTGATGTCGACGGCCAGCGACACCGGCCGCATCCCGGCCCGCGTCAGTCGTACGCGCATCCACAACGGGCTCTGCGCGGACGGGTCGAAACCGCGGACCTCACGCAGCACGAACCTGTCGCAGGCGGTCGGGTCGGCGATCGACGCCGGCCACGCCTGCCCGGTCTCCTCGGGCAGCTCGACGTCGGCGGGGTCGTGGAACGGCACGCCGAACGCGGTCGCCGCCTCGCGCGCCACGCCCCTGATGGACAGCGCGTAGCCGATGTCCGGGGTGATCTCCAGCTCGATCACGTCGTCGCGCAGACCGAGCAACTCGACCACGTCGGCGCCGATCGGCGTGTCGGCCGGGAGCACCATGATGCCGTGGTGGTCGTCGCCCAGCCCTAGCTCGCGCTCGGAGCAGATCATGCCCTCGGACATGCGGCCGTAGGTCTTGCGCGCGCCCACCTCGAACCCGCCGGGCAGCACGCCGCCCGGCAGCACGACCGGCACGCGGTCACCCGCGGCGAAGTTGGTGGCGCCGCAGACGATCTCGCGTGGCGTGGCCTCGCCGACCTCGACCTTGCAGTGCCTGATCGGCTTCTTGAAGCCGGTGAGCTCCTCGACCTCGAGCACCTCGCCGACGACGACGTTCTTGACGTCGTGGCCATGCGAGGTGATCGACTCCAGCTTGAGCCCGGCCGCGGTGAGCCTGTCGGCCACCTCGTGCGCCGTGACCGCCGGGAGATCGACATACTCCCGCAGCCAGGAGAGCGGGACCCTCATCAGATCTCCATTCCGAACGGGAGCGTGAAGCGCACGTCTCCCTCGACCATGTCGCGCATGTCCTCGGCGTTGTGGCGGAACATCAGTGTCCGCTCGATGCCCATGCCGAAGGCGAAGCCCGAATATCTCGACGGGTCGACCCCGCAGGCGATCAGCACGCGCGGGTTGACCATCCCGCAGCCGCCCCACTCGATCCAGCCCTCCGACTTGCAGGTGCGGCAGGGCGGGTTGCCGGGGACCGCCGAGGCGCCGCGGCAGACGAAGCACTTGAGGTCCATCTCGGCCGACGGCTCGGTGAACGGGAAGTAGTTGGGCCGGAACCGAGTGGAGATGCCCTCGCCGAACATCACCTCGGCGAACCGGTCGAGCGTGCCCTTGAGATGGGCCATCGTCAGGCCCTCGTCGATGGCCAGCCCCTCGACCTGGTGGAACACCGGGGTGTGGGTGGCGTCGAGCTCGTCGGTGCGGAACACCTTGCCCGGGGAGATCACGTAGCACGGCACCCCGCGCTGCAGCAGCGCGCGGATCTGCACCGGCGAGGTCTGGGTGCGCAGCACCATGCCCGACTCGCCGGACTCGACGAAGAAGGTGTCGTGCTCGGAGCGGGCGGGGTGGTCCGTGGCGATGTTGAGGGCGTCGAAGTTGAACCACTCGCCTTCGAGCTCGGGCCCTTCGGCCACCTCGTAGCCCATCGCGACGAACGTGTCGGCGATGCGCTCCTGCATGGTGGTCAGCGGGTGGCGGGCGCCGCGCGGCCGACGGTCCCACGGCAGGGTGACGTCGACGGCCTCCTCCACGAGCACCCGGGCGTCACGCTCGGCCTCCAGCTCGCCCTGGCGGGCGGCGAGGGCCTCGTTGATCGCCCTGCGGACGGTGCCGACACGTTTGCCGGCCTCGGCGCGGGCGGCGGGCGGCAGGGCGCCGATCTCGCGGTTGGCCAGCGCGACGGGCGAGCGGTCGCCGGCGTGTGCCAGGCGCGCCTGCTTGAGTGCGTCGAGGGTGCCGGCCGCCTTGATCGCCGCCAGGGCGTCGGCCTCCATGCGGGACACCTCGTCGGCATGCAACGGTGTCACCTCGACGGGGTCGTAGTCAGACAAGAGTGAGCTCCGTATCCAGGGCTTGAGCGGTCAAAGTCTAACGGTGGACGCCCACCGGCCGACTCAGGCTTCAGGCGAAGTCGGGCGTGCCGGTGGGCACGGTAAATCGGAACTCCGCCCCACCCTCGGGCGCTCGCTGCACGGTGATCGTGCCGCCGTGTGCCTCGACCAGGCCCTTGACGATGAACAGGCCAAGCCCGGTGCCGCCGCGCCTGCGGCTGTTGCCGCGCCAGAACTGCCGGAAGACGCGCGGAGCCAGCTCGGGCTCGATGCCCTCGCCCTCGTCGCGCACCGACACGGCAGCTCCCCATCCGACGGATTGGATGTCGATCGTCACGGTGCCACGGCCGTGGCGTACCGCGTTCTCTATCAGGTTACCGAGGATCTGATCGACCTTGTCCTGGTCAAGCCACATCTCGGGCAGGTCGGGGCCGGCGACGAGGCGGAACCGGTCCTCCGGCTCACCGGCGGCCACGCGGCCCGCGATGACGCGGCGGGCTCGGGCGGGCACGTCGACGACCTGGCGGTGCAGCTCCAGCCGGCCGGACTCGATGCGGGACACGTCGAGCAACTCGGTGATCAGCCTGGTCACGCGGTCGGCGTCGTTGTTGACGGTCTCGAGCATGACGAGCTTCTGCTCGTCAGTGAAGCGGGGCCACCTGGCCAGCAGCGTCGCGGTGAAACCCTTGACACTGGTCAGCGGGGAGCGCAGCTCGTGGGCGACCGTGGAGACCAGATCGGCGCGGCTGCGCTCCAGGCGGGCGCGGGCTCCGCCGTCGCGCAACGTGATCGCCACCCGGGCGACGTCGCCGCCCCGGGCGGGCTCGCGGATCAGCCGGGCCGCGACGTAGACCTCCTGGCCGCCCGGCAGGTGGAGCGGCCGCTCCGGGACCCTGCTGCGGGTGCGCAGCCCGCCGTCGGGGTCGAGGGCCTTCCACCAGTCGCGGCCGTCGTGGTCGCGGAACGGGAACACCTCGTCCATGTCCTTGCCGACGGCTCGCTCGACGCTCACTCCGGTGAGCCGGACGGCGGCCCGGTTGACCGCCAGCACCCGGCCGAAACCATCGGTCACGATGAGGCCGTCGGGAAGCTCGTCGATGGGGATCACGCACACGGAGGTGCGCTCTCGACCATCGTCTGCGCCGTGCACGACCTCGCCTCCTCCGCCTACAGGGCCGACAATAGCGGGTTTCCCGCCGCCTAGGGCACTCGCTGGGACCTGGCGGAGGAGTAAAGACACACCGCCGCCGCGGTGGCCAGGTTGAGGCTTTCGGCCTGCCCGTAGATGGGCACCCTGACCACATCGTCGGCCTCGGCGAGCACCTCCTCCGGCAGACCCCAGGCCTCGTTTCCGAAGATCCACGCGGTGGGTCCCGACAGGTCGACGTCGTCGAGCGTGTGCTTGCCCGCGCCGTCGGCCGCCAGCACCCGCAGCCCGCGCTCCCTGAGGTGACGCGCGGCCACCGCCGCGGGTGTACCGATGACGACCGGAAGGTGAAAAAGACTACCGGCGCTGGCGCGCACGCACTTGCCGTTGTACGGATCCACCGAGGCGTCGGTGAAGACCACGGCGTCGGCTCCGGCCGCGTCGGCGGCGCGCATGACGGTGCCGGCGTTGCCCGGGTCGCGCACGTGCGCGAGCACCGCGACCAGGCGCGGCGTGGCGGGCACCGCCTCCTCCAGCGGCACGTGCACGAGCCGGCAGACCGCCAGGAGGCCCTGGGGGGTCACGGTCTGGGACAACTCGGCCAGGACCTCGCCACTGGCCCGGTGCACCGGGACGCCCTGGAGCGTCGCCTCGGTGACGAGCTCGGGGTGGCGCAGCTCGGCCTCGGCGGTGGTGAACAACTCCAGCGTCACGCCGTCGAGCTTGAGCGCCTCGCGCACCGCCTGCGGGCCCTCGGCCAGGAACTTGCGGTCCTGGTCTCTGAAGGCGCGCTTGGTGAGTCTCCGGGCGGCCTTCACCCGGGGCGACTTGAGGTTGGTCAGCTCGGATCCCGCCATGCTTCCCCCTGGTTCGCGGGTACGGCACGGCGTACCCCTGCTGCTCGCCGTACATACGGCAAAGGGCCCACCGTCAGGTGGGCCCCTCGGCTAGAGCCCGGCCGGGCTCCTCACGTGTTTCAGCCCGCGGCCGGCGCGTTCACGTCCGCCGGCAGCGCCTTCTTGGCGGCCTCGACGAGCGTGGCGAAGGTCTGGCTGTCGTGCACCGCGAGATCGGCCAGGATCTTGCGGTCGACCTCGATGTTGGCCAGCCGCAGCCCTTGGATCAGGCGGTTGTAGGTCATGCCGTTCTGACGGGCCGCGGCGTTGATCCGCTGGATCCACAGACGGCGGAACGTGCCCTTGCGGTCCTTGCGGTCCCGATAGGCGTACGTCATCGAGTGGAGCATCTGCTCCTTGGCCTTGCGGTACAGCCGCGACCGCTGGCCTCGGTAACCGGATGCCCGATCGAGGACGACCTTGCGCTTCTTCTTGGCGTTGAGCGCCCGCTTCACGCGTGCCATAGTTCTTCTCCCCGGGGGTTCGCGCTACTTGGCGAGCAGCTTCTTGATCTTCTTGGAATCTGCTTCGGACAGGACGACTTCATTCTTGAGACGGCGCGTCAGCGTGGACGACTTCCACTCGTTGTAGTGCGCGCGGTTGGCACGGCGACGCTTGATCTTGCCGGTGCCGGTGAGCCGGAACCGCTTCTTGGCACCGCTGTGCGTCTTCATCTTCGGCATTTCGCCGTCTCTCCTCAATTCGGTCGTGCCGGTGGCCGGGCCGGTGCTGGCCGGCCCGGACGCGGCGTCTTCGTCTGCCGGTGGCTGTTCGGGGTGGTGTAAGGCTAACCCGAACCGGGGGTCACGCTTCCTGCGCGGAAGGCTCCTCGCTGCCACGCTGCGCCTTGGCGGCGGCCTTCTCGGCCTTGGCCTCGGCCTTCTTCTTGTGCGGACCGATCACCATGATCATGTTACGGCCGTCCTGCTTCGGCTGGGATTCGACGAACCCGAGCTCCTGGACGTCCTCCGCCAGCCGCTGCAGCAGCCGGAAGCCGAGCTCCGGCCGGGACTGCTCGCGACCACGGAACATGATCGTGACTTTGACCTTGTCTCCCGCCTTGAGGAACCGCACCACGTGACCCTTCTTGGTCTCGTAGTCGTGCGGGTCGATCTTGGGCCGGAGCTTGATCTCCTTGATGATCGTGTGCGCCTGATTCTTGCGCGCCTCGCGCGCCTTCATCGCGGACTCGTACTTGAACTTGCCGTAGTCCATGAGCTTGCACACGGGCGGTCGAGCCGTCGCCGCGACCTCGACGAGGTCAAGGTCGGCTTCCTGGGCGAGCTTCAGCGCATCGTGAATCGACACGATGCCCACCTGCTCGCCGTTGGGGCCCACGAGGCGGACCTCGGGAACTCGGATACGCTCGTTGATGCGGGGCTCAGTGCTGATGGGGCCTCCTAGGTTGCGAATCCCTACGTGCTCGTCGTGCCGGGAAGCTCCGCGTGAAACGCGAAAGCCCCGCACGTCGCGCATGCGGGGCCACTGAGCTCTTCGGCATCGTGGCCTGAAGCTCCCCGGAGTAAGTCCGGCGTGATCCTGGACCCGGCCACCTCTCGGCGACTCAGGTGGGAGGAGACCTCCGCTTGCGCGTCCAGCAAGGCATGCCGGACCGATCAGAGAGCAACACTACCACAACCACGCGGGATCCCCGAATCTTCCCCGCCCCCCGGAGTGCTGGCCGCCGAGGTCGCCTAGAGGCTCGATCCGGCGCGGCGTCAGACCGAACGGACCGCATGGACCGCCCGCCGGACGATCTCGGCCTCGCCGGCCGCGCGCATGGCCTCGACCGGCACGTCGGCGCGGCCGGTCATCAGCTCCACCTGGCGCACCGCCTGGTGGAGCAGCATCGCGAAGCCGCCCACGACGGTGCCGCCCGCGGCCCGCACCGCCGTCGCCGCCGCGGTCGGCCACGGCGCGTAGACCACGTCGAACAGGGCGGGCACGGTGGCCAGTCGTTCGGCGTGCAGGTCGGCCGCGCCGCCGGGCAGGGTGGAGACGACCAGATCCACCTGGAGCCGGACGTCGAGCTTGTCGAACGTCTCCACCGCGAGCGCCAGCCCCAGCCGCTCGGCCACCTCGGCGGTCTCCCCCGCCCTCGCGGGATCGCGGACGAGCAGGGTGGCGGACGGAAGCCCCAGATCGCGCAGCGCCGCCAGCGCCGACGCGGCCGTGGCGCCACCACCCAGCACCGTAGCCGAGCGGGGCGCCGGCACCCCGGCCTCGGCCAGCGCCTGCTTGATGCCGTGAACGTCGGTGTTGTCACCGTGGGCGGCGCCGTCGCGGAACACCACCGTGTTGGCCCCGCCCACCTCCACGGCCAACTCGGAGACGGTGTCGAGCAGGGGCAGCACGGCCCGCTTGAGCGGCATGGTCAGCGACAGGCCCGCCCAGGCTCCCTCGTCACCGGAGATCTCGCCGCGCACCGGCCGGAGCCGCCCGAGCATGGCGGGCAGCCCGGCCTCGTCGCACTCGAACGCCTCATAGCTCCACCCGGCCAGGCCCATCGCCTCGTAGGCGGCCCGGTGCAGACAGGGCGACAGCGAATGCCCGATCGGCGAACCCATCACCGCGGCGCGCATGACCACCTGCTCTCCTTGACCAGCAGCACCCTACCGCCGCCCAGGTGCGGCTCACCCCGCGCCCGGGTCAGTCGCCGTTCTGGTACTTCGCCTCGTTGCGTGCGAACTCCGCCAGCAGCGCCTGGCGCTCGGCCTCGGTCGTGGCGAACTTGGTGACGTTGCTCTTGCGGTCGGGGGCCACGAAGTACAGCCAGGTGCCCTTGGCCGGGTTGAGCGCCGCCTCCAGTGCGTGTTCGCCGGGGTTGGCGATGGGGCCTGGCGGAAGCCCGGGCCAGCGGTAGGTGTTGTACTTCGACGGGATCTTGGTTTCCTCGATGGAGGCGTAGGTGCCGTACTTGCCGAGGGCGTACATGACCGTGCTGTCCATCGACAGGGTCATCGGCGGCTCCCGGTTGAGCCTGTTGTAGATGACCCGCGCGATCTTCGGCATGTCCTCCTGACGCCCCGCCTCGGCCTGGATGATGCTGGCGATCGTGATGATCTCGTGCGGTGTGTGACCGAGGCGTTTGGCGCCATCGACCAGACCGACCTTGTCCGCCGCCTGCTTGTACCGCTCGACCATCGTCGCCAGGATCTCGGCCGGCGTGGTCTTCGGCTGGAACTCGTACGTGGCAGGGAAGGCGTAGCCCTCAAGCTTGCCCTTGGCGTAGGACGGGAGGTCCAGCCCTCCGGTCTTCTTCGCCGCCGCCACGAAGTCCTTGCCGGGCTTGCCGGTCTTCTTCGCCAGCTGGGTCAGCATGTCGGACAGCCGCAGGCCCTCCTTGATGGTCACCTGGACGAGCATGCGGTTGCCGGAGTCGAGGAGCGTCACCGCGTTGGCGGCGGACATACCCTTGCGCATGGTGTACTGGCCGGGCTGGAGCGAGTCGCTCTTGCCCGCGTTGGTGATCGCGTTGGTGAAGGCTCTGGCGCTCGCGACGACGCCCTGGCGCTCGAGCTCCTGCGCGACGTCGGAGGCGTTCTGGCCCTCCTTGATCTCGATGACCACCTCGCCCTTGCCCTGACCGGCGAAGTCGTCGGGCACGAGGGCGCCGCTGATCCACTGGTAGCCGAAGTAGCCACCGCCGCCGATGATGCCGGCGAGGATGATGAACGCCAGCAGCGGGGCGATGAATCCACCCCGGTTGCGGCGTTTGCGCCGCCTGCGATTCCCCCGTCTGCCGGAACCGCGGGTACGCCGCTGGTCACGATTGTCGTCGTCCTCGGCGCCAAGCAGAAAGTCCATGTCGAGCTCGTTCATAGGTGCGGTGGCCAATCTCCCGGCACGGCACCGGCGGTGTCAGGTCCGGGAACCGAACCGCCGGAAGTAACCGAGTGGAATGGGGGGATCCGCCGGACATATACCCACGGCCAGCGGTGATCACTCAGAGTAATCATGACGAGAGTCGGCGAGAGGGCGCGCGCCCCACTACGGGGGCTCTGCCTGGGGATCGTCACGATCCCCTGCGGGATGGGGGGTCTCCCGGCGAGCATCAGTCAGTCCCGAGGTATCGGTTCAACTCTTCCCGGTATCTCACGAACTCGCTCTCTTTGTCGGTGAATTTGGTGATTCTATGCGCCGGATCCGTGGTAACAAACCAGTACCAATTGCCCTTTGCCGGGCGCAAGGCCGCCATCAGTGCCTTCTCTCCAGGACTGGAGACCGGTCCAGGTGGCAGCCCCTTGTGCAGGTAGGTGTTGTACGGCGAGTCGATCTTCGTGTCGCTCTCGGAGACCTTCAGCGTCCGCCTGCCCTGGGCGTACAGCACGGTCGTGTCGAGTTGGAGCGGCATGTTCGCGCCGAGCCTGTTGTAGATCACCCGGGCGATCTTCGGGTAGTCGGCGTCACGCCCGCCCTCTGCCTGCACGATGCTGGCCACGATCACGACCTCTCGCGGAGTCAGGTGCACCCGTGCCGCCCGCGCCTCCAGGTCGATCTCGGCCGCCGCCGCGCCGAACCGCTCGGTCATCGCGGCCAGCAGGTCCACGGCGGAGGCACCCGGCTCGACCTCGTACGTCGCCGGGAACAGGAATCCCTCCAGCCCCCGCGCGTAGGCGGGCAGGCCGACGAGAGCCGGGTCGGCCGAACGCAGCTCCTTCAGCGGCAGCCCGGACTGCGCGGCGACCCGCTCCAGCGTCTCGTCGACCCGCATGCCCTCGGGCACCATGACGCGCCTGACGATCCGGGAGCCCGGAGCGAGCAGCAGGTCCAGCGCCGCTCCCGCGGCCATGCCCCTGCGCAGGCGGTAGTGGCCGGGCTTGAGCCGGTCGGCCACCGCGCGGGCCACGGTCTCGTTGACGAAGGACCGGGCGCTGGCCACCACACCCGTCTCGGCCAGTTGCGCGCCGACGTCGCTCGCGCTGGCGCCGGGCGCGATCCGCACGGTCACCTTGCCTCTGCCGCGCCCGTCGAAATCATCGGGCACGACGTACGGTTGCAGCACCGCGTAGGCGGCCACCCCCAGCGCCACGACGGAGACGACCACACCGGAGACCAGCATCCCCGCCCTGCGCGGGGCCTTGCGCCGCCGGTCACCACGGGACGGGGAGTGTGCGGTCAAGCGACCACCCCTGGCGTGGTCCTGCCGTGACGGATGCCGCTCCCCGTCATGAGGCCGGTCCGCCGGCCGCCGCGGAGGGCGGTTCGACGGGCCTGCCCGGTGGTCTGTCGGTGGCTCGCTCGACGTCGAGTGCGTCCTGGAGCAACACGACCGCAGCCGCCTGGTCGACGACATCGCGCTGCTTGCGGGCACGTACGCCACTGGCGCGCAGCCCCTGCTGGGCCGCGACGGTGGTGAGCCGCTCGTCGAAGAGCCGCACCGGGGTGGGCGCGAGGCGGACGGCCAATGCCGAGGCGAACGTGCGCGCCAGCGCGGCCGCCTGCCCCTCACGGCCGGACAGCGAGGTGGGCAGGCCCACCACGACCTCGATCGCCTCGTGCTCCGCGACGATCACGGCGATGCGGTCGAGGTCGCCCTTGCCTCGCCTGACCGTCTCGACCGGCGTGGCCAGCATCCCCGAGGGGTCGCTGCGGGCCACGCCGATGCGGACGGATCCGACGTCGACACCGATCCGTGAACCGAACCGCATGTCAGCCGAGCTGCCCCTCAATGGCCTGCTCGACGAGCCGCAACGCGTCGCCGATCGCCTCCGGCCGGGTGCCGCCCCCCTGCGCGACATCGTCCTTGCCGCCACCGCCACCCCCAAGCGCCTTGGCGGCGACGCCGACCAGTCTCCCGGCCTTGAGCCCACGCTCGCGTCCCGCCTCGTTGACCGCGGCGACGACCACGGGCCGGTCGGCGGGAACACCGGCGATCACGATGATCGCGGGCCGGTCGGCCGGGAATCTGCCACGCACATCAAGCGCGAGCTTACGCAGGTCATCGGCGCCGGTGCCATCAGGCGCGCGGTGTGTCACCACCGAGACGCCCTGCTGGTCGCGGGCCTGGGAGGCCAGCTCTCCGGCCACCTGGAGCACCTGCGCGGAACGAAGTCGCTCCAGCTCCTTCTCGGCGGTGCGCAGCCGGCCGACGATGCCCTCGATGCGCTCGGGAAGCTCCTCGCGGCGGGCCTTGAGTTGCTCGGTGAGCTGGGCGACCAGCACGCTCTCGCGCGCCAGGAACCGGAACGCGTCGATGCCGACCAGCGCCTCGACCCGGCGCACGCCCGCGCCGACCGACTGCTCGCCCAGCACCTTGACCAGGCCGAGCTGGCCGGAACTGTGCACGTGCGTGCCGCCGCACAGCTCACGGGAGTAGTCGCCGATCTCGACCACGCGGACCTCGTCGCCGTACTTCTCGCCGAACATCGCCAGCGCGCCCATCGCCCGGGCCTCCGCCTGGGAGGTGTAGAAGGCGTTGACCTTGAGGTCGTTGATGAGCACGGCGTTGACCTCGTCCTCGACGTCACGCAGCACACTCGGCGGGACGGCGCCCGCGGCGGTGAAGTCGAAGCGGAAGCGGCCGGGCGAGTTCTCGGAGCCGGCCTGGGCCGCCGACTCGCCCAGCGCGTTCTTGAAGCCGCGGTGGACGAGGTGGGTGGCGCTGTGGCTGCGCGAGATCGCGCGGCGGCGCTCCAGGTCGATCGACGCCTGCGCCTCGTCGCCGGTCTTGAGCTCGCCGCTGCGGACGGTGCCGCGGTGCACGACGAGACCCGCGATCGGCGACTGCACGTCGAGGATCTCGACCTCGGCGCCGCCGGTGCGGATCACGCCCTGGTCGGCGAGCTGGCCGCCGCCCTCGGCGTAGAACGGGGTGCGGGCGAGCACGATCTCGACGCTGGCGCCCGCGCCCGCCGCCGGCACCGCGACGCCGTCGACGAGGATGCCGAGCACGGTGGTCTCGGCCTCGGTCTCGTCGTAGCCGAGGAACTCGACCTTGCCGGCCTGCTCCAGCAGCTGCCCGAAGACGGAGATGTCGGCGTTGCCGGTCTTCTTCGCCGCCGCGTCGGCCTTGGCCCGCTGGCGCTGCTCCTTCATCAGGCGGCGGAAGCCCTCTTCGTCGACCTTGAGCCCGTGCTCGGAGGCCATCTCGAGGGTGAGGTCGATGGGGAAGCCGTAGGTGTCGTGCAGCTGGAACGCCTGGTCGCCGGAGATGGTCGAGCCGGACTTGCGCTTGGTCTCCTCGACCGCGACGTCGAAGATGGCCGTGCCGGTGCGGAGCGTGCCGAGGAACGACGCCTCCTCGGCGTCGATGACCCCGTGGATCTGCGGCGCGTCGGCCTTGAGCTCGGGATACTGCTCGCCCATCACGTCGATCGCGACGTCGGTCAGCTCGTGCATGTAGCGCTCGTCGCCGGAGCCGAGCAGCCGCAGGTTGCGCACGCTGCGGCGCAGGATGCGGCGCAGCACGTAGCCGCGGCCCTCGTTGCCGGGCATGACACCGTCGGCCACGAGCATGGTGCCGGTGCGGACGTGGTCGGCGATGACGCGCAGGCTCACGTCGGCGCGCTCGTCACGGCCATAGCGGGTCCTGGTGAGCTCGGCCGCCCGGTCGAGGATCTTGTAGGTGGTGTCGATCTCGTAGATGTTGTCGACGCCCTGCAGGATCGCCGCCATGCGCTCCAGGCCCATGCCGGTGTCGATGTTCTTGTTCGGCAGCTCGCCGGCGATGTCGAAGTCGACCTTGCTGCGGACCTCGCTGAGCTGGTACTGCATGAACACGAGGTTCCAGACCTCGAGATAGCGGTCCTCGTCGGCGACCGGGCCGCCGTCGCGGCCGTACTCGGGGCCGCGGTCGTAGTAGATCTCCGAGCAGGGGCCGCCGGGGCCGGGCACGCCCATGTGCCAGTAGTTGTCCTCCAGGCCGCGGCGCTGGATGCGCTCGGCGGGCAACCCGACCTTGGTGTGCCAGATGTCGAACGCCTCGTCGTCCTCGAGGTAGACCGTCGCCCAGAGCCGGTCCTCGGGGAAGCCGAAGCCGCCCTCGGACTCGGGCTTGGTGAGCAGCTCCCAGGCGAACGGGATCACTTCGGCCTTGAAGTAGTCGCCGATGGAGAAGTTGCCGAGCATCTGGAAGAACGTGGCGTGCCGGGTCGTCTTGCCGACCTCGTCGATGTCGGGGGTTCGTACGCACTTCTGGGCGGTGGCCAGCCGTGACGCCGGAGGCTTGCGCTGCCCCAGGAAGTACGGCTTGAACGGCACCATACCCGCGTTGACCAGGAGAAGCGTAGGGTCCTCAGCGATCAGGCTGGCCGAGGGCACGATCTTGTGCCCACGCTCCTCGAAGAAGCGCAGGAAGCGGCGCGCTATCTCTGCCGACTCCATGGTGGCCATCCTTTGCGTTAGTCGTCGGTTTCAGCGTTGTCGAGCCCGAACCGGGCCCGCAACTCGATTTCGCGGTCGGCGGCCTCGCCGAGCGCGTCGGAAGTAAAGTCTCTCACCTGCGCGAGCATGCCCGCGGCGCCCTTGGCCGTGCGGCGGGCGACGTGCTGGGGGTGCAGGGCCTGCAGCCTGCGCACCACCCACAGGGTGAGCAACGCGCCGAGCGAGATGTAGAACAGCCGCCTGATCACGGACGCCGCCTGCCCCTGGGCTGCCTGCGGGCCTCGATGGCCCGGCGCACGCCGTAGCCGATCGACGACACCTTGATCAGCGGCCCGGTGAAGACGGTCTGGGTCACCGCGCTCAGCTTGGCCGCGTGCCCGCTGACCTGCTTGACGTCTCTGGCGATGGCCTCGACCGCGACGAGCTGTCTGTTGGTCTCGCTGACCGTGACGCCCATGTCGTCGAGCAGCGGCGTCATGCGGCTGGTCAGGTCGGAGACGGCCCTGGCCGTCTCGGTGAGCAGTCTCGCGAGCTTGATCAGCACCATGGTGAGCACGCAGACCAGGACTATCCAGCCCGTGGCCGCGATCAGCGCCGCGACCTCTCCAGCGGTAAGCATCCGCTCATCTCCCTCGTACGCCACGCCGGAACGGCAAGACCCTATCGCGTTCGAGCACCCAGGCTACTGGGCTCGAACACCCTGATCATGCCGCCACGTCGGCCACGGCCCTTCCCAGCCCGTCGTGAGCCCCCTCGATCCGTTCGCCCGCGGCTCCGCGACCACCGGCCGGCGCGGCTCCTCCGGGGTCCTCCCCTCCCGGGTCGTGCCCGATGAGCCCGCCGTGCCGGGGCCGGGGTCAGGAGCCGCGGAGGAAGTCGCGGATCCGGGCCCAGCGGTCGGCCACCGGGGCCTCGGCGCCGTGCTTGGTGGGCCGGTAGTAGCGCTGGCCGCGGATCTGCTCGGGGGCGTAGTCCTGGCGGACCAGGCCGTGGTCGAAGTCGTGGGGATACTGGTAGCCCTCGCCGTGGCCGAGCTTGGCGGCGCCAGGGTAGTGGCCGTCGCGCAGGTGGCCGGGCACCTGGCCGATGAGGCCGCGCCGCACGTCGCCGACTGCCTCGCCGATCGCCTTGACGACGGCGTTGGACTTGGGCGCCAGCGCGCAGTGGATGACCGCGTGGGCGAGGTTGATCTGCCCCTCGGGCAGGCCGATGAGCTGCACGGCCTGCGCCGCGGCGACGGCGGTCTGCAGGCAGGTGGGGTCGGCCATGCCGACGTCCTCGGAGGCGAAGATGACGATGCGCCGGGCGAGGAAGCGGGGATCCTCGCCGGCCTCGATCATGCGGGCGAGGTAGTGGAGCGCGGCGTCGGCGTCGGAGCCGCGCATCGACTTGATGAACGCGCTGATCACGTCGTAGTGCTGGTCGCCCTGCCGGTCGTAGCGGACGGCCGCCTTGTCGACGGCCTTCTCCACCATCTCGACGGTGATGGTGTCCTCGCCGGAGCCGGTCAGCAGCGCGGCGGCCTCGAGGTAGGTCAGGGAGCGGCGGGCGTCGCCGCCGGCCAGGCGTACGAGATGGTCGAGGGCCTGGGGGGCGACGGTGGCGCGGCCGCCGAGGCCGCGCTCGTCGGACGCCGCGCGCTCCAGGACGACGCGGACGTCGTCGTCGGACAGGGACTCCAGCGTGAGCAGCAGCGAGCGCGACAGCAGTGGGGAGATGACCGAGAAGAACGGGTTCTCGGTGGTGGCGCCGATGAAGGTGACCCAGCGGTTCTCGACGGCGGGCAGCAGCGCGTCCTGCTGGGCCTTGTTGAAGCGGTGCACCTCGTCGACGAAGAGCACCGTCTGGCGGCCGGTCATGCCCAGCTCGCGGCGGGCGGTGTCGATGGCGGCGCGGACGTCCTTGACCCCGGCCGAGACGGCGGAGATCTCGACGAAGCGGCGTTTGGTGACATTGGACACCACGTAGGCCAGCGTGGTCTTGCCGGTGCCGGGCGGCCCCCACAGGAAGAGCGACATCGGCGCCTCGCTCTCGACGAGCCGGCGCAGCGGGGTGCCGGGACCGAGCAGGTGGCGCTGGCCGATCACCTCGTCGAGCGTGCGCGGCCGCATCCGGACCGCCAGGGGCTGGGGTGTGGCCTCCTCAGCAGCCGAATCGAACAGACTCTCCACAACGCGAGATTACACGGCCCATACGGCTCTCGCTCCCGAGTCCCCGGCGCGGAAGACGTAGTAGCCGACGACCGCGGCCAGCGCCACGGTCACGGCCGACACGACGGTGGTGGCCGTGCGGCCGAACCTTTCGCCGACCGTGTCGCGCGCGGACGTGGTGCCGTAGACCAGCAGCAGCGCGGCGGCGGACAACCCGGCGACGGACAGCAGCAGCGGGGTGGCGAAGCTCTGGTGGCTCGCGATCCGCTCGCCCAGCAGGCCGTCCGCGGTGGCGAAGCGGGCCGCCTTCAGCGCCTCGCCGCTCTGCCTGGCCGTGAAGACCGCGACCGGCGCGGCCAGGGAGAGCAGCACCACCGCCCACGACAGCACCGGACGCCGGCGGGGCAGCAGCGCGTAGGCCACGGCGACGGCGGCGAGGAGGGGGGTCAGCACGACGGCGAAGTGGATGATCAGCGGATGGGCGGGCAGGCCGAGGATCTCGTCGAACATGCGCGGCTCCTTAGTTCTCATTTCAACTACGTCTGGCAGAACGATATGGTTCGCACCCACCCACTGCCATTCGCAGCCCGCCGGCACCCCTGATCGGTTTTCGTCACTTACGTCCAGCACATTCAAGGGCCGGTAGCATTCGCGGAGTTGTTTGGTCATGTGTAGGCAAAAATGGAGGACATACCCGTGAGCGCCGACGACCGCCAGAGCGAGCTGGCGCGCGAGCACAAGGAGCGGCAGGCGCAGCGTGCGGCCGAGCAGTCCGCCAAGTCCAAGCGGAACACCTTCATCGGCGCGGGACTGGCCGTCGTCGTGGTGGCCGGCGGCATCTTCGCCGCGACCACGCTGGTCGGCAAGGACACCGGCACCCCTGTGGCGTCCGAGAGCACGCCGTCGGCCTCGGCCCCGCCTGCGGAGTTGCCGACCGCCGCTCCCACCGCGACCGGCCCCGTCACCTGCACCTACAAGCGGGACACCGCCGACGTCCCGATGAAGTACGTGGGCATGCCGGGCTCCAAGCCCAACATGAAGCTGAAGACGATGACCATCGCCACCAACCACGGCGACATCGTCATCGACGTCGACCCGGCCGCGACGCCCTGCTCGGTCAACTCGATGGCCTTCCTGGCCAAGAAGAACTTCTACAACAACACCAAGTGCCACCGGCTGGTGACCCCTGAGGTGTCGGGGCTGTTCCTGCTGCAGTGCGGCGACCCCAAGGCCAAGGCCGACGGCAAGAACCCGACGGACGGCCAGGGCACGGCGGGCTACGTCTTCCAGGACGAGGCCGTCGGCGCGGTCCCCTACACGCGCGGCGTGGTGTTCCTCACGCAGCCGCAGGACGCGGCCGGCCAGAACAGCAGCCAGTTCGCCATCTCGCTGTCGGACGAGAACGCGCAGCTTGAGCCGCAGTTCTCGGTGCTCGGCATGGTGCGCTCGGGCCTGGAGATCATCGACAAGGTGGCCAAGGACGGCGTCATCGTCAACGACGACGACATCACCGGCGACGGCGGCTCCACCGCGCCGAAGAACCCCATCATCATCAAGAAGGTCACGGTCCGCTGACCTCCCTGGCAGGACGACGGCCGCCTCCCCCGCTGAAGGGAGGCGGCCGTCGTCGTGCCGGGAGCGGAGGCTAGACCGCCTTCGGCTGGGCGTCGATGCCCGCCTCCTTGCGCTGCTCGGCGGTGATGGGCGTCGGGGCGCCGGTGAGCGGGTCGAAGCCGGAGGCCGTCTTGGGGAAGGCGATCACGTCGCGGATCGACTCGCCGCCGCACAGCAGCATGCAGATGCGGTCCCAGCCGTAGGCGATGCCTCCGTGCGGGGGCGGGCCGAACTTGAACGCCTCCAGCAGGAAGCCGAACTTGCTCTCGGCCTCCTCCTTGGAGATGCCGAGCACGTCGAAGACGCGCTGCTGCATCTCGGCGCGGTGGATCCGGATCGAGCCGCCGCCGATCTCCATGCCGTTGCAGACCATGTCGTAGGCGTAGGCCAGGGCCTCGCCGGGGTGGTCCTGGAAGGTCTCGGCCCACTCGGGCTTGGGCCCGGTGAACGGGTGGTGCACGGCGGTCCAGCCGCCCTCGCCGTCCTCCTCGAACATGGGCGCGTCGACGATCCACAGGAACGACCACAGGGACTCGTCGATCAGCCCGCGGCGGCGGCCGATCTCCAGCCGGGCGGCTCCCAGCAACTCGCGGGAGGCGTGGCGGGCACCCGCGGCGAAGAAGACGGCGTCGCCCGGCTTCGCGCCCACGAACTCGGCCAGGCCGGACAGCTCCTGCTCCGACAGGTTCTTGGCGACCGGGCCGCCGAGGGTGCCGTCGTCCTGCACGAGCACGTAGGCCAGGCCCCTGGCGCCGCGTGAGCGGGCCCACTCCTGCCAGCCGTCGAGCTCCTTGCGGGTCTGCGAGGCCCCCTGGGGCATGACGACCGCGCCCACGTAGTCGGCCTGGAACACCCGGAACGAGGTGCCGGCGAAGTAGTCGGTCATCTCGACGAGCTCCTGGCCGAAGCGCAGGTCGGGCTTGTCGGAACCGTAGCGGGCCATCGCGTCGGCGTAGGTCATGCGCGGCAGCGGCATCGGGATCTCGACGCCGAGGATGTCGCGCCAGAGGCGTCCGATCAGCTTCTCGCCGACCGCGATGACGTCCTCCTGGTCGACGAACGACATCTCGACGTCGATCTGGGTGAACTCCGGCTGCCGGTCGGCGCGCAGGTCCTCGTCGCGGTAGCAGCGGGCCAGCTGGTAGTAGCGCTCCAGCCCGCCCACCTGCAGCAGCTGCTTGAACAGCTGCGGCGACTGCGGCAGGGCGTACCAGCTGCCGGGCTGCAGCCGCACCGGGACCAGGAAGTCACGGGCGCCCTCGGGCGTGGACCGGGTCATCGTCGGCGTGTCGACGTAGACGAAGCCGAGCTCGTCCATCACCTCGTTGGCCAGGAAGGTGGCCTTGGAGCGGATCCGCAGCGACTGGGCCACCTGCTGGCGGCGGATGTCGAGGTAGCGGTACTTGAGCCTGGCCTCCTCGGACACGCCCACGTTGCCCTCGATCGGGAACGGCAGCGGCGCCGACTCGCTGAGCACCTCGACCGTGTCGGCCACGACCTCGATCGCGCCGGTGGGCAGGTCGGGGTTGGCGTTGCCCTCGGGCCTGACCCTGACCTCGCCGATCACCTTCACGCAGTATTCGGCGCGCAGGTCGTGGGCGTGGTCCTCCTCGCGGAAGACCACCTGCGCCGAGCCCGAGGCGTCACGCAGGTCGATGAAGACCACGCCACCGTGATCACGGCGCCGGGCCACCCATCCCGCGAGCGTCACCTGCTGCCCGGCGTGCTCCTCTCGGAGCGACCCTGCCGTATGCGTGCGGATCACTGCACTTTCCCCTTCAGAATGTCGGCGACCTGGGCCAGCGGCACCTCGGTCTGCTCAGCGGTGGTCAGGTCCTTCAGTTGTACGGCCTGCGCGGCCAGGTCACGCTCACCGAGGATCAGCGCGAAGCGGGCGCCCGAGCGGTCGGCCCCCTTCATGCTGCCCTTCAGCCCCTTGCCGCCGAAGGCCATGTCGGCGCTGACGCCCGCCCGGCGCAGCTCGTCGACGAGCAGGAACATCCGCCGGCGCGCGTCGTCGCCCAGCGGGACACCGTACACCTGGACGTGCTCCTGCTCGGTGTCGGTGAGCAGTCCCTCGGCCTCCATGGCGAGGTAGGTGCGGTCGACTCCGAGCGCCCAGCCGACACTGGGCAGCGGCGGGCCGCCGAGCATCTCGCTCAGCCCGTCGTAGCGGCCTCCGCCGCCGACCGCGGACTGCGAGCCGAGGCCGTCGTGCACGAACTCGAACGTGGTGCGGGTGTAGTAGTCGAGCCCGCGCACCAGCCGGGGGTCGTCGTCGAACGCGACGCCCGCGGCGCCCAGCAGCGACCGGACCTCCTCGTGGTAGGCCTTGCAGGCCGGGCACAGGTGGTCGGCGACCAGGGGCGCGCCGGTCAGCTGCGCCCGCACCTCGGGCCGCTTGTCGTCGAGCACCCGCAGCGGGTTGATCTCGACCCGGGACCGGGTGTCCTCGTCGAGGTCGAGACCGCGCAGGAAGGCCTGCAGCGCGGCCCGGTAGGCGGGCCGGCACGTCTTGTCGCCGAGCGAGTTGACCAGTAGCCGGACGCCCGTCAGCCCGAGCGAGGAGTAGCCCCGCGCGCCGAGGACGATCAGCTCGGCGTCGAGCGCCGGGTCCTCGGCGCCGAGGGCCTCGGCGCCGACCTGCCAGAAGTGGCGATAGCGCCCCTTCTGCGAGCGTTCATAGCGGAACTGGCTGCCGGAATACCACACCTTCACCGGCAGCCGGCCGTTGTGCAGGCCGTGCTGCAGCACCGCGCGCACGACCGGGGCGGTGCCCTCGGGGCGCAGCGTCAGCGAGCGGCCCGCCTTGTCGGGGAAGGTGTACATCTCCTTGGAGACGATGTCGGTCGACTCGCCTACGCCCCTGGCGAACAGCTGGGTGTCCTCGAACACGGGCGTCTCGACATAGCCGTAGCCCGCCAGCCGCGCCGGGGCGGCGAGCGCCTCGCGGATCGCGAGAACCTGCTCGGAGCGGGGTGGCAGCCAGTCGAAGGTGCCCTTGGGTGCTTGGAAGCTCATTAGATCCCTCGTGTGGGACCGGCGTGCGGCGCGGCCTCCTTGAGATAAGGGTTGGTGGCGCGCTCGCGGCCGATCGTGGTCTGTGGTCCGTGGCCCGGCAGAACGACCGTATCGTCCGGCAGCGGCAGGCACTTGGAGGCCAGGCTGCGCAGGATCGTCGGATAGTCGCCGCCCGGGAGGTCGGTGCGGCCGATGGAGCCGGCGAACAACAGGTCACCCGAGAAGAGGATCTCGTCGCCGGGCGCCCGGAAGCTCACCGACCCCCTGGTATGGCCGGGTGTGTGGTCGACCACGAGCTCAAGGCCCGCCAGCCGCAGCTCGGCCCCGTCGGACAGCTCCCTGACGTCGTCGGGCTCGCTCAGTGTCAGGCCGCCGAACAGCTGCGTGGAGCCCGCCGACAGGCCCGCCGCCGGGTCGCTCAGCAGGTGGCGGTCGTCGGGGTGGATCCAGGCGGGCACGTCACGCGCGCCGCAGACCGGCGCCACCGACCAGACGTGGTCGAGGTGACCGTGGGTGAGCAGGACCGCGACCGGCTTCAGCCGGTGCTCGCGCAGCAGCTCGTCGACCCCGTCGACGGCGTCCTGACCAGGGTCGATGATCACGCATTCCTCGCCGGAGGCGGGCGCGACGACGTAACAATTGGTCTGGAAGGCCCCTGCGGGGAAGCCGGCGATGAGCATCTGCCTCAGCTGATCTCGTCAAAAAAGCCAATGGGAATGTAACCGAAGGGTACCGGTGCGGGTCGCCGGGCTGCGAATCATTACCCATTGGCCGATACGATTCGCCCACCTCAGTTGATTCACTATGGGAGGCAAAGCGGTGGCCACGGGGAAGGACCGGCAGAAGCAGCTGGCACGCGAGCACTACGAGCGGCAGCTGAAGAACCGTCGCGAGCGCGAGCAGCGTGCCAAGCGCACCGCGATCATCGGCTCCACCGTGGGAGTCGTGGTCGTCGTGGGCGGCATCGTGGCGGCGGTCGCGCTCATGGGCGGTGACCCCGGCACAGAGGCCGCGGCGACGCCCACGCAGCCGCCGACGGAGACGGCTCCGGCCTCACCCGCCGCGCAGCCCAAGCCGTACGACGCCAAGACCGGCACCTGCGGCTACGTCGCCGACGCGGCGGGCGGCAAGGTCAAGGACGTGGGCATGCCGCCGGCGGAGGTGAAGCTCACGCCCGCCACGAAGACCATGACGCTCAAGACCAACCTGGGCGACATCGTGGTCAAGCTCGACAACGCCAAGGCGCCCTGCACGGTCAACTCACTGGAGTTCCTGGCGGACAAGAAGTACTACGACGGCAGCAAGTGCCACCGGCTGGGCAGCGACAAGTTCCCGATGCTGCAGTGCGGCGACCCGTCCGCCAAGGCCGACGGCAAGAGCATGGACGGCTCGGGCGGCCCCGGCTACGTCATGGTCGAGGAGAATCTGGAGGGCGCGACCTACAAGCGCGGCGTGATGGCGATGGCCAAGACCCAGGCGCCGGGCAGCACGGGCAGCCAGTTCTTCCTGGTCTACGGCGACATCGGTCTCACCCCGGATTACACCCCGGTGGGTACGATCACCAAGGGACTCGACATCCTGGACAAGGTGAACAAGGCGGGCGTCCTAGGCGATGCGGGCGACGGCACCGGAGCACCCAAGGAAACCATCGAAATCAAAGACGTGACAATCGCGGGCAAGGGCTGACGTAATACAAACTAGGGACGAGTACGTCCCGAAGGGTCTGATGGAAAGTGCGGGAGGACACGGTGAGCACCGACCCGTGGGGCCGGGTAGACGACGACGGCACCGTCTACGTGCGTACGGCTGAGGGAGAGCGGGCCGTCGGCTCCTGGCAGGCCGGTGAACCCGAAGAGGCACTGGCATACTTCCATCGCAAGTTCGACGAGCTGGCCGGCCAGGTCACGCTGCTCGAGCAGCGGGTCAAGGGCACCGATCTGGCCCCGGCGCAGGCCGAGGCGAGCATCGCCAAGCTGCGCGAGGCGGTCGCCGACGCCCACGCCGTCGGCGATCTCGCCGCGCTGACCGCCCGCCTCGACGGGCTGTCGGAGCTGGTCGCGCACCGCCGCGAGGAGGTCAAGGCGGCCCGCGAGCAGGCACGCGCGGAGGCCAAGGCGATCAAGGAGCGCATCGTCGCCGAGGCCGAGCGCATCGCCGACGAGACCACCCACTGGAAGTCGGGCGGCGAACGCCTGCGCCAGCTGGTCGAGGAGTGGAAGGCCGCCGACCGCATCGACCGGGTCACCGAGGCCGGGCTGTGGAAGCGGCTGTCGGCCGCTCGCACCGCCTTCGCCAAGCGGCGCAAGGTCTACTTCGCGGGTCTCGACGAGCAGCGCGAGGGCGTGCGCGCGGCCAAGGAGCGCATCGTCGAGGAGGCCGAGGCGATCGCCGGCTCCACCGACTGGGGCGCCACGGCGGCCGTCTACCGCGATCTGATGCAGCGCTGGAAGAGCGCCGGCCGGGCCTCTCGCGAGGCCGAGGACGAGCTGTGGGCCCGTTTCAAGGGCGCCCAGGACCACTTCTTCCAGGCGCGGTCGGCGGTGTTCGCCGAGCGCGACGCCTCGCTCGCGGCCAACGCCGAGGCCAAGGAGCAGCTGCTGGCCGAGGCCGAGAAGATCCTGCCGGTCACCGACGTACGCACCGCCCGGTCGGCGTTGCGGCACATCGTCGAGCGCTGGGAGGCCGCCGGGCCGGTGCCTCGCGAGCAGCGCGACCGGCTCGAAGGCGGGCTGCGCAAGGTGGACGACGCCGTGCGCAAGGCCGAGGACAACGAGTGGAAGCGGTCCAACCCCGAGGCCCGCGCCCGCGCGCAGAGCACGGTCGACCAGCTGCGCACCTCCATCGAGCAGTTGGAGAAGCGCCTGGCCAAGGCCGAGGCCGCCGGCCGTGCCAAGGACGTCAAGGAGGCCGAGGAGGCCCTCACGGCCCGCCGCTCCTGGCTGGAGGAGGCCGAGCGCACCCTGGCTGAGTTCAGCTGACCACAGGCGCCTCAGGGCCGGTTCCGCGACAGGCGGGACCGGCCCCGTTCTTTCCTCGCCTGGCCACGCGGCGGGCGAACCTAGATCGCACATTCGGTATCTAAGCCCTCGAAGAACACATTTCTACGGGGAGACATCATGCGACACCTCAAGAACCTGCTCGTGCTGACCACCTCCGTGGCGGCCGTCGTCGCGCTGACGGCGCTGCCCGCCGAGGCCGCCGGCACCGCCGACCGCACCTGGGGAAAGTGCGGCTCCGGCAACACCTGCCTGTTCGACGGCCGCTACGGCAGGTACAAGTTCTGGACCGCGCCCGACTGCGGCTTCTACGACCTCAGCAAGATGAGGCCCCGGCTCGACGACCGGCTGAGCTCCATCCGCAACCGCAGCGACGCCCGGGTGGTGCTGTTCGACTGGGACAGCACCACCGGCTGGAACCACGTGCGCACGATCTCGCCGTGGAAGAAGGCGAACCTGCGCCCGCACGAGAACAACCGGGTCGACGCCATCGAGATCGACTGCTGAACTCCCGGCGTGAGCCGGGAGCGTCAGGCGCCGGCGCCGCTCACGCGGTAGACGTCGAAGACGCCCTGGATGCTGCGGACGGCCTTGAGCACGTGGCCGAGGTGTTTGGGGTCACCCATCTCGAAGGTGAACTTGCTGATCGCCACCCGGTCGCGTGAGGTGGTGACGGATGCGCTCAGGATGTTGACGTGCTGGTCGGACAGGGTGCGGGTGACGTCGGACAGCAGTCGGGGCCGATCGAGGGCCTCCACCTGGATGGCGACGAGGAACACCGAGTCGTCGCTCGGCGACCAGCTCACCTCGACCAGGCGGTCGGGCTGCTCCTTGAGCTGCTGGACGTTGGTGCAGTCGGCGCGGTGCACCGAGACGCCGTGGCCGCGCGTGACGAAGCCGACGATCTCGTCGCCGGGCACCGGAGTGCAGCATTTCGACAGGCGCACCCACACGTCGGCGTCGCCGGCCACCACCACGCCCGCGCCGCCACCGCCCCGGGGACGGCCCTTGAGGCGCGTGGGGAGCGACGTCTCGGCGATGTCCTCCTCGGCGCTGTCGACGCCGCCGATGGAGGCCACCAGCTTCTGCACGACCGACTGGGCGGCCACATGGCCCTCGCCGACGGCCGCGTAGAGGGCGGAGACGTCGGGGTAGCGCAGGTCGCGGGCGAGGGCCAGCAGCGACTCACCGGACATCAGGCGTTGCAGTGGCAGGCCCTGCTTGCGCATGGCCCGGCCGATGGCCTCCTTGCCCGCCTCGATCGCGGTCTCCCGGCGCTCCTTGGAGAACCACTGCCGGATCTTGTTGCGGGCGCGGCCGGACTTGACGAACTTCAGCCAGTCGCGGGAGGGACCGGCGTCGGGCGACTTGGAGGTGAAGATCTCCACCGTGTCACCGTTGCCGAGCCGCGACTCCAGCGGCACCAGCCGGCCGTTGACCCGGGCGCCGATGCAGCGATGGCCCACCTCGGTGTGGACGGCGTAGGCGAAGTCGACCGGGGTCGCGCCCTCGGGCAGGGCCACCACCTGACCGCGCGGCGTGAAGACGTAGACCTCGGACACCGACAGGTCGAAGCGCAACGACTCAAGGAACTCCCCCGGGTCGGCCGTCTCCTTCTGCCAGTCGAGGAGCTGGCGCAGCCAGGCCATGTCGCTGCCCGGCTTGACCTTGCCCACGGGGCCGGGCGCGCCGACCTCCTCCTTGTACTTCCAGTGGGCGGCCACGCCGTACTCGGCCCGGTGGTGCATCGCGTGGGTGCGGATCTGCAACTCCACCGGCTTGCCCTCGGGACCGATCACCGTCGTGTGCAGCGACTGGTACATGTTGAACTTGGGCATCGCGATGTAGTCCTTGAACCTGCCGGGCACGGGGTTCCATCGCGCGTGGATCGTTCCGAGAGCCGCATAGCAGTCGCGCACGCTGTCGACGAGGACCCGGATGCCCACCAGGTCGTAGATGTCGTCGAAGGCCACGTCGCGGGCGATCATCTTCTGGTAGACGGAGTAGTAGTGCTTCGGCCTTCCCTTGACGACCGCGCGGATCCTGGCCTCGCGCAGGTCGCCGGAGACCTTCTCGATGACCTCCTGCAGGAACAGGTCACGGCGCGGCGCCCGCTCCGACACCATGCGCGCGATCTCGTCGTAGCGCTTGGGGTAGAGCATGGCGAAGGCGAGGTCTTCGAGCTCCCACTTGATCGTGTTCATGCCCAGGCGGTGGGCCAGCGGCGCGAAGATCTCCAGAGTCTCGCGGGACTTCTGGTGGCGCTTGTGCTCGGGCAGATAGCGCATCGTGCGCATGTTGTGCAGCCGGTCGGCCAGCTTGATGATCAGCACCCGGATGTCGCGCGACATGGCGACCACCATCTTGCGCACGGTCTCGGCCTGGGCGGCGTCGCCGAACTTGACCTTGTCGAGCTTGGTGACGCCGTCGACCAGCGAGCCGATCGTGTCGCCGAAGTCGGCCCGGAGCTCGTCGAGGCTGTAGGCGGTGTCCTCGACCGTGTCGTGCAGCAGCGCGGCGCAGAGCGTCTCGTCATCGGTGCCGAGCTCGGCCAGGATCGTCGCCACGGCCAGCGGATGGGTGATGTAGGGGTCGCCGGACTTACGCTTCTGGTCACGGTGGTGGTAGGCGGCGACGTCGTAGGCGCGCTCGATCAGCCGCAGGTCGGCCTTGGGGTGAGTGGCGCGAACCGTGCGGAACAGCGGCTCCAGCACCGGATTCATGGCCCCACCCCCAAACCGCCGTCGGCGTGCCGAGGGCGCGCCGCCGGCAGGATCGGCGGTCCCGGCGTCGGTTACGTCAGGCACGACCACATCACGGGGCACTCAGACTCCTCACGTTCGAGTCCAGGTCCCCAGTGTATCCAGGTGAGAGACCCCGCTCGCCGTGGGCCCGGCTCAGACGATCACCAGGGAGTGCGCCTCCACTCCCACGAGGCGCTCACGCCCCTTCAGGAAAGCCAGCTCCATCAGCACGGCGACGCCGACGACGTCGGCTCCGGCCCTGCGCACCAACTCCACGGTCGCCTCGGCCGTGCCGCCCGTGGCCAGCACATCGTCGACGATGAGGACCCGGTCGCCCTCGGCGAAGGCGTCACAGTGCACCTCGATGGTCGCGGAGCCGTACTCCAGATCGTAGGACTCTTCGAGCGTCTGAGAGGGCAGTTTGCCCTTCTTGCGGACGGGAACGAAGCCGGCGCCGGCGTGGAGAGCGACGGGGGCGGCCAGAATGAACCCTCTGGCCTCGATCCCGACGATCTTGTCGACCTCGTGCAACCCGGCCAGCTCGCGCACCACGGCCGCGAACGCCTCGTGGTCGGCGAGCAGCGGGGTGATGTCCTTGAACAGCACACCCGGCTTGGGGTAGTCGGGCACGTCCCTGATGTGCTCGAGGATCAACTTCTGCAGGTCGCTCATCAAGCCACTCCTCCGATGGTCCCTGCCCACGACTGACGGCCTCCATGATGACGCATCCGGCGGCATATCCGGACCATGCGGACGGAGACCTGGCCGCACATGCCACAGGGCGGGCCGGTCGGCCCGCCCTGTGCGACACCCCCTCAGCCCTTGGCTACGGCCGTGCTTTTGGAACCCTTCGACCCCTTGCCTCCCGTGGAGGCGAGACGCCGGGCGATGGCCTGGTACTTCGGCTCCCGCTCCTTGAGCGTCACCAGCAGCGGTGTGGCCACGCACAGCGAGGAGTAGGTGCCGACGATCATGCCGACGAACAGGGCCAGCGACAGGTCCTTCAGCGTGCCCGCGCCGAGCAGCGTGGTGCCGATGAACAGGATCGCGGCCACCGGCAGGATCGCGACCAGCGAGGTGTTGAGCGACCGGATCAGCGTGTGGTTGAGCGCGTTGTTGGCCGCCATCGAGTAGGTCTGCTTGGACGTGGTGCCCAGCTTGGCCGTGACCTCCTTGATCATGTCGAACACCACGACCGCGTCGTAGAGCGAGTATCCGAGGATGGTCAGGAAGCCCAGCAGCGTCGCGGGCGTGACCTCGAAGCCCGACCAGGCGTAGACGCCCGCCGTGATGACCAGGTCGTGGATGAGCGCCACGATGGCGGCCAGCGCCATCTTGGGCTCGAACGCCATCGACAGGTAGAGGATGATCGCGAGCATGAACACGCCCAGGCCGACCCAGGCCTTCTGCGACACCTCACCGCCCCACGAGGCGCCGATCGACTGGATGTCGACCTGGTCGACCGGGACCCCGTAGTCCTTGGAGATCGCCGTCTG
Source organism: Nonomuraea cavernae (assembly GCF_014646355.1). Classification (GTDB taxonomy): domain Bacteria; phylum Actinomycetota; class Actinomycetes; order Streptosporangiales; family Streptosporangiaceae; genus Nonomuraea; species Nonomuraea cavernae. The sequence continues at coordinate 47,032 of NZ_BMNH01000012.1, forward strand.
CACCTGGGTCATGGTGGACTCGGACAGGGTCTCGGTGGTGACCCGCCAGCGGTCGCCGGCCGTCTGCACGATCGGCTGGTGCACGCCCTCTTCGGTGAAGCCCTCGCGGACCTGTTCGATGGTGGCGGTCGGCGCCTTGAAGGAGAAGACCGAGCCGCCGGTGAACTCGACGCCCATGTTGAGGCCGTTGACCAGGATTCCGGCCAGGGACACGGCCAGCAGCAGGCCGGACAGGCTGTACCAGAGCTTCCAGCGGCCGACGAAGTCGACGTTGATCTCGCCACGGTAGAGGCGACTCGCGAGTCCCATCTCAGGCCTCCAGCGGGTTGTTCGGGCGGCCGGTGGTGCCGGTCGGGACGGCGCTCATGCGTTCGGCGTCGATCCCGGACAACGGATGTCCCTTGGCGAAGAACTTGAGCCTGGCCAGCAAGGCGATGAACGGCTTGGTGAACAGGAACACCACCACCACGTCGATCAGCGTGGTCAGGCCCATCGCGAAGGCGAACCCCGCCACACCGCCGACGGCCAGCAGGTAGAGCACGACCGCAGCGATGAACATGACGGCGTCGGCGATCAGGATCGTGCGCCGGGCGCGGACCCAGGCCACCTCGACGGCCGCGCGCAGCGAGCGCCGTCCTTCCTTCATCTCGTCGCGTATGCGTTCGAAGTAGACGATGAAGGAGTCGGCGGTGATGCCGATCGAGACCACCAGGCCGATGATGTGCGGCAGCGACAGCCGGAATCCGGCGTTGTGGCCGAGCACCACCACCGCGGTGTAGGTGAGGATCGAGGCGACGACGAGGCTCAGCACGGCGACGAGCCCGAGACCGCGGTAGTAGAACATCGAGTAGAGGACCACCAGCACGAGACCGATGAGGCCGGCGATCAGACCGCCTTCCAGCTGGTCCTGGCCCAGGGTCGAAGAGACCGTGTCGATCGAGCTGCGCTCGAACTTCAGCGGCAGCGCGCCGTACTTGAGCTGCTCGGCGAGTTCGGTGGCGCTCTGCTGGTTGAAACCGCCGGTGATCTCGGCGCGGCCGCCGGGGATCGGGCTGATGATGTTGGGGGCGGTGATCACCACACCGTCGAGGACGACGGCGACCTTGTTGCGCGGCTCCTGCGAGTTGTAGGCGGTGGAGGTGAGCTTGCTCCACTCGCCCGCGCCCTTGCTCTTGAAGTCGAGCTGGACGACCCACTCGGTCGTGCCCTGGCGGACGCCCGCGGAGGCGGTGTCGATGTCGGTGCCGACGACCTTGGCCACATCGAGGACGTACTTGTAGCTGCCGTCGCTCTCGCAGGCGGCGTACTGCTTGTTCGGGTCGTCCTGGACGCCCTGACCGCGGTTCTTCGGGTCGGCGCAGTCGAGGCTGTTGTACTGCTTCCAGGCGGCGGGTTCGATGCCCTGCGGGGGGGCGCCGGCCTTTTGGTCACTCTCCTGGGTGGGGCTCGGCGTCGGCGTGGCCTTCGCGTTCTGGCCGCTCCTGCGTTCGCGCGGGGTGGGAGAGGTCTCCGGCGTTGGACTGCGCGTCGGCGTTGTCAGGGCCGACGACAGGCCCTTGCCCGTCGGTGAAGGGGCGGGCGTCGACACCCCTGCCGACCGCGAGGCGGTCGGCTGGGGCTTGGCCGAGGGCTGCGTGGAGGAGGGCGACGAGCTCGGAGCCGCCGGCTCGGTGGCGAGCTCCTGCGGGAGCTGCGTGGCCTCCATGGTGAGCACCTGGCGGAAACGCAGCTCCGCGGTGGTCGCGACCAGCTTGATGGCCTCGCTCTGCCCGACGCCGGGGATGGAGATGATGATGTTGTCGCCTGACTTGGCGACCTCCGCGTCGGAGATACCGGTGCCGTTGACTCGGTCACGAATGATGTTGACCGCGCGGTCGAGGATCTCCTCGGGTGGAGCCGCACCGTTCTGCGTAACCGGAGATAGAGTCACGGTCGTGCCGCCGGCGAGGTCGAGTCCCAGCTTGGGCGTGAACGCCTTCTGCAAGAACATCGTCCCGCCCAGGGCGAGGATGAGCGCCACGAGCACCAGGAGCGTGCGCCCCGGCTTGCTGTGGCTGCTGGTCGGTCGGGCCACTGGTCGTCTGTCTTTCGGATAGGGGTTTGTCGCAGAGCCTGGTCAGGCCTGCTTCGAGTTGGAGTCCTGGCCGCCGTCGCGCTCCACGGGCTCGTCATGCGTGCTGACCTCGCCGTCGCTCGCGGGGGGAGCGTCACCGGGTGTCACGACGCGGCCGATGGCCGCCTTCACCCAGCGCGTCTCGATCCCGGGGGCGACCTCAAGGATCACGTCGTCATTGTCCACCGCGACCACGGTGCCGAACAGCCCGGTCGTGGTCATCACTCTGGCACCCGGCGCGAGGCTGTTCTGCATCTTGATCGCTTCCTGCTGACGCTTGCGCTGCGGGCGAATCAGCAGGAAGTAGAACACCACCACCAGCAGGATCAGCGGCAGGATGCTTCCGAGTTGTCCCATGTCCATAAGGGGCGACCTTCCATTGTCGTACAAGGAGTTGACACCGGCCTCGCGCCGGAAATTCCGTGCGTTGCTCCGGGCCGCGCCGCTCAGCCCGTCAGCCTACACAGCCAGCCAAGCCACGGAGTGTAGGCGGTTGTTGCGAAACGCGGCAACGAAGCAGCGTTTCGGCGCGCGGGGAAGTTCCCAATTCGAAACGGTTGCAACCGTTCTGTAATCAGTCGAAAAGCGTAGCTCCGAACGCATCTGGGGGTGGAGTCATACCCAGGTGGTGCCAGGCCGCGGCGGTGGCGACCCGGCCGCGTGGGGTCCTGGCCAGCAGGCCCTGGCGGACGAGGAACGGCTCGGCCACCACTTCGACGGTCTCGGGCTCCTCGCCCACGGCCACGGCCAGCGTGGACAACCCCACCGGACCGCCCCCGAACTTGCGCAGCAGCGCGTCGAGCACGGCGCGGTCGAGCCGGTCGAGCCCCTCGGCGTCGACCTCGTAGAGGTTGAGGGCGGCGGAGGCGATGTCGCGGTCGATGACGCCGCCGGCCCGCACGTCGGCGAAGTCGCGCACCCGGCGCAGCAGCCGGTTGGCGATGCGCGGCGTGCCGCGCGAGCGCCGGGCGATCTCGTGCGCGCCTTCGCCGGGCAGCGTCACCCCGAGCAGCCGGGCCGAGCGGTGGAGCACCTGCTCCAGCTCCTCTACCTGGTAGAAGTCCATGTGGGCGGTGAAGCCGAACCGGTCGCGCAGCGGCGCGGGCAGCAGCCCGGCCCTGGTGGTGGCGCCGACCAGCGTGAACGTCGCGATGTCGAGCGGGATGGCGGTGGCCCCGGGGCCCTTGCCGACCACGATGTCGACCCGGAAGTCCTCCATCGCGAGGTAGAGCATCTCCTCGGCGGGCCGCGCCATCCGGTGGATCTCGTCGATGAACAGCACCTCGCCCTCGGCCAGGGTGGACAGGATGGCCGCGAGGTCGCCCGCCCGTTCCAGGGCCGGCCCCGACGTGATGCGGAGCGGCGCGCTCAGCTCGGCTGCGATGATCATAGCCAGAGTCGTCTTGCCCAGACCGGGTGATCCGCTCATCAGCATGTGGTCGGGTGACCGGCCGCGCCGCAGCGCGCTCTCGAGCACCAGCGACAACTGCTCGCGCACGCGTGCCTGGCCGATGAACTCGCCTAGCCGCTTGGGCCGCAGGGCGGCCTCGATCTGCGACTCCTCGCCCTCGGCGTCAGGCGACACGAGGTCTCGCTCCAGGCTCACTGCCGCACCTCCCTGACGGGGCTCCCTGCGAGGGTAGGGCACCGGCCCGCCCACGATGTCATCGGACGCTCAGCGCCCGCAGCGCCGCCTTCAGCAGGGCGGCCACCTGCGGGGAGCGGCCGGCGGCCAGGTCGGCGTCGGCCTCCGGCTCGACGGCCGCGACGGCCTCGTCGGCGTCCTTGCTCGAATAACCCAGCCCCACGAGCCCGGAGTGCACCTGGTCGCGCCAGAGCGCGACGCGGCGGCCGCCGTTGAGCGCGGCGTCGAGGGTCGCCTCGGGGGTGCCGAGACGGTCCTTCAGCTCCAGGACGATGCGCTGGGCGCCCTTCTGGCCGATGCCCGGCACCTGGGTGAGCGCCTTGAGGTCGGCTCCGGCGACGGCGACCCGCAGCGCGTTGGGCGAATGGACGGCGAGCATGGCCAGCGCCAGCTTGGGGCCCACGCCGCTGGCCGTCTGGAGCAGCTCGAAGACGGCCCGCTCGTCGTCGGTGGCGAAGCCGTAGAGGGTGAGGGACTCCTCGCGCACCACCAGCGAGGTGGCCAGCCGGGCCTGCTCGCCCGGGTGGAGCGTGGCCAGGGTGCCGGGCGTGCAGTGGACCAGGACGCCGACGCCGCCGACCTCGATCACGGCGCCGTCGGGCGCGACGGCCGCCACCCGGCCGGCCACCGAGGCGATCACAGCTTCACGTCCCCGCGCGGCGCGCGGCTCCGCGCCCGCGCGACGGCCTCGGCGACGCGGTGCTGGGCGCCGCCGCGCCAGACATGGCAGATGGCCAGCGCGAGCGCGTCGGCGGCGTCGGCCGGCTTGGGCATCTCGGTGAGCCTCAGCAGCCGGGTCACCATGAGCCCGATCTGCTTCTTGTCGGCGCTGCCGCTGCCGGTGACGGCCGCCTTGACCTCGGAGGGCGTGTGCAGGGCGACGGGCAGCCCGCGCCTGGCCGCGCAGAGGACCGCGATGCCCGCGGCCTGGGCAGTGCCCATGACGGTGCGGACGTTGTGCTGGCTGAAGACCCGCTCGACCGCCACGGCGTCGGGACGCACCTCGTCGAGCCACTGCTCGATGCCGGCCTCGATGCCCACCAGCCGTGCGCCCAGCTCCTCGTCAGCGCCGGTGCGCACCACCCCGACGGCGACCAGGGACAGCGGCGCGCCGGGCCTGCCCTCGACCGCTCCCAGGCCGCACCGGGTCAGCCCCGGATCGACGCCCATCACCCGCACCGGCCTGCCTCCCCGCGCCGCCGAACACCTGTTCGGCACGAGACTCTACCCCGGCCGACGTGGCCGCGCACCGCGAAACGCCCGCCGGACGCCCGGCGGAACCGTGAGATCCGCCGGACGCCCGCCAGAACCGCTGGAGCCGTCAGATCCGCGGGCCGCCGGCCAGAGGCACTGGAACCGTCAGAAGTAGTCGAGCATGTACGGCCGGGCGGCGAAGGCCGCGTCGAGGGCGTCGTCGTGGCGGTCGTCGCCGGACATGAGCCCGGCATGGCGCAGCGTGGCGGTCGGAACCCCGGCGTAGAGGGCCGACAGGGCGTTGACCGTGAGCCGGGGCCCGTCTCCCGTCTCCACGCGGGTGGCCGTGCCGCGGCCCTCGGCGACCTCCAGCCGCCACCGGCCGGTGTTGCCGGGCCGCAGCGGATCGTCCACCTCGACGGCGGCGTTCATGGTCACCCCGGCCGGATAGCCGCGGCGTTCGACGGCCGCGGCCAGGTCGATCACCCGGAACATCCACCGGACCAGGGTGACCTTCTCCTTCGAGCGTTCGCGCAGCAGCCACAGCACGGGGTCGTCGGGCGCCACGGCGGCGGTGACGTGCTCGGCCACCGAGGAGGAGGTGCCCACCAGCGACCACAGCGCCCTGGCGGTCGCCTCGGATCCGGCGACCTGGTTCCCGACCAGGATGTTCTCGCCGTCCCAGCGGTAGATGACGAAGCCGTCGTCGGCGAGGTAGAGGAAGTCGTCGGGCTGGGCGAGCCAGAGCGCCCAGGTGCGCTCGTCCCACGAGATCGGGCCGGAGGCTCGGGCCGCGCCGTGCGCGCGGTGCAGCACGGCGACGACCTCGGCCGCGTCGGCCGGGCCCATCCGGCGCAGCTTGACCTCGCCGGACGGCCGGATCGTGCGCAGCGCCTCGGCCGGGATGGTGGCCAGGTGCTGGGCCCCGGCGTGCTCGTACCCGACGGAGCGGTAGAGAGGTGTCGTGGCCGGATAGAGCGCGGAGACGGCGTCGCCGAGCTCGGCCGCCCGGGCGACGATCGCGCGCATGATCTGCCCGCCCACTCCCCTGCCTCGATCCTCGGGGTTGACCGTGACGCCCGCGATGCCGGCCATCGGCTGCGGCCTGCCGTGCCACCACTGGGTGAAGCCGCGCAGCCGGGCCGCGGCCGTGAGCCTGGTGCCGTCGAACGCGCCCAGGTAGCGGCCCTCGGCCAGGATGGGCAGCACGGCCGCGCGCCAGCCTTCGCCCTGGGCGGCCGACAGCAGGCCGAAGGAGCGTTTGCGCATGTCGAACATGGCGTCGAGGTCTTCGGGGGTCAAGTAACGAATGTCCACGAGGCGCAACCTATGCGGCGGGTGTCTGGGAGCGCGAACCTTTTCCGGCGGTGACGGCCAGCCGGTCGAGGTAGAGCAACTGCGCCGCGACCAAGGCGAGGAGGGCGACGAGCACCATGGCGAGCGGCGTGGTGACCCCGGGGTCGGGGGCGGCCGCGCGGAGGTCGCTCAGCCGGTTCAGCAGGGCGACGGGGGCGGTGGCGAGGCCCGGATCGTGCGCGGTCAGCAGCGGCCAGAGCACTTCCTGGGCGTTGGTCAGGGCGACCGCGCCGGCCAGGATGCCCGCCATCGGCAGAGACGGCAGCACGACGCCGCCGAGGAAGTCGCCGCCCGCGCGCTCGGACAGCCCCTTGCAGAGCAGCGTCAGCAGCAGGAGCGCAGGCACAGACACCAAGAAAGGCGGAAATATCGCGATGAAAGTATCGATGAGGCCCATGTCAGTGACCGTCTGCCAGTCGGCGACGCTGAGCGGCCCGGTGCCGACGAACAACCACGGCCCGAACAGCAGCAGCAGCCACTCACTGCGCCGTCCCAGCGGACGCAGCCCGCCGATGCCGAGCGCCGCCAGGTAGGCGACGCCGACGGAGACCAGCGCCCCCACGACGGCGGGCACCCAGGTGTTCACCTGCGTCCGCGGCCCGGCGCCCGGCGCCTCGCCGCCCGCGAACAGGGCGGACAGCCACGGCCAGGCCCAGACCACCGCGACCAGGGTCACAAGGGCCAGCGCCACCGCGCCGATCACCCTGCCCGCCACGGACGCGCCCCGTGCGCGGCTCTGAGCGGCCCGCTGCGCGGCGCCTGACCCCAGGGCCTGCCCATGGCCACCCTCGGGCCGGTCGCCGCCCTGGCCGTACACGGGAGCCTGGTACGGGGCTTTCTGTCCGCTCGTGGACTCTGAGCGGAAATTGGGCCCATCTGTGGGCCCCGAGCGAGGTATGAGGGAGATACGCAGGTTCGTGGCCACCACGAGGACCGTCGCGACGAGCCCCAGCAGGCCGAGCAGGACGCCCACGATGGTCGCCAGCGAAGCGCCCAGTCCCGGCTTGAACAGCCGGAAGGCGTAGTCGTACTGCAGCGTCGCCAGCGTCTGCGCGGAACGCTCCGGCCCGCCCGCCAGCAGCGCCAGCCCCATCGAGAACGTCTGGAGGGCGGCGGCGATCATGGCCAGTGTGACGAGCCCGGCCACCACGAGCATGGCCGCCGTCACGGTGCCACCGCGCAACACGGGCAGGAACGCCATCACCGCCAGGGCGCACACCAGCCCGAACGTGGTGGCCGCGATGATCAGGCCGAGAGTCACCGGCGCGGTGGCCTGATCGCGCAGCCCCTCGGCCAGCGTGACCACGCCCGTGGCCCCGGAGCGCAGGCCCCACAGCCAGGCGGCGGCGACCCCGACCGGTGAGAAGGTGACGATCGCCAGCGACAGCACGACGCGGCCGGTGCGCCTGAGCGGCCCGCCCGCCCGGTCGAGCGCCAGCGCGAGCGACGGCCCCACCACCACGGCCACCAGGAGCGGCACCACCGCCAGCGAGAGCGTGAAGCCGAGCGCCCGCCAGAACACGTCGTCACCCAGGATGCCGGCGTAGTTGCCGAGCCCGACGAACTGGCTCGGCCCGGCGATCCGGCCCGACTCGAAGCCGAGCAGGATGGTCCTGATCGTCGGAAGGAGCAGCGAGATCGCGGTGCCGACCAGCGCGGGAAGCAGCAGCAGCCAGCCGAGCGCGGGAGAAGCCTGCTGGGAGGGGTTGGGGGAGGTCACGACGCGACACCCTACGCCGCCCCCGGGCACCGTGCCACGACGACGACGATCATCACCCCGGGCCGGCGGGGTCAGGCGTCGAGCTTCTCCATGATCTCGTCGGAGACGTCGAAGTTGGCGAACACGTTCTGCACGTCGTCGCTGTCCTCCAGCGCGTCGATGAGCCGGAACACCTTCTTGGCGCCCTCCTCGTCGAGTTGCACGCTCATCGTCGGCAGGAAACTGGACTCGGCGGAGTCGTAGTCGATGCCCGCGTCCTGCAGCGCCTTGCGCACCGGCACCAGGTCACCGGCCTCGGAGACGACCTCGAACGCCTCGCCCAGGTCGTTGACCTCCTCGGCTCCCGCGTCGAGCACGGCCATGAGCACCGTGTCCTCGTCGAGGCCGTTCTTGGGCACGATCACGACGCCCTTGCGGTTGAACATGTAGGACACCGACCCGGGGTCGGCCAGCGAGCCGCCGTTGCGGGTCAGCGCGACCCGCACCTCGGAGGCCGCTCGGTTGCGGTTGTCGGTGAGGCACTCGATGAGGATCGCGACGCCGCCCGGCGCGTAGCCCTCGTAGGTGATGGTCTGCCAGTCGGCGCCGCCGGCCTCCAGGCCGCCGCCCCGCTTGCGGGCCCGCTCGATGTTGTCGTTGGGCACCGAGTTCTTCTTCGCCTTGAAGATGGCGTCGAAGAGCGTGGGGTTGGCATCCGGGTCAGGCCCACCCGTCCGGGCCGCCACCTCGATGTTCTTGATGAGCTTCGCGAACAGCTTGCCGCGCTTGGCGTCGAGCGCGGCCTTCTTGTGCTTCGTCGTCGCCCATTTGGAGTGGCCGGACATCTACCTATAGCTCCCTCAGCATGTCTACGAAGTATCGGTGCACGCGAGTGTCCCCGGTCAGCTCGGGATGGAACGAGGTCGCGAGCAGCGGCCCTTGGCGGACCGCGACGATCCTATCCCCCGGTTCGGCCCGGCCCAGCACATGAACGTCGGGCCCGACCGATTCGACCCACGGCGCTCGGATGAACACGGCGTGCACCGGCTCGCCCGCGAAGTCGAGGTCGGCCTCGAACGAGTCGACCTGGCGGCCGAAGGCGTTGCGCCTGACCACCATGTCGATGCCGCCGACGGTGCGCTGCCCTTCGGCGCCGTCCTCGATCCGGTCGGCCAGCATGATCATGCCGGCGCAGGAGCCGTAGGCGGGCATGCCGTCCTTGACCCGCAGCTGGAGGGGTTCGAGCAGGTCGAAGGTCTCGGCGAGCTTCCACATGGTGGTGGACTCGCCGCCGGGGATCACCAGCCCGTCGACCGCCTCCAGCTCGGCGGGCCGGCGCACGGACATGGCCGAGGCGCCCGCCTCCTGGAGCATGCGCACATGCTCGCGCACGTCTCCCTGCAGAGCGAGTACACCGATCGTGGGCACGGGCGTCCTTCCCTCGGGGTCGTGGGTCCGGTTGATTCAACACCAAGCCCGTCCGACATCTTCCTACAGGGCGGTCAAAAGCAGGGTGGTCACAAGGAAGGCGGCACCCGCGCGGATGCCGCCTCTCTCCCGCGGTCAGGGACGTTCGGTCTCCAGGCGGGCGTCCGCACCCGCGGCACGACCTTGAAGTCCGCGGCGAGCAGGTCGCGCTCGATCTTCGTCAGCACGTAGCCGCGCTGGTTGTTGTAGACCTCAGGTGCGGGTTGATCGCCAGGAACGGGTGGGCCGCCGGGTCCGAGTCGGCCCGTCGCCGCCGGTGGAGATCGAGGAGGCGACCAGCTCCGAGCCGACCGAGGGGGCCGGTGGGGTCGTCGTAGTCGAGTTTGAGGTCGGCTGCCCAGTGGGCGTGCACGTCACCGGTGAGCACGACCGGATTGCGCACCTCGGCGTCGATCCAGCCCTGGGTGACGCGCCGGCGGGAGGCGACGTAGCCGTCCCAGGCGTCCTGGCTGGTCACCTTGCCGGGACAGTCGCGGTGGCCGTCGCCACAGCCCTGGTCGTCGCGGTACTGACGGGTGTCGAGCATGTGGAAGGTGGCCATCCTGCCCCACCGGACCCGGCGGTAGAGCCGCATGTCGATGTCGCGCGGGATTAGGAGGTGAAGTAGCCGTGCTCGTACTGCGCGCAGGAGACGAACGCCATCGCCAGCGCGCCGCCGTACACCAGGGGGTGCGGCGCGGTCCCGGCCCGGCCGAGGGCCGAGACGTAGGGGCCGACGCGGAAGCGATACCGGTAGTCCCGGTCGGAGCTCAGGCCGTCGAGTTCGACGTGCACGCTGTGGCCCCATTCGGGGGCGGCGACGGCCACCCCGGAGCGCACCAGGCGGCGGGCCCGCTCGTCGCCGTAGACCTGCCAGTGCACGGGGAACGGTCCGCCGCGGCATGCCGCCGAATCCGTCCTCGGCCATGGGCTCCTGCGCCAGCCTGGTCCACAGCACGAAGCCGCCGTGGTCGGGGTCCCCCGAGGCGACGCCCAGGGTGAACGGGTCGGTGCGCAGGCCGCGCGAGGCCAGACTCAGCGCGGTCTCGGCGGCGGGGCCGGGTCGGCGTGGGCGGCGGTCGCCCACGAATAAGGCGACATCCTTCGCGGATATCGCCTTATTCGGAAGTCAGCGCCACGCCCCGGTCCTTACGGGGCGGTGTTCACCAGCCGCGCTCGGCCAGGCGGTGCGGCTGCGGGATCTCCTCGACGTTGATGCCGACCATGGCCTCGCCCAGGCCACGGGAGACCTTGGCGATGACGTCGGGGTCGTCGTAGAACGTGGTGGCCTTGACGATCGCGGCGGCGCGCCTGGCCGGGTCGCCCGACTTGAAGATGCCCGAGCCGACGAACACGCCCTCGGCGCCGAGCTGCATCATCATCGCGGCGTCGGCCGGGGTGGCGATGCCGCCCGCGGTGAAGAGCACGACCGGCAGCTTGCCCGCCCTGGCGACCTCGGCCACCAGCTCGTACGGCGCCTGCAGCTCCTTGGCGGCGACGTACAGCTCGTCCTCGGGCAGCGAGCCGAGGCGCTTGATCTCGCCCCGGATCGTGCGCATGTGGGTGACCGCGTTGGAGACGTCGCCGGTGCCGGCCTCGCCCTTGGAGCGGATCATCGCGGCGCCCTCGGTGATGCGGCGCAGCGCCTCGCCCAGGTTGGTCGCCCCGCACACGAACGGCACGGTGAACTGCCACTTGTCGATGTGGTTGGCGTAGTCGGCCGGGGTGAGCACCTCGGACTCGTCGACGTAGTCGACACCGAGCGCCTGCAGCACGCGGGCCTCGGTGAAGTGGCCGATGCGGGCCTTGGCCATGACGGGAATCGACACGGCGGCGATGATGCCGTCGATCATGTCGGGGTCGCTCATCCGCGACACACCGCCCTGAGCGCGGATGTCGGCGGGCACACGCTCCAGGGCCATCACGGCGACCGCCCCGGCGTCCTCGGCGATCTTCGCCTGCTCCGGGGTGACGACGTCCATGATGACGCCGCCCTTGAGCATCTCGGCCATGCCGCGCTTCACACGGGCGGTGCCGGTGACGGGGCCAGGGGTGGACAGGGCTTCGGGCGTGCTGGACACGGTCTTCCTCACAAAGGCGAACGGTAAGTTATCAAGCCCATGGTAGGTCCTTAACCGTCTTTTCCCCGACCCACCATCATGTCAAGACTTGCGGTGGTTCTTGTACGTCAAGGAGTCACGGGCTTGCGGCTGGCGAGCGCCACCCAGACCTGACCTGGGGCGAAGTTCATCGGCTCGCCGCTCTCCGTGGTGAACGTCGTACCCCCCTCCTCGGATTCCCGTTCCCAGCGAGCCTTGTACGCCTTGCCGTCGCGCAGCACGATCGCCGACCCCTTGCCGACGCTGTGCACGAGCGGCGTGTAGCTCTGGTTCTTGTCGTGGAACTGGGAGCGTTCGGTCTTGGTGTACTGGACGACGATCGTCGGAGCACCGAGCTGGCCGCCCTCGGCCGCCATGTCCTTCTTGCCGTCCTGCCAGATCAGCCACTGCTTCCTGGCCTCGGACCAGGCGAAGGTGAAGCGCGCCGCGGGCCATTTGACCGTGTAGGACGTGCGGTCCACGCCGCCTTCGGCGGGAGCGTCGCCGAAGGTGAAGCCGATGTCCTTCGCCTTGCTCGCCTTGGGGGCACTGGCCAGCAACTGCTTGGAGGTGGCGAACAGGTTGTAGGGGGCGTAGCGGCCGGGCTGGCGGAAGTAGGCCCCGGGGGCCCGGCTGTCGGAGACGTCGAACAGGGACGCCTCGGCGATGAACGGCAGCATCTTGGTCTGCGCGCCCGAGTAGGCGAACGCGGGCTTGCCGAACTGCGGCACGATGTGCAGGTCGGAGATGCGGGCGCTGCGGACGGGGCCGACCTTGGCCGGGAGCTTCGACGAGAAGATCGCCATCAGCCGGGTCAGACCGGCCTCGACCTGCTCGACGTAGACGATGTCGGCGCTCTTCAGACCCATCTGGGGCTTGCCCGCGGCGGTGTTCTCGATCTTCACCGCGAGCACCGGCTTGAGCGCCTGGGTGGGCTTCCCGGTGAACGGGTGGGTCTTGCCGGCGTCGGGCGTCTCCTCCTCGGCGGGCGTGGTGACCGTCGCCTCCGGCGCCTGCCCCGCGGCGGGCTCATCCGACGAGCACGCCGCGACGGGCAGCAGGACCGCCGCTCCGGCCAGCGTCACGGTGATCATCCGGAATAGCCGCACCTGTACACTCCTCCGCTTTGCCTCAAAACCGGAAGAAGCTTACCGGCCCTACAGAATCAGGTCATTCAGTTGCCATTGCCTCAGGCGGATTGTCATCAATTTCGAAGAATTGGGGGTATTCGGTGTGTCCGGCCAGCCGGAGAACCCTGGCCAGCCAGCGCCGCTGGGCGGTGCGCGTGACGCCGACGGCGTTGTTGTAGAAGCGGCGGGAGTAGACGACCTTGGCCACGGCCGCCTCCAGCTCCTCGAGGAGCGCCTGCCCTCCCGGCGACTCCGCCAGCTTCTCGCCGAACCGCTCCTGGTCGACGACGGCCCGCAGGGTGCGCGACAGGTCGCTCTCGGCGCGCTCGCGTTCGTCGGGCCCGGCCATCCTGGCCTCGTGCGCCGAGGCCGCGAGCACCAGCGAGGTCGCCGGGTCGAGCAGCCGGGAGCCCGCCAGCTCCAGCGCCACGGCCCGGCGTCGCATGAGCGCGGCCGACAGCGACTCGCCGGCCAGTTCGAGCCGGATGTGCAGCCGGTCGAGCCGGCCCGCCCGCCAGGAGATGTAGACGGCCGCGAGCACCACCACGATGCCCACGATCAGCACGACCATGATCGATGTCACAGGTCTTCCTCCACCCGGCCCGCGCCGCCGGTGGTGACGGTCTCGTAGACCCTGACCACGTCCCGCGCCACCGTCGACCAGTCGTACTTGTGGACCGCCACCAGCGCCTCGGCCGCCAGCTTGGCCCGCCGTTCGGGCGCGTCGAGTAACGCCGCGGCCTCCCGGGCGAGCGAGGCCGGGTCGCCGTTGGCGAACAGCGCGCCCGCCTGCCCCTCGCCCAGCACCTTGCGGAACGCCGGGATGTCGCTGGCCAGCACCGTCGCGCCGGAGGCCATGGCCTCGGCCAGCACGATGCCGAAGCTCTCACCCCGGGTGTTGGGCGCGCAGAACACGTCGACCGAGTGGTAGGCGCGGATCTTGTCGGCCTCGCTCACCATGCCCAGCACGGTGACCCGGTCATGGAACGCCCTGGTCACCCGGTCGTAGACGTCCTTGGCGTCGCCGGGGCCGGCGATCAGCAGCTTGAGCTCCGGCCGCTCCCCGGCCAGCAGGTTGAAGGCGTCGAGCAGGATGGCCAGGCCCTTGCGTTCCTCGTCCATCCGCCCGAGGAAGCCGATCGTCGCGCCGTCGGGCCCCCACCCGTCGAGCGGCTCGGCCTCGGCGTAGCGGGCCACGGTCACCCCGTTGGGGATCAGCACGGTGTCGCCGCCGAACTGCTCGACCAGGCTCTTGCGGGCGGCGTCGGAGACCGCGATGCGGCCGCTCAGCTTCTCCAGGGCGCTGCGCAGCAGCGGCTCGGCCACCGCGATCGCGCGCGAGCGCACCCACGAGGCGTGGAAGGTGGCCACGATCGGCCCCTTGGCCGCCCAGCAGGCCAGCACCCCCAGGCTCGGCACCAGCGGCTCGTGGATGTGCAGCACGTCGAAGTCGCCGTCGCCGATCCAGCGCCGCACCCGCGCCGCCGACAGGAACCCGAACGACATCCTGGCCACCGACCCGTTGTAGGGGACGGGGATCGCGCGGCCCGCGCCGACCACGTAGGGCGGCAGGTCGTCGTCGTCGGCCGCCGGCGCGATCACCGAGACGTCGTGCCCCTGCGCGATCAGGGCCTGGGCCAGGTCGTCGATGTGCTGTTTGACCCCGCCGGGCATGTCCCAGGAATAGGGGCAGACGATGCCGACCTTCATCGCCGCAGGTCCTCCAGCCACAGACGCTGCAGCATGTGCCAGTCTTCGGGATGCTCGGCGATGCCCTTCTCGAAGACATGGCTGAGACTCTGCGCCACCGCCGCGACCTTCTCCTGACGGGTGCCCTCCTCGGGCACCGGGATCTCCTCGTGGATGTCGATGCCCCAGTCGTCGCCCGCGAAGTAGACCGTGGCCGGCAGCAGCGCGGCGCCCGTCTGCACGGCCAGCAGCGGCGGCCCCGCCGGCACCTTGGTCGTCGAGCCGAAGAACTCGACCTCGACGCCGCTCTTGGTGAGGTCGCGCTCGGCGGGCAGGCAGACCACCCCGCCCTTGCGCACGCGCATCGCCAGGGCGGCGAAGTTGTGGCCGTCGCCGCCGGTGAGCGGCAGCACCTCCATGCCGAGCCCCTCGCGGAAGGCGACGTAGCGGCGGAACAGCGACTCGGGCCGCAGCCGCTCGGCCACCGTGGTGAAGGGATGGCCGACGCCGACCAGCCAGGCGCCCGCCTGGTCCCAGTTGCCCATGTGGGGCAGCGCGAGCACCACGCCGCGCCCGGCGGCGACGGTGTCGTGGATGTGCTCGGCGCCGGTCACGTGGGTGCGCCGGACGATCTCGTCGCGCGACATGGACGGCAGCCGGAAGATCTCCTCGAAGTAGCGGAAGTAGGAGCGCATGCCCGCCCGGCCGAGCGCGCGCAGCTCGGGGCTGCCGGGGGGGAGCCCGGTCACCCTGGCCAGGTTGGACTCCAGGCGGCGTACGGACGTGCCCTGGCCGCGCCACAGCCGGTCGGCGGCGTAGCGGAAGGCCCCGGCGGTGAGCCGCTTGGGCAGCAGCGGCACGACCGTCCAGCCCGCCGCGAACCCCGCGGCGACGACGCGATCGGTGACGGACGGCTTCTCGCTCATCTCTCCCTCGTCTGCCGGTGGACGTGAACCACTCGCTGCACCACCGTGGCAGCGCTCGCGCCCGCGAGCAACCACATGCCGGCGGGCAGCAGGTAGGGGACGCCGAGCCCGGCGAAGAAGGTGGCCACCAGCACCACCACCAGCCGCTCGGGCCGCTCGGCCAGGCCCACGTCACAGGTGAGCCCGAGCCCCTCGGCCCTGGCCTTGGCATAGGACACCACGGCCCCGGCCACCAGGCAGAACAGCGTGACGCCCACCATCAGCGGGTCGTCCTGGGAGGCGAAGTAGAGGACCAGCCCGCAGAAGATGGCGGCGTCGGCCACCCGGTCGAGCGTGGAGTCGAGGAAGGCCCCCCAGGTGCTGCCCCCTCCCCCGCCGAGCCGGGCCACCACGCCGTCGAGCAGGTCGAACAGCACGAAAACGGTGATCACCAGGGCCCCCACGCTGAGCATCCCCGCGGGGAAGAGGACCAGGGCGGCGGCCACCGTGCCGAGGGTGCCGATCGCCGTGACGGCGTTGGGGCCGATCCCCCGGCGGACCAGGGCCCTGCCCAACGGGGTGAGTATCCGGGTCATGGCCGGGCGCAGGAGTTTGAGCATCGCGCTCCGATCGTAGGCCATCACGGGAGCGGCGACTTTCTTTGCCTCACCCCCCTTGTGATATCCGCCACACGGGTATTTGGTGAACACACCGCGTCCATGCGGTCCTGCCACCCCCCGCACGGGCGCGGCGTTGCGAACCTCAACCGAACGACACGGGAGAGGAAGCCGAGCCGGACACCTGGCGTCGCGATGCCGGGCGTTCGACGGCGAGGCCGCCTCGTCCCAGGAGACCGGAGGCGATGTGGCGGAGAAGAACCCCGGAGGGGCCTTGGGAGCCGCGGGCAGGGCACCAGCGGCCGACAGGGCGGACGCGATACGCAATGTCGTGCTGGTCGGCCACTCAGGAGCGGGCAAGACGACCCTCGTGGAGCAGCTGCTGGCGACGACCGGCACGATCCAGCGGACCGGCCGGGTGGAGGACGGCAACACGGTCAGCGACTTCGACGAGGTCGAGGTGCGGCAGCAGCGCTCGGTCAATCTGGCGCTCGCGCCGTTGACGCACAACGGAATCAAGATCAATCTTCTCGACACCCCCGGTTACGCCGACTTCACGGGCGACCTGAGGGCCGGTCTGCGGGCCGCCGACGCCGCGCTCTTCGTCGTGTCGGCCGCGGAGGGCGTCGACGGGCTGACCCAGCTGCTGTGGGAGGAGTGCGCCCAGGTCGCGATGCCCAGGGCGGTGGTGATCACCAAGATCGACCACCAGCGGGCCGACTTCGACGAGGTGCTCACGAGCTGCCAGGAGATCTTCGGCGACGGCGTCGCCCCGCTCTACCTTCCGGTGATCACCAACGGTCACGTCAACGGCCTGATCGGGCTGCTGACCCAGAAGTTCTACAACTACGCCACCGGCGGCCGCACCGAGAAGGAGCCCGGCGCCGAGTACGAGGCGCAGATCGACCAGTACCGCGACACCCTGATCGAGAGCATCATCCAGGAGAGCGAGGACGAGTCGCTCATGGAGCGCTACCTCGCCGGCGACGCGATCGACACCAAGGTGCTCATCGACGACCTGGAGAAGGCGGTGGCCCGGGGCAGCTTCTTCCCGGTGCTCTGCTCCGGGCTCGGCGTCGGCGCGACCGAGGTGCTGGAGCTGATCACGCAGGGCTTCCCGTCGCCGCTCGAACACCCGATGCCCGAGATCACCACGCTCGACGGCAAACCGGTCAAGGGCATCACCTGCGACCCCGACGGGCCCCTGGTGGCCGAGGTCGTCAAGACCACCAGCGACCCCTACGTCGGCCGCATCAGCCTGGTCCGCGTCTTCTCCGGCACCCTGCGCCCCGACATGACCGTGCACGTCTCCGGGCACGGCCTGGCCGACCGCGGCCACGAGGACCACGACGTCGACGAGCGCATCGGCACCCTGACCAGCCCGCTGGGCAAGCACCAGCGCGGCACCGCCAAGGGCATCGCGGGCGACATCCTCGCGGTGGCCAAGCTGTCACGGGCCGAGACGGGCGACACGCTGTCCGAGGTCGACAGGCCGCTGCTGATGACGGCGTGGCAGATGCCCGACCCGCTGCTGCCGGTGGCGATCCAGGCCAAGTCCAAGGCCGACGAGGACAAACTGTCGCAGGCGCTGGCCCGCCTGGTGGCCGAGGACCCGACGCTGCGGCTGGAGAACAACGCCGAGACCCGGCAGCTCGTGCTGTGGTGCATGGGCGAGGCCCACACCGACGTGCTGCTCGACCGGCTGTCCAAGCGCCACGGCGTCGAGGTGGAGCGCATCGAGCTGCGGGTGCCGCTGCGCGAGACGTTCGGCGGCAAATGCCAGGCGATGGGCCGCAACGTCAAGCAGACCGGCGGTCACGGCCAGTACGCCATCTGCCACCTCGAGGTGGAGCCGCTGCCGTCCGGCGGCGGGTTCGAGTTCGTGGACAAGATCGTCGGCGGTGTCGTGCCCCGGCAGTTCATCCCGTCGGTGGAGAAGGGCGTGCGCGCCCAGATGGAGCGGGGGGTGGTCGCCGGCTATCCGATGGTGGACGTGCGGGTCACGCTCTACGACGGCAAGGCGCACTCCGTCGACTCCTCCGACATGGCCTTCCAGATCGCCGGGCAGCTGGCGCTGAAGGAGGCCGCCTCGAAGGTGCCGACCCTGCTGCTGGAGCCGGTGGACGAGCTGTCGGTGCTGGTGGCCGACGACTATGTGGGCTCGGTGATGTCCGACCTGTCGGCACGGCGCGGGCGGGTGCTCGGCACCGAGCCGGTGGGCACCGGGCGCACGCTGGTGAAGGCCGAGGTGCCCGAGCTGGAGATCACCAGGTACGCGATCGACCTGCGATCCATGTCACACGGCACCGGCAGCTTCCACCGCGCGTTCCTGCGCTACGAGCCGTTGCCGTCGCACCTGGCGGGCAAGGTCGCGGCGAGCGGCTGAGCTCAGGTCAAGGCGGGCCGAGGCCCAGGTCGAGACCGGATCGAGACCGTGGAACGCCGGGAGGGACACCATCCCTCCCGGCCCATCGGTTTACTCTCGCCGCAAATACATCACGAATTCATTTCTTTTCTTCGGGACTAAGCGGGTGTGCCCCGATGCCACACTGGGGCATTATGCGAACCGGACGACCTCTCGCCGCAGCCGCCGCCCTGGCCGCCGTCACCACCGGCGCCGCCTACCTCTTCGGCCCCGGAGCCGGGGCGAGCCCATCGGCCGGCACCGAGAAGAAGACCCCTGGCACGGCCACGGTCGCGGCCGCCGACTGCACTCCCGACGCCCGCTATCCCAAGCGCCAGATGCGCGGCGTCTGGATCGCCACGGTCCAGAACATCGACTGGCCCTCCCGCGCCGGGCTCAGTGCCGACAAGCAACGGGCCGAGTACGTCAGGCTCCTCGACGCCGCCGCCAAGCTCAATTTCAACGCCGTCTTCGTCCAGGTTCGCCCCGCCGCCGACGCGATCTACAAGTCGCCGCTGGAGCCGTGGTCCCGCTTCCTGACCGGCACTCCGGGCAAGGACCCGGGCTGGGACCCGATGCCGTTCCTGGTGAGCGAGGCCCACAAGCGGGGCCTGGAGTTCCACGCGTGGTTCAACCCCTACCGCGCGTCCTATGACGGCGACGTGTCCAAGCTGCCGGCCGATCATCTGGCCCGCCGCCACCCCGGCTGGACGGTCAAGTACGGCGACCGTCTCTACTTCAACCCCGGCCTGCCGCAGGTGCGCGATCACGTGACGGCGGTCGTCACCGACGTGGTGAAGCGCTATGACATCGACGGGGTGCACTTCGACGACTACTTCTACCCCTACCCGAGCGGCAACGCCACGTTCAACGACGCCGCCACCTTTACAAAGTACGGCAAGGGCAAGCGGCTGGCCGACTGGCGGCGCGACAACGTCAACACGCTGATCGCCCAGGTCGACAAGGCCGTCCACGAGATCAAGCCGTACATCAAGTTCGGCATCAGCCCGTTCGGCATCTGGCGCAACACGTCCAACGACCCGACCGGCTCGCGCACGGCGGGGATGTCGGCCTACGACTCGATCTACGCCGACGCCCGGGCCTGGATCAAGGCGGGCACCGTCGACTATGTGCTCCCGCAGCTCTACTGGCCGCGTGGGTTCAAGGCCGCCGACTACAACGTCCTGGTGCCGTGGTGGGCCAACGAGGTCAAGGGCACCGGCGTCGACCTCTACATCGGCCAGGCCCTCTACCGGGTCGGCACCACCGACGACAAGGCGTGGACCAGGCCGGGCGAGCTGTCCGCGCACCTGACGTTCAACCGCAAGTACAAGCAGGTCGAGGGCGACGTCTTCTTCAGCGCCAAGCAGCTGCTGACCAACCCGCTGGGCGCCCTCGACCGCGTCTTCAAGGACCACTACAGCCGGCCGGCCCTGCTCCCCCTGATCAAGAGCCTCGGCGGCGAGGCCCCGCCCGCGCCCGCGGGCGTCAAGGCCGCGGGGAGGTCGCTGTCATGGGAGCCGTCGCCGGGCGCCCGCTCCTACGCCGTCTACAAGCTGCCGAAGTCGGGCGAGGACTGCCACACGACCGACGCCCGCGACCTGGTCGCCGTGGTCGAGCGGCCGGCGTACACCGCCCCCTCCGCCGGCACCTACCTGGTGACGGCGCTGGACCGGCTGGACCACGAGAGCAAGGCCATCAGGGCCGAGGTCACGAACTAGCCGCCGGGGCCGGCCGATGAACTTATGACCGGTCTATGACGGCCGTGTGGACACTGAGGGTTCCGAGCGGACCTGAGCCCTCAGGAGGCCTCATGAAGCGTGTTCTCCTCACCCTCGGCCTGATCGTCGCCTTCGCCGCGGTCCCCGCGCCCGGCGCGGGGGCCGCCCCGGCGGCCGCGGCCGCGGCCGTGACACCTCCCGTCATCACGGTGCGGGCGCCCGCGGGGGCCGCGCCGAAGGCGATCCCGCTGGCGGTGACGGCCAAGATCCACCACTACAACATCTGCAACGCGGCCGACGGCGACCCCTGCACCAGAGCGCAGGCCGACACGGCGGAGTCGATCCTGGTCTGGAACGCCGTGGCCGACGGCGCCTGGTTCGTCTCGGTGAACGAGATCTGCCAGGACGCGTTCGCCCGGCTCACCACGGCGCTGAAGAGCGACGGCACCATGGTGATCAGCAAGCGGCAGGAGGCCGACTGCGGCGGCAAGGGCTACGGCAACGCGATCATCCACCCCGGCGGCGTCAAGGTGGACGGCAAGGCGTGGTACTTCCCCACCCAGGAGGTGGGCAAGGACTGTTCCCAGGCCACGACCGAGTGCCGCACCGGCCTGTGCCTGAAGCTCACCACGTACGCGGGCCCGATGGCGCAGTGCACCGCCCATCTGGGAGCCGGTTCCACGGAGCGCACCGTCACCGAGTCGGCCGAGTACCTGTGGATCGCCCGGTCCTACGTGGAGCCGGGCCGCAGGATGTCGCTCGCGGGAGACTTCAACCTGACGCCCGGCCAGCTGCACCCCGCGTACGACGAGCTGGCCGATCTGGTACTCGGGTTCACCCACGACACCCGCGACGGGCTGAACAGGCAGATCGACTACATCTTCGTCGAGCGGGTGGGCTCGTGGACCGCGCGCCCGGCCTTCTGCACGGACCTCGCCAAGCAGGCCAGCGACCACTGCGCCACCAGCGGCGAGTGGCACCTGTGATCCACCGGCGGCCGGGCGACCGGCCGGACCGGCGTGGCCGGGTCAGGACCAGGCGTCGGCGAGCGCCTGGCGGGTGTCGCGCAGCAGCTCCGGCAGCACCTTGGTGCGCGCGACCACCGGCATGAAGTTGGTGTCGCCGCCCCATCTGGGCACCACGTGCTGGTGCAGATGGGCGGCGATGCCCGCGCCCGCCACGTGGCCGAGGTTCATGCCGACGTTGAACCCCTGCGCGCCGCCGGCCTTGCGCAGCGCCCGCAGCGAACGCTGGGTGAACTGGCTCAGCTCCACGAGCTCCGCGGGGTCGAGCTCGTCGTAGTCGGACACGTGGCGGTAGGGCACGACCATCAGGTGACCGGAGTTGTAGGGGTAGAGGTTGAGCACGGCGTACACGACCTCGCCCCTGGCGACGATGAGGCCCTCCTCGTCGCTCATCTTGGGGATGGCGTCGAACGGGCAACCGTCATCGGGGCCCGTCCCCGTTGGCTTGTTCTCGCCTTTGATGTAGGCCATGCGATGCGGGGTCCAGAGCCGCTGGAAGTTGTCGGGCTCCCCCGCTCCTGCCTGATCGTGCATATCTAGCAGCATAGGGCCCCGGCTTTCCGGACAAACGGGGTGCCTGTCCGGCACAATGCTCGGCACCGCCACGAGGAGGCAGCGATGTCCGACACCGTAGCCGAGCACTCCGCGCCAGCCGACGCGAACGCCCCCGACGCCCCCCACACGGCCGGCGGTGACGACGCGACGACCGGCTCCCACGACCAGCCCGCCCCGGCCGCCCCGGCCGCCTTCCCGCTCTCCGCCGAGCCGTCCGCCGCCGCCCCACTCGTGAAGGGGCGGATCAAGGTGGCCGACGAGGTGGTGGAGAAGGTGGCCGCGCTCGCCGCGCTGGAGGTGGCCGGGGTCGCGGACATGGGCGGCGACCTGGCTCGCGTCTTCGAAGCCGTGCGCGACCGCATCGGCGTCGGCTCCCGGCGCGGCACCCAGGGCGTGAGCGCCGACATCCAGGACGGCCAGGTGGCCGTGGACCTCACCATCGTGGTCGAGTACGGCCACGTGGTCATGGAGGTGGCCTCGGAGGTCAAGACCAACGTGGCCAGGAGCGTCAGCCGCATGCTGGGCATGCGGGTCACCGAGGTCAACGTCACGGTCGACGACGTCCGCCTGCCCGGCGAGGCCCGTCCCGGCGAGGCCCGTCCCGCTGCGGACCCGCCCGAGCAGGACCCCTTCTAGAGGCGACGCCGGCAAGCTACGGCTTGTCGCTCTGCGAGCCCCTACTGAACGGCGTCGGCTCCGCCGAGCTTCCTGAGCAGGCGCCGGGCGTCTGCGGCGTATTCCGGATGCCCGGTCGCGACAGCGCGCTTGAGAAGCGCCCGTGCCTTCGCCACGCGTCCCTGCCGCAGTTCCAGGAAGGCCAGCGAGATCATCGCCACAGGTCCCTGCTCGCGGTGTCCGGTGTCGATCGCACGTGTCAACCAGTGGCGCGCCTGATCGGGCCGCTGCTCCTCCTCCAGCTTCCCCAGACTCACCATCGCGGTAGGTGCGTGGTTGCGATGGCCGGACTCGACGACCTGGTGATACAGGCGCCGCGCCTCGGGGAGGTTTCCCCAGGTCGCCTCAACGAGAGCGAGGTTGCTCATCGCCGCCGGGACCTCGTCGGGATGACCGGTGGCCAGCGCTCTCTCCCAAAGGGCGGCCGCTTCGCTGACGCGACCGCTGGAGTGCAGCATGATGCCCAGATTCACCATCGCCGCCGGCCCCATGTCGGGGTCGTCGCTGTCCACTATCGTCCTCAACAGCCGTTCCGCGTGGTGCGGCTGGCCCGTTTCGTAGTATGCGCGCGCCAGGTGCAGGGTGGCCCGCACGCCGTACCGGGGGTGGCCCGTCGCCGACGCGTCCTTGAGCCACCGTATGGCCTTTGGGTAGCGACGCTCCTCCATCTCCATGCGGCCGAACTCCACCATCGCACGCGGGCGGTGGTCAGGATGTTCGGTGCTGAACGCGGCCCGCAGCCAGCGCCGCGCTTCCCAGCCCTTTCCATCCGACTCCTCCAGTAAGGCAAGCTCGATCATCCCGGCGGGGCCGTGATCGGGATGGCCGGACTCCGCGACCCGGGTCAACCACCTTCGCGCGCCTGTGATGTCGCCCTCGTCACGGTCCAGTTGGCCGAGCTTGCCCGCGGCGAGAACCGCCACCTCGGGGTGGACGGAGTCGGCCGCGCGCTCGAACCAGTGCCGCGCCTCGGGCATCCGCTGCCGCCCGGCCTCGAGCTCGCCGATGCGGAACATCGCCCTGCACGCGCGGTCCGCGTCCTCCGTGTCGAGTACCCTCTTGTACCACCCGATCGCCTCGCCGGTCTCGGTGAGTGCCTCGGCGATCCGGAACGAAACCTCTGCCGGGAGATCCGTGAGGGGGGCGTCGGCCAGCAGGTCCGCCGCCACTGCCGGGTGACCCTGGTCAAGGGCGGTGTAGGCGAGCTTGCGCAAGTCGTCGGGGGTGAAATGGCCCCTGGCATAGTCCCATAGTGGCGCCCCGATGGCCCAGCCGTCCCGCCCGGTCTCCGCGGCGATGATCTCCAGCAGGGGATGGGGCCGGTAGATCCGGTCGAGGGACAGGAGCTGGGGCCTTGCCGCGCCCCCTGGGGCCAGCGCCCACGCCAGAGCGCGGTCGAAGGCGCCGGCCGGTAATCGCGTGCGGGGCGACAGCTCGCCGAGGTGCAGCCGGTAGCCCCTCCAGAGCTGCTGTAATGCCTTCTTGGTGAGCCTGGCCGGCATCTGCGCCCGATACCAGTCGGTCGCCGCCCGCAGCACCGCGACCCGGTCGGCCGCCTGCTCGGCGGTGCCGAGTGCGAGCGCCTGCCGTACTTTGTCCAAAGAGATCATCAACCGGCCGATGAGAAGGTCGGCCGACTGATCCGCCAGTGCCGGCCGGAGCGCCCTGTAGGCGGGCTCGGCTGCGATCCGGTCGCGTTCCTCCCTGGTCAACAGGCCCAGGGTCAGGTGGACGGCACATGCGCGCAGCAAGCCGGGCACGTGCGAGGCCAGGCGGGCGGCGGGGTCGCCGTCGGCGTTGACGACATCCTCGGTGTGCAGGGTGGCGGTCACCACCAGCCGCGGCGGTAGCTCCGCCAGCAGGGAAGGGGTGAACTCGGCGAGCCGATCCGGGCGAACCGCGTCCAGCCACACCACCACCCCCGCCTTGGGAGTGAGCCAGGCTGCGGCTTGGCCGAGCAGGTCAGGCAGGGCAGCCCGAGGGTCGTCCACGAAACAGGCCAACCGCCAGTCCGGCAGCCGGCCGCGTACGGCATGGGCCAGGGCATGGGTCGAGCCGGCCAGACGTTCGCCCTGGACCACGATCAACCGCGCCCCTGTCCCAGCCGCCGCGTCGTCGAGCGCGTCAACCAGCTCAGCGTCGAACGCCCGAGCGATGTGCGGAGCCTCTCCATCCGCGGCGAACCGCGATTCGCTCATGCCCCAACACCAACCGGGCACCTCACTGACAGGCAGCGGGCGCCCCTTGGAGTCAGCCACGAGCAGCCTGCCGATCGGTCCGGGACGCCCTCTCCACCGCTCCCAGCCGACGTACCCCAGAGCGGCGACCAGCGCGGCCGCCAGCCAGCCCCAGTGCCAGGCCGTGCCGTCCGTGCCCTCGTTGATCGCGACACCCACAGCGACGCTGAAGATGGCCGCACCGCCCGCGCCGACCCAGAGCCGCATCCTCACCTTCATGCACCATCCTCTTTCGGGAAGGCCTCCCGCCATGGCATCGATCCGTCAGCGGGGATCACCAGGGCTGCCCGCGCATGGCCAGACCCTCGACCCTCCGGACCCGCGCGGTGACCATCCTCGGGGGTGCGGCCCTCGGCGGCAAGACAGTAGCGTTCCCCCGCCTCCATCGCCGGGCGAGCCGGGTCTTGGCGCCGCATCGGCCAGGTAGGCCGCCACTGCGGCGGGCAGTGGCGGTGATCCGCAGCGCTCCTACCGGACGCGAGCACCAACGGATCTCATGACGGCTTCCAGGGAGGACACAGCTGACAGAGGTCGCAATTCGCCCACCTGGCCCCTGAGGTCGCATTTGGCGTTATTGGACGCATTGTCCAGACATAGCGCCGATTCGCTGACGAGTCGGCCGGTGGCTGCTAGGTTCAGGCGCTGCGGTGATCATCCCCGCGGTCCAAGCCGGCCGGGCGGCCCATGTGTGCCACCCGGCCCACCTCCTGAAATCGAAGGGACATTCCATGGCCAAGTCGTGGCTCGTGGCCGTCTTGCTCTGCTTCTTCCTGGGCGCGCTCGGCGTGCACCGGTTCTACGTGGGCAAGATCGGCACCGGCATCCTGATGATCGTCACCCTGGGCGGCCTCGGCGTCTGGGTGCTGATCGACTTCATCATGATCCTGATCGGCAAGTTCAACGACAAGCAGGGACAACCCCTGGCGAAGTGACGCGAGGTGCGGCGGAGCGGATCCCCGCTCCGCCGCACGCGAAAGATCAGACCTGCGTGCGGCGCTCGACCGCGTCGACGATCTCGGAGATCGCCTGGTCGACCGGCACACCGTTCTTCTGCTCGCCGCTGCGGTAGCGGAAGGACACCGCGCCGTTGGCGATGTCGTCGTCTCCGGCCAGCAGCATGAACGGGACCTTGGACTTCTGCGCGTTGCGGATCTTCTTCTGCATGCGGTCGTCGGCGGTGTCGACCTCGACCCTGATGCCGCGCTCGCGCAGCCGCTTGGCCACGTCCTGCAGATAGGGGGCATGTGCGTCGGCGATCGGGATGCCGACCACCTGCACCGGGGCCAGCCAGGGCGGGAAGGCGCCGGCGTAGTGCTCGGTGAGCACCCCGAGGAAGCGCTCGATCGAGCCGAACAGCGCCCGGTGGATCATGACGGGCGTCTGACGGCTGCCGTCGGCCGCCTGGTATTCGAGCTCGAACCGCCTGGGCTGGTTGAGGTCGAGCTGAATGGTGGACAGCTGCCAGGTGCGGCCGATGGCGTCCTTGGCCTGGACCGAGATCTTCGGCCCGTAGAAGGCGGCGCCGCCCGGGTCGTGCACCAGCTCGAGCCCGGACTCCTCGGCCGCCTGGCGCAGCGCCTCGGTGGCCTCGTCCCAGTCTGCCGGGTCGCCGATGAACTTCTCGGACTCGTCGCGGGTGGACAGCTCCAGGTAGAACTCCGACAGGCCGAAGTCGCGCAGCACGCTCAGCACGAAGGCGAGCAGGCTCTTCAGCTCGCCGCCCATCTGCTCCCTGGTGCAGTAGATGTGCGAGTCGTCCTGCGTCATGCCGCGCACCCGGGTCAGGCCGTGCACCACGCCGGACTTCTCGTAACGGTAGACGGAGCCGAACTCGCACAGCCGCAGCGGCAGCTCGCGATAGGAGCGCCCGCGCGCCCGGAAGATCAGGTTGTGCATCGGGCAGTTCATCGGCTTGACGCGGTATTCGACGCCCTCCAGCTCGAAGGGCGGGAACATGTCCTCGGCGTACCACGGCAGGTGCCCGGAGGTCTCGAACAGCTGCGACTTGGTGATGTGCGGGGTGTTGACGAACTCGTAGCCCGCCTCGCCCTGCCGGCGGCGCATGTAGTCTTCCATCTCCTTGCGGATGATCCCGCCCTTGGGATGGAAGACCGGCAGCCCGCTGCCCAGCTCGGGCGGGAAGCTGAACAGGTCGAGCTCGGCGCCCAGCTTGCGGTGGTCGCGCTTCTCGGCCTCCTCCAGCAGCTTGAGGTATTCGTCCTGCTTGTCGCGTGACTCCCAGGCGGTGCCGTAGATGCGCTGCAGCTGGGGGTTCTTCTCGCTGCCGCGCCAGTAGGCGCCGCCGGTGCGCATCAGCTTGAACGCCGGGATGGACCGGGTGGACGGCACGTGCGGGCCGCGGCACAGGTCCTTCCAGCACAGCTCGCCGGACTTGGGGTCGAGGTTGTCGTAGATGGTCAGCTGACCCTCGCCGACCTCCACGCTCTCCTCGGCGTCGGCGCCGCCGCCCTTGAGCCCGATCAGCTCCAGTTTGTACGGCTCGCCGGCCAGCTCCTCGCGGGCCTCGTCGTCGGTGACGGCCCGGCGGGAGAACAGCTGCCCCTGCTTGACGATCTCGCGCATGCGCTTCTCGACGCGCTTGAGGTCGTCGGGGTGGAACGGCTGCGCCACGTCGAAGTCGTAGTAGAAGCCGTTGTCGACCGGCGGGCCGATGCCCAGCCTGGCCTCGGGGAACAGCTCCTGCACCGCCTGCGCCATGACGTGGGCGGTGGAGTGGCGGACGATCGCCCTGCCCTCGTCGCTGGAGACCTCGATCGGCTCGACCGCGTCGCCGTCGGCGAGCGGGGCGGCCAGGTCGCGCGGCTCGCCGTTGACCCGGGCCGCGATGACGGAGCGACCGTCCGCCTGGAGCGCGTCACCGGCCGTCGTGCCGGCCGCGACCACACGCTCGGCTCCGGCGAGGGTGATGCGTAGCTCGGCTGACACGGTGACTCCCTGGGGTCGGATTCGTCGATGGTGGTTATCGATGCTATCGCTTGTGAAACCCCAACCTGGTCAGCGCTTGGCGGGTGCCGTCGAAGACGTTGCGGTCGACGGGGCTGTTGGAATATTGGTGGATCGTCCACTCGGTCCACGGCCCCGGCACCATGGGCTCGCCGCGCGGCTGGTCGGGGCTCGCGATCCACAGCGGATACTCGCCGAGGCCGGCGCAGGCGCCCGAGCGGGCGAAGGACTGGTAGGTGTAGACGAGCGGCCGCACCCCGCCGTGCCGCTCGACGTAGTGGCACCAGCGGCGGGCGTGCCGGGCGACCTGTTCGGGCCGCAGCCCGTCGGTCGTCTCCAGGTCGATCGCGACCAGGTCGCCGCGGCGCAGCCCGCCGGCCAGGGTGATCGTGCGCAGGAAGCTGCGCGCTCCCTCGACGGGGTCTCCCTTGGGGCGGGCGAAGTGGTAGGCGCCGCAGACGATCCAGTTCTCCCGCATGCCCTCCCAGTTGCGGGCGAAGAAGCGATCGACGTAGTCGCCGCCCTCGGTCGCCTTGGCGAAGGCGAAGGCGACCCCGGCGCGGGCGTGCGCGGACCAGTCAACGGAGCCCTGCCAGTTGGACACGTCTATGCCTTGCAGCAAGCGCTTCACCTTGCGGGAGTTTATTCGGATGCCTCCCGATCAGGCCCCCGACGCGCCGGTCAGAGCAGTTGCTTCAGCAGCTCCCTGGTGCGCTCCCGCTTGGAGTAGGGGGCGGCCACGAAGTCGGTGACGCCGGCCTTGGCCAGCGTGTCGATC
Organism: Nonomuraea cavernae; assembly: GCF_014646355.1. GTDB lineage: Bacteria > Actinomycetota > Actinomycetes > Streptosporangiales > Streptosporangiaceae > Nonomuraea > Nonomuraea cavernae. The sequence goes on from NZ_BMNH01000012.1 coordinate 75,305, forward strand.
TGGGCGCGCACGCTCTCCTCGTCGCCGACGATCGCCACGTCCCCGGGGCCGGCCGCGCCCTCGCGGTCGAGCATGGCCCGGTAGGAGGGCAGCTGCCCGTACATCGCGAAGACCTCCGCGGCGCGCGCCCTGGCGGCGGCCGGATCGTCCGTGACGCAGATCGGCAGTGTGCAGACGATGCGCGGCCGGCCGCGGCCGGCCTCCTCGGCGGCGGCGGTGATGGCGGGCGCGATGTGCTCGGCGACCGTCCTGGGGCCGGTCATCCAGAGGATGGTGCCGTCGGCCCTGGCGCCGGCCAGCTTGAGCATGCGCGGAGCCAGGGCGGCGAGCAGCACCTGCGGGCCGGCTCCGGGCGTGCTGAGCCGGATGTCGGCCTTGAGGGTCTCGCCCTCGGCTCGCACGTGCTCGCCGCGGATCGCGGGCAGCAGGATGTCGAGGTACTCCTTCATGTGCCTGGCGGGCCGGTCGAAGCTGTAGCCGAACATGTTCTCGATCACGATCTGGTGGGACAGGCCGATGCCGAGCGTGAGCCGGCCGCCGAGCGCCGCGTTGACCGTCATCGCCTGCTGGGCGAGCGCGGCCGGGTGGCGCGGGTAGGTCGGGACGACGCCGGTGCCGAGCTCCATCCCCGGCGCCTGGCTGCCCGCGACGGCCAGCGCGGTGAGGGCGTCGAGGCCGAAGATGTGCGACATCCAGCCGGACGCGAAACCGTCGGCGTGCGCGGCGGCGATGGCGTCGCGCAGTTCGCCGAACGGCTCGGAGCCCGTGGGCTCGTTGAGCAGCAGTCCGATTCGCATGTCCACCGAACTCCATTCTAGTTTTGGGGTCACGGCGAGTCTAACCCCGGCCGAGCCGGCGGCCCCGGCCCGACACGGCGATCTCCGGCGGGCCTCGCCGAACGCGCTTTGTAGGGTGGGACCCATGAGTCACGAGCGCGCTGGACAGCCGGCCGGGCCGGCCGACCTGGTCGACGTCCCCAGGCTGGTCACGGCCTACTACGCGCTCCACCCCGATCCGGGCGAGGTGGGCCAGCGGGTGGCGTTCGGCACCTCCGGGCACCGGGGGTCGTCGCTCGACACCGCGTTCAACGAGGACCACATCCTGGCCACGAGCCAGGCGATCTGCGAATACCGCGCCGCGCGGGGCACCGACGGGCCGCTGTTCCTGGGCGCCGACACGCACGCGCTGTCCGAGCCCGCCCGCGTGTCGGCGCTGGAGGTGTTCGCGGCCAACGACGTGAGCGTGGTCGTCGACTCGCGTGACGGCTACACGCCCACCCCGGCCGTCTCGCACGCCATCCTCGCCCACAACCGCGGCCGCGAGTCCGGGATGGCCGACGGCGTGGTGGTCACGCCCTCGCACAACCCGCCGAGTGACGGGGGCTTCAAGTACAACCCGCCGGACGGCGGGCCGGCCGGCACCGAGGCCACGACGTGGATCCAGGACCGCGCCAACGAGCTGCTGGCGGCCGGCCTCGCGGGGGTGCGCCGCGTCCCCTACGCCAGGGCGCTGCGGGCGGCGGGCCGCCACGACTTCCTCGGCAGCTACGTCGACGACCTGCCCTCGGTGGTCGACCTCGACGCGATCCGGTCGGCCGGGGTGCGCATCGGGGCCGACCCGCTGGGCGGTGCCTCCGTGGCCTACTGGGGGGAGATCGCCGAGCGGCACCGGCTCGACCTGACCGTGGTCAACCCCCTGGTGGACCCGACATGGCGGTTCATGACGCTCGACTGGGACGGCAGGATCCGGATGGACTGCTCGTCGCCGTACGCGATGGCCTCCCTGATCGCCGGCCGCGACACCTACGACATCGCAACGGGCAACGACGCCGACTCCGATCGGCACGGCATCGTGACGCCCGACGGGCTGATGAACCCCAACCACTACCTCGCCGTGGCGATCTCCTACCTCTACGCGCACCGTGACGGCTGGCCCGCGGGCGCCGGGGTGGGCAAGACGATGGTCAGCAGCCGGATCATCGACCTGGTCACCGAGTCGCTGGACCGCCGGCTGTACGAGGTGCCGGTGGGGTTCAAGTGGTTCGTGCCCGGCCTGCTCGACGGCTCGCTGGGGTTCGGCGGCGAGGAGAGCGCCGGGGCGTCGTTCCTGCGCCGCGACGGCTCGGTGTGGACCACCGACAAGGACGGCATCATCCTGGCGCTGCTGGCCTCGGAGATCCTGGCCGTCACGGGCGAGTCGCCGAGCGCCCGCTACCGCGAGCTGACGGCCCGCTTCGGCGAGCCCGCCTACGCCCGGGTCGACGCGCCGGCCGGTCGCGAGGAGAAGGCGGTGCTCGCGCGGCTGTCGGCCGAGCAGGTGACCGCGACCAGCCTGGCCGGCGAGCCGATCACCTCGGTGCTGACGTCGGCTCCGGGCAACGGGGCTCCGCTGGGCGGGGTCAGGGTGTCCACGCGGAGCGCCTGGTTCGCGGCCCGGCCGTCGGGGACCGAGGACGTGTACAAGATCTACGCCGAGTCGTTCCGGGGGCCGGAGCACCTGGCGAAGGTCCAGGAGGAGGCGCGTTCCCTCGTTTCAGCCGCCTTGGGATGAAAAACGAGTGCGATGAAGCTGGGCAAAACGGGGCTGGAGCGGCTGTTTGGCATACAAGATGCCAACAGTCTGCAATGATCTCGTCGTTATACAGCCGGAGTTCGATCCTCACGGATAGTGACTGATGCCCACATTCGACGAGATAGCCGCCTTCGTCACCGAGAAGCCGTTCGCCACCGCTGTCATCGCCCTGCTGGGCCTGGCCTCGCTCGTGCTCGCGTTCCTGTTGCTCAGGATCACCTGGCGGGCCGGGGCCTTCCTGTTCACCCGCTACGTCGCACCCCGTCCCATCGAGGACGTGCTCACCATCGTGGCCGCCTCCATCGCGACGGGCGTGTCCGCGCAGGGCATGTGGCGCTTCTCCGGCGACGTTCTCGGGCTCGACGGCCCGCTGCGGCTGCTGCTGTTCGCGTTCATCGAGGTCGCGATCATCACCTCGGCCGTACGCGCCCGCCGCAACATGCGGGAGAACTTCTCCGCCGGCATCGACGGCATCGCCGTGTGGGCGCTGACCTGCCTGACCGCGGTGCTGTCCAGCATGGACGCGCGCAGCCTGCCCGAGGCGCTGTTCCGGCTCGCGGCGCCGCTCGTGGCCGCCTGGCTGTGGGAGCGCGGCATGGCCATCGAGCGCCACCGCATCAGGGGCACCGGCCGCATCAACTGGCGGCTCACCCCCGAGCGGCTGATGGTGCGGATGGGCCTGGCCGAGGTGAGCGACCGCACCGCGAGCGAGGTCGACGCGCACCGGCGGCTCACCCGCGTCGCGCTGGCCGCCAAGAAGGCCAAGGCGCTGCGCGAGGGCGGCGCCCCCGAACGCAAGATGCGCGCCGCGCTGGCCCGGCTGGACAAGGCCATGGACCAGGCGGTCGAGCACACCGGCCTGGCCGTCGACCCGGGCCGCCAGGAGGCGCTGCTGGCCCAGATCGCCGCCCTCTACAACACCTCCGCGCTCATCGACGCCGACCCGCGCGTGCCCTGGGAGCCCACCGCCGACCACCACCCGGTGCCGGCCCGCCCGGCGCTGCCCCCGGCGCTCGCCGAGCTGGTGGACGACGAGGACGAGGACGTCGAGGTGCTCGACCGGGCCCCGCAGGTCGTGGACACCGCCCAGCGGGCGGCGCTCATGCGGGCGGCGCGCGACTACTGGGACCGGCAGATCGCCAAGGGCATCGTGCCGCGCACGGTCGACATCGCCCAGGAGATCGGCCTCTCGCTGTCCACCGCCCGCGAGTACCGCGCGCTGTGGAAGCTGGAACCCGCCGCCCACGCCCTCATCGAGGCCCTGTACCACCAGCACGGCATCGTCGACACCGGCGCCTTCCCGGCCATCGCCGACGACGGGCGGGTGCTGACCAAGTCCCGATGAGGGAGCGCACGCTCGAACGGGTCAGGAAACTGCTGGCCAAGGCCGAGCGCACCGACAACGAGCATGAGCGGGCCACGTTCATGGCGGCGGCGTCCGCCCTGATGGCCAAGCACGGCATCGACACCCTCGCCCCCGGCCCCGGCCCCGGCTCGGGCCGTCGGGTCCCCGGCGACCGGATCGTGACGCTGAGCGCTCCCTGGGCCAGGGAGAAGGCCCGGCTGGTCAGCCTGGTGGCGCAGGCGGTGCGCTGCCGCCCGCTGCTCATCGGCGCGTCCGCCGCGGACTGCGGCGGGCAGCGGGTGCACGTCTTCGGCTTCGCCGCCGACCTGGAACGCGCCGACGTGCTGGCGACGTCACTGCTGCTGCAGATGGCCTCCGGACTGGCCGGGGTACGCCCGCCGCGGGACGCGGTCTCGGCCCGGGCCTACCGCCGGTCGTGGCTGCTCGGCTTCGCGGACGAGGTGTACCGGCTGCTGTGCGAGGCGGAGAGGCGGGCGGAGGCCGAGGCGCCCGCGGCGGGCACCGCGCTGGTGCTGGCCGACCGGCGGGCGGAGGTGGAGCGGGCGGTGGCGGCCCGCTACCCGAGGGTGCGGATGAGCGTCCCGCGCACCAGCGGCACCGGCTACCGGGACGGCGCGGCCGCGGGACGGCGGGCCGACCTCGGGCGCCCCCGGATGGGCGGGCGCGTCGCGGCTCTATCGTGGGAGCCATGCTGACGAGCTGGCGCGCGGTGGCGGGGCGGTCGCGGGCGGCCGAGGCGGTCGGGGCCGAGCTGGTCGCCCGGTGGTCGGAGCCGCATCGGCGTTACCACACGCTGGAGCACCTGGCCGCCGTGCTCACCGCGATCGACCGGCTGGCCGGCGCCGCCGAGGACCCGGCGGCGGTGCGGCTGGCCGCCTGGTTCCACGACGCCGTCTACGACGGCCGGCCCGGCCGCGACGAGGAGCGCAGCGCCCAGCTGGCCGAGTCGAGACTCCCCCGCTGCGGCGTGCCGGCCGCCCGGGTCACCGAGGTCGCCCGGCTGGTGCGGCTGACGGCCGCGCACGACCGGCTGGTCCCGGGCGACCGCGACGGCGAGGTGCTGTGCGACGCCGACCTGGCGGTGCTGGCCGGGCCCGGCTACGACGACTACGCGGCCAGGATCCGGCAGGAGTACGCGCACGTGCCCGCCGGGCCGTTCAGGCAGGGGCGGGCCGAGGTGCTGCGCCGGCTGCTGGCCACGCCTCGGCTCTACCGCACCCCCGAGGCGTACGCGCTGTGGGAGGCGGCGGCCCGGGCCAACCTGGGCGGCGAGCTAGCGGCGCTTGCGGCGGCGCAGCCCGGCGTCGATCAGGCGGTGCAGTAGCTCGCGCGAGCTGACCGCCTCGGCTCCCAGGTCGACCGCCATCCGGTGGACGGTCTCGGGCACGTCGTAGTGGTCGCGGTCGAAGGCCCGCACCGGCATGCCGAGCCGCCCGGCGAAGGCGTGCAGCTCGTCCAGGGAGTGGTCGCTGACCAGGTGCGACCACATGAGGCCGCGCGGCCCCGGCCAGTGCGGAGGATCGATGAGCACCGTCACGACCTCAAGGTTAGGACGTCAAGGTCAAAACGTCAGGGTCAGGACGTTCGGGTCACGACCTCATGGGCAGGACCCTGCCGCGCACGGCGAGCTCGCCGAGATCGGTCACCACCAGGTCGGCGCCGTGTTCGCGCAGCTCCGCGGCGGCGCCGTCCTTGTCGACGGCGATCACCAGGCCGAATCCGCCCTTCCGGCCGGCCTCGATGCCCGGCAGGGCCGCCTCCACCACGGCCGCCCTGGCCGCGGGCAGGCCCAGCCGGCGGACGGCCTCCAGGAACAGCGCCGGGTCGGGTTTGCCCGGCAGGTGCATCAGTGCCGCGTCGTTGCCGTCGACCAGCAGGTCGAACAGGTGGGCCACGCCCGCCGAGGTGACCAGCCTGCGGGCGTGCAGGCTGGCCGAGACGCCCGCGACACGCGCGCCCCGGCGGCGCAGCTCGTGCAGGAGCGCCACGGTGGACGGGAACGCCGCCACGCCGTACTTGTCCACCTGGGCCAGGAAGAGGTGGTCCTTGGCCAGGCCGAGCCCGTGGACGGTGGGCGCGCCCGGCTCGTCGTCGGGGCCGCCCTCGGGCAGGTCGATGCCGCGTGAGGCCAGGAAGGTGCGGACGCCGTCGAGGCGTGGCCGCCCGTCGACATGCTGGAGGTAGTCGGCCCGGATGTCGAAAGGGGCCGCCGAGCGGCCGCGTAGGAAGGCGTCGAACACGTGTTTCCAGGCGGCCGCGTGCCCTCGGGCGGTGTCGGTCACCACGCCGTCGGTGTCGAACACGACGGCGCTGATCGCGGTCAGGTCGATGGCGGGCTCGTTCACACTTGTGAACGTAGCTGGATTACCACGCGACCGGTAGCTTCTCCACGCCGTAGACGATCGAGAGCGGCCGGAACGGCACCTCGCCCGCGACGTGCAGGTCAGGGAAGCGGCGCAGCAGCGCGGGGAAGGCGATGCGCATCTCCATCTGGGCCAGCGGCGCGCCGACACACCGGTGGATCCCGTGGCCGAACGACAGGTGCGAGCCCACCGTGGCGCGATAGGGCTTGACCTCGTCCATGTCGTCGCCGAGGCTGGGGTCGCGGTTGGCGCCGATCAGCGAGCAGAGCACCAACTCGCCCTTCTTGATGGGCTGTCCCTCCAGCTCCAGGTCCTCGCGGGCGAAGCGCGGGAAGGCCACCTGCACGACCGTCATGTAGCGCAGCAGCTCCTCGACCACCTCGACGACGTAGCCGTCGACCTCGCGGACCTTGGCCGCCTGCTCGGGGTTCTCCATCATCCAGAGGGTGCCGAGCGCGAGCATGCTGGTGCTGGTGTCGTGGCCGCCGGTCAGGATGCCGTCGGCCATGCTGGCCAGGGTCCGGTCGTCGAGCTCGTCACCGTGGTCGCGCAGCAGCTGGCCGAGCAGCCCGTCGCCGGGGTTCAGCCGCTCGCGGGCGACGAGGTCGATGAGGTAGGCCATCGCGTCGTTGATCGCCTGCAGCGACGCCTCGGGCCCGGCCGTGAAGTCGAAGCGGTCGACGCTGAGCTTCATGAAGTCGGCCCGCTCCTCGTACGGCACGCCGAGCAGTTCGCAGACCACGAGCGACGGGATGGGCAGCGCGAACGACTCCACCAGGTCGGCCGGGGAGCCCTTGGCCTCCATCTTGTCCAGGTACTCCTCGACCATGGCCTCGATGCGCGGCTCCAGCCGGCGCAGCCGGCGCATGGTGAACTCGGGGGTGAGGTACTTGCGCAGCCTGGTGTGCTCGGGCGGGTCGCGGAAGCCGAGGCCGCCCGGGTCCTCCTGGTTGGAGCCCAGCCCGATCACGTTGCCGAAGTCGTTGCTGAAGCGCTCGTGGTCGCCGAGCACGTTCCGCACGTCGTGGTAGCGGGTGACCAGATAGACCGTCTGGCCTCCGGGGATCGACATGGGGAAGATCGGCTGCTCGGTTCGGATGCGAGCGAGCTCCGCCACCGGGTCGAAGCCCTCCCGCATGAACTGGACGAGGGGGAACTCTGAATCTGACATCACAATCCGTCCTGCTGAGGCACTACACCTAACGGGATAAATCCCTCCACGATGGTCCCATCTGGACGGACGAGCTCTGGCCAGAGCCGGCCGGGCATGGGCGTCCTGGTCACCTCGCCGGGCGGCGGGACCGTGGGGCTCTCCCGGGCCGAGGCCGGGGGCCGGCCGATGGTGAGCGTGCGTCGCCCGCGCGATCGCTTGCTCACAGGAGCCTCCTAGGCCGACCGGGTCCATTGTGCGCCACCACGGCCTCCGCCGCGATGCCTCACGGACACCGAATCCCTCGGCGCCCGGCCGGCGGCGTCGGCGGGCCGCCGTGAACCGCTCCGCCCGGCGCCGCGTATCTCCTGGTGACCACCAGTGGCTGGCTGGCCGCATCCGACCATCCGGAAGGGGCTGACGGCAGTGCGACCTCCACGTGGCCGTCCCGTTCTCATCGCCGCCTGCGCCGCCCTCGTGGCCGTCGGCGCCTGCGGGCTCCGTCCTCAGCCCACCGGCACGACGAACGTCGTCACCGTGGGGACCGCCCCGCCCGCGACCAGCCTCCCGGACCTGGACCTCGACCCTCCCGCGGAGTCGGCGACGCCCACGGCCGGCGCCGAGGCCGACGACAGCACCTGGCAGACCAAGTGGGGCCCGCTGTCGGCCGCCGACCGTGACCTGGTCAAGAAGGTACGGCTGGCCACCCTGTGGGAGATGACCATCGCCCAGCAGGCCATGCAACGGGGCGACAGCGCCCGGATCAGGACGATCAGCGAGGAGATCGCCGAGCAGCACCACGGGCTGGACGAGCAGGCCCGCGCCCTGGCCACCAAGCTGGAGATCCAGCTGCCGGTCCGGCCGACCGACACCCAGCAGGAATGGATGGCCGACATCTCCGGCCGGTCGGGCAGGTCGTACGACGTCACCTACGTGAAGTGGCTGCGCCTGGCGCACGGGCAGATCTTCGCGCTGATCGGCGCGGTGCGCGGCAGCACCCAGAACACGCTGATCCGGCGCTTCGCCGAAGCCTGCAACGCGGCAGTGCTGAACCACCAGCGTCTCCTGGAGAGCACCGGCCTGGCCGGTCCCGAGGCCTTCCCCACGCCCCCCAAGACATAGCGGGGTGGTTCGCCGCGTCCCGCAGCCGAGGCCCGAGGGACATAGGCCCTGTCACGGACCGTACGATATGGACGTCCGAAAAGTGACAAACCAGGTTGTTCCTGTCGGAAATATGGAGATATACTCGCCCACCAGGATGGACAGCCCCGGTGGTACACGCCCCCTCCGGCAGACAGAACCAGGAACCATGCGAATCTCCCCAGCGCTCACCACTGCCGCCGCGCTCCTCACCCTCGCCGCGTGCGGCGGTCAGGGTGCGGACGGCTCAGGCGGTTCCGCCGCCCCCGCCTCCTCCGACAAGTCGATCATCCTGATCACGCCCAACCCGGTGGGCACCAACAGCTTCCTCCAGCTCGGCGTCAAGGGCGCCGAGGCTGCCGCCAAGGAGATCGGCGCGTCCTTCAAGCTCTACGAGAGCAAGGACCCGACCAGCATCGCGCAGAACGTCGACGCGGCGGTCCGCGCCAAGCCGACCGTCATCGTGGGCATCAGCTTCTCCTTCGACGACGTCTTCAACACCGTGCCCAAGCAGCACCCGGAGCAGCAGTTCCTGCAGGTCGACTCCTGCGCCAAGGACCAGGCGGCCAACCTGGCGTGCGTGTCGTTCAAGGAGCACGAGGCGGCCTACCTGGCCGGCATCGAGGCCGGGCTGCTCACCAAGAGCGACAAGATCGGCGTCGTGGCGGCCATCGACTCGCCGTTCGTGCACCGGTGGATCGACCCGTTCTTCGCCGGCGCCACCTCGGTCAAGGCGGGCGTCACCGGCACCCCGCTCTACGTGGGCGGCAACAACCCCTTCAGCGACCCGGCGCGGGCCAAGTCGCAGACGCAGACGCTCACCGGGCGCGGCGCCGACATCGTCTCGGCCGCGGCCTCGGGCGGCAACCAGGGGGTCTTCGAGGCGGTCGCGGCCTCGGGCGCGAAGGCGTTCGGCGTGGACGTCAACCAGTGCGCGTCGAGCGCGGGCAACATCATCGACAACGTGCTCAAGCACGTGGACGTGGCCACCGTCGCCGCGATCAAGGAGATCGCCGAGGGCAAGAACGGCGGCGTCAAGGTCTACGGCCTGGCCGAGGGCGGCGTGGGCGTCAACGCGCTGGAGGACGACGTGGCCTCCTCGGGCTGCACCATCGCCGACAGCCCCGAGGTGATCGCCAAGGTCAAGCAGGCGCGCGACGACATCGTGGCCGGCAAGATCACCGTGGCCGACCCGCTCAAGGGCTAGCCGTGAGCGTCGCCGCCACCGGTGACGGCTCAGCGGCGCCCGCCGCCGAGCTCGTCGGCGTCACCAAACGGTTCGGTCCCGTGCTCGCCAACGACGGGATCGACCTGGCGGTCGCCCGAGGAGAGATCCACGCCGTCGTCGGCGAGAACGGCGCCGGCAAGTCCACCCTGATGTCCGTGCTCTACGGCCTGCATCGGCCGGACGCCGGTCACGTGCTGCGCGACGGGAAACGCATCCGGCTGCGCTCCCCCGCCGACGCCATCGCGCACGGACTCGGCATGGTGCACCAGCGTTTCCGGCTGTTCCCCGAGCTGACCGTGGCGGAGAACGTCGTGCTCGGCGCGGAACCCGTCCATCGCGGCGCGGTCGACCGGGCCGCGGCCCGGCGCGCGGTGGAGGAGCTGGGCGAACGGTACGGTCTGCGGGCCGATCCGGCGGCCCAGGTCGGCACGCTGCCGGTCGGCGTACGGCAGCGGGTGGAGATCCTCAGGGCGCTCTACCGGGGCGCCGAGGTGCTGATCCTGGACGAGCCGACCTCCGTGCTCACCCCCGGCGAGGCCACCCGGCTGTTCGAGGTCCTGCGCACGGTGACCGCCACCGGCGCGTCCGTGCTGCTCGTGACGCACAAGCTCAGCGAGGTGCTGACCGCCGGTGACCGCGTCACCGTCCTTCGCCAGGGCCGCGTCACGGGGCGGTTCGACACGGCCGGCACCACCGCCGCCGAACTCGTCCAGGCGATGATCGGCCGCACCCTCGGCTCCGCCGGACCCGCCCGGTCCACGACCGGGCCCCGCGAGGCGGCGTACGCGCTGGAGGTGCGCGACCTCAGCCTGAGCGACCGCGACGGCGTGGCGCGGCTGTCGGGCGTGTCGTTCGGCGTGCGGCCCGGCGAGATCGTCGGCATCGCCGGCGTGGCCGGCAGCGGTCAGCGCGAGCTGATCGACGCGGTGACCGGGCTGAACGTCCCCGGGCCGCGTGATTCCGGGCAGGTCCTGCTCGGCGACGCGCCCGTGAGACGCGGCAGGGACCCCGAGGTCGCCTATGTGCCCGAAGACCGCCACGGGCGGGGCACCGCGTCCGAGATGTCACTGGCGGAGAACCTCCTCATGGGCGACCAGCGCCGGCCGGGCTCCCACACCGGACGGCTCGGCCTGTCCAGGGCGGCCGTCCGGGCCAGGGCACGCGACCTGGTCGAGAGGTTCTCGATCAGCGCGGCGTCGGTGGACGTGCCCATCGGCGCGCTGTCCGGCGGCAACGCGCAGAAGGCGGTGCTGGCCCGCGAGCTGTCCCGGCGCACTCCCGTGATCGTGGTCGAGGAGCCGACGCAGGGCGTGGACGTGGGCGCGCAGGAACGGATCCACGCGCTGCTGGCCGAGGCCCGCGACCGCGGTCAGGCGGTGCTGGTGCAGTCGAGCGAGCTGTCGGAGCTGCGCGCGTTGTCGGACCGGATCCTGGTGATGTTCGAGGGCCGGGTGGTCGCCGAGTTCAGCGGCGACGAGGCCACCGAGGCACTCCTCGGCCAGGCGATGACCGGAGCCACGACCGGAGCCACGACCGGAGCCACGCCTGAAGCCACGCCTGAAGCGACGCCCGGAGCCACGCCCGTGGCCACGAGTGGAGACCCGGCATGACCACGCCCGCGCCCGGCACGCCCGCGCCCGACACGACCGCCGCCCCGGGCGGAGAGCCGCGAGACGGCGGGCCGTCGCCGGGGGCGCGCGTCCTCGGATGGGCGCGCCGGATCGTCCTGTCGACGCCGGTGCTCGCCATCGGCGGCGCGCTGGTGCTGACCACGCTGGTGATGCTGGCGGTCGGGGTGGACCCGTCGCTCGCCTATCCGGCCTTGCTGCGGGGCGCCCTGGCCGACGGCAACCTGGAATACACCATCGCCGCGTTCGTGCCGACGCTCGGCATGGCGCTGGCGTTCGCGATCCCGCTGCGGGCCTGTGAGTTCAACCTCGGCGGCGACGGCCAGATGGCGATCGGCGGCGTCACGGCCGCCGCGATCGCGCTGCACCTGCCGATGGTGGCCGGGGTCGCGGTCGTGCTGCCGCTGGCCGCCGCCGCGCTGGCCGGCGGGCTGGTCGCGGGGCTGTCCGCGCCGCTGCGCACCCGGCTCGGCATTCCCGCCATCGTGACCACGCTGCTGATCAGCACCCCGGCCGTGGCGTTCGCCTCCTACCTGGTCCGCTTCCCGCTGGGCGAGCAGGGCACCGGCATCGCCCAGACCCCGCCGCTGCCCGACGCGACCCACCTGCCCGCGCTGGCCGGCAGCTCCTACGTCACGATCGGGCTGCCGCTCATCGCGCTGCTCACCGTCGCCTGGCTGTACGCCGACTCGCGGACCGTTCTCGGCTACGAGATCCGCGCGACCGGGCAGAACCGCGACTTCGCCCGCTACGGCGGCGTGGCCGTCAACCGCCTGGCCGCCGTGACCCTGGCCGGCGGCGGCGCGTTCGCCGGCCTGGTGGGCGCGCTGATCGTGCTCGGCCCGCCCTACAGGTACGTCGACGGCGCGCTCACCGCGCCCGGCTACACCTTCACCGCCGTGGCCGCGGTGCTGCTGGCGACCGCGCGGCCGATCGCCGTGCCGTTCGCCGTGGCGCTGCTGACCGTGCTGCAGGTGGGCGGCCAGGGAATGGAACGCGAGGCCGGGGTGCCCAGCCAGCTCACGCAGATCGTACAGGGGCTGATCATCGTGATCGTCGCCGTGTTCGCGACCGTCCGGCACCTGAGGGCGCGGCGGGGGGCGGGCGCGTGAACATCTTCGAGGCGTCGTTCCTGGCCGCCGTGCTCACCGCCACGACGCCGGTCGTGCTGGCCGCGCTCGGCGGGCTGATCTGCCAGGTGGCCGGCGTGTTCAACATCGCGCTGGAGGGCCAGCTGCTGTGGGGCGCGTTCACCGCGGTCGTCTTCAGCCACCTGACCGGCAGCGCCTGGGCGGGCGTCGTGGGCGCGATGATCGTCACCCTGGTCTACGCGGCGGTGCTCTCGCTCGCCTCGGTGACCTTCCGGGCCGACCCGATCGTGGTGGCCGTGGGCACCAACCTGCTGGCCCTGGGGCTGACCGCGTTCCTGATGCGGCAGATCTTCGGCAGCGGCGGCACCTACAGCTCGCCCGACCTTGCCGGGCTGCCGACCCTCGCCGAGCTGGGGCTCGACGTGCCGGTGCTCGGATCGCAGTCGCCGCTGGTGCTGCTCGCGTTCGTGCTGGTGGCCGTCGTCGGGTGGTGGCTGCGCCGGACCCGTTCCGGGCTGCGGCTGCGCGGCATCGGCCAGCACCAGGCGGCCGCCGCCGCGCTCGGCCTGAAGGTCGGCGGCTACCGGCACGGCGTCGTGCTGGCGGCCGGCGCGCTGTGCGGGCTGGCCGGCGCGCAGCTCGCGCTCGGCAACGTGACGCTGTTCAGCGAGGGCATGAGCGCGGGGCGCGGCTGGGTGGCGGTGGTCGCCGTCATGCTGGGCGGCGTGCTCCCCTGGCGGGTGCTGCTCGCCTGCCTGCTGTTCGGCGTCGCCGAGGCCGTGGGCTTCCGGCTCCAGGGGGTGGGGCTGCCGCAGCAGGCGGCCGACTCCGCACCGTACGTGATCACATTGTTCGCGCTGATCCTGGCCGGTGTGGCGGCCAGGCGGCGCCCGAAGGAGATCTCTTGACCGGATCCGGGACGGGAACCCCCGCGCTGGCCCACTCCGTCCGCTTCGCGGGCGACGCGGTGGAGATCCTCGACCGCCGCGTCTACCCGTTCGAGCGGCGCTGGGTGCGCTGCGCGACCAGCGAGGACGTCGCGGTGGCCATCGAGCGGATGGTCACGCAGAGCTCGGGCCCGCTGTACGCGACCACGGCCGGCATGGTCCTGGCCGCCCGGGAGGCGCGGCACGAGCCGCCCGGCGCGGCGGCCGAGCGGCTGCGGGCGGCGGGCGCCCGGCTGATCGCGACCCGGCCGACGAACAACCACATCCGTGACGCCGTGCGCGCGATCCTGGACGACACGGCCGACGGGCCGCTCGCGCAGGCGTCCGGCGAGGAGCTGGCCGGCGCCGTCGAGGTGGCGGCGGCCGGGCACGACGCGGCCTACCGGGCACGCAGCGCGGCGCTCGGCCGGCACGCCGCGGGCCTGCTCCACGACGGCGCTCGGGTGCTGACCCACTGCTGGGCCGACGCCTACCTGATCGCGACCGTCGAGGCGGCCCGCGAGGCGGGCAAGCGGCTGGAGTTCGTCTGCACCGAGACCCGCCCCTACCTGCAGGGCGCCAGGCTCACGGCGGCGACGCTGGTGGAGATGGGCTACCGGCCCACGCTGATCACCGACGGCATGGTCGCCGCCGCCCTGGCCGACGGGCTCGCCGACGTGGCGCTGGTCGCCGCCGACCGGGTGACGCTCGACGGGCACGTGGTCAACAAGGTCGGCACGCTGGGCGTGGCGCTCGCCGCGCGGGAGTTCGGGGTGCCGTTCTACGTGCTGGTGCAGGCGCCCGACCCGCTCGCGCCCGGCGCGGCCGACGTCGAGATCGAGCACCGCGACGGCGACGAGGTGCTGAGCGTGCTCGGCGCCCGCACCGCCGCCGAGGGCGTCGCCGGCTACTACCCCGCCTTCGACACCACCCCGCCGCGCCTGGTCACCCGCATCGTGACCGAACGCGGCGTCTACCGTCCCGAACACGTAAAAGAGGCAGTATGACCGAGACGCGACGGATTGTCGTGGACACCGACACCGGCATCGACGACGCCCACACCCTGCTCTACCTCGCCGGGCGGCGCGACGCCGAGATCGTCGCGGTCACCTCGGTGTTCGGCAACTGCGTCGAGGAGGACGCGGTGCGCAACATCGGCTACGTGAACGGGCTGCTCGGCCTGGACGTGCCGGTGGCGCGCGGCGCGGCCGAGCCGCTGGCCGGAGTCGCGCGCATCGCCGGCTACGTGCACGGCAAGGACGGCCTCGGTGACCTCGGCTACGACCGGCCGCTGCCCGAGGTCACCGGCGAGAGCGCCGCCGAGCTGCTGGTACGGCTGGCGGCCGAGCAGCCGGGCGAGCTGGACCTGCTGGCCCTCGGGCCGCTGACCAACCTGGGTGAGGCGCTGCGCATCGACCCGGACCTGCTCACGAGGTATCGGTCGGTGGTGCTGATGGGCGGGTCGGGGCCGTACGCTCCGCCCGGCACGGTGCTGATGGTCGACGCGAACATCGCCAACGACCCGGTCGCGGCCGCCGCGGTCTTCGCCGCGCCGCGCGCCGAGCTGGTGATGGTCGGCGTCAACGTCACCGGGACGACCATCCTGCACGAGCGGGCCATCGCCGCGCTGCGGGCCACGGACACGCCGAAGGCGAGGTTCGCCGTGGCGATCCTGGACTCCTACATGGACTTCTACCAGAACGAGTGGGGCCGCCGGATCATCCCGCTGCACGACCCGCTGGCCGCCGGCATCCTGCTGGACCGGGGCTTCGCCACCGCCTGGGCCGACGGGCCTGTCAACATCATGAGTGACGGCTTCATGTCGAGGGCGCGGCTGATGCGCACCCACGACGGCCTGCCGCCGTCCTTCCCGTACGAGCCGGCGCCCGACACGCGGGTGATCACCGCGGTCGACGCGCCGCGCTTCGTCGCCGATTTCGTGGAGGTGCTGACCCGATGAGCAACCCGCCCAGCTGGATCGTGCTGGACATCGAGGGCACGACGAGCTCGACCGAGTCCGTCCACGTGGGGCTCTACGCCTATGCCCGTCCCCGGCTCGGCCCGTGGATCGACGCGCACCGCGACGACCCCGACGTGACCGCGGCCGTGGCGGAGACCGGCGGCGCCACGGCGGAGGAGACCGTGGCGATCCTGCACGGCTGGATGGACGGCGACGTCAAGGCGACGCCGCTGAAGACGCTGCAGGGGCAGATCTGGGCCGCCGGGTTCGCCGCCGGGGAGCTCACCGCGCACTTCTTCCCCGACGTGCCGCCCGTCCTGCGCCGGTGGCACGAGGAGGGGCGCCGGCTCGCGGTGTTCTCCTCCGGATCGGTCGCGAGCCAGCGGCCGTGGTTCAGGCACACGACGGCCGGCGACCTGTCGGTGCTGGTCGAGCGGCACTTCGACACGGTCAACGCGGGGCCGAAGCGGGAGCCGGGCTCCTATCTGAAGATCGCTGAGGCGCTCGGGACGCCGCCGGGCGACCTGCTGTTCCTGTCGGACGTGCCGGCCGAGCTGGACGCCGCGGCGGCGGCCGGCTGGCGGACGACCGGCGTGCGCCGGCCGGGAGAGCCGAGCGAGGCGGCCGGCTTCGGCGCCCATCCCGTGGTCGCGTCATTCGAGGAGATCGAGGAGATCAAGTGAACGTCCCCACCACGCAGGGAGTGCTCGACGCGGGCGCCCGGCTCGCCGTCGAGGCCGCCCGCTTCACCTCGTTCGGCTGGATGCGCGGCACGTCGGGCAACCTGTCGGAGGTGGTGACCCGCGATCCGCTGCGGCTCGCGGTCACCGCCAGCGGCCTGGACAAGGGTGAGCTCACCGCCTCCGACGTCGCCGTGGTCGGGCCGGACGGCGGTCCGGTCGAGGTCGGCGGCATCGCCCCGCTGACGCCCTCCGCCGAGGCCGGGCTGCACGCCCGGATCGCCGGAGTGAGCGGCGCCGACGCGATCGTGCACGTGCACGCGCTGAACGCGGTGCTGGCCGGCCACCACTGGCCGGCGGGCGTGCGGCTGCGCGACGTCGAGACCCTCAAGGGCATCGGCCGCCTCGCCCACGACGACGAGGTGGTCATCCCGGTGATCACCAACAGCCAGGACATGACGGAGCTGGGCGACCGCTTCGAGGCCGCCTACGACCCGCGCACGCCCGCCGTGATCGTCGCCGACCACGGCCTCTACACCTGGGCGCCGACGCTGAAGCGGGCCCGCCACATCACCGAGTGCGTGGAGTGGCTGCTGGCCTACGCCATCGCCATCCGCTGACCCCGGCCCAGGTCCCGGCCGGGCGGCCGGAGCCTGGGCCGAGCGTGCTCAGGACGCCGCGGCGGACAGGAGGGCGCCGACGCGGTCGAACAACGGCTCCGGCCGGTCGGCGGGCCGGGTGAGCAGGTGGCGGGCGGCGTGCAGGACGCCGCGGATCGCCTTGACGCGCCGCTCCTCCGGGAGCGTCTCGATGTCGGTGACGCGGGAGAAGCCGATCACCCGGCGGGCCGCCTTGGCCGCGCCGAACGCCGCCGCGTCGGCGTGGACCTTGGCGAGGTAGGCGGCGAGGACGCCGTCGCCGTAGACGCGCGGATCGGCGCGCTCCGGCCACAGGGCGGTGAACTCCGCCTCGAACGCCTCCCAGGTCCGCGTGGCCAGCCCGAGCGCCCACGCCGCGTGCTCCTCGTCGCCGAGCGCGAAACCGCGCGCCGCGGCCAGCACGTAGTTGCCCCACAGCGCCCCGATGTCGAACCCGACCGGACCGTAGAAGGCGAACTCGACGTCGAACGCGCGCGTCGAGCGGGCGACGCCGGGTCCCTCGGCGCGGACGAGGACGGACCCGGTGTGCAGGTCGCCGTGGATGAGCGCCTCGGCGTGCGTCATGAACGCCAGCTTGGCCAGCCCGATGGCGGTGCGCACCCCGGGGTCGCCCGCGTAGGCCGCCACGTCCGGCTCGTTGGCGGGCAGGATCCGGTTGTGCTCGTGCTCGATGTACGGCTCGGTGAAGACGAGGTCCTCGGTGATCTCGCACAGCTCCGGATTGACCGACGCGGCCAGCCCCGCCTTGTGCGCCTCGGCGCCCAGACCGAACACCGACGTGCCGAAGCCCACCCGGGCCACGTAGCGCCCGAGGTCGCCGGCCACTCCCTCGTCGCGCAGGCCCTCGTTGAGCCGTCCCCGCCACACCTGGTGGTCGGACAGGTTCTCCAGGGCCACCACGTGCCTGGTCTCGTCGACGTCGTACAGCGCGGGCACCAGGCCGGGCGCCGCCGCGCCGTGCGCCGCGAGCACGGTCGCCTCGATCCGGTTGCGGTCGGGGGTGATGGGCCAGTCGGGGTCGACGCGCACGTACGGCATCGACTGCTTGAGCACCACGCCCGGCCCGTCCTCGGCCTCGACGGCGAACACGAGGTTCATGTTGCCGTCGCCTACCTCGCGGACCCGCGTGATGCGCGCGGGGTCGACGAGCCGGGCCAGCGCGGGCCGGCCGGCGATGTAGGCGGGCACGTTCTCGACGTTGAGCAGTTCGTACGACTGCCCCGCGTCCGCCACCAGGGTCAACGGAGGCTCCTCTCTCCACGTCCGGGCGTCAGGGTGTAGCTGACGACGAGCGCGCCCACGAGCAGCGCTCCCTGGACGAAGGTCTGTGCGTAGTAGGGGGCGTTGAGCATCGTCATGCCGTTGATCATCACCCCGATGAACAACGCCCCCACGACGGTACCCAGCGCGTTGGGCCGGTTGGCGCCCAGCACGGCGAAGCCGATGAGCGCCGCGGCCACCGACTGGAGCAGGTACGGGTCGCCCGCTCCCACGTCTCCCCGGCCCAGCCGGGCGGACAGCATGATCCCGGCGACCGCCGCGCACAGTCCGGACACGACGTAGGCGAGCGCCCGGTAGCGGGCGACCCGGATGCCGGCGAGCCTGGCCGCCTCGGCGTTGCCGCCGATCGCGTAGAGCGCCCGGCCCCAGCGGGTGTGGTTGAGCAGCACGTACACGGCGACGGCGAGCAGCGCGAAGATCACCACGGGCACCGGGACGGGCCCGATCCTGCCGCCGCCGAGCCAGGCGAACCCCTCGGTGTAGCGGCCGGGCGCCGGCGTGCCGTCCACGGTCATGCCCGCCGAGACCGACTGGCCGGAGGTGAGGATCAGCGCGAGCCCCTGGAAGAGGAACATCGTGCCGAGCGTGGCCACCAGGTCGGGCACCCGCGCCACCACCGTGAGCAGCGCGTTGACCCCGGCCACGAGCAGCCCCGTCACCAGGCCGGCGACGATCGCGGTGGCGCCGGTGAGGTTGAACCTGACCATGGCGAGCGCGGTCACCATCACGACCGCGCCGACGCAGGCTCCGGCGGACAGGTCGAAGCCGCCGGTGGTCATCGAGACGGTGACGCCGAGCGCGACCACGCCGACGACCGCCACCGACTGCAGCACGATGAGCGCGTTGGCGAAGGTGCCGAACGCGGGCCGGAGCACCGCGAAGATCACCAGCATCGCCACGAGCACCACGACCAGCCCGTACCGGTAGGCGAGCGAGGCCGCCTTCGCGCCCCGCGCGCCGGTCGGGCGGGCGCCGCCGTCGACGTCCGCGGTCCGCTGTCCGGCCGCCGTCATGCCGCTCCTCCCGTCGGCGCCTCGGCCGCCGGCATGGTCGCCGACGTCCCGGTCCCCGACATGAGGGCCGCCAGGCGCTCGGCGGTGGCCTCCGCGACGGCCAGCTCGCCGGTCGGCGTGCCGTCGTGCAGCACCAGGACCCGGTCGGCCAGCTCGACGATCTCCTGCGGGTCGGACGAGGCGACCACCACCGCCATGCCGGCGGCCTCGCGGACCACCCGGCCGATGTCGGCGCGCGCGCCGACGTCCACGCCCCGGAACGGCTCGTCGAGCAGCAGGACGCGCGGCGCCGCCTCCAGCCAGCGGCCGACCACGACCTTCTGCTGGTTGCCGCCGGACAGGGTCTCGATGGGCGCCTCCGTCCCGGAACCGCGAACGCCGAAGCGATCGGTGACGCGGCGGGCCGCGGCGGCCTCCGAGCGGCGGTGGAGCAGGCCGCCGCGGCTGTGCGCGCGGAGCATGGGCAGCGACACGTGCGCCCGCACGGACCAGCCGGGCACGATGGCCTGGGCGGCGCGCTCCTCGGCGGCGAACGCGACACCGGCCGCGATCGCCGCGTGCGGATCCCCGGGCCGGTACGGCGCGCCGTCGAGCCGCAGCTCGCCGGAGACGAGCGGCCGGGCGCCGCCGAGCTGTTCGAGCAGCTCGGTCTTGCCCGCTCCGACCAGCCCGGTGACGCCGAGCACCTCGCCCTCGCGAACCTCCAGGTCGAACGCCTCCCGGCCGGGGGCGATCCGGATCCCGGTGGCGGTCAGCACGACCGCTCCCCTGTCGCCCGGCGTGGCGGCCTCGGTGGCGGTGGCGGAAGCCGTGGCCAAGGCTGTGGCGGGCGCGGCGAACTCGCCGAGCATGGCCCCGACGATGGCCGCGCGGGTGAGCGGGGCGGTGAAGGTCCGGCTCACCCGGCCGTCGCGCAGGACGATCACGCGGTCGCACAGCGACTCGATCTCGGCCAGGCGGTGCGACACGTACAGGACGGCGACCCCCGACGCGGCGGCCTCGCGCACCTTGACGGCCAGGGCGTCGGCCTCCCTCGTGGAGAGCGTCGAGGTGGGCTCGTCCAGGATGAGCAGGCGCGCCTGGCGTGACAGGGCGCGGGCGAGCACGATCTGCTGGCGCGCGCTGGCGGGCAGCGTCTCGACCGGCGCGTCGAGCGGCAGCGAGAGCCGGGCCGCCTCGGCGATCGACCGGGCCCGCGTCACGATGGAGCGGCGCGTGGTGAACCAGCCGCCGCTCCGGGCGATGGAGTCGAGGGTGAGGTTCTCGGCCACCGTGGTGCCGAAGACGACGCCGTCGTCGATGTTCTGGTGCACGGTCTGCACGCCGGCCGCCTGGGCGTCGAGCGGGCTGCCCGGCGCGAAGCGGCGCCCGCCGAGCGTGAGCGTGCCCGCGCTCGGCCGGGTGGCTCCGGAGAGCACCTTGATCAGGGTGGACTTGCCCGCGCCGTTGGTGCCGATCAGCCCGGCGATCTCGCCGGGCCGCACGTCCAGCGTGACCCCGTCGAGGGCCCGGGTCGCGCCGTAGGTCTTGGACAGCCCGGACACCGCGATCGCGGGCTCGGTCACGACGCTGCCCAGGGGACGCGGGCCACGTCCGGCGTGTTCAGGGCGGGGATGGCCTGGGTGAGCTGCTCGATGTTGGTGATCGCGCCGTCGCGCAGTTGCCGCTGCGTGACCAGGGCCGGCGGCACCTTCAGCTCGGGGCCGACCTTCTCCCCGGCGACGAGCAGGGCGGCGGCGCGGACGGCGACTCGGCCGACGTTGGACGGGTCGGTCGTGGAGGTGGCCACCCACGGGCTGTTCGGCTCGGTCATGACGCCGATGTCGGCGGTCGAGATGTCCGCGCCGTAGACCTTGATCTTGTCCTGGAGGCCGAGTTCCTTGATCGCGAGCGTGGCGCCCTTGGCGAACTCGTCGTACGGGGCGAAGATCGCCTTCACGTCCGGGTTGGCCTGGAGGGCGGCCTTGGCCTGGTCGGCGACGGCGGACGCGGTGGAGCTGTTGACCACGCCGATCTGCGCGACCTGCTTGATGCCCGGGTTGTCCTTCTTGAACTGGGTCCAGGTCTCGTCGCGCCGGTCGAGCGGGGCGAACCCGGCCACGTACACGTAGACGACCTCGCCGCTGCCGCCGGTGTCGGCCTTGAGCGCTCCGAGCGCCTGCTCGGCGATCTGGTGGTCGTCCTGGGAGAGCACGACGGCCTTGGGGGTGCCGGGGTCGACGTCGAAGGCGACCAGCGGGATGCCGGCGTCGGCGGCCTTCTTGACGGCGGGCTGCACCGTCTGGGCGAAGCCGTGGTCGACGATGATCGCGTCGGCCTTCTGGTTGACGGCCTGCTCCAGGTTGAGGGCCTGCTTGTCGTTGTTGCCGTCGCCGCTGGAGATCTCCAGCCGTACGTTCAGCGCCTTGGCCTCGGCTTCGGCTCCGGCCAGCCACTGCTCGAAGTAGTCGCCTGAGGAGAGCTGCCGGACCAGCGCGATCCGTACGTCGCCGGACGCGAACTCGGTGGGCACGGCGGCCGTCGGCGCCGACTGAGGGCTCGGCGGGGGCGCGGAGGTGGCGGGGGCGGCAGCGGTCGTTCCCTGGGAGCAGCCGGCGAGCGCGAGAACGCTCAGCGCGAAAGCGGCTCCGATATGTCTTGCACGGATCACATGGGGATGCTAAGCGCAGGTCACCGCAATTGTCTACTTTTCCTGTAGGATTTGTACCACTGTCCGGTTGGTAGCACAATCAGGGTATGACATACCTGACCGTGTACACGGACGCCGACGCCCCCGAGACCCTGCTGCGCACCGAGGACCCGGCGGAGGTCGCCGCCGCCCTCAAGGAGATCGACGTTCGGCTGCGCCACTGGCCGGTCGTCGACGGCCTCGCCGATGACGCCGGGCAGGACGAGATCCTCGAGGCCTACCGCGACCAGGTGGCCAAGGTCGTCGCCGAGGAGGGCTACACCTTCGTCGACGTCGCCCAGCTCCACCCCGACGACACCCCCGACTGGGCCGAGCGCGCCGCCGCGGCCCGCGCCAAGTTCCTCAACGAGCACACCCACGACGACGACGAGGTGCGCTTCTTCGTCAGCGGCTCCGGCATCTTCTACCTGCACGTCGGCGGCAAGGTGCACGCCGTGCTGTGCGAGCCCGGCGACCTGCTCAGCGTGCCCGCGAAGACCACGCACTGGTTCGACATGGGCACCACGCCCGACTTCACCGCGATCCGGTTCTTCCACGACGACGACGGCTGGGTCGGCGACTTCACCGGCGACTCCATCGCCTCGCGCATCCCCGACTACGACACCATCGCCGCCGGCCGCTCCTGATCCGGCCATCGCGCGGCCCGTGACGGGTTCCCGGCCACGGGGCGCCGAGCGAGGTTGATCTCGCTAACTTTTATATAATAGTATTGATGGCGTCACAGATCATCGACTTTCGGCGGGAACGGATCGATGCGCGTCGGCGGGATCGAGAGGGTGCACTGCTACGGCGGGTTCGCCATCGATGCGCTGGCGGCCGCGAAGGACGCCCTCGGCGGTCGCGAGGTGGTGGCCTGCCGGACGGCGCCGGAGTTCGCCGCCGAACTCCACCGCGTCGAGGCCGTCCTCGGCTTCGACATGCCGGTGGAGGACTGGTCCGTGGCCGGGCGGCTCCGGCTCGTCCATCTCATCGGCTCGGGCGTCGACAGCCTGCTCCCGGCGAAGGGCCTGTCGCCGGACGTGCGGGTGGCCAACGCGCGGGGCCTGTCCGCGCCGGCCATGGCCGAGTTCGCGATCGCGACGCTCCTCGCCCTGGCGAAGCGGGTGCCCGACGCGCTGGCCAGCCAGCGGGCCCGCGAGTGGCGGCGGCACCCGCCGATGCCGGTCTCGGGCACGACCCTCCTCGTGGTGGGCGCCGGACCGGTGGGGCGCGAGGTGGCCAAGCGCGGCAGGGCGCTCGGCATGCGGGTGATCGGGGTCCGCCGGACCACGGGCCCGGTCGCGGAGTTCGACGAGACGCACGGCGCCGACCGCTTCGCGGAGCTGGCCGCGCGGGCCGACGCCATCGTCATGGCGGTCCCCGCGACGGCGCGGACGCGGCGGCTGCTGGACGCCGCCGTCCTCGACGGATGCCGTCCCGGCTGCCTGATCGTCAACGTCTCGCGCGGCGAGGTCGTCGACGAGGACGCGCTGGCCGTCAGGCTGCGCGCGGGCTCCCTCGGCGGCGCCGCGCTCGACGTGTTCGAAAGCGAGCCGCTGCCGGTCACCAGCCCGCTGTGGGGCGCGCCCAACACCATCCTCACGCCGCACGTGTCGTGGCGCTCCCCGGACTACCCGGCGCGCCTGGCCCATCTGTTCGCCGAGAACGTCCGGCGCGTCGAGTCCGGCGAACCGGTCGTCAATCCCGTCGACCCCGCACAGGGGTACTAGGTCATGCGCACTGTTCCCTCCTGGTTCCGCGAAGCGCTGGCGTGTCCGGCCGACGAGGGCGACGTGGTCGTCGCCGGGACCCGGATCCGTTACCGGGCCTGGGGCCGGAAGGGCCGGCCGGGCATCGTGTTCGTGCACGGCGGGGCCGCCCACGCGCGGTGGTGGGACCACGTCGCCCCCCAGTTCGCCGGCGAGCACCGCGTCGTGGCGCTGGATCTGTCCGGACACGGCGACAGCGACCACGCCGAGCGCTACAGCCACGAGAGCTGGGCCGAGCAGGTTCGCCACGTCGCGGGCGACGCGGGGATCGCCGGCCGCCCGATCCTCGTCGGCCACAGCATGGGCGGTCTGGTCTCGCTGCGGGCGGCGCTCTCGTTCGGCGAGCGACTCGCCGGGGTCGTCTGCGTCGACTCCGCGGTGCGCGACGTCACGAATGAGGAGATGTTCATCCGGCGGCAGCGGGCCCTGCGGCAGCCTCGGCTCTACCCGACCCGCGAGGCGGCGATGGCGAGGTTCCACCCCATCCCCGAGGTCGGCCGGGCTCTCCAGTACGTCGTGGACCACCTCGCCGAGACGTCCGTACGGGAGACCGAGGCGGGCTGGACCTGGAAGTTCGACCCCGGTCTCTTCGGCCAGAGCTCCCTGACCCCCGCTCAGCTGTTCCCGCCGCGGTGCGAGGTGGCGTTCATCCGCGCCGAGCACGGCCTGCCGAGCGCCGCGGCGGTCCGCCTGATGCACGAGCGGGTGGGCAGCTCGCTGCCGGTCATCGAGATCGCCGACTCGGGACACCACGTCATGCTCGACCAGCCGCTCCCGCTCGTCGCCGCGCTGCGCTCGGTGTTCGAGCGCTGGGACGCGCCTGTCGCGCTGAAGAACGACGCGTTCGCGAAGGAGGCCTCAGCGCGGGAAGGCTCAGCACGGGAGGAAGGGCGCATGTCCGGTGGGAACGGCGCGGCGGACTTCGACCTGCCGGCACGGCTGAGAGCCGTCCTGGCGGTCGATCCCACGGCCCCGGCGCTCGAACTGGACGGCCGGTGGCACACGTGGGGCGACCTGTCCGCGACCGCCGGCGCGGTCGAGACGCACCTGCGGCGCGCCGGGGCTCCCGAGGGCGCCAAGGTGGGCGTCGTGATGCGGAACCGGCCCGGCGTGGTCGGCGCGGTGACGGGCGCGCTGATGTCGCGCCGCGGCATCGTCTCGCTCAGCCACCTGCAGCCGGCGGCCGCCCTGGCCCGGGACGTCGCGACCCTCGACCTGGTGGCCGTGGTGGCCGACGAGGAGGACTGGGCGGACGAGGGCCTGCGGGCCGCGGCCCGCGCGGCCGGCGTGCTCGGGCTGTCGGTGCGATCGGATGATCCGCGCCAGGTCGAGGTGGTCACCGAATGCTCGCTGACGCCCGCCGAGATCGGCGCGCGGGCGCAGCCGGGAGTCGCGGTGAGCATGCTGACCAGCGGCACGACCGGCCCGCCGAAGCGCGTCCCGGTCGGCTTCCGCAACCTGGAGGCCAGCTTCGCCGGCGCGGCGCACTACGAGTCGGGGCGGCCGTGGCAGGCGCGGCTCCGCTCCGGGGTCGCGATCCTGGTGGCGCCCCTCCTGCACACCAGCGGGCTGTTCCGGCTGCTGCTCAACCTGCTCGACGGCCGCGCCGTGGCGATGCTGGAGAAGTTCACGGTCGACGGGCTCGTACGGCTGGTCAGCGCGTACGACGCGCACGTGCTGGCCCTCACCCCGGCGTCGCTGGCGATGATCCTGGACGCGGACGTCGCCCCGGAGGTGTTCACGCACGTGCGCGTCGTGGTCTGCGGGACCGCGCCGCTCAGCCCGGACATGGCCGAGCGGTTCGAGGAGAGGTACGACGTCGCGGTCCTGGTCGTGTACGGCGCGACCGAGTTCGCCGGCGGGATCGCGGGGTGGACGCTCAAGGACCGGCAGGAGTTCCGTGAGGCGAAGCGCGGCAGCGTCGGACGGGTGCACCCGGGCGTCGAGGTCCGGGTCAGGCACCAGGAGAGCGGTGAGCTCCTGCCGCCCGGCGAGGTCGGCCGGCTGGACGTCCGCTCCGCGCAGTCGGGCGCGGAGCCCGGCACCTGGCAGGAGACGACCGACCTCGCGCGCGTCGACGGCGACGGCTTCGTCTGGGTCGTCGGCCGGACCGACGACGTCATCATCCGCGGCGGGTTCAAGATCTCGACCGGGATGGTCGCCGAGGTCGTCAAGGAGCATCCGTCGGTGCGTGACGCGGCGGTCGTCGGCCTGCCGGATCGGCGGCTCGGCGAGGTGCCCGTGGCGGCGGTGGAGGTCGCCCGCGGGGCGGCGCTCGACCCCGAGTCGCTGACCGCGTGGGTTCGCGGCCGGCTGCCCGCCTACCAGGTGCCGACGGCGTTCGTCGTGGTCGACGCCCTGCCCCGGACGCCGTCGCTCAAGGTGAGCCAGGACCGCCTCAAGGCCCTGCTCGCCGCCGAACTCGGCGGCGCCTAGGTCAGGGGCAGGCAGACGGTCAGCCCGCCCGGCACGGCTCTGGCCTTGAGTCGGTCGGTGGCCTCGCGCTCGCCGCCGTCGAGTTCGTACAGCAGCGGCCTGCCGAAGCGGGCGGAGACCTTGCGGGCGCGGGTGATCCGGACCAGCGGCGAGTCCTCGGAGCGGCCGGTCGCCATGCGGCCGAGCACCCGGGCCCACTGGACCGGCCCCTGGGCGGTGGAGACGCCCACCTCCAGCCAGCCGTCGTCGGGCCGGGCGTCGTCGAACGCCTCGACGCCGCCGGCGATCGTGCCCACGTTGCCCAGCAGCAGGCAGCTCGCCTCGCCGTCGAACCAGGGCTCCCCGTCGACCTTGATCCGCATCGGCACCAGCGGCCCGCCCACGTGCCGGATGGCCGCCTTGACGTAACTCAGCTTGCCGAGCCGGCTCTTGGCCTGCCCGTCGGCGTCGGCGATCATCTCGGCCTCGAACCCGGCCCCGGCCATCACCGCGAAGTGCTCGCCGTTCACCACCCCGAGGTCAAGCCGCTCGCGCCGGCCCTCGAAGCCGATGCGGACCGCCTCCTCCAGGTCGGCGGGGATGCCGAGGTTGGTGGCGAACAGGTTGCCGGTGCCCGCGGGAAGGATCGCCATCGGCACGCCGGAGCCGGCCAGCACGTCGGAGCACCGCTGCACCATGCCGTCACCGCCCCAGACGAACACCAGCTCGGCGCCCTCCTTCAGCGCCCTGCGAACCTTCTTCGGCGCCTTCTTGCTCTTGGGCACCTCGTACCAGAGCAGGTCACCGACGTCCTGCTCACTGATCAGGACGCGCAGCCTGTCCAGGCCCGCGCCGAGGGTCTTCTTGCGATGCGCGACGACCGCGATGGTGGGAGACATGCACCGGGACTACCCTCCGGCGCGGTTTTCACCGGATCTTCTTCGGCGCGTCGGAGGAGGACTCACCGGCGTCCTTCCGGGTAGCGATGAGCGAATGCGGAACGAGGACCGGTCTCCATCAGACATCAGAGCCGACCGCGGCCTGGGAGTGCGCCTGGGAGTCGCGAGCGTCGCGATCGTGCTGGCCATGATCCCGTTCACGCTGCTGCTCGTCGTCGCCAAGATGCCGCTCAACCGGCTGGACGCCCAGGTCGCCGAGAACCTGCACGCGTACGCGCTCGACCATCCCGTGATGACCAATGCGCTCATCGTGTGGACCGACCTGTTCGGGCCCTGGCCGTGGCGCATCGCCGTCGCTGTCTACGCCGGCTGGCTGTTCTACCGGGGCGCCCCGAGGGTGGCCCTGTGGGCGGTCACCACGCTGACCGTGGGCGGCCTGCTCGGCCTCGCCCTCAAGGTCATCGTCGCGCGGTCCCGGCCGCACCTGCCCGATCCGGTGGCACTGGCGCCCGGTGACTCCTTCCCCTCGGGCCACGCGGTGAACGTGACCCTGGGCGTGGGAGTGATCATGCTGCTCGTCCTGCCCTCGCTGCCCCGGTGGGGGCGGCGCGTCGCCTGGGCCGTCGGCGCCTTCGTGGTGCTCTCGGTCGGCTACACCCGGATCGCCCTCGGCGTGCACTGGGTGAGCGACGTGGTCGCGGGGATCGTGCTGGGCGTGGTCGTGGTGGCCGCCACGGCGGTGGCGTTCGAGACGTGGCGGCGCGAGCAGGGCCGCAGGCCCGTGAAACCAATGACCGAAGGAGTGGAACCCGAATCCGTGAAGGTGACCCATGAGCAGAACTGAGCACGTGAAGTACTACGCGCTGACCATCGTCTTACCGCTGCTGCTGATGCTCGGCGTGACGTACGGGATGGGCAGGCTGATCCTCGCGCTGCGCACCGGTGAGGCGTCCGCCAACCGCGACCTGGCCGCCGAGCGCACCTCGCTGTGGAACACCCTGACCGACTTCGGCAGCAGCCTGTCCGACACCCCGTACATCGTGGGGTTGACCGCGATCGCCGCGATCGTCTTCAGGCTCGTCTATCACCGCTGGCGAGAGTCGATCTTCCTGATCGTGGCCGTCTGGAGCCAGTCGCTCATCTTCCTCGCCACCACCGTGCTCGTCGAACGGAGCCGCCCGCCGGTGCCGCATCTCGACCCCGCCCCGCCCACCTCGAGTTTCCCCTCGGGTCACACCAGCGCCGCCGTGGCCTTCTACTGCGGGCTCGCGCTCGTCCTGGCCACGCACCTGCGTAACCGGACGCTCCGGGTGGCGATCTGGACGCTCGGCCTCGCCGCGCCGCTCATGGTCGCCGTCTCCCGCCTGTACCGGGGCATGCACTTCCCCACCGACGTCGCCTGGGGCCTGCTGCTGGGCGCCGTCTGCGTCCTCGTGGCCGCCCGCTCCATCCTGTTCCGCGGCGACGAGGGCCGGCTCCGGCCGGCGTCACGCGGCAGGCCGAAGCGGGTCGCGTCGTCAGGCGGCGCCTGAGGCCGTGAGACGGGCGAGCTCATCGCCCAGCCGGGCGGTGAGCTCGTCCAGGTCGGGCACCCCGTCGGGATCGGCGATGAGGCTGATCGCGAGCGTGCCCGCGTAGGACAGGATCTCGAAGGTCACCGTCACGTTGCCGTTCTCGGCGACCGCCACGGGGATCACCTGGCTGATGGTCGCGCCGGCGAAGGCCAACGGCTGCTCGGGCCCGCGCACGTTGCTGACCAGGGTGTGGATGCGCCGCTGGCGGCGGAGATACCAGCGGTAGAGGCCGATCGCGGCCAGCAGCCGGAACATCGGGCCGAACAGGCCGGCCGCGAAGCC
The DNA here is from genome assembly GCF_014646355.1 of Nonomuraea cavernae. Classification (GTDB taxonomy): domain Bacteria; phylum Actinomycetota; class Actinomycetes; order Streptosporangiales; family Streptosporangiaceae; genus Nonomuraea; species Nonomuraea cavernae. Next base: position 103,968 of record NZ_BMNH01000012.1, read on the forward strand.
GTCGACGGCCGGCTTCCTGCGCTCCGCCAGCAGGGCGGCGTTCTTCACCAGCCGTTCCTCGGCGGTGCCGGTGACGGGCAGGCGGGCGATCAGCACACCGAACCGGTTGCCGAGGTCGGTGGAGGTGGCACTGCGCCGGACGGACACCGGCACCGAGACCGACAGCGCGCCGACGTGCTCGCCCCGCCGTTGCAGCAGGCTGTGGAGCGCTCCGGTGACCGCCGTCAGCAGAACGTCGTTCACGGTGCACCCGTGACGGTGCGCCGCGGAGCGCACCGCCGCCAGGTCCGCTCGTACGACGGCGAGCCTGCGCCGTCCGCCGGTCGGCCGCAGCAACGAGCACCGCGCGACGGGCTCCGGCCGCATCCCGCCCGTCGCGGCGGTGGCGGCCCTGGCCCCCCGCCAGAAGGCGCGCGGCCGCGCGAGGGCCCGCAGGCGCTCGGCGAGCGCGTCGGCGGCGAGGCGCCGCAGGGGTGGCGGGCGCCGGGGGAAGCCCGCTGGAGCGGGCCGTTCGGCCTGGTCGACGAGCGCCGCGAGCAGAGCGAGTCCGCCGATCCCGTCGGCCAGCACATGGTCGAGGACCACGATCAGCGCGACCGCGCCGTCCTCCAGCCCGGTGACGAAGGTCGCCGTCCACCGCGAGGGCGGCAGGGGGCCGGTCAGCACGGCGGCGGCCACGTCCAGCAACGCCCGCTCGTCCCCCGGCGAGGGGCAGGTGAGCCGCCGCACGTGCAGACCGATGTCGAATCGGGGGTCGTCCACCCACACCGGGCGGCCGCAGCCGAAGGGCAGGGGCACCAGTCGCCGCCTCAGCCGCGGCACCGACCGGATCCGGTCGGCGAGCGACGCCATCGCCTCGGCCACCTCGAACTCCGGTCCCGCCTCCAGCACCAGGACCGCGCCGGCCCGCTGGGACAGCGACGGGCCCGACCCCATGGCCAGCATGGCCACGTCCGACGGGCTGGCGCGGTCGATCATCGGCCCCTCCTCCGGCGGCATCGGCTCGCCGCCGACGTGTGGTCAGTGGTGGGAGTCGGTCGCCGGCCGGCTGATCTCGTCCCGCGTCCACCGTGCCGCTCCTGGCTCGCGTCCGGCAGTGCCGTAGGTCGTCGAAGCGAGAGGACCTTCGTCCTGACTCCCCGCCGGCGTCCGGCGTTCCGGTGCCGGCGGGATCCCGGTGAGCGGGATCGAGGTCGAGGGGGCCCGCCCCGGCTTGCTCTGCTGTCCAGCGAGGCGGCGGCGTGCGCCCCGCGACCGCGAGGAGAGGACCGTGCCAGAGGTGAGCAGCCGTGAGGATTCCGTGGGCGCGCTGGCGGACGACCGTCCGGCGGGCCAGGTCACGTTCGCGGAGCTGATCGAGGCGCGGGCGGAGGACGACCGGGCCGGGCTGAGATTCGAGGACCGGTGCTGGACCTGGCGGGAGGTCGTGGCGCAGGCGCGGTCGCGGGCCGGGCTCGCCCGCGACCTGCGCCGGCCCGGCCCCTGGCACGTCGGGCTGCTCCTGGACAACACCCCCGAGCACCTGTTCTGGCTGCTCGGGGCGGCGCTGGCGGGGGCGGGCGTGGTCGGGATCAACCCGACCCGCCGGGGCGCCGAGCTGGCCGCCGACATCGACTTCACCGACTGCGGGCTGATCGTCACCGAGCCCGCGCGGCGGCCGCTGCTGGACGGGCTCGACCTGGACCGCCCGCCCGGCCGGGTGCTGGTCACCGGCACCGAGGAGTACGCGCGGGCGCTCGCGGACGCCTCTCCCCTGGGCTCCGGCGACCCTCGGCCCGAGCCCGGCACGATCTTCTCGCTGGTCTTCACCTCCGGCACCACCTCCGCGCCCAAGGCGGTGATCTGCAGCCAGGGCCGGCTCGGCCGGATCGCCGTGCAGCAGCGCGAGCGCAGGTGCCTCGGCCGCGACGACGTCTTCTACGTCGTGATGCCGATGTTCCACTCGAACGCGATCATGGCGGGCATCGCCCCCGCCGTCAGCTCCGGCGGCTGCGTGGTGCTGCGCCGCAGGTTCTCCGCCTCGGCGTTCCTGCCCGACGTACGCCGCCACGGCGTGACCTTCTTCAACTACGTCGGCAAGCCGCTGCACTACATCCTGGCCGTGCCGGAACGGGAGGACGACGCCGACAACCCGCTGCGGATCGCGTTCGGCAACGAGGCGTCCGAGCGCGACATCGCGGAGTTCGGCCGGCGGTTCGGCTGCGCCGTCATCGACTCGTACGGCTCCAGCGAGGGCGAGATCCGGATCAGCCGGGTGCCGGGGACACCGCCCGGCTCGCTGGGCGTCGCCGAGGAGGGCACGGTCGTGGTGAACCCGGAGACGATGCAGGAGTGCCCGCGCGCGGTGTTCGACGAGCACGGCGCACTGCTCAACGCCGACGAGGCCATCGGGGAGATCGTCAACAAGGCGGGGGCGGCGGTGTTCGAGGGCTACTACCGCAATCCGGAGGCGACGGCGCGGCGGATCCGGGGCGGCTGGTCGTGGTCGGGTGACCTCGCCTACCGCGACGCCGCGGGTTTCTGGTACTTCGCCGGCCGCGACAGCGACTGGCTGCGGGTGGACGGGGAGAACTTCGCCGCCGCGCCGGTCGAGCGGCTGCTGTCGCGGTTCGGGGCGTTCGCCGACGTGGCGGTCTACGCGGTGCCGGATCCGGACGTCGGCGACCAGGTGATGGCGGCGGTGGTGCTGGCGGAGGGGCGGGAGTTCGACCCGGGCGCCTTCGGCGAGTTCCTGGCCGGTCAGCCGGATCTCGGCACGAAGTGGCCGCCGAGGTACGTCCGGGTCACCGCCGAGCTGCCCCGCACGGCCACGAGCAAGGTGGTCAAGCGCTCGCTGCGGGAGGCGGCCTGGCACACCGCCGATCCCGTGTTCGTCCGGCCCGGCACGGCTCTCACGTACGAACCGCTCACCCCCGGCCCGACAGCCTGAGGGGGTGCGCGAGCCGTACGGGCGGGTGGCCCGGACGGCTCGCGGGAACGAGGGTCAGAGGCGCTCGATGACGGTGACGTTGGCCTGGCCGCCGCCCTCGCACATGGTCTGCAGGCCGTAACGGCCGCCGGTGCGCTCCAGCTCGTGCAGCAGGGTGATCATCAGGCGGGCGCCGGTGGCGCCGAGCGGGTGGCCGAGCGCGATGGCGCCGCCGTTCGGGTTGACCTTCGCCGGGTCGGCCCCGGTCTCCTTCAGCCAGGCCAGCACGACCGAGGCGAACGCCTCGTTGATCTCCACCGCCGCCATGTCGTCGATGGACATGCCGCTCTTCTTCAGCGCGTACGCCGTGGCGGGGATCGGGGCGGACAGCATCCGGATGGGGTCCTCGCCGCGCGCGGACAGGTGGTGGACGCGGGCCCGGGGGCGCAGGCCGTGCGCCTTCACCGCGGCCTCGGAGGCGATCAGCAGGGCGGCGGCGCCGTCGGAGATCTGCGAGGCGACGGCGGCGGTGAGCCGGCCGCCCTCCTCCAGGGTCTTCAGCTTCGCCATCTTCTCCAGGGAGGTGTCGCGGCGCGGCCCCTCGTCGGTGGTGACGCCTTCGAACGGGGCGATCTCCCGGTCGAAGCGGCCCTCGTCGATCGCGCGGACGGCGCGCTGGTGCGACTCGAAGGCGAACGCCTCCATGTCCTCGCGGGAGATGTCCCAGTCGCGGGCGATCATCTCGGCGCCGCGGAACTGGGAGACGTCCTGGCCGCCGTAGCGGGCCTGCCAGCCGCGCGAGCCGGCGTACGGGCCCTCGGTGAGGCCGAGCGCGTCGGTGGCGCCGCGCGAGGCGTAGGCGATCGGGATCATCGACATGTTCTGCACGCCGCCGGCCACCACGAGGTCGCTGGTGCCCGACATCACGGCCTGGGCGGCGAAGTGCAGCGCCTGCTGGGAGGAGCCGCACTGCCGGTCGACGGTGACGCCCGGCACCTCCTCGGGCAGCCCGGCCGCCAGCCAGCAGGTGCGGGCGATGTCACCGGCCTGCGGGCCGACCGCGTCGAGGCAGCCGAACACGACGTCCTCGACCGCCGCCGGATCGACTCCGGAGCGGGACATCAGCTGGGTCAGCGCGTGCGCGCCGAGGTCGGCCGGGTGCACGCCGGAAAGCCCGCCGCCGCGCCTGCCCACAGGGGTGCGCACCGCTTCGACGATGTATGCCTCCGCCATCGGAAACTCCTCAGGTTGTCAGGATCCCTTCCAGGACCATCGCTATGTACTGCCTGGCGATCTCTTCGGCGGGCAGTGGGCCGTCGGTTCGGTACCAGCTCGCGGCCACCCACACGGTGTCGCGGATGAAGCGGTAGATCAGTCCGGTGTCGAGGTCGGCGCGCAGGATCCCGTCCGTGACCCCCCGGTCGAGCACCGAGAGCCACATCTCGCGGAACCGCTGCTGCGAGTCGACCAAGTACGAGAAACGCGGATTTGTCGCCAGATGCTTGGATTCGTTCTGATAGATCACCACGGCCGGCCGGTAGCGCTCGATGCACCGGAACGACTCGGTGATCAGCGCCTCGAACGTCTCCCGAGCGCCCAGGCCGGAGGCGATCACCTTGTCGTAGGCGGACCACATGTCGGCGAGGAAGACGGACAGGATCTCGTCGACCATCGCCTCCTTGGAGTCGAAGTGGTAGTAGAGGCTGCCCCCGAGGATGTCGGCGGCGTCGGCCACCTCGCGAACCGTCGTGGCCGCGTATCCCCGTGACGCGAACACCTCGGCGGCGGTCGCGAGCAACTCCGCCCGCCGCCCGGCCCGGGCGGCGGCGGTGGTCTGGGAATCTCGGCGTCGTGCGCTCATCGGAAGGCGGACCTCTCAGGGATGCTGACTCTCAGGGATGCTGGCTGGAGACCGAGACGACCTCTCCGGTCATGTAGGAGGAGTAGTCGCTCGCGAGGAAGACGATAACGTTGGCGACCTCCCACGGCTCCGCGTAGCGGCCGAACGCCTCCCTGCCGGTGAGCTCGGCCAGCAACTCCTCGGTCGTGACCTTGGCCAGGTGCGGGTGCATGGCCAGCGAGGGGGCCACCGCGTTGATCCGCACACCGTACGGCGCGGCCTCGATCGCCGCGCACCGGGTCAGCGCCATGACGCCGGCCTTGGCCGCGGCGTAGTGGGCCTGGCCCTCCTGCGCCCGCCAGCCGATCACCGACGCGTTGTTGACGATCACGCCGCGGCCTCGCGGCTGCATGCGCGCCAGCGCGGCCCGGGTGCAGCGCATCGTGCCGCCCAGGGTCACGTCCAGCACGCGGCCCCACTGCTCGTCGGTCATCTCGACGAGTTTGGCCGTGCCGCCGAGGCCGGCGTTGTTGACCACCACGTCGACCGGGCCGAATCTCTCCTCGGCGGTCGCGAACAGGTGCTGGACCTGCTCCTCGGAGGTGACGTCGCACGGGACCGCGGTCACCGCCGCGCCGTACTCGCCCTCCAGGACCGCCAGGCTCTCCCCGAGCCGGCGCTCGTGGGCGTCGCTGATCACCACCCGCGCGCCCTCCTCCAGCAGGCGGCGCGCGCACGCGCCGCCGATGCCGGTGCCGGCGGCGGCCGTCACCACGGCCACCCGGCCGCGCAGCAGGCCGTGACCGGGAACGTAGGCCGGCGGACCGGCAGGGACCCGCGCCGGGTCCTCCTCCTCGCTGAGCTTCACGTGGTTTACTCTACCAAATAGTTGTTAGAAAGAATGCGAGGGCCCCATGACCGTGGTGCGCTACGAACGGCGCGGACCCGTGGCGGTGGTCACCATGAACCGCCCCGACTACCGCAACGCCCAGAACTCGGCGATGACCTACGCCCTCGACGAGGCCTTCTACCAGGCCGCCGCCGACGACGAGGTCAAGGTGATCGTGCTGGCCGGAGCGGGCAAGCACTTCTCCGCCGGCCACGACATCGGCACCCCCGAGCGCGACGCGCACGTCTCGTTCGAACGTAAGGCGGGACTGTGGTGGGACCACGTGGGCAAGGACGGCGCGGAGAGCCGGTTCGCCCGCGAGTCGGAGGTCTATCTCGGGATGTGCCGGCGGTGGCGGGAGATCCCCAAACCGACGATCGCGATGGTGCAGGGCGCGTGCATCGCGGGCGGGCTCATGCTGGCCTGGGTGTGCGACCTGATCGTCGCCTCGGACGACGCGTTCTTCGCCGACCCGGTGGTGCGGATGGGCATCCCGGGCGTCGAGTACTTCGCGCACCCGTGGGCGATGCCGCCGCGGATCGCCAAGGAGTTCCTCTACACCGGCGACCGGATGCCCGCGCGGCGCGCGTACGAGGTGGGGATGGTCAACCGGCTGGTGCCCCGCGAGGAGCTGGAGGCGCAGACGCTGGCGCTGGCCGAGCGGATCGCGGCCATGCCGCGGATGGGCCTCGCGCTCACCAAGAAGGCGGTCAACCAGGCCGAGGACCTGCAGGGCATGCACGCCGGCATGGACTCCGTCTTCGGCCTGCACCATCTCGCCCACGCGCACAACGCCGAGACCGCCGCCGACTCCCTGGCCGGGATGGACCCCAAGAGCATGAAGGCGGCCGCCGATGGATCTTGACCTGTCGTCCGTGGAACCGTTCCGCGCCGAGGTGCGCGCGTGGCTGCGCGCCCACGTGCCCGCCGCGCCCCTGCCGTCGCTGGAGACGAAGGAGGGCTTCGCCGCCCACCGCGCCTGGGAGCGCCGGCTGCACGAGGCCCGCCTGTCGGTGGTGTCCTGGCCGGAGGAGTACGGCGGCCGGGACGCGACGCCGCTGGAGTGGCTGGTCTTCGAGGAGGAGTACTACGCGGCCGGGGCTCCGGGCCGGGTCGGCCAGAACGGCATCAACCTGCTCGCGCCCACCCTCTTCCAGCACGGCACCCCCGAACAGCTCGCCCGCGTGCTGCCGCCGATGGCCTCGGGCGAGGTCATCTGGGCGCAGGCCTGGTCGGAGCCCGGCGCGGGCAGCGACCTGGCGTCCCTGCGGGCCACCGCCACCCGGGTCGCCGGCGGCTGGCGGCTGAACGGCCAGAAGACGTGGAGCTCGCGCGCCGCCTTCGCCGACCGGGGCTTCGGCCCGTTCCGCTCCGACCCCGAGGCCGGGCGGCACCACGGCCTGACGTACCTGATGTTCGCGCTGGACGCCGAGGGCGTCACCCGCAGGCCGATCGGCCGCATCGACGGCAAGCCCGCCTTCGCCGAGCTCTTCTTCGACGACGTGTTCGTGCCCGACCACGACGTCATCGGCGAGCCGGGCTCGGGCTGGCGGGTCGCGATGAGCACCACGGGCAACGAGCGCGGGCTCACTCTGCGCAGCCCGGGGCGGTTCCTGGCCGCCGCCGACCGGCTGGTGGAGCTCTGGCAGGCGCACGGCGACCCCGCCGACACCGCGCTGCGCGACCGGGTGGCCGACGCGTGGATCAGGGCCCGCGCCTACCGGCTCAAGGGGTTCGAGACGATCTCCCGCACCGAGGACGTGGGCGCGGAGTCCAGCGTCAACAAGATCTTCTGGTCGGAGCTGGACGTGGCGCTGCACGAGACGGCCCTCGACCTGCTCGGCCCGGACGGCGAGCTGGCGGGCGAGTGGCTGGAGGGCTACGTCTTCTCCCTGGCCGGCCCGATCTACGCGGGGACCAACGAGATTCAGCGCAACGTCATCGCCGAGCGCGTGCTCGGCCTGCCGAGAGCGGGGCGGCCGTGAAGTTCATCCTCGACGCCGAGCAGCGGCTGTTCGGCGAGACCCTGGACAAGTTGCTGGCCCAGGCGGGCACCCCCGCCGTGGCCCGCGACTGGGCGGCCGGCCGGCCGGAGCCGGGCCTGGCCCTGTGGCGGTCGCTGGCGGAGGCCGGGCTGTTCGCGGTCGCCGTGCCCGAGCGGGCGGGCGGCGCGGGCGTGCTGCCCGTGGAGCTGGTGACCGCGTTCCACGAGCTCGGCAGGCACGGCGTGCCCGGCCCCTACGCCGAGACCGTCGCCGCTGCGGTGCTGCTCGACCGGCTGTCCATCCTCGCCGAAGGTCCCGCCGAAGGCGCCGCCGCCGTCCGGAGGTCCGGCGCCGCCGAGGGTACGCCCGACGCCCCGTCGTCCATCGTCGCTGAGGGAACGGCCGACGCCCCGTCGTCCTTCCTCGCCGAGGGAAGGGCCGAGGCGTGGCTGCCCGGTATCGCCGAAGGCACGGTCGTGGCGTCGCTCGCGCTGCCTCCGCTCGTGCCGTACGCGCTGGACGCGGACGTCGCGAGCGTGGTGCTGACCGTCGAGGGCGACGAGCTGCGGACCGCCGCTCCGGGCCAGGTCCGGGAGTCGCTGGACCCGGCCCGGCGGCTGTTCCCGGTCGTGCCGGGCGACGTGCTGGCCGCGGGGCCCGAGGTGGCGTCGGCCGCCGGGGAGGCACGCGACCTGGGCACGCTGGCCTGCGCCGCCCAGCTCGTCGGCGTCGGGCGCCGGCTGCTGGAGGTGTCGGTGGACTACGCCGGGACCAGGCGGCAGTTCGGGCGGCCGATCGGCGAGTTCCAGGCGGTCAAGCATCATCTGGCGAACGCGCTGGTCGAGCTGGAGTACGCCCGGCCGCTGGTGCACGGCGCGGCCCTCGCGTACGGGTCGCCGGACTTCTCCCATGAGGTGTCGGCCGCCAAGGCGATGGCGTCGGACGCGGCGTACGGGGCGGCCCGGATCGCGCTGCAGGTGCACGGCGCGATCGGCTACACCGACGAGTACGACCCGAGCCTGCTGATCCGCAAGGCCCGGGCGTTGCGCGCGGCCTGGGGCTCCCCCGCCGACCATCGCGCCCGCGTGATGTCGGCCCTCACCGGCCCCTGACCCGACCCGGCCGGAGTGACCCGGCCGGATCCAGGGCCGACCGGCGTGCCCCGACGACCGCCCCGGCCGGCCCCGATGTGGGGGCGGCCAGGGCGGAGGCTTCGGCCCGTTCGGCCGTGGAGCCGTCGCGGTCCGGGACGGTCAGCCCGCCAGACCGGCCGTGGTCCGGAGCGGTCCGGGACGGTCAGCCCGCCAGGCCGGCCGTGGTCCGGAGCGGTCCGGGACGGTCAGCCGGCCAGGTTGGCGTCGAGGCCGCGGATCACGCCGGCGGCCTGGGCGACGATCCCGTCGATCAGTTCCGCGCAGGAGGGCAGGTCGTCGATGAGCGCCACCACCTGGCCGGAGGCGAGCACGCCGAGGTCAGGGCGGCCGTCCACCATGGCCGCCTTCAGCAGCATCGGGGTGTTGGCCGCCATCAGGACCTGCGACCAGGTGAGCTCCTTGCCGTGCTTCATGGCCAGGCCGTCGCGGATCATCGCGGGCCACGACATCCCGGAGATCTTCTTGAACCGCGCCGCGTTGCGCACCGCGCGGACCATCCCGGACACCGTGCCCGACCGTTCCAGCCCGTCGACCAGCTTGGTCCGCAGCACCCGGTGCGGCATGCCGTCCACCTGGCGGGTGACCACGGTCTCGGACATGCCGAGGTAGGTCCGCTTGACCGCGTCGGGCACCGAGCTGTCGGAGGTGAGCAGGAACCGGGTGCCCATCGCGATGCCCGCCGCGCCGTACGAGAGGGCCGCCGCGAGCCCGCGCCCGTCGAAGAAGCCGCCGGCCGCGATGACCGGGATGTCGACCGCGTCGACCACCTGGGGCAGCAGCAGCGTGGTGGCGACCGCGCCGGTGTGGCCGCCGCCCTCGCCGCCCTGCACCAGCACCGCGTCGGCGCCCCAGGCCGCGACCTTCTCGGCGTGCCGCCGCGCGCCGACGGACGGGATCACCACCACCCCGGCGTCCTTCAACCTGGCGATCAGCTCCTGGCGGGGGGCCAGCGCGAACGAGGCGACCTTCACCTGGTTCCTGATCAGCAGGTCGATGCGGTCGGCCGCGTCGGAGGCGTCGGCGCGCAGGTTGACCCCGAACGGGGCGTCGGTGCGGGAGCGGACCTCCTTGATCGCGGCGGCGAGCTCGTCGAGGGTCATGGTGGCCGAGCCGAGGATGCCGAGCCCTCCGGCGTCGGCCACGGCGGAGACGAGCCGGGGGCCCGCCACCCAGCCCATGCCGGTCTGCACCACCGGATGGCGGACGCCGGTGAGCCGGGTCAGCGGCGTGTCCAGAACCTGCCCGGCCACACCGGAGGCTTCACCCGAACCGTCCTGCCCGGTCACACCGGGACCTCTGCCCGAGCTGGCCTTACTCGCGGTCACACCGGGGCCTTCACCCGGGCTGTCCTCGCGCGCGGTCACGAGCGGACCTCGCGGTCGCGCAGGGAGCGCGGGTCGAGCACCTCGCGGATCAGGCGCAGCTCCTCGGCGGACGGCTGCCGGGTCTCGGGCACGTCGCCCTCGATGACCGGCTCGAACCCGGTGGCGGCCAGGATCTGCTCGACCTCGACCCCGGGGTGCGCCGACAGCAGCCGCATCGCCCCGTCGGGGGCGCCGAAGTCGAAGACCGCGAGGTCGGTCACCACGCGGCGCAGATCGTGGAACCGGGCCGCCCCCGAGCCCAGCTCGGCGGCCCGGTCGGTGCCGACGCCGCTGACCATGTCGACCTTCGGCACGAAGACGCGGGCCGAGTGGCGAGGGATCCAGTAGCTGGTCGGGTTGCAAATCGTGTTGCCCGGCGCGCCCCGCACGCCCAGGAGCTGCGACTTCGGCCGCGCCCAGTCGCCGACGGCGGAGATGTTGGTGTTGCCGTGCCGGTCGATCTGCGAGGCGCCCATCATCACGTGCCGGCGCCCGTTCTGCACCAGCCACAGGTGCTCGCGGAACGGCAGCCACCCTTCTACCGGGCCGGCCGGCGCGCCGAACGGCACGGGCTCGGCGGTGAGCAGCGCGCCGCCGTCGGTGGTCAGCAGGCCGGGCTCGAACGTGAGCCGGGCCAGCCGGGCGCCCAGGATCGAGCAGGTGCCCATCGCCGCCGCCAGGATCTCGCCATCGCCCCGCCACGCCTCGGCGCAGGCCACCACGCAGATCTCCGCTCGGGTCGCGCTCATCGTCCCGCCCCTTCCTGCTCCTCGTGCCACTGCCGTACGGCCTGCCGGTAGGCGTCCTCGTCACCGGACAGGAAGCGGTCCTCGAAGGCGGCCCACCCCGTCGGGTCTGCCGCCGAGGCGGCGTAGTGCCGCTGGAACGCCTCGTCGCGGCCGGAGCCGAGGTCGGTGAAGTGCCCGCCGTCCGGCGTCTCCACCACGCCCGTGACGTGCATGCGGCTGACCAGCAGCGTCTGGGGCGGGCCGTCCAGCTCTCCGGCGGGCACCATCCGCTCGCAGGACAGGTAGCAGCGGGAGGCGGCCTTGGCGAACAGGTCGTCCAGGTACGGGTCGGGGCCGAGGTAGCGGCCGTTGCCCCGGGTGTCGGCCAGGTCGAGGTGCACGAGCGCCGCGTCCATGGTGAGCGCGGGCACCGCGACCAGCTCCTCCTGGTCCTCGTACGGCGAGCGGACGGTGCGCAGGCCGGGGTTGACCCGCACGACGTCGGAGCCGAGCCCGGCCCGCGTCGGCAGGAACGGCAGCCGGTGCGCCCCGGCCAGCAGGCCGAACATGAACATGCCCTCGTCGTACTCGGTGAACTCGATCGCCCCGCTCTGCCGGGCGGCCCGGAAGTGCGGTTCGAGGGCGACGGAGTCGAGCGTCACGAACGGGGCGACGACCCGGCGGACCTTGCCGGCGGCGCAGAGCAGGCCCACGTCGGGCCCGCCGTACGAGACGAGGGTCAGGTCCTTGAGCGAGGACCGGTGGATCGCCCGGACCAGGGCCATCGGCTTGCGCCGCGAGCCCCAGCCGCCGATCCCGATCGTCATGCCGCTCTCCAGCGAGCCGACGATCTCCTCCACGGACATCACGGCGCCCATCAGCTGCCTCCTTCCGCGACGAAGGCGTCCCGGTGCCGGTCACCGGCGCCCATCAGGTTGAGCTCGTAGGTGAGGCCCTGCTCGAAGCGGTAGCTGCGCTTGACGTCAACGGGGTCGATGCCGTTGAGGGACTCCTTGGCGCGCCGGATCACGTACGGGTCCTTGTCGGCGATCCGGGCCGCCACCTCCAGCGCGGCGTCGCGCAGCCCGTCGCGGGGCGCGAGCTCCAGCACCGAGCCGAACGCGTGCAGCTCGGCGGCCGTGACGTTGCGGCAGGTGTAGACCATGGCGCGCATCAGGTGCTGGGGCACCAGCCGGGCCAGGTGGGTGGCCGCGCCGAGCGCGCCCCGCTCGACCTCGGGCAGCCCGAAGTAGGCGTCGTCGGAGGCCACCACGATGTCGGCGTTGCCGGCCAGTCCGACCCCGCCGCCCAGGCAGAACCCGTGCACGGCGGCGATCACGGGAACCTCGCACTCGTAGACCGCCGCGAAGGCCGCGTAGCACCCCCGGTTGGCCCCGACCAGCGCTTCGAAGCCGCTGGTGGCCTGCATCTCCTTGATGTCGACGCCGGCGTTGAAGCCCCGGCCCTCGGCGCGCAGCACGACCACGCGGGTCCCGGGGTCACGTCCGGCCTCTCGTACGGCGTCGGCCAGGTCGAACCAGCCCCGCACGGTCAGCGCGTTGACCGGCGGCACGTCCATCACGACCTCGGCGATGCCCTCGCCGTGGGTGCTGGTGGAGATTCCCATAAGCTACCTTTCGACCTAACATTTGTTAGAAACTAAGCTAGCAGAGCGGCCCGTTCTCCTCGACGCCGCCCGATTTCTCCGTAGAACCGCAAGGAGCCTGAGCATGATCTGCGAGGACCGAGTCGTCATCGTGACCGGCGCCGGGCGCGGCCTCGGCCGCGCGCACGCGCTGGAGTTCGCCCGGCAGGGCGCCCGGGTCGTGGTCAACGACCTGGGGGTGGGCCCCTCCGGTGAGGGCGGGTCGGACGGCCCGGCCCAGACGGTGGCCGAGGAGATCCGCGCGCTGGGCGGCGAGGCGGTGGCCGACCGCTCCGACATCGCCACCGAACAGGGGGCGCGACTGCTGGTGGCGAGCGCGCTGGAGCACTTCGGACGGCTCGACACCCTGGTCAACAACGCCGGGTTCGTCCGCGACCGGATGCTGGTCAACCTGTCCGAGGAGGAGTGGGACGCGGTGACGCGGGTCCATCTGAAGGGGCACTTCCTGCCGCTGAAGCACGCCGGGCTGCACTGGCGGGCCGAGTCCAAGGCCGGCCGGCCGGTGGACGCCCGCGTGATCAACACCTCTTCCGGGGCCGGCCTGCTGGGCAGCGTCGGGCAGGGCAACTACTCGGCCGCCAAGGCGGGCATCGTGGGGCTCACCCTGGTCGCGGCGGCCGAGCTGGGCCGCTACGGCGTGACCGTCAACGCCATCGCGCCCGCCGCCCGCACCCGGATGACCGAGGAGGTCTTCGCGCGGACGATGGCGGCCCCCGAGGAGGGCGTGTTCGACGCCATGGCGCCCGAGAACGTGTCGCCGCTGGTCGTCTGGCTCGGCTCCGCCGAGTCCAAGGACGTGACCGGGCGGGTCTTCGAGGTCGAGGGCGGCCGGATCTGCGTGATGGAGGGCTTCCGTCACGGCCCGGCCGCCGACAAGGGCGCGCGCTGGGAGCCGGCCGAGTTGGGCCCCCGGATCGCCGCCCTCCTCGCCGACGCCACCCCGCCGGAGCCCGTCTACGGCGCCTGACCGGTCAGCCGGCGCTCACGTTCTCGCGGGACACGCGCAGCCCCGTCCAGGCGATGGCGACGAGCGCGACGGTGAGCGCGACGGCGAGATGGCCGGTCGCGCCGAAGGCGGAGGAACCCGGGTGTGGCCGATCGACCGTCCATTCGTCCCGTTAAAGAACTAATCTACCTATATGCATGATCATGTGATGATGACCCCGACCGATATCAAATCGGCCGGCTCAAGATATATCGCGCTCGGAAGCGCACTCGAAGAACGTGCTCGCGCGTTCCGGGACGACGCGGCTCCCACACCACGGTGCTTCGGTCTGGTGGAAGGCGCTTCCAGAGAGCTTGACGATCATTACCTGGACTTCTACACCGAAACGAGCGACTACATCACCGATCTTCACCGGAAGCTGACCGCGGCGGGTACGGCTCTCCTACGCATAGGCCGGAATCAGGAACGCGTCGAGGCGCACGAGCAGGAGCAGATCCGCAGGCTCCCCCACGGCGACTGACGGGAGGTGCCGACGGTCCGCTCACGATGTGGACGTGGATGAACCGATCTTCGAGGTGAGCTGTCGCGGCCGCCGCGCCTGACCCCATGGTCGCGCCTAGCGGGCGGCCTTCGTGTGTGAAGAGGACTGCATGGCTCAGTGGCACGAGAGACCTCTGCAACTTCTGGAGACCCTCTACCACGCGATACGTCGCGTGGGAAACGACGAGGACGTGCACCGCCTGCGCATCATGGCGCAGGCCTGTCGGAATATGCGAGCGAGGCTGCTGGAGACGCACGACGACCTCGTCCAAGCGGAAGATCTGCTCGCGAACTGGCGGGGAGACAGCGCGACCGAGTTCAAGGAAACCCACGGCAACCTTCTGGACCCGGAATTCCGGTTGCAGGCCATCGATCAACTCGGCGAGGCCTACAAGGTCCTCGAAACCGCCGCCGATGTGTCAGTCAGAACGCAGAAAGCCTTGGCGGAGCTGGCGCAAAGCCTGCTCATCGCGATCGTGATGGCAGCGGCGATCTCGAGTGTCACCGCCGGCCTGGCCAGCCTGGCGGCCTGGGCCAGGTCGGCGAAGACGACCAGCGAGATCGCCGTCGTCGCCACCACGACGCTCGGCAGATTTCGGTTGATCTTCCGTACGCTCGGCGGACTCCTGAGGAACCTCACGACAGCCGTCGGCCGATCACGCGTGGTGCGCGGCCTCGGGACGAAGGCCGGCGACGAACCGTTGACCTTCCTCCAGATGGCCCGGGGGTCTTGGAAATCGTACTGGCAGCTGTATCGGTGGGGGTTGTTCGGCAATGTCGCCATCAACGCCGTGGCCAACCCGTTCCGAGGACGGCACCCGCTCGACAGGTCTCTTCTGTCGCTCGCCGAGGGCGGCAACTCCGCCATCGTCGCCGGCCTGATCGGGGGCACCGGAGGCATCGCCGCGTTCGCCGCGATGAACCCGTGGAAGCGCAACCTGATCCAGGGGGCCGTCGCCGGCGGGGGTGCCACGTTCTGGAACGACCGGGTCGAGGGGAAGTCCTGGGAGCAGACCGGCAAGGAGGTGGTGTTCGCCGCCGCGCTTGCGGGCGGTTTGAACGTCTTCTATGTCGGCATGGGGGAAAGCAGGTTCGTGGCCGGACAGGGCTCGGAGGCCTGGCGCCGTTACTGGGGAGACCTTCCCCCCATGGTGAAGGGCTACGTCGTGGGCTATCCCGGCAACGTCTCCATGAGGGTCGCCGTGCCCTGGGCGGCGAAGCCCGAGCCTCTCGACATGCCGACGTTCAGGCTGCCCGGCGGGCCCGACGACCCGGATGCCGACTAGCCAGGGTCGGGGGCGAGGGCGGGCAGGCCGGCCTTGTCGATCTTGCCGGCCGCGTTGCGGGGCAGGCGGTCGACCAGGACGACCTCGCGGGGCACCTTGAAGTTGGCCAGCCGGTCCCGGCAGTGGGCGATCAGCGCGTCAGGGGCGAGGGCGGCGCCCGGCCGGGCCGCGACGTACGCGCGACCCACCTCGCCCATCCGGGCGTCCGGCACGCCGACCACCGCGGCCTCGGCGACGCCCTCGGCGGCGGCCAGCACCTGCTCGACCTCGGCGGGGTAGACGTTGAACCCGCCCACCACGTACATGTCCTTGGACCGGCCGGTGATGGTCAGGTTGCCGCGTTCGTCGAGCCGGCCCCGGTCGCCGGTCACCAGCCAGCCGTCCCTGATCGTCGCGGCGGTCGCCTCCTCGTCGTCGAGGTAGCCCAGCATCACGTTGTGGCCGCGGACCAGCACCTCGCCGTCCTCCCCCACCGGCAGCGGCTCGCCGGCGGCGTCCGCCACGCGCACCTCCACGCCCTCGATGGCCCGCCCGGCGCTGCCGGCCACGGTCTCGTCGTCATCGTCGAGCGAGCAGGCGGTCACCGTGCCGGACGCCTCCGTCAGCCCGTACGCGGTGATGACCTCGGGGAACAGCTCGGCCCGCATCCGCTGGACCAGGGCGACCGGCACCACCGCGGCGCCTGTCACCGCGAGCCGCAGCGACGACAGGTCGTAGCGGTCGCGTTCGGGCGCGTCGAGCATCGTGATGTAGATGGTCGGCGCCCCGGGCAGCACGGTGATCCGCTCGGCCTCGATCAGCCGCATCGTCTCCGCCGCCTCGAAGACCGGCTGGAGCACCATCGTGGCGGCCCGCAGCAGGCAGGCGAACACCCCGGCCTTGAAGCCGAAGGTGTGGAAGAGCGGGTTGACGATCAGGTAGCGGTCGGCGTGGTGCAGCCCGTTGCGCTCGCTCCAGGCCAGGTAGGTGCGGACGTTCTGGCGGTGCGTGCACATGACGCCCTTGGGCCGGCCGGTGGTGCCGGAGGTGAACAGGATGTCGGCCACGTCGTCGGGACGCACCGCGGCGGCGCGGGCGACCGCCTCCTCCTCGGGGATCCCGGCCGCCCCGGCGACGAAGTCCGCCCAGGGCATCGCCCCCGGCCGTGCCTCGTCGTCGTACGTCACCACCGCCGACAGGTCGGGCAGCCCGGCCGCGCCGTCGCCCTCGGCGGAGGGCAGGCCGAGCATGGCGAGGTAGGAGTTGCCGAGGAAGCCGTCCTCGACGAACAGGAACCGGACCCGGCCGCGGCCGAGCAGCCAGCGCGCCTCCTCGCCCTTGTACCTGGTGTTGATCGGCACCACGACCGCGCCGACGCTCATCGCGGCGAGGGCCGTGACGATCCAGGGCAGGCCGTTCGGCGCCCAGATCGCGACGCGGTCCCCCGGCCGGGCGCCGAGCGCGAGGAACCCGCGGGCCGCCTCGCGCACCCGGTCCAGCAGCCGCGCGTAGGTCAGCCGGGACGCGCCGTCCACCACCGCCTCGGTGCCGGGGAACTCGCGGGCCGCCCGCTCCAGGACTCCGGGGATCGTCAGTGCCTCGTTGTCGCTCACAACATCCCTGCCTTCTCAGTCCGGACGCGGCCCGTCGCGCCACGCGTACGTCACGGCCCCCATGGTGGCAAGTGACGGGGGTTCGGCGGAACAGCCGTCCCGCTGGCCGGTATCGGCTCCCCGCGTCCGGCCGTGCGGCCCGTACCCTCCGAGGGATCGTCCGGGGGGATCACCCCGGGATCGTGCGGGTGGACGGTGCGAGTGGACTGTGCGGGAGGACTTCGGTGGACGCGACGCTGGACTTCGGCGGCCGGGCGGTGCTGGTCACCGGCGGCACCAAGGGCATCGGCTTCGAGATCGCGCGGGCGTTCCTCGCCGCGGGAGCCGACGTGGTGGTGTGCGGCCGCGGCGAGCCGGAGACGCTGCCGAGCGCGGGCGGCAGGACGGCCCGCTTCGTCGCGGCCGACGTCCGCGACGCGAGCGCCGCCGTCCAGTTGGTGGAGCGTACGGTCGAGCTGCTCGGACGGCTCGACGTGCTGGTCAACAACGCCGGAGGCTCCCCCGACGCCGACGCGGCGACGGTCTCGCCGAGGTTCGTCGCCAGGATCGTGGACCTGAACCTGCTGGCCCCGTTCTACGTGGCCCAGCCCGCCAACCTGGTCATGCGCGCCCAGGAGACGGGCGGCTCGATCATCAACATCGGCAGCGTCTCCGGCGTGGACCCCCAGCCGGGCACCGCCGCCTACTCGGCGGCCAAGGCCGGCCTGCTCATGCTCACCAAGGCACTGGCGCTGGAGTGGTCGCCGAAGGTGCGGGTCAACCACATCACCACCGGCCTGACCCGTACGGAGGCTGCGGCGGCGGTCTACGGCGAGGACGGCGGCGCGGCGGTCGCCGCGGTCGTCCCGATGGGGCGGATGGCGGTGCCGGCCGACATCGCGAACGCCTGCCTCTACCTGGCCAGCGACCTCGCGGCCTACGTGACCGGCGCGGACCTCGCGGTGCACGGCGGGGGCGAGTTCCCGGCCCGCTACACGGCGACGCGGACCTGACCGATCCCGCCACGATCGCGTTCATCGTGACCTTCACCGGTCGCGGTCCACCGGTCGCGGTCCACCGGTCGAGGGGAAGTCCGGCGAGGCCCGTGCCCCCGCCCGCGCGGCTCAGCCGTCCGCGCCCAGGACGAGGCCGCTGGTGGGCACGCCGGTGCCCGCCGTGACCATCACGTGGCTCACCCCCTCCGGCTGGTTGACCGACGTGCCGCGGACCAGCCGGACGGCCTCGGCGACGCCGTTCATGCCGTGCAGGTACGCCTCGCCGAGCTGACCGCCGTGCGTGTTGAACGGCAGCCGCCCGCCGAGTTCGAGGTGGCCGTCGGCGACGAAGTCCCTGGCCTCTCCCCTGCCGCAGAAGCCGAGCTCCTCCAGTTGCGGGAGCACCAGCGGCGTGAAGTGGTCGTACAGGATGGCCGCGTCCATGTCGCCGGGGCCGAGGCCGCTCTGCCCGTACAGTTGCCGGCCCACCAGCCCCATCTCCGGGATGCCGCTGATCGTCGGGCGGTAGTAGCTGGTCATCATGTGCTGGTCGGCGCCCGAGCCCTGGGCGGCGGCGCGGATCACGGCGGGCGGGTGCGGCAGGTCGCGGGCCCGCTCGGCCGAGACCACGACCAGCGCCTGCCCGCCGTCGGTCTCCTGGCAGCAGTCCAGCAGGCGCAGCGGCTCGGCGATCCAGCGCGACGCCTGGTGCTCCTCCAGGGTGATGGGCCGCTGGTAGAACCAGGCCGCCGGGTTGGTCGCGGCGTGCCGCCGGTCCACGACCGCGACCCGGCCGAAGTCCTCGCTGGTGGCGCCGTACTCGTGCATGTAACGGCGGGCGAACACGGCCACCCACTGCGCCGGCGTCGCCAGGCCGAACGGCGTCATCCAGGAGTAGGCGGCGCGGTCGGCGCTGGTGTCCATCGGCCGGTCCGCCTGGCCGAGGCCGTAACGCTCGCCCGAGCGCTCGTTGAACGCCCGGTAGCAGACGACGACCTCGGCGACGCCGGTCGCGACGGCCATGGCCGCCTGCTGGAGCGTGCCGCAGGCCGCGCCGCCGCCGTGACCGACGCGGGAGAAGAAGGTCAGCTCGCCGATCCCGGTGTTGCGGGCGATGTGGATCTCGGAGCTGCTGTCGGCGGTGAACGTGACCATCCCGTCGACGTCGGACGGCTTCAGCCCGGCGTCGGCCACGGCGGCGAGCACGGCCTCGCAGGCGAGCCGCAGCTCGCTGCGACCCGAGTTCTTGGAGAACTCCGTGGCGCCGATGCCCGCGACGGCCGCGACGCCGCTGAGCGGATGGGGGCGGCTGCTCATGTTCCGTCCTTGGGGTCTGCGGCCTTGGGGGCTGCGGCCTTGGGGTTTATGGCCTTCGGATCGGCGGCCTTCGGATCGGCGGCCGGCAACCTTACGGCGACGGTGCCGGAGACGTGCACGCCCCGGCCGTTGACGCCGCGCACGGCGATCTCGACCCGCTGGTCCTCGTCGTGCTTGGCGGTGACGGCGCCGGTCAGCACCATCGTGTCGCCGGGGTAGTTGGGCGCGCCGAGCCTGATCCTGATCGCCTTGACGGTGGCGGCAGGACCCGCCCATTCGGTGACATAGCGGTCGACCAGGCCGTTGGTGGTCAGGATGTTCATGAACACGTCCTCGGAGCCCCGCTCGACGGCCAGGCCGGGGTCGTGGTGGACGTCCTGGTAGTCGCGGCTGGCGATGGCGGTCGCGACGATCAGGGTGCGGGTCAGCGGGATCGCCAGCTCCGGGAGCGGGTCGCCCACCGCCACCTCCCCGTACGTCCTGGAGGTCGGGTTCACGGCGTCACCGGAGTCGTACGTCCTGGAGGTCGGGTTCACGGCGTCACCGGACCGGTGGCGAGGACGCCGCCGAGGCGGGCCAGGTCGGCGCTCGGCCCGCCCAGGGTTCCGGCGATCTGCCTGGCCCACAGGAAGTGCCGGTGCACGGGGTACTCGACGTCGACGCCGATGCCGCCGTGCACGTGCTGCACCCGGTGGGCCACGGTCAGCCCGGCGTCGCCGGCCCACCACTTCGCGACCAGCACGGCGGCCGGCGCGGGGCCCTCCTCCAGTGCGGTCACGGCCTGCCAGAGGCATACCCGCAGGGCGTCGATGTCGATGTAGCAGTCGGCGAGCTGGTGCTGCACCGCCTGGAAGCCGCCCAGCGGGCGGCCGAACTGCCTGCGCTCGGTGAGGTAGGTCACCGCGTGCCGCAGCGCGCCCTGGGTGACGCCGAGTTGCAGGGCCGCCAGGGCGACGGCGGCGTGTTCGAGGGTCCACGCGACGGCTCCGCCGCCGGGCGTCCCGACCGCCTGCGCGGGCGCGCCGGTCAGGGTGAGGTTGCCGGCCAGGTCGTGCGTGGTGGTCTCGGCCCGTTCCCAGACGACGCCCTCGGCGCCGGACTCGACCAGGAACAGCCCCGGCCCGTGCTCGGTGGCGGCTGAGACCAGCACATGACTCGCGCCGAACGGCGACGGGACCACGGCCTTCGTCCCGGTCAGCCGCCACCCATCGCCATCCGGTACCCCGTCGCCGTCCCGCGCGCTGCTGTCCCGACCAGCACCGTCCCGACCAGCACCGTCCCGACCAGCACCGTCCCGACCAGCACCGTCCCGACCAGCACCGTCCCGACCAGCACCGTCCCGACCAGCACCGTCCCGACCGGCGGCATTCCGACCGGCGTCGTCTCGCGCGCTCTCGTCCCGACCTGCGGCCTGCCGGTGGGCGGCGCAGGCCGGGTGGGCCGGGTCGGCGGGGCCGAACTCCTCCAGCGCGAGGGTGAGCCGGGAGGTGCCGTCCACCACGCCGGGCAGCAGGGTCGCGCGCTGCGCGGGCGTGCCGTGCCCGGCGATCGCGAGGGCCGCGACGGCGGCCGGCCACAGCGGGACCGGCGCCACGAACCGGCCCTGCTCCTCCAGCAGGACGCAGAGCGCGGCCAGGCCGAGCCCGGCCCCGCCCGCCTCTTCCGGCGCGGCGATCCCGAGCAGGCCCGCCTTGCCCAGCTCCGACCAGAGCTCCTCGTCGAGGTGGGTCTCGGAGCTCTCGGCGGCACGGACGCGGTCGGTGGTGGCGCGGTCGGTGAGGATCTCGCGCGCCAGAGCGCGAACCTCTTCGAGCTCCTCGTCCAGGGTGAAGTCCATCAGTGGTGATCCTCCTGCGCGACCGGCCGGAACACGGGAAGTGAGAGACCGGGGTCCGCGTCGAGCCAGTCGAGCGTGACCGGCAGGTCGATCTCGACCTCGTCCGGGGTGACGCCGGCCAGGTTGGTGATGAGCCGGGTGCCTTCCGCGAGCTCCACGACCGCGACGACCAGCGGGTACTCGAACGCCGGATGACGTGGGTGGTGGCTGACCACGAAGCTGTGAACGTGCCCGCGGCCGGACGCCTCGACGGTGTCCCAGTCGAACGAGCCGCACTCCGGGCAGCAGGGGCCGGGCGGATGGCGCAACGCCTGGCACGCGGCGCAGCGCTGGATGACCAGCCGGTGCTCACGCGCCGCCTCGAACCAGAACGCGTTGTCCCGGTTCACCGCCGGCCGCGGCCTGAGCGCCTCCGGCGGGGTCTCCGGGGTGTCCGCCGGAGATGGCGGCGTGGGGCGCCTCTGGGGGCGGAAGCGCAGGGTGCGCCAGCGCTGCACCGCGACCGTCTCGCCGTTCTGGTCCGTGTAGGTGCGTACGGTGGTCACGAACCGGCCGGGGCCGAGGGCGGTGACCTTCTCAGGGGAGATCGACTCGACGACCTCCCGCACGCTGACGTGGTCGCCGGGCACCAGCTCGCGGTGGAACTCGAACTCCGAGTCGGTCGCCACGACCGAGGTGTAGCCGCCCTCGCCGAGCAGGGCGGCGAGTTCCTCGGAGCCCGGGCCGCCGCTCCGGCCCGCCACGGTGGCGGCGTACCCACGCATCGTCCACGCCTGCGTCATCGACGCGGGCGCGACGATCCCCGGCCGGCCGCTCGCGCGGGCCGCCTCCTCGTCCTGGTAGACGGGGTTGCCGTCGCCCATGGCCTCGGCCCAGTGGCGGATCATCGGCGCGTTGACCGGGTCGGGACCGGGCCTGGGCGGCACGATCTCGCGGCCGGTGAAGGCCAGCAGCCGCTCCTCGTACCCGTCAACGGCCACCGGCCCGGACGGGCTGACGTCGTCGGCCACCTGCTCGAACGCGCTGCCGCCGTCGGCCACAGCCCCGGACGCGCTGCCGCCACCGGCCACCGCCCCGGGCGTGCCGCGGTCGTCGCTGACCGGCTGGGGCGCGCTCACGCTCCACGTCCCATCCGGGGCAGGCCGAGCCCCTGGGTGGCGACCATGTCGCGCAGAACCTCGTTCACGCCGCCGCCGAAGGTGTTGACGATCCCCTGCCGGGACAGTTGCTCGATCTGACCGGCGAGCACGGCGCCCGGTGAGCCGGGCCGGATCCGGCCGGCCGCGCCGAGGATCTGCGACAGCGTCCGCTGCACGTCGATGTGCGTCTCGGTGCCGTACACCTTGGCCGCGCCCGCGTCGGCGCCGGACAGCGCGTCCCGCGCGACGGCCGCGGTCATCTTCCAGTTCATCAGCCGCATCGCCTCCAGCCGCGCGTACGTGCGCGCGAGGTCGCGTTGCACCCAGGGCAGCTCGATGGCGCCGTTGTCGCGGGCCCAGCCGAGGACCTGCTCCCAGAGCTGGATCATCCGGCCGCCGAGCGCGGCCAGGCCGACCCGCTCGTGGTTGAGCTGGTGGGTGATGAGTTTCCAGCCGCCGTTGACCTCGCCGACGAGGTTGCCGGCGGGCACCCGTACGCCGCCGTAGTAGGTGGCCGTGACGACCATGCCGCCGACGCACTGGATGGGACTCCAGGAGAATCCGGGGGCGTCGGTGGGGACGATCAGGATCGAGATGCCCCGGTGCTTGGGCGCGTCCTGGTCGGTGCGACAGGCCAGCCACACGTAGTCGGCGGTGTTCGCGCCGCTGGTGAAGATCTTGCTGCCGTCGATGACCCACTCGTCGCCGTCCCTGACCGCGCGGGTGGTGAGGGAGGCCAGGTCGGTGCCCGCGTCCGGCTCGGTGTAGCCGATGGCGAAGACGATGTCGCCGGACAGCATGCCGGGCAGGAACCTGTCGCGCTGCTCGGCCGAGCCGTGGCTCATCAGGGTCGGGCCGACGGTGTTGACGGTGACGAACGGGAAGGGCAGCCCGGCCCGCTGGACCTCGTCGAAGAAGACGTACTGCTCCTCGATCGAGCGGCCCTGCCCGCCGTACTCGGCCGGCCAGCCGATGCCGAGCCAGCCGTCGGCGCCGAGGCGACTGGTCACCTCGCGGAAGCGGGGACCTCCCACGCCCTCCTCACCGGCCCGGCGCCGCTCGTCCTCGGTCAGCAGCCCCGCGAAGTACTCCCGCAGCTCGGTGCGCAGCCGCCGATGCGCGGGGGTCTCGCGCAGATCCATGTTCCGTTCTCCTCCTGAGTTCGCCAAGGCCGTGGGTGGCTAGGGCAGGAACCGCTGTCGTCCGTTGGCCGCGAACTCGGCGCGCAGCGCGGCCTTGTCCTCGCCGGTCATCGGGACGTAGTCGGGAGCGCCGCGCCCGCTCCAGCGGTGGACCTGGTCGCCGGTCCGCCAGCCGTCGTGCTGGATCTCCTTCTTGCGCAGCTTGCCGGAGCCGGTGGCCGGCAGCGCGTGGGAGACCCGGACGAAGCGCGGCGCCCCCTTGGTGCCGAGGTCTGCCTGCTCCGCCAGGAAGGCGGGCAGGGCGAGGTCCTCGAAGGCGGTGCCTTCGGGGATCTCGATGGCGGCCATCACCTGGTCGCCGGAGCGCGGGTCGGGCACGGCGAAGGCCGCCGCCGCCACGATCCGCGGGTGCCGGCGCAGGACGCGTTCGGTGAGCAGGGCGGAGATGTTCTCGCCGTCCACCCGGATCCAGTCACCGGAGCGTCCGGCGAAGTGCAGGTAGCCGGCCTCGTCGAGATAGCCGAGGTCGCCGGTCCAGTACCAGCCGTGGCGGACCCGTTCGGCGTCGGCGGCGGCGTTGTTGTAGTAGCCCTCGAACCTGGCCGCGCCGTCGACGTCCACGATCTCGCCGATGGCCGCTTCGGCGTTGGTCACCCGGCCGTGCTCGTCGAGCAGCGCGGGCGGGCAGGTCTCCCGGGTCTCCGGGCAGACCACTCTGACCCCGGCGTGGGCGGGCCTGCCGAGCGCGCCCGGCGGCCCCTCCGGGGCCAGTGTGATCAGGCCGGAGCCCTCGCTGGACCCGTAGGCCTCGATGAGCCGGCAGCCGAAGCGGCGCAGGAAGGCGGCCTGGTCCTCCGGTGACGCCTCGGTGCCGAAGGCGTGGGTGAGCGGGTTGTCGGCGTCGCCGGGGGTCTCCGGCGTGGCCAGGACGTACGCGATGGCCTTGCCGACGTAGGTGAAGAACGTGGCGCCGTAGAAGCGGACGTCGGGCAGGAACCGGGAGGCGGAGAACTTCGGCACGAGGGTGACGGTCGCGCCCGCGACGAGCGACGGCGCCCACAGGCCCATCACCGCGTTGCCGTGGAAGAGCGGCATGCAGCAGTAGGTCACGTCGTGCCGCCGGACGTCATACTTGCCGGAGTTGGCGTACCCGAGCCTGGCGAGCCGGCCCTGGGAGCAGCGGGCCGCCTTGGAGGCCCCGGTGGTGCCGGAGGTGAACAGCAGCAGCAGCTGCGCCTCGGGCGTGATGTCCGGCTCGCGGTACGGCTCGCGCGCCTGGGCGGCGAGCCGCGCCGCGTAGTCCGGGCCGTCGACGACCAGGAACCGGTCGCGAGGGACGCCGAGATCGAGGCCGTCGAGCAGGCGCAGGCCGGCCTCGTCGGTGACGACGAGCATCGGGTCGGTGTGCCTGACCTCCCGCTCCAGGGTGGAACCGCGCCGGGTGGGGTTGATGCCGACGATGGTGGCGCCGCAGAGGGCCGCCGCGCCGAGCCAGAAGACGTACTCGGGCACGTTGTCGAGCAGGACCCCGATGTGGAACGGGCCGTCGGCGCGCAGTTCGCGCGCCAGGCGGGCGCGGGCCGCGCTCTCGCGCACCACCTCGTCCCAGGTCCAGGTGCGCTCGCGGGTCCGCAGCCCGGGGTGGTCGTCGCCGGCCCGGTCGAGCAGCAGGTCGGCGATGGTGTCTCGTCGCACGGTGGTGGTTCTCCTCAGGCCCGCTCGGCCTGCCTGATCAGGGGCCCGGTCAGCACGCAGTGGGTGCCGCCGTAGATGGCGGTCATGCACTTGTTGCAGTGGATGCACAGGGACTTCACGTCGGCGTCGGCCCGCATCCGGTTGATCAGGTCGGGCTCGCGCAGCAGCGCCCGGGCCATCGCGACGAACTCGAAGCCCTCGCTCATCGCCTGGTCCATCACCTTCTTGTCGGTGATCCCGCCGAGCAGGATGAGCGGCATCCTGACCGCGGCGCGGATCTGCCGGGCGTCCTTGAGCAGGTAGGCGTCCTGGTAGGGGTAGGAGTGCAGCAGCCGCTTGCCGACGAGCTTGACCCCGAGCCTGATCGGCTGGGGCATGGCCGCCGCGAACTCCCGCAGCGGCGCCTCCCCCTTGAACAGGTACATGGGGTTCAGCAGTGAGCTGCCCGCGGTGAGCTCCAGGGCGTCGACGGAGCCGTCCTGCTCCAGCCACTGGGCGACCTGGATCGACTCGTCGAGCCAGAAGCCGCCGGGCACGCCGTCGTCCATGTTGAACTTGGCGGTGATCGCGATCCGGTCGCCGACGGCGTCGCGGACGGCGCGGGCGATGTCCCTGGACAGGCGGGCCCGGTTCGCCAGGCTGCCGCCGTACTCGTCCTTGCGGTGGTTGAGCCTGGGGCTGAGGAACGAGCTGGCGAGGTAGTTGTGCCCGAGGTGGATCTCGACGGCGTCGAAGCCGGCCTCGATCGCCATCGTGCCGGCGTGCCCGTGGGCCTGGACGATCCGCCGCAGGTCGTCGCGGCTGGCCGCGCGGGTGAAGCTGGTCGTCGTGGCGTGGAAGTGCCGGTTCGGCGCCAGCGCGGGCAGCCGGTTGGACTTGGGGTTGGCGACCGGGCCGGCGTGGCCGATCTGCGCGGCGACGGCCGCGCCCTCGGCGTGCACGGCGTCGGTCAGCTTGCGCAGGCCCGGCAGGGCCTCGGGCGTCCACTGGAGCTGCCGCGCGCTCGTACGCCCCTCGGGGGCGACGGCGCAGTAGGCCACGGTGGTCATGCCGACGCCGCCCGCCGCGTGGCGCACGTGAAACTCGATGAGCTCGTCGGTGACCAGGCTCTTGCGGCTCAGCCCCTCGTACGTGGCCGCCTTGATGACGCGGTTGCGCAGGGTCACCGGACCGAGCTTCGCCGGGGCGAGCACGTCCGGCACGTCCTTGGCCGGGGGTGTCGTCTGAGTCAAGGGGGATCCTCCGTCCGGACTCCGGATTGGAGCAAGGTCGACGTTAGTCAGCGGGATCCGCCGGGGATCGGCGAATCCCGCTGACCGGGAGAGCGAGGGGGCGCGGCGGGTCAGTCCCGGCGCTCGCGCAGGGCCTCGGCGAGCTGATCGGCCTGCGCCTGCCCTTCCACGAGCTGGCGGAGCAGCCACAGGCGCAGCACTCCGGCCACGGCCGCGGCGAGGTAGAGGGCGGCGCCCAGCACGGTGACGGAGACGCACGCCGTGGCGAGGATCTGGAAGGAGGCGATGTCGCGCGCGTCGTCCTGGCTGAGGGAGTTGTTGTAGGCGATGAGGGCGCCGACCACTCCGGCGACCATCAGCAGCGCGCCCAGCGCGCGTGCCTTGCCGTCGTGGCGGGAGCGGTCGGTCTTGAGTCTCATCCGCGCCACCTCCGACCTGAACTGCTCGCGTCGTTCCTCTGTCAGCATGGTTCAACCTCCTAGATAGCCGCTGGACAGGTGGTCCTCGATCTCGCCGGGTGTGCCGACCGAGACGACGCGTCCGTTCAGCATCAGGGCCGCGGTGTCGGCGATGGGCAGCACGGCGCGGGCGAACTGCTCGGCCACCAGGACGGACAGTCCCTCGGCGACGAGCTGCGCCACGGTGTCGTACATCTGCGTCACGATCATGGGGGCGAGGCCCATGGACAGCTCGTCGAGCAGCAGGATCGCGGGAGCGGTGCCGAGGGCGCGCGACAGCGCGAGCATCTGCTGCTGGCCGCCGGACAGCGACCCGGCGAGCTGGTCGCGCCGTTCGCCGAGCATCGGGAAGCGGGTGTAGGCGGCCTCCTCCATGTCCCGCAGCCGGGTGCCGGTGCGGGTGGCGACCCACAGGTTCTCGCGGACGGTCAGGTTGGGGAAGATGCCCCGGCCCTCGGGGATGGAGCACACCCCGAGCCGCGCCGCGTCCTCGGCGGCCAGGCCGTTGACCCGCCTGCCGGCCAGCCTGAGCTCGCCTCCGGTGAGCGGCAGCAGGCCCGCGCAGACCTTCATGGTGGTGGACTTGCCGCCGCCGTTGGGGCCGAGCAGCGCGACCACCGAACCGGCCTCGACCCTGAGGTCCACTCCGCGCAGCACCTCGATCGGGCCATAGGCGGCGCGGGCGCCGGCCAGCTCCAGCAGCGGCGCCGGTTCGTCCTTCATGCCGAGACCTCCTCGGTGCCGATGTAGGCGGCGATGACCTGGGGCGACTCCTGGATCTCGCGGGGCGTGCCCGAGGCGATGACCGCGCCGTAGTCGAGGACGTGGATGGTGGAGCAGAGCCGCATCACCAGCGGCAGGTCGTGCTCGACCAGGCAGATCGCCAGCCCGTCGGCGGCGAGGCCGGTCAGCAGCCGGGCGAAGGCGTCGGTCTCGGCCTCGGTCTGGCCGGAGGCGGGCTCGTCCAGCAGCAGCACCCGGGGCGAGGTCATCAGGGCGCGGGCGACCTCGACGACGCGGGCCCGGCCGGTCGGGATGCCGGAGACGTCGAGGTCGGCGATGTCGCTCAGGCCGGTCAGCTCCAGGACGCGGTCGGTCTCCTTGCCGACGTCGGCGCGGTGCCCGCCGGCCCGCCGGATGTCTCCGGCGACCCTGACGTTGTCGCGCACCGACAGCGACAGGAACAGTTCGAGCCGCTGGAAGGTGCGCGCCAGGCCGAGCCGGGCCCGTCTGGCCGGCGGCAGCCGGGTGATGTCGGCGCCGTCGAGCAGCACCTGTCCGGCGTCGGGCCGCAGCAGGCCGGTGACCGTGTTGAACAGCGTCGTCTTCCCGGCGCCGTTCGGCCCGATCAGCCCGGTGATCCGGCCCGGCTCGATGCCGACGCTCACCTCGTCGACGGCGAGGTTGCCGCCGAAGCGGACGGTGATGCCCCGGGTCTCAAGCAATGGCATGGACGTCTCCCTCCTCGACGGCCGGCCTGGCGTGCGGCCCGCCGCGGCCCTCGCGGGCGGGCAGGCCGAGCTCCTGGTCGAGCCGGTCGCGCAGCTCGTCGGTGTACGGCTCGTCGATGCCGGCGAGCTCGGGCGGTACGCTCCGGCGCCGGGCGAGCTCCTCCTCGGTCAGCACGGCCCGCGGCATGAGCGCCCTGCCGAGCGCCGGCAGCGTCATGACCAGCAGCGCGGTCAGGATGGCGAACCACCAGTTGCCGATGACGCCGGTCAGCGCGAGCAGGTAGAGCACGGCTCCGGCGGCGGCGCCTCCGGCCAGCACGGGCCGGGCGCCGCGCAGCGTCCGGTAGCCGTCGAAGAGGTCGTGTACGAGGCCGCTGGGGTTCTTGCCCACGCCCATGCCGATCAGGGCGGTGGCGACCAGCACGACCTGGCCGAGGGTCTGGTAGATCGTCGCCATCTCGGGGGTGGCCCTGGCCAGGTCGTTGAAGGTGCCGATGATGATGACGAAGCCGACGCCGGACATCAGGCCGCCGAACAGGGCGCCGCTGACGTATCCGATGCCGCCGACGACGGTGAGCATCACCAGGGACAGGCCGGCCATGATGGCGAAGTTCTCGCCCGAGACGGATCCGGCGGCGGTCGACATCAGGACGCCGCCGAGCCCGGCGATGGCGGCCGACAGCATGAAGACGCCGAACTTGAGCCTGACCAGGTCCTGGCCGAGCATCGCCGTGGC
Source organism: Nonomuraea cavernae (assembly GCF_014646355.1). GTDB lineage: Bacteria > Actinomycetota > Actinomycetes > Streptosporangiales > Streptosporangiaceae > Nonomuraea > Nonomuraea cavernae. The sequence continues at coordinate 132,847 of NZ_BMNH01000012.1, forward strand.
GGCGGGGCTGTCCTTCATGGCCGCCAGGCGCCTGCCGTAGCCGCTGCCGCGCAGCGCGACCAGGCCGACGGCGATCGCCGCGAACAGCGCGGTGGCGCTGATCAGCAGCGTGCCGGGGTCGCGCAGGTCGAGCGGGCCGAGCTGGAGCGGCGGGACGATCAGCGCGCCGTTCGGGAACAGCGAGAACGTGACGCCGAAGAGGGTGTGCTCGACCGTGTCGCGCAGCACCATGTTCGACAGGAACACGCCGAAGGCCATGGTGGCGAGCGCCAGGTAGAGCCCGCGCAGCCGGAGCGCGGGCAGCGCGACCAGGCCGCCCACGACGGCGGCCACGAGCACCGCGAGCAGGATGCCCCACAGGGTGAGGCGGGCGGCCAGTCCGGTGCCGGTGATGCCGAAGTGGAAGGCGACGATGGTGGCGACCGCGCCGAAGGCGAGCGGCGCGAGGTTCAGCTCCCCCGCGTAGCCGGTCAGCAGGGTGAGCGAGAGCGCAATGATCGCGAACGTCATGCCCAGCCCGAACGTGGTGATCGAGGTGTCCTCCATGAGCGGCATGAGCAGGACGACGGCGGCCACCAGGGCGACGCCCCAGACCGCGGCCCGGCGCACGGTCGGGACCCGGTAGCGTTCGCGGGTCCGGACGGCGGCGCCGCGCAGCCGGTCCTGGGGCAGCAGGACGAGCACCACGAACAGGATGATCATCGGGAGCGAGACGCGGAGGTTGCCGGCCCACGTCCAGTCGGTCGGGAAGTAGGCGGTGACGTACGTCGCGGCCAGGCCGAGCACCATCGCGCCGGCGAAGGTGCGCGGGATGCTGCGCAGCCGGCCGAACATCGCCGCCGCGAACGCGTCGATGACGAGCAGCGTGAGCGCGTTGGCCTCCAGCGCGCCACCGCCGATCGGCGTGATGAGGATGCCGGCCAGCACGGCGAGGGTCGAGCCCATCGCCCAGGAGAGCGCGGCCACCCGGTCGGGGTTGTGCCCGTTGAGCCGGATCAGGTCGGGGTCGTCGACGGTGCCCCGCATGACGACGCCGACGCGGCTGCGGGTGAAGAGCATGCGCAGGCCCACGGCGATCGCGGCCGCCACGAGCAGGCAGATGATCTCGTGGACCCGTACGACGACGCCGAGGAACTCGACCTTGGCGTCGGCGCCGAAGAACATCTCGACGACCCTGGCCTCCTCCGGATGCCAGAGCCACTGCGACAGGAACACCATGCCGAGCATGATCGCGACGGTGACCACGATCCTGGTCACGTCCGCGGTGTCCCGCAGCCCCTTCATGATCACGGCATGGAGCGCGGCCCCCATGGCGGGCCCGACGACGCCCACCACGACGACCAGCGCCAGCCAGACCGGCCAGCCCCAGCCGTGGGCGAGCTGCCAGTAGAGGAACGTGCCGAGCATGGCCTGGGCGCCATGGGCGAAGTTGAAGATCCCGGAGGTGTTGTACGTCAGGACCAGCCCGGAGGCCGCGATGGCGTACACCGCCCCGAGGACGAGCCCCAGGAGGGTGAAGGTCAGGAACGTGGTCATGCGCTGCCCTTGCTCTGGACGGCTGGAAGGCCGCGGACCGGCGGGCGGCCGGTCCGCGGCCGGGGGACGATCAGCCCTGCGGCTTGATCACGTCGGGAGTCAGGAACGTGGTGGCGATCCGGTCCTCGCCGAGCTTGGTGCCCCACGTGGACGGGTCCGTCTTGATCACGTTGGCCGGGTCGCAGTCGAACTCGCCGACGGTCGCCGGGGCGACCTGCTTGTACGTCGAGCCGGTGAGCTTCACCATCAGCGAGCAGGAGGCCGGCAGGTTGCCGCCCGGGTCGGTCGGGGCGTGCAGGCCGCCGCCGGTCCACTCGTGCACCTGGCTGAGCTTGTTGACCATGCACTGGCGGGTCAGGTCGGAGCCGCAGTCCTTGGCCGCCGTGGCCCAGAGCAGGAACGCCGAGGTCGCCTGCATGCCGAGCAGCGCGGTCTTGCCGCTCTCGGCGTTGACCAGGTCGAGGTACTTCTTGACCGCCGGCACCTGGCCGGCGTTCTCGAACGGCTGGAAGATCAGGCCGGCGTGCAGGTTGTCGCCCTGGCCGGCGGCGTTCCACTTGGCGACGGCCTGGCTGTACCAGGTGGCCTCGAAGACCAGCGTCGGGTCGGCGCCGACCCGGTCCAGCGCCTCCAGCAGGCTGAAGGCGGCGGGGTCGGGCGACTTGGAGGTCCACAGCGCCTTGACGCCGCACGACTTGAACTTCTCGGCGAACGGCACGTAGCTGGGGTCGCCCTCGTTGTTGAGCTGGACGCCGCACTTCTTGGGGGTGACGCCGATGCTCTTCATGGCGGCTTCGATCTTCTTGCTGCCCGCCATGACCGCCGGCGAGGTGGAGGTGATCAGGTCGACGTCGCTGGCGAAGCCGGGGAACGTCTTGGCGGCCACGCGCAGCGGCGCGGCGTTGAAGTGGTCCACCGGGTAGGGGACGGGCTCGAACTTCATCGGGCCCATGGCGGCGTTCGGGCCGACGGTGTAGCCGGCGACCATGGGCAGCTTGCAGCCGACGCGATACTGCTCGGCCGCCTCGTCCAGCGCGAAGCCGTGCCCGACCAGCATGAAGTCCTGCTTGCAGGCCTTCTGCATGACGGTGGCTGCCTGCATGTAGGCGGCGTCGTACTGGTTGCCGGTGATCTTGCGGCCGTTGATGCCGCCCTGGCCGTTACACCACTTGATCATGGCGCCGACCGCGTCGCCCATCTCCTTGGACAGGCCGGGCGCCTTGGGGAAGCCGCGGTCGTCGCCGAAGCCGATGGTGATGCCGGTGTCGGTGACGCCCTGGTCGGTCGCCCCCTTGGCGGTGCCCGGCCCGCAGGGTGACTGCAGCGTGCCGAACGTCTCCTGGCTGGCGGCGGCCGACGGCTGCCCGGCGGCGGTGGTGGCCTCCGGCGCGGCGCCGCGTTCGCTCGCGCAGGCCGCGAGCGTCACCAGTGCCAGGGCACCGGCCGCCAAACGGGTGATCGCCTTCACTTCCATGCGATCTCTCTCCTTTCGTGACCGCCCGACCGCGGCGGTGTCTGTGGGGGGGGTGGTGCGGGTCAGCCGAAGTTCGCCTGACCACCGTCGAGCGGCACGGTCGCGCCGGTCAGATACCGCAGGTCCGGGCCCACCAGCGCGACCACGGCCCGGCCGATGTCGGCCTCGCAGTCGCCGATGCGGCCGAGCGGGATCGTCTTGCGGAACTCCTCCGCCTCCTCGGGGTTGGTCTCCGTCCACCCCTTCAGGCCCGGGGACAGGGCGTGCGGGGCGATGTTGTTGGCGCGGATGCCGTCGCGGCCCCATTCGGCCGCGGCCGTACGGGTCAGCGAGCGCAGCGCCTGCTTGGCCGCGGCGTACGCGCCGTAGGTGGAGGGGTCCCATCGGACCATGGCCGAGGTCACCAGGTTGACGATGCTGCCGCCGCCGCGCCGCTTCAGGTGCGGGTGGCACGCCTTCATGAACGCGAAGGCGGCGAACGGGCCGCTGCGAAAGCCCTTCTGGAACGCGCCGTCGCTCATCGACAGCAACGGGCCGTAGGAGCCGGAGTAGGCGTTGTTGACGAGGATGTCCACCCCGCCGAACCGCGCCGCCACATCGTCGACCACGGCCGGGATCGCCTCGGTGTCGCTCACGTCGCACAGGAACGGCTCGGCCGTACCGCCTCGCTCGCGGACGAGCGCGCAGGTCGATTCGAGCTTGTCCATGGTGCGCCCGAGCACCGCGACGGCGGCGCCCTCACCGGCGAGTGCGAGGGCGATGCCCTGGCCCACTCCCTGGCCGGCTCCTGTGACGATCGCGACTTTCCCGGCGAGAATTCCCATGTGGTGTCCCGTTCCATCGGCATTGGCCGCCATAGTGATGTGACCTTGCTCTCCTGGAGATCGGCTGTCCCGCTCACCGGGAGTCGCCTGTCGATCACGAAAGGGACACGGTGAGGTGTGGCTCCTGTCACACGATCCCGCTGAGCGGGAGCCGCACCCCGGTGTGACCGCCGATGGACAGAATGAGCGGCCAGAAGGCACACCGGCGTAGCGACGCGTCGGTGGGAGAGGGAGCTGATGGGCACGCCGACAGATCCGAGAACCGCGGCGATGGAGATCATGACACGCCTCACCGGACCGGGCGGCGAGTTCGAACTCGCCGAGGAGGAGGTGCTCGGCGCCCGTATGACGGTGTTCGCGAACCGCCGGCGCAACCTAGGTGAGGTGCTGGCGGAGTCCGTCCGGTTCGGCGAGCGCGACTACGTCGTGACCGCGGACGGGCGGCTGAGCTTCGCCGAGCACGCGCGTCAGGTCGCCTCGCTGGCCAGGGCGCTGCGCGAGGACCACGGCGTCCGGCCGGGTGACCGGGTCGCCATCGACGCGGCCAACTCCCCCGGCTGGATCCTGTCCTTCTGGGCGACGGTGGCCGTCGGCGCGATCGCCGTGGGCTACAACGCCTGGTGGTCGCCCCGGGAGACCGAGTACGCCCTGGGCCACACCACGCCCAAGCTGGTGATCGCCGACGCCAAGCGGGTGGCGGCGGTCGGCGGCCGCGCCACGGTCCTGACGCTGGAGGAGGACATCCCCCGGCTGGCCCGCCTGCACCCGGACGAGCCGCTGGCCCCGTACGACGCCGGCGACGACGACCCGGCGGTCATCCTCTACACGAGCGGCACCTCGGGCCGGCCGAAGGGCGCCACGCACTCGCATCGCAACCTGACGTCGGTCATCGAGTACCACCGCATGAACGACGCGCTGCTGCGCGCGTTCGGCGACCCGACCGACCCGATGGACCGGCGCTACCTGCTGGTCCTGCCGCTGTTCCACATCGCGAGCCTGCACAACCTGGCCGTGCCGCGGCTGGCGAACGGCAGCACCGTCGTCCTGCACGAGGGCGCCTTCGACGTGGACCGGGTGCTGCGCCTGATCGAGAAGGAGCGGGTCACCAACTGGGGCGCGGTGCCCACGATGGCCAAGCGGCTGATCGAGCACGGCGACCTGAGCGGGTACGACCTGTCCTCGCTGACCTCCTTCGCGCTGGCGTCCGCGCCGTCGTCACCCGCCTTCAAGGAGCGGCTGCGCGCGGCGTTCCCGGTGGCGCGGCAGGCCCTGGTCGACAGCTACGGCCTGACGGAGACGTCGACCGCCGTGGCCGCCGCGAGCCCCATGGACCTGGCGGAGGCGCCGGGCACGCTGGGCAGGCCGATCACGACCGTACGGGTGGAGGTCCGCGACCCGGAGGGCAGGGCGCTGCCCGAGGGCGAGGAGGGCGAGATCTGCGTCCGCAGCCCGTTCGTCATGCTCGGCTACTGGGAGGATCCGGAGGCCACGGCGCGGGCCATCCGCGAGGACCGCTGGCTGCACACCGGCGACATCGGCGTGGTCGAGCAGGGCCGGTTGCGGCTCACCACCCGCCGCTCCGACCTGATCCTGCGCGGCGGCGAGAACGTCTACCCGGCCGAGGTGGAGAACGTCCTGGCCGAGCACCCCGGCGTGCTGGAGTGCGTCGTGATCGGCACCCCCCACCCCGACCTGGGGCAGGAGGTCACGGCCGTCGTCGTCACCTCCGCCGGGCGGCCCACCGGCGAGGAGGAGCTGGCCGCGTACACGCGGGAGCGGCTGGCCTACTTCAAGGTCCCGTCCCGGTGGCGCATCACCACCGAACCACTCCCCCGCAACCCGACGGGCAAGGTGATCCGGGGCGAGGTCGAACGCTCCGTCACGTCCACCTGACCCGCCTCAGCCACGCGAAGAGCCCAGGCCATCCCGGCCTGGGCTCTTCCTGGTCCGTCGAGCGGGCGCGGCGACCGCTCGACAACGGACGGCTTTCGCGACCGTCAGCGCGGACACGGCGACCGCTCGTCGCTTCTGCCGCCGTCAGCGCGGACGCGGCAGCTGCTTGTCGATGAACAGGCCCTCAGCGCTGACGACGACCTCCCCGCCGGCGCTGATCGTGCCCACGGTCCTGATCTTGCGTCCGTCCACGGAGACCTGCCGTCCCGTCACGGTCAGCGACTCGAACAACGGCGTCGGCCGGTGGTAGCGCAGCGTCAGCTCCGCCGTCATCCCCGACGGCCCCGCCCAGTGGTTGGCCACGCCCAGCGTGTGGTCGAGCAGCAGCGCGGAGACACCGCCGTGCACGTAGCCGGGCGGCCCCTGGTAGGGCATGCCCAGGACGACGACGCCCTCGATGGAGCCGTCCTGCCTGCCGTGCAGGTGCAGTGGCGGGGCGAGCGCGTTCTCCGGCCCGGTCACGGGGTCGTGCCGGGTCACGCCCTCGCCCCGCCACATGTCGATCATCCGCTCCTCCACGGCGGGCGCGTGCTCCTCCAGGTGGTCGGCGACGGCGTTCAGCCGGTCCGCCATCGTCGACATCTCGGCGGCCGAGCGGTCGCCCGCGTGCAGCAGCGCGGCGATCACCCGCCGGGCCGCGGCCACCGCCTCGTCCACGCCCTTGTTGCGCGGCGTCGCGGTGAGCTCCGGCCGTTCGGGCGTCATGACGCTGCCCCCGCGGGCGCGACCGGCTCCGGGTCGCGGGGCAGGCCGAGCAGTCGTTCGCCGATGATGTTCAGCTGCACGTCGGTGGTGCCACCGGCGATCGACATGCACCGGGCGTTGAGGAACCGCCAGGCCGCGTCGGGGACCTCACCGCGCTCACCGGTGATGGAGGCCGGGCCGAGCCACTCCATCGCGGTCTCCCAGACCTCCTGGACGTGCTCGACGCCGATGAACTTGGCCACGCTGGACTCCGCGCCGGGCTGCTGCCCGGTCAGTGACCGCATGGTGGTGCGCAGGCCGAGGAGCCCGCCCGACTGGGCGTCGCACAGGATGGCGCCGAGCCTCGTCAGCCGCTCGTCGTCCACCTCGTGCGGCGCGGCCGCCGCGAGGTCGAGCAGGGCCTCTCCGCCGCTGCCGAGCGAGGAGTCGTGCGACAGGGAGACCCGCTCGTTGGCCAGGGTGGTGCGGGCCAGCTTCCAGCCGTCGCCCGGCCGGGCGACGAGCATCTCGTCCGGGACGAACACCTCGTCCAGGAACACCTCGTTGAACAGCGCGTCGCCGGTCAGCTCGCGCAGTGGCCGGATGTCGATGCCGGGGCTGCGCATGTCGAGCAGGAAGTACGACAGGCCCCGGTGCTTCGGCGCGGACGGATCGGTCCTGGCCAGCAGGATGCCCCAGTGCGCCTCGCGGGCCATGGAGGTCCAGACCTTCTGGCCGGTGACCTTCCAGCCGCCTTCGACCTTCTCGGCGCGGGTGGTGAGCGCGGCCAGGTCGGAGCCGGCGCCCGGCTCGCTGAACAGCTGGCACCAGACGAGGTCGCCGCGCATGGTCGCGGGCAGGAACCTCTCCTGCTGCGCGGCGTCGCCGTGCGCGATCAGGGTCGGCGCCACCCAGGCGCCGATGATCAGCGCGGCGGCCCTGAGCCCGGCCGAGCGCATCTCCTCGGCGATCACCAGCTGGGTGACCGCGTCGGCGTCCTTGCCCCAGGGGGCGGGCAGGTGCGGGGCCGCGTAGCCGTGCTCGCCGAGGTAGGCCAGCCGCTCCTGGCCGGTGAGGTCCAGCGCGGGCCGCAGCTCGGCCCGGATCCCGGCGCGGACGTCCTCGGCCTCGGGCGGCAGTTCGACGCCGAGGCCGCGGCGCACACCGTCCAGGGTGAGGCGGGCCACCCGGCGCAGCCACCACGGCGTGGGGCCGAGCAGGATGCGCAGGGTCTGGGCGCGCCGCAGGTAGAGGCTCGCGTCGTGCTCCCAGGTGAACCCGATGCCGCCGAGCGTCTGGATGCAGTCCTTGGCGGTGGCGAAGGCGGCCTCGACACTGGTCGCGCCCGCGACGGCGGCGGCGAGTGACGCCTCCGCGCGGCTCGCGTCGCTGGTGGTGTCGGCGGCCCCGGCGGGGGCGGTCGCGGCGTTCCCGTGACCGATGCCGTCGGCGGCGCGGGCGGCGTCCCAGGCGCAGACCCTGGCCTGCTCGGCGCGCACCAGCATCCGGGCGCAGCGGTGCTTGACGCCCTGGAACTGGCCGATCGGGCGGCCGAACTGGTGGCGCACCTTGGCGTAGTCGGCGGCGGTCGCGGTGGCCCGGTCGGCGATGCCGGAGGCCTCGGCCGCGAAGAGAGTCGCGGCCAGATCGGGCACGTCGCCGGGAGCGAGGCCGGTCAGCACGTCTGCGGAGGCGACGGTGAGGTCCGCGGCGGTGACCCGCGACAGCCTGCGGGTCAGATCGTGGCCGGGCAGGTCCTCGACCTCGACCGAGGCGCGAGCCACCACCACCCATACCGTCGCGAGACCGCCTGAGGCATCCCCGCCGCCCAGGGCGTGCCGGTCCTCCCGGCCGTGCCGATCCTCCCTCTGATCCCGAGCGTCCTGGCGATCCCAGGCGCCCTGGCGATCCCGGGCATCCACGGCGGGGAGTACGAACAGGCCGGCGACGTGGCCGCCCATGACGGGTTCGGAGACGCCGGAGAGGGACAGCCGCCCGGTGTCGTCCCGGGTGAGCGTGAGCCCGCCCGGCCGCAGCCCGACCGCGCCGATCATCGTGCCCGAGGCCAGCCCTGCCAGGCAGGCCCGGTGTCCGGCGCGGCGCAGCACGGCTCCGGCCAGCACGGTGGGCAGGAAGGGCCCGGGCGCGACCCAGCGGCCCAGCTCCTCGGCGACGACGGCGAGTTCGAGCAGGCCGTAGCCCGCTCCCCCATCGGCTTCGGGAAGGTGCAGGCCGAGCAGCCCCTGCTCGGCGAGCGCCGGCCAGAAGGCCGGCAGTTCCTCGCGCTTGGCGTCGACCGCCGCGCGCACCACCTCCGGGGTGATCTCGCGGGTGGCGAAGGCGCGCACCGCGTCGCGCAGGTCGCGATGCTCCTCGGTCAGTCCAATGGTCATCGGGCGTCAGATCCGTTCGATGATGGTGGCGGTCGCGTGGGCGCCGCCGGCGCACATGGTGATCAGGGCGGTCGCCTTGCCGGACCGTTCGAGCTCGTGCACGGCCTGGGTGATCAGGCGGGCGCCGGTGGAGCCGACGGCGTGCCCGAGGGCGATGGCGCCGCCGTTGACGTTGACCTTGTCCAGGTCGGCGTCGTGCGCCTGCACCCAGGAGAGCACGACCGAGGCGAAGGCCTCGTTGATCTCGACCAGGTCGATGTCGCCGAGCGACATGCCGGCCTTGCGCAGGACGTGCTCGGTCGCGTCGACCGGGCCGTCGAGGTGGTAGTAGGGGTCTGAGCCGACCATGCCGGAGGCCACGATCCGGGCCCGGGGCCGCAGGCCGAGCGCCTTGGCCCGATCCGCCGACATCAGCAGCACGGCCGCCGCGCCGTCGCTGATCTGCGAGGTGTTGCCGGGGGTGTGGACGCCGTCGGGGAGGACGGGGTTGAGCTTGGCCAGGCCCTCGGCGGTCGTCTCACGCAGTCCCTGGTCGCGGGTGATCACCGCGGTCTCGCCGGTCGGGCCCTCGGCGCCCATCACGGGCGCCTCGACCTCGACGATCTGCCCGTCGAAGCGTCCCTCGGCCCACGCCCGCGCGGCGAGCCGCTGCGAACGCAGGCCCAATCCGTCGACGTCGGCGCGGGTCAGGCCGCGCTTGCGGGCGATCCGCTCCGCCGCGGTGAACTGGTCGGGCAGGTCGATGGACCACGAGTCCGGACGGGGGCTGCCGGTCTCGGGGGTGAGCGCCTGGCCGAGGAAGACCCGGCTCATCGACTCGACGCCGCAGCCGATGCCGGCGTCGATGGCGCCGGACGCGATCAGCCCCGCGACGAGGTGCACCGCCTGCTGCGAGGATCCGCAGGCGCAGTCGACGCTGGTGCACGCGGTGGTGTACGGCAGGCCGGCGTGCAACCAGGCCTGGCGGGTCACGTTGTTCGACTGCTCGCCCGCCTGGGTGACGCAGCCGCCGATCACCTGCCCGATCGCGTCGGGCGCGATCCCGTTGCGCGCCAGCAGCCCCTTCTGGGCGATGCCGAGCAGCTCGGCGGGGTGCAGCCCCGACAGCACGCCATAGCGTTTGCCCACCGGCGTCCGCGCCGCGTCGACGATGACGGCCTCAGCCATTGTTTCTCCTCGTTAGCGGGGGTTTGCCACGATCAACCTTGGTGCGGTCGAGACTAGAATGAATTTCTATTCTTTCCGTTACGAGTCCCGCTGAGTGGTCCGCGCGACCGCCAGGCCAGGCCTCGGCGGGGTCCGGAGCGCCACCGCCCACGTCCACTCAACGGGACGCCCACTTGGGCGAAAACAGAATGAATACTAGTTTCGCCTGGCCAGACGAGCCGACCGAGCAGGAGCCGCAGATGAGTTCGAACACCGGCCTGGAGGGCAGGACCGCCGTCGTCACCGGCGCGGGCGCCGGTCTGGGACGCAGCGAGGCGCTGGCGCTCGCCGCGCACGGCGCGAACGTCGTCGTCAACGACATGGGGCCGGCCGCCGACGAGGTCGCCGACGAGATCAGGGCGCTCGGCCGGGAGGCCGTCGCGGTGCGCGGCGACGTCGGCGACTGGTCCCTGGGCGACAGGCTGGTCGGCACGGCGGTCGAGACGTTCGGCGGTCTCGACATCCTGGTCAACAACGCGGGCGTGCTCCGCGACAAGATGCTGTTCAACCTGACCGAGTCCGACTGGGACGACGTCATCCGCGTCCACCTCAAGGGGCACGCCTCGGTCTCCCGGGCCGCGGCCGTCCACTGGCGGGCGGCGAGCAAGGCGGCGGGCGGCCCGGTCTACGGCCGGGTGATCAACACCTCCTCCGAGGCGTTCCTCTTCGGCTCCGCCGGACAGCCCAACTACTCCGCCGCCAAGGCCGGCATCGTGGCGCTGACCCTGTCGACCGCGCAGGGCCTGTCGAGGTACGGGGTGCGGGCCAACGCGATCTGCCCCCGGGCCCGCACCGGCATGACGGCGGACGTGTTCGCCGACGGGCGCGCGGCGGGCGCGCTGGACATCCTCGCCCCCGAGCGGGTGGGCACGTTCGTGAGCTACCTGGCCTCCCCCGCCGCCGAGGAGATCAACGGTCAGGTGTTCGTCGTGTACGGCGACATGGTCGCGCTGATGGCCGCTCCGGTCGTGGAGCGGAAGTTCACCGCGGCCGACGGGGTCTTCTCCACGCGCGAGCTGGACTCGCTGCTCACGCCGTACTTCAGCGGGCGCGACCCGTACCGGACCTATGCCGCCTACGGCGTGGCCGCGCTGGACACCACGGAGACGCAGCGCTGACCGGACGGGCGCCGCCCCCGGTGAGGGGCGGCGCCCGACGCGGGGCGGTCAGACCTGGTCCGGCCCGCGCAGGCCGCCCCCGCACCGTCGCGGGGCGGTCAGACCTGGTCCGGCCCGCGCAGGGTGGCCTCCGCGCCGCCGTCGACGAAGATGATCTGCCCGGTCATGTGGGAGTTGTCCGGGCCGATCAGCCAGCGCAGCGCGTCGGCGATCACCTCGGGCCCGGCGTGGCCGTTCAGCGGCATGGGCACCGCCTCGTCCATGACCTTGCGCATCGCCTCGTCCTCGAACAGAGGCTCCGTCATCGGCGTGAGCACGATGCCGGGCGCCACCGCGTTGAGCGGGATGCCGCATCCGGCCCAGTCGGGGGTGACGGCTCGCCCGCGCAGCCAGCGGGCCAGCGCGTTCTTCGACGCCGGATACAGCCGCCAGCCGTCACCGCGCTCCATGGCGCGCTCGGCCAGCGTCACCGCCTCCGGCTCGGCGTCGTCGAGGCAGGCGCGCACCACCTCCGGATCGACCGGCTGGACGGCGGCGATGGAGGCGACCACCGCCGCCCGCGGCCTGGGGGCGCGGGCGAGCGCCGGGCGCAGACCTTCCAGGAGCGCGGTCACGCCGAAGAAGTTGACCCTGACCGTCTGCACGGTCATCCCGGCCACTCCGGCGCAGGCGACCACGCCGTCCAGCACGCCATCGGTCAGGCCCAGCACGGACTCGACGGCCTTCCCGCGCCCCTCCGGGGTGGACAGGTCGGCGCACACGTCGGCGTCCTTCAGGTCGACGCCGATCACCTCGTCGCCCCGCTCCCGCAGGGAGGTGGCCAGCGCCTTGCCGATGCCCGAGGCCGAGCCGGTCACCACGATCTTTCGTCGCACACTCGCTCCTTGATGGTCGCTCCTTGACGAGGTCGTCGGGGGCCCTCAGGTGCCGGATCCGCCGTCCACCAGGATCTCGGCCCCGGTCAGGTAGCCGGCGTCCGCCGAGGCGGCGAACGCGATGACCGCCGCGATCTGCTCCGGGCCGGCGCTGCCGAACAGCGAGCGGATCCGGCCGAAGTAGCGGAGGTCGAGCCCCTCGGGGAATTCGAGGCCGCTGGTCAGCGGGGTCGCCACGGTGCCGGGCGAGATCGGCACCACCCGGATCCGGCGCCCCGCCAGCTCGGCCGCCAGGCTCAGCGAGAAGCTCAGCACCGCCCCTTTGGACGCCGAGTAGGCCGTCATGTACGGAGTACCCTGCGTGGCGGCCGACGAGGCGACGTTCACGATGACGCCGGTTCCGTCGGGCAGGTGACGCAGCGCCTCGCGGCACAGCAGCGCGGTGCCGACCAGGTTGACCGAGAACAGCAGATGGAGGTCGGCGACCGTCAGCGTCTCGATCGGCGTCGTCCGGTGGATGCCCGCGACGTTGACCAGGACGTCGATCCCGCCCAGCTCGCCGGCCGCCGCCGCCACGGCCTCGACGACCGCCTGCTCGTCGGTCACGTCGGTGACGTGCGGGACGAACCGGCCGGGCCCGGACACCAGCCCCGCGGTCTCCGCCAGCCCCTCCTCACCCCGGTCGAGGGCGAAGATCTGCGCGCCCTCCGCGGCCAGCCGGATCGCGGCGGCCCGCCCGATGCCCGATCCGGCACCTGTGAGCAGCACCTTCACCCTGTCGAATCGGTTCACTGCCAGCCCTCCGTCGTCCGCGTCACGGCACGCTATCCGCGCGAGATCCGCCACGGCGGCGGCGTCCCGTTCAGCGGGAGGGCGGAGCCGCGTTCGAACGCGAGGCGAGCAGCAGCCGGCAGGCGATCCGGATGTCGCTCTCGGCGTCGGGGATCGACATCCGGCCGTTGAGCGTCGACTGCAGCACGCCGTACCAGCACTGCATGAGCAGCCGCACCAGCGTGATGTCCATGACGGTCGGGTCGTCGATGCCGAGCGAGCGCAGCACGATCTGGCGGAAGCTCGCGTCGATCCGGCCGGCGTCGGCGACCGCGGCGGCGTTGGCCACGTTGGCGGAGGTGAGCATCGCGAGCGCGAGCGCGGGCCGGCGCAGGAACTGCCTGCTGGCCGACACGAGCACATCGCCGACCGTGTCCTCCGGGCCGGTGCCCGGCTTGGGGGCCCCGACGGTGTCGCCGAACCGGTCGACGTGCTCGGCCATCACCGCGGTGAACAGGTGGGTCTTGGAGGGGAAGTAGCGGTAGAGCGTGGCGATGGCCACACCGGCCGCCTTGGCCACCTCCTGCATCTGGACCCGGTCGAGCCCCTTGTCGGCCCCGATGTGGGCGGCGGCCCGCAGGATGCGCACGTGCCGGGCCCGCTGCTCCGGCGAGCTGGGCTCGGCCGGCGCTCTGACCTCGGCGATTCGTGGCACGCTTCCCCCTGTCCGTCTGGTGTCGGAACGACGATACACACGGCCACCGGCCCCTCCGCCAATCGTCCATACCGGTGAGTGGGACGGAGCCGCCGCCACCCCCTGCCCTGCGCTTGCCTGGGGGCAGTGCGATCAGCGATCGGCAGGAGGGACGGTCATGGCGGGCGCCGAACCGTGGGACGACGAGTACGACGTGGTGGTGGCCGGGTCCGGCGCCGGGGCTCTGACCGGCGCGCTCGCCGCGGCGGGGCGCGGGCTGCGCACGGTCGTGCTGGAGAAGACGGCGCTGGTGGGCGGCACGTCCGCCTACGCGGGCGCGGCCGTGTGGCTGCCGGGCAGCCAGGTGCAGCAGCGGGCCGGCATCGGCGACTCGACGGAGTCGGCGCGCGCCTACCTCACGGCCCTGCTGGGCGAGGCGGAGGCCGAGCGGCGTGAGGCGTTCCTGGAGACCGCGCCTGAGGTCGTCGCGTTCCTGGAGCGCGACCCGGCCATCGACTTCGCGTTCCGGCCGTTCCCCGACTACTTCGCCGCACCGGGCCGGTCGGCCGCCGGACGTTCCTTCGTGCCGCTGGACCTGCCCGCCGAACGGCTCGGCGAGCTCGCCGCCCTGGTCCGCCCGCCGGTGGACCGCGACCGCGCGGGCCTCGGCCATCCCGAGGGACCGCTGTCGGCCGGCCGGGCGCTCATCGGCCGGCTGCTCCTCGCCCTGGTCACGACGGGGAACGGCACCGTGCGCACCGGCACCTCCGTCACCCGCCTGATCGTCGAGGACGGCCGGGTGACCGGCGTCGAGGCCGGCACGGCCGACGGCCCGGTACGGCTGCGCGCCGCCCGGGGCGTCCTGCTGGCCGCCGGCGGCTTCGAGGGCAACGACGCGATGCGCGAGAAGAACGGCGTCCCCGGCGCGGCCGGATGGACGATGGCCCCGCGCGGCGTCAACACCGGCGAGCCGCTCCTGGCCGCCACCGCGATCGGCGCCGCCACCGGCCTGATGGACGAGGCGTGGTGGTGTCCCGGCGTGGCGCAGCCGGACGGCGGGGCCGCCTTCACGCTGGGCTTCCACGGCGGGCTCATGGTCGACGCGTCGGGCCGCAGGTTCGCCAACGAGTCGCTGCCGTACGACCGGATGGGCCGCGAGATGGCCGCCGGGCCCGGCCGCGTGCCCGCGTACCTGATCTTCGACTCCCGTAACGGCGGGCGGCTGCCGGCCATCACGGTGCCCGGCCGCCCGGCGGAGGAGCACCTCGCGGCGGGCACCTGGGTACGGGCCGACGGCCTGGCCGAGCTGGCCGAGCTGATCGGCGTGCCGGGCGACGCCCTGACGGCGACCGTCGAACGCTTCAACGGCTTCGCCGCCACCGGCGTCGACGAGGACTTCCACCGGGGCGAGGACCCCTACGACCGGTTCTTCACCGGCGCCTCGCCGGACGGCAACCCGTGCCTGGTCCCGGTGGACCGGCCGCCCTTCTACGCCGCGCGCATGGTCCTCAGCGACCTCGGCACCAAGGGCGGCCTGCGCACAGACCCGGACGCCAGGGTGCTCGACCGGGACGACCGGCCGATCCCCGGCCTGTACGCCGCGGGCAACACCAGCGCGTCGTTCGCCGGCCGCTGCTACCCCGGCCCGGGCGTCCCCATCGGCTCGGCCATGGTGTTCGCCTACCGGGCGGTACACGACATGGCCGGGACCGGCACCTCTCGGAAGGATCACTCGTGAAATCCCCCCGTACCACCGCTTTGCTGCGCCGCGCGACGGCGGTGACCCTGGCCGCCCTGACCGCGACGGCGGCCACAGCACCCACGGCCTCTGCGGCCTCTGCGGCCTCTGCCGACGCGGCAGCCTCGCGCACCGCTGTCACTTCCACTGCCGAGGGCGCGCGTGTCCCGGCGGTCTCCGGCCCGCGTGGCAAGCTGCTGACCGCCCGCCCGCTGAAGGGCGGGGCGGCGCTGCCGAGCGCGGCGCGCACCTGGTCCGTCACCTACCTCTCCGAGGGCGCCACCGGCAAGCGCGTCGTGGTGTCCGGCACGGTGTCGGTGCCGAAGACGGCGCCCCCGCGCGGCGGCTGGCCGGTGATCAGCTGGGCGCACGGCACGACCGGGACGGCCGACGTCTGCGCCCCCTCGAAGGACGACGAGAACGGGCCGGCGCACGCCTACGTGTCCGCGATGCGGCCCACGCTCGACGCCTGGGTGGCCCGTGGCTTCGCCGTCGTGCAGACCGACTACGAAGGGCTCGGCACGCCGGGCGAGCACCCGTACATGAACAGCCGCAGCGCCGCCAACACCGTGATCGACATCGTGCGCGCGGCGCGCGGGGTGGACCGCCGGGTGGGGCGTGACTGGTTCACGGTGGGGCACAGTCAGGGCGGGCACGCCGCGCTGGTCACGGCCGCCGCGAACGACACGAGGAAGGGGCCGCGGCTGCGCGGCGCGGTGTCGATCGCGCCGGGCGGGTGGGGGCTCAGCCAGACCGTGCCCTACTTCCGCGACAACCTGCCCGCGCCGGTGGACGCCCTGGCCTTCCTGCCCACGATCCTCATCGGCGCCTCGGCCGCCGAGCCGG
Organism: Nonomuraea cavernae; assembly: GCF_014646355.1. Classification (GTDB taxonomy): domain Bacteria; phylum Actinomycetota; class Actinomycetes; order Streptosporangiales; family Streptosporangiaceae; genus Nonomuraea; species Nonomuraea cavernae. The sequence continues at coordinate 148,959 of NZ_BMNH01000012.1, forward strand.
CCGTCAAGCCCGAGGAGATCCTGACGGACGAGATGCGTCCGCTGCTCGCGGCCGCCCGCACGGCGTGCGTGGCCCAGGTGCGCGAGGTGGCCGCGGTCACCCCCGTCAGCCAGGTGATCAGGACGGACGCCGACCTGGCCCCGCTCACCGCCTACCTGCGGGCGCAGGAACCCGTCGGCCTGCGCGTCACGGTGCCGACCCTGGTCGCCCAGGGCACGCACGACGGCCTGGTGCCCAAGCAGACGACGGACCTGATCGTGGCCGACCTGTGCCGGCAGACCCCGAAGGTCACCTACCGGGTCTACGACGGCGCCGACCACCGGGGCGCGGTCCCGAGGTCCTTCGATGACGCCCTGGCCTTCACCAAGGCGATCCTCGCCGGACAGACCCCCGCCACCACCTGCTGACCCTCGCCCGACCACCGGCGCGTCCGGTCCCGGCCTCACCAGGCGGGACCGGGGGCGCCGGACCGCTGCCCGGCTTCGCCGAGGGGCCGGGCGCGCCGGACCGGTGCCAGGGGCCACCGGCGAACCCGTCAGACCAGGTCGGCCTCGATGGACAGGCCGAACTCGCCCTTGCCGTACATCGCGAGGGCCCGTTCGACGTCGTTGGCGACGTGCACGCTGCCCGCGTGCGCGTCGCGCCAGGCGCGCTCGATGGGGTTGCCGCGGCTGAGCGAGCTCCCGCCGGCGGTCTTGAACAGGATGTCGATCGCCTCCAGCGCCCGCTCGGTGGCGCGGACCTGGTCCCTGCGCAGCCGCAGCCGCAGCTTCATGGGGATCGGCTCGCCCCTGACGGTGTGCTCGTACAGCTCGCGGATGTTGCGGTCGGTCTGCAGGACGGCCGCGTCGATCTCCGACGCGGCCCTGGCCACCGCGACCTGGGCGAACTGGTCCTCGGCGAACCGGCCGCCGCCCAGGCTGAGGCGGACCCGGTCGCGCATCGCGGTGACGTAGGACCGGTAGCAGCCGGCCGCCATGCCGATCACGGGCGCGGTGATCGTGGTCGTGAACATGCCGCCGAACGGCATCCGGTAGAGCGGGCCGGTGTTGACCTTCTGGCCGGGGCCGCGCAGCTGCGCCTGCTCGTAGTTGCGCATGACGCGGTGGTCGGGCACGAACACGTCCTCCACGATGATGTCGTTGCTGGCCGTCCCGCGCAGCCCGATGACGTCCCAGACGTCCTCGATCACGTACTCGGTTCGGGGCACCAGCACGGTCATGAAGTCCACCGGCCTGCCCTGCTCGCCCACGACCAGGCCGCCGACCAGCGCCCAGGACGCGTGCTCGCACCCGGAGGAGAACCGCCACCGGCCGGACACCCGGTAGCCGCCCCGCACGGGCGTCAGCCGGCCGATGGGAGCGTACGACGACGACACCAGCACGTCCGGGTCGTCCCCCCAGACCTCGTCCTGCGCCGCCTCGGCGAACAGGCCGAGCTGCCAGGCGTGCACCCCGAGCACGGAGACCAGCCAGCCGGTGGACCCGCACACGGCGGAGATCTCCCGGACGACCGTGAAGAACAGCGCCGGGTCGCCCTCGGCGCCGGAGTAGCGCTTGGGCTGCAGCATCCGGAAGACCCCGGCGTCGAGGAGCTCCCTGATCGTCTCCTCCGGGACCCGCCGCTCCTCGTCGGTGGACCGGGCACGCTCGGCGAACCTCGGCAGTAGCGTGCGAACCGAGTCCAGAACCTCGTCACTCATCGTCTTGACGCTCCGTGTCGCGCTCGTCGGGCAGGTGCCGTCCATGATGGTGCGTCGCACCGGCCTGCGCGTGTCCGGGGCATCCCGCCCAATGGGACTCATCGTCCGGTCGCGCTTCCCAGCTCCTACGTTGACGAACGGAGACAAGTGCGTCCTGAAGGGTTGGATAGACGTGACTGCAGCAGAAGCCGGCACCGACGGCGTCCGCGCGATCGAGGCGGAAGCGGTGCCCACGCGATTCGCCAGAGGCTGGCACTGCCTCGGCCTGTCGGAGAGGTTCAAGGACGGCAGACCGCACACCGTCAACGCCTTCGGCCAGAAGCTCGTGATCTTCCAGAGCGGCGACGGCAGGCTCAACGTGCTCGACGCCTACTGCCGGCACATGGGCGCCGACCTGTCCCAGGGCACGATCAAGGGTGACGAGATCGCCTGCCCGTTCCACGACTGGCGCTGGGGCGGCGACGGCCGCTGCAAGCAGATCCCCTACTCGCGCCGCGTCCCGCTGCGCGCCCGCACCTCCGCGTGGACCACGATGGACCAGGACGGCCTGCTGTTCGTCTGGAACGACCCGGAGGGCAACCCGCCGCCGCCCGAGGTGACGATCCCCCGCATCGAGGGCGCCACGAGCGACGAGTGGACGACGTGGGTCTGGAAAGAGATCGTGGTCGACACCAACTGCCGCGAGGTCGTGGACAACATCGTCGACATGGCGCACTTCTTCTACGTGCACTACTCGTTCCCGACGTACTTCAAGAACATCTTCGAGGGCCCGGTCGCCACACAGATCATGAAGGGCGTGGGCCGTCCCGACGCGCGCCCGCCCGCCAAGAACGGCGAGCCGCAGATGCGCGGCAACACCTCGGTCGCGTCCTACCACGGCCCGTCGTTCATGATCGACGACCTGACCTACCACTACGACGACATGGACCTCCATTCCGTCCTGATCAACGCCCACTACCCGATCGACGCCAACTCGTTCGTCCTGCACTCGGGCATCATCGTGCGGCGCAGCGACAAGCTCCCGGCGGGCGCGGCCGATGCCATGGCCGTCAAACTGGGCGACTTCATCCTGCGGGGCTTCGACCAGGACGTGCAGATCTGGAAGCACAAGACGCGCATCGACAACCCGCTGCTGTGCGAGGAGGACGGGCCGGTCTACCAGCTCCGCCGCTGGTACGAGCAGTTCTACGTGGACGTGGCCGACGTCCGGCCGGAGATGGTGGAGCGCTTCGAGTTCGAGCTCGACACCACCCGGCCGACCGAGGTGTGGAAGCAGGAGGTCGAGGCGAACCTGGCGCGGCGGGCCGCCGAGAGCCGGACACCATGACGATCCGCACGGACAACAGGCTGCTCGACGGCGCGCCCATGCAGCCGCTGAGCTGCCTGCAGTGCGGCGCCGCCGTGGGCGTGCGCAAGGCGAGCTGGCACCAGACCAGCATCCAGTGGGACTCCGAGTCCGTGAACGCCTGCCTGGAACGACGTGCCGCCGCTCCGGGCGGAGGGCCGAACGGCGAGGCGTTCACGGGGTGCGCGGCACTGTCCGACTCGATCAGGCGAGCGGTGCTGGACGGCGTGGTCACGGTGCCCGACGCCGGGACGGAGGACGGGCAAGAGTGATCGACAAGAACGTGTACGGCCCCTGGGCCGTGATCGCCGGCGGCTCCGAGGGGGTGGGCGCGTCGTTCGCGCGCCTGCTGGCGGAGGCCGGGTTCAACCTGGTGCTGATCGCCCGCAAGCCCGGACCGCTCGACGAGACCGCGGCGAAGGTCCGGGCGACGGGCGTCGAGGTCCGCACCGTCCAGCTCGACCTGCTCGACCCGGACGCCCTGCGGACGCTCCGCGCGGTGACCGACGAGCTGGAGGTCGGCCTGCTGATCTACAACGCGGGCGCCAACAGCTACGGCCACGAGTTCGTGACCGGCGACCTGGACCGGTTCCGCGACGTGATCGACCTCAACATCACGGCGCAGCTCGCGCTGGTGCACCACTTCGGCGCGCTGATGAGGGAACGCGGCCGGGGTGGCGTCCTGCTGGTCGGCTCGCTGGCGGGCTATCTGGGCCAGCCGCAGATCAGCGTCTACTCGGCGGTCAAGGCGTTCTGCCGGATCTTCGCCGAGGGGCTCTGGCAGGAGCTCGGCGAGCACGGCGTGCACGTGCTCGAACTCGTCCTCGGCATCACCCGCACCCCGGCCATGGAACGCGCCGGGCTGCGGATGGACCTCCCGGGGCTGAACATCGCGGACCCCGACGACGTGGCGCGCGAGGGTCTGGAACACCTGGCCGACGGCCCGGTCTGGGTCGCGGGCGGCAACCACGCCGCCACCGTCAAGCGCAGCGGCCCGGCCCGCGCCGAGCTGGTGCGCGGCGCGTACGAGGCGACCAGGCGGCTCGTCCCGCCCCCGAGCTGAGCCCTCGCGCGTGCCCACGCGAAGAAGGCGGCCCACCATCCGGTGGCCGCCTTCTTCGCGTGTCGCGCCTTCCGCCGTGGCTGTTCGGCGTCGCCGTGGCTATTCGGACGCCGTCGCGGCGTGCCGGCCCGCGCGGCGGCCGAAGAAGGTGCCGTCGCCGAGCGAGGTGCCGCTGACGTACCCCTGGCCGTGGATCCCTGCTCCGGCCCGGCCGGCCGCGTACAGGCCGGGGATGGGCCGGCCCGACTGGTTCAGCACGGCGCCGTCGACGGTGGTGTGCAGCCCGCCGAGGGTGAAGCCGGCCACGCCGGTCCCCTGCTCCTCCCGGCCGCCGAACCCGCCGCGCGGGTCGGCGGCGGCGAACGGCGGCCGGAGCGGCCGCAGCCACTTGGGGTCCTTGTGGAAGTACGGGTCCCGCTTGCGCTCGGCGTGCCGGTTGTAGGCGGTGACGGTGGCCTCCAGCGCGCCGGGCGGCATGCCGAGCGCCTCCTCCAGCTCGGCCAGGGTCTCGGTGACATGGCGCGGCCGCACGCCCCACAGGTCGCGCGCGGGGATGTCCTCGAAGCCCTCCTCGTCGATGATCGCCCAGTACGGTCCGGGCTGGTGCACCACGGCGGCGTGGCTGAACAGGCCGGGGTAGACGTCCTCGTTGATGAACCGCTGGCCGAGCCCGTTGACGAGCAGGCCGCGCACCAGCATGGCGGGGAGCGCCGTCAGCGCGACCTCCACGGAGGCCATCCGCCGGGTGGCCGCGCCGAGCGCGGTGGCCATCCGGATGCCGCTCCCGTCGTCGAGGCCGGCGCTGACCTTGCCGTGGCCGAGGAGCACCGGGGCGTGGTGGGCGAGCATCTCCTCGTTGTCGACGAAGCCGCCGGTGGTGAGCACGACCGCGCTGCGGGCGCGGTAGGTGACCGGGTCGCCGTAGCGGTGCGCCACGACCCCGATGACCCGGCCGTCGTCGTCCACGACCAGGTTGGTGGCCCGCGTGTCCTCGTGGCCGGTCGCCCCGGCGGCCTTGGCCGCGGCGACCAGCCGCTCCATGATCAGCCAGCCGCCGAAGGACTCGGTCGCCGGCCGGTGGCCGCGCGGCACCGGGCGGGCGAGGGTGTTGTAGGGGTGGGCGTTCTCCCCCAGCCACATCAGGCCGTCCGTGGTCGGCGGCATCCAGCTCGGCGCGTCGTACAGCGACTCGTTGAACGTCAGGCCCCGGGCGCGGAACCACTCGAAGTGCTCGACGCTGCCGTCGCAGTAGAGCCGCAGCTTCTCCTCGTCGGCGTGCGGCCCGAGGGCGGCCCTGAGGTAGGCGAACATGTTGTCCGGGTCGTCGTCGAACCCGCACGCCTTCTGCAGCGCCGTACCGCCGCCGAGGTAGAGCTCGCCGCCGGACATCGCGGACGAGCCGCCGGGCCCGCCCGCGCGTTCCAGCACCAGCACGTCGGCGCCCGCCGCCGCGGCCTCGAACGCGGCGGCGGCGCCGGCGCAGCCGAAGCCGACCACGAGCACGTCACATTCATGGTCGAAACCCGTCAGCGAGCCGGCGCTCACGGGCTCCACCGAGGGCGTGGCGGTCACGCGACGCCCCTCCCTCGCGGCACACGCTTCATGGGGATCCGTTCAGGACGTGGTGGCGACGGACTTGGGGACGAAGGCGGCGAGCGGCTCGGACCCGGACCAGTCGTGGCCCCAGTAGCTGTCGGCCGTGATCTCCTCGGCCGTGTAGTAGGTCTCGTCGACGAGCATGCCGTCGGTGCCGTACTCGATGTCCCAGCCGCCGGGCGCGCGGACGTAGAAGGAGACCATCTTGTCGTTGGTGTGCCGGCCCAGCGTCGAGGAGATGGAGAAGCCGCTCTTGCCCACCCGGTCGAGCGCCATCCCGACCGCGTCGAGGCTGTCGACCTCGACCATCAGGTGCACCAGCCCCGGGTCGCCCGCGAAGGGCGCGGGGCAGATGGCCAGGCTGTGGTGGCGCTGGTTGATCCCGAGGAAGCGGACCCGCCGGACGGGCGGCCGGCCGCCGCCGACCTTCATGGCGCCGCGCGGCAGGAAGCCCAGCACCTCGGTGTAGAAGGAGACGGTCTCGTCCATGGCGGTGGTGGGCAGCACGACGTGGCCCATCCCCTGCGGCCCGGTGACGAACTTCTGCGCCATCCCGGTGACGACGGGGCTGTGGTCGAGCACCGGACCGAAGAAGATCTCGACCGGGACGCCGGCCGGGTCGGTGAACGTGATGACCTGCTCCACCGCGCGCTCGGCGGCCTGCTGCTCGTCGAGCATCTTGACCGGTGTGCCGGACGCCTCGACGGCCCTGCCGACGGTGGCGAGCGCGAACTGGTCGCGCACCTCCCAGCCGACGGCGAGCACCCGGTCGGTGTCGCCGGGCACCACGATGAGGCGTGCCTGGCGCTCGTCCATCCGGAGGTACAGGGTGTCCGGGTCGGGCCCGGATCCTTCCGCGAATCCGAGCCCGTCGATCACGAGCTCGCGCCAGCGGTCGATGTCACGCGTCTGGACCTTGAGATAACCAAGTCCTCGGATCTGCGTCACGTTCCCCCATCCAATCTGCCGATGTAGAGGTCGAGCATCGAGCCCTCCGGTCCGTGGCGGCCTCATGTCCACCCCAAGGTGGCAGAGACCGCCCGGGACCGCCCCCGGCCTCCCGCTGAGTGAGAGTCACCGCCCGCCGGGGCCGGTCCTCCAGGTCCGGTACGGGCTCACGAGGCCGCCCGAATGGAATCCCAGTGATCGGAATCCATCCCCAGGCGTCCCCCGGCGCGGCGCTAGGTTCCCCACGATCCGTATTTTCGACGAGCGGGAGGCGGGCCTCATGGGCTCCGGGCGGCTGGACGGGCGGACGGCGATCATCACCGGTGGCGGCGACGGGATCGGCAGGGGCGTGGCCCGCCGCTTCGCCGCCGAGGGCGCGCGGATCCTCGTGGCCGAGATCGACGAGGAGACCGGCCGGCGCACCGCCCTGGAGCTGAGCGACGAGTTCGGGGCCGACGCCCGGTTCCTGGCCACGGACGTCACCGACAGGGCGCGGGTGGAGGCCATGGTGGACGTCGCGGTGCGGACCTGGGGCGGGGTCGACATCCTGGTCAACAACGCCTGGGGCAGTGTGGGCGGGCTCGGCCGGGTCGAGAACAAGACGGACGAACAACTCGGCCAGGGCTTCGCCATGGGCTACTACGGGCCGTTCTGGGCGATGCGGGCGGCGTTCCCGCACATGAAGAGGCAGGGCTGGGGCCGCGTGGTCAACATGTGCTCCCTGAACGGGGTCAACGCCCACATGGGCACCCTGGAGTACAACTCGGCCAAGGAGGCGCTGCGGGCGCTCACCCGCACCGCCGCCAGGGAGTGGGCGCCCACCGGGGTCGTGGTCAACGCGGTCTGCCCCGGCGCGAAGAGCGCGGCGTTCAACCGGAGGATGGCGGCGAACCCGGAGCTCGCCGCGGCGGCCGACCGGTCCAACCCGATGGGACGGATGGGCGACCCGGAGCAGGACATCGCGCCCGTCGTGCTGTTCCTGTCCAGCGAGGACGCCCGCTACCTCACCGGCAACACGCTCTTCGTGGACGGCGGATCGCACATCAACGGCGTCGCCTGGGCCCCCGACCTCGACGCCTCCTGACGACCGGCACGGCTGGTCAGCGGCCGGTGGACCCGTCGATCAGGTTCGTGCTCGGCGAGCGGGAGTTCCGGCTCGGCGTCGGCGAGGCCGCGGAGTTCGACACCCGCGTGCCGCACTGGATCGGCAGCGCCGACGACCAGCCGGCCGAGTTGCTCACCCTGTTCGGCGCGCAGGGAGAGCGGGCCCATCTGGCACCGTCCGGGCACTGACCGTCGCAGGACGTGAATTCAGCACACGCGCCATCACTCACGGCCCGATCTGGGTGAGCAGGACGATGAGCTGGAGCAGGCCGTAGGCGGCCGTCATCGTCTCGGTGTCGAACGCCACGGTGCGCCCGTTCTTCCGGACCACGCCGGGAACGAGGGCGGCGAGCTCCGCCGAGCGCGGCTGGTGCAGGTCGACCTCGACGTGGAGGATCGCGTTCGTTCGACCCTCATGCCGACTCAGATCATCGAGCGCATCGGCCCCTGCGGCGGCTCGATGTCCAGCTCGGTCAGCGCGGAGACGTGGAAGACCGAGCCCGGCACGTGGATCGCGTGGGTGAGGCCCACGTGCGCGTCGCGCCAGAAGCGCTGGATCGGGTTGTCCACGCGCATGGCGTTGCCGCCGGAGCGCGCCACGATCTCGTCCACCGCGCGGACCGCCCGCCAGACCGCCTGGACCTGGGTGCGGCGGCCCACGGCCCGCTCGCCGAAGGTGACCTCGCGGCCGGTGGCCACGACGTCGTACATGCGCGAGACGTTGTCGAGCAGCGCCGAGCGCGCCGCCGCGATGTCCGCCGCCGCCTCGCTGATCGCGTAGAGCACGTACGGATCGTCCTTGATCTTGGTGCCGGTGATCTGCACCCGGCCCTTCTGGTACGCCAGGTGGTGCGCGAGCGCGCCCTCGGCGATGCCGATCACCGAGGCGCTGATGCCGAGCGGGAACGCGGCGGAGAACGGCAGGTGGTAGGTCGGGTTGACGAGCCCGGCCTCCCTGGCGGCGGTGCCGTCCACCACCTTCGAGAACGGGATCACCCGGTAGTCGGGGACGAACGCGTCCTTGACGATGATGTCCTTGCTGCCAGTGCCGCGCAGGCCGACCACGTCCCAGGAGTCGTCGACGATCTCGTAGTCGGAGCGCGGCAGGATCAGGTGCAGCGAGGTCGGGGGCTTGGCCATGTTGCCGTCGGCGTCGCCGAGCATGCCGCCGAGGAAGATCCAGTCGCAGTGGTCGGTGCCGGAGGAGAACTGCCAGCGGCCGTTGAAGACGTATCCGCCGTCGACCGGCCGGGCGATGCCCATCGGCGCGTACGGGGAGGCGATCCAGGTGTCCTGGTTCTCGCCCCAGATCTCCTGCTGCACCCTGGGGTCGGCGAACGCCATCTCCCAGGGGTGCACGCCGACCACGCCGGTGACCCAGCCGGTCGAGCCGTCCAGGCCGGCGATCTTCATGACGGTCTCGGCGAACTCGCGCGGGTGCAGTTCGAGGCCGCCGTGCCCGGACGGCTGGAGCATCCGGATGGCGCCCGATTCGCGCAGCACCTTGGCCGCCTGGTCGTCCAGTCTGCCCAGTGCCTCGTTCGCGGGGCCGAGCGCGCTGATCTCCTCGGCCCGCTGGGTGACCGCTTCGAGTACCGGATTGGCCATGGCTTCTCTCACTTCTTCGCCGCGAGGGCGACTGCGATTTCGATGAGCTGGTCTTCCTGACCGCCGACGAGGTTGCGGCGCCCGGCCTCGATGAGGATCTCGGCTCCGGACACGCCGTACTTGGCGGCCTGGCGGTCGGCGTGCTTGAGGAAACTGGAGTAGACACCGGCGTAGCCCATGGTGAGCGTCAGCCGGTCGAGCTGGCACTCGCCGTCCATGATCGGGCGTACGACGTCCTCGGCGGCATCGATGATCTTGAGGGTGTCGATGCCGGTGCGGATGCCGAGCCGCTCGGTGACGGCGGCGAACGCCTCGACGGGCGTGTTGCCCGCGCCCGCGCCGAACCGGCGGGTCGAGCCGTCGATCTGCAGGGCCCCCGCACGCACGGCGATGACCGAGTTGGCGACGCCGAGGCCGAGATTCTCGTGCCCGTGGAAGCCCACCTGCGCGTCGGACCCGAGCTCGGACACCAGGGCGGCGATCCGGTCGCCGGTCTGCTCCATGATCAGCGCGCCGGCCGAGTCGACGACGTACACGCACTGGCAGCCCGCGTCGGCCATGATCCGGGCCTGCTTGGCGAGCACCTCCGGCGGCTGGCTGTGCGCCATCATCAGGAACCCGACCGTCTCCAGCCCCAGCTCCCTGGCCAGGCCGAAGTGCTGGACCGAGATGTCGGCCTCGGTGCAGTGGGTGGCGATCCGGCAGATGCTCGCGCCGTTGTCGGCCGCCTCGCGGATGTCGTCCTGGATGCCGAGGCCGGGCAGCATCAGGAACGCGATCCTGGCCCGCTTCGCGGTCGCCACCGCGGCCTTGATCAGCTCCTGCTCGGGGGTGTGGCTGAAGCCGTAGTTGAACGACGAGCCGCCCAGGCCGTCGCCGTGCGTGACCTCGATGACCGGCACGCCCGCCTCGTCGAGCGCGGCCACGATGGAGCGCACGTGCTCGACCGTGAACTGGTGCTGCTTGGCGTGGGAGCCGTCGCGCAGCGACGAGTCGGTGACCCGGATGTCCAGGTCGGCGCTGTAAGGCATGGATGATCTCCCTGTGCTAGGAGCGCTCGGCGAGGAGCCGCTGCGCGAAGCCCTCACCGACCTTGGTGGCGGCTGCGGTCATGATGTCGAGGTTGCCGGAGTACGGCGGCAGGTAGTCGCCCGCGCCCTCGACCTCGACGAACACGGCGACCCGGGCGAGCCTGCCGCTCACCGGCGTGGGGTCGTCGAACTGCGGCTCGGCACGCAGCCGATAGCCGGGCACGTACGACGCCACGGCGGCCACCATCTCCTTGATCGAGGAGGCGACGGCCTCGCGGTCGGCGTCCTCGGGGGTCGAGCAGAAGATCGTGTCCTGCATGAGCATCGGCGGCTCGGCCGGGTTCAGGATGATGATCGCCTTGCCCTTGGCGGCGCCGCCGATCGTCTCGATGCCCCGGCCGGTGGTGCGGGTGAACTCGTCGATGTTGGCCCGCGTGCCGGGCCCGGCCGACGGCGAGGCGACACTGGCCACGATCTCGGCGTAGGCCACCTCGGTGATCCGCGAGACGGCGTGCACGATGGGGATCGTCGCCTGCCCGCCGCAGGTGATCAGGCTGACGTTGGGCGCGTCGAGGTGCGCCCCGAGGTTCACGGCGGGCACCACGGCCGGGCCGAGCGCGGCCGGGGTGAGGTCGACCGCCTGGATGCCGAGGGCCGCGTACTTCGGCGCGTTCTCCTTGTGCACGTACGCCGAGGTGGCCTCGAAGACGAGGTCGGGCCGCTCGTCCTGGGCGAGCAGCCAGCCGGCTCCCTCGGCGGAGGCGGTCAGGCCCTCGGCCCCGGCGCGCTTGAGCCCGGGGCTGTCGGGCTCGACGCCGATCATCCAGCGCGGCTCGATCAGCTCGGAGCGCAGCAGCTTGTACATCAGGTCGGTCCCGATGTTGCCAGAGCCGACGATCGCGGCGGTCGCCTTGGTCACAGTCCCAACCTCATTTCGTCTGACTCAGCCAAACTCGTGCGTACTCGTGCGTACTCGTGCGAACTCATGTGAATCGAGCGGTCACGGAGCCGAGCCCGGCGAACTCGGCGCGGAAGGCGTCGCCAGGGCGCACGTCGATCGCCCTGGTGCAGGAGCCGGGCAGGATGACGTGCCCCGCTTCGAGCTTCACCCCGAACGAGGCGACCTTCCTGGCCAGCCAGGCCACGGCGGTGGTCGGGTTCCCCAGGACGGCGCTGGTGTTGCCCCGGGCGACCTCCTGGCCGTCCTGGTAGAGCACCGCCTCCACGTCGGCCGGGTCCAGCTCGGCCGGGCTCACCCGGGCGGCGCCGAGCAGCACGCCGGCCGAGGACGCGTTGTCGGCGATCGTGTCGGCCAGGCCGATCTTCCAGTCGCGGATCCGGCTGTCGATCAGCTCGATGCTCGGCACCACGTACTCGGTCGCGGCCAGCACGTCCGCCTCGGTGCACCCCTCGCCGGGCAGGCTCGCGCCGAGCACGTAGCCGATCTCGACCTCGATCCGCGGGTAGCAGTAGCGATCCACCTGGATCGGCACGTCCTCCGACAGCGCCATGTCGTCGAGCAGGTGCCCGTAGTCGGGCTCGTCGACGCCCATCATCTGCTGCATCACCAGGGAGGACAGCCCCACCTTGTGCCCGAGGACCCGGGCGCCGGCGGCGAGCCGCCCACGGATGCCGGCGAGCTGGATCTCGTACGCGTCCACCACGTCGATGTCCGGGAAGGACTCGGTCAGCGGCCCGATCGGGGCCCGGTCCCGTTCGGCCACCCGCAGCCGCTCGGCCGCGGCGGCCCGCTGCGCCTCTTCCAGCATCCAGTCCTCCGCAGATGTCGACGTCGGGGTAAGGGTTCCAGTCATGGCCGCCACGCCGGTGCGCGCTTCCCGCTCAGTGGGAGCCGCCGGTGGCGCGGGCGGGTTCAGCCGTCGTAGGTGACCTTGACGTGTTCGCTGACCGGGATCGCCTGGCAGGACAGGATCAGCCCGTCGGCCAGGTCGCGCTCGTCCAGCACCGTGTTGTGCTCCAGCGTGACCTCCCCTTCCAGCAGCACGCAGGCGCACGCGCTGCACGACCCCTCGCGGCACGAGTACGGCGCGTCCAGGCCGGCGGCCAGCAGCACGTCGAGCAGCTTGGCGCCGGCCGGCCACGCCACCGTCGTCGTCCGGCCGTCCAGCTCGACCTCGGCCGTGCCGCCGGGGGCCGCCTCGTCGATCACCACGCCGGACTCGGCGAACGGGTCGCCCGCCAGCGACTCGAACCGCTCGACGTGGACCCGGGGCGCGCCCATCCCGGCGAGGATCGCCGTGACGACGTCCATGAACGGCTCCGGCCCGCACACGAACGCCTCCCGGCCCGCGTACGGCCTGGCCAGCGCGGCCAGTCCGGCCGCGGTCGGCAGGCCCTGCACCGACTCCAGCCAGTGCACGACCGTCAGCCGCTCGCCGTGCTCGGCGGCCAGCGCGACCAGTTCGTCACGGAAGATGACCGACCGCTCGTCCCGGTTGGCGTAGACCAGGGTGACGGCGCCCGTCCCGCCGCGCAGGCACGACTTGAGGATCGACATCACCGGGGTGATGCCGCTGCCGCCCGCGAAGAGCAGCAGGTCGTCGTCGAGCGAGGACGGGGTGAACGTGCCCGAGGGCCGCAGCACCTCCAGCACGTCACCCTCGGTGACGTTGTCGCAGATCCAGTTGGATCCGTAGCCGTCCCGGGTGCGTTTGACGGTCACCTTGAGCCTGTCGTCGCAGACGGGCGAGCTGCTGAGCGAGTAGCAGCGCGCCGCGCCCTCCGGCCGGCTGGTCGGCACCCGTACGGTGAGGAACTGGCCGGGCCGGTAGCCGAGCCGGGAGTCGTCGCCGTCGGCGGGCTCCAGCACGAGCGAGTGGGCGTCCGGTGTCTCGCGGATCACCTCGACGACTCGGACCTTGAGCGATGCCGGTTGCGTCATGGCCGTCTCCGTCCCCGCCGTCACGCCGAGTGGGGCAGCGTGACCTGCCCGCCCGAGCGCGCTCTGGAGGCGGCGTGCCGCGCGGCGATGTACCCGAAGACGATCGACGGGCCGATCGTGGCGCCGGGTCCGGCGTACTCGTTGCCCATGACCGACGCCGAGGTGTTGCCCGTGGCGTAGAGGCCGTCGATCACCGAGCCGTCGCCGCGCAGCACCCGGCTGTGCTCGTCGCACACCAGGCCGCCCTTGGTGCCGAGGTCGCCGACCTCGATCCGGAACGCGTAGAAGGGGGCCCTGTCGATGACGTCGAGGTTCGGGTTGGGCAGGGTCGGGTCGCCGTAGTAGCGGTCGTAGGCGCTGTCGCCGCGGCCGAAGTCGTCGTCCCGGCCGGCCTCGGCGAACCGGTTGAACCGGGCCACGGTCCCGGCCAGCGCCTCGGCCGGGACGCCGATCTTCCCGGCCAGCTCGCCGAGCGTGGTGGCGGTGAACGCGATGCCCTGGTCGTAGAACTCCTTGGGGATCGGCATCCCGGGCAGGATCTGCGCGAACGGGTAGCGGGCGCGGGCCTTGGCGTCCATCACGAACCAGGCCGGTACGTGCCCGCCCGCGAGCTGGTCGTGCACGAAGTTCACGTACGGGGACGACTCGTTGGTGAACCGGGTGCCCTGGGCCGACACGATGATCGACGGCGGGATGCACCGCTCCGACACCAGCGGGATGGTCGCCCCGGCGGGGTGCCGCACGGCGGGCATCCACCAGGCGTCGTCCATCAGGTCGAGCGCGGCGCCGAGCCGCTCGCCGGCCAGGATGCCGTCGCCGGTGTTCTCCCGGGCGCCCATGCCGAAGTCGGCCTGTCCGCCCTCGGGCAGGTACCTCGCCCGCAGCTCCCGGTTGTGGTCGAAGCCGCCGGTCGCCAGCAGCACGCCGAGCCGGCCGCGGATCCGCACGGGCTGGCCGTCGCGCTCGGCGACGATGCCGGTGACGGCGCCGTCGTCGCCGGTGACGAGGTCCTTCATGGGGGTCTTCAGCCAGAGCGGGACGTCCGCGTCCTTGAGCGCCATCCGCAGCCGGGCGACGAGCGCCCGCCCGCCGGTGGCCATGTGCCGGCGGCGGACCACGTTCGAGGAGACCCGCCAGGCGGCGACGACGGAGGCCCACCGGCCGCGCCAGGTGCGCTTGACCATGGCCAGGTCGTGGTAGTCCTTGCCGGTGATCCACAGGCCCAGCGGGCCCTTCATGCTGTTGGGCCGCTGGTACCTCTCGTCCTCGCCGAGCTTGCGGGTGTCGAACGGCACCGCCTCGATCGACCGCCCGAGCGGCCGGCCGCCGTCGAGCTCGGGGTGGTAGTCGGCGTAGCCCTTGGTCCAGAAGAAGCGCATCCACCTGCTCGTGCCGAGCAGCTCCATCGCGGCCGGGCCGTGGTCGACGTACGCGTCGAGCCGGGCCGCCGGGACCCGGCCGCCGGTCAGCAGGTCGAGGTAGCGGCGGATCGACTCTCGGCTGTCGTCGTGCCCCCTGGCCCGCAGGGTGGGGTTGTTCGGGATCCAGACGCCGCCGCCGGAGATCGCGGTGCTGCCGCCGTACTTCGAGCCCTTCTCGACCACCACCACCGACAGTCCGCTGTCGCGCGCCGTCAGCGCGGCGGTCATGCCACCGCCGCCGCTCCCGACGACGACGAGGTCGAACTCGTGGTCCCAGCCGGTCACCGGCCATCCTTCCTGGTCAGGAAGGCCAGCACGGCGCTCTCCCAGGCGGCCTTCTGCTCGATCATCACCCAGTGGCCGCAGTCGGGGAAGACGTGCAGCTCGGCGTCGGGGATGGTGCGCATCGGGACGAGGGCCATGTCGAGCGGGCTGACCCGGTCGTCGCGGCCCCACGTGATCAGCGTCCTGGCCTTCAGCTTGTGCAGCATCGCCCAGTACGGCGGCGCGTCGGAGGCGGCCGCGTGGGCCCGCTGGGCGGCGAACGCGGCCCTGCCGTACATCCGGCGGGCGGCGGCCAGCGTGGCCGGGTCGGTGGCCTGGGCCCAGCGCTCCTCGATGAGCTCCTCGGTGACGAGGGCCGGGTCGTACACCATGGAGTGGAGCCACTGGATCAGCGCCTGCCGGGTGGGGTTCTCGGTGAACTCCATGAGCAGGTTGATGCCTTCGCCGGGGCCCGGGCTGAACAGGTTGCGGCCGATGCCCCCGATGGTGACGAGCCGGCGCACCCGGTCGGGGTTGGCGATGGCCACCTGGGCGGCCACGATGCCGCCCATGGAGTTGCCGATCACATCCACCTGCTGGAGGCCGAGCCCGTCGAGGAAGCGGATCACCGCGCCGCCCGCCGCGACCATGGGGTGCCGGTCGGTCGGGTCGCTGACCCCGAACCCGGGGAACTCCAGGACCAGGCAGCGGAACCGCTCGGACAGGGTGGCCAGGTTGTCGCGGTAGTTGCGCCAGCCCGTGACGCCGGGGCCCGAACCGTGCAGGAGCAGCAGCGGCGGGCCCTGGCCTGCCTCGTGGTAGCGCAGCACCCCCTCCTCGGTGGCGAGCTCGCGCAGGGTCGACTCGTGGGTCAGCTCCGTGGTCATCATCCGTCCATAGGTAGGCTTCGTCGAAGGTAATCGGACAGAACGGGCGAGCCCTGAGATCATCCCAATCAGCGAGACCGGGACCGGAACGCCGGGCGACGAGAGTCGGGGGCCTGCCGGAGCGGAAAGCCCTTCCACTCATCGGGATCCCGCCGTCTGGGCGCCGTACGGGCTTTTGTACGTTCGTCATCCGAGCCACCCCCCGGTACGCGAGGTGAATTGATGACAGCCGCATCCTCCGACTCGCCGTTCACTCCGGACCCCGGCGCGCCGACCCCGGCGGAGTTCCGGCGGGCGATGGGGATGTTCGCGAGCGGCGTGACGGTGATCAGCGGCCTGGACGGCGAGGAGCCGGTGGGCTTCGCGTGCCAGTCGTTCGCCTCGGTGTCGCTGGAGCCGCCGCTGATCCTGTTCTGCGCCGACCACAACGGCCGCACCTGGCCCCGGATCCGCGACTCGGGCCGCTTCTGCGTGAACGTGCTGGGCGAGGAGCAGGTCGACATCTGCGGCCGGTTCGGCTCCAGCAAGGGCAGGAAGTACGACGGGCTCGACTGGGACCTGTCCCGATGGGGCACGCCGGCGCTGCGCGACGTGCTGCTGCGGGTGCACGCCGAGGTGCACGACGTGCACGTGGCGGGCGACCACGACGTGGTGATCGGCCGGGTCGTGGAGCTGGAGCCGGTCCGCGAGCAGCGCCCGATGCTGTTCTTCCGCGGCCGGTTCGGCGTCGAGCGGCCGCTGCCCGCCGATCAGGCGCCGCCGGGGCCCAACCTGTGGGGCTGGGGCGACCACTGGGGGTGATCGTCCTCGCGCCTCACAGCCAGTCGCCGTCCTGGCCGACGGCCAGCATCTGGTTCATCGTCTCGGTGGACCAGGTGGGGTCGGGCGTCCGCGCGGCGGCGCGGGTGCGCCGCGGGCTCTCCAGGCCAGGGAAGAGCGTCAGCGCGGCCTGCCGCGCGGCGTCGACCACGAGCGGGGCGACCTTCTCCAACGGGGTACGGCTCTCGCCGACCAGGGAGATGCTCGCCACCGGCCCCTCGTGACCGCGGATCGCCGCCGCCACGCAGGAGATCTGCGGGAAGCACTCCCCCCGCTCGAAGGCCAGGCCGTGGCGCTGCCGGATCCGGTTGAGCTCCTGGTGCAGGGTGGCGATGTCGCCGATCGTGTGGTTGGTCAGCCGGCTGATGGGGCCGTCGATCAGCGTGTCGACCTGCTCCGGCTCCAGCCAGGCGAGGATCGCCTTGCCCAGCGCGGTGCAGTGGGCCGGCGCCCGGCCGCCCACCCGCGAGGGCACCGACAGGGCGAACCTGCCGCCGACCTTGTCCAGGTAGAAGACCTCCGCGCCGTCGAGGACCGCGAGGTGGACGACCATCCCCGTCTTGATCTGCAGCTCGTGCAGCAGCGGCGCGGCCGCCTCGCGGATCTCGCCGTGGCTGCCGTCGCGGCCGCCGAGGCCGAGTGCGCGCTTGCCCAGGCGATAGCCGAAGGACGTGTGGTCGAGCCAGTTCAGCTGGACGAGCTGGTCGAGGATCCGGTGTGCCGTGGAGCGTGGGAGATGGGTACGGCGGGCGACGTCCTCAAGGGTGAGCCGGGTGGAACGGCCGGTGAACGCGTCCATGATCAGCGTCATCCGCTCGACCATCGACGGCGGCAGGTCCCGTCGCGGCGCCGCCGGCGAAGCCTGCTCAGTGCTGAGAGCGGCCATCACACCCCCCAAAACTGAAATGAATTCTTGTCTGGACCATAGCAACGCGCTGCCCCGGTGGGAAGACGTCGAACGACCCGTACGCTCCGTCCTGTCCGATTCCGTTCAGTGAGACCGGCAGGTCAGCCCGGCGACCGGTTGAGTAGAAAGAATTCCGCGAACCAGGGTCCAGAGACGATGCGAGGTGAAGCCGGTGCGGATCGGCATAGTGAGTCCCATCGTGGTGCGCTTTCCGGGCACCCACTCGGAGTGGGAGGCCACGGCGGGCGCCGACGACCTGGGCCGCGTCGCCGAGACCGCCGACCGGCTCGGCTACCACCACCTCACCTGCAGCGAGCACGTGGCCGTGCCGGCCGAGGCGGCCCGGCAGCGCGGCGGCGCCTACTGGGATCCGCTCGCCACGCTCGGCTATCTCGCCGCCCGCACCCGCCGCATCCGGCTGGCCACCCACGTGCTCGTGCTCGGCTACCACCACCCCCTGGAGATCGCCAAGAGGTACGGCACGCTCGACCTGATCAGCGGTGGGCGGCTCACCCTCGGGCTGGGCGTGGGCAGCCTGGAGGAGGAGTTCGAGCTGCTCGGCGTGCCGTTCGAGGATCGCGGCCCGCGCGCCGACGAGGCGCTCGCCGCCCTGCGCGCCTCCCTCTCGCGGCGGGAGCCGGAGTTCCACGGCCGCTACTACGACTACTCCGGATTCGTGGTGGAGCCGCACGCGGTGCAACCTCGGGTGCCGATGTGGATCGGCGGCCAGACCCGGCGCTCACTGCGCCGAGCGACGACCCACGGCGACGGCTGGGCGCCGTTCGGGCTGCCCCTGGACACGCTCGCCACGATGCTCCGCGAGACCGACCTGCCCGACGCCTTCGACGTCGTGCTCGGCATCAGCCGCCCGGTGGACCCGACGGGCTCGCCCGGCCCCGCCGCGCGCGCCCTGGAACGGGTCCGTGAGGCGGGCGCCACGGTGGCGGCCGTCTACGTGGCCGCCACCTCGTCCGCCCACTACTGCGACCAGTTGGAGGCACTGCACGCCCTCGGGGTCGAGATCGGCCTCGACTTCGGCCCACCGGCCCCGGAACCGTACCCGGCCCCGGGAGTGACCACGGGACCGGCCACGGAACCGGCCACCGGATCGGCCACCGGATCGGCCACGGGATCGGCCACCGGATCGGCTCGTCTCGGGGAGGACCGTTGACCGGCGTCGAGGAGCGGCTCGCCCTGCTGGAGGAGCGCACGCGCAGGCTGGAGGACGAGCTGGAGGTGACCCGCCTCGTCCTGTCCTACGGCCCGCTGGTCGACAGCGGCAGCGCCGACGCCGTCGCCGCGCTCTGGGAGCCCGCCGGCGTGTACGACGTGGACGAACTGCTGATGAACGGCCGGGACGAGATCGCCGCCATGGTCCGCTCCGACGCGCACCAGGGCTGGATCGCCCGCGGCTGCGCCCACGTCATCGGCGCCCCGCACGTCACGGTGAGCGGGGACGAGGCGGTCGCCCGCGGCTACTCCCTGATGATCGTCAGGGACCGCTCCGGCGACGGGTTCAGGGTCCGCCGCGCCACCGCCAACCACTGGACCCTGCGCCGGGGCCCGGACGGCTGGCAGGTCGTCACCCGCGTCAACCGCGTCCTCGACGGCCGCTCCGAGTCACCCGAACTCCTGGCCGGCGACCTCCCGGCCTCGTCCTGAAAGGGGCGTCGCCACCCACCTCGGCTGCCTCCCAGCACCTGCTCGGCAACCACCGGGTCGAGGTGTCCGGCGACCGGGCCCGCTCCCTCACCTACGCCCGGGTTCACCATCAGGGCGCCGGTCCCTTCGCGGGCCGCTCCTACGAATGCCTCGGCGAGTACGACGACCACTGGGCCCGCACCCCGGCCGGCTGGCTGCTCACCTCCCGGGTCTTCGCCATGACCATGTCGATCGGCGACGTCGGAGTCCTCCAGCCCGGCTGACCGCACTCTCCTTCGGACCGGAGAGTCTCGACCCGCGCAGGCCGACCGCGCTCCCCCGGCCTCAGCCGGTCCGGCCGCGCAGGCGGCGCACCGGCCGGGTCTCGATCCAGTCGATGCGGATCGCCCGCCGGATGATCCGCCAGGCGCCCGCCTCCTGCCGGTAGGCGTCGAGGTAGCGCAGGTGCCACACCAGGTCGGACGGCCCGCCGTCGCGCTCGGCCAGGTGGTGCGCCACACAAGCCACCCTGCCCGTCGCGGTGCCCGGCTCCGGCCCCACGTCGAACACCTGGCCGCAGAGCGCGTGGAAGGTCAGGACGAAGCCGTCCAGCGCGGACACCGCCCGGCCGATCTCCTCGGGCCCGGTCCGCGTCAGGACCGGCTCCAGCTCGCGCGGCGGGTCGGGCAGCACGAGCACACCGTCTCCGGTGAACAACCCGGTCAGCCCCGCGATGTCCCGCTCGTCGGCGTACAGCGCGTACCGGGAGACCAGGTCGGCGAGCCCGGCCACGTCGGCCGCCTCCAGTCCACTCACCGGGCCGCTCACCGGGCCGCTCACAGGCCACTCGAAAGGCCGCTCGAAGGACCGCCCGCTGGGGCGCTCACATGGTCGCTCACCTGGACGCCGACCGGGTCGCCGACCGGAGCGGCGGCGCCCGCCGGGGATCGGCGCCCATCAGGGCGTCAGCCCGAGGCGGGCCGCACAGGCGGAGAGCTCGTCCATGGCAGCCGCCAGGTCTGCCGTCGGCGTCCCCGACAGCAGGATCCGGTCCGCGCCGAGGGCGGCCAGGGCATCGGCCTTCTCAGGCGTGATCCGGGAGACGAGGTGCCCGAGGGTGAGTTCGAGAGCGAGCGGATCGCGTCCCGCCTGGTCGGCCGCGGCGCGCATCTCGCCGAGCAGCCTCCGTAGGTCCTCCCCCGCCACTCCGAGCGGCTGGAAGCCGTCGCCGAGCAGGCCCGCGCGGCGCGCGGCCGCGACGCTGTGGCCGCCGATGTGGATCGGCACCGCGCCGCGCACCGGCTTGGGGTACGTCATGGCCCCGTCGAAACCGAAGAACTCCCCGTGGTGGCTGACCCCGTCCGGCGACTCACCGGACCACAGGGCGCGCATCACCCGGATCTGCTCGTCGGCCCGCCGCCCGCGCGTGGCGAAGTCGGTTCCGCAGGCCTCGATCTCCTCCTTCATCCACCCCATGCCGACGCCCAGGCGCAGCCGTCCGCCGGAGAGCGCGTCGAGGGTGGCGGCGCGCTTGGCCAGGACGACGGGATGGTGGTTGGGCAGGACCAGGACGCCCGTGGCCAGCCCGATCCGGGTCGTCCGGCCGGCCAGGAAGCCGAGCAGGTCGAGCGGGTCGGGGATGGCGCAGTCGTCGGCCAGCTCCATCCGCCCCGACCGGTCGTACGGGTAGACGCTGGAGTATCTGCTCATGACCACGGTGTGCTCGACCACCACGATGGACTCGAACCCGCACGCCTCGGCGTGCCGGGCGAAGCCGCCGATCCACTCGGGGTCGGCGGTGGTGTTCGCGGCGACCGGCGCCAGCACCGCGTATTTCATCGCCCGCTCCCCCTGCATCGCCTACTCCTCTTCATCGCCCGCTCCCGGGACGCGCCTCGCGGGGCAGCCCGAGCACGCGCTCGGCGATGATGTTGCGCTGGATCTCGTTCGAGCCGGCGTAGATCGTGTCGGACCGGGAGAACAGGTAGAGCCGCTGCGCGTCGCTCAGGTCGTACGGCGGCCCGTCGGCGATCATCCCGGCGGCGCCGAGCACGTCCATGGCCAGCTCGCCCAGCTCCCGGTGCCAGACGCCCCAGACCAGCTTGGAGATGGACGACTCGGGCCCCGGCGCGCCCGCCGCGATGCCCGCCATGGTGCGGACCGCGTTGAGCCGCATGACCCGCAGGCCCATCCAGGAGCGGACGAGCCGGTCGCGCAGCAACGGGTCGTCGATCGCGCCGGTGCGCCGGGCGACCTCGATGACGGCCTCCAGCTCGTGACGGAAGCCCACCTGCTGGCCGAGCGTGGCCACGCCGCGCTCGAAGCCGAGCGTGGCCATGGCGATCTTCCAGCCGTCGCCGGGCGCGCCGACGAGGTTGGCGGCGTCGGTCACCGCGTCGTCGAAGAAGACCTCGTTGAACTCACTGGTGCCGGTCATCTGCACGATCGGCCTGATCTCCACGCCGTCCTGGCGCATCGGCACCAGCAGGTAGGACAGCCCGTGGTGGCGGGTGGAGCCGGGCTCGGTGCGGCAGATCACGAAGCACCAGTCGGCCTCCAGGGCGAGGGAGGTCCACACCTTCTGCCCGCTGACGCGCCACCGGTCGCCGTCGAACTCGGCGCGGGTCTGCACGCCGGCCAGGTCGGAGCCGGCGCCGGGCTCGGAGTAGCCCTGACACCACAGCTCCTCGACGTCCACGATCGGCGGCAGGAACCGCCGGCGCTGCTCGTCGGTGCCGAACGCGATGATGGTCGGGCCGAGCAGGTTCTCGCCGATGTGACCGACCCGGGCGGGCGCGCGGGCCAGGGCGTACTCCTCGTGGAAGGCCACCTGGTCCTCGACGCTCGCGCCTCGCCCGCCATACTGCTCGGGCCAGCCCAGGCAGGTCCAGCCGGCCGCCGCCAGGTGCCGCTCCCAGGCCAGCCGGACGTCGAACGCCTCGTGCTCGCGGCCGGGTCCGCCCAGCCCGCGGGCTCCGGCGAACTCGCCCGACAGGTTGTCCTCCAGCCAGGCGCGTACCTCGGCTCTGAAGGTTTCGCTCCGGTTCACAGGTGGCACTCTACCAAACAGTTGTTAGAATAAGGATCCCGACCGTTGACCCTTGGGACGAACGTGATCAGCACCGACGAGCAGGAAGAGCTGCGGCGCACCGTGCGCGCCCTTCTCGCGCGCAACCCCCCGTCCCGGCCCGAGCCGGACGCCGAAGCGGGCTACGACGAGACCATCTGGCGGCTGCTCGCCGACCAGGTGGGGGCCTTCGGGCTGGCCGTTCCCGTGGAGCACGGCGGGGCGGGCTGCACGGCGGCCGAGACCCAGGTGGTGTGCGAGGAGCTGGGCCGCACCCTGGCCACGCTCCCCTACCTCGGCTCCGCCGTGCTCGCGACCGAGGCACTGCTCGCCTGCGGGGCCACCGATCCCCTGCCCGGCCTCGCCGACGGCAGCCGGGTCGGCGCCGTCGCCTGGGCGGAGAACGGCACCTGGGACCCGGCGGCGATCCGGGCGCGGGTGCGCGACGGCCGGCTCACCGGGGTGAAGGAGCACGTGCTCGACGGCGCGCGTGCCGACCTGCTCATCGTGCCCGCCCTCACGCCCGACGGCGACCTCGCCGTCCACACCGTCGAGCCCTCCGCTCCCGGCGTGCAGGTGGAGCCGCTGACCACGCTCGACCGCACCAGGCCGCAGGCGCGCGTGACGTTCGACGGGGCGCCGGCCCGGCTGATCGGCGCCGACGGGCACCGGGTCCTCGACCGGCTGCTCGCGGTCGCCGCCACCGCCCTCAGCGCCGAACAGCTCGGCGGCAGCGCCCGCTGCCTGGAGATGACGCTCGACTACGTGAAGGTCAGGGAGCAGTTCGGCCGGCCGATCGGCTCGTTCCAGGCGGTCAAGCACCGGCTGGCCGACCTGTACGTGCTGGTCGAGTCGGCCCGCTCCGTCAGCCACGACGCCGCCCTCGCGCTCGCCGAGAACGCTCCCGACCTGGGCGTACGCGCCGCGACCGCGCAGGCGTACTGCGCCGAGGCGTTCTCCGCCGTGACCGCCGAGACGATTCAGCTGCACGGCGGCATCGGCTTCACCTGGGAGCACGAGGCCCACCTCTACTTCAAACGGGCCCACTCCGCCGCCAGGCTGTTCGGCGACGCCGCCTGGCACCGCGCCCGCCTCGCCTCCCACGTCCTGGGCGGCTGACCCGGCGCCGAGGACGCCACCACGGGTACGGCCCCGTTCCATGGTCCGCGCGGACCCGAGGAACGCCTAGGGCCGGAGGTCCTTTGGACATGGTCTTTCTCCTCTACCCGCGACCTGCGGCTCAGCGATTGGCTGTGATCGCACGGAACGGCAGAAGGAGGCACGACATGAGACGCCGGAACACGCCGGTCGCCATAGACCCCGCCGACGTTCGCGTCGAGAGGCGCGGCCCGGTCCGCCAGGGAGCCGTCGAGCACGCCCGGCAGGCCATCGCCGCGCTGGCCCGGCTGGCCCACGAGCCCGTGCTGCACGCGCGGATCAAGCTGACGGCCCCCGCCGCCCCCGACGTGAAGCGGCCGTACACGGCACAGGCCAACCTCGACGTCAGCGGGCGCCTCATCCGCGCCCAGGCCGCGGGCTCGTCCATGTACCAGGCGCTCGATCTGCTGGAGGATCGGGTACGCACCCGGTTGCGGCGCACCGCCAGGCACTGGGGGGAGCTGCGCGGGCGCCACTGGCCAGAGCGGGAGTCCTCGCTGCCGGTCCTGCCGCGCCCGCGGCGCGGGCCGGACGCCGAGCAGGAGATCGTCCGGCACAAGACGCTGGGCGCCTACCGCGCCACGCCGGAGGAGGCCGCCTTCGACATGGAGCAGCTCGACTTCGACTTCTACCTGTTCACCGAGGCCGGCAGCGGGCAGGACAGCGTCCTGTACCGGGCCGGTGACGGCTACCTGCTGGCCCAGGTGGAGCCGCGGCCGGAGGCGCTCGGCGAGGTGATGATGCCGCTCACGGTCGATCCCGGCCCGGCGCCCCGGCTGACCACCGCCGAGGCGGTGGACCGGCTGAAGGTCAACGGCCGGGCGTTCGAGTTCTTCGCCGACGCGGAGACCGGCCGCGGCCGGCTGATCTACCACCGCTACGACGACGGCTACGGGCTGATCACGATCGGCTGACCGGGGCCGCGCGCCGGGCGGCGCCGGGACCTCCGCCCCGAGGTCCCGGCGCCTTCTCCGCTCTCCGCTCCGGGATGGAAGACTGACACTTCGGATCTTCCTCGCGTTAGGCTGTCGCGTACCCCCCTCAGGAAGGCACGACGATGACCGACGGTCCGCTCAGCCGTGTGAACACCGAGATCCCGAGTCCGGCCCGGATCTATGACCTGTGGCTGGGGGGCAAGGACAACTACGAGATCGACCGCGTGGTGAGCGCGCAGATCCTCCAGGCGGTCCCCGAGCTGCCCATCCTGGCCAGGACGAACCGCGAGTTCCTCGGCCGGGCGGTGCGCCACATGGCCGCGGAGGCGGGGGTCCGGCAGTTCCTCGACGTCGGCACCGGGATCCCCACGGCCGACAACACCCACCAGGTCGCCCAGTCGGTCTCGGCCGACTGCAAGGTCGTGTACGTGGACAACGACCCGGCGGTGCTGGCCCACGCGCGGGCGCTGCTGCGCACCTCGGGGCAGGGCGACACCTGGTTCGTCGACAGCGACCTGCGCGACCCCGACAAGATCATCGCTGCGGCGGGCGCGCATCTGGACTTCTCGCAGCCGATCGGGCTGGTGCTGCTCGGCGTGGTGGAGTTCCTGCCCGACAGCGACCGGCCCAAGGAGATCATCCAGCGGCTGATGGAGCCCATGGCCCCGGGCAGCCACCTGGCCATCTCCCACGGCCTGGTCGGCAAGCAGCTGGAGAAGGGGGTGCGCAGCTGGAACGAGAGCGGCGGCGCCCCGATCACGCTGCGCACCCACGAGGAGCTGACCGGCTTCTTCGATGGGCTGGAGCTGCTGGAACCGGGCGTGGTGGCGCTGCCGCGCTGGCGGCCCACGCCGGAGACGCTCTACGCCGACCGCGAGGCCGTCTACTACGCGGGCGTGGGTCGCAAGCCCTAGTCAGGAAGAACGCCCCGGCGTCCTCCCCGATCCACTCACGGAAGCTGCAGGTGACGGGACGGGGGCGCCCACCGGCGACAGCTCGATGACACAGGACACGGTCCTGCCCCCATTGGTCAATCTCTGACGCGGGCCTTCCTGCGACGACTGCGGTCGTGGATGCAGCGGACAAAGTGCTCCGCCACCTCTCACCGTTTGTCTGTGAATCTCATTCGGCGCACGAGAACCCCCTCCATGTCATGGAGAACATGTACCGGAGAGCCTCATAAATCTATATCAGGAAAGATGCGGTCCGCACACACTCCTTAACTCAACTTGATCTTCCAGCGACCTGGATCCCAAGTTAGGCTGCGATGATCCACGCGTATTTCAGACCAGCGCAGCTCTGCCGGTCAGCGATACGCCCATCGCCCCAGGGAGAAGAAGTGTTGCGACGCTGGCAAAGCTGCGCCTTATCCATCTCGATCGCAGCCACATCGATCATGGCGACCTCCACTCCTGCCCACGCCATAGAACGCTGCGTGAGCAACACGTGGGCCCTAGGCTGCTATGACGAAGTCGGCTATACGATCGAAGCCTGCGACAAGAATGCGGACGGCAGGCGATCCGGAACATCCATCGACTCTTCCGACGGCTATACGGAAGTCTTTGACACGGACGGCGCCAACAATGGATGCACAGGCGAGAGCGCGTGGTTTGCGGCTCCCTTTCCTGGAACCATCTACACTCTCAGAGCCTGGCGCCAGAACGGCAACTACGGTTCTCAGGAAAATCCCGTCCAAGGCACCTACACGGCGAGCTGAGAGGCAGCAGAGGCGTGCGATCTGAGAAATTACCCGAGGCGCCCCACCGCGAATCCAGCAGGCGGAGGAGGAACATCCTCGCTCCACTCGCCCTGGTCGCAACGATCGCCGTGATGACCGCGGGCGCCGTGACGCTGGTATCCGGCATCTCCCCCGACTCGCAGGCGACCGGCACACGTGCGGCTACGGGCGCGGCGCCCCACGACGATGTGCGCACCGACATGGGCAACGACCCTCCTCGCAGCCTCATCGCCGCCGGACGCGTGGCGATGTCCGCCTACTGGACAGGCTCCTGGCAGGAGGTCGGCAAGGCGGAGCACAAAGTAAGCCGGGGAACGCTCAACACGACTGTCAAGCGGTTGACCCGCACATGGTTTGTATACAGTCCGCTAAACGACACGTACGAACAGACGCAATGGTCATGGGTGGACGTCGCCCCAGGACTACAGAAGGCCGCCGTTCTGGAGGGAGAACTTCCGTCGAAGCGGCTCGGTGTTCTCGACCTGTCCACCCGCAAAGTGCTCTCCTGGATCGATCTCCCACAAGGGGCCGCGAGTGCGACCTGGTCGCCCGACGGAAAGAACATCCTGGCCACCAGCTATGACCGGCACCCCGACGAGATCGAGTTCGTGAACGCCAATACGCGCTACGGGACGAAAGGCGTGAGTCCACGTAGCGGGTTCTTCATCGTGGACGCGACCACGATGACGGCGCGGTTCAATCCAGTGCCACGAGGCGACAAGCAGGCGGCGCATCCGCGAAATGACTTCCGCTGGGCTTCGCCCAACCTCATCACCGGCGAAACCAACGACGCACTCTCCTTCGACCTGGACGGCGAGGCCCGTGCCATGCCCAGCGGCCACGTTGAGCTGTCGGAGGACAAGGCAGGGCGAGCCGGGCTGTCACCGAACGGAAAGCTGCTGGCGGGACCCGCGGGAATGCCGACCAAGGTCATCGACAGAGCCTCCGGCCTCGAAGCCGGAACCCAACCCGTTCTCGAGTTGCTCGCATGGGCCGACGACGAGCATCTGATCGCCCTCGGCTGCGAAGACAGGTGTGCGAACGAATTCCGCAACGCCCTCGTACTGGTCAGTGTGGACGGCAGGGAAGTCACCCGGCTGTCGTCCTATCGCGAGGACGGCGGTTCGGACGCGACGTGGCACCCCGTACTGACCCTCCGCTGACCCAGGCGCTCATTCCTGGTCGTCCATTCCTGGTCGTCCATTCCTGGTCGTCCTGCCTGTGTCGGGTGCACGAACGAGGTACGCGGAGGTCCGTCGCGGACGACGGCTCGCGCGGGGTCAGCTCAGCGGCTGACGGGGGATCAGCCCGGCGGCGGACGCGGCCGGGCGGGAGCGCTGCCTAACATCCAGCCGGACAGTGCCCCTCGGCCGGCCAGGAGGCCCCCGCATGCTCAACAACTCGGTCCGCTTCAGACGCGTCGCGACCGGCTCCCTGCTGATCGTCGCGCCGGCGCTCCAGCTGATCGCGGTCATCGTCGACCCGGGCACCTGGGGCGACGACCGCGAGGCGGTCAGCTTCGGTGACAACCCGGCGCTCGCCCAGCTGCAGTCGGTGCTCTACCACTGGAGCTGGGTGCTCACCGCGATCGCCGCGTTCGGCCTGCTGCACCTGGTGCGCCGCAAGGCGGTCGTGCTCGGCCACATCGCCGGCACGATGACGATCGTCGGCTACATCAACCTGTCCGCCCTGCTGCTCACCGACCCGGTGGAGTGGTGGTTCGGCCGGCGCTACCCGGCCGAGGAGGCCCAGCGGCTGGCCGGCGAGGTCCTCGACCTGCCCGGCGTGATCTTCGGCTTCACGCTGCCGTGGACCTTCTTCGCGCTGCTCGGCCTCCCGCTGCTCATGATCGCCGTGTGGCGGGCCGGCGCGGCGCACTGGTGGATCCCGCTCACCGTCACGCTCGGCGGGCTCGCCGCGCAGTTCGTCCCGTACGGCCCGCTGATGGTCCCGCTGTGGGCGCTGCCCGCGCTGGCGCTCGGCGCGCTGGGCGTGCGGGTGCTGCGCATGAGCGACGACGACTGGATGGCGTACTACCCGGTTCCCGCCCCGCGGGCCGCCACGGCCGGCTCTTCCGCGTGATCCCCGGCGGCAGGTGCCCCGTCACCTGCCGCCGGGGACGTGGTGACGGCTACGAACCGGTGTGACCCACGGCCCGGGCGTAGAAGGAGCGGTCCACGTAGCGATCCTCCGGCAGGATCTCCGTGTACTTCACCGTCTTGAAGGCGATGAACACCTTCTGCTCCTCCTCGCCCGTCCCCTTGCGGATCTCCCAGTCGAAGGTGAGCGCGGGGGTGCGGGTCAGCGACTCGCGGGGCTGCTGGGTGCCGGCCACGATGGCGGCCAGCACGTTCTCCTTCTTGATGTAGTCGCCGTCCAGGTGGGTGTTGATGGTCCGGATGTAGGCGCGGACGAACGCCTGGAGCACCTCCGGCCGCTCCTCCAGCATCGACTTGCCGGTGTAGAAGCCGCCGAGCGGCTCGCCGGGCGCCTGCCCGCCGACCAGCACGTACTTGTCCGGGCTGCTGGCGGCGGTCAGCCAGTACGGGTCCAGCAGCCACGCGGTGTCGATGGCCTTGTTGGCCAGGGCCGGCATCAGGTCCGTCGGCGGAAGCTGCTTGATCTGCATGTCCTGCAGCGAGGTGCCCGCCTCGGTCAGCGCCTTGTTCATCGGGTAGGCGATGGCCGAGGCGGCCCCCACGGTGGAGCCGAGGGTCTTGCCCTTCAGTTCGGCCAGTTTCGGGTTCTGCGGGTCGGAGAAGATGTCGCGGCGGGCCCAGAGCCCGGTCTGCGGCTGGGACAGGTCGGCCGACTTAGGCTCGATGAAGTTGCCCAGGACCCACTTGATGGCCAGGCCCTGGTTCACCGCGTTGAACAGGCCGGCCTCGGTGCCCCCGTAGGAGATGTCGACCCGGCCGGCGGCCAGTTGCGGCATCGCGTCGGCGAACGGCAGCACCGAGAACTCGACCTTCAGGTTCTCCTTCTCGAACTCGCCCAGCTCCATCCCGACGAAGATCGGCGCGAGGCTGCTGGACCTCGACGCGGCCGTCATCCGGATGGTGGCGGGCTCCTTCAGCGGCTGGGGGGCGGGGCTGTTCGCCGCGCACCGCGCGACCCTCCGGGTCGGGCTCAGGTCGGCGGGATCGACGTACGAGTCCGCCCCGCAGCCCTCGACGGGCACGACGGCGCCCAGATCGGCGCGGGCCGCCACCGGCTCGTCGTCAGCGGCGCAGGCGGCCGTCGAGAGCAGCAACGCCCCGACTCCCAGCGCCGCGGCCAGGACACGTAATCTCGACACAGGTTCCTCCAGTTGGGGGGCGTGAAGGCAGGACCGGGCAGCAGGGGCGCGTCGCCGGTCAGGACGGGATGATCGCGTTGTCGTCGGCCGCCCACCGGATGAACAGGCGCCCGACGAGCTTCACCAGCAGGGCGAAGAGGTAGCCGATGGCGGCGACGAGCACGATGCCGACGTAGCTCTGTTCGAGCAGCAGCAGGGTGCGGCCCTGCTCGATGAGGTAGCCGAGGCCCTGGTCGCTGATCACGAACTCGATGCCGACGAGCATGAGGACGGAGACCCCCGCGGCGATCCGCAGGCCGACGAAGATCTCCGGCAACGCGGCCGGGAGCAGCACGTGACGGAACATCTCCCACCGGTTGGCGCGCAGCATCAGGGCCGCCTCGCGGTAGCCGGTGGGCACCGCCATGACCGCCGACATGACCGAGATCCAGACGAAGAAGTACACTGTCATCGCGATCAGAACGACCACCGACGTGTCACCGAAGCCGAAGATGGTCAGGAAGATGGGCAGCAGGGCCAGCTTGGGCACCGTGTACCACGCCCAGGAGAACGGTTCGAACGCCGCGCGCAGCACCCGCGACATGCCCATCAGGAAGCCGACCACCAGCCCGGTGACGGCGCCCAGCAGGTATCCGAGGATGACGCGGCGCACGCTGGTGACGGTGGCCTCCACCAGCCGGCCGTCCTCCCACAGCGCGGCGATGCCCGGGACGAGCCGGCTCGGCGGCGGGTAGAGGAACGGGTCGACCCATTCGAGGACGGCGCTGAGCTGCCACACCGCCACGAACAGCACCGGCACGGAGATCCCGAGCGCGATCTTGGTGGCGCTCCAGCGGCGCCGGGTGCGCACCGGATGCAGTTCGGCGACTCCGGGACGCCGGGTCAGCACGGTGCTCAAGGCCGGTCCTTTCCCGCGTCGAACTGGGCGACGACCTCCGAGTGCAGGCTCGTCCACAGCTCGCCGCGTAACTTGGCGAAGAGGGCGTCGGTACGGATCGCGCTGGACCGGGGGCGTTCGAACGGCACGTGGATGTCGGCGATGACGCGGCCGGGGCGCGCGCTCATCACGACGACGCGGTCACCGAGCAGCAGTGCCTCCTCAAGGCTGTGCGTCACGAACACCACCGTGCGCCGGCGGGCCTGCCAGATCGCCAGCAGTTCGTCCTGCAGCACCTCGCGCAACTGGGCGTCGAGGGCCGCGAACGGCTCGTCCATCAGCAGGACCTCGGGATCGATGGCCAGCGCGCGGGCGATGGAGACCCGCTGGCGCATGCCACCGGAGAGAGCTCCGGGGTAGACGTCCGCGAAGTCGGTCAGTCCGAGGCGGGCCAGCCAGTCGTCCACGATCTCGCGCCGATCGGCGGTCGGACGGCCGCTGAGCCGCAGGCCGAGCTCCACGTTGGCCCGCACCGTCTTCCAGGGATAGATCCCGTAGTCCTGGAAGACCATGGCGATCGGGATGCGGTGATCGCCGGACACCTCGATCGCCACCTCTCCCGCGGAGGGCGCGAGCAGCCCAGCGATGATCTTCAGAAGGGTCGATTTGCCGCAACCCGACGGGCCCACCACACAGAGGAACTCGTCGTCGCCGATGGACAGGTCGACCGGCCCCAGCGCGTGGACGGCCGAACGCCCGGTGGTCACGAAGGATCGGGACGCCTCCCGGACGGTGATGCGGGGCGCCGCCGGCGGCCCCTCGCCAGGTGCACCTGAAGGGGTGAGCTGGCCGATGTGATCCATGGGTCTCCCTGACGGTCCGTCGTCTGCGGAGGTGACTCGTCCAAGCTATCTTGTTATTATATAGAAGATAGTAATCTTGTGAGTTCAAGTCAACGATCAGGAGTCAAAATGGCGGTGCGCCTGCTGGACGGTGTCCGGGTCGTGGAGTTCGCCCTCCTCGAAGCGGGAGGCGTCGGCACCGTGCTGGCCGACCTCGGCGCCGACGTGGTGAAGGTCGAACGTCCCGGCGAGGGCGACTACATCCGCAAGGTCGGCTGGCCGTTCGTCCAGGGCGTGTCCCTCATGCACCATCACCTCGGCCGCGGCAAGCGCAGCGTCACCATCGACATCCAGCGGCCCGAGGGGGCCCGCGTGGCCGAACGCCTCATCGGGGCGAGCGACATCGTGATCGAGGGGATGCGCCCCGGCGTCCTCACCCGGCGCGGGCTCGGCCCCGGCGCGATGCGCGAGCGCCACCCGGCGCTGGTCTGGTGCACGGTGTCCGGCTACGGCACCACCGGACCGTACGCCGACCTCGCCGCGCACGGCGTCGCGTTCGACGCGTGGGCCGGCGGGCTCCGCCTCGGCACCACCGAGCAGGGCTTCTCCTCGGCCGAGCTGAACGTGCCGCTCGGCACCCGGGTGGCGCCGCTGCTGGCCGCGAGTGCGATCCTGGCAGCGACCCTGCGCGCGGGCCGGACCGGGCAGGGCTGCGCGATCGACATCGCGCAGTGCGAGGCCGCGGCCGCGGTGGACTGGCTCACGATCGAGGGGCACCGGGCGCACCTGCGGCCCGAGACGGAGGTGACCGGCAACCCCGCCGACGGCGGCGTGCGCCGCGAACCCGGCACCGCGGGGATGGGCGACAGCGTGCGCTACCAGGTCTACCGCAGCTCCGACGGCCACGTGCTGTTCATGGCGAGCGAGCGCAAGTTCTGGGAACGGTTCTGCCGGGCGGTCGGCCGGACCGACCTGCTCGGTGACCGCGACGGCGAGGAGGTCGCCGACCACGCGCTCGGCGACCACCGGCTGCGGGCCGAGCTCACCGAGGTCTTCCTGACCCGGTCCACCGCCGACTGGGTCGAGGTCGGCCTCACCGCCGACGTGCCGATCGCGCCGGTCAACTCGCCCGCCACGCTGCCCGCCGACCCCCACTTCGCCGCCCGGACGGCGTGGCTGCCCGCCCAGGAGTACGGCGCCGACCTGCTGCCCCTGCCGGTGCACCTGACCGGCGAGGAGATGGCGCGGCCGGCGCCGGCGGCCACGCCCGGCCTGCACACCGACGAGGTGCTGGGCGAGCTGGGCGTGAGCGCCGGCGAACTGACCGCCCTGCGCGAGTCGGGCGTCCTCGGTTAGCACCATCACGCGCACGGGCGTGTAGCACGTACGGTGCAGGCGGCCGAGGTCAGAGCACCTCGATCGCCGCCAGCACCGGGTCGCCGACTCGGCAGACCTGCACGTCGATCTGCGCGGCGCACGCCGGGCAGTAGAAGTGCCGCACCACGAACCGTTCCCCGCCGGCGTAGACGGCGCCGAGCGGGCTGCGTCCCGCGGGCGACACATCGTCGGCGACCAGGTGCTCGTGCACGTTCTCGTGCGCGCCGCACAGGACGGTGGCGCACCTGGCACAGGCCACGACCCCGTCCCGCTCCCGCTGATTCCGTCCGGACACGGCAGTCCCGGCGGACGCGGAGGACGCGGGAAGCAGGTCCAGGGCCGCGGACAGGCGGCGCCCCGCCCTACCGCCGGTCGCCCGGGGCGCCGGTGAGCGGCCGATCCTCAGCCGCCGCCGCTCGGCGCGCAGCCGCTCCGTGGCCGCCTCGTCTGCTGAGACAGGTGAGTCCTCCGAGGCATTGGTGATGACGACGCCGTAGTCACGCCGGGCGCCGGCCACTGAGACCAGACCGTTCACGACGTCGTCCAGGACCGCCGACGGCTCGCGCTCCAGCGGGTCGCCGAGCCCGCCGCCGCCCTGTGACACGGAGATCAGCACGTCGCCGGCGCCGATCTGGATCGTGGACGACGGCATCGGAAGGCTCCAGCCCTCCGACGCCGGAAGTCCTTGCGCCACCGCGAGGTCGTCCGTGCCGGTACGCGGCGTCACCGCGACGACGCTCTGCCCGCCGAACTCTCCCCCGCACACCCCGGCGGCCAGCGGGTGCTGGAGCCCCTGCCCGAACGACATCATCGTCATCGGCGTCCCGGTCCCGTACGGGCTCAGGGCGTGCAGAGTGCCGGCGCCGCCGCGGTGCCTTCCGGGGCCTGCCGTGTCGGCCAGTTCCACCCGCCGCTCGTACAGCAGCGGCAGGTAGGCCTCGTTGACCTCCACGTTGGCGCAGGACGCCCCCGGCGACGTGGTGTAGCCCGAGGAGTCGGCACCGTCACCGAGCCAGGTCGCCCCGCCACCGCCGGTGATCTCGTCCAGGGTCATGGTGGCGTACGCGGTGCCGTCGGCGCGCAGGCCGTGCACCGTTCCCCCACCGCCGCCGGCGGCCTGACAGCTCGCCATCACCAGGGGCGCGAACTCCTCGGACGTCTCCAGCATCCGGGCGACGCAGGAGTTGACCGACACCCGGATCGCCTGGCAGGTGGCGGCGGTGCTCATCGCCACGCCGGCGGGCCACTTGGCGTGTACGACCGTGCCCTCACGGCTGAGGATCCGCACCACCGGCCAGACGCCTCCGGGCACCCACGGAAGCCCTCCGCACAGGTAGATCAGCACGCTGCCGATCGCGAAGTTGGCCAGCGCCGGGTAGGCGGCGTTGATGGCGCCGGGGGCCTGGGGATCGCTGCCGGTGAAGTCCAGTTCGAGGTCGTCGCCCCGCTTGGTCATGGTGAGCCGGACCGCGTAGACGGCTTCGGGCTCGCCGGGCGCGCTGCCGTGCGGCCGGTACTCCACATGGCTCACGTGGCGCCACCGTCCGTCCGGCAGCGCGCGCAGCCGTTCCCGCAGCAGCAGTTCGGTCCGCTCCAGGAGGCGGTCCATCACCGCGCCGACCGTTTCGGCGCCGTACTGGGCGCAGAGCCGCTCCACCTGCTCGACGACGCTGCGGTTGGCCGCCACCTGGCCGAGCAGGTCCAGCCGGTTCAGCTCCGCCGTGCGCGAGCGGGCGAGATACTCCCGCTCGATGTCGCGGCGCATCCGGCCCGCCTCGACGATCCGGACCGGCGGCATCGGGACCGCCTCGTCGAAGATCGACCTGGCGTCGTAGGTGATGCCGCCCGGATTGGGGCCGCCGACGTCGGGCTGGTGCACGGTCGAACCGCACCACCCCACCATCCGGCCCTCGACGATGATCGGCGCCACGACGACGACGTCGGGCTGGTGCAGCGTCCCGACGTACGGGTCATTCGTCACGAACTGGTCGCCGGGCCCGATGCCGGGATTGTCGGTGTACTGCGCCAGGATGTCGCGCACCACCAGGTGCATCGAGACGACCTGGGCGAGCACGTACCGGCCGCAGCAGACCACCCTGCCGTCGGGCGCCATGATCACCGTGTTGAGGTCGCGTGCCTCGGCCGCGAGCTGGGAGCCGGAGAGCCGGGCCAGGATCGAGGCGGCGTCGTCGTTGATCGCGTCGAGCCGATGCCGGAGCACCTCGAAAGTGATCTCGTCAACCATCGTCGTCCTTCCGGCGTCAGCCAGGTAGTCAGCCAAGGTGGCCGAGGTGGAGGTGTCCACTGGGGTCCATGCGCGCCTGCCGCAGGGGTGGCACCACCACGGTGGTCTGCTCCGACTCGATGAACGCGGGACCCTCGATCCGCGCGTCGGCCGGCAGCCGCCGCCAGTCGTGGACGGCGCAGCGGTGCTCGACGCCACCGAACCAGGCCGGTCGCGCGCCGGTCGGCTCGGCCTCGCCGGGCTTGCGGAGGACCGGGGGCGGCACCGGCACCGCGACCGTGAGGTCCACCCGGACGCTGACCACCTCCACCACCGAGCGCGCGTCGGCCGACCCGGGGCCGACCAGATCCTCGTAGCGTTCGCGGAAGGTCGCGTCCAGGCGGGCGAGCTCGGCCGGGCCGGCGGCCGCCTCCACGGCGAGCTCGATGCTGCGTTGCTGCCGGTAGAAGCGCAGGGCGACGGTCCGGTGCGTGATCCGGCCCCGGCCGGACGCCGCCACGACGTCGTCCACCTCGGCGGACAGGCTCGCGTCGAGTTCCCCGGCGAGCTCCGCCAGCGTGGCCTCGATGAGGGGGCCCGCCCGGTCCAGCGGCGTGGGGACGACACCTCTCTCCGCGCCGATGTTCAGGTCGCTGGAGACGGCTCCGTACGCCGACAGTTCCGCGGCCAGGTCAGGGACGACGACGTCGAGCACGCCCAGCTCGTCCGCGTACCAGCTCGCGTACTGCGGGCCCGCCCCGCCGAAGGCGACGAGAGCGAACGCCGACGGGTCGTGGCCCCGCTGGACGGTGGTGCGGCGGATGAGGTCGCGCATCTGGTCGGCGGCGATCCGGACGATCCCCTCGGCCGCGGCCACCACGCTGATCCCGAGCGGGTCTGCGATGTGCTCGCGGATGGCGGCCCGTGCCGCCGCCACGTCCAGCTCGACCGCGTTGCCGAGCCGGTCGATGTAGCCGAGCGCGGCCGAGGCGTCGGTGAGCGTGGGCCGGGTCCCGCCCCGGCCGTAGCAGGCGGGTCCCGGGTCGGCTCCGGCGCTGCGCGGGCCGACCCGCAGGGTGCCGAGCCCGTGGTCGAGCCAGGCCAGGCTGCCGCCGCCGGTGCCGATCGACTCCACCTCGACCACGGGGATGGCCAGGGCGTGCCGGTGCACCATCGGCCGGGTCGCGCGCTGCGTCCGGCCGTCGATGATGAGCCCGACGTCGAAGCTGGTCCCGCCGACGTCGGTGGCGATGACGTTGGGCCGGCCCAGTGTCCTCGCCAGGCCGGCGGTGGCGGCCAGCCCGGCCACCGGGCCGGAGCGCAGGGTGTTGACCGGGGCCCGCAGGGTGTGCTCCACCGGCTCTGCTCCGCCTCCGGTGCGGAGGATCATCAGGACTCCGCCGAAGCCCTGCTCCCGCAGCCGTTCCCGCAGGGCGCTCAGGTAGGTGCCGACGGCGGGCGCGAGGTAGGCGTCGAGCACGGCGGTGGAGGTGCGTTCGTACTCTCCCACGACCGGCGCGATGGCGGCCGAGGAGGAGACGTGCACGCCCGGCATCTCCTCTCCGACGAGCGCGACCAGCCGCCGCTCGTGCTCGGCGTTCACCGGTGACCAGAGCAGCGAGACGGCCACGGCTCCGACGCCGCGTGCGGCGAGCCGGCGGATCGCGGCGCGGGCCTGGTCCTCGTCCAGCGGCCGGACGACCGTGCCGGTGACGTCGATCCGCTCGGCCACGCCGGCGATGTCGGCGCGGGCCACGAGCGGGTCGGGCTTGCGCCAGCGGGTCGGCATGCCGAGGTCGAGCTCGTCCAGGCCGTGGGTCTTGTTCGCCTTGGCGATCGGCAGGGTCGACTCGAAGCCGGCGGTGGTGAGCAGGCCGACCCTGGCTCCGGTGCCGGTGAGCAGGGCGTTGAGCCCGACCGTCGTGCCGTGTGTGAGGATCGCGGTGCGCCGCAGCAGGTCCGGCAGGGTGAGGTCGAGCGCGGCCGCGGCGCGGGTGATCGAGTCGAGCACTCCCTGTTCGACGCGGCCGGGCGTGCTGAGCGCCTTGCCCACGCCCAGTCGCCCGTCGGAGAGGGTGACGACGGTGTCGGTGAAGGTGCCGCCGGTGTCGACGCCGATGAGGGCGCGGACGGATCCGGCCGTCATGCCGGGGCCCCACCGGCGACCGGCAGGTTCACCCCGCTGACGAACGAGGCGGCGTCGGAGACCAGGAACTCCACCGCGGCGGCGAGCTCGTCGGCCGACTGGCCGCGTCCGAGCGGGATGGTGCGGGCGAGCCAGTCGGCCAGCGGGATCCCCTCGCGTTCGGCGAGCTTGGCCAGCCCGGGATTGGGGAATCTCGGGTCGCCCGGGTCCACGCCGAGCGGGCAGACGGTGTTGCAGCGGATGCCGAGCGGCCCCAGCTCGCGGGCGAGCACGGCGGTGAGGTGGTTGACCGCCGCGCGGGCGACACCGACCACGCCGGCGCCGGGCACGGGGGTGAGTCCGGCGTACGAGGAGAGGCTGACGATCGACCCGCCGCCGGCCGCGGTCAGGGCGGGCACGCAGGCCCGCGCGATCAGCCAGGTGGCGGTGAGGTTCCAGGTCAGCCCGCGCTGCCAGGCGACCGGATCCACCTCGGTGAGCGGCCCGTCGCCCTGCCCCTGCCCGGTGGCGCCGACGAAGGAGCAGCAGGCGTCGAGGCGGCCGAGTTCGGCCACGGCCGACTCGACGAGCTCCGTCACGGACGCGGGGTCCGTCGGGTCGACCTCCAGTGCCGGGACGGCCCGCCCGCTGATCGCGGCCACCTCGTCGGCGACGTCACGCAGGGTGCCGGCGCCTGCCAGGCCGGTGCCGGTGTCGCCGGCGACCGGCCCGATCGCGTCGGCGAGAACCAGCCGGGCGCCGGATCGCGCGAGCCTCACCGCCACGGCCCGGCCCAGGCCGGGTGGCCTGGCCACACCGACCACCAGCACCGCTTTCTCACCAAGATCCACGGTTGCCTCCCAGACTGGAGCACTGTCATTCAATCTTATACATATTAACTATCTTTCAAGCTAGAGTCCGGGCATGACATCACGTGGCGACACCGGAGACGCGCTGGACGTCAGCGGGCGTCCGCTGGCCCTGCGCACCATCGACTGGCAGTCACTGTTCGCTCCCGAGACCGTCGCGGTCATCGGCGCGACCGACACCGAGGGCAGCCCACAGCGGGCCCAGTGGAACCAGGCCCGCGAACGCCTGCTGGCACGAGGGACCCGAGCGGTCCACCCCGTTCATCCCACCAAGTCCGCCATCGGCGGGGTGCCCGCGTACCGCAGCGTCCTGGACATCCCCGAAGCCGTCGACGTGGCCATCGTGCTGGTCCGCGACCCGCTCCCGGTACTGGCCGAGTGCGTCGAGAAGGGCGTGCGGTTCGCGTACGTCTTCGCCGCCGGCTTCTCCGAGCTGGGCACGGCCGAGGGGCAGGCCGCGCAGGAACGGCTGGAGGAGATCGCGCGCGGCCCGATGCGGATCATCGGGCCGAACACCAACCTCAACCTCATCGAACCGTGGCGGGACGGGCTGCCCGGCCGCAAGCTGGCCGTGGTCACCCAGTCCGGCAACCAGGGCCGCCCGATCGTGCAGGGCCAGGAGCTCGGCATCGGCATCCACGCCTGGGCGACCCTCGGCAACGAGGTGGACCTCGAGTTCGCCGACTTCGCCGCCTGCTTCGCGCGGACTCCGGGCGTCGGCGCGATCGCCGCGTACGTGGAGGGGTTCGTCGACGGCCGCACCATGCGCCTGGCGGCGGACGAGGCCGTGCGGGCCGGCGTGCCGATCGTGTGCATCAAGGTCGGGCGGACCAGCCAGGGCCGGACGATGGCCCAAGCGCACACCGGGCACCTCACCGGCCCCGACGCCGTGCAGGACGCCGTGTTCCGCCACTCCGGCGTCATCCGGGTGGACGACATCGACGAGGCCATCGAGATCTCGGGCGCGTTCTGCCACACACCGCCCCTCGCCGGCGACCGCGTCGCGTTGTGCGTCATGTCCGGAGGGACGGGCTCGCATGTGGCGGACCTGTGCGGCATGGCCGGTCTGCCCCTGCCACGGCTGGAGGAGCGCACCCTCGCGCGGCTGCGCACCCTGCTGCCGGGCTACCTGCACATCGACAACCCGGTCGACACCGGTGGCGTGGCGACGGCCCGTCCCGAGGGCCGCAAGGTGCTCGAAGCGCTGATGGAGGACGCCAACACCGACGTCCTGCTCGCGCCGATCACCGGCGTGTTCCCCGGGATGAGCGACGCGATCACGCGTGACCTCATCGCGCTGCACGCCCAGGGCGGCAAACCGATCGTGGTCGCCTGGACGTCGCCGATCCGCGACGCCGATCACCGGGCTCTCTGCGAGGCGGGCATCCCGGTGTTCCACTCGTTCCGCACCGCTGTCCGCGGCATCCGGGCGATGGCGGACTTCTGGGCGCTGCACCGCGACTATCGCAGCCCGTTCGCCGACGTGCCGCGCGAGGATTCCGCCGCCGCCGCCGACGCGAGGCGGCTGCTCGGCTCCGGCCCCGGCGCCGGTTCCGCCCTGGACGAGGTGGCGGCCAAGCGGTTGCTGCGCGAGTACGGCATCCCGGTGGTGGAGGAGGCGGTCGCCGCGTCGGCGGACGAGGCGGTCGAGGCGGCGGACCGGTTCGGCTACCCGGTCGTCCTCAAGGCGCTGGCCACCGACCTGGCCCACAAGTCCGACCTCGGGCTGGTGCGCGTGGGAGTCGGCGACCCCGCCCAGGTCCGCGAGGCCTACGCGCGGATCGTCGCCGACGCCGGCGCGGTGCCGGGCCTG
The DNA here is from genome assembly GCF_014646355.1 of Nonomuraea cavernae. Classification (GTDB taxonomy): domain Bacteria; phylum Actinomycetota; class Actinomycetes; order Streptosporangiales; family Streptosporangiaceae; genus Nonomuraea; species Nonomuraea cavernae. The sequence continues at coordinate 188,520 of NZ_BMNH01000012.1, forward strand.
CGGTTGACCGGCGTCGTGGTGCAGCCCCAGGTCACCGACGCCGTGGCCGAGATCATCCTCGGCGTCAGCCACCAGCCGCCCTTCGGCCCGACCGTCACGTTCGGCCTGGGCGGTGTGTTCACCGAGGTCATGGCCGACGTGTCGTTCCGGGTGCCGCCGTACTCCCGGTCCGAGGCGCTGCGCATGATCGGGGAGACCCGGGCGACGGCGGTGCTCGGTGGCGTGCGCGGACGACCGGCGGGCGACCTCGACGCGCTCGCCGACACGGTGATGCGACTGCAGACGCTGGCCCTGGAGCTGGGCGACCAGGTGCGGGAGCTCGACATCAACCCGCTGCTGGTGCGTCCGCGCGGGCACGGCGTGGTGGCGGTCGACGCGCTCGTGATCCCGGCCTGACCCCGAGCGCGCCGGCCTCCGTCGCTACTCCGCCCAGTCGCCGGCGCGGTCGGCGCGGCCGGGCTGGCGGCCGATCCGCATCGGGGACAGCGGGGCGTCGGCCAGCAGGATCCGCTGGAACGACCTGGCCGACGCCCGCAGGCGGGCCTTCCACCCGCCGGTGGCCCGGTCGGCGTCGTAGGCCGCCTCGAACTCGGCCCACCGTTCGAGATCGGGCACCGCCCACAGCAGGAAGCACTCCGAATCGTCGCCGAGCGCGGTCCGCCACGCGCCCGCGAGCACCCAGCCGAACCGTCCGTAGTAGGGGACGGCCTCCTCGCGGACCCGCTCCAGGAAGTCGGCCGCCTGGCCGGGCGGCACCGTGATCTGCTCGTGCGCGTACACCTCGCCGCGCACACCGTCGGCGCACAGCTGCTCGATCGTACGCGTCCACGGCGCCGGCAGCAGCAGCCGGTCGACGCCGCCGGAGCGCATGTCGGCGGCGGCCGCCCACCAGGACTCGAGCTTGGGATCCTGCAGGGCCGGATGACTCAGTTCGTGGCGGAACGAGGACGCCAGCCCGGCGAATCCGTCTTCCTCCCACAGGTTCACCACGCCGGGCCACCACGCGGTCGAGCCCACGATGCCCCACACGCCGTAGCAGAGCTGGTGGCGCTCCTCCTGCGCGATCGGGCTGAAGTTGGCGGTCATGTGCTGCATGTACCGGGCCCGGTTGTGCCTGGTGATGGTGATGAACTCGTGGATGTAGATCTTGTCGTTGATGGGGGGACCTCCAGACCCTCGTGGGCGACGGCTCACCTCGGCCGCCGTCCGCGGTGTCAGGGCCGGTCCGTGACCGGCCGCGTGACGGGCTCCACCCTGCACCACTTCGGCGATCCGGAGATCGGCGGGGCCCTGATCGGGCGGGCCGGGAGCGTCAGCGATCCCCGTCGAACAGCAGGGCCGCCACCCGCCGCCGGTAGTCGCGGTAGATCTGCCGGTAGCGCTCTACGGCCCCTTGGCGGTCGCCCCGTTCGAGGAGCTGGAGAGTCTCGCGGTAGCCCTCCAGCCAGACCTTCCACACGTCGCTCTCGGCGGTGAGGGCCAGCACCCGCAGGGTCCGGGTCACCACCAGGTCGACATGGGTCTGCAGCTCGCGGTTGCCGCTCGCCAGGATGACCACCGTGCTGAAGTCGGCCCCGGCGGCGGCGGCGACCGTCGCGTTGCCCTGCCGCAGCCCGTCGGCGAACTCGTCGAGTTTGACGCGCAGGGCGGCGAGGTGCTCGTCGGTGATGTTGTCCACGCCCCACTCGAAACCGGCGCAGGCCAGCACCATCATCACGTCGATCAGCTCGAGCGCGCTCTTCTGGGTCACCTGGGTGACCTGGCGGGTCCGGTTGGGCGAGATGTCGATCAGCCCCTCGGCGGCGAGCTGGGTGATCGCTTCGCGTACCGGGGTGATGCTCACGCCTAGCCGGGCCGCGATCTCCGCGTCCTTGATCAACGCGCCCGGTTTCAGCAGACCGGTGATGATCTCCTCGCGCAGCTGCCGCAGCACCGCTTCTTTCCGCGTCAGCGGTACCGCAAAGGACATGGCGACGCCCTCGCTCGGAGGAATCTGACGCGGCCATCCTACGAGTTCTTGACCGGCATGGTCCGCCCCGCCCGGAGGCGAGGATCGTTCACAACGCGGGAGCCGGAGCTGTTGACGTAATGCAGAATGCATTTTACATTCATGGCACTCAGATGACATGTGCGTGATGTTCGCCCTGATCACCGCGGTTGCAGGGCGCCCGCCCCACCCTCCCGGCACTCCGTGTCGCGCGACAGGGGCCAGATCTCCAGACGACGGCTCACCCCCCCCCGAGGGCACTCTCCCGCCCCCGCCGCGGGGCCATGCCCCGCGATCCTCACGGCCGGGTGGCGCCGTGAGACCGCCGCGTCCGCGCGGCACCACCGACGCATGACTCCACCGCCCCAGGAGGACGAATGTCCGCACCCAGCCACGCCCCGCAACCCGACTCGCGCACCGTGCCCTCCTCCGTCGATGTCGCCGTCGTCGGCGCGGGCTTCTCCGGGATGTACCTGCTGCACAGACTCCGCGAGCTGAACCTGTCCGCGATCGTGTTCGAGGCGGGCGGCGACGTCGGCGGCACCTGGTACTGGAACCGCTACCCGGGCGCCCGGGTGGACGTGGAGAGCCTGGCCTACTCCTACTCGTTCTCCGAGGAACTGGAGCAGGAGTACGAATGGCAGGAGCGCTACCCCACCCAGCCGGAGATCCTGAGCTACGCGCGGCACGTCGCCGACCGGTTCGACCTGCGCCGGGACATCTTCTTCGAAACGCGCGTCACCGCGGCCTCCTACGACGAGCAGGACAAAACGTGGCTGGTGCGCACCGGGCACGGGGACGAGGTCACCGCCCGCTTCCTCGTCATGGCCACCGGCTGCCTGTCGTCCTCGAAGCTGCCGGAGATCCCCGGCCTCGACCGGTTCGAGGGCCCCACCTACCACACCGCGCACTGGCCGCACGAGGGCGTCGACTTCACCGGCATGCGGGTCGGGCTCATCGGCACCGGCTCCTCCGGCGTGCAGTCGATTCCCGTCATCGCCGAGCAGGCCGCCGAGCTCACCGTCTTCCAGCGCACCCCCGCCTACAGCCTGCCGGCCCGCAACCGCACACTGCGCCCGGACGAGATCGCCGACATGAAGGCCAACTACCGGGCCTTCCGCCAGGCCCAGCGGGAGTCCGGATTCGGCGTCCCGACACCGATCCCGGAGAAGTCCGCGCTCGAGGTCTCCGAGGAGGAGCGCGACGCCGCCTTCGAGCGGGCCTGGGAGAGCGGCAGCCTGGTCAACCTGCTGACCGCGTTCCACGACCTGAGCATCGACCAGGCGGCCAACGACACGGCGAAGCGGTTCATCCACCGCAAGATCCACCAGATCGTCGCAGACCCGCGCACGGCCGCCGACCTCTGCCCGGAGTACCCGGTCGGCACCAAGCGCCCGTGCCTGGACACCGACTACTACGAGACCTTCAACCGCCCCCACGTGCGGCTGGTCAACCTGCGGCGCACCCCGCTCGTGGAGATCACCGACCGGGGCGTCCGCACCTCCGACGAGGAGTACGCGTTCGACGCGATCGTCTACGCGACCGGATTCGACGCCATGACCGGGGCGCTGACGAACGTCGACATCCGCGGCCGGGGCGGCGCCTCGCTCAAGGAGGCGTGGAGCGCCGGTCCCCGCACGTATCTCGGGATCGGCTCCGCCGGCTACCCGAACCTGTTCATGATCACCGGACCGGGCAGCCCGTCGGTGCTCTCGAACATGGTCGTCTCGATCGAACAGCACGTCGACTGGGTGATCGACGCGATCGAGCACCTCGACCGGCAGGGCCTCAGGACGATCGAGCCCACCGAGGAGGCCCAGGACGCCTGGGTGGACCACGTCAACCTCATCGCCGGCGCCACCCTCTATCCCAAGGCGAACTCCTGGTACATGGGCGCCAACGTCCCGGGCAAGCCACAGGTCTTCATGCCGTACGCCGGCGGTGTCGGAGAGTACCGCAAGACGTGTGACGAGGTCGCCGCCCAGGGCTACAAGGGTTTCGCCCTCTCCACCTGACCGCCCGGCCTCCCCGGTGGTGATCGCCCCTTGCCGCGGGGCGGTCACCCGGTGACGCTGAAGGCGACCACCGCCCCCCCCACGCGGCACCCCACGAGCACCCGGATCCATGCCCCCCTCTGGAGGACTCCATGTCCCGTCTTGACCTGATCGACCCCGAGAGCCGCACTCCCCTGGACGCGCTGCTCGGCATGCTGCCCGGCGGATTCAACGCCATCCCCGACATCGTCCAGCGCCGAGCCACCGTCCAGGGCATGATGGCCGCCCTCGACGTGCCCGACAACCCCAACGTCACCAAGGAGGACCGCACCGTCCCCGGCCCTGACGGCGAACCCGACATCATGCTGCGGATCTACCGGCCGGTCGGCGCGTCCGGCACGCTGCCCGGCATCTACTACATCCACGGCGGCGGCATGATCCTCGGCGACGTCGACGGCGAGGACGCCAACGCCACGATGATCTGCGACCAGGTCGGCGCCGTGGTGGTCTCGGTCGAGTATCGCCTGGCCCCCGAGCACCCCCACCCCGCCCCGGTCGAGGACTGCTACGCCGGGCTGGTGTGGACCGCGAAGAACGCGGCCGACCTGGGCATCGACCCGGGCCGGCTGGCGATCTACGGCGCCAGCGCCGGCGGCGGGCTGACCATCGGCACCGCGCTCCTGGCGCGCGACCGAGGCGGGCCGGCGCTCACCTTCATGATGCCGATCTACCCGATGATCGACGATCGGAACGAGACCCCGTCGAGCCACGAGATCACCGACGTCGGCATCTGGGACCGGGCCGGCAACATCGAAGCCTGGGCCTGGTATCTCGGCGGCAAGGACCCCGACCAGTACGCGGCGCCCACCCGCGCCGAGGACCTGTCGGGCCTGCCTCCGGCCTTCATCGACGTCGGCACCGTCGACCTGTTCCGCGACGAGGACATCGCGTTCGCGCAGCGGCTCATGCAGGCGGGCATCCCGACCGAGTTGCACGTCAACCCGGGCAGCTACCACGCCTCCGAGACGTTCGCGGCCGAGGCGGCGCTGTCCAGGCGCATCTGGGCCCGGCGCATCGACGCCCTCAAGCGCGCTCTCGCCTGATCGGGTGGGGCGTCCGGTGCCGTGGGTGAGGTGAGATGCCGCCCACGGCACCGCCCGCGCCGCTCCGCGTCAGAGCACGGGCGGGTCGAAGTCGAAGTCGAGTCGCCGGGTGTCCTGCGCGACCATGACGTCCGGGTGATCGGGACCGAGGACGCGGACGTAGCGGCTCAGCGTGTCGGCCTTCAGCTCCTCGGCTTCGCTCCGCGCGCTGAGCAGCATCAGGTCGACGACCAGGTTGGCGGCTCCGGCGAGCGTCAGCGGGTGGTCGGCGCCGAGCAGCGCGCGCAGCCGGTCGAGCGTGCTCTCCCCCAGCCTGCGCGCCTGCTCGTACTCGCCGACGGCCGCGAGGTCGCTGGCCAGGTTGATGGCGCAGGTGAGCGTGAAGTGGTGCTCGCGGGTCAGCCTCCGGTCGAGGCCGGCCAGCGCCCGCCGGTCGAGGTCCACCGCCTCGTCGGCGCGCCCGTTGATCCGCAGCAGCAGGGCGAGGTTGGTGTCGCAGCCGAACTTGAACGGGTGCTCGTCGCCGTACATCAGCGGGTAGCGCGGCGTCATGTCCGCCAGCAGGTTGAGCGCCTCGCCGACGTCGCCCGCGGCGCGCTGCGCGTTGGCCAGGCACAGGCCGGCGGCGAGCGTGTCGGGATGGTCGAGGCCGGTGCCCCGGACCTGCAGCTCGAAGGTGCGCTGGGCGAGCTCCAGGGCCTCCTCCATCTGGCCCGCCCGCCGCTTGGCGATGGACAGGTCCTTGGCGGTGCGCAGGGTCCACGGGTGCTCGGCGCCCAGTTGCTCCACGCCGAACTCGTAGGCGTCCTCGCCGATGTCGCAGGCTTCCCGGTATTCGCCGTTGAGCCTGACCACCCGGGCGAGGCCGTTCCATGAGGCCAGCACGTTGACGATGCTCGCGCCGGATCCGGCCTGCCGTTGCAGGGCGAAGGCCCGGGCCTGCAGGTCGCGGGCGGTCGCGTACTCGCCGAGCAGCAGGTAGTCGAGTGCCAGGTTGTTCATCGCGCGCAGCGTGCGGCGGTGCTCGGGGCCGAAGACGGCCTCGTGCCGGCGCAGCGAGTCGATGTCGTGTTCGAGCGCCGCCGCGAAGTCGCCGCGGAAGCGCAGGTCGGCTCCGTGACTGTTGATGAGCAGCAGCGTCTCCTCGTGGTCCTCGCCGAGGATCTCGCGCATCCGCGCCATGGTCCGCTGGTTGAGCTCGAACGACTCCCGGATGTTGCCCAGCTCGCGGATGATGATCGCCTGGTGACGCTCGGCCGACAGGACGCCCTGGTCCTCGTCGCCGCTGTCGGCCCGCCACTGCACGATGAAGCGCTCGACGAGCTCACGCGCCGACTTGAAGTCGCCCGAGGAGTAGAGGTAGCGCACGATGTCGAGGGCGAACGCGCGGATGCGCGGGTCGCGGCTGCGTTCGACCAGCGACGGCGTGACATGCCCGAGCAGGCCGCCGTAGCGGGGCCAGGCGGCGATGTCGTCCGGCTCGTACGGCGCCGCCGCCGAGGCCAGCAGCAGGTGCGCCTCGCGCCGCATCGCGGTGCGCTCCGCGGGCGGCAGATCGTCGCGGAGCAGCGCCTGCACCAGCCGGTGCACCTGCAGCGTGCGGTTCTCGGAGTCCATGCGGACCAGGGCGTAGCGGCCGAGCTCGCGCAGGACGCTGCTGGTCTGGATCGGGTCGGCCAGTGTCTCGGCCAGCCTGGACCGGCCGGCGAACTCGGGCGGCAGCCGGTCGAACAGGTCGCGCGGGATCGGCTCGGGCCCGAAGAACGCGCAGCAGCGCAGCAGCTCGACCGCCACGGGCATCTTCGTGGTGAGCTGTGACACCGACAGCGCCCAGGCCGCCGACATCGACAGCGGATAGTCGGCCGGCTTGTTGGCCCCGAGCAGCCGGGTGGTCTGCTCCTCCAGCAGCCTGAGGTATTCGGCGACCGACATCCCGGCCTCGACCTGCAGCGCGCCCGCCTGTTCCAGCGCCAGCGGCAGGTCGCCGAGCGCGTCGGCCAGCTGATCGGCCTCGGCGCCGCTGATGCCGCGCGGCACCCGCTTGAGCAGGAACTCGACGCTCTCCTCGCGCGGGAAGACGTTGACCGCTACGGTCTCGGCCACGCCCTGCCAGCCGTGGTTGCGCGAGGTGATCAGCACGTGGCCCGGCCCTCGGGGCACGATGGAGTTGATCTCGTCGATCTCGTCCGCGTTGTCGAAGATCAGCAGCCATTTGGCGTACGGCTCGCCGCGGCGCAGGGCGTCGAGCACGGCCTCGACGGCGTCCTCGACGCCGGCGGACGCGCTGATCGGCAGGCGCAGCTCCCGGGCGAGCCCCGCGAGCGACGACTTCACCAGCATCGGCTGGTCGGCGGGGATCCACCAGACGAGGTCGTAGTCGCGGCGGAATCGGTAGGCGTACTCGATCGCCAGCTGCGTCTTGCCGACGCCGCCCAGCCCGTGAAGGGCGTGCGGCACCACCGCGGTCACATCGGACATAAGGCCCGAACGCAGCTTTTCTAGCAGGTCGGTCCGCCCGGTGAAGTTCTTGTTCTTCTGTGGCACCCGTCCCCAGATGGCAGGAACATGTCCAGAGTCCGGCGAATAGTGCGAAATCGACACGATACTGCCCCAACTCAACCAAGTCTTTTAGATCAGCTTAGACTTCACGTCATCTTCGGTGAACCCTGTTGGGCAAGCCACTATCGCCATGCCACCGTCGGCCGTGCGAAGATGAGATCCACGTGGTCATCTTTACAGGTCAAGGAGAGCTATGGGCGAGAAAAGCGCAGGCGAATACGGTGGCGGCCTCATCGACGTAAGCGGGATGAGCCTGACCGACCTTGACGCGCTCGACCAGTCGAGCCTGGCGACCGCGTTGCGCCGCCTGGTCGAGGAGGCCGGCTCCGGCCCCGTCGCGGGTTTCCAGTCCGCGCTTTGAATCCGCCTTGACAAGTTCTAACCTTGACGGACGAAACTATTGCGGGGGCACTAGATTCTCTCCGGACACAACGGGTGCAATGGTCGGGATGACGCGTGAGGGATGCGGACTGGGACCGACTCGTCAAACAGCTCCATCGGGGTGACTGCACACCCCTTCTTGGTGCGGGGGCGGGTTTCGGACGACTTCCCATCGGCAGTGAGCTGAGTTTATATTTCGCCGAGCGCTACACATATCCGTTCGCCGATCCGGATAATCTCGCGCGTGTCATGCAGTACGCCGCATCGGTCAGCCAGGACACGGTGGAGTTGAAGCACGAGGTCTGCACCTTTCTCAAGGAGTACGTGCCCCGCTCCACCGTCCCGGCGATCGACCCGCACGAGGTGCTCGCCGAGTTCCCGATCCAGACGTTCCTCACGACCAACTATGACGACCTCATGATGCGCGCCCTGCGACACGCCCGGACCAGCCGCAAGGATCCGATCAGCGCCACCTCGACCTGGTGGGACATCACGGCCGACGAGTCCCCGATCGACGAGCCGAGCGACCAGGAGCCGCTGATCTACCACCTGCACGGCCAGTGGGACGACCCCGCCTCCCTGGTGCTGACCGAGGACGACTACCTGACCTACCTGGTCAACCTGGTCGAGGCGCGCGCCTCGGGGGCCCGCCTGTCGCTGCCGGCCACCGTGCTCGCCGCCATGACCGCCCGCCCGCTGCTCTTCGTCGGCTACAGCCTCCAGGACTGGACCTTCCGGGTGCTGTTCCACGGCCTGATCAGGAGCATGCCGGTCAACAGAAGACGGCGTCACGTGAGCGTGCAGCTCATGCCCGACCTCAACACGTCCATGGCCGACGCCGGCGTGCGCGCACAGGAGTATCTCGAACGCTATCTCGACGGCTGGAGCATCTCGATATTCATTGGTGATACGCAGGAATTCTTCGGTGAGCTGCGGCGCAGAATATGAGGACCGCCAGATGACAGAGCCCGCCCCGCACGTCCGGCCGTACGTGGGGCTACGCCCTTATCGCCGTGATGAGGACATCCTGTTCTTCGGCCGCGATCGTGAGGCCCGTGAGGTCGCCACGCTCTGGCAGGCCGCCGGCCTGACGGTCCTCTACGGCGCCTCGGGGATCGGCAAGACCTCGCTGCTGCACGCCGGGGTGCTGCCCCGGCTGGATCCCGAGCGGGCCGACGTGCTGCCCGTCGCCCGGGTCGCGCCCCGCCTGAACGGCCCCCAGACCGCCGGCAACCCCTACGTCATGGCCCTGCTCTCGTCGTGGGCGCCCGAACGCGACCCGCGCGGCATGTCGGGCATGACGATCTCCGAGTTCCTCGACTCCAGGCCCGAGCGCACCGACCGCTACGGCGACCCGGTGCCGATTCTGGCGGCCATCGACCAGGCGGAGGAGATGTTCCACGGCAGCCCCGTCCTCGAAGGCGAGCGGGTGGTCTTCCTCGACCAGGTGGCGCGGGCCGTGCGCGAGCACACCGGCCTGCACGTGCTGCTGTCGCTGCGCGAGGAGTACCTCTTTCTCGTGCTGCCCTACGAACGCCCGATCGGTCAGGGCTCGCGGACCCGTTTCCACCTGCGGGCCCTCAGCCCGGACAGCGCCCTGGAGGCCGTGCGGGGGCCGCTGCGGCACAGCGGCAGGACCATCACGCCCGCCGCCGCCGAGCTGCTCGTCGAAGACCTGCGCACCGCCGTCATCGTCGACGAGTCCGGCCACACGTCGAGCTTCACGCTCGACACCGTCGAGCCCGTCCAGCTCCAGGTCGTCTGCTCCGCGTTGTGGGAGTCGCTGCCGCCCGACGTGCGCGAGATCACCGAAGACCACGCCCGGCTGTACGCCAACGTGGAGGAGTTCCTCTTCGAGTTCTTCAAGCGCACGGTCGCCGACGTCGCCGACGAGCACGCCCGGCCGGCCGCGGAGATCCGGTTCTGGCTGCGCAACACCTTCATCACCGAGCACGGCACCCGCAACGCCGTCTACGAGGGGCTGGAGCAGACCCAGGGGATGCCCAACACGGTGGCGCGCGCGCTGGAGAACCGCCACCTGCTGCGCGCCGAGCACCGCCGGGGCATCCGGTGGTACGAACTGGCCCACGACAGGCTCATCGCGCCCATCTCCCGCTCCGACTCCTCCGAGTCCTACCTCCGCGCGGCCCGCATCTCGCTGGCCAAACGCAACTGGGAGAGCGCCCGGCGCCTGGCCGACGCCGCGATCCGGGCCGCCGACCCGGGCGAGACCTGGGTGCGGGCCGAGGCGGCCGAGATCTTCGCCGACGTGGCGGCGGCCAACGGCGAGATCGAGGTCGCGCGCCGCTACTACGAGGAGGCGGCCGAGATCTTCGCCGAGCGCCAACGCTTCGACGGGGTCGCCCGCGCGCTCACCGCCGACGGGCTGCTGTGGCTCGCCCAGGGTGATTCCGCCCGGGCCATCGAACGCATCAGCGCCGCGCTCAACTGGGCGCCCAACGACATGTCCGCGCAGGTGGCGCTGGCCGAAGCGCTGCTGAAGTCGGGCACCCCCCGGGCCGCCGCGACCGTCATCACCGGGGTGCTCGCGCTGCTCCCGCCACACCTGCTGCAGCAGGCACAGAAAATGCTCCGGGAGTCGGCGTGAGGTGATTATGCTTGGCGCCCATGAGTCTCGACGTGGAGGCTGGTCGGCTTTGCCTGAATGGCCACTGACTCTCGACGTGGCGGCGTTGCACGCCGCTGGTTGGCGGCCGACCCCGTTCAGGCAGTTCATCCTGAAAATTCACAGTAGATGCGATCTCGCGTGCAGCTATTGCTACATGTACGAGATGGCCGACCAGAGCTGGCGGTCACGGCCCCGGCGCATGCCGGCCGAGGTGGTCGCCGCCACCGCCGCGCGGATCGCCGAGCACACGCGGGCCCACGACCTCACCTCCGTGGAGGTGATCCTGCACGGCGGTGAGCCGCTCCTCGCCGGCGCCAAGGAGATCGACGAGCTGGTCACGACGATCCGCGCGGTGGTCGAGGCCCAGGTCACGGTGAGCCTGCAGACCAACGCGACCCTGCTCGACGAGCCCTACCTGCGGCTGTTCGACCGGCTCGGGGTCGGCGTCGGCGTGAGCCTCGACGGCGGGCGGGAGGCGCACGACCGCACCCGCCGCACCGCCGACGGCCGGGGCAGCCACCACAAGGTCACGGCCGCCCTGCGGCTGCTCACCGAGCCCCGGTTCCGTCACCTGTTCCGCGGTCTGCTCTGCGCGATCGACCTGCGCAACGAGCCGCTGGAGACCTACGAGGCGCTGCTCGCGTTCGGCCCTCCGGCGATCGACTTCCTGCTGCCCCACGGCACGTGGGCGCAGCCGCCCCCGGGCCGCGCGCCCGCCGACCCGGCCACGCCCTACGCCGACTGGCTCATCACCGTCTTCGACCACTGGTACTCCATGCCCGCCCGCCCCACCGGCGTGCGGCTGTTCGACGAGATCATCCTGCTGCTGCTCGGCGGGGCGTCGGCCAGCGAGCAGATCGGCCTGTCGCCGGCGGCCATGGTGGTCGTCGAGACCGACGGCGAGATCGAGCAGTCCGACATCCTCAAGTCCGCCTACGCGGGCGCGCCCGGCACGGGCCTGCACGTGTCCCGCGACAGCTTCGACGACGTCCTGCGCCTGCCGTCCGTCGCCGCCCGCCAGATCGGCGAGCTCGCCCTCTCCCCCACCTGCGCGGCCTGCCCGGTGGGCATGGTCTGCGGCGGAGGCCACTACGCCCACCGCTACCGGCCCGGCAACGGGTTCCACAACCCCTCGGTCTACTGCTCCGACCTGCTGCGGCTCATCAGCCACATCGGGAGCACCATCCAGCGTGACATCTCCGCAGTAGTGAAGGACGCACCATGAACCTGGCAGAACACCGCATCCCGGCCGAGGCGTTCGACGAACTGGCCGCGGGCGCCGGCGGGGTCGACACGGTCGAACGGCTGATCTCCGCCCAGTACAGCAAGCATCTGCTGCTCCTGCGCGGCGTCCTCGAGGCGGTGCGCGGCGCGGGCCATCCGGCCTGGCCACAGGCCCGCCGGGCCTACGACCTGCTGGCCAGCATCCAGTCGTCGCACCCGGAGGCGGTCGACGCCGTGCTGCGCCACCCGTCGGTGGGCGCCTGGGCGCGCCACACGATCGTGACGCTCGAAACACCCGAGCAGATGGCCGCGCTGGCGGCGGCCGCGGCGATCCACGCGGGGGTGACCTGCGAGGTCGACGTCGGGGTGATCGACCGGGTGATCAACCTGCCCTCCCTCGGGCAGCTGACCCTGGATCACGACGCCACCGTGGCGACGGTGCACTGCTTCCCCGGCGGCAGCGAGGTGACCACCGGCCACGGGTTCGTCCGGATCGGCGGCGACGCGCCCGGCTGGCGAGGGCTGCGCTCGCTGTCGGCCGAGACCGACAGCCGGCGGCTCGACGTGCTGGTCGACGATCTCGACCCCCATCGGATGCCCGGCTCCGACGCGTTGCGCGGCCCCCTCACCGCTCAGGAGGCGGGCCACTGGCAGGAGCTCCTGGAGGACGGGTGGGGGCTGCTGGTCCGCAACCACCCGTCCGTCGCCGAGCAGGTGTCGGTGGCGATCAGCGTGTTCACGCCGCTGGCGCCACCGTCCGGTGGCATGTCCAGCGCCACCTCCCGCGAGACGTTCGGCTGCGTCGCCATGTCCACCCCGCCCGACGGCCACGCGCTGGCGGTCACGCTGGCGCACGAGACCCAGCACGCCAAGTTGTCGGCGCTGCTCGACATCGTCCCGCTGACCAAGCCCGACGACGGCTCGCGCTACTACGCGCCCTGGCGCGACGACCCCCGTCCGGCGGCGGGTCTCCTGCAGGGGGCCTACGCCTATGTCGGCGTCACCGACTTCTGGCAGCGTCAGCGCCACCACGAGGACGGCGAGGCGGCGATCCGGGCCAACGCCGAGTTCGCCCGCTGGCGGTCCGCCGCCCGTCTGGTCACCACCACTCTGCTCGACAGCGGCGCGCTGACCGCACCCGGCGTGACGTTCGTCGGGGGTATGGCGCGCCGGCTCGACCAGTGGGCGGGCGAGCCGGTGCCCGCCGCGTCCACCGTGCTGGCGGCCGGGGCCGCCGACCGGCACCGCTCACTCTGGCGCGAACGCAACACCTGACGGGCTCCGCCCGCCTCCGCTGGTCGGAGCACCCCTGTCGGCCCGCAGGAGCGGCGATGCCACCTTCGGATGGGGGAATTCATGCTCCGAACAGCACGGCGGGTTCTTCGGGACGTACGCGAGCGCCGGAACATCGACGCCTACGTCATCGCGCTGCTGTCCGTCGTGTTCGCCGCCCTGACGCTGGTCGGCGACCGGGTGGACGACCAGTACAAGTGGGCGGTGCTGCTGGCGGGCATCGGCGTGCTGGTGCACCGGATCACGGTGCCCGACGCCGGCCCGCCGCCTGGGCACATCCTCGGCGACCGGACCTCCCTCCAGCGGATCCCGCTGAAGGACCGGCTGAAGGCCAGCCGCGAGGTGTGGATGTTCGCCCCGTCGGGCGTCAACCTGCTGTCGGAGGACCACTGCGCGGCGATCCGCACGACGGTGCTCAACCGGCACGACGGCGTGGTCAAGGTGGTGATCCTCGATCCCGGGGCGGACGCGTCCCTCGGCATCGCGACCTTACAGCTGGACGGCGGGCTGGAGTTCCCGCTGCAGAGCCTGGCCGACAGCATCGCCACCACGCTGCTGCGGATGGACGCGATGGCGTCCTGGCAGGTGCCGGGGAGACGGGAGTTCAGGCTGTTCGGCTACAACCCCGGCTTCAGCCTGGTCGCGTTCGACCCGGGACGGGCCGACGGCACGGTGATCGTGGAGATGCACGGCGTGGGCAACACGTCCACGCCGAGCAGGATGCACCTGGAGCTGACCCGCCAGACCGACCCGCACTGGTACCAGTACTGGCTCGACCAGTTCGGCCATATCTGGCGCGCGTCGAAACCGGTCGGCGACGACCCGCCGCCCGCGGACGACGGCCGCTGACGGCGCGCCGGCCGCGGACACCCGGACGGTGGCGGGCTCCCTGAACGGCGGGTCAGCGCCACGCGCCGGCCGGCCGCCCGCGGCGTTCTGGTGTACGTGCCGGCGCTCACGGTGCTCTTCGGCGGGATCGCGACTACCCAGGGTTTCACCGCCTCGCGCACCTCGGTTTCACCCGGTTCTCGGACACACAGTTACAAATAGGAGTCAGGGGGTACGGCCGGACATAAGGTGCAGTAGACCACCATTCAGGAGGTGCACCCATGACGCACCACACGGATATACGGCAGCATCCGGACATCATGGAGATGCGAGCCCGATACGAGGCAGCCGCCGCTAATCCCACCGCCCAGCTGACGGACGGGATCACGCTGCTCGCCGGCATATATCTGGCGGTGTCGCCGTGGATCGTAGGATTCAACGGCCTGAGCAATATAACGGTCAACAACCTGATCACCGGGCTCCTGGTCGCCCTCCTGGCGCTGGGCTACAGCTCCGCCTTCGGCAGGACGTACGGCCTCGCCTGGGTCGCGCCCATCATCGGCGTGTGGACGATCATCTCGCCCTGGGTGATCAGCGGCCCGAACAACACCACCGGAGTCATCGTCAGCAACGTGGTGGTCGGCGTGATCATCCTGCTGCTCGGGCTCGCGAACATGCAGACACGCATGGCCGCCGGCAAGCGGCACACGCCGGGATTCGGCAAGGGCACCACGCCGGACACCGGTCGCTGACGAGTGGAGTCCGCCGACGGCGCTCTCCCTTGCCGTTCGCCCCGGTGACCTTCGGTCTTTATGGACCGATGGTGGCCGGGGAACCCGGGAGTGCGCCTCGGCGTACCCTCTCCCACGAGTTCGCGCACTCGTGCTCGTCGGAGCGGAGAGCCCGCGAGGCTCTGGTCCCGCGCGCGAGGCTCGATCCGCGGGGCCGGTCAGCGGTCGGTGAAGGCCAGCCGGGCCCCGAACGCGAGCAGCAGGAGCCCGCTGAGCGCGTCCAGGGTTCGCCGCACGGCCGAACGGGCGAACCACGCCCGCGCCCGGTCGATCGCGAGGCTGTAGAGCGCCAGCCAGGCGAAGGTCAGCAGGCCGCCGCCCCGCCACGCCGAGCGCAGCGACTGCAGCCCCAGGTAGCACAGGTACGCCACGCCGGCGTACTTCAGCACCAGGAACGCCGGCTCCGAGGCCTGGATGAGGCCGGCGACGCCCAGGCTCGCGGCCACCGTCCAGACGGCTTGGCCGAGCGCGACGCCCGCCGCGGTCCACACTCCGCTGCCGCCGCCGCCGGAGAAGGCGTTGCGCACGGTCAGCACGGTGTCGGGCCCGGGCGTGCAGATGACGACGACGGACACGCCGATGAAGGCGATCAGAGCTGTCACCGCCCCAGTATGCGATCCCGAGGAAGCTCGGGGGAACCCATCGTGCGACAACGGCGAGATCCCGGTCGCGGACGTCCTGCGTCAGCGAGGCGGCCGGATCATCGCGCCGGGCGGCTCACCTCGGAGATGTCCTCGCGGGTCTGGTGACCACGGCGGGCGTCGCGGTCGAAGATGCCCAGAATCTCGGCCGGGCCGCCGGCGGCGCCGATGGCGTGCGGGAGCATGGTGGGGAACTCCGCGGCCTGGTTGGTCTCCACGCGAAAGCGGCGATTTCCCAGGAGCAGGACCACCGTGCCGGACAGGACGACCAGCCATTCCCGGCCCGGGTGGGCACGCAGACGCGAAGGACCGTCCGGCGGGTCCACCAGGCGCTTCCGGATGACGGTGATGTCGGGGTCCGCGCGCACCGTCCACCGCAGCTGCTGAAGGGCGGCGTCGTGCACCGGGCTGCTGACGACGTCCTCAGCGGCCGTCTCGACCAGGCGGTCGAGAGAGGTGTCCAGTGCGCGGGCGAGCGTGACGAGCTGGTCCAGAGCGAGGCGACGCCGGCCGTTCTCGATCCGGCTGAGCGTGGAAGGACTGAGCCGCGCACGGGCGGCCAGGTCATCCAGGGACCACCCCTGCGCCATCCGCAGGGCACGGATCCGTTTGCGCACCAGGCTGTCGAGTTCGGCATCGTCTTGCGTCATAGGCAAAATCTTATGCGTTTTGCTCAAGGCCGCTTAGCGTCGTCGCCAAGAGGGACCCCGCCCGGGGCTCCGTCAGCTACGAGGAAAGGCCACGCCCATGCCGGAAAACGCGACCGACGAGTCGCCGCGCGAGACCGTCGACGCCGTGGTGATCGGCGGCGGCGCCGCGGGCCTGAACGGCGCGCTGATGCTCGCCCGCTCCCGCCGCTCGGTGCTCGTGATCGACAGCGGCGCCCCCCGCAACGCGCCCGCCGATGGCGTGCACGGTCTGCTCGGCCTGGAGGGCATCCGGCCGGCGGAGCTGCTGCGCATCGGCCGAGAGGAGGTGCGCGGTTACGGCGGGCGGATCGTCGCCGGCGAGGTGGTCTCCGCCGCCGCGGCCCAGCCGTCCGCCGAGGGCGATCTCCGCTTCACCGTCACTCTGGCCGACGGCGGCACCCTGCGGACTCGCCGGCTGCTGGTCGCCACCGGCCTGCGCGACCGGTTGCCCGATGTTCCCGGCCTGGCCCAGCACTGGGGGCACGGCGTGGTGCACTGCCCGTACTGCCACGGCTGGGAGGTGCGCGACGAGCCCATCGGCATCCTGGCCGTCGGCCCGGCCTCGCTCCACCATGCTCTGCTGTTCCGGCAGCTGACCGGCGACCTGGTCTACTTCACTCAGGGCACCGAACCGGACGAGGAGACCCGCGCGCGCTTCGCCGCCCGCGACATCCGGGTCGTGGACACGCCCGTGGCGCGGGTCGAGTCCACCGAGGACGGCATCACGGGGGTCCGGCTGTCCGACGGGCAGGTCGTGCCCCGCCGCGTCATCGCGGTGGCCACCACGCTGCTGGCCCGCACCGACGGCCTGACCGGCCTGCGGCTGCCGATGGAGGACCTGCCGAACGGCATGGGCCGCCACTTCGCCACGGGCCTCGCGGGACGCACCTCCGTGCCGGGCGTGTGGGTGGCGGGCAACGCCGCCGACCCGACGGCACAGGTCGGCGCGTCCGCCGCGGCCGGCGCCCTGGCAGGCGCGCACATCAACGCCGACTTGGCAGCCGCCGACACCGACGCGGCCGTCGCCGCCGCGCGTCGCGGCGAAACCGCCGCGTGAGCGGGTTCAGCGCGGCACTTGGCCTCGGCTGCGGCCGGTGAGCCGCCGGGCGGCTGCCACGGCCCCGGCGCCGAGCGCGATCCCGCCGGCCAGGGCGGGCACCCAGTCGCCCAGCCGCAGGTACGGCGTCTCCTCGGCGGACAGCGGCACGTCGACCACGAACGCGCCGCGGAACTCGGGCGGGAACCAGGCCAGCCGCCCGCCGCGCGCGTCGAACACCGACGAGGTGCCGTCCATCTCGACCAGCACCGCCGGCCGGCCGGACTCCACCGCCCGCAGCGCCTCGAAGCTCGCCTGCTGCGCGTGCGCCCAGCTCCCGTGGAACGTCGTGAGCGACCCCTGCGTGATCGTCAGGTCCACGCCTCTGCGGGCCAGGTCTCGCCGCAGGTCCGGAAAGGTCGACTCGTACGAGATCAGCGGACCCACCCGGCGGCCCGCCACGTCGAACACGGCCGGCCCGGCACCGGCGACCCGGTCCTCCTCGGCCGCCTCGGTGTGCCCCGCGATCCAGCCGAGCACCGGCCGCAGCGGGACATACTCGCCGAACGGGACCAGACGCCGCTTGACGTAGACGTCCACGACCCCGTCCGGCGTGTACTGGCGGGCCGACTTGGAGATCCGGCCGGAGGAGTCCGCGGCGTCCACGTTCACCAGCAGGTCGGCGCCCGTCTCGGCGGCCGCCCGGCGCAGCAGGCGGTCCACGTCCGGGCGCCGGGCGGGATCGAGGGCGACGCTGCTCTGGCCCCAGACCACCACGTCGGGATCGCGGCCGGCGATCTCACCGGTCAACCGCAGGTGCGTGGCCACCCGCCGCTCCGGGCCGGGCACGGGACCGGGCTGCACGCCCGCCACGCGCATGACACCCGTCACGACGGGCTCGGGCCGTACCAGGCCGGAGCACACGGCGAGCGCGGCCAGCGCGACGGCGGCTCCCCCTCCGGCGAGCCTGACCCGCCGACCCGCCTTCGGCAGCACCGCGATCGCGAGCCCGGAGTTGACCGCGACCAGGGCGAAGCTGATCAGCCACACTCCGCCGAGCGCGGCCAGCCCGAGCACCGGCCGCGCCTGCCACTGGCTCGACCCGAGCAGCCCCCACGTCCCGCCGAGGTGCCGCCATGAACGCAGCGCCTCGACGGCCACCCAGACCGAGGGCAGCACCAGCAGCGCCGCCGCCGTCCTGAGCGGGGTGAGGCGCCGCAGCAGCCCGTACGCGACCAGCCCGAACGGCACCCACACCAGCCCGAGGACCAGCAGCGCCAGCGGCCAGAACACGCCCAGGAACGGCAGCACCCAGTGATGCAGCGTCCCGAAGAAGCCCGCCGACGCCCACCAGCTCCGCCACCCCGCCTCCCGGAACGTCCCCGCGCCGGCCACCAGCAGCAGGAACGGCACGAGGCCGGACCATGCCCACCACCAGGCGTTCACGGCGGGGAAGGCGAGGGCCAGGCCCGCGCCGGTCACGGCGGCCAGCAGGCGCGGGATCCAGCGGCGCGCCGGGCCGGCGCGCTCGGCCGTGACGGTGACGGACGCGGTCGGCACACCGCCCCGCTACCCCACCCGGCGCCCGCCACCACCCGGGCCGCCGCGTGTCGGCCTGCCCGGGCAAGGTATTCCTTGACACGAATATTCTTCGTGGTGAATACTCGCAGCCATGGACGCACTCCTCACCGCACTGGCCGACCCGGCCCGCTGGCGGCTCGTGAGCCTGCTGGCCGAGCGGCCCCGGCCGGTCGGCGTCCTCGCCCAGCTCGCCCAGGCGCGCCAGCCGCAAACGACCAAGCACCTGCAGACCCTTGAGCGCGCCGGCCTCGTCACCTCGCGCCGCGTCGGCCAGCGCCGCGTCTACGCGCTCCAGCCCGCCCCCCTGCGGGACCTGGCGGCCGCGCTCAGCCGGCTCGCCGACACCGCCGACCAGCCCGGCGGCCCGCGCGAGACCTACGACCGCCACGGGCTCAGCCTGCACGCGGAACGGCTCGCCGCGAAGGAGCCGGGGTGGGCCGACGGCCGCTCGTTCCGGTTCCTCCGGTCGCTGGCGGGACACCCCGAGCTGGTCTGGCGCCACCTGACCGAGGCTCCGCTGCTCGCCCGCTGGTGGACACCCGACGACCTGCGCGTCTCCGAACTCGTCTTCGAGCCGCGCCCGGGTGGGCGGATCGTCCACGAGTACCGCGACGCCGAGGACGCCGACGGCTCCGACGTGGTCGCCGGGCGCGCGGAGGGTGTCGTCGACGACGTACGCCACGGCGAACGCCTCGTGTACCGGCTCTCCCCCTTGCTGCCCGGCGGCGGCCTCGCCTTCACCGCCCACGTCGACCTCGACCTCCGGCCGACCGGCACCGGCACCGACCTCGACGCCCGCTGGCAGATCACCGACAGCACCGTCGACTCCGCCGACTTCATCGCGGGCATCGAGATCGGCTTCGGCCAAAGCCTCGACAAGCTCGCGGCGACCCTCGCCGCGGATTCGCACGACACCGAGCACGACACCGAGCACGGCACCGAGCACGACACCGAGCACGGCACCGAGCACGACACCGAGCACGACACCGAGCACGACATCGATAAAGAGGACACGCCATGACCAGCTCGACCGGCCGCAAGGTGACCGCGAACCTGAGCCTCACCCTCGACGGACGTTACAACGGGCCCGGCGGGCCCGGCGATTTCAGCGCGTTCGCCCCGTACGTGACCAGCGACGTCGCACGAGACCACATGACCCGCATCTGGGAGAGCGCGACGACGGCGGTGCTCGGCAGGCTCAACGCCGAGGGGTTCATGGCGTACTGGCCGTCGGTCGCCCAGGACGAGAACGCCGATCCGCGTGATCGCGGATACGCGAGCTGGCTGGTCGGCACGGAGAAGGTGGTCTTCTCGACCACCTTGACCGAAGCCCCGTGGGAACGCGCCCGCGTGGTGAACGCCCCCGCCGCGGACGTCGTCACCGAGCTCAAGGCCACCGGTGAGGGCGACATCCTCGTCAACAGCAGCGCTAGCGTCATCAAGCCGCTCCTGTCGGCGGACCTGCTCGATCGGCTGTACCTCATGATCTTCCCCGAGATCGCCGGCGGCGGGCAGCGCCTGTTCGGCGACGGCCTGCCGGCTTCGACCTGGACGCTCACCCACCAGGAGACCGGCGAACTGGGCGAGCTCGCCATGGTCTACGACCGAGCCCGCTGAGCCGGGACACCGGTCTCATCGCCGGAGGGCGGCGGACCGGCTCACTCGCCCGCAGCCTGCGCCATGGCGATCGCCCAGAAGCCGGCGTAGCGGCCACCGCGTCGCAGCAGCTCGTCATGGCCGCCTTCCTCCACGACTCGGCCGCCGTCCAGGAAGACGACCCGGTCGGCGCGCTGGACGGTCCGCATCCGATGCGCCACCATCACCACCGTACGGCCCGCCATCAGGCGCTCGATCCCCTCGTGGACGGCCGCCTCGTTCACCGGGTCCAGGGCGGACGTCACTCCGTCGAGCAGCACGATGGGCGCGTTCTTCAGCAGCGCCCGCGCGATTGAGACCCGCTGGCGCTCGCCGCCCGACAGCAGCGCGCCGCCCTCGCCGACGTTCGCCGCCCATCCGCCGGGCAGCCGCTCGATCACCTCGTCCAGTTCAGCGACGCCGTCAGCGATCCGGCCCTGCGCGAGATCCTGTCCGCGCGGTTGCAGGACCCGTACCGGCTCGCGCTCCAGGACGCGCTCGGCGCACCGGAGAAGCGGGTCCTGCTGCTCATCGACGTCGTCGTCGGAACCTTGCTCCACCGGATGGGCATGACCGGCGAGCCGATGGACGACGCCGACGTCGCCGCACTGGCCGAGATGGGGCCGGCCTACTTCGCCGGCGCCGACCCGGCCTGAACCCGCTCCCGCCTCCGAACGTCATCCCCCTGGTGGCGAGCCGCAGGCCACTCCGCCCTGGCTGGCTACCGCCGCAGGATCTCCGGACAGCGCCCTGAGGGCTCGTCGGTACTTTTGTCCTGGGTGATCCCGTATCAATGGACCTTCTGACTGGGGCAGGCGTCCAGCAGCGTAGAGGCATGCGAACCCTACGTGCGTCACTCGCGGCGGCCGTGGTCCTCCTGGGCGCCGCGGAGCTCCGGCCGGCTCCCGTGATCGCCGCGACCGGCGCCGACCCCGCGGTCGTCAGGACCGACACGGGAGCCGTGCGCGGCACGGTCAGCGACCATCACCGTCTCTTCCAGGGCATCCCCTACGCCACCGCGGGCCGCTGGGAGGCTCCCGTACCCGCCAGGAGCTGGAACGGCGTCAAGGACGCCACCGAGCCAGGCGCGATCTGTCCCCAGGTCGGCACCGTCTACGCCCCCATCTCCAGCGTGGAGGAGGACTGCCTGTTCCTCAACGTCACCACCCCGCTCGCGCCGGGGAAGAACCGCCCGGTCATGGTGTGGATCCACGGCGACGGGGCGGTCGGAGCAGGCCACTTCTCCGACGCGCGCAAGCTCGCCTCGCGGGGCGCGGTGGTCGTCACGATCAACTACCGGCTCGGCGTGTTCAGCGGGTTCGGGTTCCCGGGCCTGAAGAACTCCGGAACGTACGGCCTGCAAGATCAGCAGGAGGCGCTGCGCTGGGTGAAGCGCAACGCGGCGGCCTTCGGCGGAGACCCGTCGAACGTCACCGTGTTCGGCCTCTCCTTCGGCGCTCTCGCCATCGGCGGCCATCTCACCTCCCCCGGCGCCAAGGGGTTGTTCCGGCGAGTGGTCATGCAGAGCGGCGAGACGATGATGGACATGCCGGCCAACAGCATCGTCCCCGGCTTGCCGGCAGCCCCGACGTTCGCCTGGCGGAGCGCCGAGGAGACCCAGGCCGTGGGCCGGGTGTACGCCGAACAACTCGGCTGCGAAGACCTGGCATGCCTGCGCGCGCTGCCCGTGAAGAAGATCCTCGCGGTGCCGCAGATCATGAATGTCTTCCAGATGTACGCCTACGGCAACAGGGTGCTCCCCGTCCTGCCCTCCAAGGCGATCCGCGAGGGACGCTTCCACCGGGTGTCCGTGCTGGCGGGCGCGACACGCGACGAGCACCGGATCTTCGTCGGGATGAACTACGACGCGGCCGGTAAGCCGGTCACCGCCCAGCAGTACGGCACCCTGCTCAAGGAGGCCTTCGGCGACGACGCCGGGCGGGTGATGCGCAGATACCCGCTCGCCTCCTACGCCTCGCCCAGCCAGGCGTGGGCGGCCGTGATGACCGACCGGTTGTGGGCGAGAGGCACCCACGAGCAGAACACCCTGCTGGCCAAGCATGTCCCCGTCTACGGCTACGAGTTCGCCGACCGCGACGCGCCGATGTTCCTGCCGCTGGAGACGGACTTCGACTGGGGCGCCTTCCACGCCGGCGACCTGCCCTATCTCTTCCCTGACAGGCAGGCGCCGCTGACACCCGCCCAGAAGAGGCTGTCGGACCAGATGGTCGGCTACTGGACCAACTTCGCCCGCACCGGCTCGCCCAACGGCTCGGGTCTGCCCACGTGGCCGCGGCTCTCCCAGGGCACCCAGTCACTGGCTCCCGGCGCGGTGCGGCCGATCGACTATGCCGCCGAGCACCAGCTGAGCTTCTGGAACTAACGTGGCGCACGTGCGCAGAGTCTGGCAGCCGGGGCCGTCGGTGTTCTCCTTCTGGGCGGCGCTGGCCTACTTTCCCGCCTCCGACCTGATCAGGCGGCCTGACTGGCTCGGCGTCCTCGGCCTCGCCGTGGCCGTCGCCGCCTACCTGCTGACCATCCGGGCCTCCTTCGCCGGGCGGCCCCGGGCCGCGGTCCTCGGCCTGACGGTCCTGGCCGTGGCGATCCTGGCTCTGTGCGCGGCCTACGGCGGCAAGTGGCTCTACCTGGCTCCGGTGCTCTCCATCGCCTGCGGGGTCGTACTGCGCGGCCGTGTCCTGTCAGCGGCCCTCGCCATGGTGACGCTGACCCTGATGTTCATCACGTACCGGCGCGGCGGCGGCGAGGACGCCGTCGCCGCCGTCGCCTGGGGCACCTTCACGGCGGGGCTCGTCGTCCACGTCACGCTCAAGCTCTTCGCCACCATCGCCGAACTGCGCGCGACCCGGCAGGAACTGGCCCGGGCCGCGGTCGCCGACGAGCGGCTGCGTTTCTCCCGCGACCTGCACGACCTGCTGGGTCACACGCTCTCACTGATGGTCGTGAAGGCCGAGGCGGTGCACAGGCTCATTCCCCGCGACGCGGCGGCCGCGGCGGCGCAGGCCAGCGACATCCAGCGGATCGGCCGCGAGGCGCTGGCCGAGGTCCGCGCCGTCGTGGCGGGCTATCGCGGGCGCGGCTTCGCCGACGAGCTGGCCGTCGCCCGCGTGGCCCTGGAGGACGCCCAGGTACCCGCCGTCGTCACACTTGAGGAGGTACGGCCGGCGCCGGACGCCGACGCGCTGCTCGGCTGGGCCGTACGCGAGGGCGTGACGAACGTGATCCGTCACGCGAAGGCCACCCGCTGCGAGATCACGCTGATCGGCCGGAGTGAGGAGATCGTGCTGAAGATCGGCAACGACGGAGTTCCCGAACGGGGACACGGACCCGAGGGGGGCGCCCGACCGCGCGGGCGAGGACACGGGCTCGACGGGCTCGCCGAACGCGCGGCCGCGGCGGGCGCCAGGTTCGAGGCGAAGGCGCTGCCCGGGGGCAGGTTCGCGCTGACGATGGCGGTTCCACGATGATCCGGGTCATGATCGCCGAAGATCAGGGGATGATGCGTGACGCGCTCGCGCTGCTGCTGGGCCTTGAGGACGACCTTGAGATCGTCGCCCAGGTCGGCCGCGGGGACCAGATCGTCGCGGCCGCGCTGGCGGCGCGGCCCGACGTGGCACTGCTGGACATCGAGCTGCCCGGCCGCAGCGGACTCGACGTCATCGGCGAACTCCAGGCGGCACTACCGGACTGCGTGGTGCTGATCCTCACGACATTCGCCCATCCCGGCTACCTGCGCAGGGCGATGGAGGCGGGCGCGGCCGGCTTCCTGGGCAAGGACGGCCCCGTCGGCGAGCTGGCCACCGCCATCCGCAAGGCCGTCGCGGGAGAACGGATCATCGATCCGGCCCTGGCCGCCGCCGCGCTGAACGCGGGCCCGAGCCCGCTGACCGGCCGTGAGCGCGACGTACTCGCCGCGGCGCTCGACGGCGCCACCATCGCCGACCTCGCGGCTCGCCTGCACCTGTCGACGAGCACCGTGCGCAACCATCTGTCCTCGGCGATCGGCAAGACGCACACCCGCAACCGCATAGAGGCCGCCCAGCTCGCCCGGCACAACGGATGGCTGTGACCGTCAGACCTGCTTGAATGACGAAATCCGGTCATTCCAGTTGACTCCCCCGGCGCCGTAGCGGAGGTTCCAGTCCGTCAGCTTCTCGGTCGTAAACGACTTTGTTGGTCGATTCGGTTCACGCGGCTAGGCCGAGTTCAGCGCCGAGTCGTTCCAGGTGAGAGGCGCGAGTGCCGCGGATCGGGGTGTCGGTCCACCAGGCGTCCAGGCGGATGAGGTTGATCGCGGTGGCGGTCAGCAGATGCGCGAGTCGGGTTTTGAGCAGTCCTCGATAGCGGGTGCGGCGG
>NZ_BMNH01000013.1 GCF_014646355.1 Nonomuraea cavernae
CACGGCCTACCGGTCACCGCACCGCTCGGGCCTTGGCGGCCCTCCCGCGCTGTCGTTTCCTCCCGGGCGTGAACGCCCGGGGTTCCACGCCAGATCACGCTGAACGCCACCGGCCGGCCACACCAGGCGACCGCGAATCTCTCGCACTTTGGGCCTTCCACAAAAGAAGAGAAGAGTTAACGTGCAAGACATATTCCTGCGCAACCGATGGCCTGCGAGAGGAGACCTTAACGTTCGCGACACCTTTCGCCGCAACTTCTGACCTACGATTCGCGGATTGATCGCATTTTTCTTCGGGGAGGGGATGCTATGGATGTCAACCACGAAAGCATGGAGCGTAGCGGCAAGCTCATCCGCGACGTGGGCGAAGAGTTCGGCACGGACATCGCTCAGAACTTCATGACGCTGCGCTCGATCGACCGCCACCTCGGCGACCCGGCCTCCGACGAGGCCGCACGGATCTTCCGCAAGGGCCAGGACGGTCACCCGGGCTACGAGGCCGCGGTCCGTGACCTGGAGATGGCCGCGAAGAACATGGACAAGGCCTATGAGGCCATCGGCCGGGCCATCGTGGCGATGAGCGAGAACGTCAGGACGGCCGACTGGGCGAGCATGGTCGACATCGGATCCGTGAGGGCGATCATCGACTTCGGCGAGAGTCCGAACGACCCCATCAGCGTCCCGGCCACCCAGGTCGAGACGACCTGATCAGGAGGGGATGTCATGCCCCTCGGGCTGGGTAGCAAGGTCGCGCTGGGCAGTATGGCCGGCGCCGGCGCCGCCGGGATTCTGGCGCCAGAGTTCCTGTTCGGGATCTCTTATCTGAGCGGCGACCCGGACTGGATCCGGGACGCGGCCAATGTCCACGACGACATCGCCGACAGGATCGACAAGACCTTCCAGGACGCGAACAAGGCCGCCACCGCGGTCTGGAAGGACAGCTCCGGTGAACCGGTCTCCGCCTTCAAGAGATTCTGGGAGAAGGAGTACGGCCCTGCCGTGTACAAGATCTCCGTCAAGCACCGCAACATGGCCCAGGCGTGCCGGGCCTACGCGAAGGTCGTCGAGGACACGAACCAGGCGCTGAAGGTGCTGTGCTGGATCATGACGGTGGACATGATGTTCACGATCGGATACCAGGTGCTCACCTGGAAGATCCTGGCGGCGGTCATGAAGAGGCAGGCGCTTCTGCTCAAGGAGGTGTCCAGCAAGTTCGTCAAGATGTTGCTGCCGACCTTCATGTACTGGACCGCCGACAGCGCGGCCTACGCCGCGGGGGAGGTCGCGTTCCCCCTGGCCCTCAACTACCTGGGCGGGATCAAGACCGACATGTCCGGCGCCGAGGTCAGGTCGGTCGGCTACAACGCCACCGCCTTCCGCGAGCACTTCATCGCCACCGTGCTCTTCAACGGCGTCATCGACGGCGGCCTCGCGACCATGGCGAAGATTCCAGGGGTGCGGGTCCTCGCCCAGGACGTCAAGTTGCCGAACGGGGTGGTCCTGAACACCGCCACCACCGTGCCCCGATTCCTGGCTTCGATCTCGTACTCGGGGATCATGGACGTGCAGCACGGAGACAACCCTCTGCCCGGGGCCGAGAAAGGCCTGACCGAAGAGGAGATGTACCAGAAGTTCATCGTCCACGGAACGCGTACCTTCTTCCCGAGGCCGCCCAAGAACTAGGAGAGCCCGCGAAGCGTCCCGCGGCGGCTACCGGCGCGGGGGCGCCTGCCGGTCGTCCTCGCCGAGGTAGGGGCGGGTGAGGTCCATGAGACGCCGCGCCGCGTCCTCGGTCGCGCGCCGCGCCGCGTCGAGGATGGCCTCGGCCAGTTCCTCCGAGCCCATCTTCATGGCCCTGGGATCGATGCGCAGGGAGGTCAACTCCCCCGAGGACGAGACCTGGACCGTGATCCTGTCGCCGGCCCCCGTCGCCTGCCCGCGCACGTCACCGATCTGCTCCATGACCCCGGAGAGCTCCTTGGAGTTGGACTTGAACTCCGCCATGAGCCGGTCGAGCTCGGGGTCGCCGGTTGATTCATCCCGTTTCATCATGATCTCGGACCCTACCCGATCACGGAGCGAACGTTCAGCGCCCACGCGCCGCCCGGAAACCGGACGGCACCGGAAGCCCCCGGCAGGCGAAAGCCCGGGGCCACGCGGGCTCCCGGGCTTCGGCGGGCTCAGCGCTGGGCCTGGAACATCCAGCGTTGCTTGTCGATCTCCTGGGTGGCGGCGATGAGCAGATCCTGGGTGACCGGGTCCGCCTCTTCGGTCGCCTCGACCCGCTCGCGCATCCGCTGGCCGATGCCGTCGAGGATGTCGCTCATACTGGCCACGACCTTGCCGTCCTCGATCCAGCCCCGCTCCGGCTGCGTCACCTTGGTGGCCTTGCCGAGGGTGGTGGAGCGCCCGTCAGGGTTCAGGCCGATCGCCGCCGCCCGTTCGGCGATGGTGTCGGCGTGCCGCCGCGCCAGTGACGTCACCTCGTCCAGCTGGAGGTGGACCTGGCGGAAGTGCGAGCCGATCACGTTCCAGTGCATCTGCTTGGCGACCAGCGACAGGTCGATGAGATCGACCAGGGCTCCCTGCAAGGCCTCCGCGACCGTGTTCTTCGCGTCACCCGAAAGCGGGCCCGTGATCTTAGCCATGTCGTTTCCTCCCCGTTGGTTCGACAACATGCTCGTCTCTATATGCACCAAATCGGGCGCTCTAATCATCCGGTTGACACTGCAACAGTGACAGTGTCACTGTGAGGGTATGAGCGACACCTGGACCATCGGCGAGCTGGCCGAGCGCGCGGCAGACCTGCTGCGCGGCCACGCCCAGCCGGCCAACGGCCGGGTCCGCGACGTGCCGGGCGAGCGCCTGATCAGGTGGTACACGACCATCGGCCTCGTCGACCCACCCCTGTCCCGGCGCGGCCGGGTCGCCCGATACGGCCGCCGCCACCTGTTGCAACTGGTCGCCGTCAAGCGGCTCCAGGCGGCCGGGAGGTCGATCGCGGACATCCAGACCGCCCTCGCCGGGGCGACCGACTCGATGCTGGAGGCGGCGGCCCTGCCGCTCCCCACCGCCCCGGCGCCCGCCGCTCCGGCACCCGCCGCTCCGGGGGCCGGGGCTCCGGGGGCCGGGGCTCCGGTGCCGGCACCCGCTCGGGAGGCGCCGCAGTCACCTGGCGCCGGTTCGGCGGTCACCCGCTCCCGGTTCTGGACCCGCCCGCCGTACGACGCCGACGGCTCGGGCGCTCCACCGGCGCATGACGTACCCGGCCCGGAAAGTCCGTCCGGGCCGGACGGCGCGCGCGACGGCGTGCGGATCTCGGGCGACGGGGCGGGGCACACGGCCGGTGGGCTGGTGCGGGGAGTCAGGCTCGCGACGGGGGTGACGCTGGTGCTCGACGGCGCCGGCCGCATCCCGACTTCAGACGACATCCAGGCGGTGCTGACCGCGGCCGGGCCGCTGCTGGCGGCGCTCGACGAAAGGGAGCTGCTATGAAGATCACCACGCTCGCGCCGGAGCGGTGCCGGCCGGTGCCCGACGCGGGGTTCGGCGCGCTGCGCACCGAACGGGGCAACCTGCCGCTGGAGAGCGTCGACGTGACGGCCGGCATCTCCGGTCTCGTCGCCGGCGTCGAGGTGGCGCAGGGCTTCCGCAACCCGTTCGACGTCACGCTGGAGGCCACGTACGTCTTCCCGCTGCCGGACCGGGCGGCGGTGACGGCGTTCAGGATGGAGGCCGACGACCGGGTCATCGAGGGCGAGCTGAAGGAGCGCGGCCAGGCCAGAGCCGACTACGACCAGGCGTTGCGCGAGGGCCGCAGGGCCGCGATCGCCGAGGAGGAGCGGCCGGACGTGTTCACCATCAGGGTGGGCAACATCCTGCCCGGCGAACGCGTCACGGTCCGGCTGTCGCTCAGCCAGCCGTTGCCGTACGAGGACGGCGCGGCCACCTTCCGCTTCCCGCTGGTCGTCGCGCCCCGCTACGTGCCGGGTGTCCCGCTCGACGGCCCGCCGGCGGGCGCCGGCACCGTGCCCGACACCGACGCGGTGCCCGACGCCTCGCGTGTCACTCCCCCGGTGCTGCTGCCCGGCTTCCCCGACCCGGTGCGCCTGTCGCTCGCCGCGACGGTCGACCCGGCCGGGCTGGACCTGCGCGAGCTGGCCTCCAGCCTGCACGTGGTCGAGGAGGAGGGCCACACCGTACGGCTGCGCCCCGGCGAACGCCTCGACCGCGACTTCATCCTGCGCCTGTCGTTCGAGACGTCCACGTCGTTGCAGCTCGACGACGAGGGGACGTTCGCGCTGACCGTGGTGCCACCGGAGGCGCAGGCCACCCGGACGCCGCGCGACCTCGTGCTGCTGCTCGACCGGTCGGGCAGCATGAGCGGCTGGAAGATGGTCGCGGCTCGGCGCGCCGCAGCCCGCATCGTCGACACGCTCGCCGCCGAGGACCGCTTCGCGGTGCTGGCCTTCGACTCGGTGGTGGAGCAGGCGTTCGACGGGCTCGTGGCGGGCTCCGACCGCAACCGCTACCGGGCCGTCGAGCATCTGGCCCGCGTGGACGCCCGCGGCGGCACCGAGCTGCTGGAGCCGCTGCGCGAGGCCGTCGCGCTGCTGGCGCCCACCGAGGGCAGGGATCGGGTGCTGGTCCTGGTCACCGACGGCCAGGTGGGCAACGAGGACCAGATCCTGGAGCGGGCGGGCGGCGCCCTGTCGGCCATGCGCGTCCACGTGGTCGGCATCGACCGGGCGGTCAACGCCGGGTTCCTGGGCCGGCTGGCCGGGCTGGGCGCGGGCCGGTGCGAGCTGGTCGAGTCGGAGGACCGGCTCGACGCGGCCATGGAGCAGATCCACCGCCGGATCGGCGCGCCCGTGGTGACGGACCTGTCGCTCAAGGGGCTCGACGTGGAGCCGGGCACGGTGACCCATCTGGGGTCGATGTTCCCCGGGGTGCCGCTGCGGGTGTACGGCCGGCGCCGTTCCGGCGACTCGGTGACCGTACGCGGCCTGGCGGCGGGCGCGCCGTGGGAGCGGCAGGTCGTGGGCACGGTGGTGGACAACCCCGCGCTGCGCGCCGTCTGGGCCCGCGCCCACCTGCGCGAGCTGGAGGACCGCTACGCCATGGGCGAGCACGAGCTGGAGTCCGAGATCGTCCGGGTCTCGCTCGAGTACGGCGTGCTGTGCCGCTTCACCGCCTACGTGGCGGTGGACACCCGGCAGGTCGCCGAGGGCGGGCCGGAGCACCGGGTGATCCAGCCGGTCGAGCCGCCGAGCGGCTGGGAGATGCCCACGGCCCCGCCTCCGATGTCCGGGTTCGTGGCCCAGGCCGCGGTGATGGCCGCGCCCCCGGCGTTCCGGGCCAGGCCGGCGAGCTTCGAGGCGGCGCTGGAGGACGAGGGCTTCCGTGGCGCGCCGTCGGGCAGGCCGG
Organism: Nonomuraea cavernae; assembly: GCF_014646355.1. GTDB lineage: Bacteria > Actinomycetota > Actinomycetes > Streptosporangiales > Streptosporangiaceae > Nonomuraea > Nonomuraea cavernae. The sequence goes on from NZ_BMNH01000013.1 coordinate 5,428, forward strand.
GAGGCGGGCCGGCCGGCAGACCGGCGGGCGGGCCGGCGGGCGGGCCGATGGGCGGGCCGATGGGCGGTTCGGCCGGCGGCTCCGTGGGGCCGCGCGGGCCCGCCTTCGCGCCTCCCGTGCCGCCCCGTCCGGCCCGCCGCGCGCCGCAGGGCCTGGAGGCCGTCCGCGGGCAGTTGACGGCCGAGCTCGACCGGCTCAGGGCACTGCCCGTGGCCGACGTGTTCTACCTGGCCGACCTGGGCTCCCGGCTGGCCGCCCTGTCCGCCTACCTGGGCGACCACGCGGAGCTCTCCGCGCTGGCCCGCGAGCTGGAGGCGGCCGAGCGGCCGGGGGCGGATCCGCGGGCGTTGCGGGCGCACGCCATCGAGGTGCTCACCGCCCTCACCGGCGGCGCACCGCACGGCGGATCGGCTCCGGAGCAGCCGCGCCGCCCCTTCTGGAAACGCGCCTGACCGGGCGCTGCGGTCGTTCGAGCGGCGTGGGCTGATCGAGATCGGCGCCGGCGAGGTGAAGGTGCTCGACGCCGGGACTCTGGCCAGAATCGCCGGTATGCCTATACTCCGGAAATGATCGCGTATGAGGGTTTCGGCGGGCGGGTGGGCAGGACGTTCGCGGGGTCGGAGTCGTGGTGGCCGACGCGGCCCACACCCGGTCCCGGCGCCCCGAACATCGTGATCGTCCTCGTTGACGACGTCGGCTTCGGCGACCTGGGCTGCTACGGCTCCGAGATCCCCACTCCGCACCTGGACGAGCTGGCCGGGCAGGGCGTCCAGTGGACCGACTTCCACGTCACGCCGATGTGCTCGCCCACCCGGGCCGCGTTGCTGACCGGAGTCGACCCGCACCTGGCCGGGGTGGGGCACATCGCCAACTCCGACCCCGGATTCCCCGGCTACGCCGGGGAGCTCGCTCCGGACGCCTTCACGATGGCCGAGCTCTTCCGGGCGGCCGGATGGCAGACCATGGCCGTGGGCAAGTGGCATCTGACCAAGGACTCCGACATGTCAGACGCCGGGCCCCGGCACGCCTGGCCGTTGCAGCGGGGATTCGACCGGTTCTACGGGTTCCTGGAGGCGTTCACCGACTTCCACCACCCGCACCGCCTCATCCGCGACAACTCCGCCGTCGAGGTGGACCGCTACCCCGACGGCTACCACCTGACCGACGACCTCACGCGCGAGGCCGTCGCGATGGTCAGGCAGGCGAGCACGGCCCGGACGCCCTTCCTGCTCTATCTGGCCCACGGCGCCGCCCACGCCCCGCTTCAGGCCCCGCCGGGCGACATCGCGCGCCACAGGGGCAGGTACGACGACGGCTGGGACGCGATCCGCGAACGCCGCTTCGCCCGCCAGCTCGACCTGGGCCTCTTCCCGCCCGGCACCGAGCTGCCACCCCGCAACGCCGAGCCGGGCGACGACGTCCCCGCCTGGGCGGACCTCTCCCCCGACCGTCGACGGGTGTTCGCCCGCTACATGGAGGTCTACGCCGCCATGATCACCGGGATCGACCGCAGCGTGGGCGTCCTGCGCGAGACCCTGGCCGAGCTGGGCGAGCTGGACAACACGATCTTCGTCTTCACCTCCGACAACGGCGCGTCCAGGGAGGGCGAGGAGCACGGCACCACCCAGTACCTGCGCACCCTGCTGTCCGCCAACAGCCGCCACGACCGGGAGGACCCCGCGGCCGACCTGGCCCGGCTCGACCTGATCGGCGGCCCGCGCACGCTCTCGCACTACCCGCGCGGCTGGGCGATGGCCTCCAACACGCCCTTCCGCCTGTACAAGCGCAACACCCACGCGGGTGGCCACGCCGTGCCGTTCCTCATCTCCTGGCCGGCGGGCCTGCCGCAGCGGGGAGAGCGTCGCGGCCAGTGGGGCTACGTCACGGACGTGCTGCCCACCCTGATCGAGCTGACCGGGATCGAGGCGCCCGAGGGCCGGCCCAGGAAGGGCGCCTCCCTGGTGAAGGCCCTGCACGACGCCGAGGCCGTACACGATCATCAGGAGCAGCTCGCCGAGTTGCAGGGACACCGCGGCTACCTGCGCGGCGAGTGGGAGATCGTCACCCGGCACGCCCCGCTGACTCCCTTCGGCGAGCACGAGTGGGAGCTGTACCACCGGCCGAGCGACCCCACCCAGCTGCGCGACAGGGCGGCCGAGCGGCCGGAGAAGGTGCGCGAGCTGGCCGCGGCCTGGGAGGAGGCGGCCCACGCCGGGCAGGTGTATCCGCTCGACGAGGGCTCGCGCCTGCGCTACCTGCTGCGGCCGCCGTGGCATCGCGCCCCCCAGCCCGTACGGCTGACGCCGCGCACGCACACCCTGGAGCGGTGGCAGGCGTTGCAGCTCGTCCAGTGGCGCTCGTTCACCGTCGAGGCCCGCATCGGCGCCCCGGGCAGGGGCGTGCTGGTGGCGCACGGCGGGCAGGGCGGCGGCTACCTGCTCTACGTCGAGGACGAGCTGGTGTTCGCCCACAACGGCTACGGCGAGCTGCGCCTGCTCCACGCGGGCGCCCCCGGCGGGCACATCAGGGTGGAGGTCACCGCGCCGGGCGGCTGGCGGTGGGACGTGTCCGTGACCGTGGACGGCGAGCCGCGCGGCACGCTGACCGGCCTGCCCATGCTCGCGGCGTTCTGCCCCATGGAGGGGATCGACGTCGGCGTCGACCGGCGCTCCCCCGTGTCCTGGGACGTGTACGAGCGTCACGGCCCGTTCGCCTTCACCGGGGTGCTCGACGAGGTGGTCTACACCCCGGGCGACTTCGCCCCCGACGCCGGCGACAACTTCGTCGACCTCGTCAGGGAGATCGGTCTGAAGTACGAATAGGCGCCGACCGGAGCCGGCGGCCTGTTCGCCCGGCGGCCGCCGGAGCGGGAACGGCCCCGTGCGGCCCCTAGGCTGGAGAGGTGAGCACACTTGTCCTGGACGGCGGGCTGGCCACCCACCTCGAAGCACTCGGGGCCGACCTGAGCGACGAGCTCTGGTCCGCGCGGCTGCTGCTGGAGGATCCCGGCCTGATCCGGCGCGTCCACGCCGACTACTTCGCGGCCGGGGCCGACGTGGCCACGACCGCCAGTTACCAGGCCTCGCTCCAGGGGTTCGCGCGCCGGGGGCTGGACATGCCCCGGGCCGAGGGGCTCATCCGGCTGTCGGTGGAGCTGGCCGCGCAGGCCCGCGACGAGGCCGGTGGCGGCCTGGTGGCCGCGTCGGTCGGCCCCTACGGCGCCTTCCTGGCCGACGGGTCCGAATACACCGGCGTCTACGACCTCGACGAGGACGGCCTGCTGGCCTGGCACCGGCCGCGCTGGGAGATCCTCGCCTCGGCCGGGGCCGACCTGCTGGCCTGCGAGACCATCCCGTCCTACCCGGAGGCGCGGGCGCTGGCCCGGTTGCTGCGCGAGACGCCGTCGGTCAAGGCGTGGGTGAGCTTCTCCTGCCGCGACGGCGAGCACCTCAACGACGGCACGCCGATCAGCGAGGCCGCCGCCCTGTTCGCCGGCGGCACCCAGGTGGTGGCCGTGGGGGCCAACTGCACCGCGCCGCGGCACATCCCCGGTCTCATCGCCTCGCTCACCGGCGGGCTGCCCGTCGTCGTCTACCCCAACTCGGGCGAGACGTGGGACGCCGGGCGCCGCCGATGGCTGGGCCTGGCCGACCCCGTGGAGTACGGCCAGGCCGCCAAGGAGTGGGAGCGGGCCGGCGCCTCGCTGATCGGCGGCTGCTGCCGCACCGATCCCGGCTTCATCCGGCAGATCCGCGCCCACCTGTCCTGAACGGCCTCGGCAGGTCAGCCCTTGTGAGCCCGGGCGGTCCGTTCCATCTCGACCTTGGCGCTGGCGGCGTACTTGTCGACGTACTCCTGCTCCGACAGCTCCATGAGCGCGTACATGATCTCGTCGGTCACCGCGCGCAGCACCAGCCGGTCCTCCTCCATGCCGTAGTAGCGGGAGAAGTCGAGCGGCTTGCCGAACCGGACGCCGGGCCGGATGCCGAGCTTGGGCATCGGACGGCCGGGGGGCATCATCTCGAAGGTGTTGACCATGGCCCACGGGATGACCGGGGCGCGCGACTCCAGCGCCAGCCGGGCGACGCCGGTCTTGCCCTTGTAGAGGCGGCCGTCGGGTGAACGGGTGCCCTCGGGGTAGATGCCTAGCAGGTTGCCCTCGCCCAGCACCCGCAGGCCGGTGCGCAGGGCGGCCTCGCTGGCCTTGCCGCCGGAGCGGTCGATCGGCACGGTGCCGACTCCGCTGAAGAACAGGCGGCTGAGGAAACCCTTGACGCCGCGGCCGGTGAAGTAGTCGGACTTGCCCAGCGAGATGACCTTGCGGCGTAGCTGGAGCGGCCCGAAGAAGTGGTCGGCGAACGACAGGTGGTTGCCGGCCAGAATCGCCGGGCCCTGCCTGGGCACATTCTCGACACCCTCGGCCCAGGGCCGGAAGACGATGCGGAGGATCGGCCCCAAGATGGCCTTGACCACCCAGTAGAACACCCGGCCACCTCACATTCACGGCTTTCTCGGCGAGCAGAGTCATCTTCGCATCTCAGGACCGATGCTCATACACCACCTCTCGCACAAAGCCCCAGGATCGTGCGACGATCGGGCCAATCCGGGATGAAATCCCTAAGAGGAGCTGTTATGCCGCTCATGCCAGGCGCGGAACCCTACCACCATGACGCGGGTCAGATCGGCGTGCTGCTGTGCCACGGTTTCACCGGCTCGCCGCAGTCGTTGCGGCCATGGGGTGAATACCTGGTCGATCACGGCCTGAGCGTCTCGTTGCCACGCCTGCCCGGCCACGGCACCTCCTGGCAGGAGATGAACCATACCCGGTGGGAGGACTGGTACGCCGAGGTGGAGAAGGCGTTCGAGGACCTCCAGGGCCGCTGCGCCGAGGTGTTCGTGGCGGGCCTGTCGATGGGGGGCTCCCTCGCGCTGCGCCTGGCCGAGGTGCACGGCGACGCGATCAGGGGCCTGGTGCTGGCGAACCCGTCGATCACCAACGACGTGCCGCTGCTCAAGCTGGCGCCGGTGCTGAAATGGTTTCTGTCGTCGGTGCCCGGCGTGGCCAACGACATCAAGAAACCCGGCGTGACCGAGGTGGGCTACGACCGCACCCCGGTCAAGGCCGCCGCCTCACTGCCGGCGCTGTGGTCACTGGTGCAGGCGGACCTGGACAGGGTCACGCAGCCGGTGCTCGTCTACCACAGCGCCGACGACCATGTGGTGAAACCGACCGGCGTGGCGATCATTCGTCAGAGGATCCCGCAGGCCACGATCGAGGAGCTGACCGATAGCTACCATGTTGCGACTCTGGACAACGATGCCTCCAGGATCTTTGCCGGGAGCCTCGACTTCATCAGGACCCATGCCTCGGTACCCTTGCGGAGGGACTGATCGCACCCAGGGGGAAGTCGCGATCGCTGCGGAGAGGCCGATCTAGGTGACGCCCCAGAGTGACGAGGACGAGGTCTGGCGGCAGATCGTCGCGTCCTTCAACGACACGGCCGAGCGCGACTCGGCCGATCAGCCATGGCCCGACAGCGAGAATCTCCCGGTCGAGCCGGTCCGCCGCGTGGTGAAGCCCCCGGAGTCCGCCGAAGCCGAGGACGGCCCCGAGGACGACGGCGACGAGGGCCGCGCCCCGGCGTCCGACGACGACGAGGGGCACTTCCAGCCGCCTCCGCCGCCGCCGCTGCCCAAGCTCGACCTGCCCACCAAGCTCGCCTGGGTGGCGCTGTTCGGCGGCCCCGCCTACCTGCTGGTGGCGGCGATGGCCGGCTGGCGGATGGAGGGCTGGGCGCTGTTCACCGCCGTGGCGGCGTTCATCGGCGGCTTCGTGGCGCTGGTGGTGCGCATGGGCGACGGCCCGCCCAACGACTCGGGCTGGGACGACGGGGCCGTGCTCTAGCCGCGCCCTGGTCGTGCTGCGGCCGCGCGCTCCCAGGGGCCGGCCGGCAGAGCGCCTCACGCGGCTCAGGAGCCGACCAGGCGCGCGAGGTTGACGGCGGCGGCCAGCAGGGAGAAATCCGCATCGATAGGCCGCCATCCCGCCGCAGTTCACGGTGCCGGCGGATCTCAGTGGTGGCCTGGCTGACCCGGCTGGCCGCCCACCCGATCAGCGCGATCGCCGCCCGGTCGGGGTTCACCAGCTCCGCGCATTTCAGCCAGGCATTCCGCAGCGCCTATGGCCTGTCGCCGCGCCAGTTCCGCCAGAAGTGCGCAACCGCGCGCGCTGACTAAAGACCTGTGCACTCTCCCGAAAGACGCGGTCAGGCTCCGGCCTTCATCCTCATTTGGTGAAGGAGAAGACGCCAAGCCCTGGTGCTCACGCGGCTCGTCTGTTTGCCGTGCGAGCCGGGGCCATGAGGACCCAGACCGTGCGGATGGTGTGCCTCTGCTGAAGGGGCGCTAACCAGCACGATTTCCAGAATCGGAGTCAGGATGACTTTCCAGATCAGAGCGCGGCGATGGACGGTCGTGATGGCCGGCATCCTGTCGTCGGCTCTGGTAGTGGCATCTCAGCCGTCGAAATCGAACGCGAGTTCCGCCGTGGCTCCCCTCGACCAGTCACAGGGAGGCGCGCTGCATTTCTTCAGAGTCGACGCGTCCGCCCCGGCCGGCTACGTCGACTAGGGCGGCTGCGGGCAGCTCGGAGGATGTCACGGACCGTACGCGTTTCTACGTACGTGCGAAAGCCGCTCCTAGGGTGACGGCCCGGTCGTGGCGTCCCTCCCACAGTGAACCCATCGACCTACCAGAGGGGGGCTACCCGATGAACACGTCGGCGTCGTGCTCGCGCTCATCGCGGGCGCGCCGGCCTCGGTGGCCGCGTACCGCTCCCGCGAGGCGTGAGAGTTCCGGATCGGACGTGTTCTTGCACGAACAATGCGGGAACACGCGGCCCCTGGCCTGTCGGCGCGCTCACCGGGCGGTTGCCAAGATTCGCTCGATGAGGCGGGGGGACAAGGGCAACGGGGGACCACAAGAGGATTTGGTCGTGGCCCGTGATGAATGGCACGGTCCGGGAGTTCGATAAGGGTAACGGCCGTCTTTGTCGTGCGGCCGTAGGCGGTTTGGGGGACGGCGATTCTTGGTTCAGTCGAGTTCAGAGTGCTGGGCGGGCTGGTGCTGCGGGCCAATGGACAGCTGCTCGCGCTGGGAACCCCGAAACAGCGGACGCTCACCTCCATTCTGCTGGTGAGGACGAATTCGGTGGTTCCCTTTCACGAGATCATCGAGGAATTATGGGGTGCCGTTCCACCCAAATCCGCGACGGCGAACCTCCGGACGTATGCCGCTCGGCTGCGGGCGACGCTCCCGCCGGCGGAGCGCGATCGCCTGATCGTCCGCCCGTTCGGCTATCAGCTGTGTGTCAAGGCGGGAGAGCTCGACCTGAAGGTGTTCGAGGACAGGATCGCGTCCGGCCACGCGGCTCTGGAGAAGGGAGACGCCGAAGAGGCGTTGCGGCACCTCGAATCAGGGCTTGCCCTTTGGCGGGGACGGCTGCTCGAGGACGTCCCGCATGGACCGGTCATCACCGCTCGCGATGTCGCGATCAGCGCGCAGCGGCATTCGGCCGAGGAAGACCGCTGCGAGGCGTTGCTGATGTCCGGCCGACCGGCCCTCGCAGCGGGGCCGCTTCGCTCGCTGGTCGCGGAGCACCCTCTGCGAGAACGAGCGTGGGCGCTGCTGATGCGCGCACTTTACGCCACCGACGACCTCGAGGGTGCGCTCGACGCCTACTCCCGGGCACGCACCGCGATGACCGAAGCGCTGGGCATCGAGCCCGCCGAGGAACTGCGGCACCTTCACCTGGCCATCCTGCGCCGGGATCTGCGCCAGCCCCGCGCCGTCGCCTCGGTGACGACGCCCAGGCCACGCCAGCTACCGCCGGAGCCCACCGTCACGGGACGCACGGCAGAGCTCACGAAACTCACCGACCATCTCGGCGCCCCAGGCGGCGTCGTTGGCGTGCATGGCCCGGCCGGCAGCGGGAAGTCCGCCTTGGCGGTGGGTGCGGCTCATCGGGTCGCGGATCGATATCCAGACGGCCAACTGTACCTGGATCTGCGACCGGGCCGCGGACGCGACGACCCGCTCTGCCGGCTCCTGCGGGGTCTGGACGTGAGTGTGACCGATCCCGACGCCGCTCTCGCGAGCTACCGGTCACGGCTGGCGGACCGCCGCATGCTGGTGCTGCTGGACAACGCCACCGACGCCGCTCAGGTTCGCCCGCTCATCCCGTCCACTCCTCGCTGCACCGTCCTGCTGACGAGTTGCCCGATGCTCTCGACGCTCGACGGCGCCCTGCACCTCCGGGTGCGCGAGCTCGGCCAGGCTGAATCCCTGGCTCTGCTCTCCCTGCACTGCGATCCGGCGCGGTTGCGGGAGGATCCGGACGCGTCCGCCGAGCTGGTGCGCTTGTGCGATCGGCTGCCGCTGGCGCTGCGAATCGCGGCCGCGCGGCTGGCCGCACGCCCCGGCCGGCCGATCCGCGAGCTGGTCGAGCTGCTGGTGGACGATAGGTGCCGACTGGACGAGCTCGAAGCGGGTGACCTATCGGTCCTGGCCAGCTTGCTGGGCCCGTACGACGTGCTCAAGGCGAGTGAGCGCCCGGTGGATCGGCTCGCGGTGCGGGTGTTCGAGCGGCTCGGATCGCTACCGGTCGCGAGCTTCCAGGTGGCGGACGTCGCCCGGAGCCTCTGGATGCCCGTCGGTGCGGTCGGGCGGGCCATGGACCGGCTGGTCGAGGTGGAGCTGCTGAGCTTCGACCAGCGTGACCAGTACCGGTTGTCGGAGCTGTACCGGCTGCTCTCCCGGAGGGTCGCCACGACGCCGGCGTGCCGCCCAGCCTGGCTCATGCCAAGCGCCTGATCATGATGCCCAGCAGGTTGTCGGCGCCAAAGAGGCCGCACGTACGGGAATCCAGACTGATAGCGGCGTTGTCGCCACGCACGATGAACGCGCCGTCGGGCACCGGGGAGCGCGCGGGCCGGTCGGCGGCGGGGGCCACGTCGGCGGGGATGGGGTCGCCCGCCACCGCCGTCACTCGTTTGACCAGCAACTTGTGTCCCTCGTGCTCTTCGCCGTTCACATCCGGCGGCGGCTTCCATCGCACCACGACGACATCGCCCCGGCGCAATCGTGCGACGCCTCGCCGTCTCACCAGCACACGCTCGCCCCCGGTGAACGTGGGAGCCATGCTCTCGCCTTCGATCGTCACCGCGACGAACCGCCGCCGGACGTATACGGCGGAGAGTGTGAGGGCGCCGCCGAGGACGGTGAAAATCCATCCGGTCATGGGATCACGCTCACACTGGTGTGGTAGCCCTGCGCCTGCAGGGTGAACAGCCGCGCGTACGCGCCACCCCGCGCGACAAGATCGTCATGGGTTCCGTGCTCGATCACCCGTCCGTCCTGGAGAACGGCGATCGCGTCCGCTTCTCGCAGGGAACCGAGCCGGTGGGACACGAGCACGCTGGTTCGACCCTCGCGATATCGCCGCAGATGCTGATGGATCTCGTGCTCGGCCTCGGCGTCGAGTCCCGAACTCGGCTCGTCGAGAATCATCACGTCGCAGTGGCCGCGGAGCATCGCCCGGGCGAGCGCGACTCGTTGCCACTGACCGCCGGACAGGAAGATACCCGTGCTCACGTCGTTCTTGTCCTCCTCACTGAAGAACTGCCGGGACAGCAACGTGTCGTAGCCGTGGGGCAGTTCGGCCAGGACGGGGTGAGCTCCGGCATCGCGGGCCGCGGCCGTGAGGCGGGGCTGGTCGTCGAGAGCCCGCAGATCCCCGAGTCCGATGTTCTCCGCGGCGGTCAGATCGTAGGACATGTAGTCCTGGAACACCGCGCTTATCCTGCGGCGCAGCACCTCCGGGGGCACGTCGCGCACATCCACGCCGTCCCAGAGGATCGCGCCCCGGTCCGGATCGTAGAACCGGCACAGCAGCTTGACGATCGTGCTCTTGCCCGCGCCGTTCAGCCCGACCAGCCCGAGCGCGCGGCCGTGGGGGATGAACAGGTCGACGCCGCGCAGCACCCAGGGATGGTCGATCGAGTACCGAAACCACACGTCGCGAAACTCGATCCCGCTGCGTAGCCGCGCCAGCGGACGCGGACGCGGCGGTGTGGGGAGATCCGGCCCGGCGTTCACGACATGGCGGTAGTGCGCGAACATCAGGAGCTGGTAGTGAGCGCCCGCTGCCTCGGTGACGAGGTTTCCGAGGGCGAGTCCCACGCCCGCGACCGCGGCGACGAACATCGTGACGTCACCCACGGAGATCAGCCCCGAGCCGGCCGCTCTGATGGCCCAGACAAGCCCGATGCCGGACACGGTCGCGCTGATCAGGCCGAGGCCGCCCTGCGTCAGCAGCTCGCGCCGGGTGGTACGGCGCTGAGCCGCGTTCGAGGAGAGCCGCTCGGCCCGCATCCGGCCGCGCAGGTAGTCGCCGATGCCGAACAGTCGCACTTCTTTGGCCGCGTCCACGTTCGCCAGCAAGGAGCCGAAGAAGATCTCCCGTCTCTGCATCGGCCCGATCTGCCAGAACATCTGAGCCCGCCGCCGGGACAGCAAGAACTCGGCCACCGCCATCGGTACCGCGCCTGCCAGCACCGCCACGGTCATTACGGGACTGATGACGATGAGCGAGCCCATGAATCCGGCCACGCTGATCACGGCCCGGATGAAGGAGAGCGCGGCGGCCACGACCCTGCCGGGGGCGATGCCGCCGGACTCCTTGGCCAGGCGCAGGCGATCCAGGAAGACCGGCTCCTCGAAACGCTGGAGCCCGACGAAGGAGTTGACGGCCGCGTAGAGGCGGTCGTCGGCCACCAGTGCCACGGCGCGACTGAGCTCTTCGCCGACGTACTGGGTTGCGCGCGGCAGGACGGTGGACAAGGCACCGATGATCGCCAGGCCGGCGCCGAGACCGGTGAGCGACGCCACGGCGACCCGGCCGGAAGCGATCTGGTCGAGGAGCAGCTTGGTCAGCCACGAGATCGCGACGGGGAGGGCGCCGCTCACGATTGTGAGGCCGACGTACGTCAGCAGCCTGCCCGGCCCAGCGCGCCAAGCCAGGCCGATGGCCTGATCAACCCCGCCTGGGCGAGGAGAACGCAGAGTCACGCGGGCGCCGTTCCCCGGAGCAAGTGCATGCCGGGCTCCATTCCCGACCGGAGCACCCACCCAGCCTGGTCCACCACGCCGAAGATCGGGAACCCCTTCACACCGAAGGCCGCTGCTATTGGCCCGTTAGGTGCTTCGACCACGACCTTCGCGACCGAGGTCAGTCTCTCGATGTACTCGGCGGCGGCTGCACGCCTTCCGAACACCACGATCATGGTGTCCTGCCGGCCGCCGGGCCAGGCTCGCGCGGTCTCGATGAGTTCGGGCATGCGTTCGTCGCAGGGGGTGCAGCCAGGGCTCACGAAGCCGACGAACGTTTCGCCCGCGAGCAGGTCGCGCCCAAGGGGCTCGCCCTCGGTCGTGGTGCCGTCGAACTCGGCTACTCGCCGACCCGCCGGCATATCAGGACCGTCCATCGAGGCTGCGGGTGTGGTGCCGCGGGCGAGAAGATCCGTGTGTTCCCGTAGGCGACGGATCACTCCGAACGTGAGCAACAGATTGAGCACCGTCAGCACACCGACGAGCGCGACGAGACTTAACACGACTCTTCCCCTTTCGCCATGACCGGTGCCAGACCGTAACCGCCCGGGCGATAGGCCACGCACATGTTCTCGTGTATCGGCCCTATCGCCGGTGTATCTACGGTCGAGCCGAACAACTCGTCGAGGTGTACGGGAGGTACACATGAATAGAATGTTCGGCCGGGCCAGCGACGTGATCCTCAGATTGCTGGTCCCCAATAAGGAGGCAGAGGCTGGCTGGATCGGATGCTGCGATATCCGCATCTGCTCGTATTCAACCAATACCTACCCCTTCTACAAGTGCGCCCACTGCGTCGATCCACGCTGCTGACGATCAGGTGGCGGGTCCGTGAGTAGTCACCTGCTTACGACCGTGGCGGGGTCGCCCACCGGCCCCGCCATACGGGTCGTCCGAAGGCGTTGCCCACGTCTCGGGCAGGGATACGATCGTGAACGAGTCCGATGGTGAGGCTGAAATGTATGTCTTGCTGGGGTGTGCTGTGTCGTTGTGCGCAGTATTCGGAGCGTCGCTGGCGAGCAAGACCGGACGCGGCTCATTCCGCGCCTTCGCCACGTCTGCGGGCCCCTTGAGACTGTTTCCAACGCACTGGCGGGCCTGGTTGGCCGCCACCGTGGTTGCCGCGGAGGTCGCTGTGCTCGCCGGGCTCATCGCTGGCCTGTTCAGCCCCTGGTGGACGGCGCTCACCACCGTCGCACTGCTCGCCTTCGCGGGCGCTGCACTGCTGCTGACCACGTTCACCGTCGCCATCATGATGTCGCTGCGCCGGGGCGACCGTGCGCCGTGCCGCTGTTTCGGAGATAGCCAGGAACCGCTCGGGCATGGCCATGCCGTGCGAAACCTGCTGCTGCTCACCGTGGCTGCCGTCGGCGCAGGCACGGCCGTGCTGGCAGAACCCACCGTCGTCCAGCCCGCTGGTGTGGTGGTGGCGGTGGTCGCGGGTCTGGTGGCCGGACTGCTCGCTGTACGGTTCGACGACGTGGCCGACCTGATAGGAGGCTCACCTGACCTGCCGATCGGCAGCGGAGTTCCTCGCACGCCACACCCGGTGAGAGACGCTCGGTCCATCTGAGTGTCTGCTCAATGTCCGGTTATTGCCCTGGCCGCTGCCATCTCGGATGGTGAATGTTGTGGCGCAGGCACGAACGAAAACGATCTCTCATTCACCCCATCGCTATCTTGGAAAGGACGCACCATGCGGAAACTGGCTTACCGGACCGCGACCCTGATCGGGCTGAACAACGGCAAGATGGGCGGCCGCTACTGGTGGTTCCACTAGAGACCTCTGGGGTGGGCGGCTGGTTCTCCCCCAGCCACCTACCCCCGTGTGAACGGAAAGGTGGCGCCGCCATGACCGCACCAGCTCTCAGCCAGATACCAGGTCCTACTGGACGTCGGCTGCTCGACACCACCTACGAGTACGAGCGTGACCGCCTCGGCTTCATCACCCGCTGTCAACGAGAGTTCGGTGATGTGTTCCGGTTCAGTCCGACGACGGTCGTGGTATCGCATCCGGACGTCATCCACGACCTCTTCCTGCGTACCAACACCGACTTCCGCACCGAGGGCTCGCTGTTCTCCGGCGACCGGACCCCGTGGGAGGAGCAGGCGCAGGAGACGGAGTCGAACATGCTCGCGCGCAGAAAGGGCTGGCGGGGGGTCAGCAGGTCGGCCGCCGGGGCACACGGCGCGCGTTTCCTTGATCACCTGGACACCCTGGTCCGCGGTTCCGGCGGCCGGGCCGTCGAGGTCTTTCCGATGATGAAAGCGTTCTCCGGATTCGCGGTCGCCGACTACTGCCTGGGAGGCCACGGCGACGACGTGACGGGGATCGCCGACGCCATCGACGCCGGCGCGAGCGCGTCCGTCCGGCTCATGGCGAGCTCCCTGAGCCTGCCGCGATGGCTCCCGCTACCGAGCGTCCTTCGGGCCAAGAGGACGAAGCGACGGGCGATGGCGCGGCTCGAACGGCACGTGGCCGGTCGGTCGCCGGGGCTCGCCGGGGCGGAGCCGCGGGATCTCCTCGATGTACTCCTGGCCGGTCGGGGAGCCGCCCTCGACAGGGCCGCCGTCGTACGGCTGATGGACGTCGTTCTGCGCGCCTCGCACGGCGTCCCCGGTGCCACTCTGGCGTGGGCGGTACGGCAGTTCGCGCTCCGGCCTGAGCACCTGGAGCGGGTCCGTACCGAGGGAGAGGTCGTCCGGGCGGCGAGACACGGCGAGTCAGTGGCGGTCTCGGAGTTTCCCTACACCGCGGCGTTCCTCAATGAGCTGCTGCGCGCCTTCCCACCGACGTGGCTGATGGGGCGGTGGGTCCAGCGAGACACCGGCTTAGCCGGTTTCCGCCTCCGGCGCGGCGAGCAGGTGATGTTCAGCGCCCACCACGTGCACCGAGATCCACGCTGGTGGGACGATCCACACGAGTTCCGGCCGGAACGCTGGCTGGAACGGGACCGTCCCTATGTGGGGCGAGCGTACTTCCCGTTCGGCGCCGGCCCGCGTATCTGCTTCGGCAACCAGCTCGGCCTGGTTCAGCTGACCCTCACGATCGCCTGGCTGGCCGCCGCGTACGACATTGAGGCGATCAACGTCACCGAGGCGTTGCCTGCTCCGGAGGCTCTGTTCGTGCCCAGCGGACTGGAAGCGCGCTTCCGGCCCCGCCGGGCGAGCACCTGACACCTCTGAGCATTCCACCCCTGTCGGGGAATGTCCGCGCCTCGGAGGTTCAGCCGCGTACCACCGCGGTAGGGGCGTGCCCGCGGCTGCCACCAACTGGACGCGTGATCACTCCAAGCTGCGACACCGGTCACCTAGGAGTCGGCCGGCAGCGGCTCGCGCGGCCCGAACGACTCCACGACGTCGGTGTAGCGATCGGTGGCGTCGACGGCGTGCCCGACCGCCCACACGGCGCCCTTGCCCGCGAGGTAGGTGACCGCCTGCAGCCGGACACTGTTCCTGCCCCGCGCGGCTCCGCCCCGGATGATCGCGCAGTCGTCCTTCTCGCAGCGCAGCATGAACGGCTTCGCCGCGTGCGACGGGTCGTAGCCGGAGATCCAGTAGCGGCCCTTGCCGTCACCGGTCACGCCGTAGAGGCGCGAGTCGGTGCCGGGCAGCTCGATCCGCTGCCAGCGCTTGCCGTTCCACGACAGCACGAGCGGCTCGACGTCGTCGGGCCCGTGGTAGACGCCGCCGACCGCCAGCGCCCGCTTGGCGCTGTCGACCTGTACGTCACGCAGGTAGCCGCCCGGGATGTCGGGCACCTTCATGGTCTTCCACGCGTCGCCGGAGCGGTGCACGATCAACGGCCGGGTGCCGGTGTCGCCCACGGCGAACCCGGCGGACACCGCGTAGAGGGCACCCTGGTCCGCGGTCTCCTGGACGGTCCAGCGGCCGTTCTGGCCGGTCACGATGAGCCCGGCGACGGCGTTGCCCTTGGCCGGGTCGCGGCTGGTGCCGCTGCCCACGGCCACGACCCGGCCGGGCTCGGCGGAGATGCCCCCCAGCCAGTCGCCCGCCCGCAGCCCGTCGGCCCGGACCCGGTCGAACCCGGTGATGCCGCCGTGGGCCAGATAGGGCAGGCCGTCACGGCCGTCGCCCACGGCCCACACGTCGTTCGGGGAGGCGGCGGCGATGCCGCGCAGATTGCCCGCGGTGGTGGCGTCGCGGACCGGCACCTCCGACCAGCTGTCGCCGTTCCAGTGGCGGATGGTGCCGCGGTTCTTCCAGACGTCCCAGATCTCCTGCTGGCCGACGGCCCACACGTCGCCCGAGGCGAGCGCGAGCACGTCGGAGAGCGAGCCGTCGGCGTCCAGGCGCACGCTCGTCGACTGCTGCCAGGCCTCGATCGAGTCCATCGAGGCGGGGCGTGGATCGGCATGCGCGGCGAGCGTGACCTGGGACAAGGCCACGGACGTCGCCAAGATCAAGGTGAGCGCACGCCGCCGAAAGCGACGGGTCATGAACAAATGCTACGGGCTGGCGGCCCGCCGCCCTGCCGTTAGGTGTCAATTCGCAACTCGGCGACGACCGGCAGATGGTCGGTGGCCTCGGCCAGATCGGCGGCCGGGGCGTCGGCGCCGCCGCACGAGACGACCGTCAGCTCCGGGGCGGCGAACACCGCGTCGATGCGCGCCTGCGGGCGCCTGGCGGTGAACGTCAGTCCGTCGCCCGTGGGCGCGCGCGGGTAGCAGTCGACGAGCCGCCCCGCCAGATAGCGCCAGGTCGGCTCGTGATCACGCTCGTTGAAGTCGCCGCCCAGCACGACCGCCGCGCCGAACCAGGAGGCCGCTCTCTCCAGTAACGTCAGCGCCTCGGTCGCGTGGTGCAGCCGGGCCGCGCCGTTGAGGTCGAGATGGAGCGAGCCCACGGCGAGCCGCGCGCCGTCCACCTCCACGACCGCGATCGCCAGGCCGCGGATCTCCAGGCCCACGAAGACCCGGAGCACGTGGCTCTCGGCGTGCAGCACCCTGACGCGGGGTGCGGCGAGCACCGCCACCCCGCCGAGCCGTCCTCCGGCCACCACCCGCAGCCCGGCCGCCTCGGCCAGCCCCTGCCGCCTGGCCCGCCAGTTGAGCAGTCGCGGCGCCTCCTGCAGGCACAGGACGTCGCACCGCATCGCGGTGATCACACGCAGCAGCGCGGGAACGCTGTCTCTCAACCCTCGGACGTTGTAGGTGCCCACCCTCACGGTCACGGACGGAATCCTGCCCCGTCAGCGCAGCCTGGCGAGGTCCGCCGCCCCCACCACCCCGGCGGAGGCGCCCAGCTCGGCCAGGCGGATCTCGGCGAGCGGCCGGTGCCCGTTGCCGGTCAGCCGCTCGGCGAACGCCTTGCGGGCCCGGTCGAGGAAGAGGTCGGCCGCCCGGGACACGCCACCGCCCACGATGAAGCAGCCGGGGTCGAGGATCGCGGCCAGGTCGGCCATGCCCTGGCCGAGCCAGTCGGCGAGGGTGTCGAACGCGGCCAGCGCCACCGCGTCGCCGCGCCGCGCGGCCTCGGTGACCTCCTCGCCCTCGATCTTGCCGCCGGCCAGGCCGAGCAGGATCCGGGCGTCCTCGGGCCGCTCCGCGGCGAGCTCCCTGGCCTCGATGACCAGCGCGTTGCCGCTGGCGTACTGCTCCCAGCAGCCCGTCTGGCCGCAGCCGCACGGCCGGCCGCCGGGCCGCACCTGCATGTGGCCGAGCTCGGCGCCCATGCCCCAGCGGCCCCGGTAGAGGCTGCCGTCGAACACCAGCCCGCCGCCGATGCCGGTGCCGAGCGTGACGCAGACCACGTGGGACTGGCCCCGGCCGGCGCCGAACCTGGTCTCGCCCCAGGCCATGGCGTTGGCGTCGTTCTCCACCACGATGGGCAGGCCGACCAGACCGCTGATCTTCTTCTGCAGGGGCTCCTCGCGCCAGGCCAGGTTGGGCGCGAAGCGCACCATCGACCGGGTCTCGTCGACGAAACCGGCGGCGCCGACGCCGACGGCCTCGATCTCTCTGCCCTCGGCCAGCTCGCGGACGACGTCGGCCACCGTCTCGGCCACCAGGTCGGGCCGGTCGGCGGGAGTCGGCCGCAACGCCTCCTGGACGATCCGGCCCTCGTCGTCGACGATCCCCGCCCCGACTTTGGTGCCGCCGATGTCCACACCGATCGTGAGCATGTCGGATGTTCCCCTATCCCAGGTCTATGTGTTCGACGTGGTCGCGACCGTGGTCGTCGTCGCGGCGATCGCGGTCGTCGCGAGGCCTGCGGGGGGCCGGCCTGCTCAACGTGTCGATGGTCTGGCGGAAGGCGGCGAACAACTCGCCGCCCGCGGCCACCAGATGCCCGGCCACGTCGCCGCCGGATTCGCGCTGCGCGGCCATCGCCCGGCAGACCGGGCAGGCGCGGCAGATGTACTCCTCCTGGGGCTCGGCCACCGCCTCGCTCCACACGTCCGTGTCCCTGCGCCCGCCACCGCCGGTGAAGGACTTGAACACGGTCCTGCCGACCTGGCGGGTGGCACGTCCCTGGATCGTGTCGAACAGCTTACGCGCCTCGTCGGCGACGGACCCGATCGGGTCCCGGTCGTTGCTCTCGGTCATCTGCCCCTCCCTGGCCATGGGTCCCTCACCCTCCTCACTCACGTCGCGTCCGATCGGGATCGTCTGCTCCGCTCGCTATGTCGGATTCGGCTCCTGAGCTGAACCGTACCCGGAGGACGCCGTCGCGGAGCACCGCGCCGCTGATCCCGCGGCGGGCCAGCGCCGACGGCAGCGCCAGGATCCGGCGGTAGGGGCCCGCGGTGACGATCAGCTCGTCGGCCTTGCGCGCCAGGTCGACGTCGGCCCGGTCGGCGCCGGGCAGGGACAGGGTCAGTTCGTCGGCCGAGAACCGCAGCGGTGGCTCGACCGCGGGGGCGGCGAACGGGTCGGAGCCGGCGTAGATCACCTCGCCGACGGCGGCCAGCGCGTCCTTGCCCACGGGCTCGGCGGGCAGGTAGGGGACGACGTGGACGGGCAGCGGCGCGAACGACTCACGGGCCTCGTCGAGCAGCCGGGACTGGGCCGCCACCCACTGGTCGCGCCACTCGTCGGCGCCCCCGGCGGGGAAGACCCGGTTGGCGATCACCGCGTCGACGCGGTAGCCGTACAGGTTGAGGGAGGTTAGGGTGCGCCTGGCCTCGGCGAGCACCACGGCCTCGGGCGTGAGCACCAGACGCACGGAGGCGTGGTCGCCGGTGAGCAGCTCGCGCACCTCCAGCAGGCCGCGGTGGAAGCGCTCGGCCGCGTTCATGACGTCGTCGCCGGGCGCGGTGACGTGGGCCACGCCGCGCACGAGCGGCGAGACGAACTTCATCAGCCTGCGGCCCATGGGCATCAGCCTGGTCATGTGCCAGTCGAGCGCCTCGGGCAGCGCCAGCAGCCGGAGCGTCTCGGCGGTGGGGGCGCAGTCGACGACGATGACATCCCAGGTGCCCGACCGGGCGTGCTCGCGCAGCTCCAGCAGGGCGATGACCTCCTCGGCGCCCGGCAGGACGGTGATCTCCTCGGAGGTGATCTCGTCGAGCCCCAGCTCCGCCAGCAGCCCCCTGGCGTAGTCGCGCAGGTCGCCCCAGTGGCGCTCCATCGTCTTCTGCGTGTCGACCTGGTGCAGGTGCAGGCCCGGCGCGATCTCGCCCGGCTCGGCGCCGAGCGCGTCGGCCAGCGAGTGGGCGGTGTCGGTGGAGACGATCAGCGTCTTGAGGCCGCGCCGGGCCGCGAGCGTGGCCGTGGCCGCGGCGGCCGTGGTCTTGCCGACGCCGCCCTTCCCGGTGAAGAGCAGGACCCGGGGACTCACCTCAGCGACCTTCGGCGCGCTTCTTGAGGCCCTTGAGCGCGGTGTCCACGATCACCTTCTCCGCCTTGCGCTTGATCATGCCGATCATCGGGACCTTGAGATCGACCGCGAGCTCGTACGTCACGTCGGTGCCACTGCCCGAGCCGGCCAGCAGATAACTCCCGGCCAGCTCCGAGATCATCTTGCCCGGCTCGACCACCCGCCAGCTCACGCTCTCGTCGTCGTGCCAGGTGTAGCCGAGCGTGTAGGTGTCGCTGATCACTCCCGCGTCGAGGACGAACCGCACCGTCTCGGGGCGGCCGTCGGCTCCGGTGGTGAGGATCTCGGCGCTCTTGACCTGGCCGGCCCACTCGGGGTAGGCCGGGAAGTCCGCGATGACCGCCATCACGCCCGCGCGATCGGCGTCGACGGTGATGCTCGAAGTGGTGCGATCAGCCATGCGAACACCGTAGTGCAGAATTCGCCCCTCGCGGTGGACTGCCCGCCCCGGCCCTGGCGCAGGTCGGATCACCATTCGAGGACGTACGGAACGCCCCTCCCGCGGAAGTGGCCGACGTTGACGCATTCGGTGCGGCCGATGCGGGTGCGCTGGACTAGCGGCTGGTGCACGTGGCCGAACAGCGCGTAGCGCGGCTGCGTGCGGCGGATCGCCTCCAGCGTGGCCTCGCTGCCCCGCTCCAGCCGCCGGGCGACCACGTCGTACAGCAGCTCGGGCACCGCGGGCGGGATGTGGCAGCACAGCACGTCGACCTCGCCGACCGCCTCCACCTTCGCGGCGTACTCCTCGTCGCTGATCTCGTACGGCGTGCGGTACTCGGTCTTGAGGCCGCCGCCGACGAAGCCGAACCGCAGGCCGCCGATCTCCACGCTCTGGCCGTCGAACACCTGGTGGCCGTCGCGAAGGTAGTCGCCCCACAGCCGCGGGATGTCCACGTTGCCGTAGGTGAGGTAGGCGGGCTCGGGCATGGCGGCGAACAGCCTGGCGTACTGGGCCCGCACGTTGCGTTCGATGTGCTCGCGCGGATCACCGTCGAGACTCGCCCACAGCCGCGCCGACATGGCCCTGGCCTCGTCGAACCTCTTGGCCGTGCGCAGCCCGATGAACTCCGCGGCCCGTTCGGCGCCGAACAGGTCGGCGAAGATGCCCTGCGCGTGGTCGTCGTAGTCGATGAAGAGGATCAGGTCGCCCAGGCAGACCAGCGCGTCGGCGCCGTCTCCGGCCCTGGCGAGCGCCTCGGCACTGCCATGGACATCACTGACGACGTGGACCCTCATGCGGGGAATCCTACGAGTATCGGCTGCTAGCGTGATGAACAGCCTTGATAACGCCTGGATGACGCCTGGATGACGAAGCTACCGGTGCGTAACTTATCCCGGTAACGTCCTGGCCGTCCCCATGCGTGCACCCGGAGGAGCTGATCCGTGCGCGAGTATTCCGTCCCCGTTCTGGTGGATGTGCCTGCCACCGCGAGTCTGCCCGACACGATCTTCGAGCGTGGCGAGCGGGAGCCCGGCGTCGTGGTCATGCGCCGCAAGGTCGGCGACGCCTGGCCGGCCGTCACCGCCGGCGAGCTGCGCGACCAGGTCGCCGCCCTGGCCAAGGGGCTCATCGCGGCGGGCGTCGAGCACGGCGACCGGGTCGCGCTTATGTCGCGCACCCGCTACGAGTGGACGCTCATCGACTACGCGATCTGGTCGATCGGCGCCGTCACCGTGCCGATCTACGAGACGTCCTCCGCCGACCAGGTCGGCTGGATCCTGTCCGACAGCGCGGCCAAGGCGGTCTTCGTCGAGCTCGACACGCACGAGGCGACCGTGCGCGAGGCCGCGCCGGAGCTGAAGGACGTCTGGCGGGTCGAGGCCGCGCTGGACGGCTCGCTGGACGGCTCGCTGGACGGCTCGCTGGACGGCTCGCTGGACGGCTCCGCGGTGGCCGACGAGGTTCTGGCCGGGCGCCGGGAGGGGGTGGGCGCGGCCGACCTGGCCACGATCGTCTACACCTCGGGCACCACCGGCAGGCCCAAGGGGTGCCGCATCACCCACGACAACCTGCTGTTCACCGCCCGCAACGTGGTGAAGGGGCCGCTGGAGCCGCTGTTCGGCGGGCAGGCCCCCGCGGCGCTGCTGTTCCTGCCCCTGGCGCACATCTTCGCCCGGATGATCCAGGTCGCCATCATCGAGGCGGGCGCGATCCTGGCGCACACCCCCAACATGAAGAACGTCGCCCCCGACCTGGCCGACTTCAAGCCGACGTTCCTGCTGGGCGTGCCGAGGGTCTTCGAGAAGGTCTACAACGGCGCCGAGCAGAAGGCCGTCGCCGGCGGCAAAGGCAAGATCTTCGCCAAGGCCGTGGAGGTCGCCGTCGCCTACAGCCGGGCCGAGAGCTCCGGTGGCGCGGGTCTCGGGCTGCGGCTGCGCCGTGCGCTGTTCGACAGACTCGTGTACGGCAAGATCCGCGCGGCCACCGGCGGCCGGCTCAGCGCCGCGGTCTGCGGCGGCTCGGCCCTCGGCGAGCGGCTCGGCCACTTCTTCAGGGGCATCGGCATCGAGATCTTCGAGGGCTACGGCCTGACGGAGACCTCCGCCCCCTGCACGGTGAACATGCCCGGCGCGAACAAGATCGGCACCGTGGGCAAGCCACTGCCCGGCGTGACGATCGGGATCGGCGAGGACGGCGAGATCCTGGCCAAGGGCCGGCACGTCTTCGACGGCTACTGGAACAACGACCAGGCCGCGACCGACGACTCCGGCTGGTACCACACGGGCGACGTCGGCGAACTCGACGCCGACGGCTACCTGCGGATCACCGGGCGCAAGAAGGAGATCCTGGTCACCGCGGCGGGCAAGAACGTCGCGCCGGGCCCGCTGGAGGACGCGCTGCGCGCCCACCCGCTGGTCTCCCAGGCCATGGTCGTCGGCGACGACCGGCCGTTCGTCGCCTCCCTGATCACCCTGGACCCCGAGGCGCTGGAGCAGTGGAAGGCGGCCAACGGCCGGGACGGAGCCTCGTCCTCCGGCCTGCGCGCCGACCCGCTCATCCTGGCCGAGGTGCAGAGCGCGGTCGACCGGGCCAACGCCTCGGTGTCCAAGGCGGAGCAGATCAAGAAGTTCGCGATCCTGGACACGGACATCACCGAGGAGAGCGGTCACCTGACGCCCACCCTCAAGATCAAGCGCAACGTCGTCCTGCGCGACTTCGCCGCCGACATCGAGGCTCTCTACTCCTGAGCCCGGCACCTGTCGCGCGGGGCCGCGCGGTCACACGATGACCAGCTCGCCGACGTGCTCGGCCAGCACGCTCCGGGCCGGATCGGGCAGGCCGGCGTCGGAGACGAGCACGTCGGCCTCGCCGAGCCGGGCGATGGTGCTGATCCCGACCGTCCCCCACTTGGTGTGGTCGGCCAGCACGACGAGCCTGCTCGCCGCCTCGACCAGCGCGCGGTCGGTCTCGGCCTCCATCATGTTCGGCGTGGTGAACCCGGCCCGGACCGTCATCCCGTGCACGCCGAGAAACAGCACGTCCACGTTGAGCAGGCGGATCGCGGCCACGGCGACGGGGCCGACGAGCGCGTCCGACGGGGTGCGTACGCCGCCGGTGAGCACGACCGTCTGGTCCGGCCGGCCGGTGTGCAGGAAGACGTCGCCGATCCGGACCGAGTTGGTCACCACGGTCAGGCCGGGGGTGTTCGCCAGCCGGTGGGCGAGCGTGTAGGTGGTGGTGCCGGCCGAGAGCGCCACCGCGGTGCCGGGCCGCACCATGCTCGTCGCGCGGCGCGCGATGGCCTGTTTCTCCTCTTCCTGCTGCACCGACTTGGCGGCGAAACCGGGCTCGTCGGTGGACCCGGTGCCGATCACGGTGGCACCGCCGTGCACCTTGGCCAGCAGCCCCCGCTCGGCGAGCACTTCGAGATCGCGGCGGATGGTGATGTCGGAGACGCCGAACTCGCGCACGAGGTCGACGACCCTGACACCGCCGTTCAGACGGACGAGCTCCAGAATGGCCTGCTGCCGCTGCGGGGCCAGCATCGCATCACCAGATCCCAACACTTTCCGACATGCCGTTGGGGGAATCATGACACGCCCCCGCGTCGGGGCAAGGTCTGAGCTTGGGGAACATGTCCGGAGCCCTGGTGAATCGTGAACGCACGTGGCGGGTTGTGCAGGACCTTGGCGGCGCTTGCCAGCGATTCGTCATGAAATCGTGCGTTGACAGTCCGAAATGTTGGCTTTTCGATGAAGGAAGGTGAGCGAACTCGGGGGAACTTGAGGGTCCGGGCAAGGAGGAACCACCGTGAACCAACGCATGCCCATCTCCCGCCGCAACTTGTTACTCGGCGCGGCCGCCACGTTCGGTGTCCCCGCCGTCCTCGCCGGCTGCGGCTCCGACCAGCCCGCCACACCGGGTAAGGCCTCCGGCAACAGCCTGGGGACCGTCACCATCGGCTCCAACGCCTCCGACGAGGTGCCGAAGAAGTCTCTCGCCTCGGTGCTGGAGAGCTTCACCTCGGCCCAGGTGAAGATCAACACCGTGGACCACAACACGTTCCAGGAGAACATCAACCGCTACCTCAGAGGCACCCCGGAGGACGTGTTCACCTGGTTCGCCGGCTACCGGATGCAGTTCTTCGCCGAGCAGGGGCTGGCGACCGACATCTCCGACGTGTGGCGGGAGATCGGCGGCGACTACACGCCCGCCTTCAAGGCGGCCTCCACCGGCAGCGACGGCAAGCAGTACTTCGTGCCCTTCACCTACTATCCGTGGGCGGTCTTCTACCGTAAGAGCCTCTGGGCGGAGAAGGGGTACGAGCCGCCCGCGACGCTGGACGAGTTCACCGCGCTGGCCAGGAAGATGAAGGCCGACGGGCTGATCCCGGTCGCGTTCGCCGACAAGGACGGCTGGCCCGCGATGGGCACGTTCGACATCATCAACATGCGGACCAACGGCTACGACTTCCACATCTCGCTCATGGCCGGCAAGGAGTCGTGGACCGACCCCCGGGTCAGGCAGGTCTTCGACACCTGGCGCGGGCTGATGGAGTTTCACCAGCCGGCGGCGCTGGGACGCACCTGGCAGGAGGCAGCGCAGTCGCTGCAGCAGAAGAAGACCGGGATGTACCTGCTCGGCATGTTCGTCGCCCAGCAGTTCCCGGAGAGCGAGCGCGACGACATCGACTTCTTCACCTTCCCCGAGATCAACCCCGCGTACGGGACCGACTCGATCGACGCCCCCATCGACGGCTACATGATCTCGGCCAAGGCCAAGAACGTCGAGGGCGCCAAGGCGCTGCTCAAGCACCTCGCGCAGGGCGCGTCGCAGAACATCGCCACCAAGCTGGACCCGGGCACGCTGGCGGCCAGTTCCAAGGCCGACACCTCCGGCTACAGCGCGCTGCAGAAGCGGGGCGCCGAGCTGGTGTCCAAGGCGTCGCACATCGCGCAGTTCCTCGACCGCGACACGCGGCCCGACTTCGCCTCGACCGTGATGATCCCGTCACTGCAGTCCTTCGTCGGCGCACCCAACGAGATCGACTCGCTGCTCGCCGGCATCGAGAAGCAGAAGGCCAACATCTTCCGCTGATGGCAGTCAAGACCCGTCGCTACTCCGCCCGCGACGTGACCATCCTGGTCATCGGGCTGGGGGTGGCCATCGTCGTCAACGTGGGCCTCATATGGGGGCCCACGCTGGCCAGCGTGGGCCTGTCCGGCACCGACTGGAACGGCATCGGCCCCATCGAGTGGATCGGCGGGGAGAACTACGCCGATCTGGCCGGCGAATATCCGCCGTTCTGGTCGGCCGTCCGCAACAACGTGCTCTGGCTGGGCTTCCTCGGATTGATCGCGACCCCGTTCGGGCTGTTCTGCGCGGTGCTGCTGGACCGGCGGCTGCGGCTGTCGCGGGTCTACCAGAGCGCGCTGTACATGCCGGTCGTGCTGTCGCTGGCGGTGGTGGGGTTCATCGCGCAGCTCGTCTACTCCTCCGACTACGGCGTGCTGAACGCGGTGACCGGGCTGACCGTCGACTGGCTGGGCGACCGCTCGATCAACATCTGGGTGGTCATGGTGGCCGCCGGGTGGCGGCACGTCGGGTACGTGATGATCATCTATCTGGCCGGGCTCAAGGCGGTGGATCCCGCGCTGAAGGAGGCGGCGGCCATCGACGGGGCGAGCGAGTCGCAGACGTTCTTCCGGGTGGTGTTCCCGACGCTGCGGCCGATCAACGTGATCGTGCTGGTCATCACGGTGATCGAGGCGCTGCGCGCGTTCGACATCGTCTACGCCATCAACCGGGGCAGGAACGGGCTGGAGCTGCTGTCCGTGCTGGTCACCGAGAACATCGTGGGTGAGGCCAGCCGGATCGGGTTCGGCTCGGCCATCGCGGTGATCCTGCTCGCCATCTCGCTCGGGTTCATCGTCACGTACCTGTCGCAGCTGTTCAGGGAGGAACGATGACGCTCACCGCGCCCGTACCGGCCAGGACGTCGCGGCGGCCGGCCGCGCCGCCGCGCCGCCCGGTGCGCCCGCTGCGGGTGCTGCTGCACGTCTTCCTCGCCATGGTGGCGCTGGGCTGGCTGACGCCGCTCGCGCTGGCGGTCTACGCCTCGCTCCGCCCGTACGACGAGACGGCCCGGCTGGGTTACCTCTCGCTGCCCGAGCACCTGACCCTCGACTACTACGGGGAGGCGTGGAGCCAGGCCGAGTTGCCCCGCTACTACCTCAACACGCTCGTCATCGTGGTGCCCGGGGTGCTGATCACGCTGATGCTGGCGTCGTTCACGGCGTTCGCGATCGCCCGGCTGCGCATCCCGGGCCGTAGGACGTTGCTGATCGTCTTCACCGCGGGCAACCTGCTGCCGCCGCAGGTGCTGCTCACGCCGCTCTACACGCTCTACACGATGATCCCGCTGCCCGCGTGGCTGTCGGACTCGCAGGCGCTGTACGACTCCTACCTCGGGCTGATCCTCATCCACGTCGCGTTCCAGTTCGGCTTCTGCGTGTTCGTGATCGCGAACTTCATGCGCACGATCCCGGAGGAGATCAACGAGGCGGCGCTGGTCGACGGGGCCGGCGTGTGGCGGCGCTACTGGCAGCTGACGCTGCCGCTGTGCCGTCCCGTGCTGGCCGCGCTGTCCACGCTGCAGTTCACCTGGATGTACAACGACTTCCTGTGGGCGCTGGTGCTGATGTCCTCGGGCGACAAGCTGCCGGTCACCTCGGCGCTGAACAACCTGCGCGGGCAGTTCTTCACCGACTACAACCTGCTGGCGGCCGGGTCGGTGCTGGTGGCGCTGCCGACGCTGATCGTCTTCCAGCTCCTGCACAAGCAGTTCGTCGCCGGGCTCACGCTCGGCTCCACCAAGGGCTAGCCTTCGGGCCGGCCGGGCGGCCGCCGCGCACAGGAATGGCCGCGAGCTGAGCTCGCGGCCATTCCTGTAACGCTTCAGCGGAAATGCGGGACGGCACTGCTATTTCTGGGTGAATTCAGCTTGCGAACAAGGCCCCGCCGATGTCCGAGCCGATCCCCTTGACCGAGGTCAGGGGCACCACGGGGCCTTCGTGGCATAGAGGGTGACCGAGGTGACGGTGGATCCTATGGAGAAACTCTGGAAATCGCAGAATTCGCGATGGCCGTCGGGCCAGGCCGGGTAGGTGACGTAGCCGGACCAGCCGCCGGCGGAGAACCTGGTGGCGCTCCTGCCGATCGAGTAGGTGCCGCTGCAGTTCCTGCTCCATGTCCCACCGCTGGTGTACGTGAGCACCGCGGAGGTCGTCTGGCATCCCATGGCCGCGACGTCGCCGGAGGCCGCGGATGCCGGCATCGGCGTAAGGAGCATGCCCGCGGCCAGCCCCACGGCCGCGATCCCGGTCTTCACTTTCCTACCGTTTAACTGCTTCACCAACAATTCCCCTATTGTGTGGTCGTGCCTGTACGAGCCTGGTGCACCAGCTCGGTGAGATTCTTTCCCGCTCATTCGGGAAATAGATGTGCCATAAGTGACGATTCGCGCAATCCGTAACTGTGGCTTGCTGCCGTTGCTGGGCCTTCATGTCACGATTCGTGGCGTTCCGTGGGCATGTTGTAGTGACGATTGAGGGACCCTGCGGTGCCCGGATGCCGTACCACCGGCCCTGGTGAGGTCGTGGGGTGTCACAGCAGCGCGCGAAAGCGGGCCGCGGCCAGGTCCCAGGTCCATTCGCGGACGATCCAGTCGCGGCCGCGCGCGCCCATCTTCCGTGCCCGCTCCGGGTCGCCGAGCAGCTCGGCCAGCGCCCCGGCGACCTCACCCACGTCGGTGCCGTCGACCACCAGGCCGGTCTCGCCGTGGCGCACGGCGTCGGGGGCGCCGCCCGAGGCGCCCGCGACGACCGGCAGGCCGGTCGCCGACGCCTCCAGGAACACGATGCCCAGCCCCTCGACGTCGATCCCGCGCATCCTGGTGCGGCACGGCATGGCGAACACGTCGGCCGCCGCGTAGTAGCCGGGCAGGCTGGCCGCCGGGACGGTGCCGGTGAAGCGGATCGACTCCTGGCCTCCCGCCAGCCTGCGCAGCCTGCCCAGATAGGGGCCGCCACCCACGAGCAGCAGCACCGCGCCGGGCACCGCCCTGAGCACCTCGGGCCAGGCTCTGATCAAAGTGTCCTGGCCCTTGCGCGCCACGAGCCGGGACACGCAGGCCACCACCGGCCGGTCGCCGAGACCCAGCTCGGCCCTGGGCGCGCCCGGGCGGAACTGGCCGGTGTCCACGCCGGGCGCCAGGCGCACCAGCTTGTCCGGCGCGATCGCGGCCACGAGCCGGCTGCGAGTGTATTCGCCGAGGTAGGTCACCACGTCGGCGTGCTCACCGATCCGGCGCAGCGCCGCGCGGAACCCCGGAGCGGCCGCCCAGGCGGCCTCGTGGCCGTGGGTCAGCATCACCACCCGCCGCGCGCCCGCCGCGCGCAGCCGGGGCGCGAGCAGCCCGAGCGGGGCCGCCGCGCCGAACACCACGGACCGCGCGCCGTGCTCGGCGACGAGCGAGGCCGCCCGGCGGGCGACGTCGCGTGTGGGCAGCATGAGCGAGCCGCTGTGACGGACGACCTGGTACGGCTGACGCCGGTCGAACTCGGCGCACCCCGGCCAGGCGGAGGCGTAGACGACCACGCCCGGGGTGCGCAGGGCGAGACCGTGCACGAACGACTGGATGCCGCCCGGCCGGGGCGGGAAGTCGTTCGTGACGATGACCACTCCGGTCACGGCGCCGGGACGCCGTTCAGCCCGGCCCAGGCGCGGGCCAGGGCGATGCGCTCGGGGGTGGAGGGGTGTGAGGCATAGAGCAGGTACTCCACGGGGTCCGGGGACAGGTCGGAGATGTTGGTGGCCGCCAGGCGCTTCTGCATCGCGACGAACGTCACCGGATCCTTCGTCAGATCCAGGGCGTGCACGTCGGCCCGGGCCTCGACGTGGCGGCTGATGGCGTTCTGGGCGGGGCCGGACAGCACGCCGGCCAGGCTCATCAGGCCCAGGAGCACGCCGACCGCCCTCGGGTCGGCCAGCGAGGCGACCTTGGCGCGCCGTCGTACCAGGTCGAAGGCCAGGAAGAGCAGGACGGCGCCGAAGGCGGCGCCCAGAGCGCCGACGAGCGTGCCGTTGAGCACGTCGCGGCGCGCGGCGTGCCCCAGCTCGTGCGCGGCGACCAGCTCGACCTCGGCCTGCGGGGCCTTGAGCAGCGTGTCGTAGACGACGATCCGGCGCGTGGCGCCGAACCCGGAGACGTAGGCGTT
The DNA here is from genome assembly GCF_014646355.1 of Nonomuraea cavernae. Classification (GTDB taxonomy): domain Bacteria; phylum Actinomycetota; class Actinomycetes; order Streptosporangiales; family Streptosporangiaceae; genus Nonomuraea; species Nonomuraea cavernae. The sequence continues at coordinate 34,156 of NZ_BMNH01000013.1, forward strand.
CAGCGCGGTCGTGCGGCGTGAGGCGTCGGCGACCAGCACGTCCTCGACCGGCACGCCGTCCCGTTCGGCCATGGCCAGCAGGTTGGTGCGCAGGGAGCCCTCGGGCATGGAGTGGAAGTCGTTGAAGAGCGGCTCGAACACCACCGGGTAGACGAACGAGGCGACCACCGTCAGCGTGAACGCCCCGGCGGCGGCCGGGATCCACCACCGCCTCACCTTGCGCGCCAGCGCCACCACGGCCAGCGCCATGATCGACAGCAGCACGATGTTGACGCCCATGCTCTTGAGCCGGTCACCTGTCCACGCCGCCCAGTCCTGCGTGGACAGGCCGTACTCGCGCAGCCGGACCTCGAACCACATCCCCAGCGGCCACCGCAGGGCCTGCACGAGCGCGGTGAGCAGCAGCACGCCCAGGATCACCCGCAGCCACCACGGCCCCTTGAGGCGGCCCAGCAGCCGCGTGCCGAACGGGGTGAGCACCAGCACTCCGGCGAACAGGATGCCGAGCCCGTAGGACAGGTAGCTCGGGACGCTGGTGGCGGCGTCGAACGCGGCCGCCCGGGCGATCTGGGCGGCGGTGAAGTCACGCGCCGGGTCGGGCGTCACGTCCGGGGCCCCGGCCGCCAGGGCCTGCCACGGAGTGGTGAACGCCACGACGGCCACGATGACGGCGCCGAGCACCGCCAGCGCCGCGCCCGCCTCCCAGCGCAGCCGCCGCTTCTCTCCGTCGCCGCCCGCTCCGTCTCCGCTTTCTCCATCTCCGCCCGCTCCGGCCGGCCCAGGGTTCTCGCGCGACGCGCCGTCGGGCTCGGACGGAACGGCGGTGGAGCCGGCGGGCCCTTCCGGTGCGCCCGGTACGTCCTTCGCGCCCGGTGCGTCCCTGGCCTCCGGTGCGTCCTTGGCGTCCTTGGTGTCCTGCCGATCGTCCATGCGCGCGTCCCCTTACGCCAGTTGCCGGCGCACGTACGCGCGCCACTGTGCCGTCAACGTCCCGACCGAGAGCCCCGCCGAGGCCAGCGCCCGGTCGACTCCTGCCCTCTGGGCATCACGGTAGAGCCTCACCAGAGTCCCTTCGCCGGATCGCTCGGCCAGGAAGCGACACGCCAGCCACGCCTCCTGGTACGAACGGGCCAGGCGCTCGGTGTCGTCCGTTGGCGCGAACGCCGCCGGCCCGGGAAGTTCGCGGGGCGGCCGCCCGGCCCGCACCTCCTCGGCCAGCTCCGCGGCGGCCACCGGCACGGCCAGCCCCGCGTCGCGGTAGCCGACGTAGTCGGCGAACCCCTCGTACAGCCAGGTGGGTAGCCCCTCGGTGCCCGCGACGAGGTGGGTGAGCTCGTGCGTCAGGACGACGTCGCGGCCGGTCGGGGTGAGCCGCGCGAAGTTCTCCGGCACCACGATCACCCGGCCCGCGTCCGCCACGGCCGCCAGCCCGTCCACCTCGGCGACCCCGGCCAGCCGCGCCGCCTCCCCGGCCGAGCCGGGCACCAGCACGACGGGACGCACCGGCTGGCCGAGCACCTCCGCGACCCGCGCGCCGGCCAGGTCGGCCCTGCGGGCCAGGTCTCCGAGCAGCTCGCGGTCGGCGCCGGGATGCCCGGCGACGACCGCCCGCACGCCGTGCGAGACGCGCGCGCCGGGCCAGATCCCGCGCGCCTCGGGCGGCAGGCCCTCGGACGGGGACATGACCGCCCCCGGGGGCGGACCGAACGGGCCGGCCGCGGACGGCAGCGCGAGGAGCAGCGCGGCCGCCAGCACGGCTCGACGGCTCACCTGCGCGGACACGTTGACCGATGGTAGTGGGCCCGCGGGTTCTCGACCCTCCGGTCCCGGCCGGGCCCGCGTGACCCGAGAATCATGCTAGGTTAGATGCATGCACATGCAGTCATCTGTCTCAGACTCCGCGTCCATGGGCAGCCTCAGTTCGGCATGGTCCCAGGTCGCCGCGTTCACGTCGGCGGTGGATGCGAGTCTGGGCAAGTGGCTCCTGGACACCCACAGGGTCGGGCTCACGGAGTACCGTGCGCTGACGCACCTCGCCCAGGCTCCCGACAAGGAGCTGCGCGTGAACGACCTCGCCCAGCGGGTCGGCTTGAACCAGAGCTCCGTCACACGCCTGGTGAGTCGCCTGGAGGCGAAGAACCTGACTCGCCGCGACATCTGCCCTGACGACGGGCGCGGAGTCTACGCGGTCATCACCGAGCAGGGAGAGGGCCTGGTCCGGGAGGTGCACGGCCCTTACGAGGAGCGGGTTCGCGAACTCCTCGGCCACGTGGCGGCGCACTATCCGCAGCTCGACGCGAGCCGGCTCAGCCGCGCTCTGAGCGACCTCGGCACCCTGGTCGTCCCCTGACGGTCCCCCCGCGTCCGGTCGCGGGGGCCGAATCACGCGTTCTCATATGTATGTACATGCAGAGATCTACCCCGAAAGGAACACCCATGAGCTGGCTCTACCTGGGAGTCGCCGTGATCTTCGAGATCGCGGTGGCCCTCTCGGCAAGCAAGGCGAAGGGCTTCACCCACCTGTGGTGGACCGCCGCGACCCTGGTCAGCGGCGCGATCGCGACCTTCTTCCTCAGCCTGGCACTTCTCACCTTCGACGTCGGCGTCGGTTATGCCCTCTGGACCTCGGTGGCAGGCGTCGGGATCGTCGTCGTCGGCGCACTGCTGCTCGGGGAGCGTCTGAACGGGAGGAAGCTCCTCGGCATCCTCATCGTCATCGCCGGCGTCGTCGGGCTGCAACTCAGTGGAGCGGCCTGATGAGCCATCCGGCATGCCCACCGCGCTCCACCCCCTCGCCCCGCACTCCCGCGTCACGAAAGGACTGACCCCCATGACCGCGACAGGCGCACAGCACGGTTCCAAGGCCGGTGCGTGGCTCGTGCTACTGCTGGCCGGAGCATTCGAGGTCGGCTACGCGCTCAGCGTCGGAGGCAGCGCGGGATTCACCGTCCTGGGCTGGTCCATCTCCGCCGTCGTGTTCTTCCTGCTGACGCTCTTCTGTCTCAGCGTCGCTCTCCGGAACATCGACGTCGGGATCGGCTACGCCGTCTGGGCGGGCATCGGCGCCGTCGGCGCCGCCGTCCTCGGCCCGGTGTTCTTCGACGAGTCACTCACTCCCACGCGAGCGTTCTGGCTGGCAGTGATCATCGCGGGGGTCGTCTGGCTGAAGCTCGCGGACAGCCCCGAGCCCGAGGCCGGGAAAGCCACGTCCACGTCTGACGCGCGAACCGTGACCGGCTGGTGACCCCAGGAGGTTCGCGGTCGCACCGCCGACACTCACCCGAAGCCGGGTCTCCCTCCTGAGCGGCCGGGAGTCACTCGGCGGAGCGAATCCCAGCGGTCTGCCGCGAACGACAAGTCGGCGACAGACCGCTGAGATTCCGCCAGCTCCCATTCAGCCCTACAGGTCACAGACCGGGACGTACCGCCCCCACGAACGACGACTTGCGCCACCCGCTGACCTTCTCGACGCGTACCGTGAAGCCGGTCCTCGGCGAATGGATCATCTTGCCCTTGCCGACGTACATGCCCACGTGACCGAGCCCGCGGAAGAACATCAGGTCTCCTGGCTGGAGGTTCTTCCAGGAGACCTTCTTCTTGATGCGTGCGTACTGGCTGTTCGTCACGCGCGGGATCGTCACCCCGGCCTTCCTCCAGGCGTACTGGACGAGGCCGGAGCAGTCGAACGAACCGGGTCCGGTGGCGCCGTACCGGTACGGGTCACCGATCTGGTTCCTGGCCACGGCGACGGCCGTGCGGGCCTTCGCCTGCTGCCGTGCGCCCTTCGATCTCTTCGCGGTCTTGCTCTTCCCGGACGCGACGGTGACCGATCCGGCGTTGGTCCGCGCGGGCGCCGTGGTCCGCACCGTGGCGCCCGTCGTGGCCGTCGTGGCCGTCGCGGCCGTCGCAGGGGAAAGGGCCGAGCCGCTCGCCGTCGCCACCTCGGCCTGAGCGGGGTGCACCAGGCCGCCGGCCGTCACGGTCATCGTGAGGGCCACGCCACTCAGGGCAAGGCGGGACAGACGGGGGTTTTGCGAGGTAGACAGGATTTCTCCTTGGATCTTCCACGAACGCCTACCGGGTTAGCTGACGGATTCGGGCCTGGAAGTCGCCCTACGGCGCGATGCGCGCCGATTCACCCCTGATCCACGAAGGATCGCTGGGTCCCCGGTTCCGTGCCTCCTGGCTGCACGGATTCGGCAGGTCACCGGCCTCGCGTTCGAGGCGGACGGCGACCGGCGGATCTTTGTCTCGACCACATCGGCGGACCGATGTCGGCGGGCGGCGAACATGGCGTGTTCGCCGCGACGCCAGAACCTACGCCGCTTAGTCACGAACAGGCAAAGGCAGAGTCAAGCTGTAAAGGTCCGATAAAGGTGCCAGTAAGGTGATGAACCCCTGTTTATCAGGGGGTTCTGTTATGAGAATGTGACCCTCCTCACACTTGACGAAACGCCTGTGTGTCAGGTCCCAAATGTCACTTCTGTCGCGCTGTCACCCTGAGCCCCACATGCTGGAGGGTCCCGGCCGCGATCCGCTCGCGTTCGATCCGCCACAGCTCTCCGGCGACCTCCTCCGCGCCGGAGACCAACCTGCCGCCGAGGTAGCGGGACAGGTACGGCTGACGCCGTACGTCGTCGATCCGGAAGCGCGCGGCGATCCCGGCGAGCATGGCGTCACCGCGCGCGTATCCCGCGTGGGCGGCCCGCCAGCGCCCGGCCGGGTCCGGGCAGGGCCCGCGCGGGAAGTCGGCGAGCCCGGCGGCGGCCAGCAGCGCGCCCGCGTCGTAGAACCAGGCGGCGTCCGCCGCGCCGGCCCGGTCCCAGGCGAACTCGTCCACCGCCAGTGTCCCGCCGGGGGCCAGCAGCGCGGCCGCCCGGTCGAGCACGGCCTCCAGCGGGCTCATGTGGTGCAGCGACAGCGACAGGATGATCACGTCGAACGGGTCGTCCCGATGACTCGCCAGGTCGGCCCGCACGGCGGGCACCCCGGCCGACCGCGCCGCCGCGACGGCCTCGGCCGAGATGTCCAGGGCGGTGACCTCGTGCCCGTGCCGGGCCAGCGCGGCGGCCAGCCCGCCGTCGCCGCACCCGGCGTCGAGGATCCGGACGGGCCCACCGGGCAGCACCTCGTCCAGCCAGTCCAGTTGATGGTCGTCGATCGTCTCCATGTGCCGAGCATCCACTGGCCGAGGCATGCGCACTACTGCGGGTTCGGCATGAAAGGCATAAGCTCCATGCATGCTTGACCTTTGGTCGCTCCGGGTGCTGCACGAGGTGGGCAGGCTCGGCTCCTTCTCGGCCGCGGCCGGGGAGCTCTCGATGACCCAGCCGGCCGTGTCGCGGCAGATCGCCACCCTGGAGCGGCGGGCGGGCGTGCGGCTGTTCGACCGGCTGCCGCGCGGGGTGCGGCCCACCGACGCCGGGCGGGCGGCGCTCGACCAGGCGGCGGAGATCCTCGACGGGGTCACGCTGTTCGAGACCCGGCTGCGCGCCTTCGCCGAGGCGGGCGCGGGGCGGGTGCGGGTGTCGGCCTTCCCCAGCGCGGCCACCGCCTACGTGCCCGACCGCTTCCGCGCCTTCGCCGCGCTGCACCCGGGCGTCGAGCTCTCCCTGACGGTCCGGGGCGGCCCGGACGACCCGTACGCCGGGCTGCTGGCCGGACAGGCCGACGTGGCGCTGCTGACGTCCTGGGACCCCGAGCCGGGGCCGGGCGTCGAGCTGGCGCCGCTGATGGAGGACGACCTGCACGTCGCGCTCGCCCGCACCCATCCGCTGGCCCGGGGCGAGCGCGTACGGCTGCGCGACCTGGCGGACGAGGCCTGGATCGACGGCACCCACCCCGACTGCCTGGGGCCCCTCTCGCAGCTCACCACCGCCCTGGGCGGCCCGCCACGGGTCAGCCACCTGTGCGACGACTGGAACGGCAGGCAGGGGCTGGTCGCGGCGGGCGTGGGGGTGATGCTCTACCCGTCGATCGCGGGCCGGGCGGCGCTCCGCGCCGACATCCGCCTGCTGCGTCCCTCCCCGCGCCTGCCCTCACGCCGCGTGCTGGCCGCGCTGCCGTCCGCCACGCCCTCCCCCGCCGTGGCCGCCTTCGTGGCTCTGCTGGCCCGCTGAGGGCCGCTCAGGGGCGTACGGCGCCGACGAGCCGGCGGCCGTAGGCCGAGAGGCTGACGACCTTGACCACGTCGCCGGTCTGCGGGGCGTGGACGATCTGGCCGTTGCCCGCGTAGATGCTCACGTGTCCCAGGCCCTCGCTGAAGATCAGGTCACCGGGCTGCAGGGCGTCCAGGGAGACCTTCCGGCTGGCGCCCCAGGCCCACTGCTGCCAGGTGGTGCGCGGCAGCGTGACGCCGCCCGCGCGCCAGGAGGCCTGGGTCAGTCCTGAGCAGTCGTAGCCGCGCGGGCCGGTGCCGCCGAACACGTACGGCTTGCCGACCTGCGCGTAGGCGTACCTGAGCACGGCCGCGGCGTTGCCCGAAGCGGGGCCGTTGTACTTGATGCCGGTGCTGTTGGGGTTGCCGGCGTTATAGGCGTTCAGCTTGTCCAGCAGCTTGCGTTGCTGGGCGACGAGCTTGAGCACCTCCGAGCGTTCCTTCTGGACCGCGTCGCGTTCCTTGTCGGCCTCGGCCAGCGCGGCCTCGGCCTTGTCGCGCTCGGCCTTGAGTCCGCGGTTCTCCCTGTCGAAGGCCGTCAGCTTCTGGGCCCGCTCCTGCGAGATCTGCCCGGCCAGCGCCAGCCCGCCCAGCAGGAAGGTGGGGTCGTCGGTCCCGGCCATGGAGGGCCAGGAGGTGATGTCGCCGCCCAGCTTGTAGGTGTCGACGGCCATCGAGATCACCTGCGAGCGCAGCTCGGCCACCGTGGCGAGCTTGCGCTTGTAACCGGTGTTGAGCCGGGTGTAGCGCGTCTGGGCCTCTTTGTGCTTCTCGGTCGCCGTGTTGTAGCGGTCGACGACCTTGTCGGCCTTGTCGTTGAGCTTCGCCAGCTTGGCCTTCGCCTGCGCGACCGTGGGCCGAGGATCGGCGAGCGCTCCACCCGTGGGAGACAACAGCAGCCCGATCGTGAAACCCGCGGCCACCGTTACCCGGCCTAACCTCACAGCGTCGCCTCCCAGGGGATCCACTCTGGGGCGAAATAGTACAGAAGTGGTGGGTGTGAACTCACCTAAACGTCAGATTCGTAATCTACGCGCGGCCGAGGCGGCGCAGCAGCACATTCGCCGGAACCGGTCTGGCTCCCATCCGGCGCACGGACTCGGCCACCTCGCGGTCGGAGGAGACCACGGCGATGGCCCGGCCGGGCGGCTCGGCGCGGACGAGCTGGCGGATCAGGTCGTCGGCGATCTCGCCGGGCGCGCTGAAGAGCACCCGCACGCCGCGCGGCGCGACGACCTGGACCGGCGCGTTGAGCTCGGCCCCGTCGAAGACCACGGTGACCTCGACCCGGGTCTGCGCGACCAGCCCGCCGAGCCCGGTCATGAGGCGGTTGCGCTGGTCGGCGAGCGTGAGCGTGCCGTAGCCGGACTTGGTCACGTTGTAGCCGTCGATGATCAGGTGCACCTGCGGCAGCCCGAGCAGTTGGTCGAGCAGCTGCGGGTCGTCGTCGGACAGCGCGCGGGCGGGGACGCCGCGCACTCCGGGCCGCTCCCCCGCGACGCCCGCGACCGAGTCGGCGGGCCTGCTGATCGTGGTCGGCAGGGCCAGCTCCCGCCGCAGCCCGGCCGAGGCGTCCTGCAGCGCGTCGAGCAGCACCCTGACGCGCGCGTCCTCGATGCTGCGGCCTTCGCGGGCGGCCCGGCGCGAGGCTTCGAGCTGTTTCTCCACGTCGGCCAGCCGCTCGCGCAGCCGGCGCAGCTCGGACTCCCCCGCGTTGCCCGCGGCGGAGGCGGCCGTTCTGGCCTCCTCGGCCGCCTGCTCCATCTCCTCGGCCCGCCGCACGGCGGCCTTGGCCCGCTCACGGGCCTCGTGAAGCCTGCGGCGCAGGTCGGAGTTCTCCACCCGGGCGGCCTTGATCTGCTCGCGCAGCCGGTCGGCCTCCTCCTTGGCCGAGCTCTTCTGGGCGACCAGCTGCTCGCGCAGCCGGGTGACGACCTCCTCGCGCTCGGAGCCCTCGGCCGCGACGGCCGACTGCTCCAGGTCGGCCCGGGCGGCCTCGACCATGTCGGCCCAGCCGGGCGGGCGCGTCAGGTAGGCGGTGGCGGCGACCAGCACGGGATCGGCGGCGGGCGGGACGTTGCCCTCGGCGAGCGAGGCGACGAGCTCGGGCCAGCCCGCGGTCACCGACTCGGCGACCGCCTCGCGGAACTCCTTGTCGTTCTCCAGCTGGGCGGCGATGGGAGCGCTGCCCAGCTTGGCGCGCTTGCGCGGGTCGAACTTGGCGATGCCGCGCAACGGCGGCGGCACGGAGACAGGGGGCATCGAACCGAGAACCTGGGCCGCCAGGTCGACCACATTGAGCCGCACCTGCTCGGGAAGCGGGCGAGACAGGCCTTCACCCGCTGAACTCATCCTCTGTCCCTTCGTGACATGCCCTTTCAGACAAGGGTACGGCTGCCGTGTACCTGACCGTAACGGCGACCCTTGCATGGACAAGCGCTTGGTTGAGGTATACGACTCGTACCTGACCCGGTGCTCGCCAAGGAGGTCCGCCGTGACGGAGGAGCTGCGCACATCCACCCGTGACCTGGACGAACTCCGTCACCGGCTGGACGCCTGGCTCCGCCGCCGGATCGGGACCCCGGTCGCCGTCTCCGAGCTGTCGCGGCCGTCGAGCAACGGCATGTCCAGCGAGACCCTCTTCTTCACCGTCTCCCTCCAGGGACGGCACGGCCGCTGCGTGGCCAGGCTGGCGCCGTCGGCCGAGGCGGTGCCCGTCTTCCCCTCCTACGATCTGCGCGCCCAGTTCGAGATCATGCGCCTGGCCAGGGAGAAGGCCGGGGTGCCGGCCCCGAGGACGCTCTGGTTCGAGCCGGATCCGGCGCCGCTCGGCACGCCGTTCTTCGTCATGGAGCGCCTCGACGGACAGGTGCCGCCGGACGTCCTGCCGTACACGTTCGAGGGCTGGCTGCTGGACGCGGCGCCGGCGCGCAGGCGCGCCCTGCAGGACGCGACGGTGGGGATCGTGGCGGCGCTGCACGATGCCCCGTTCACGGCGGACGACCTGGGCGTGCTCGGCCGGGGCGGGCTGCGCGCGCACATGGACGCGCAGCGCGCCTACTACACGTGGGCGCACGGCGAGCGGCCCATCCCGCTGCTGGAGCGGGCGTTCGACTGGCTGGAGGCGCACTGGCCGGGCGATCCGGGGCCCGACGTGCTGAGCTGGGGCGACGCCCGGATCGGGAATGTGGTGTACGACGACTTCACCCCGGTGGGGGTGCTCGACTGGGAGATGGCGGCGGTCGGACCACGCGAGCTGGACCTGGCCTGGATGATCTTCCTGCACCGCTTCTTCCGGGACCTCACCGAGGCGCTGAACATGCCTGGGATTCCAGGTTTCATGGAACGCGACGCCGTTTGCCAGAAGTATCGCGAGCTAACCGGATACACCCCTAAAAACATGGACTTCTACGAGCTGTACGCGGCCCTCCGGCACGGCATCATCATGGCCCGCGTCTGGCAGCGCAGGATCCACTTCGGCGAACAGCCCAGGCCCGACGACCCCGACGACCTGGTGCTGCACCGGCCCACCCTGGAGCGGATGCTCAGAGGTTAGCGTCGTAGACCAGCAGCGCGATCTGCACCCGGTTGTTCAGCGCCAGCTTGGTGAAGATGCGCGAGACATGCGCCTTGACCGTCGCCACGCTCATGTAGAGCTCCCGCGCGATCTCCGCGTTGGACCCACCCCGGCCGACGGCCAGCGCCACCTCCCGCTCCCGCTCGCTGAGCCTGCCGAGCAGGGCGCGGGCCCGGTCGGCCCGGCCGCCCGCGCCGCCCTCGGACACGTGCGCGATCAGCTGCCGCGTCACCACCGGCGACAGGATCGGCTCGCCCGCCGCCACCTTCCTGATCGCCCCGACCAGCTCGGCCGGCGGGATGTCCTTCAGCAGGAATCCCGCCGCCCCGGCCCGCAGCGCGCGCAGCACCTGGGCGTCGGCGTGGAACGTGGTGAGCACCAGCACCTCGGGCGGCGCCTTGGTGGCCCGCAGCCGTTCGGTGGCGGTGAGGCCGTCGACACCGGGCATCCGGATGTCCATCAGCACCACGTCGGGACGGTGCTCGGCCACCAGCGACGGCACCCGCGCCCCGTCGTCCGCCTCGCCGACGATCGCGAGGTCGGCGGCGCCACCGAGGATCATCGACAGCCCGGCCCGCACGAGCGCGTCGTCGTCCACGATGAGCACCCTGATCGTCACGGCGTCCACGGTAACCACGCTCTCAACCGGAAGTCACCGCCGGGGGCGGCGCCGTACTTCAGCCGGCCGCCCGCGAGCTCGACCCGCTCGACCAGCCCGATCAGCCCGGCTCCCGCGCCGGGGATGCGCGAGCTCTGCTGGGCCCGGAGCGGATTGCGCACCTCGACCGTCAGGCCCTCGCCGGGCGCGCCCGACACGGTGACGGTGACCGGCGACCCGCCCGCGTGCTTGCGGGCGTTGGTGAGCGCCTCCTGCACCACGCGGTAGGCGTTGCGGCCGAGCCCCTGCGGCACCTGCGGTGGATCGGCCCCGGTCATCGACAGCGTCACCTCCATGCCCGCCCGCCGGCACTCCTCGACCAGCGCGGGCAGGTCGCCGAGCGTGGGCTGGGGCCGGTCGGGCACCGGGTCGTCCGGCGCGGAGGAGGGATGGCGCAGCACGCCGATCACCTCGCGCAGGTCCTGCAGCGCCAGGTGGGCGCTGTCCCGGATCGCGCCCGCCGCCCGGGCGATCTCCTCGGCGGGGGCGTCGGGCCGGAACTCCAGGGCGCCCGCGTGCAGGCTGAGCATCGAGATGCGGTGCGCCAGCACGTCGTGCATCTCCCTCGCGATCCGCTCACGCTCCAGCCGCCTGGCCTCCCCGGCCGCGATGGCGGCGCGCTGCCTGAGCGACCACACCAGCTGCCGCCTGGCCCGCACCACGATGCCCCACGCGAACACGGTCAGCACGATGGCCACCCCGAGGACCAGCTCTCCGGCCCGGCCGAGCTCGGGATCGGGCCTGAGCAGTACGTACGGCACCAGCATGACCAGGTTGAACAGGGCGAACGGGCCGGAGATCCGGAACGGCCGGTGGACGGCCACCGTGAACAGGCCGACCACCGCGGCCCCGCCGACCAGCGCCAGGCAGGACGAGAGCGCGGTGACGACGAGCGCGAACCCGAGCGGCCACCTGCGCCGCAGCCACACCGCCGCGCACGCCAGCACGCCGGCGACCTGCTCGACGACCACCAGTGGGCCCGGCACGCCGGGCAGCTCGGACGCGGTCAGCAGGGTGATGCCGCAGGCGGCGACGAACATCGCGAGGTCGACGATCCAGTCGCGCGTCGAGCGCCGGGCCGGCCTGCCGTCCGTGTCGTCGCCCAGCAGGACGGAGGGCAGCGCCCAGTGGTATTCGTGCTCGCGCCGCTCGGTCACGGGTACTGAGGTTACGGGCCGCGCCGGGCCGCCGACAGCGACCAAAGTCGATGCCGCGTTCCGCCGGACGTGGCGAGCCGCGGGATTCCTGTCGATTGCCCATGCCCCTGCGCTGGACAAGCGGAATCTCGCGGCTCAGTGCTTGCCCCATTGAGGCTATGAGCCGCACTTGCAAGGCGGTTGCAACCGCGTTGACCGTTGACGTCAAGAGCGCGGCTGATGGATGATCCGCGCGTGATCTTCGGAACAGCGCTCTCCTGCGAGGCCCTGAGCTGCCGCGCGGGCGGCCGGACGATCATCGAAGATCTCTCGCTGGAGCTGGCCGAGGGTGAGCGGGTGGCCCTGATGGGGCCGTCGGGTTCCGGCAAGACGACCCTCCTCACCACGCTGGCCGGGCTGCTCCCGCCGGCGTCGGGCCGCGTCCTGGTGCGCGGCGTCCCACTGGACGAACGACCGGGGCTGCGCGCCGGGCTGGCCCTGGTCTTCCAGTCGTACGGCCTGCTGAGCCTCCTCACCGCGGCCGAGAACATCGAGGTGACCCTGCGGGCCGCCGGCCATCGCCCCAAAGAGGCCGTGCGGGCGGCGGCCGCGGCGCTGGAGCGGCTGCGGGTGGCCCGGTTCGCCGACCATCTGGTCGAGGAGCTGTCCGGCGGCCAGCAGCAGCGCGTGGCCGTGGCCAGGGCGCTGGCGCTGCGCCCCCAGGTGCTGCTGGCCGACGAGCCGACGGCCGAGCAGGACCCCACGCACCGTGCGGCCGTGCTCGACGAGCTGCTCGCGGTGACCGGCGACGGCACCACGCTGGTGATCGCCACGCACGACCCCGAGGTGGCCGGGCGCTGCGACCGGGTGATCGAGCTGCGCGAGACGGCGCGCCGATGAGCGCGGTGCGCTGCGACGGCATCGTGCAGATCTACACGGCCCAGGACGTCGAGGTCGTCGCGCTGCGCGACGTGGACCTGGTCATCGATCCGGGCGAGACGGTGGCGCTGCTCGGCCCGTCCGGCGCGGGCAAGTCGACCCTGCTGTGGCTGCTGGCCGGGCTGCTGCGGCCGAGCGCCGGGCGACTCTGGCTCGACGGCGTCGAGGTGGGCCGCCTCGACCAGCGCAGGCTCGACCGGCTGCGCTCCACGCACATCGGCATGGTCCTGCAGAACCCCGCCCGCAATGTGATCGGCTACCTGTCGGCCGCCCAGAACGTCGCGTTCGCCCAGCGCGCGGTCAGGACCGACCGGCGCAGGGTGCGCGACCTGCTGACCAGGGTGGGCCTCGGCGACATGGGCGCCCGGCCGGCCGGGCGCATGTCGGGCGGCGAGCAGCAGCGCCTGGCCGTGGCCGTCGCCCTGGCCAACGCGCCCCGGCTGCTGCTGGCCGACGAGCCCACCAGCCAGCTCGACGCCGGCTCGGGCGCGCGGGTGATCGACCTGATCAAGGACGCGGCGGAGCGGGACGGCACGACCGCCGTGGTGGTCACCCACGACGTCGCGGTCAGCGAGGCTCTGAGCCGTACCGTGACCATCAGGGACGGCCGGGTCGGCGCGGAGGGCAGACGCGGCGAGGACTTCGTGGTCGTGGGCCGGGAGGGCGCGGTGCAGGTGCCGCCCGAGTACCATCACCTGCTGCCGCCCGGCTCGATGGCCAGAATCGAGCCGATCGAGGACGGCGTCGTGCTGCGGAGGACCGACACGTGATCCTGCGCGGCCTGTGGGAGCGCCGGGCGCTCGCGTTGATCGTCCTGCTCATCGCCGTCGTGCCGATCGCGACGGCCGCCGTCGGGCCCGTCTACACGGCCGCCGCGCGCACCACGATCGTCCGGAACGCGATCGACACCGCGCCCGCCGAGGGACGCGGCTGGCGCTACGCCACCACCGGCCTCGATGTGAAGGGCAGCGTGGCCGCGTTCGTGGCGGGCGCCGGCTTCACCACCCCGCCCGTGTTCGGCATGGAGACCACCAGCGGCCGTCCCGGTGACGAGCGCGTCCTCCCGCTGATGTGGCAGGAAGGCCAGTGCGAGCACCTGCCGAGGGCCGTCGGCCGCTGCCCCGCGGCGAGCGGGGAGGTGCTGGCCTCCGAGGCGTCCGGGTTCAAGGTGGGCGACGAGGTGCTGCTGTCGTCGATCGTCACCAGCGACCCCGACACCGGCAAGCTCGTGCCCGCCCCCCTGCGCGTGGTGGGCCTCTACCGGCCCGGCCCGGCGGACGACACGTACTGGTTCGGCCGGACACTGTTCGGCACCGGACGGACCGACGCGCTGTTCACCGTGCCGCAGACCCGCTTCGACACCCACGCGCTCGGCTCCCGCTGGACCGACTACGGCATCGTCTACGCCGACCCGCGCCGGCTCACCGGCGCCGACCTCGGCACGCTGGCGCGCATGCAGGCCGCCGCCGAGGCGGCGGGCCGCGACACCGACGACATCGTCTTCTCGCGCATGGCCGACACCCTGAAGGCGATGACCGCGCAGACCGACGCGCTGGACGTGCCGGCGTTGCTGGTCGTCGCCCAGCTGGTGGGCCTGGGCTGGCTGCTGCTGTTCCAGACCGTGGGCGACCTGGTGAGAGCGCGGGGCCCGGAGATCGCGCTGGCCCGGTTGCGCGGTCACGGCAGGCTGCGGGTCTGGCTGTTCGCGCTGGCGGAGCCGCTGCTGCTGCTGGCCACGGCGGTTCCGCTGGGCCTCGTGCTCGGACGGGTGGCGGCGGGGCTGATGATCGGCGCCCTGCTCCCCCGGGACATCCCGGTCGACCTTCCGCCCGAGACGTTCGCGGCCGGCATCGCCGCCACGCTGGGCGGCGTGCTCGCCGCCGCGTTCGCGGCCTACCGCACGGCCACGCGCCCGGTCACCGAGGAGTGGCGCCGCACCCCGCGCGGGAGCGCCCGGGGGTGGGTGCTGGACGCCGTCGTGCTGGCGGTCGCCGCGGTCGGGCTGGTCGAGCTGCTGGCGGCCGGGGTGATCACGGACGTGTCCGGCCAGAGTTCGAGCGCGCTGGCCGTGCCCGGCCTGCTCGCGCTCGGGACGGGGCTGCTCGCCGGGCGGGCGCTGCCGTTGCTGAGCCGGCGGCTGTTCGGACTGACCAGGCGGTACGGCGGGATCGGGCCGTTCCTCGCGCTGCGGCAGGTCGCCCGGGGCCCGGTCACCGCGGGCAGTGTGATCGTGCTCGGCAGCGCGTTCGGGCTGGCCACCTTCGCCGTGTCGGCCTGGACGGCCACGCAGGGCGACTACCGCCAGGTCGCGGCGTTCCACAACGGCGCCCCCACGGCCCTGACCATCCGCCCGATGGAGCCGCGCGCGCTGACCGCTGCCCTCGACAAGGCCGACCCGACCGCCACGCTGGCCGCGCCCGTGATCAAGCTGCCCGGCCCGCCGCAGCTGGTCGCGACCGACCCCGTACGACTGGCGATGGTCGGCCACTGGGACCCCGAGCTGGCCGGCGGCACCTCGCTGGCCAAGGCCGCCGCCGCGCTGACCGGCACCCGATCTCCGCGCGTGTGGCTGCGCGGCCACCGGTTACGCGTGAGCCTGCGCCACGACCGGCCGCCCGATGGCTACACCTCGCGACTGCGCGTCACCCTGCGGATCCCCGGTGAGGCGGAGCCGGTGGCGGTCCCCCTGGGGCTGCTGCGCGGGGCGAAGGGCGGCGACTACGCCTGGAACCTGCCTCCCGCCTGCGCCGACTCCCCGTGCGAGCTGCGCGCCGTGCACGTGGAACTGATCGGCCCGCCGGACCAGGAGGCGAGCCCCTTCCTGCAGCTCCAGGTCACCGGGCTGGCCGTACGCGACGCGGGCGGCTGGACCACCCTGGACCCACCGGCCTGGACCGTGGACGGCGACCCGGCACGGACCGACGGCGGTTTCACCGCCTCCACGATCGACAACCAGACCCTGCGCCCGGCCACACACGGCGGCGTGCTGCCCGCGATCGTGGTCGGCGCGACGGACGGGCGGCTGTCGCCGGGGCTCGACCAGTTGTTCGCCGTACCCTCCGAACGGGTCGCCAACGCCGTCGCGGCCCCCGGTCTCGACGGCCCGGGCGTCCTGGTCGACCTGGAGGAGGCCGACCGGATCGCCTACGGCGTGCACGCCGGAGCGACGTACGAGATCTGGACGACCGCGGCCGACCCGACCGCGCTGGAGCGGGCGCTGCGCGAGCAGGGCGTCACCGTCGTGTCGGCGCGGACGGTGGACGATCTCGTGGCGGGCTACGCCGGCGAGGGGCCAGGGCTGGCGCTCACGCTGCTGCTGGTGTCCGCCCTGGCCGCGGCGGCGCTGGCGCTCGGCCGGACCGTCCTCGCGCTGCACACGGCGGCCCGGCGGCGCGGCTACGAGCTGGCCGCGCTTGAGGCGTCCGGCGCGCGCGTGGCGGCGCTGCGTCTGTCCCTGATGCTGGAGCAGGTCATCACGATGGCGGCGGGCACGCTGGCCGGGCTGGCGGCCGGGCTGCTCGCGGCCCGGGTCGCGCTGTCGCGGGTGCCGCAGTTCGCGCGACCGCCGCTCACCCCGCCGCTGCCGCACGAGATCGCGCCCGGCCCGGTCGCGCTCGTCATCGGCGCCGCGCTGCTGGCCAGCCTGCTCGCGGCGGCCGTCGTCTCCGAGTCGCTGCTGCGCGGGGTCAAGGTCGAGCGCCTGCGCGACGCCCAGTCCTGAGAGCCGGCGCCGCGGCTCGGCGGGCACCGGTCATGGGGGCGGAAGGCGCAACTGTCGGTCCTTCTCTCTAGGGTCTTGGTTCGTGGACGCGGTTCAAGGCACACTCGACGAGCTCGGCACCCCGCTGAGTGACGTCACGTTCGTGGTGTTCGACCTCGAGACGACCGGTGGGTCGCCGGCCGAGCACATGATCACCGAAATCGGCGCGGTCAAGGTGCGGGGCGGCGAGGTGCTGGGCGAGTTCTCCACGCTGGTCGACCCCGGCGGGCCGATCCCGCCGTTCATCTCCGTGCTCACCGGCATCACCGACGCCATGGTCGTGGCCGCGCCCCGGATCGAGTCGGTGCTGCCGAGCTTCCTGGAGTTCATCCACGGCACCACGCTGGTCGCCCACAACGCGGGCTTCGACACCCGCTTCGTCAAGGCGGCCTGTGCCGCCCACGGCTATCCGCCGCCGGCCAACCCGGTGGTCGACACCGTCGACCTGTCCCGCCGCGTGCTCACCCGTGACGAGACGCCCAACAGCAAGCTCGCCACCCTGGCCAGGTTCTTCCGCAGCGCGACCGAGCCGTGCCACCGCGCCCTGCAGGACGCCCGGGCGACCGTCGACGTGCTCCACGGGCTGATCGAGCGGGCGGGCTCCTTCGAGGTCCACACGCTGGAGGAGCTCAAGTCGTTCGTCCGCGCTCCGACGCCCGAGCAGCAGCGCAAGCGTCACCTCGCCGAGTCGGTGCCCCACTCCCCCGGGGTCTACCTCTTCGAGGACGCGCACGGCGAGGTCCTCTACATCGGCAAGAGCACCAACCTGCGCAACCGGGTCCGCTCCTACTTCACGGCCGGCGAGACCCGGCCGCGCATCCGCGAGATGGTCGGCATCGCCGAGCGCGTCCGCCACATCGTCTGCTCCACCGGGCTGGAGGCCGAGGTCAGGGAGCTGCGCCTGATCGGTGGCGCCAAGCCACGCTACAACCGCAGGTCCCGCTTCCCCGAGAAGGTCGTCTGGCTCAAGCTCACCCAGGAGCCGTTCCCCCGCCTGTCGATCGTCCGCGAGGTCAAGGACGACGGCGCCGCCTACCTCGGGCCGTTCAGCAACAGCCGCACCGCCGACGAGGCCCGCATCGCGCTGCACGAGGCGGTGCCGCTGCGCCAGTGCACCCAGCCCGTCACCCTGCGCACCCGCCGCTCGGCCTGCGTGCTGCTTGAGATGGGCAGCTGCGGGGCCCCGTGCGAGGGCCGCGAGAGTCAGACCGACTACGCGATCCACGTCGAGAGCGCCCGCCGCGCCATGACGCTCGACGCCACGCCGGTCTTCTCGGCGGTGTCGGCCCGCATGGAGCGCCTGTCGGTGGAGCAGCGCTACGAAGAGGCGTCGGTCGACCGCGACCGGCTGGCCGCCTTCGTCCGCGCGGCGGCCCGCATGCAACGGCTGACCTCGATCACCAGGATTCCGCAGCTCATTGCCGCCAGCCCCGCTTTCGACGGTGGCTGGGACATCCACGTCGTCCGATACGGCCGGCTCACCGCGGCCGGTGTCATGCCGAGGGGCGCCCACCCCACGCCCTACGTCGAGTCCCTGGTCGCCACCGCCGAGACCGTCATCCCCGGCCCCGGTCCCGTCCACGCGGCCAGCGCCGAGGAGACCGAGTGCATCCTGCGCTGGCTCGAGTCACCGGGTGTGCGGCTGGTCGAGGTCGACGGCGAGTGGAGCCTGCCCGCCCACGGCGCGGCCCGCCACAAGGCCCGCATCGACCTCGCCTACCGGTCCCTCACCTCCCGGTCCCGAGAGCACCGTCCCCTTCGCTGAGCCACCGAGATGGGCGGCGCCCTCGGCGAACCGATAGGGTTGTGCCATGGTCACGGCTATCGTTCACATCAAGGCCGAAGTCGACCGGATTCCGGAGGTCGCGCAGACGATCGCCGAGATCGACGGGGTCAGCGAGGTCTACTCCATCACCGGCGAGTACGACCTGCTGGCCATGGTCCGGGTCGCCGCCTACGAGCAGATCGCCGAGGTCATCCCCGGCCGCCTCAACAAGGTGGCCGGTGTCCTGCACACCGAGACGCACATCGCCTTCCGCACCTACTCCAGGCACGACCTCGACGCGGCCTTCTCCATCGGCCTCGCCGAGTCAGACTGACCCGGGCCGCCCTCGGCACGCGATCCTCTCTGACCGGGCCGCGCCACGACACACAATCCACCCTCTGACCGGGCGCGCCACGGCACGCGATCCTCTCTCAGACCGGGCGCGCCACGGCACGCGATCCTCTCTCAGACCCGGGCGCGCCACGGCACGCGATCACCCTCTGACCGGGCGCGCCGCAGCAAAGCTCCGCTCTCTGACCGGGCCGCGCCACGGCACCACCGGCGCTTGGTCCGGTCCCCCTGACATCGCATCGACCACCCGGCGGCCATCCCAGCAGGCGGCGATCCTCCCTGCCCCGGCCACCCCATCGAGTAACCAGCACAGTCCCGGTCGCTCCGCCGCAGACCGACCCGTCGTCCGTGAGCGCACGTCACCGATCCCTGATCTCGGCGCCGCCGCCATCCCCGATCCCGGCGCCGCCGCCATCTCCGGCGGATGGCGATCCTCCGCACACCGGCCGTGGCAGGGCAAGGCCCGCGGTGCCCCCGGCCGTGGTAGGCAAGGCCCCCGCGCATACGGGCGCGACGGTCCGGAGACGACGCAGCGCGGGCCCGGACATGATGTCCGAGCCCGCGCTGGTGAAACCGATCAGGGTGCGACCGGACAGGCCGCTTCAGCGCGTCAGCGCGTCAGCGACCGGTCCTCGCCCTCCGAGCCGACGCCGGCGTGCTCCTCGATCTCCTCGTGAGGATGACCCTCGTCGAGGGGGATCTTCTCGCCCCCGTACGCCTTGGACATACGGGCACGCAGCTTGCCGAGCGGACCGCGCATCCCCTTGGGCGGGATGCCCGAGGTGTCCTCGCGGACCGGCAGCATGGGCACCGGCTCCTTGCCACGCAGGTGCGCCTCGATGTCGTCAGCGGGCGGCGTGTGGATCTCGATGAACTCACCGTGCGGCAGGCGCTTGATCACACCGGACTCCACACCGTGCGAGACGACCGCGGCGTCGGAACGCTGCAGGCCCAGGCACATGCGGTAGGTGATGAGGTAGGCCAGCGCCGGCCCCACGAAGACCAGCACCCGGCCGACATAGGTCGTCCAGTTGAGGCTGACGTGGAAGAACGCCGAGATCTCGTCGTTGGCGCCGAGCAGCCAGAGCACGCCGTAGAACGTGATGGCGGCCATGCCGATCGAGGTGCGGTGCGGGTTGTTGCGGGGACGCTCGACGACGTGGTGCTCACGCCGGTCGCCCGTGACCCACTGTTCGATGAACGGATAGAGCGCCAGGCCCGTCATGATGATGCCCATCGGCACCAGGGCCGGGATGATCACACTCAGTGGCAGTGTGCCCGCGTGGGCGGTGCCGAAGAGGTTGATCTCCCAGGCCGGCATGAGTCTCAGCGAGCCTTCGAGGAAGCCCATGTAGAAGTCGGGCTGCGAACCCGCCGAGATGTCCGCCGGTGTATAGGGTCCGAACAACCAGATCGGGTTGATCTGGGCGAACGTCGCCATGCCCGCGACCGCCGCGAAGGTGAACAGGAAGTAGGCGCCGGCCTTGGCCATGAAGGCCGGGTAGAACGGCGCGCCGACCACGTTGCGGTTGTTGCGGCCCTTGCCGGGCATCTGCGTGTGCTTCTGCACCCACATGAGGACCATGTGGGCGGAGATGAGCGCCAGGAGGATGCCTGGGATGAGCAGGATGTGCAGGGAGTAGAACCGGGGGATGATATCGGTGCCCGGATACTCGCCGCCGAACAGGAAGAACGAGAGGTAGGTGCCGACCAGCGGCAGGGAGACGATCACTCCCTGGGTGATCCGCGCTCCCGCGCCGGAGAGCAGGTCGTCGGGCAGGGAGTAGCCGGTCAGGCCCTCGGCCAGCGCCAGCGTCAGCAGCAGGACACCGATGACCCAGTTGAGCTCGCGCGGCTTGCGGTAGGCCCCGGTGAAGAACACCCGGAGCATGTGCACCATCATGCCGGCCACGAACATCAGGGCGGCCCAGTGGTGCATCTGCCGCATCAGCAGGCCGCCGCGGACGTCGAAGCTGATCTCCAGCGCCGACGCGTAGGCCTGGGACATCATGACGCCCTTGAGCGGCGCGTAGGAGCCGTTGTAGACGACCTCGGTCATGCTGGGCTGGAACCAGAACGTCAGGAACGTACCGGTCAGCAGCAGGATGATGAAGGAGTAGAGGGCGATCTCACCGAGCAGGAAGGACCAGTGGTCCGGGAAGATCTTCCGCAGGTTGCGCTTGAGGAAGTTGCCTGCTCCGAGTCGGTCATCGAGGTAGCTCGACGGACCCGCGATGGCCTTGGGGACCGCTGTCAGGTCACTCATGCGTGGCCTCCCTTGGACCTGGCCTCCGCCTCAGCGTCGCCGCGCTCCCAGTAGCTGGGGCCGACCGGCACGTTGAAGTCCCCCTGGGCGATGAGGTATCCCTGCTCGTCGACCGAGATCGGCAGCTGCGGCAGCGGCCGGGCGGCCGGGCCGAAGATGACCTTGGCGCCGTCGGCGGCGTCGAACGTCGACTGGTGGCAGGGGCAGAGGATGTGGTGGGTGGTCTGCTCGTAGAGGGCCGCCGGGCAGCCCACGTGCGTGCAGATCTTGGAATAGGCCACGATGCCGTCGTGCGTCCAGTTGCGGTTGGTGCCCGACTTGATCTCGTCGGGCCTGAACTTGATCAGGATCAGGGTGGCCTTGGCGAGTGCGTTGAGGTCGTGCTCGTAGCCCTCGGGCACGACCGACAGGATGCCGCCGGGCGAGTTGAAGTCGGCCGCCCGGATGGGCTGGCCGGTGCCCTCGACGATGAGCCGGAGTGGCTTGCCCTCCTTGGTCTTCTCGCCCCAGACGGTGTGGCGCAGCGTCTCGCTGAACTTGGAGGCGGGCATCTTGGAGTTGTCGAGGTCACGCAGCAGCACCAGCGGGACCAGGCCCAGCGGCGCGGCGGCGAGCAGCAGCGTACGGCGGAGCAGCGGGCGCTTGACGAACCCGCTCTCCCTCGCGCCCTGCACGAACGTGTCGGAGACGACCTCGCGGGTGTCCTCGTCGGAGGCCATCTCGTGGCGCTCCTGGATCAAGGAGTACTTCGGCATGATCTGGCGGACCCACACCACGATGCCGAAGGCCAGCCCCAGCAGCGCGAGCGTCAGCGTGCCGCCGAGCGCGAGGTTGGACATGCCGGTCGCCTCAGGACTGCCGACCTGGATCACCACGTAGAAGATGATGAAGGCGATCGCGGCGAGGAAGGTGACCGCGAAGCAGAGCGCCACGACCTTCTCGGCCTTGCGCGCCTTCTGCTCATCCTGGAACGTGACGCCCGGGACGTCGCCCTCTTCCACCACGGGGACTTCGTCGCCGAGCATCGAGGTGCCCGGCGCGGGAGTGCCGATCACGCGCTTGGGAACGCGTTCGTCCGGCTGCTCGATCTCGTGCTCGTTGTCTGTCATGACTTCTGTCGCTTCTTCGCGGTGATCCAGATGGCGGCGAGAACCATGGCGCTGATGCCTGCGATCCAGCCTACGAGACCCTCGGTCACGGGGCCAATCCGCCCCAGGCCGAAGCCTCCGGGGTCCTTCTGCTCGCGGACCTGGGTGATGTAGGCGATCATGCTGCGCTTCTCTTCGGGGGTGATCGTCGTGTCGTTGAAGACCGGCATGGCCTGCGGACCGGTGATCATCGCCTCGTAGATCTGCGTGGGCGAGGACTCGTTCAGGTTGGGCGCGTACTTGCCCTGGGTCAGGGCGCCGCCCGCGCCCGCCCAGTTGTGGCACTGGATGCAGTTGGCGCGGAACAGCTCACCGCCCTTGCCCGCGTCACCCTTCGCCGGGTCGACCTGCTCCTTGCCGGGCACCTGCGGGCCGCCGCCGAGCGACTGCACGTAGGCGCCGAGCTGGCGGATCTTCTCCTCGTTGACCCAGGGCGCGACAGGCTTGCGGGGCGCCTGGGCGCCCGGGTTGGCCGCGGGCATGCGGCCGGTGCTCACCTGGAAGTCGACGGCCGCCGCGCCCACGCCGATGAGCGTGGGCCCGGTGGAGGTGCCCTGGGCGTTGAGTCCGTGGCAGCTGGCACAGTGGGCCTGGAACAGGCTCCTCCCCTCGGCCACGTCATCGACCTTGCCGGACGCGAGTGCCGCGTCGGCAGGCCTGCTCGCCTGGATAAAGGCGGTGTATACCATCCCGACCAGCGCCAACGCCAAAATCAGGACGGCGTATCTCGCGAGGGGATGCCGCCGCCAAGCGGTGATCCTAGTCACAGAGATCCCGTTCCTTAACGAATAATGTAGATGGTCGCGAAAAGACCGATCCAGACGACGTCTACGAAGTGCCAGTAGTAGGACACGACGATGGCGCTGGTGGCCTGCTCATGCGTGAAGCGCTTCGCGGCGTACGTGCGTCCCAGCATGAACAGGAACGCGATCAGGCCACCCGTCACGTGCAGGCCGTGGAAGCCCGTCGTGAGGTAGAACACCGAGGTGTAGGCGTTGGCGGACAGAGTCGCACCCTCGCTCGCCAACTCGTAGTACTCGAACAGCTGCCCGGCGATGAAGACCGAGCCCATCAGGAAGCTGACGATGTACCAGAAGCGGAGCTTGCCGACCTGTCCCTTCTCAGCGGCCCACACGCCCAGCTGGCACGTCACACTCGACAGAACCAGGATGATCGTGTTGGCCGTCGCGAACGGGATGTTCAGGTGAGCGACTCCTTCAGCGGACGCGCCCTGGGGCAGGAGCGCGGGCCCCCACTCGAGGCCCTGCCCCTCGCTCACCGACCGGATGGTGAAGTACATCGCGAACAGCGCCGCGAAGAACATGAGTTCAGAGGACAGCCAGACGATCGTCCCGACGCTGACCAGGTTGGGTCTGCGAGACGAGTGTGCTGTCGTCGTCGAAGTAATTGCGGATGCTGTCGCCACGAGCAGCATTATTGCGGCTCCCGTGGTCGGTCCGGCGCACGACCCCCCGTTAGGGGGAACAAACCGGCGATCAACCTGCGATAATCGGCATAAAACCCCCCGCGAAGGCAGCGGTCTGGGATTGCACGCCGGAGCACCGGTACGATCCTGTAGACCATACAGCTACGACCGATAGTGAGTGCGACCGTGAGCACCGACGACACGATGAGGGTCCTCGTCTACAGCGACGACGCCGCCACCCGCGATGAGGTGAGGCTGGCGCTCGGCCGGCGTCCCGCCGCCGACGTCCCCTTCGTGGAGATCGTGGAGTGCGCCACCGAGCCCAAGGTGCACCAGTGGCTGGGCTCCGGCGAGATCGACGTGGCCGTCCTCGACGGCGAGACCCAGCCCGCCGGCGGCATGGGCGTCGCGCGCCAGGCCAAGGACGAGGTCTACGACTGCCCGCCGATCTGCCTGATCATCGCCCGGCGCGACGACCGCTGGCTGGCCGAGTGGTCCAAGGCCGACGCCGTCGTCCCGCAGCCGCTCGAGCCCATGGTGCTGGCCGACACCGTCGCCGATCTCATGCGTCGCCGCAACTCGACCCGACTCAACGCTAAGTAGGTGCCTTCCGTGGATGCCCGGACGACGTGGCCCGCCCTGCTGTCGGCTCTCCTCGCCGGTGAGCACCTGACCACCGACGAGACCGCCTGGGCGATGCGCGAGATCATGTCGGGCTCCGCGACGCCCTCCCAGATCGCCGGCTTCGCGATCGCGCTGCGCGCCAAGGGCGAGACCGTCGCCGAGGTCGCGGGCCTGGCCCGCACCATGCTGGAGCTGGCCACGCCGCTGCGCGTCGAGGGTCCGGTCGTCGACATCGTCGGCACCGGCGGCGACCGCGCCCACACCGTCAACGTCTCGACCATGGCCGCCATCGTGGCGGCCGCCGCCGGCGCCCGCGTGGTCAAGCACGGCAACCGGGCGGCCTCCTCCTCATGCGGCGCCGCCGACGTCCTGGAGCACCTCGGCATCCACCTCGACCTCACGCCCGAGCAGACCGCCGAGGTCGCGCGCGAGGCGGGCATCGCCTTCTGCTTCGCGCCGGTCTACCACCCCGCCCTGCGCTTCGCCGGCCCGCCGCGCAAGGAGATCGGCGTGCCGACGGTCTTCAACTTCCTGGGCCCGCTCACCAACCCGGCCCGGCCCGCCGCCCAGGCCATCGGCGTCTACGACAAGGCCATGCTGCCGGTCCTCGCGGGCGTCTTCGCCGAGCGTGGAGTGTCGGCGCTGGTGTTCCGCGGCGACGACGGCCTCGACGAGCTCACCATCGCCACCACGTCCACGGTGTGGACGGTCAGGGACGGCACGGCCACGCAGACCGTGTTCGATCCGGCCGTGCTGGGCATCCCCCGCGCCGACGCGGGGGCCCTGCGCGGCGGTGACGTGGCCTTCAACGCCCAGGCGGTGCACGACCTGGTGCGCGGCAAGACGGGCCCGGTGCGCGACGCCGTCCTGCTCAACACCGCCGCGGCCCTGGTGGCCCTCGGCGGGCCGGCCGACGACCTCGACTCGGCCATGATCGATGGATACGCCCGGGCGGTTCAGGCGGTCGACTCCGGCCGCGCCGCCGCCACGCTCGACCGCTGGGTCGCGATCAGCAACTCCCTGCGCTCCGTCTGACCCCGGCCCGCCACCGAGCCGCCTGAGGGGCTCAGAAGGTCATGGTGGGGCCGTCCTTGATGGAGCTCCACTGCAGCCACTGCTTCCAGTCCTCCTGCCAGTGGCCCCATCCGTTGGTGGGCTCCAGCGGCCTGGGCGAGCCGGTGATGATGATCGGGTCGCCGATCAGGGTGTTCTTGATGAACCACGCCGCGTTCTCCGGGCTGACGTTGACGCACCCGTGGCTGACGTTCGAGTTGCCCTGCGACCCCACCGACCACGGCGCGCTGTGCACGTACTCGCCGCTGTTGGAGATGCGGACCGTGTTGTAGACCGTCAGCTGGTAGTAGCCGGCTGAGCCCGGGCCGATGCCGGGTGAGGTCATGACGGTCACGGGCTCGCGTGACATGGCCAGGTGGACGCCGGAGGTCGTGTGGTACTTCCAGGCGCCGCCCTGGCCCGCGCTCATCGGCATCCGGCGGATCACCCTGCCGTCGCGCTTCACGACCAGGACGTGGTCGTTGATGCTGCCCTTGGTGATCTGCGAGCGGCCGATCTTGAAGTCGACCTTGACGTCGCGCTTGCCGTACAGGCCGGTGCCGCCGCGCACGCCGGCCAGGCTGGCCTCGACGCGGACCTTGGTGTGGGCGGGCCAGTATTCGGCGGGCCGGAAGTCCACGTGCTTGTCGTCGAACCAGTGCCAGGCGCCCTTGACCGGCTGGGAGCTGTACACGACGAGGTTGCGCTCGATCGACACCCGGTCGGTGATGGGCTGGTCAAAGGCGATCATGATGGGCATGCCGACCCCGACCGTCAGGCCGGTGTCGTCCTTGTTGGGGGTGATCTGCGCGATGTCGAAGAGCTTGGTCGCCTTGACGGTGGAGAACGTGGTCGCGGACTGCTTCTCCTTGCCGTCGGCGTTGACGGCGACGCTGGTGACCGTGTAGGTGACTCCCGGCCTGGCGGTGCGGGTGCTCCGCCAGCGGGTCCCGTCGGCGCTCATGACACCCGGCAGGCCCCCTTCCTTGCCGGTGCCGGTGACCCGCACGTTCTTGAGCGTGCCGCTGTGGGCCGTCACGACCACCGCCTGGTCCGTGGGCACGTCCTTGGACCTGTCGGCGGGGAGGACCGTCGCCGAGGCGTCCGGCGCCATGGATCTGCGGGCCTCGTCGGCCGCGCTGATGCTCGAGGTGCAGGCTGTGAGTAGCGACAGGGCAAGCAGACCGGCAGATCCATGTACAAGACGTCCCACGAGTCACTCCCCCGTCCCGTTACATCCGTTCTACCTCCACTATTACCCCGCGTGATCGATTCGCCACATCCGCGTTCTGGTAAAGATCGCCAAAAAGCGGATGACCTCCACAAAGGAGGACACCCGCTTCGTTGGTCCGGCTCAGTGCGAGAAGTTGCCCCGGTAGTACTGGAACACGAACCCGATCATGGCCATGATGATCGCGAACAGGCCGATCAGGAACATCCAGAAGCCGATCACGAACCCGGCGAAGGTGAAGGCCGCCGCCAGACAGAGGAACAGCGGCCACCAGCTGCTGGGGCTGAAGAAGCCGATCTCGCCGGCGCCGTCGCTGATCTCGGCCTGCTTGTCGTCCTCGGGCTGGTTGCCGATGCGCCTGGCCGTGAACATGAGGTAGTAGCCGATCATGAACGCGAAGCCGACCGAGATGGCCATGGCCGTGGTGCCGACCGGCTCACCGACTCCGGTGGCGGCCTTGGTCCAGAACCAGTAGGCGATGTCGACTCCGGCGAAGAACAGACCGCACAACAGGAACAGCCAACCCTGAACTCTCATCAGGCCTCCACCTCCTGGGCGGACTTCGCGGTTACATGCGGGTAGTGCAGGTCGAAGGCGGGACGCTCAGACCGGATGCGCGGCAGCGAGGTGAAGTTGTGCCGCGGCGGCGGGCAGGAAGTCGCCCATTCGAGCGAGCCGCCGAAACCCCAGGGGTCGTCGACGGTGACCTTGGGCGCGGTGCGCCAGGTCTTCCAGACGTTGTAGAAGAACGGCAGCGTCGAGGCTCCCAGCACGAACGCGCCGATCGACGAGATCATGTTGAGGTCGGCGAACCCGTCGATCGCGCTGTAGTCGGCGTAGCGGCGGGGGAAGCCGAGAACGCCGAGCCAGTGCTGGACGAGGAACGTCGCGTGGAAGCCGACGAACAGCAGCCAGAACTGGACCTTGCCAAGCCGGTCGTCGAGCATCTTGCCGGTGAACTTGGGCCACCAGAAGAAGAACCCGGCGAACATCGCGAACACCACGGTGCCGAAGACCACGTAGTGGAAGTGGGCGACGACGAAGTAGGTGTCGCTGATGTGGAAGTCGAGCGGCGGCGAGGCCAGGATCACGCCGGTCAGGCCACCGAGCAGGAACGTCACCAGGAAGCCGATGGAGAACAGCATCGGTGACTCGAAACTCAGATGGCCCCGCCACATGGTGCCGATCCAGTTGAAGAACTTCACGCCCGTCGGCACCGCGATGAGGAACGTCATGAACGAGAAGAACGGCAGCAGCACCTGCCCGGTCGGGTACATGTGGTGCGCCCAGACCGTGATGGACAGGCCCGCGATGGCGATGGTCGCGGCGACCAGGCTGATGTAGCCGAAGATCGGCTTGCGGCTGAACACCGGCAGGATCTCGGTGATGATGCCGAAGAACGGCAGCGCGATGATGTAGACCTCGGGATGGCCGAAGAACCAGAACAGGTGCTGCCAGAGCAGTGGCCCGCCGTTGTCGATGGCGAAGATATGGGTGCCGAACTTACGGTCGGCCTCCAGCGCCAGCAGCGCGGCGGCCAGCACCGGGAAGGCCATCAGCACGAGCATGCTGGTCAGCAGGATGTTCCAGGTGAAGATCGGCATCCGGAACATCGTCATGCCGGGCGCCCGCATGCAGATGATCGTGGTGATGAAGTTGACCGACCCGAGGATCGTGCCGAGACCGGACAGCGCCAGACCCATGATCCACAGGTCACCGCCCAGGCCCGGCGAGTAGACCGAGTCGGACAGCGGGGCGTAGGCGAACCAGCCGAAGGAGGCGGCGCCGTTGGGGGTGAAGAAGCCCGAGACGGCGATGATGCTGCCGAACAGGTAGAGCCAGTAGCTCACCATGTTGAGCCGGGGGAACGCCACGTCGGGCGCGCCGATCTGCAGCGGCATCAGCTCGTTGGCGAAACCGGCGAACAGCGGGGTCGCGAACATCAGCAGCATGATCGTGCCATGCATGGTGAACAGCTGGTTGAACTGCTCGTTGCTGGTGAACTGCAGCCCCGGCTGGGCCAGCTCGGCACGCATGACCAGCGCCATGATGCCGCCGATCAGGAAGAACGCGAAGGACGTGATCAGGTAGAGGTGTCCGATGATCTTGTGATCGGTGGAGGACAGCCACTTGGCGATCACCCGGCCCTTGGGAGTGGGCTTGGCCGTCGTCGCGAGTGGTTCTTGGATGGCGGTCACTGGGCACTTCCAGCCTGGGTCGCGATGTACTGGTCGAACTCAGCCTGCTTGACGAGCTTCACGTTGAACAACATGCGGCTGTGGTCGACACCGCACAGCTCGGCGCACCGACCGGCGTAGACGCCAGGCTTGTCGAGCGTGGTGATCTCGAACACGCGGCCCTTGTTGTTCTCGGGGACGCCGGGGATGACGTCCCGCTTGAACAGGAAGTCCGGCACCCAGAAGGAGTGGATGACGTCGGGGGACTCGAGCTCGAACTCGATCTTCTTGCCCACCGGCAGGACCAGCTGGGGGCCGGCCGTGTAGTCGCTGACCGGCTGGCCGACGACGGGCTGCAGCGTCTTGCCGCCGACCGTCGTCGTGAAGCGCCAGCTCCACTGGAACGCCTCGACCTTGACCTTGACGTCCGGACTGCCGGAGACGAACTCCAGGTCGCGGCTGTCGCGCGCGGTGAAGAAGAAGAACACCGACACCATGACCAGCGGGACCAGGGTGTAGAGCATCTCGATCGGCAGGTTGTAACGAACCTGCGGCGGAAGCTCGGCCTTCGCCCGTCGCTTGGTGTGGAAGATGCACGCCCACACGATCAGCCCGATGACCACGCCACCTGTGGCGAGTGCGGCGATCCAGGCACCGTTCCACAGACTCTGGACCAAGTCACCCTGGGTGGTGATGGGGTCCGGAAGGAGGCCACGAGACCAGTCGGCCTCGGGAATGTCATTAGCACACGCCGTAACGGAGGCCAGCAGCAACGCCAAAGCGGCGGCGCGCGGCACTCCGCGCCGGGCCAACGAACGCCGTGTCGAACGGCGAGTCGGACTCACGGATCGCCTACCCCACAAGTGAAGCCCAAGAGTCACTCTTGGGCGCTCGTATTTCCAAATGCACAGCTGATTGCTGACACATTAGCGCGCAAGGGCCCCGCCCCTCCGCGCGCCCCCTCGATGGCGCGCCGGGAGTGGGACCATAGGTCACGTGGCGTACTTCGACGCGGCCTCGACCGAGCCGCTTCACCCCCAGGCGCGCGAGGCGCTCCTGGCGGCGATCGACGTCGGCTGGGCCGACCCCGCGAGGCTGTACAACCAGGCCCGCCGTGCTCACCTGCTCCTGGAGCAGGCCCGCACGGAGGTGGCCGAGGCGCTCGGCGCGCGCCCGGACGAGATTTCGTTCACCTCGTCCGGCACCCAGGCCGTGCATCTCGGCGTCCTCGGCACCCTACACGGCAGGCGGAGGGCCGGGCGCCATCTGGTCACGAGCGCGGTCGAGCACTCCAGCGTGCTGCACGCCGCCGGGGTGCACGAGCGCGACGGCGGCACGGCCGAGACCGTGGGGGTGAGCCTGACCGGACGGGTCGACCTCGACGCCTTCGCCGCGGCCGTGGCCGGGCACGACACCGCGCTGGCGTGCCTGCAGACGGCCAACCACGAGGTCGGCACGCTGCAGCCGGTCACCGAGGCGGCCGAGATCTGCCGGCGGCACGGCGTGCCGCTCCTGGTGGACGCGGCGCAGACGGCGGGCCGGATGCCGATTCCGCCCGGCTGGTCGGTGCTGACGGCCAGCGCCCACAAGTGGGGCGGTCCCGCCGGGGTGGGCGTGCTGGCGGTGCGCAAGGGCACCAGGTTCCGCTCGTTCCTGCCGGAGGACGAGCGCGAGCGCCGCCGCGTGCCCGGGTTCGAGAACGTTCCGGGCATCGTCGCGGCCGCGGCGGCCCTGCGGGCGATGACGGCGGAGGCGGCGCAGGAGTGCTCGCGCCTGTCGGCGCTCGTCGACCGGATCCGGGAGACCGTACCCAAGATCGTCCCTGATGTGGAGGTGATCGGTGAGCCCGTGGACCGGGCGCCGCACATCGTGACGTTCTCCTGCCTGTACGTCGACGGCGAGGCGCTGCTGACCGAGCTGGACAAGGCAGGGTTCGCCGTATCGTCCGGAAGCTCGTGCACCGCTAGTACGCTTCGTCCATCGCACGTTCTGGAAGCGATGGGCGTGCTCACCCACGGTAATGTCCGGGTCTCACTGCCCAGGGGCGCGTCCGCGGCGGAGGTCGACAGGTTTCTCGCCGTGCTGCCCGGCCTGGTGCGGCGGATCCGTCAGGACGCAGGAGTCGAATGACAGAGGTTACTCAGCCGGCGTTGACGATCGACGCGCTCGGGAAGAAGTGCCCGATCCCGATCATCATGCTCGCGGAGCAGATCAACCATGTGCCGCTCAACGCCGTGGTCTCGGTGCTGGCCGACGACCCGGCGGCCTACACCGACGTCCCCGCCTGGTGCCGCCTGAAGTCCCACCGCCACGTGGGCTCCTACGAGCTGCCCGGCGGCGGCTGGGCCATCCACGTACGGCGCAACTACTGAGACTTGGCGGCCCCGGAATGCCGTCCGAGTTCGTGGCAGGCCGTCCGATCTGGGTACGACCTCCCCTGGGGACATCACCGACTTCCAGGGGGAAACCAGATGACCACGGGACATTCACACGAGACCGCCCGTGACCTGATGCATCCGGGCGCTGAGTGCCTGCCCGCGCACGAGACGCTGGACCGGGCGGCGCAGCTGATGCGCGACGGCAACGTCGGGGCGCTGCCCGTCTGCGACTCCGACGGCCGCGTGACAGGGATCATCACCGACCGCGACATCGTGGTCAAGTGCGTGGCCGAGGGGCACGACCCGGCCAACGTGCGCGCCAGCGAGCTGGCCGCCGGGCTGGTCTCGGTGTCACCCGACGCCACGGCCGAGGAGGCGCTCACCCTCATGGAGGAGCACCGGATCAAGAGGCTGCCCGTGATGGAGAACGACCGCATCGTCGGCATGATCAGTGAGGCCGACCTGGCCAGGCACCTGCCGGACGACCAGCTCGCGGAGTTCGTACACCGCGTCTACGCGAGCCCCTGAGCGATCGATCTCCCCGCCGCGCCGGGCGCGGCGGGGAGACACGCGTTCAGGCGTGGTGGCAGCGGACGACCGCGGCCACCTCGGCGGCGGCGTCGGCCCCGTAGGCCGCGCCGAAGCGCTCAAGGAAGACCTTCTGCCCGAGTTCGTACTCCTGGCCGCCGACGCGCTCCAGCACGTGGGTGGCCGTCAGATTGCCGACCTGGCCGCACCGTTCGAGAGGCAGGCCCCACGCCAGGCCGGCCAGGAAACCGGCGCGGAACGCGTCGCCGACGCCGGTCGGGTCGGCCTTGCCCCGCTCGGGCGCGGGGGCCACGTGCAGGGCCGGCTCACCCTGGCGTTCGATGACCGCCCCCTTGGGACCGAGCGTGGTGACGCGGACACCGACGCGGGACAGGATCTCTCCGTCGGACCAGCCGGTCTTCTGCTCGATGAGACCCTTCTCGTAGTCGTTGGAGAACAGGTAGGCGGCGCCGTCGACGAGGTCGCGGATCTGCTCGTCGGCCATGCGCGCCAGCTGCTGCGAGGGGTCGGCGGCGAACGGGATGCCGCGCTGGCGGCACTCGTCGGTGTGGCGCAGCATCGCATCGGGGTCGTTGGGGCTGATCAGCACCAGGTCGAGCCCGCCCACGCGGTCGGCGACCGGCCCGAGCTCGATGAGCCGCGCCTCGGCCATCGCCCCGGTGTAGAACGAGGCGATCTGGTTGTGGTGGTCGTCGGTGGTGCACAGGAAGCGCGCCGTGTGGTGGGTGTCGGAGACGTGCACCGAGACGCAGTCGACACCATGGCGCTCCAGCCACGAGCGGTAGTCGGCGAAGTCGTCGCCGACCGCCCCCACCAGGATCGGGGTCAGGCCCAGGCATCCCATGCCGAAGGAGATGTTCGCCGCGCAACCACCGCGGCGGATCTGCAGGTCGTCGACCAGGAACGACAGGGACACCCGGTCGAGTTGCTCGGCGATGAGCTGATCGCCGAAACTCCCCGGGAAGGTCATCAGTTGGTCGGTGGCGATGGAGCCGGTGACGGCGATGCGCACGGGATTCTTCTTCCTCGTTGTCAGCAGGCCAATTGAGCCTCACGAGGATACGGGAAGGTCCCGCCCGCACAAAGGCGAACGGGACCCGCCACGACGTGGTCTAGTTGAAGGAGTCGCCACAGGCACAGGACCCCGTGGCGTTGGGGTTGTCGATGGTGAACCCCTGCTTCTCGATCGTGTCGACGAAGTCGATGGACGCGCCCATCAGGTAGGGGGCGCTCATCCTGTCGGTGACCACGCTCACGCCGCCGAAGTCGGACACCACGTCGCCGTCCATCGAACGATCGTCGAAGAAAAGCTGGTAGCGCAGGCCGGAGCAGCCGCCGGGCTGCACGGCCACGCGCAGCTGCAGGCTCTCCTCGCCCTGCTGCTCGAGCAGGCTCTTGACCTTCGCGGCGGCCGCGTCGGTCAGGATCAGGCCCTGCGTCGTGGTCTCGCTGCTCTCAACCGCCATCTGCTGACTCCCTAACCCGGCTGTCTGTTTCCGACGTCCTACTTAGACGCTACCAACACCAGCCGGTCGTCTAACATTCCCCGGCCCAGTGACCCGAAATAAACCGCCCGCGACCATGTGCCATGATGGAATCGTCACTTCGACGATAAGGGGGTACGGCCATGGCCACCCAGACTGGACTGCCGCTCTTCGTTCTCGGCCAGGACGCCGATCCGCACTCCGAGAAAGGCGTGGACTGCCCGGGCGAGCTGCCGCCCGCCTCCGACCCCGGACTGGTGGAACGGGTGCGCAAGGCCAAGGAGGCGCTCGGCGACCGGCTGTTCGTGCTGGGCCACCACTACCAGCGTGACGAGGTCATCCAGTTCGCCGACGTGACGGGTGACTCCTTCAAGCTGGCCCGGCAGGCCGCCGCCCGGCCGGACGCCGAGTTCATCGTCTTCTGCGGCGTGCACTTCATGGCCGAGTCCGCCGACATCCTCACCGGCGACTCCCAGAAGGTGATCCTGCCCGATCTGGCCGCCGGCTGTTCGATGGCCGACATGGCCACGTTCGACCAGGTCGAAGAGTGCTGGGAGGCGTTTGAGGACGCGGGCCTGGCCGATCAGGTGATTCCGGTCACGTACATGAACTCCAGTGCCGACATCAAGGCCTTCTGCGGCCGCAACGGCGGCGCGGTGTGCACCTCCTCCAACGCCCGCCGGGCCCTGGAGTGGGCCTTCGAGCAGGGAGACAAGGTGCTGTTCCTGCCCGACCAGCACCTTGGGCGCAACACCGCCGTCCTGGAGATGGGCCTGTCGCTCGACGACTGCGTGGTGTGGAACCCGCACCGCCCCGGCGGCGGTCTCACGCGCGAGCAGCTCGACCGTGCGCGGATGATCCTGTGGAAGGGCCACTGCTCGGTGCACGGCCGCTTCACGGCCGAGTCGGTCGACGACGTACGCCGGCGCATCCCGGGCGTCAACGTGCTCGTCCACCCGGAGTGCCGTCACGAGGTGGTGCTGAAGGCCGACCACATCGGCTCCACCGAGCACATCATCGCCACGCTCCAGGCCGCGCCGTCGGGGTCGAGCTGGGCCATCGGCACCGAGCTCAACCTGGTCAAGCGGCTCGCCCGGATGTTCCCCGACAAGAACGTCTCGTTCCTCGACCGGACGGTCTGCTACTGCTCCACGATGAACCGCATCGACCTGCCGCACCTGGTGTGGGCTCTGGAGTCGCTGGCCCTCGGCGAGGTGGTCAACCAGATCACGGTCGACGAGGACACCACGCACTGGGCGAAGGTCGCCCTGGACCGCATGCTGGCCCTGCCGTAGGCGCCGCCTATTCGCCGAAGGCGTAGACCACCCGGACGCCGACCGTCAGGGTCTGGCGTCCGGGGCTGACCGACGGCTGGGCCTCGGCGGCCATCGTCGAGTAGGCCATCGGCTGTGGTCCGCCCCGCATCTCCTCGGTCACCGAGACCACCCGGCCGAGCGGCCGTCCCGCCAGCTCGGCGTACTGGGCCGCCTTGGCCGCGGCGTCGCGGAACGCGCGCACCCTGGCCCGGCCGAGCGTCTCGGCCGGATCGGACAGCTCGAACGCCACCCCGCCCAGCCTGGCCGCCTCGCCCACGCCCGCGACGGTGTCGATCACCCTGTCGGCCCGCGACAGGTCACGCACCACCGCCTCGACGCCCTGCGCCGCCCGGTAGGCCGAGACCTTGGGGTAGGCGTCGTACTCGGGGCCCAGCGACAGCTCGCTCGTGCGCAGGTCGTCCGCGGCGATCCCGGCCGCCCGCAGCGCCTCGGACAGGCGGGCCGCGGCGGCCCGGACGGCGGCGAACGCCTCTCCCGCCGTGGACCGGCGCACCTCGACTCCCGCGCTCAGCCGCATGACGTCGGGCGCGGCGGAGACGGAGCCCTCGCCGTCGACGGCGATCTGCTCGTGTTCGGTGTTCACGTGCACCCCCACGGGATCATAGGACGGTCAGAGTGTGCCCCTGGTGTAGCCCACCGAGACGTGAAGCCCCGGCCGCAGGGCGGCGAGGTCCGGCATTCCACCCCCCAATATGGCGTCTTTTTCGCCATTGTGGTGGGTGCGCCGTCCTACGTCCGCCCTCCACGACCGCATGTTCCGTCTGTCCGGAGGGGCCGGACGTGTCGTCCCCTTTCCGGTCCGTGCGTCAGCGGCCTCAGACCGCGTCGACGATCGCGCCGGGATCGTCGAGCTCCACGTGGCGTCCGGAGCCGGGCAATCGGACGAGCTTGGCGTCCAGCTCGCCGGCCAGCCGTTCCCCGTACGGGTCCTTCGGCCCCACGCTGATCACCGTCACCGGCACATCGGGCATCGGGTGATCGGCGCGGACGGCGCGCAGGTCGGCGGCCATGCCACGGCAGGCCAGCCACTCCCCCACCACCGCGGCCAGCACCGGCCCACCGCCGTGGACGCGGTCGCGGTCGTCGAGGCCGGTGCGCAGCCGATGGACGGCAGGGCCCAGCAGCCGCGCGACGGCGGCGGCCCCCCACGTGCGGCCCAGGACGGGCAGCCAGCGGCCGAAGGCCTGGCCCAGGACCGTACCGCACCGCCCGTCGCCGGCGGGGCGGGGGGCGACGAGCACCAGCTTGGAGACGCGCATCGGGTGCAACCGGGCGAACGCCTCCGCGTGCCAGGCGGCCACCGAGTGGGCGACCACGGTGACCTGGTGGGGATGGGCCGGGGCCAGCGCGGCCAGCCGGGCCGCCTCGCCGTACAGGGTGAGGGGGGTGGGCGAGGCCGGGCTGAGCCCCAGGCCGGGACGGTCGAAGCGGATCACCCGGTGGCTCCGGGCCAGTTCGGCGGCCACCCGGTCCCAGTGGAACCAGGCGCCCGCGAGGCCGGCGGAGACCAGCACGGCCGGGCCGTTCCCCTGCTCGATCACGTGCGGCCTCGCACCGCGATCCGTGGCTGCGGGACCGTCGGCGGACGAGGGCGGGTCGGCGGTGAGGAGGCGGAGGGCGACGTACACGAGCCAGACGGCGAGCAGCGCGACCTGGGCGCGCTGAGCCAGGCCGGTCAGGTAGCCGGTCGCGGTGGCGATGATCGCGAGCCCCGTGACGCCCAGGGACAGGCCCGTGAGGAGCCAGGCCGGCCACGTCCGCCAGCTCAGGCCGAACAACGCCATGACGGCCAGGACGGCGACGGAGGCGAGCACGCCGACGACGGCGTGGATGTGGTGCGACCACGACAGCGCGCTGTGCTCGCAGGCCGGGTCGCTCAGCACCGCGCAGTCGAGGGGGAACACCCCACTCATGATCAGCAAGCCCCCGAGGACGGCGAACGCCAGCCAGCCGGGCCACTCACGCCGGGCGCGGGGCACCAGCGCCACCCCGGCCAGACAGGCCACCCCCGTCAGCGCGTCGGCTGAGCGGAACAGGCGGGTCCACGGCTGGTCACGGGCCGCCAGCTCGCTGATGTGGCCCGCGATCCGGTCCACTTCGGGGCTGGTGAACTGGCCGGTCACCCACGCACTGGACAGCACTGCGGCGACAATGAACGCAGAAGCCGCAAATCCCACCAATCTTCGCTCCACGCGATCATTAGATCACTATGCGTATTTAGAGCCCCGGGGCACCCCATACTGGGAACCATCGCCCCAGATCCTCCTCAAGCGGAAGCTCGGTGGAAAGCACCCCCCTGACCTGGAGTTCGAGCGCGTTGTCGCGGCGCTGCCCGGGAAGCGGGGCGAACGGATAGAAGGTGCCCCTCTTGTAGAGGTAGACGATCGCGAGCCGCCGCCCCTCGGGGTCGGCGAACGACGCCAGCGAGCAGAGCAGCGACGGGCCGAACCCGGCGCCCTCCAGCGAGGAGTTGACCGCGTGCAGCTCGGTCACCAGGTCGGAGAGGGCGTCCGGCGGGCGGCGCACCTGCAGCCAGGTGTAGCCGTAGTCGTCGTCGATATCCTCGACGCGCTCGCCGAGCAGCGCCTTCACGTCGCGTTCGAGGGTGGCGAAGGCTCCTCCCTCGGCGGCCCGGAAGGCGACCGAGCCGAGCCCGGTGGGCTCCAGGCCGGTGGCGGCCTGCAGGGTCACGGCGGCGGACGGGAGCGCGAACAACGCGTCGAGGTTGGGCTTGACCGGCTTGGACCGGCCGAACAGAGCGTCGAGCCAGCCCATGTCAGCCCCTTCCGAGCTGGGCGGAGATCTTCGAGAGCTGGTCCAGGCGGCGGTCGAGCGGCGGGTGGGTGGAGAACAGCGCGGCCATGGTCGCGCCCGGCGCGAGGGCGGGAGCGAAGTAGAAGGCGTTGAACGGCTCGGCCTCACGCAGGTCACGCGTCGGGATGCGGGCCATGTCGCCACTGATCTTGACCAGGGCGCTGGCCATGGCCGACGGCCGCTGGGTGAGCAACGCGCCCGCCCGGTCGGCGGCCAGCTCCCGGTAGCGCGACAGGGCACGGGTGAGCAGGAAGCTGACGGCGTAGACCACGACCGACACCAGCATGATGATCAGGCCGATGGGCAGGCCGCCCTGGCCGTTGCCACGCCGGGAGCCGAGGCCCGAGTAGAGGGCGACCCTCGTCATGAGGCCGGCGAGGATGCCGAGGAACGAGGCGATCGTCATGACCGCCACGTCGCGGTGGGCGACGTGCGAGAGCTCGTGGGCCAGCACCCCTTCGAGCTCCTGGGGCTCCAGGCGGCGCAGGATGCCGGTCGTCACGCAGACGACGGACTTCTTCTGGTTGCGGCCGGTGGCGAACGCGTTGGGGACGTCGGAGTCCGCGATCGCCACCCGCGGCTTGGGCATGTCGGCCATGGCGCAGAGCCGGTCGATCATGCCGTGCAACTCGGGAGCCTGCTGCGGCGAGACCTCCCGCCCGCCCATCGCGAACAACGCGATGCGATCGGACAGGAAGTACTGCACCAGCAGCACCACCACCGCGATCAGCAGCACGGTCACCGCCTGAGCGCCCAGGGCGATCAGGACGCCGACGAACACCACGTAGAGCAGGCCGAGCAAGAACATCGTCACGAGCATGCGGCGGGTCAGGCCGCTGTCGGACGCGAACCGGGAACTCATGTCTAGCCCGGAATCAGGCCCTGATCGCCCAGCATCTCCCGGACCTCCTCGATCGAGGCGTCCGCAGGGGGAAGGATCAGCTCTGACGGCTCAAGACTGTCGTCGGGCAGCGCCTTGCCGACATGGCGCACCTTGTCGAGCAACGCGTGCAGCTTCTCGCGGAAGACGGCTTCGTCATCGGTCTCGATCGCCGTCTCCAGCTCGGTGTCGAGCTCGTTGAGGACGCCGATGTCGTCGGCCGAGATCTCCACCTGCCCCTCGCCCATGATTCTGACGATCATGCGCCCTCCCCCGGCTGGCGCAGCTGCTGCGTCGGCTGCTGTTGCTGCTGCTGCTGAGGCTGCTGTTGCTGCTGAGGCTGCTGCTGGCCCTGCTCGATGGCGCCCTGCGGAGCGGGGCCCTGACCGAGCTCGGACTTCATCCTGGCCAGCTCCAGCTCGACGTCCATGCCGCCGCCCATGCGGTCGAGCTCGGCCTGGATGTCGTCGCCACGGGTGCCGCTGTAGTCGTCGAGCGCGCCGCTGGCGAGCAACTCGTCGATCGCGCCGGCCCGCGCCTGCATCTGCGCGGTCTTGTCCTCGGCACGCTGGATGGCCAGGCCGACGTCGCCCATCTCCTCGGAGATGCCGGAGAACGCCTCGTTGATGCGCGTCTGCGCCTCGGCCGCGGTGTAGGTCGCCTTGATGGTCTCCTTCTTGGTGCGGAAGGAGTCGACCTTGGCCTGCAACCGCTGGGAGGCCGTGGTCAGCTTCTCCTCCTCGGCCTGCAGATTGTCATGCTGGATCTTCAGGTCGCTCATCTGCGTCTGCAGATTGGACCGGCGCTGCAGCGCCTCACGAGCCAGGTCCTCACGCCCCACGGACAGCGCCTTGCGGCCCTGCTCCTCATAGCGCTTCGCCTGCTGCTCAAGACCGTTGATCTGCAGCTCGACCCGCTTACGCGAGGTGGCGACGTCCGCCACGCCCCGACGCACCTTCTGCAGCAACTCGAGCTGCCGCTGATAGGAATAGTCGAGGGTCTCGCGTGGATCCTCCATCTTGTCCAAGGCCTTGTTGGCCTTGGACTTGAAGATCATTGAAAGTCTCTTCATCACGCTCATGCGCGTCGGCCGTCCCCTTCTTAGGTCGTGCTGGTGTTCACCCAGTGCAGCGCAGCCGCCTTGGGATTACCCTACGCATAACGCACGAGGGCGTCACTAAGTTGCAGTCCAGGTAGGGTTGGCATCGTGTTGCGACGCCGTTCCCAAACCTCCGTGGACGACTCCCCCGTCCCCATTGACGATCCTAAGCCCCAGGGTAAGGGTCGTCCCACACCCAAGCGCCGAGACGCCGAGAGCCGAAGGCGCCAGCCGGTCACGGCCCCCAAGGACCGCAAGGAGGCCTACCGGCAGTCCCGCGCCAAGCAGGCCGCCGAGCGTGAACGGGCCCGCAAGGGCATGCTCGCCGGTGACGAGCGCTACTACCCCGCGCGCGACAAGGGCCCGGCGCGCAAGTTCGCCCGTGACTGGGTCGACTCGCGCCGGCTGCCGAGCCAGTACTTCCTGCCGTTCTCGATGCTCATCCTGCTGGCGACGTGGGTTCCGTGGCCCGCGGACATCAGGCCGCTGATCCTCAGCAGCGTGATCACGATCGGCTGGCCGATCATGATGGTCGGCGTCCTGTTCACCTCGATCTACGTGGCCTGGCGGATGAAGCGGCTGGTGGCCGAGAAATACCCGGACGAGAGCCTGCGGGGCGTCGGCTTCTACGCCGCGATGCGCGCCCTGCAGATCCGCAAGCTGCGCTTCCCGCCTCCCACGGTGCTGCCGGGCGGCAAGCCCGTCCCGCCGAAGAAGTAGCGCCGAGCCTCACCTCGGCGGCGTCCAGCGCAGGACGCCGCGCGTCACCCGCGGCGTCCATCCGGCGACCACGCCGCCCCGCTCCAGGGCGTCGGCGGTGGCGCGCAGGAGCGCGTGATAGGACGGCATCGCGGGAGACGTCCTGCCCGTGACCAGGTCGTCCCAGCCGACGCCGCCCGTCCGCGAGTCGATCAGGCCGTATCCCCTGTCGGAGCGGTACGCGAACGGGATCATCCTGCCGTTCCACCGATCCTCGAGCGGCCCCTGGCGCAGGTCCGCGGAGTCGCGACGGCACAGCTCGCGCCAGCGGTCGCGGATGTCCCGGACGCTGGACGAGGGCGCGGTGGCGCCCAGGCCGAACGCTCCGGTGCCGTTGTGGCGCAGCAGCGAGGCGCGCAGGTCGTCGGGGAGGTCCAGGCCCATCTGCGCTTCGGCGATCGCGATCGTCCGTGCCCGGCCCGGCCGGCCGAGCGTGGCATGGGTTCGCGGCGCCCGGGTCTCCAGCCAGCGCTCGATGCGCCGCCACTGCCGGTCGACGGCCCTCTTCACCTTCGGATCGACCGGGCGCACCACCACCGGGCGGCGTCCGGGAGCGCACGCCGGATCGGGCGCGGAGGCCGATGACGTGGAGGCGGGCGGCGCGGTGGCGGATGGCGCGGCCGATGACATGGGCGATGACATGGGCGATGACATGGGCGATGACATGGCCGATGGCGTGGAGACGACCGGATCCGGAGCGACGGGATCCGCGGCCGGCTCTGGAGCGTGCTCGGAGGTCGGTTCGAGGGCTTTCCCCCACACCTGCTCGCCCGACGTCGCCACCCGGGTGGAGAACACGAGGACCGCCACGGCGAGCGCGCTCACCCCGAACAGCGCGGGCCAGGTCCGCCTCGTCCGCCGCACCGGGCGGCGGGGCAGGCCGGCGGGGATGACATCCCCCTGCTCCTGCTCGGTCCGCCCGTGCTCCGGCAGGCGGGCACGGCGGCGCAGCCGTACCGCTATCGCGGCCAGGATCGCGCCGGTCAGCGCCAGCCGTACGAGCTTCACCACGTCGGGCACCTTATCCCGAAACGGATCAGCTGACCGCTTAAGGTCGGTACATGGAATTCCGTCACCTCGGTCGTAGCGGTCTCAAGGTCAGCGAGATCAGTTACGGCAACTGGCTCACCCATGGCTCCCAGGTGGAGGAGGACGCCGCCAAGCAGTGCGTCCAGGCCGCCCTCGACGAGGGCATCACCACGTTCGACACCGCCGACGTCTACGCCGCCACCAAGGCCGAGGCGGTGCTCGGCCGGGCGCTGAAGGGCGTCCGCCGGGAGTCGCTGGAGATATTCACCAAGGTCTACTGGCCGACCGGGGCCGGGCCCAACGACCGTGGCCTGTCCCGCAAGCACA
Organism: Nonomuraea cavernae; assembly: GCF_014646355.1. GTDB lineage: Bacteria > Actinomycetota > Actinomycetes > Streptosporangiales > Streptosporangiaceae > Nonomuraea > Nonomuraea cavernae. Next base: position 75,080 of record NZ_BMNH01000013.1, read on the forward strand.
TCACCGAGTCGATCAACGCCTCGCTGCGCCGCCTGCAGACCGACTACGTCGACCTCTACCAGGCGCACCGTTTCGACTTCGAGACCCCGCTCGAAGAGACCCTCAAGACCTTCGACGATCTCGTACGGCAGGGCAAGGTGCTGTACGTCGGGGTCAGCGAGTGGACCGCCGGCCAGATCGCCGAGGCGCTGAAGATCGCCGACGAGATGGGCTTCGACCGGATCGTGTCCAACCAGCCGCAGTACTCGATGCTGTGGCGGGTCATCGAGACGGAGGTCGTGCCGCTGAGCGAGCGCGAGGGCGTCGGCCAGATCGTCTGGTCGCCGATCGCCCAGGGCGTCCTCACCGGGAAGTACCTGCCCGGCCGGCAGCCGCCCGAGGGCTCGCGGGCGACCGACCCGGGCGGCAGCGCCATGATCTCCCGGTTCATGAAGGACGACGTGCTGACCAGGGTGCAGGAGCTCAAGCCGATCGCCGCCGACCTCGGGCTGAGCATGGCCCAGCTGGCGGTCGCCTGGGTGCTGCAGAACCCCAACGTGTCCAGCGCCATCGTCGGCGCCACCCGGCCCGAGCAGGTGCGCGACAACGTGAAGGCCGCGGGCGTCAAGCTCGACGCCGAGGTGCTCGGGCGGATCGACGACGCGCTCGGCCCGATCGTGGAGCGGGACCCCTCCAGGACCGTCAGCCCCGAATCGCGCCCGTAAACTCCGCCGAACGAAAACCCCTTGAGTCACGACACGACTCAAGGGGTTTTTCTAGGTGCTCTGTTCACTCCGGACGCAATGACAATCCCGTGTATTCGACGCGTTCCTCTTCCAGGAGAGCGACCTGCTCGACACCGAATTCGAGCAGCTCACGCCAGTTTTCGCCGATCCAGGACTCCGCGTCGGCCTGGCTCGGAAAAACCTCTCGGGGCAACGGCCGATCTGTCACCTCACCACCATGCGCATTTTCATAACGCCACCGCCATGTCATGCATACGCTCCTTTTCCGCGGGTTCGCCGGCGCACCCTCCGACGGCACTGGCACCCTACTCCCGAGCCTGGAGGTCGATCGATGCCGCGCGCGTTCCGTGTCGCCGCGGGTGCCGCCCTCGTGACGGCCGCCTTCCTCTCCTCGCCCCTCCCCGTCCTCGCCTCGGCCGCCGCCCACCCGTCCCGCTGACCGCCGTTCCGAGGGGGTTTGTACGATCGGCGCGGTGAAGGTACTTCTCGCCGGTACGGCGGGCCCCGCGGGCTGGCCGGCGCCCGGCTGCCGATGCGCCTCGTGCGCCCGCCCGCCGTCGGCGCACCGGCGGCCGTTCGAGCCCGTCGTGGACGGCGTGGCCGGGTTCCCGTTCCGCGACCTGCCGGGCGGCCATCGGTCGTTCGCCGGCGGGCACGGCCTGACCGGGCCGGACGGCGCCCGGCTGCTGTACGTGCCGGCGGGACGGACGCCGCTGGACGTGCCGGCGTGCGACCTCGTGCTCGCCGACCTGCTCGACGGGCCGGAGCGGCTCGGGCTGCTGCGGCGGGCGGGAGTGGTGGGCGAACGCACCCAGGTGGTGGCCGTGGGCGTCGACCATCGCGTCAGGTCGGAGGAGGAGCTGGCCCGGCGGCTGGCGCTGTGGGGGGCGCGGGCCGTGCCCGACGGGACCACGATCGACACCGGCCGGCCGCCGCCCCTGGTGGCGCCCCCGCGCAGGACGTTGCTGCTGGGCGGGTCGCGGTCGGGCAAGTCGGCCGAGGCCGAGCTGCGCCTGGCGGCGGAGCCGTACGTGACCTATGTGGCCACCGGGCCGCGCGGCGAGGGCGACGCGGAGTGGGCCGCGCGGGTGCGCGCGCACCGGGAGCGCAGGCCCGGGCACTGGGAGACGCTGGAGACCGTCGACCTGGCGCGGGCCGTCCGCGAGGCCACCACGCCGCTGCTCGTGGACGGGCTCGGCACCTGGCTGGCCGCGGTGTTCGACGAGCACGGCGCCTGGGAGGGCGACCGGGCGCCGGTCTGGCGGCGGTGCGACGAGCTGGTGCGGGCGTGGCGGGACGCGGCGCGGCCGATCGTGGCGGTGTCCGACGAGGTGGGCATGGGCGTGGTGCCCGCCACGGCCGGCGGGCGGACCTTCAGGGACGCGCTCGGCCGTCTCAACGAGCGGCTGGCCGCCGAGTCGGAGGACGTGGCCCTGGTCGTCGCCGGCCGCCTCCTGCCGCTCTGAGAGCCCGCGGAGCGCCCCGGGGCCCGCCTGGGTCATGGGCGGCGCGGGACGGCCTGAGCGTACGCCCCCTGGCCGCCCGGCTCAGGGGCGGACGGCCCGGGCGTACCAGCGGCCGTCGAGCCGGTCCACGTGCAGCGGACGGCCGAAGCAATCGGACAGGTTGGACGGGGTGAGGACGTCCGCCACGGGCCCGGCCGCCAGGACGCGGGCGTCGCACATGAGCATGGCGTGGGTCGTGGTCGAGGGCACCTCCTCCAGGTGGTGGGTCACCGTGATCGTGGTGAGCACCGGCCTGGTCTCCGCCAGGTCCTCGACTGCCGCGATGAGGTCCTCGCGGGCGGGCAGGTCGAGCCCGGCGAACGGCTCGTCGAGCAGCAGCACCGCCGGATCCGGCATGAGCGAGCGGGCCACCCGGATCCGGGCGCGCTCGCCCTGGGAGCACACCCGGAAGGGGCGGTCGGCCAGGTCCTTGCAGCCGAGGTCGGCCAGCAGCCGCAACGCGCGCTCGTGCTCGGCGTCGCCGTACCTGTCCCAGAGCGGGGCGCTCGTCCCGGTGTGCCCGGTGAGCACCACGGTGTGCGCGGTCGCGCCCTCCTCCTCCAGCAGCTCCTCGTCGATCAGCCGCTGGCTGGAGGCCACCAGGCCGATGTGGCGGCGCAGCGACCGCACGTCGACCCGGCCGAGCCGGTGGCCCAGGACGCTCACCGTGCCCTCCGTCGGGTGCCGCACGGCGGCGGCCAGCGAGAGCAGCGTCGTCTTGCCGGCGCCGTTGGGGCCGAGGATCGCCCAGTGCTCGCCGTACTCCACCCGCCAGTCGACGTCGCTCAGCAGCGCCTTGCCGACGACCCGGACACCTACGCCTTCGAGTTCAACCACGTGCATTCGGCCACCCTAGTGGCCCTTAGGATCGACCGTTATGCGGCTTCCTGGGCGGATCTTGGACCTGTTCGGTGACGACGCCGTCTGGTCCGGCGATCACGTGGGCATGCGCGGCGAGACGTTGCGCGTCACGTTCCCCACGGGCGTCTACTACGTGAAGCAGGGCCCGGCCGCGCGCGGCGAGCGTGACCGGCTCGTGTGGCTCAGGCGGTGGATGACGGTGCCGGAGGTCGTGGCGTTCGAGGGTGACGCGCTGGTGCTGTCGGACGTGGGCTGGCGCAGCCTGGAGCGCAAGGCGCGGCCGCCCCAGGCGGGCACGATCATGGGACGGGCGCTGCGCGCCCTGCACGGCGTCCCGGTCGGCGAGTGCCCCTTCGACGAGCGGCTCGACGTCAAGCTGGGCCGGGCCCGCGAGCGGGTGGCGGCCGGGCTGGTCGATCCGCGCGACTTCGACGAGGCCCGGACGGGGCTCACGCCGGAGCAGGTGTACGAGCGGCTGGTGGCCGAGCGGCCCGCCGAGGAGGACCTGGTCGTCACGCACGGCGACTTCACCCCGGCCAACGTGCTCGCGCCGCCCTCGGGCGAGCCGGTGCTGATCGACCTGGGCGCGCTCGGCGTGGCCGACCGGCACGTCGACCTGGCCCTCGCGCTGCGCGAGCTGGACGAGCGGTCCGGAGCCGACTTCCTGGCCGCGTACGGGCTCGCCGAGCCCGACCCGCGGCGGCTGGAGTACTACCGGATGCTGGACGAGCTGCTCTGATGCACGGGCTGCGCTTCGCGGTCGGCACGCTCACCGTCTTCCCGGTCCGGGTGACGCGGGTGGACAGCGGGGTGGCGGGCCCGGCCATGCTGCTGGCGCCGGTCGTCGGGCTGGTCCTCGGCGTGGTGGCGAGCGTGCCGCTGCTGCTGCCGGGGCCGCCGCTGCTGGGAGCCGCCCTGGCGGCCGGGACGCTGGCCGTGCTGACGCGCGGGCTGCACCTGGACGGGCTGGCCGACCTGGCCGACGGCCTGGGCAGCGGCAGGCCCGCCGGCCAGGCGCTCGCCGTCATGCGGAAGTCCGACATCGGGCCGTTCGGCGTGGTGACGCTGGTGCTCACGCTGCTCGTCCAGGTCGCCGCCCTGTCGTCGGCCGCTCCCTGGGCCCTGCTGACCGCCTGCGTGACCGGCCGCCTGGCGCTCACCTGGGCCTGCCGGTCCGGGGTCCCCGCCGCCCGCCCCGACGGGCTGGGCGCCCTGGTCGCGGGCACCGTACGCCCGGCCGCCGCCTGGCTCGTCACCCTCGTGGCCCTGGTCGCCGGCGCCGCGCTCGGCCTGGCCGTACCGGCCTCGGGAACCTCGGGGACCTCGGGGGCCGGCCTGCCGGCGGTGGTCGTCCTGCCGCTGGCGACGCTCGCCGGGCTGGTGGCGACGCTGCTGCTGCTCGCCCACGCCCGGCGGCGGCTGGGCGGCGTCACGGGCGACGTGCTCGGCGCGCTCGCCGAGACCGCCACCACGGCCGCCCTCGTCGTGTGCGCCGTCCTGGGCTGACAGCTGCGACGGGTCAGGCGGCCGGCTGCGGCACGCGTACCGGAAAGCGCCTGAGCAGGAGGAACCCCGTCAGGGCGAGCAGGGCCCAGCCGACCAGGCCGGTCAGTCCGGCCACGACCGGATCGGGCGGGGCGGCGGCGTCGCCCAGGAGCAGCAGGGCGGGCGCCACCGCGTTCAGCGAGCCGTGCGCGACGACGGCGGGCCACACGCTGCCCGAGCGCAGCCGCAACCAGCCGAACAGCACCCCGGCCAGCACGCAGAACCCGACGAAGAACAGCGCCGCCCACGGCCCCAGACCGGGATAGTTGTAGCCGAGCAGGGTGAGCGGCGCGTGCCACAGACCCCAGATGACGCCGGAGAGCAGCAGCCCGCCCGCCACGCCGCGCGAGGCCACGAGCCGGGGCAGCAGCCAGCCCCGCCAGCCCCACTCCTCGCCCAGCGACGGGATGGCGTTGAGCAGCGGGCCCACCACCACGGCGATCACCAACTGCGCGACGGCCGCGGTGGACAGGTCGGCGGAGGCCGGCACGCCCTGCGCCCGCAGGCCCGCCCGGAACAGGCTGAGCCCGGCCAGGTCCAGCGAGACGAGCCCGAGCGCGGCGCTGAGCGCGATCGCCAGCGCCACCAGCAGCGGGACTCCGAGCCAGGCGGCCAGCACCAGCAGGCCGGTGCGGCCCCGCCGCTCGCCGAGCGTCAGCCCGGTCTCGCGCGCCCACTGCCGAAACGGCGTCCGTGACACGAGCCAGACGGCCAGCACGGCCACGGACGGCGTGAACATCATCAGCGTGCCCGCGACCGCCGTCGACGGCGAGCCGAGACCGCCGCCGAGCCAGACGGGCAGCGCCGCCAGCCAGGACAGGCCGAAGGCGGCGGCGAGGAAGACGGGAAGGGGCTTCATCGGATCTCCTCGTCCGCAGCGGAACGCGGGCGCCTGCTCACCGGCTCACCTCCTCGGCGACGAGGGCGTTGAGGAGGGCGGCGCCGCGGGCGGCGTCGTCGACGCTGACGGCCAGCTCGCCACCGGAGCGGTAGCGGATGATCAGGCACTCGCCGCCGCGCAGCATGATGGTCGCGGCACCCGGCAGGCCCCGGATGCCCCAGCCGCCGACCTGACTCGGATACCGCGTGTCCGACCAGGCTTTGTCGATCTTGGACAGCTGGATCCGGCGGGCCGGCCGGCCGAACGGCCCGAACCCGATCCGGAGGCCGTCGGCGGTGACGCGGCAGGTGAGGGAGGTGGTCAGCAGCCCGACGAGCAGCACGACGCCGAGCGGCGGAAGCACGGGGCCGACGGAGGCGCCCGCGACGTCGAGCACCGCGACGACGACCAGCCCGGCCGCCGCGACGGTGGTCACGGCGAGCAGCCAGGGATTGGTGAGGCGGCTGACCCACACCACGCGCTGCCCCGGCCTGAGGTCGAGCCGGGGCGGCTCGGCGCCGGCGGGCGCCTGCAGGTCGGGGCCTCCCCTGCCGAGGTGGCCGGCGAGCAGCCCGGCGGCCGCGCTCACCAGGATCACCGTGATGACCTGCCACGGCTCCAGGACGGCGGCGGTCCAGTCGGGCGCGTCGAGGTTGGCCAGCAGGGTCGTGCCGCCCATGCCGAGCACGAACAGCCCGCCCCCGACGAGGGTGCCCCACCAGTAGGCGCGGCCCATCCTGCGGGTGAGCGTCCGCTCCCGCGCGGCGGCGGCGAGCAGGAACCCCCAAATCGCGATCCACATCGCCACCTGCACCGCCAGGCCGGCCGCGAACGACAACTCGCCGTCGGGTGCTCCCGCCGGGCCCCAGTGCACGGCCAGCGGATCGGGCAGCCGGTCGCGCAGAGTCAACGGAACCGCGACCAGCGCGGCGGTGATGGCCGCCCCCCAGAGGGCGGCGGCGGATCGGGGGTTCATGGCAACTCCTCAAGGATGGTGATGAGGTCTTCGCGGCGGTAGCCGTATCTTCTGGCCTCGTCCAGCAGCTCGCGTGCCCGCTCCACGAGCAGCGCGCGCCCGTCGGCGCGGCCGGCGACGCTGACGCCGCGTCCGCGCCTGAACTCCAGCAGCCCCTCGTCCCGCAGGTCGCGCAGGGCGCGCAGCACCGTGTTGGCGTTGATGCCGAGCGCGTCGGCCAGGTCACGGGCCGGCGGCAACCGGTCTCCCGGCGTGTACGCCCCCTCGCCGATGGCGTGACGGATGGCGCTGGCCACCTGCTGGTGCAGGGGCCGCGCGTCGTTGAGATCGAGCGTGAGCAACATGGTGCTAATGACTATAGCACCATGATGCGTAAATGATTCATGGGATGAACCCCTGTTTGTTAGTACCTGGAAACCCTGGATAGCATCGGTTTACGTGACCACTGTGCGGCTGAACTCAGCAGACCTCGTCTCTTTCGACACCGACGCACTGATCGTCGGGTTCCGTTCCGGGCCGGAGGGCCCTCGCCCCGCGACGGGAGCGGAAAGTCTCGACGCCGCCTTCGACGGGAAGCTCGCCACCTCCCTCGCCGCCGTCGGGTTCACCGGCAAGCCCGGCGAGATCGCCAAGGTGCCGGTGTTCGGCGCCATCACCGCGCCGCTGCTGGTCGCGGTCGGCCTGGGTGAGTCGCCCGACGCCGAGGGGCTGCGCCGCGCCGCCGGCGCCGCCGTGCGCTCGCTGGCCGGCACGGCCCGCGCCGCCCTGGCCCTGCCCGCCGCGTCGGCCCAGGAGGTCGAGGCCGTCGCGCTCGGCGCGCTGCTGGGCGCCTACGACTACTCCCGCTACCGCACCAACGGCGAGCGCAAGGAGCCGGTGGCCGAGCTGACCGTGCTCTCCGCCGAGGCCGGCGAGCACGGCCACGGCCCGAGCGCCGCCGAGCGCGCCACCGTGCTGGCCGAGTCCGTCGCCCTGGTCCGCGACCTGGTCAACACACCGCCGTCCGACCTGTGGCCGGCGAAGTTCGCCGAGATCGCCGAGCGGACGGGCGCCGAGGCCGGGCTGACCGTCGAGGTGCTCGACGAGAAGCAGCTCAAGGACGGCGGCTACGGCGGCCTCATCGGCGTCGGCCAGGGCTCGGTCAACCCGCCGCGCCTGGTCCGTCTCTCCTACACCCATCCGGAGGCCGGCAAGACGCTGGCGTTCGTGGGCAAGGGCATCACGTTCGACTCGGGCGGCCTGTCGCTCAAGCCGTCCGCGTCCATGGACTGGATGAAGTCCGACATGGGCGGCGCGGGCGCCGTCTTCGGGGCACTGGTCGGCATCGCCCGCCTGGGCCTGCCGGTCAACGCCGTCGGCTACCTCTGCCTGGCCGAGAACCTGCCCAGCGGCACCGCGCAGCGCCCGTCCGACGTCCTCCACAGCTACAGCGGCAAGACCGTCGAGGTGCTCGACACCGACGCCGAGGGCCGCCTGGTGCTCATGGACGGCATCGCGCGGGCCGCCGAGGACTCCCCCGACCTGATCGTCGACGTCGCCACCCTCACCGGCGCGCAGATCGTCGCGCTCGGCTGGCGCACGGCCGGCGTCATGGCCAACGACGACGCGATCAGGGAGCTCGTCGTCGAGGTCGCCGGCGACGCGGGCGAGGGCGCCTGGGGCATGCCGCTGCCCGAGGAACTGCGCAAGGGCCTCGACTCCCCGATCGCCGACCTCGCCAACCTCCACCCCGAGCGCTGGGGCGGCATGCTGACCGCGGGCATCTTCCTGAAGGAGTTCGTGCCCGACGGGGTGCGCTGGGCGCACATCGACATGGCCGGACCCGCGTTCAACAAGGGCGAGCCGCACGGCTACACCCCCAAGGGCGGCACCGGCGCGATCACCCGCACCCTCATCGGACTCGCCGAGCGGCACGCGAGCATCTGAAACAAATGAAAAGATGACGGCATCACGAACACCCCGACAAGGAGCCTTCCTGTGGCCTACGACATCGTCGTCCTAGGTGGCGGCAGCGGCGGTTACGCCTGCGCGCTGCGGGCGGCCGAGCTGGGCAAGACCGTCGCCCTGATCGAAAAGGACAAGATCGGCGGCACCTGCCTCCACAGGGGATGCATCCCCACGAAGGCTCTGCTGCACTCCGCCGAGGTCGCCGACGAGACGCGCGAGAGCGAGACGTTCGGCGTCAAGGCGCGGTTCGAGGGCATCGACGTCCCCGGCGTCCACGCCTTCAAGGACAAGATCGTCACTCGCGCCTGGAAGGGCGTGCAGGGCCTGCTCAAGGGCGCGGGCGTGACGATCGTCGAGGGCGAGGGCCGCCTCGTCGGAGAGCGCGCGATCCAGGTCGGCTCCGAGGTCTACGAGGGCCGCGCCGTCGTGCTGGCCACCGGCTCGGCGCCCAGGTCGCTGCCCGGCCTGGAGATCGACGGTGAGCGTGTCATCACCAGCGAGCACACCCTGACCATGGACCACGTGCCGAGCTCCGTGGTGGTGCTGGGCGGCGGCGTGATCGGCGTCGAGCTGGCCAGCGTCTACCGCTCGTTCGGGGCCGAGGTCACGATCGTCGAGGCCCTGCCCCACCTGCTGCCGACCGAGGAGGAGTCGAGCTCCAAGCTGCTGGAGCGCGCCTTCCGCCGCCGCGGCATCAAGTACGAACTGGGCGTCTTCTTCGAGAGCGCCAAGACCACCGACACGGGCGTGGTGGTCACCCTGGCCAACGGCAAGACCCTCGACGCCGAGATCCTGCTGGTCGCGGTCGGCCGCGGCGCCGTGTCCTCGGGCATGGGCTTCGAGGAGGCCGGCATCGCCATCGAGCGCGGCGCGGTCGTGGTCGACGAGCACTGCCAGACCTCCGTGCCGGGCGTCTACGCGATCGGCGACCTGATCCCCACGTTGCAGCTGGCGCACGCCGGGTTCGCCGAGGGCATCATGGTGGCCGAGCACATCGCCGGCCTCAACCCGCCGCCCATCGACTACGCGGGCGTGCCGCGCATCACCTACTCCGACCCCGAGGTCGCCTCGGTCGGCATCACCTCCGCCCAGGCCGCCGAGCGCGGGCTGGAGATCGTGGAGCAGGTCTACGACCTCGCCGGCAATCCCAAGAGCCAGATCCTCGGCACGGCCGGCGCCGTCAAGGTCATCGCCCAGAAGGACGGGCCGGTCGTCGGCGTCCACATGGTGGGCCGCCGCATCGGTGAGCTCGTCACCGAGGGGCAGCTGATCTACAACTGGGAGGCGCTGCCCGCAGAGGTCGCCCAGCTCATCCACGCACACCCGACCCAGTCCGAGGCCGTTGGTGAGGCGATGCTGGCCCTGGCCGGCAAGCCGCTGCACGTCCACAACTAGTCAAGCCCTCGAGATCAGAACGCGAGAGAAGATAACGATGCCGGTCTCCGTACAGATGCCCCAGCTCGGCGAGAGCGTTACCGAGGGCACGGTAACCCGTTGGCTGAAGAAGGAAGGCGAGCGCGTCGAGGCCGACGAGCCGCTCCTGGAGGTGTCGACCGACAAGGTCGACACCGAGATCCCGTCGCCGTCCGCGGGCGTCGTCACCAAGATCGTTGTGGCTGAGGACGAGACCGTCGAGGTCGGCGCCGAGCTGGCCATCATCGACGAGAACGGCCAGGCCGGCGGCGCCGCCCCGGCTCAGCAGGAGGCCCCGGCCGCGGAGCCGGAGCCCGCTCCCGCCTCCTCGATCCCCCAGCCCGCCCCGGCGCAGCCCGAGCCCGTCCAGCAGGCGCCGGCCCAGCATGCTCCGCCCGCCCCGGCACCGCAGGCCCCGCCCGCGCCCGCACCGGCCCAGCAGGCTCCTGCTCCGCAGGCACCGGCACCGCAGGCCCCGGCTCCGCAGGCGCCCGCCGAGCAGGCCCCGCCGCAGCCCTCCGGCGAGAGCCCCTATGTGACGCCGCTGGTGCGCAAGCTCGCCAACGAGCACGGCGTCGACCTCGACGCCGTCAACGGCACCGGCGTGGGCGGCCGCATCCGCAAGCAGGACGTGCTGGAGGCGGCCAAGACGCAGCGCGCGCAGGCGGCCCCCGCCGCCCAGGCTCCGGCTCCCGCCGCCGCCCAGCCCGCCGCCGCGCCCGCCCAGGCCGCTGCTCCCGAGCCGGTCGAGGTCGACACCACGCTGCGCGGCCGCACCGAGAAGATGTCGCGCCTGCGGCAGACCATGTCCAAGCGCCTGGTCGAGTCGCTGCAGACCGCCGCGCAGCTCACCACGGTCGTCGAGGTCGACGTCACCAAGATCGCGCGGCTGCGCGACCAGGCCAAGGCCGACTTCCAGCGCCGCGAGGGCGTCAAGCTGTCGTTCATGCCGTTCTTCGAGATGGCCGCCATCGAGGCGCTCAAGCAGCACCCCAAGCTCAACGCGACGATCAACAACGAGACGATGGAGGTCACCTACTTCGACGTCGAGCACCTCGCCGTCGCCGTCGACACCGAGCGTGGCCTCATCGCGGCCGTCATCAAGAACGCCGGCGACCTCAACCTCGCCGGGCTCGCCCGCAAGACGGCCGACCTGGCCGAGCGCACCCGCGCCAACAAGGTGACCCCCGACGAGATCACCGGCGGCACGTTCACGCTCACCAACACCGGCAGCCGGGGCGCGCTGTTCGACACGCCGATCCTCAACCAGCCGCAGGTCGGCATGCTCGGCACCGGCGCGGTCGTCAAGCGTCCCGTGGTGATCGACACGCCCGAGGGCGAGGTCATCGCGATCCGCTCGATGGTCTACCTGGCGCTGACCTACGACCACCGCCTGGTCGACGGCGCCGACGCGGCCCGCTTCCTCACCACCATCAAGCGCCGCCTCGAAGAGGGCCGCTTCGAGGCCCAGCTCGGCCTCGCCTGATCCCTGGGCCGGCCCGGCGATCCGCCGGGCCGGCCCACCTCCCATGGCCGGCCGGCGTTCTCCGGCCGGCCGTTTCACGTTCCCCCACCCCACACCCCCCATCCGTCACGGCGGGCCAAGCCGGCGCCGGACGCCGACCGGGGCTGGGGCCCTCCAGGGATACGGCCGCTGACCCGCACAGGGCGGCCCGCCGTGACGACGTCCGGTGGGCCGGGGCCGACGCGTTCAGCAGGGCTGGTGGATATCAGGGCTGGTGGATATTTCGTGGCATGAGGGAGATATAGCGGGGATGGCTGTTGTGGTGAGCGGGGCGTCGGGCCTGCTGGGAAGTGCGCTGGTCAAGGCGCTCCGGGGTGACGGCGAGCGGGTCGTCACGTTGGTGCGGCGGGAGCCGCGCGGGGACGACGAGGTGTTCTGGCAGCCCGCCGAGAACGTGCTCGATCCGGCCGCGATCGAGGGCGCCGAGGCGGTGGTGCACCTGGCCGGTGCGCCGATCGCGGACCGGCGGTGGACCCCCGCCTACAAGCGGGAGCTGGTGCGCAGCCGCGTCGACAGCACGCGGACGCTGGTCGGCGCCCTGCGGGAGCTGTCACAGCCGCCCGAGGTGCTGGTGTCGGCGTCCGGGGTCGACTTCTACGGAGACACCGGTGACCGGGTGGTCGACGAGGACACCGGCAGGGGCGAGGGGTTCCTGGCCGACCTGTGCGCGCGGTGGGAGGGCGAGGCGCGGGAGGCCGGGTCGTTCGGCGTGCGGACCGCCCAGCTGCGCACCGGGCTGGTGCTGAGCGGGCGGGGCGGGGCGCTCGGGCGGATGCTGCCGATCTTCAGGATGGGGCTGGGCGCGCCGCTGGGGTCGGGCAAGCAGTACTGGTCGTGGATCGCGGAGGACGACTGGGTGGGGGCCACGCTGCACATCCTGAAAAATCGGGATTTGTCGGGGCCGGTCAATCTCACCTCCCCCACCCCCGTCACCAACGCGGAGTTCACCAGGACCCTCGGAAAAGCCCTGCGCAAGGGCACCATGCCGATGCCCGTCCCGGCCTTCGCGCTGAGTCTGGGGATCGGTGAGTTCGCCAAAGAGGGGCTGCTGTCCGGACACAAGATCCTTCCCCGGAAGCTGCAGGACACGGGGTACGGCTTCGCCCATACCAGTCTCGACGAGGCACTGCGCGCCGTACTCTAGTGTGCCGTCCGTCCTTCATCGAGGAGACTCCGACTTGACATCCTCCCGGCTCGGAAGAACCGGGATTCCGACCGTCGCCGGTCGGGCTTCCTGCTTCACCGCCGGTCGCCCGCCCGAGAGAGGACTCTCGTTGAGGTCTTACACCGGCTCCACAGGCGTTTCGCCTCTCCGCAAGCCCTGCGGCGAGGGTGTCTCCGATCGTTCGTCCGGCGGCTTGGCTGTCGCCACCGTCGAACACACTACCGAACCGTCCGGTGTCGCGCGGCGTTTCGACGGCGCTCCGCCCGGCGGCCAATCGCCTGCCCCTGCCCTGCTCCGCAGGGGTCCGACTCCTCCCCCGCCGGAAGGCGGGGCTCTCCACGGAGGTTCCCGATGACCAGGTCAGGGCAGTCGCACATCCTTGCCATCGGCGGCGGATCCTTCCGCCCCAGTGGGCGCTACGGATTCATGGAGGCGAGCCCGCTGCTCCGATACGCCCTCGACCTGACCGGCCAGGACCGCCCCAAGCTGGGCCTGCTCGCGACCGCCGTCGGCGACGACAGCAGCTGGCTGCTGAAGATGTACGGCGCGTTCGCCGGCTGGGACGTCGAGCTGAGCCACCTGACCGTCTTCCCGATGCCCAACGTCGACGACCCGCGGGCGTGGATGCTGGAGCAGGACATGATCTACGTCAGCGGCGGCAGCGTGGCCAACCTGATGGCGCTCTGGCGGCTGCACGGGCTCGACGAGGCCTTCGAGGAGGCGTGGCGATCGGGCGTGGTGCTGTCCGGTCAGAGCGCGGGGGCGCTGTGCTGGCACGTCGGCGGCAACACCGACTCCTTCGGCCCCGAGCTGCGCGTGTGGGCCGACGGGCTGGCGTTCCTGCCCTATTCGTGCGGGGTGCACTACAACGGCGAGCCGCAGCGCCGCCCGCTGCTACAGCAGTCGGTGGCCACCGGCGAGCTGCCCAGCGGCTACGCGGCAGACGAGGGCGTGGGGCTGCACTACGTCGGCACCGAGTTCATCCAGGCGGTCACCACCGACCCCGAGGGCTTCGCCTACCGGATCGAGCACGACGGGACCGGCGGGGTGAAGGAGTTCAGGATCGAGCCGCGGCTGCTGACCTCCTGAATTACCCTTCAGGGGTGACGGAACGGCACAATGGTCCCATGCGCCCCAAGCACGGGGTCGATCCCCACGCACTAGCCATCGTCCGCCTCGGTGTCGATGTCCCCTACGAGCAGGCCTGGGCGTTGCAGCGCCGGGTGCACGCCAAACGAATCGCCGGCGAGCTGACCGACACGGTTCTCCTGCTGGAGCATGCCCCGGTCTACACCGCGGGCCGGCGCACCGCGCCCCACGAGCGGCCCGCCGACGGCACGCCGGTGATCGACGTCGACCGGGGCGGCCGCGTCACCTGGCACGGTCCCGGCCAGTTGGTCGCCTACCCGGTCATCGCCATCACCGATGTGGTCACCTACATCTGCCGGCTCGAAGAGGCGATGATCCAGATCTGCGCCGATTTCGGCGTCACGGCGCGGCGCGCGACCGGGCGCGCCGGCGTGTGGGCGGCCGGCGACCCCAGCCTCGGCCTGCCCGATCGTCAGCTCGGCGCGGTCGGCATCCGGGTCACCGGAGGCGTCACCATGCACGGCTTCGCGCTCAACTGCGCCAACGACCCCCGGTGGTTCAACCGGATCGTGCCGTGCGGCATCCCCGACGTGGGCGTCTCCTCACTGTCCGCCGAGACCGGCAGGCGGATCGTGGTCGAGGAGGTCCTGCCGATCGCCGAGAAGCGGCTGGCCGAGGCGCTCGGCATGGAGCCGTTCGACCTGCACGAAGAGGATCTGATGCGCCGCTGACGCCCGGCCTCCGGTCCAGGCGCGCCCTCCGCTCACGATCAGGCCTGTCCGAGCGCATCCTGCGCGCCTACGATCGGGCCTGTGAAGCGTCCCCTCGCTCTGCTTGTGGCCATCGTGGTGCACGCGCTGACGCTCGCCTGCGTCGTGCTGGGCACGTGGACGATCGTGGTCAACTCCGAGCTGCTCGCCGGGTGGCTGGTCGGCGCCCTGCTCATCGCGCTCGGCTGGATGCTGCGCCCCCGGCTCGGCGTCGCCCTCCCCGCCGACGCCGAGGTGCTCGACCGTCCGGCGGCCAAGGAGCTGTACGGCGCCGCGGAACGGGTGGCCGACCGGATCGGGGTGCGGCGGCCCGGCAGGGTGGCGGTCCGCGACCTTGAGCCGGCGACGCGCTGCCTGCGCGGCGGGCCGTTCAGGGAGCCGGTGCTGGTCGTCGGCCTGCCCCTGTGGCTGGCCCTGTCACCGCGTCAGCGGGTGGTGGCGCTGGCCGTGGCCTACGCCGAGACCCCGACCATGGAGGAGCTTGTCGTGGACGGCGCGCTGTCGACCCTGGGCGAGTGGCGGCAGGCGCTGATCGGGGCGGCGCCGCTGCGCGCGCGAGAGGAGGCGCAGACCAAGGTCGCGGCCTCGTCACTGGGCGGGCTGGACCATCCGGGCACCACGTACGAGGTGGCGGGGATGTTCGGCCGGCTCCTCGGGCGGGTGCTCGGCGGTCCGGTGCTGCTGACCGAGCACGTGCTGACCCGGCTGGCGCGGGCCGACGCCGACCGCGTCCGGCGCAGGCGTGAGGCGCTGGCCGCACGGATCGTCCCGGAGAGGGAGTCGGCCGAGCTCGGCGCGCTGCTGGCCAGCGGGCGCTATCTGGCGCCGATGCAGGCGGCGGCGCTGCGCGGCGAGAACATCACGGCCATCAGGGCGGGCGCCCTGGATCGCGCCCGGCTCTCCGAGGTGGCGCTGACGACGCCCGGCCGGGAGTTGCTCGGCTCGGCCGAGTCGGATCGGATCGACGACGAGTTGCTCGCCCACTACACCAGGGCGATCCGCGGCTTCGGCCTGATCAGCTGACCGCGCGGCGTGCGACGTGCGGCGTGCGGGCGCGGCGTGCGTGGTTCGTGGGTGGTTCGTGCGTGGTTCGTGCGTGGTTCGTGCGTGGTTCATGCGTGGTTCGTGCGTGGTTCGCCGGACGGGCACGGGTGGTTCGGGGGTGTTCGTGGAGTTCCTGGAGTTCGGGGGGTTCGAGGGGTTCGATCGAGGGGTTCGAGGGGGGTTCGCCACCCGCGACTGAGCCGGTGCGGCCCGGGACGTAAGCTGTGGTGGTGACCGTTGCTCCTGAAGGCCGAAAGCTCCTCCGCCTGGAGGTGCGCAACGCCGAGACCCCTATCGAGCGCAAGCCCCCGTGGATCAAGACCAAGCTGAAGACGGGCCCCGAATACACCGAGCTCAAATCGCTCGTGCGCCGGGAGGGCCTGCACACGGTCTGTGAAGAGGCGGGCTGTCCCAATATCTACGAGTGCTGGGAAGACCGCGAGGCGACCTTCCTCATCGGCGGCGACCAGTGCACGCGCCGCTGCGACTTCTGCCAGATCGACACGGGCAAGCCCAAGGAGTACGACCGCGACGAGCCCCGCCGCGTGGCCGAGTCCGTCCAGCAGATGGGCCTGCGCTACGCCACGGTGACCGGGGTGGCCCGTGACGACCTGCCCGACGGCGGCGCCTGGCTCTACGCGGAGACCGCCCGGCAGATCCACGCGCTGCTGCCCGGCTGCGGCGTCGAGCTGCTGGTGCCCGACTTCAACGGCGACCGCGACCAGCTCGAGGAGGTCTTCTCGGCCGAGCCCGAGGTGTTCGCCCACAACGTGGAGACGGTGCCGCGCATCTTCAAGCGGATCCGCCCCGCGTTCCGCTACGACCGCTCCCTCGCGGTGATCACGATGGCCCGCGAGGCCGGTCTGGTCACCAAGTCCAACCTGATCCTGGGCATGGGCGAGACCCGCGAGGAGATCGTCGAGGCCATGCGCGACCTGCACGCGGCCGGCACCGACCTGCTCACGATCACCCAGTACCTGCGGCCCACGCCCCGGCATCACCCGGTGGAGCGCTGGGTCAAGCCGGAGGAGTTCGTGGAGCTCCAGGCCGAGGCCGAGGCCATCGGGTTCGCCGGGGTCCTGTCGGGGCCGCTGGTCCGTTCGTCCTACCGCGCGGGCCGGCTCTACCAGCAGGCGATCGCTGCACGCCAGACCACCTGAGCGTCGCCGCCCGCCCCAGACCGCTCCCCGGCTCCGGGGTGCGGTCTGTCGCGTGTTCGGGGACGAAACCGGCGGGCCGGATCTTCCCGGCGGCCGGGTCCGGTCCGACACTGTGGAAGTGGACTTCGACGAACTGATCGGCAGACTGGACCTCAGCACCAAGATCCGCATGCTCACCGGGGCCGACATGTGGTCGCTGCCGCCCGTTCCCGAGATCGGGCTCGAACGGCTGGTGATGAGCGACGGCCCGATCGGGGTGCGCGGTGAGCAGTGGAGCGCCGGCGATCCCTCGATCGCGCTGCCCAGCCCCACCGCCCTGGCCGCGACCTGGGACGTCGAGCTGGTCAGGCGGGTAGGCCGGCTGCTCGCCCAGGAGGCCAGGCGCAAGGGGGTGCACGTGCTGCTGGCGCCGACCGTCAACCTGCACCGCTCCCCGCTGGGCGGGCGCCACTTCGAGTGCTTCTCCGAGGACCCCTTCCTGACCGGCGAGATCGCGGCCGGCTACGTCGAGGGAGTGCAGGAGGGCGGGGTCGGCACCACGCCCAAGCATTTCGTGGCCAACGACTTCGAGACCGACCGCTTCACCGTGAACGTCAGGGTGAGCGAGCAGGCGCTGCGCGAGGTCTATCTGCGGCCGTTCGAGCGGCTGGTGCGGGCGGGTGCCTGGGGCGTCATGACCGCCTACAACGCGGTCAACGGCATCACCATGACCGAGCACGCGCCGCTGGTCAACGGCGTACTGAAGGGCGAGTGGGGGTTCGACGGGTGCGTGGTGTCCGACTGGACGGCGGTGCGCACCACCGAGGCGGCGGCACTGGGCGGCACCGACGTGGCCATGCCGGGTCCGGGCGGGCCGTGGGGCGACAGGCTGGAGGCGGCCGTGCGCGCCGGACGTGTTCCCGAGGCGGCCGTCGACGACCGGGTCCGCCGCGTCCTGCGGCTCGCGCACCGCGTCGGCGCCCTGCGCCCGCCCGGTCCGTCCGGGGTGGCGGCCCAGCCGGTCGAGGCGTACGGCCGCGAACAGGCCGGGGCGGCGAGGCCGGAGGGTACGGAGATCGACGGGGTGGCGCTGGCCCGGGAGGTGGCCGCGCGGAGCTTCACCCTGCTCAGGAACGACCGCGACCTCCTCCCCCTGCGGGGCGTCCGGACCGTGGCGTTGATCGGGTCGGCCGCGGACGAGGCACGGGTGATGGGCGGCGGCAGCGCTCAGGTGTTCCCCGACCGGGTGGTCTCGCCGCTGGAGGGGCTGCGCGAACGGCCGGAGGTCGAGGTCCGCTACGCGCTGGGTACCGACCCGCGCGCCCGTCTGTCACCGCTGCCCGTGCCGGCCACGGCCTGGTTCCTCGACCGCGACGGCACGGTGCTGGCCGAACACGCGCTGCCCGGCACGGAGGCGCGCTGGATCGGCCGGCTCCCGCGAGGCGTGGACGCCGCCAGGGTAAGGGCGGTCCGGATCGGCGCCACGTACACGCCCGGCCGGGCGGGCGGGCACGAGCTGTCGGTGTCCGGGGTGGGCGCGTTCACCGTGACGGTGGACGGCGAGACGGTGTTCGACGCGGCCGTCGAGGCGGTGGGCGGCGACCCCGCGGCCGCGTTCCTGGCGCCGCCCGAGGAGCGCTTCACGGTCGAGCTGGCCGCGGGCCGGCCGTACGAGCTGACCGTCACGCACGGGGCGCACGTGTTCGGCGACCTGGCGTTCGTGGCGTTCACGCTCGGCCACCGCGACCCGTCGCCCGGCGAGGAGGAGCTGATCGCCGAGGCGGTCCGCACGGCGGCCGGCTGTGACGTGGCGGTCGTGGTGGCGTCCACCACGCGGGAGGTGGAGAGCGAAGGCTTCGACCGCTCCGACCTGCGCCTGCCAGGTCACCAGGACGAGCTCATCAGCGCGGTGGCCGCCGCCAACCCGCGCACGGTCGTCGTGGTCAACGCCGGTTCGCCGGTCGAGATGCCGTGGCGCGACTCGGTGGCCGCGGTGCTGCTCACCTGGTTCCCCGGCCAGGAGGCGGGTGGGGCCCTGGCGGACGTGCTGTTCGGCGACGCCGAGCCGGGCGGCCGGCTGCCCACGACGTGGCCGGCCCGCCTGGCCGACGTGCCGGTCTGCGACGTCACGCCGGTCGACGGCGTGGTCGGCTACGACGAGGGCGTGCACATCGGCTACCGGGCCTGGGAGCGGGCCGGCCGGGTTCCCGCCTTCCGGTTCGGTCACGGTTTGGGCTACACCACCTGGTCCTACGACTCGATCGCGGCCGAGGGGTCCTCGGTCACGGTGGCGCTGACCAACACGGGCGAGCGGCCGGGCAGGGAGGTCGTCCAGATCTACGTCTCCACCGGCGGCCGGGACCGGCGGCTGGCCGGATTCGACGTGGTGGAGGCCGATCCCGGCCAGACGGTGATCACCACCATCGACCTGCCGGAGCGCGCCTTCCAGAGCTGGACGGCGGACGGCTGGCGGGTGGTCCCGGGCGAGCACACCCTGGAGGCGGCTCACGACGTGGGTGACCGACGCCTGTCGGCGACGCTGCGGATCTGACGGCCCGGAGCCGCACGGGCAGGTCACGTTTTCCTTTCATCACCGGTTGGTTTGTATCCTTCAAGACATGGCGAAGTCCGTGGACCCAGAGAAGCCGGGGCGCATCAAGCAGCTCCGCATGATCGCGCAGGTCATCAAGCAGGCCAACCCCAAGGGGTTGCCGATCGTCTTCCTCTCGGCGGTCGGCACGCTCGCTGTGGTGATCGTGATCGGCCTGGTCACGGACTTCCTGTGGTATTCGGTGTTCCTCGGCATCCTGGCGGCCATCACCGTGGGCCTGGTGGTCTTCGGGCAGCTGGCGCAGAAGGCCCAATACTCGATCCTGCACGGTCAGACCGGCGCCGCCGCCGCGGTGCTGCAGGGCATGCGCGGCAACTGGCAGGTGACCCCGGCGATCGCGGTCAACCGTGACCAGGACCTGATCCACCTGATCATCGGCCACCCGGGTGTGGTCCTGGTGTCCGAGGGGCCGGGCAACCGGGTCGGCCGGATGCTCGCGGCGGAGAAGAAGCGGGTCGCGCGGGTGGTGCTGGGCGTCGAGATCTACGACATCCAGTGCGGCGACGGCGAGGGTCAGGTGCCGCTGGCCAAGCTGCAGCGCCACATCATGAAGCTGCCGCGCAACCTGAAGAAGCCCGCCGTCAACGAGGTCAAGGACCGCCTGCGGTCGCTGCCGAAGAACATGCCGATGCCCAAGGGGCCGATGCCCAAGGGCGCCCGCATGCCGCGCGGCCCCAAGATGCGCTAGTGCCGTCGGTCTCCTCGCGGGCCAACCGCGGCTGGTGGGACGGCAACGCCGACGACTACCAGGTCGAGCATGGCGACTTCCTGCGTGACACCGGTTTCGTCTGGTGTCCCGAAGGCGTCGACGAGGACGAGGCGGGCCTGCTGGGCGAGGTGCGCGGACGGCGGGTGCTGGAGGTCGGCTGCGGCGCGGCGCAGTGCGCGCGGTGGCTGGTGACGCGGGGCGCCCAGGTGGCGGCGTTCGACCTGTCGCACCGGCAGCTCCGTCATGCGCGGCGCATCGATCTCGACACCGGGGTGCGGGTGCCGGTGGTGCAGGCCGACGCCGAGGCGTTGCCGTTCGCCGACGCCTGTTTCGACCTGGCCTGCTCGGCCTTCGGGGCGCTGCCGTTCGTGGCCGATCCGCTGGCCGTGCTGCGTGAGGTGCGCCGGGTGCTGCGCCCAGGCGGCCGGTTCGTCTTCTCCGTCAGCCATCCGATCCGCTGGGCCTTCCCGGACGATCCGGGGCCGCGCGGGCTGACCTCCGACCGCTCCTACTTCGACCGCTCCCCCTACGTCGAACGCGACGACGACGGCACCCTGACCTACGTCGAGCACCACCGCACGATGGGCGACTGGGTCGGCCTCGTCGTCGCCTCCGGGCTGAGCCTCACCGGCCTGCTGGAGCCCGAATGGCCGCAGGGCCACGAGCGGGTGTGGGGCGGCTGGAGCCCGCTGCGCGGCCGTCACCTGCCGGGCACCGCGATCTTCAGCGTAAATCTGGCGTGAAACCCCGGGCGTTCACGCCTGGGAGGAAACGACAGCGCGGGAGGGCCGTCAAGGGCCGGGCGGTGTGGTGACGGGTGGCTCAGCCCGGGCGTTTGTGGTTGTCGATGTACTCCTTGATGATCGATAGTGGTGCGCCGCCGCAGGAGGCGGCGAAGTACGACGGCGACCAGAAATGCCCGCCCCACAGGTACTTACGGATGTCTGCCGGATACTCCTTGCGCAGAAGCTGGGCGGACACGCCCTTGATGCTGTTCACCAGCGTCGAGAGGGCGACTTTGGGCGGGTAGTGCACGAGCAGGTGCACGTGATCTTCCTCGCCGTTGAACTCGGCCGGCTCCGCCCCGAAGCTGTCGCACGCCTCGATCATGATGTCTTCGCAGCGAGGCGGAATCTCGTTGGTGAACACACCACACCGATATTTCGGAATGAAGACCAAATGCGCGTGAAGCGAGTAGACAACGCTTCGCCCCCTTCTCATGCCGGGGTTCGGTTTTCCAATCCGGCGGCGTGGGCTTGGCGATAATGTGTTCGAGGTGAAGCTGGTGGTGCAGGTCAAGCTGCTGCCGACGCCTGAGCAGGCGGCGGCGCTGGAGGCGACGTTGCGCGCGGCCAACGACGCGGCCACCTGGGTGGCGGCGCTCGCCCATACCCAGCGGGTGTTTCGCAACTATGATCTGCGTAAGCACGTCTATGGGCAGGTCAAGGACAGGTACGGGCTGGCGGCTCAGGCCGCGCAGCATGTCATCAAGAAGGTCGCCGACGCCTACGCCACCCTGCACGCCAATCTCCGCAACGGCCATCTGGGCAGGCCCGGCTCCGCCTGGCGTGAACGGGTCCAGGCCAGGCCGATCGTCTTTCGTCCTGGCGCGGCCCAGCCGTTCGACGACCGCTGCCTGTCCTGGCAGCTGAACGCGCGCACGGTGTCGATCTGGACCACAGGTGGGCGAATGAAGGGCGTGGCGTTCACCGCTTCGGCCGATCAGCTCACCATGCTGGCCGCTCACCGTAAGGGCGAATCCGACCTTCTCTACCGCGATGGCATGTGGTTCCTCGTCGCCACTTGCGACCTGCCGGACGTGCCGGTGGGCGCGCCGGACGGATTCACCGGGGTGGATCTGGGGATCGCCAACATCGCCACCACCGCCACCAGCACCGGCGATGGTGTCCGCCACAGCGGCAAGACCTTGAACGCGGTCCGTCACCGCCACCGGGAGCTGCGCCGCCGCCTGCAGACCAAGCAGACCAAGTCCGCGAAACGGCTGCTGAAGAGACGCCGCCGCGCCGAGGCGCGTTTTGCCGCCGACCTCAACCACACCATCGCCAAGCGCATCGTGACCGAGGCTGCACGCACCGGGCGAGGCATCGCCCTGGAGAATCTCCAGGGCATCCGCGACCGGGTACGGCTCCGCAAGCCCCAGCGGGTCACGCTGCACACGTGGAGCTTTCACCAGCTCGGCCATTTCATCGCCTACAAGGCGGCCCGCGCCGGTGTCGCCCTGGTCTGGGTGGACCCGGCCTACACCTCGCAAGCCTGCTCGGCCTGCGGGCACGTGGACAAGAAGAACCGGCCGGGCCAGGCCAGGTTCGCCTGTACGTCGTGCGGCTTCGCTGAGCACGCCGACGTCAACGCAGCTCGTAACATCGCCGCACGCGGTGTCACCAGCTGGGCAGTGAGTCACGCTGCCTGACGCGGACCAGACCGTCAAAGCCACCGACGGCGAGGAACTGCAAGCTCAGCCCCTTCAGGGCTGAGAAGCTGACCTGCGCCCGTACATAGCCGCCATGGCGTGGAAGACCGCCCGCGGCTCCCAGCGGGTCTCGTCGACCATCCGCACCACGCCGTAGGAGCCGAGGTCGTCGGCGCCGAGCCGGGTGTAGCCGGCGAAGGTGAACCACAGGGCGGTGTCGACGCCCTCCTCCTCGAAGACGCCGAGCAGCTCGGTGAGGTAGCGGACCTGTTCCTGCTCGTCGGGCACCGCGCCGTCGGGCACCACCCAGGCGCTGCCGCCCTGGTCGGCCGCGCCGCGGTAGGGGCAGGTGCCGAACTCGGTCACCGCCACGGGCTTGCCGTGCTTGAAGTGGCCGCGCAGCTCCTCGCGGAAGCCGTCGGCGTTGTAGGCGGCGCGGTAGGCGTCGACGCCGACCAGGTCGAACGGGCTCCAGTCGACGAACTCCCACGGGGCCGCGGCGTAGGTCACCCGGCCGCCGAACAGCGGCCGCACGGTCTCGGCCGCCTCGGCCAGGAAGTCGTTGAACCGGGGCATGATGCCGGCCAGCGACCGCCACCAGTCCATGTCGGCCGTCATCATCGCGCCGAGCCGGTCGCCGTAGCCGTCGCCGGGGATGAAGCCGGGGCCGAAGGCGGTGGTCTCGCAGCCGGTGACCAGCACCACCTCGGCGCCGCCGCGCCTCAGCGCCTCGGCGCGGGCGGCGCAGTCGGCGTACAGGGCGAGCATGCCGGGCGCGGGGACGTCCACCGGGAAGGGCGCGAACCAGACCTCGAGGCCGGCCTCGGCGGCCAGCTCGGCGGCGGTGCCCAGCCGCTCGGGGTCGGCTCCGGAGACGCGCACGACCTGGCAGTGTAAGTCGCCGGCGATGACCCGCATGTCGCGCCTGACGGTCTCGGCGTCGAACGCGTGGCGTGACCGGCCGGGTTCGGGCAGGAACCCGGTGTCATAGTTGATCCCCTTTTTCATGATTTATCTCCATAGCTTGCAGCGAATCCGTGGTCGAGCAGATCGAAGGCGACATCGACCTCGTCGGCCAGCCGCCGCCCGGCCTCCGCGAGCGACGCCCCACAGGCGAGCCGATGGAAGAACTGCTCCTGCAGCGTGGTGACCACGGCGGTGACCTGCGCCGCGAGGAGATGGGCGATCAGGTCGCCAGGTTCGCGCTCCAGCGCGGCGGCCAGCTCGTAGCGCTGACCGATGTGCGCCTGGTGGACCCCGGCGAGCAGCGCCGGACTGCCGGAGATCACCCGGACCCGCGTCAGCAGGCTCTCCGCGTCGACTCCCGGCGCCTCCCGGGCGAACGCGCGATAGTGCGCGCGCAGCGCGCCGAGCGGCGACAGACCCGGAGGACGCTCGGTCACGATCCGCGCCATGTCCTCCTTGACCTCGTCGAGGACCAGGCACTCCTTGGTCGCGAAATAGGCGAACAGCGTCACCTTCGCCACCCCGGCCGCCTCGGCGACCTCGTTGACGGTCACCTCGTCGTAGCCCCGCTCGGCGAACAGCCGCAGCGCCGCCTCGGCGATCCGCCGCCGCGTCTGCTCCTTCTTGCGCTCCCTGAGACCTGCCATCATGCGGCAAGAGTAAAGCGTACCGGGTTCAATTTCAAACCCGGTACGCTTTTTTGTGAGACGAACGGAGGGTCACATGCGGACGACCATCGTGTTGGAGGCGCGGTCGTGCAGTCCGCGGTGGTCGCGATCGAAGATCAGCGCGGGCACGGCCAGGATGAGGAGCACGGTGCGGGCCAGCACCGGCACCAGCCGGGGGTCACCGCCGTCCATAGCGGCCACCCTGATGCCGGCCAGACGGTGGCCGAACGTCTGGCCCATCAACGCCACCAGCACGAGATACTGAGCCGCGAAGACCAGGGCCGGCACCCACGGCGACCGGGCCGGATCGACTCCCAGCAGGAGCTGGGTGACGAGCCAGGTGCAGATCATCCAGTCGATGACCAGCGCCAGGATCCGGCGCCCCCATCCGGCGATCGCGCCGCTGCCCTCCTCGGGCAGCCCCAGGCGCTGGCCCGGGTATCCGAGGTCGACTCCGGCCGACCGGACGCCTCCCAGCCAGGTCTGCGTCCACCGGGGTTCGTTGCCGCTCATGCCTCCACGGTATCCGGCCGCCGGGCCGGTCCGGATTGTGACCCATTCGCGTCACGAGGCGGTCATGATATTCGTCATGTCACACGGGGATGACCTTGACGCGCGCTTCGACGCGCTCGTCTCGCAGATCGGCGACGACGAGCGGCGCCGGATGCGCACGGCGGCCGCAAAGGCGGCACGCGCGTCGCGCTCCCCCAGATCCGCCAGGCGTGCCACACCCGCCGGACCTCCACGGCGGACGCCGCGCGTCCTGCTCGCCGTCGCCGTGGTGTTCGCCGTGCTCTTGGCCGGCGGCCTCGTCGTGGCCTTCCGCCCCGACGTGCTCTCGGCCATCCGGCAGGCGGCGGGCCCCGTGCCCGAGGAGACGTTGCCGGTGAGCTCCGCGCCCTGGGCGGCGGGGCCGTTCGCCGGGTCACCCGCCGAGACGTACGCGGACGGAATCACCGGTTTCGTCATGCCACCGGCGACGGCGCTCGGCGGCCTGTCGGAGAAGGACGTGGCCAAGGCGCTGAAGCGGACGCGCGAGCTGCTGGCGGCCGCCTACCTCGACCACGCGACGCTCATGGGAGGCAGACCGGCGGCCTTCATCAAGGCGCTCGACCCCGCGCAGCGCGGCGCGTTCCGCGAGAACCTGGACCACGGGACGAAGGACGACTTCGACAGCCGCACCTGGGTGGCCAGTTTCGCCCCGAAGACCGCGGAGTTGGCGACCGACGTCATCAAGGTCAAGGGCAGGACCACGCTGGCCGCGGCGAAGGAGGAGGGCCACACGGGCGTCCGGGTGAAGATCAACTATCTGCTCGTCTACGACGACTCGGCGCCCGACTCGGTGGCGCCCAGCGGCCCGCCGTCCGATCCGTACGAGCTGGACCGGCCGGAACGCGAAGGCTGCCAGGCCTCGGACCCCACGTGAGCCCGCTTAACACATGCGAAACAAACGGGACACCGTTCGGAAACGGCCACGACTTAGCGTCGGCCTGATAGCCGGTTCGCACTGGGAGGTTTCGAGAGTGTTCAACTCCGCCGACGACGTCCTGAAGTTCATCAGGGACGAAGGAGTGCAGTTCGTCGATGTCAGGTTCACCGACCTGCCGGGGACGACTCACCACTTCACCTTCCCGGTCGAGAACTTCGACGCCAACGTCTTCACCGACGGCCTCATGTTCGACGGCTCGTCGATCCGCGGTTTCCAGGCGATTCACGAGTCGGACATGCTGCTGCTGCCCGACCCGACGAGCGCCGTGCTCGACCCGTTCCGCGATCACAAGACGCTCAACATCAACTTCTTCGTGCACGACCCGCTGACGGGCGAGGCCTACAGCCGTGACCCGCGCAACGTGGCACGGAAGGCCGAGGAATACCTCAAGGGCACCGGCATCGCCGACACGGTCTACTTCGGCCCCGAGGCCGAGTTCTACATCTTCGACGACGTCCGCTTCGAGACGAGGCAGAACGCCGGCTACTACTACATCGACTCCATCGAGGGCGCCTGGAACACCGGCAAGGCCACCGAGGGCGGCAACCTCGGCTACAAGCCGCGCTACAAGGGCGGCTACTTCCCGGTGCCGCCGATGGACCACTTCACCGACCTGCGCTCCGAGATGGTCCGCAACCTCATCGAGTGCGGCATCGACGTCGAGATGCAGCACCACGAGGTGGGCACCGCCGGCCAGGCCGAGATCGACTTCAGGTTCGGGACGCTGCTCAAGACGGCCGACAACCTGATGCTCTACAAGTACATCATCAAGAGCACCGCCATGGAGTACGGCCACACGGTCACCTTCATGCCCAAGCCGATCTTCGGCGACAACGGCTCCGGCATGCACTGCCACCAGTCGCTATGGAAGGACGGGGCGCCCCTCTTCTACGACGAGGTGGGCTACGCGGGCCTGTCCGACACCGCCCGCTACTACATCGGCGGCCTGCTCAAGCACGCGGCGTCGCTGCTGGCGTTCACCAACCCGACGGTCAACTCCTACCACCGGCTGGTCCCGGGCTACGAGGCGCCGGTCAACCTGGTCTACAGCCAGCGCAACCGCTCGGCCTGCGTCCGGATCCCGATCACGGGCTCCAACCCCAAGGCCAAGCGCATCGAGTTCCGGGTGCCCGACCCGTCGTGCAACCCCTACTTCGCGTTCGCGGCCATGCTGATGGCGGGTCTCGACGGCATCCGCAACAAGATCGAGCCGCCGGAGCCGGTCGACAAGGACCTCTACGAGCTGCCGCCCGAGGAGGCCCGCCAGGTCCCGCAGGTCCCCGGCTCGCTCTCCGAGGTCCTCGACGCCCTGGAGGCCGACCACGACTACCTGCTCGAAGGCGGCGTGTTCACGCCCGACCTGATCGAGACGTGGATCGCCTACAAGCGCGAGAACGAGGTCGACCCGATCCGCCTGCGCCCGCACCCGCACGAGTTCGAGCTCTACTACGACGTGTGACGGCACGCTTTCCCGGCCTTCGTCGTCGCTGAGCGACGTCGGCCGAACAGAACGGCCCGGCACCGATCCCTTGAACCCAAGTGATCAGTGCCGGGCCGTTCTTGCCGGAAGCCCTAGCCGCCGCGCGCCAGCATCGGCGGGATGGCGGCCCGGACGAAGCGCACGACTGAGAACAGGTTGAACTCGAATTTGACCCGCCAGTCCTCGTCGGCCGGGGCCAGGAAGGGGAAACGCGGCAGAGCCACCCCGGACGGCCTGCCACCGGCGTTGTTGACCAGGATGTCGAGCCCCCCGAACTCCGCCACGGCCCGCTCCACGACCTGGCCGGGCGCTTCGGGGTCCATCAGATCGACCGGCCATTCCGGCGGACTTCGGACCGGCAATCCCCCGGCACCGGCGGGCGGCGGCCAGGACGATCCCGGTCAGCCGCGCGTCACCTGATCGGAGGTGAGGCGGTAGAGGACGTGGGGCTGGAGGGGGCTGGCCGAGTGGATGTGCGGGTGCTCGAAGTCGTCGGCCGGGTCGCGGGTCATGCCGAGCCGTTCCATCACGGCGCGGGAGCGGAGGTTGCCGGCGGCGGTCATGGAGACGATCTCGTCGAGGCCGGCGTCGAACCCGTGACGCACCGCCCGGCGGGCCGCCTCGATGGCGTAGCCGTGGCCCCAGGCGTGCCGGGTCAGCCGCCAGCCGACTTCCACCGACGGGTTGAAGTGCGCTTCGAACGTCTGCCGGGCCAGGCCGGTGAACCCGACGAACTCCCCGGTGGCGCGCACCTCCAGCGCCCACAGGCCGTAGCCCAGCTCGTCGAAGCGCTGCTCGATGCGGTCGACGAAGGCGTCACTCTGCGCCCGGGTCAGCGTCGCGGGGAAGTGCTCCATCACCTCGGGGTCGGCGTTCATGGCCGCGAACGGCGCCCGATCGTCGTCGCGCCATCTGCGCATGATGAGCCGCTCTGTCTCCATTGATCAAAGATAGGACAGTCCTGGTGTACGGCTCAGCGGCGCGACCTGATGCCCGTGATGCGCCGGAACAGGTCCCACCAGAAGGGCGCGCCGAACAGCAGCGCGACGTACGTCAGCAGGTAGCCGGGCCAGTGGCTGGGCGTGGTCAGCCGGTCCCACCAGGTGGCGCCGTTCCAGTGGATGGCAGGATCTCCCTCCTCGGGGATCGACAGGCTGACGATCGCGTGGTCGAACACCTTGACCAGGGCCGGCTGGCTGAGCGTGTCGGTGATGCACGGCACCGGGTCGGACTGCTCGCACCGCGTCTTGAGCTCGGTGTAGGCGTCGGGGCCGGCCTCGGCCACGGCGGCGACGGAGGCCCGGAAGGCGTTGTCACGCAGCAGCGTCTTGGCGTACTCGAGGCCGTCCATGGTGAACAGCAGCGTCACGAGGAGGCCCAGCACGGCCACGACCCACTTGACGTAGCGGCGGTAGAGCATGGACAGCCGCTGCATCTCGGCGTCGAACCAGGTCTCCACGCCCTGCCTGAAGCGGTCCAGGTCGCGCTGGGCGGACTCCCACACGCCCTTGAGGTGACCGTGGAGCGGGCTGCCCATCGTTCTGAGCTTCTCCAGCAGCCCGTCGACGCTGCCCGGGTCGGCGGCGGCCATCTCCATCATGGCGCCGGCGAACCGGCCCGGCGGGATGTCGGCGATGCTGGTGCGGCCGGTCTTCGGATGGTCGATCTCGCGAACCCGCTCGTAGAGCAGCTTCGTCATGACGTCCTCGGCCTTGGTCTCACTCACCGGCAACTCGGCCGTCTCGACGGGCGCCGGCTGGTCGCTGTGGACCGGCCGGGCGTCTCGGGCGAACGGCAGCGCGCCGAACACGTCGCGCGCCCTGGCCGGCAGCCACGACCTGCCTTCGGCGTCACTGCCGTCCATGGTGTCGCGCAGGTAGGCCCACAGGAACTTGCTGCGGATGGCCAGAAGCCGCACGAACGCCTCGTTGAGCCCGCTCACCAGCAGTGACAGGAGCAGGAACGACAGCACGAGGCCGAGGCCGAGATCAACGTAAACGGATAACAAGAGCGATCACCCCGCGCCTTGATACACCCGCGAGGGCACCGGCCGCAACGGACCGCACGTGACGGGGAGGACCGTCAGGAGCCGTAGAAGACGCGGTCGACGACGCGGCGGGCGCGGCGGGTGACGCGGCGGTAGTCGTCGAGGAAGTCCTCCGAGCCGTCGGGCGGGTAGCCGAGGGTCTGGGCGATGCGGGCGCGTTCGCGGGCGTCGCCCGGGACGCTGTCGCCGGGGCGTCCCTTGACCAGCATGACGGCGTCCCTGACGCGGGAGGCGAACCGCCAGGCCTGCGCCAGCACCGCCTCGTCGGCGGCGTCCAGCAGACCTTCGGCCACGGCCGCGCGCAGGGCGGGCAGGGTGCGGGTGGTGCGCAGTGACGGGACCGTGCCGGCGTGGCGGAGTTGCAGGAGCTGGGCCACCCACTCGACG
The DNA here is from genome assembly GCF_014646355.1 of Nonomuraea cavernae. Lineage (GTDB taxonomy): Bacteria > Actinomycetota > Actinomycetes > Streptosporangiales > Streptosporangiaceae > Nonomuraea > Nonomuraea cavernae. The sequence continues at coordinate 104,452 of NZ_BMNH01000013.1, forward strand.
TCGGACAGCCCGCCGGGGCCCAGCTTGGTGTGCAGGGCGGGGTCGGCGCCGCGGGGCAGCCGCTCGGCCTCCATCCTGGCCTTCAGCCGCCTGATCTCGCGTACGGACTCCTCGGGCAGGCCGCCGGCCGGGTAGCGCAGCCTGTCGGCGAGCGAGACGAACGCGGCGCCCAGCTCGGCGTCGCCGGCCGAGAAGCGGGCGCGCAGCAGCGCCTGCGACTCCCACGACGACGACCAGCGGGCGTAGTAGGCCTCGTAGGAGGCCAGGGTGCGCACCAGCGGGCCCTGGCGGCCCTCGGGGCGCAGGTCGGGGTCGATGAGCAGGGGCGGGTCGGGTGCGGGGAGGCTGAGCAGGCGGCGCAGCTCGTTGGCGATGGCGTGGGCGGCGTCGGTGGCCTCCCGTTCCGGGGCGCCCGGCTCGGGCGAGTGGACGAACATGACGTCGGCGTCGCTGGCGTAGGAGGACTCCATGCCGCCCAGCCGTCCCATGGCGATCACCGCGAACCGGGTGGGCACCCCGCCGGGGCCGTGGCTGCTGATCGCCGCGTCGAGGGCGGCCTGGATCGTCACGTCGTTCAGTGTGGACAGGGCGACCCCGACCTGCTCGATGTCGATGAGCCCGAACAGGTCGGCGACGGCGGTGCGGAACAACTCCCTGCGCCGCAGCGCCCGGACGGCGGCGACGGCCGTCTCGGGGGCGCCGGCGTGGCGGGAGACCGCCGCCGACGCCTCGGCCGGCAGCGCGTCAGAGCGGCGCACCGCCAGCTCGTCCTCGGAGCCCAGCAGCGCGACGGCGTCGGGGGCGTGCATGAGCAGGGTGGTCGCGTAGCGGCTGGTGCCGAGCACGCGCGCCATCCGCGCGGCCACCGCGGTCTCGTCGCGCAGCAGCCGGAGGTACCAGGGGGTGGCCCCGAGTTTGTCGCTGACCTGCCGGAAGCCGAGCAGCCCGGCGTCCGGGTCGGGCGTGTCGGCGAACCAGCCGAGCATGACCGGCAGCAGCGTGCGCTGGATCGCGGCCCGCCGCGAGACGCCGGAGGTGAGCGCGGCGAGGTGGCGCAGCGCCCCCTCGGGGTCGACGTAGCCGAGGGCGCGCAGCCGGGCGGCCGCCGCCGTGGTGGACAGCCGCGTCTCGGTCTCGGGCAGCCGGGCGACCGCCTGGAGCAGCGGGCGGTAGAAGAGCTTCTCGTGCAGCCGCCGGGCCTCCCTGGCGTGCCGCCGCCAGCGTTCGGTGAACTCTCCGACCGGGTCGGCCTGCATGCCGAGTGCCCTGCCGAGCCGGCGCAGGTCGGCGGGGTCGGCGGGCAGGACGTGGGTACGGCGCAGCCGGTGCAGCTGGAGCAGGTGCTCGACCTGGCGCAGGAAGGTGTAGGCCTCGGCCAGGCCGCGCGAGTCGTCGCGCCCCACGTAACCGCCCCTGGAGAGGGCGGCCAGCGCCGACAGCGTGGCCTTGCGGCGCAGCAGCGGATCGAGCCGCCCGTGGACGAGCTGGAGCAGCTGGACCGCGAACTCGATGTCGCGCAGCCCGCCGGGCCCCAGCTTGATCTGCCGCTCCCCCTCGGCCCGCACATGCGCCTCGACGCGGCGGCGCATGGCCTGGACGTCCTCGACGAAGTTGTCCCGGGTGGCGGCCGTCCAGACCAGGTCGTTGACCGCCTCGACGTAGGCGCCGCCCAGCTCCAGGTCGCCGGCCATCGGCCGGGCCTTGAGCAGCGCCTGGAACTCCCAGGTCTTGGCCCAGCGCCGGTAGTAGGCCAGGTGGCTGGCCAGCGTGCGCACCAGCGGCCCGGATCGCCCCTCGGGCCGCAGCCCGGCGTCGACCTCCCACAGTGAGCCCTCGGGCGTGGCGACGGTGCAGGCCCGCATCATGGCCTGGGCCAGCCTGGTGGCGGCCCGCAGCGCCTTGGTCTCGTCGGCGCCGTCGCGGGGCTCGGCCACGAAGATCACGTCGACGTCGCTGATGTAGTTGAGCTCCCTGGCTCCGGCCTTGCCCATGCCGATCACCGCGAGCCGTACGTCGCCGGCGTCGACCTCGGCCCGCGCGATGGCCAGGGCGGCCTCCAGGGCGGCGCCCGCGAGGTCGGACAGCTCGGCGGTCACCTCCGGCAGCGTGGCCTGGCCGGTCAGGTCGCGCGCGGCCAGGTGCAGGAGCCGGCCGCGGTAGGCGACGCGCAGCGCCACGAGGGCGTCGGCGACGGTCGCGCGTGGCTCGTCGTCGCCGGGCTCGGCGCCGACCGCGCGCAGCAGCTCGGCGCGGGCGTCGTGGAGCCGGGGCACGCCCAGCAGCGCCACCTGCCCGGGATGGCGCACCAGGTGGTCGCCCAGGGCGGCGCTCACACCGAGGACGGCCAGCAGGCGGGTCCTGAGCCGCTCGTCGGCGCGCAGGGCGGCGGCGAGATCGGGCGCGCGTTCGGCCAGCCGGGTCAGCGTGGCCAGCGCGAGATCGGGATCGGCCACGTCGACCAGATCTTCCAGCAGCTCGTCGAACTCGGCTCCGGCCTGGTGGGCCAGCCGGGCGGCGGCGGCTCCGTCGGCGAACCCGAGCTTGGCCAGGCGCGCGGCTGTGGACTCGATCCTTGGCACCCCTCCATCTTGACAGCCCGCCTTGGTGAAGGCCTAAAGTAAAACGCAACGTTGCGTTGTGTTTTGAGGGAGGGTCGCGATGGTTCCGGCGACGGTGACGTGGGGGCTGCTGGCGGCGTGGGCGGTGCACGCCGGGCGCGGTGACGGCGCCCTTGGTGGTGATCCCGTTCACGGTGTGGGCGTGGCGACGGCTGCGGGCCGCCGGGGTGCCGGTCAGCGGCGGTCCCGCCGCCGGGGCCGCGACGGCGGCCTTCCCGCTGGTGCTGGGCGGCGTCCACGCGCTGGCGCACATCCTGACCCGGCGCGGACCTCAGGCGCGCGGACCTCAGGCGCGCGGACCTCACGCGCGCGGACCTCACGCGCGCGGATCCCAGGCGCGGCTCTCGGCATGATCCAGGGTTATCCCTAGGTCGTTCCCTGGGGCGCCGGCGCCGGGGTACTCCGTAACCTGCGGGTGGACCGGCATCGCGCGCGGCGGAGTCCGGCACGCGCGGGGAGACGCGGCGCACCGGCCGGCCGGCGGAGGAGGCGATGGTTCAGGCACCGTTCGTCCAGCAGGAGGCACGGCAGTTCGGGGGCTACTGGCTGGGCAGGCGGCTCGGCGCGGGCGGGCAGGGCGTCGTGCACGAGGCGTACGGGCCCAGCGGGGAACGGGTTGCGGTCAAGCTGCTGCGGCTCGACCGGGGCGGCACCGAGGAGGCACGGGGCCGGTTCGTCAAGGAGGTCGCCGCCGCCCGCCAGGTGGCGCCGTTCTGCACCGCCCGGGTGATCGCGGCCGACCTGGAGGCGGCGCAGCCGTACATCGTGAGCGAGTACGTCGACGGCCCCAGCCTGTCGCGGGCGGTGCGGGAGCGCGGCCCGTACGACTCGGTCGAGCTGCATCGGCTCGCCACGGGGGTGGCGACGGCGCTGACGGCGATCCACCGGTCGGGGGTCGTTCACCGGGACCTCAAACCGGAGAACGTGGTCCTCGGCCCGGACGGGCCGAAAGTGATCGACTTCGGCATCGCCCGGCTGGACGGCGCGACCGTCACGGACGACGGCGTGGTGCCCATCGGGACGCCGGCCTACCTGTCGCCGGAGCGGGTGCGCGGCGAGCGGGCCGGCCGCGCGGCCGACGTGTGGGCGTGGGGCGCGGTGGTGTTGTTCGCGGCCACGGGACGGCCGCCGTTCGTCGCCGACACGCCGGCGGCGACGTACCACCAGATCGTGACCAGACGGCCGGACCTGTCCGCCCTGGACGGGACGCTGCGGCGGCTGGTGGACGCGGCGATGTCCGACGACCCGAGGCGGCGTCCGGACGCGAGGGAGCTGCTGGCCGCGTTGCTCGGCCGTGGTGACGGCACCGGTGCGCTGCTGGCGGCGGGCAGCGAGGCGGCGCGGGCGGTGCGCCGGCCGCCCGAGGTGCGCGCCGGACCGGCTGAGCGGCCGCTGGGCGAGGTGGCCGAGGGCGTCTACACCCGGCTCGGCCCGCAGGAGCGGGCTCTCGTGCCCGGCCTGCTGCTCCGGCTGGTGCCGGCCGGCGACGGCCTGGACGACACGCTCCGCTGGGCGGGCGTCGGCGATCTCCTGGACGGCACGGTCCCGCCGGACCGGGTGCGGCGGGTGCTGGGCGCGTTCGTCCGCGAGGACCTGCTCCAGCACGCCGGCGGCAGCATGACGCTGGCCGCCCCGGCCCTGATCCGCGCCTGGGACCGGATGCGCGGCTGGGTCGAGGAGGAGCGCGAGCGGCTGCGGGTGCACGCCCGCCTGAACGAGGCGGCCATGCGCTGGCGGGCCAACGGCCGCGACCCCGCCGACCTCTACCGCGGCTCGGCCCTGCGGACCGCGCTGGACTGGGCGGCCCAGCGCGACGGCCATCTCACCGCCAACCGCCTGGAACGGGCGTTCCTGGACACGTCGGAGGCGCGGGAGCGGGCCCAGGGCCGGTCCCGCAGGCAGGTCAGGGCGGGCGTCGCCGCGCTCCTCGCCGTCGTGATCGGCACGGTGTCGATCCTGGTGGCGCGCGGTACGGCGGACGCCGCCCAGCGGGTGGAGAGCACCGCCAGGCGAACCGCCGAGGAGGCGGACCGGCTGCGGGCCACCGAGCCGGTCACCGCGATGCTGCTGAGCGTCGCCGCCTGGCGGCTGGCCCCCGGCGACCCTCGGGTGCTGGCGCAGCTGCGCGGGTCGCTGGCCCAGCGGGAGCTCAACGTGTTCCGGCCGCCGCCCCGGCAGGGCGCCGCCGTCTACGACCTCAGCTCGGACGGGAGCACGCTCGTCGCGGCGGGCGGCGGCCGGGCGAGCGTCTATGACGTGGCCACGCACCGTCTGGCCGGGGAGGTGACGGGCATCGGCGAGGACGCCCGGATGATCGCGCTCGGCCCGGACGGACGGACGCTCGCGATCGGCGGACGCCGTTCCGTCCGGCTCTGGGACCTGACGACCGGGCGGCCGAGCGGGCCGCCCTTCGGCGCGGGCGCCTCGTACCTGGCCTTCGACGCGACCGGGGACGGTCTCGTCACGTTGTCGCCGGCGGGCGAGTGGCGGATCTGGCGCCTCGCGGGCGGCGGCCCGCCACGCCTGACGGGCTCGGCCACCGGCCTGGCCGACCTGAAAGTGAGCGGCGGTACGCGGATCGAGCTGCTGCGGGACCGCGGCTACCGGGTCAGGGACGCGCGAGGGGCGGTGTCCACGCCCGGCGGATCCGGCCCGGCGAAGGGCGTGGCGGCGGCCGTCACCCCCGACGGCGGGACGCTGGCCCTGGCCGACGGCCCCGACGTGCGCCTCTGGGACCTCGCGGCGGCGCGATGGACGGGCCCCCGGCTGCGCGGCGCCGATCCGGTGGCGATGAGCTTCAACGCGGACGGCCGCTACCTGGCCACGTATGACGGGAGCGCCGTGAGCGTGTGGTCGCGTGAGGGCGTCCGGCTCATGAACCATCCCGTCCGGGCCGTGAGCGGCGACCCGCGTTTCGGTGCCGGTGACCGCAGCCTGGCCTGCCTGCTGTCCGACGGCACCGTGGTGGTGCTGGACCTGGCCGGGCTGACCGACCCGGCCGCGCTGGTCCCGCGCGCGGTGTCCGGGGTGTTCGGGCCGCGCGCCGGATACGCCGCGCTGCAGGGGCCGGAGGGCACCGAGCTGCGGCGGCTGCCGGCGGCGGGCGCGCCGCCGCGGCGGCTGGGCGGCGCGGCGCTGCCCGGCACCGTCATGTCGTTCAGCGCCGACGGCCGGCTGCTCGCCGTCAGCACGCCCGACCAGGCCCGGGTGTCCGTCTGGAACGTTGCCGACGGCACCCTGGAGCGGACCCTGCCGATCGACGCCGGCCAGGTGAGGGGGCTGGCCTTCGGCCCGGCGAACGACGTGCTCGCGGTCGCCCCCGTGACCGGGACCTGGCGCCGCGCGCAGCTCTGGGACGCGCGGCGCGGCGTCCCACTGGAGACGCTCGCCCAGCCGGGTGGCGAGGTGATGGCGTTCAGCCCGGACGGCCGGCGACTGGCGGTCAACGGGGCCGCCAACAGCGGGGTCGTCACCCTGTCGCCCAGGAGCGTCCGGCAGCGGCCGTTCGGCCCGGACGCCGACGGCGTGCTGGGCCTGGCCTTCAGCCCCGACGGCGCCCTCGTGGCCACCGGCTGGTCCGAGGTCGGGGTGGACCTGTGGGACGCGGCCACGCTGGACCGGGTGCGGCGGCTGTCCGGCGCCGGGGAGGGATTCGACCAGTTCCAGGTGGTCGTCTTCAGCCCGGACGGGCGGCTCCTGGCGGCCGGTGGGCCCACCGGCCGGATCTGGTTGTGGAACGTCGCCGACGGCGGCCTCACCGGCCGGCCGGTCCCCGCGCACGCGGGCGGGATCCTGGCCCTGGCCTTCGCTCCCGACGGCGGCACCCTTCACAGCCTCGGGACCGACGGAGCCCTGCGGAGCCTGCCGGTCACCCCCTCGGCCGTGGCCGCGGCCGTCTGCGCCCGCGCCGGGACCACCCTGTCCGCCCAGGACTGGAGCCGTCACATCCGCGACGTGCCCGCCCGAAAGGTCTGCTGACCCCGCCCGCTAAGGATCGCCGATGCCACGCCATGAGACGTTCGTCGAGGACATCACCGTCACACCGGACCCGATCCGGCTGGGACCTGACGGGGCGACGGCCACCGTCGAGGCCATCCTCACGGGAGGGGCCGAGCCGGCCGGGACACTCGCCGCGCCCGACGGCTCCCTCACCCGGCTGCGCTTCGCCCCCGGTCCGCGAGAGGGCGCCTGGCGAGCCACGCACCGGTTCGGTCCGCGCGACCGGTCCGGCCTCTGGCGGGCCACGGCCGAGACCGGCCACGTGTTCACCGACCTGCCCTTCCTGGTCTGCGGCGGCCCGCCCCTGGGAGAGGCGCACTTCTCCGAGTTCGACGTCGTCCCGCGCGACATCGCGGCGGGTGAGATCGCTGTCGCCTCCGGTCGCCTGCTCATCCGCGACGGCTCCGCCGCCCTCCCGTACGGCGGGCAGCTCGTCTCGATCACCTTCCGGGCCTTCGACCCGGGCGAAGGGCTGGAGACCGGCGAAACGGCCACCGCGGTGCCGGTCGTCTGGGAGGAGATCGGTGAAGCGGTCACCGAATGGCGTTCCGGCCTCTTCAGCGCGGAGATCAGCACGCCGACCACCGGGCGGGTGCGCGCCGAGCTGATCGGGGGCCGCGACGGCGAGACCGCGGTCAGCCAGAGCGTGCCGGTCACCGTCGCCGCGTTCTCCCGGCCCCGGATCGACGCCGACATCACGGCCACCAGCAGGTCGACCGCACAGGTGAGCGGCCGGAACACGGTCGCGTGCCTCCTGCACACCGGCACGGTCCACCGGTCCACCGGCGCCAAGGTCGGTGCCGGCAGCGTACGGATCGAGTACCGGAAGCCGAACGGCCGCTGGACCCCCGCCAAGGGCCCGGGCCGGGTGGGCCGCGCCGTGGGCGTGGTCAGCGGCGGCGTGTTCTCCGTCAAGAGCGAGCTCAGGGCGCGGGTCTCGTGGCGGGCCGAGTACACGTGACCGGCCGGCTCAACCGTGGGCGGCGAGGCTCAGCGGCGGGCGGCGAGGCTCGACCATGACAGCCGGGCTCAGCCCTGGGCGGCGGCCCTGACGACGCCGGCGAACGCCTCGGCCATCGGCCGCCAGGTGGCGATCAGCTTGTCCTCGCCCGCCTCGACCTCGGCGTTGAGCCGCTCGGCCGAGTCGAGCCCCGAGGCCGCGGTCCACGAGGCGAAGATCTCGGGCGTGGTCTCGGGATGGAACTGCACCGCCCAGGCCCTCTCGCCGAGCCGGTAGGCCTGGTTGGGGTAAAGGGCCCCGGTCATCAGCGGCACGGCCCCCTCGGGCAGCCGCGTCATCGCGTCGCGGTGATACTGGATCGCCACGGCGACGCCGATCCCGGACAGCAGCGGGTCGGTGGCGGCGGCCGGCAGCGCGGAGACCTCGCACAGGCCGACCTCCAGCCCGGCGCCGCCCCGCTCGACGGTCCCGCCGCAGGCCAGCGTCATCAACTGCGCCCCCAGGCAGATGGCCAGCGTGGGCGTGCCATCGGCGACGGAGTCTCGCAGCAGGTCGCGGGTGGCGGGCAGCCAGGGGTAGTCCTCGTCCTCCCAGGCGGCGGCCTCGCCGCCGAGCACGATCAGCCCGTCGGCCGCCCGCGCGGGCGGTTCCTCGCCAAGGTACGGCCGGACGACGTCGCAGGCCGTACCCAGCCAGTCGGCCAGGTACCCCAGCCCGGTGTCCGCCTCGTGCTCGATGACCGTGATCCGCATAACGGACAATTTATATGCAACCCCACGGTCATGGACATACGTCACTTCGGGCGCCGGAGGAGCATCGAGGCCGGAGGGCGCACCACGTCCGCCCCGGAGGACTACCGAGGCCCAAGAGCGCGGCCACGTCCGCCCCGGAGGACTACCGGGGCCCGAGGGCGCGCCACGTCCCGGCCGACCGGCTCACGTCAGGGCTCTGAGCCGGTCCAGCCTGGCCGGCTGCGGCCAGCGGACATCGGTCGCCCAGCCGCGCCGCTCCAGCAGCCGGATCAGCCTGGCGCTGGGGTCGACCTGGCCGGGCAGCACGCCGTGCCGGGCGCAGGTCGGGTCGGCGTGGTGCAGGTTGTGCCATGACTCGCCGAGCGACAGAACGGCCAGCCAGGAGACGTTGCGCGAGCGGTCCCTGACCGCGAACTCCGCCGTGCCGAACGTGTGGCAGATCGAGTTGATCGACCAGGTCACGTGGTGCTGGACGAAGACGCGTACCAGTCCGCCCCAGAACAGCGCGGTCAGCCACGAGCCGCCGGTCGCCCAACCGGCCAGTGCGGGCAGCGCCATGCTCGCCAGCACGACGGGCGCGTAGGCGAGGTCGTGCGAGAGCAGCCTGATCGGCCGGTCCTCCAGCAGGTCAGGGCAGAACCGCCGCCTCGACGTGCGCTCGGCCCGGAACAGCCAGCCGACGTGCGCGTGGAGCAGGCCCTTGGCCAGCGCGACCACGCCGGTGCCGTAGCGCCACGGCGAGTGCGGGTCTCCCTCGCGGTCGGCGTACTTGTGGTGCCTGCGGTGGTCGGCCACCCACCTGATCACCGGCCCCTGCAGCGACATCCCGCCGGCCAGCGCGAACGCCACCCGCAGCCAGGCCGGAGCGGCGAACGACCGGTGGGTGAAGTGCCGGTGGTAGCCGACCGTGATGCCGAACCCGGTGACCAGGTAGAAGACCAGCGCGATCGCCAGGTCGCGCCAGCCCACCCCCCACCCCCAGGCGAACGGCACCGCCACCAGCACGGCCAGGAACGGCACGACGACGAACAGCGCCACCATGACCCGCTCGAACCACGGCACCGGCGTGGCGGCGAGGTCTCGGGAAACGGTCACGTGCGCTGACGCTAGTCAGCTCCACGGCGCGGCGCTGTGGGCTCCGCGCACGATTCGCGACCGCGAGTTTGTCAGCTCGCGGCAAAGACGGCGGTCGCGGTCAGCGTGGCGCGATCCGGGCGCGCTCAGCGTGGCGCGATCCAGGTCGCGCGCGCGGCGGCCACGAGCGTGCCGTCGACCTCGTAGACGGCGCTCTCGCCGAACAGCTTGCGCCCCTCGCGGCCGGTGGCGCGCGCCACGATCGAGTACGCGCCGCCGGGGTGCACCCGCCGGTGCATCTGCACGGCCAGCCGCCCGAGCAGCGCGGACTCACCGGGCCGGAAGTGGGCCCAGCCGGTGACGCAGTCGAGCGCCGCGCCCATGATCGAGGCGGGCACGCCGTCCCCGTCGGCCACCGTGAACGGCACCCGCCAGCCGGCGGCCACCAGGTCGGTGCCCTCGACCGGGCCGGGGAAGACGCGCAGCCCGTCGCCCGGCTCGCGCAGCCCGCAGGCGAAGCAGTCGGGGAACGCGTGCCCGTGCCGGCCGGCGAATCCCGCCTCGGCCCGGGCGGCGTCGTTGAACGGGACGAACTTGGGAGCGGTCAGGTCCTCGGCCACCGGGATGGCCTCGACCAGCAGCCGGTCGCCGTCGGACAGGGAGACGCTGTTGGCGACGTGCTCCAGGCGGAGCTCGGTCTCCAAGGGGGTGGGGGCGTGGAGCGTGACCTCGACGGCTGATCGGCTGCCGTTGAGCGCGTCGGCCATGGACCCGGCTATCCAGCCGCCGTTGGCGGCTCCATCCGGCCCCCGGAAACGCTCGGGAACGGTCAACACGGTCTGCAGGGCAGCCGTCGTCATGCCACACCCTCCTCTGTTCGCCACCCATGGTGACGAAGAACCACAATTTTGGAATAAAACAGACCGATTTTACCTGAGCCCCACTTGACCAGGTCCGCCAGGGTGCCCTCACATCGACCGACACAGGGACACAACGCCCTAAAACCGGCCACAGCTTCATGCCGTGCTTCCGTAAGATACGGAACTCTAATTGCACGCATGTGACCTGGGGGACACAAGTGCCGATCTCACACACGTGAGACGCCCCGCCGCTCGACCACTGGCCGAGGTCGCCGTTGGTCTTGCCGACGACCGGGCTGACCTCGAAGTGTCTCTAGATGCTCCGGCCCCGCCGCGGCCGGGCCCTGGACGCGATGACGTAGTCGACCCGGATCGCGCGGTAGACCTCTCGCTCCGCCACGCGATCCGGCAGTCCGTCGCGGCGGCTGCCGTCACCCGACTCCTGCTCGCCCTGGTACGTGACCGCCGTCTCGGGCGCCTCCTCGAACCGCAGCCGGTCGGCTCGTACCGTGGCGGCGAACACGATGTCGGCGGTCGCCGTCAACCACGCGTCGGGACGCCTGTCGCTCATCCGCGCTGCCCTCAGGACCGCTTCCTGCCGGTCACGTCCCGCAACCGGCGCATGCCCGCCTTGCGGACCGCCTTCCCCAGCCCCTTCAACGCCGGCCCCAGCGCCTGCCGTTCCCCTGCCTCGGGGCCCGCACGCCCCTCGCCACCGCCGTCGTCGCCTTCCTGCGCGCGCTCCGCTGCGCGGGCCTCCTCGCCCTCGTCCCGCTCTCCGGCACCGGCGTCCTCACCGGCCTCCCCTTCACGCCCCGGCCCGCCATCCTGGGCACGATCCTCGTCACGCCCCTCGGCCTCGCCCTCGGCGTGCCCTTCGGCCTCGTCCTCGGCGCGGCCTTCATCGCCGCCCTCAGCCTGGCCTTGCTCCTCGGGGCGACCCTCAGCCTGGCCGTTATCCTCGGGGCGACCCTCAGCCTGGCCGTTATCCTCGGCGCGGTCCTCATCACCGCCCTCAGCCTCGGCTTGGCTCTCGTCACGCTCCGCCCGGCTTTCGGGTCGATCCTCGGCCTCGTCCTCGGCCTCGTCCTCGGCGGGACCCTCGGCCTCGCCCTGGGCGCGACCCTCGTCGTGTTCGGTCTGGGCTTCGGGGTGATCCTCGGCTGTGGGAGGCGCTTCGCCTGTGGGCTTCTTCTCGCCGGGCTCTCCCTCACCCTCCGCACCGCCCTCGACATCTGTCGGCGCTTTCGCTTCCTCCCCGCGCTCGGTGCGGGCCTCCGCCTCCTCGGAGGGGGGTTCGGTTTCGCGTTCTTCAGGGCCGGACGGCTCGCGCTCGCCCCGGTCTCGACCGGCCTCGTCCTGAACGTCCGGTGCGGACGGCGGCGGGGCGGGCGCTTGGGCCGCTCCCGGCTGCGGGGTCGCGGAGGACACCGGAGCCGGCGGTGGCGTAAGGGTGGACGACGCGTCGTGGACGGCGCCGCCGGCGGTCTGGGTGACGGAGCGGGCGGTCTCCGGCACCTGCCCCACGACGTCGCGGGCGGCGTCACCCACGGACTCGACGGTCCCCTGGAGCGCCGAACCCGCGCTCCTCCCCACCTCGCCGACGGCCCGGCCGGCTCCGGCGCCGACGTCACGGGTGGCCGCCCCCACCGCCGAGGTGAGGTTGTTCAGCATCTGCGGATTGTTGTCGATCGTCTTCAGCACATCCCGGATGATCAGGGCGACGTTGTCGAGCCGTACCTTCAGCAGCGCCTTGGCCTCCACGCCGACGATCTCGAGATTGACCCGCCCCAACGTCACGTCCACGCCGACGTGCAGTCTCAGCAGATCGAGCACGTCCGCTTCGAGCGAGACGCGCGCTCGGAGGTCCTCCACCTCCAGGTTGATCTTCTCGACCTTGACCGTGGGCACTCGCAGCAGGACGTCCGGGTCCGCGAGCCCGTTCTGCTGCGGCCGGCCAGTCCGCGCGGGCGGCTGCTCCGGAGGGCCTGAGAGATCCGTGGCGGCCTCTGGCAGATCGTCGGACATGACGTGTTCCTCTCCCCGAACGTGGATGGGCTCGGGAGGCCTCTAGCGGGACTGGGATTCCGCGGGCTCCGCCTCGCGCTGTGATTCGCCGGAGCGCTCGTCTTCTGACCGATCCTCCTGGGACGCCTCCTGCTCAGGCCGCTCTCCCTCAGGCTGCTCTCCCTCAGGCCGCTCTCCTTCGGACCGTTCGCCCTCGGGCTGCTCTCCCTCAGGCCGCTCTCCTTCGGACCGTTCGCCCTCGGGCTGCTCTCCCTTGGACCGTTCGCCCTCCGACTCACCCTCGGGCCGCTCGGCGTCCGCGGCTTCGCCGTCCTGGTCCTTGACGAGCTGACCGTCGTGGATCTCGCCGCGCCAGCCCTTGATCTCCTCGGGATGCAGCAGGTCCTGCGTCATGACATGGCGTCCGAAGTGCTTGAACTCCAGGCGCGCGCGCCGGCCCTGTGCGCGCCACAGGTTCCCGACCTTCTCGAAGAACCCCTGCGCGTTGTACTCCAGGACGAGGACGATCCGGGTGAGGGTGGGCGTGAGTTCATGAAAGGTGACCGCGCCGTCGACGTATCCCTTCGCGCCTTCCGAGCGCCAGATGATCCGCTGGTCGGGCACCTGTTCGATGATCTTCGACTTCCAGGTCCGGTGTGACCAGAAGATCTGCGCCTTCCACGTCAGCTCCTCGTCGGACTCCTGCTTCACGTTCTCGACCTTCTTCATGAAGCTCGGGAAGTCCGCGAAATTCGTCCACTGGTTGTAGACCACGCTGATCGGGGCGCCGACGTCGAGGAACTCGACCACGTTCGTCACCCTGGTCTTGTCGCCTTCCGCTCGGCCTGCCGATTTGCCGTCGCGGCCGACGACCTTCTTGACCGCCTTCCCGGCCCGGCTCAGCACACCGGGCTTGGAGGAGGATCCCTTCCCCTCCTCTTCCGGCGTGTTCTCCCCCGGCCCCTGCGAGTCCTCCTTCGACTCCTCGGCGTTCCTTCCCGGCCCGCCGGAACTTCCCGGCCCCTCGGAGGCGCTCCCCTCCGGCGCTTCCGAGGTCTCCTCGGACGCCTCCGCACCCTTCGGGGCAGTGCTCGCGCCGGGATCATCGCCGCGTTCGGCGTAGTTGGTCAGCCTGCCGGTAACCCCTGTGACCTTGTCAGTCACCGAGCCCAGCATCTTCGCTCCGATGGCCCCCGCGAGGCCCCGGCATTCCTTCGACAGCCGATCCAGAGGGAGCGCCCCGACGACGCCCTGCGGCTCCTTCGATTCCTGTGTCATCAGGGATCACCTCGATACCGGAGCGCCACGCTGAGAGGGAACGGACTCCTCCTTCGGCTGAGCCTCGCCCTCCTGGCCCTTTTCCTGACGCTCGCCCTGATCGGCGGCCTCGGCCGCCTTGGGCTCGCCAGTCTCGCCGCTCTGGCCGGTCTCACCGGCCTCACCGGATTCGCCGGCCTCACCGGATTCGGACGCCTTCGAGCCGGCCCCAGGTGCCTTCGAAACCGTTTCAGTCGCCGTCTCGGCAGCCTTCCCCGCCGTCTCGGCAGCCTTCCCGGCAGGCTCGGCGACCTGCCGCAGCCCCTCGGCCCGTTGGTGGATCATGTCGCTGAGCGCGTTGATCTGCTTGCTCGTCACAGCCACGGCCGCGGCCTTGCCCGCCTCCGTCAGGTCACCGCGAATGCGGTCGGCGGCCTGGTTCAGCTCAGGCGACCCGAGTGCCTGCAGCCCCTTCTGCAGCAATTCGCCCTTGTGTGCCTTCAGCCCGCCGGCCACGCCGGCCACGGCCAGGGTGGCCGCCGCACGCAGCTTGCGGCGGCGCCCGAAGAAGTATCCCGCGGCGACGGCCAACGCCACCTTTGCCCCACATTTCATGGTTACCGTCCTTGGAGGGTGACCCACGAGAGCCACCCGATCGTCGACAGATGCTCACGTTCCTCGTCCAAGTTCGCCGTGCCCAGCTAACCGGACAAAAAACGCATAAGCACACAAAACGGGCCAATATCCTGCCTGGCGGCTACCCGGAGACGACGGCCCCGCGCAGGCCATCCCATCGCGCCCACGTCCTGTCCGAGCCGTCTTGGTGCTCGAATTCCGCGAGTCTCGATAAAACCGTGCATGGCCGCTAAGGTCGATGATCAACATGGGATACCACCGTGGGAGCTGAACGATGAGCACCGTCCTACGATTCGACCACGGGCCCTTGGAGGAGGCGGGGCGGCACCTGATGGACGTCTCAGCAGAGTTCCAGCGGCGCACCCAAGCCGCGTTCGCGGTCGTACATGGCACTGGTGAGACGGCATGGGCGGGCAGTGTCACCGGGACGGCCATGGACGGGATCATCGATCTGCTCCAGCAGGCCTGTGAGCGGCTGCACGGCAACCTCCAACTGACCGGCGAGGGCATCCAGACGATGGCTCACACCCTTCACAAAAGCGAGCTCGACGCCCAGGCCATCGTCGACCCGCCCAGGGCGGCGCCCGACGTTCCCTCGCTCTGACCGATGGCACTGACCCTTCCGGCCCACTTGCAGTCACCCTTCAGCCTGCTCGGCGTGGAATGGCCACAAGAGGACGAGGACCACCTCCGAGCGTGCGGGGCCGCCCTCCGGACCTGCGCCACCTCCCTCACGAACGAGGTCAACCCGGCGGCTGACGGCGCCATCAAGCACGCCGCCACGAACAACTCCGGTGACCACATCGACGAGCTCAACGCCTACTGGGCCGACTACCAGGATGAGGGCGACCAGGCCGGCCACCTGAAGAGCCTCGCGGCCTCCCTGCACGCCCTGGCCGACGGCCATGACCTGTTCGCCAGGATCGTCGAGATCCTCAAGGGCGTTCTCCTAGTGCTCGCGACCTACGTGCTCTTCGCGCTGGTCTGGGCGGCGAGCGCGGCGGTGGTCTCCGGCGGCCTCGCGGCCATCAAGGCCCGGGGCACCATCACCGTCCTGCGCGCGTTCGCCAGGAAGGCGGTGGCGACCCTGCGCCGCAGGCTCGAACAGGCCTTCGGCCGGAAGCTGATCCGCGCGGTGGAGACCCGCCTGCGCCGCATACTCGGCGCCAAAGCCCCCACCTTCGTCAGCGTGCCGAACCGGAGCAAGCTTGTGCGCACAAGCTTGCTGGCGACCTCAGCGCTGCTGGTCGCAGAAGCCCCGGCCCAGCATTCGCCTCCCCCGATGGGCCCCAGAGACGGCATTCCCGGCGGAGAAGGCTACCGCTTCGGCAGTGGACAGCCTCAGGTGTTCGGCTATGACCATCACTTCCCGTATGACCCTGATGTGAAGCCGACTCCAGGCGACTACCTGAGCTGGTACGCCTGGCGGGCGAGGTTACGCGGCGCCCAGTTGATCCGTCCCGATCTCAAGGACGGGCTCGCCGCCTACGAGCACTACGCGGCGGGCTCCGGCACCGATTTCGAGATCGACTACGAACGGGCCTACACCGAGGACAGGGGGATCCGGGAAAAGGTCGATCAAGGGATCCAAACCGCGAAGGACGAGGCCGTGCGCCTCTACCGAGAAAGTGGACGCACCGACTTCCAGATGACGGGTGGAGTGCTTCACACAGCCGCCGAAACGGAAAACTGGGATAAGACGCTCGGTGGACACGTGCAGTGGGGCAACGCCGATGTCAAGGTCAGCGGCAACCAGGCGACGATGACCATCACCATCCACGCCGAAGAGCGGTACAACTTCAACAAGGGAGAGACCGATGCCGCCACCGGAGCAGCCGACGACGACAACGGACGCTTCGAAACCCTCGGGTGGGCCAGGTCCTACCGCTCCCATGGCGCGTTGACGCGGACCGTGACCTGGACGATCCCCTGAGTCGCCGGCCCCCCCGCCTACAGCACCGGCAGGTAGCGGCCCAGTTCGTACTCGGTGACGTGGCGCTGGTACTCGCGCCACTCCGCCCGCTTGTTGCGCAGGAAGAAGTCGAAGACGTGCTCACCCAGCGTCTCGGCCACCAGCTCACTGCGTTCCATCACCGCGATGGCCTCGTCCAGTGAGCCCGGCAGCGGCTGGATGCCGAGGGCCCGCCGCTCGGCGCTGGTCAGGGTCCAGACGTTGTCCTCGGCGGCCGGCGGGAGCTCGTAGCCCTGCTCGATGCCCTTGAGCCCGGCCGCCAGGATCAGCGCGAAGGACAGGTAGGGGTTGCAGGCGGAGTCGAGCGACCGGAACTCGATCCGGGTCGAGCCGCCCTTGTGTGGCTTGTACATGGGGACGCGTACGAGCGCGGAGCGGTTGTTGTGGCCCCAGCACACGTAGGACGGCGCCTCACCGCCCTGGCCGGCGATGGCCTCGGCCCCGCCCCACAGCCGCTTGTAGGAGTTGACCCACTGGTTGGTGATGGCCGTGATCTCGGCGGCGTGCCTGAGCAGGCCCGCGATGAACGAACGCCCGGTCTTGGACAGCTGGTAGTCGGCCCCGGCCTCGTAGAAGGCGTTGCGGTCGCCCTCGAAGAGCGACATGTGCGTGTGCATGCCGGAGCCGGGGTGCTCGGTGAACGGCTTGGGCATGAACGACGCCCAGATGCCCTGCTCCAGCGCGACCTCCTTCATGACCAGGCGGAAGGTCATGATGTTGTCGGCCGTGGTCAGCGCGTCGGCGTAGCGCAGGTCGATCTCCTGCTGGCCGGGCGCGCCCTCATGGTGGCTGTACTCGACCGAGATGCCCATCGACTCCAGCATCATGATCGCCTGGCGCCGGAAGTCGTGACCGGAGCTGTGCGGGGTGTGGTCGAAGTAGCCGCCGGAGTCGATGGGCTCCGGCCGCTGGCCCGGCTCGGGACGGTTCTTCAGCAGGAAGAACTCGACCTCGGGGTGGGTGTAGAAGGTGAAGCCCATGTCGGCGCACTTGGCCAGGGCGCGCTTGAGCACCCAGCGCGGGTCGGCGTGCGACGGGGAGCCGTCGGGCATCAGGATGTCGCAGAAGATGCGCCCGGCACCGGGCGTCTCGCTGCGCCACGGCAGGATCTGGAAGGTCGCCGGGTCGGGCTTGGCCAGCATGTCGGCCTCGTAGACCCGGGCGAATCCCTCGATCGCCGAGCCGTCGAAGCCGATGCCCTCGGCGAAGGCTCCCTCGAGCTCGGCCGGCGCGATCGCGACCGACTTGAGGAAGCCGAGCACGTCGGTGAACCAGAGCCGGATGAACCGGATGTCGCGTTCCTCGAGCGTGCGGAGCACGAACTCCTGCTGGCGATCCAAGGCGTCCCCTTGTGAATACAGTGCTGGTCTCCTATCAGCATGCCGTGTCCGTGTTTCGCACAGGTTACGGGGGGTGCCGGTGCGAGCCTCGCTGACAAACCGTCCGGCCCGACCTACTGTGATCAAGCAGTCAGTCTCGGGGGAGGCAATGGGTGGCTACGGACCTGCTCAATCACAAGCTCGATCGGGCCTTCGACCACATCGACGCGGGTGGTAAAGGCGTCATCGAGCGGGAGGACCTACTGGGGCTGGCCGCCCGCATCGTGGTGGGGTTCGGCGAGTCGCCCACCTCGGTGATCGGCAGCAGCCTCGTCGGCGGGTTCGACGCGATCTGGTCGGCCCTGATGGAGACCCTCGGCCGCGACGGCTACTCCCGCATCTCACGGGAGGAGTTCCGCGTCGGCATGGACAAGGCGTTCATCTCAGGCGACCGCTACGACCCGGTGTTCCGTCCGGCCATGGAGGCGGTGGCCGAGCTCTGCGACGGCGACGGCGACGGGATGGTCGGGCCGCGGGAGTTCCGCATGCTGCTGAGCGCGTACGGCACCGCCTACGACGACGTGGACGAGGCGTTCGACCGGCTCGACCGGGCGGGCAGGGGCGTGCTCACCGTGGACGAGCTGGTCCTCGCGGCCCGGCAGTTCTACGTGAGCGACGACCCCGGCGCGGCGGGCAACTGGCTCTTCGGTCCGCTATGAGCACCGACGTGATCACCTCCGTGAGGACCGCGCTGCGGTCCGTGCTGCACTGGAAACCGCCGGCGCCGCGCAGTGGCGGCCCGGCGGCCTGGGCGCTGCTGCCGCTCACCGAGCGGGTGCCGGCGCTGGCCGCCCCGTGCCGCATGCACCCGGCCGTCTACGCGATCGAGGCGGCCGTGATCGACTGGGCGCGCCGTACGGGGCTGCGGGCCGATCCGGGGGTGGGCTTCCACCGCATCGCCGGGCGGGCGTTCGCCGGATTCGACGCGGCCGCGGCGGCCCTGTTCGCGCAGTGGCTGACGTGGCTGTTCCATCTGGACGACGAGATGGACGAGGGACAGGGCCGGTTGGAGATCTTCCAGGGCATGCTGGCCGGCGCCTCGTCGCATCCGCTGGAGGCCGCGTTCGCCGATCTGTGGCGGGTGACGAGCGCCCGGATGAGCGACCTGTGGCGGGCCAGGTTCGCGGTCAACCTGCAGCGCCAGCACGACGCCTGCCGGCTGGAGGCGGCCAACCGCGCGGCCGGCCGGATCCCGACGCTGCAGCAGTATCCGGCGCTGCGCCGGGCCACCGTCGGCCCCTACCTGTACGACCTGGTCGAGCCGTGCCTGCGGGTCGAGGTGCCGCCCTGGCTGCACGGCTGCGAGCCGTGGCGCGAGCTGGTCGACGCCTGCAACGACGTCACGGCGTGGTGCAACGACGTGGCCTCGCGGCCGAAGGAGGCCGGCGACGGGCACAACCTGGTCGTGATCGCCATGCACGAGCTGGGCCTGAACCAGCGGCAGGCCGTCGCCTGGGTGCTCGACCGGATCGTCGAGCGCTGCGGCGACATGCGCGAGGCGGCCGGGCGGCTGCCGCTCGACGCGTTCGGGCCGCGTACGGCCAGGGACGTCAGCAAGGTGGCCTGTGCCTACCTGGCCGCGCCGCGGGCGCACCTCGACTGGCTGATGGAGTCCGCCAGGTATGCCTGAGACGGGCGCGCGGCTCAGGGCCGGGCGTCAGGACGGGCCCGCGGCGAGCGCGTCGCCCGTGGCGGTGCGCCGGTAGACGACCTCCTTGCCGATCCGCATCCCCACGGTGAGCCCGCTGCCGCTGAGCACGCGCAGATGCTGGCTGACCGCCCCGGGGGTGACGGCCATCCGATGGGCCAGGGCGGAGGTGGTGCTCGGCTCGGCCAGCGCGAGCAGGATCCGCGCCCTGCTCCGGCCGATGAGGGCCGCCAGCGCGCCCGGCGCGGGTGGCGGCCCGTCCTCCCAGAGTCCGCCGACGCCGAGCACCGGATAGACGAGCATCGACTGGTACGGGGCCGACATGACCGCCACCGCCGGCCAGTAGAACGCGCTCGGCACCAGCACCAGCCCGTCGCCGTGCAGTCCGGCCGGCTCGCACCACGGCCGATCGACGAGCAGCCGCTCCCCGGTCCACACCACTGCCGGGTCGAGCGCGGCGAACAGCTCCCGTGCCCCGCCGTGGGCCAGCTGCCGCGACCTGCGCAGCACGTCGCGTTCCAGCAACGCGCGCACACGCGGCCAGTACTCCGCGAAGCACGCCGCCCAGTACGCCTCCAGCGCGCCGGCCACTCTGGCCACGCCGGCCTCCGGGTCGTCCCTGAACCGCCCGATCACGGCGGGGTCGGCGCCCTCGACCAGGCCGGCCTCGTACGCGGCCACATCGGGCGGTGTACGGCGGACCCGGTCGAGCTCGGCGGCGAAGTCGGGGTAGGGCGTGTCGGGCGGCGGGGTGAGGAAGTCGGCCAGGTAGCCGGACGGCGGGACGAGCGCGAACAACTCGGCCAGGTCGAGCCCGGCCAGGTGACCCCGCACGCCGGTGATCCACGGCAGGTGGATGGCCTGCCGGGCGGGGTCGCGCAGCGTGCGGAGGCTGGCCACCAGCTCCCACATCGGCGAGAACGCGAACCTGATCCGGGCCACGTCCTCCGGTCTCAACGTCCAGATCACCACACGTTTTAGTGTGCACTAAATCGTTCGCGGGCCAGGACCGAGCGGCTCACCCTTGTCCCCGTGACGACGACTATCCGCGAGAAGCCCGGTTTCCTGCAGTCCCGGCTGGGCGGGCTGCCGCGCCCGTTCTGGGCGCTGTGGAGCGGCACGCTGGTCAACCGACTGGGCACCATGGTGATGCCGTTCACCGGCGTCTACCTGACCCAGGCGCGCGGGCTGCCGCTGGCGGCGGTGGGCGCGGTGATGGCGGTGTTCGGCGCGGGGTCGCTGCTCTCCCAACTGCTGGCGGGGGTGCTCACCGACCGGATCGGCCGCCGGGCCACGCTGGCGGGCGGCATGCTGGCCACCGCCGTCACGATGCTCGCGCTCGGCTACAGCACCTCGCTGCCGGCGATCCTGGCGGCCATGTTCGCGCTGGGCCTGGTGATCGACGCCTACCGGCCCGCGTCCAACGCGCTGGTCGCCGATCTCGTCTCGCCGGCGGAGCGGCCGCGCGCCTACGGGCTGCTGTTCTGGGCGATCAACCTCGGGTACGCCGTCGGCATGACGGCGGGCGGCTGGCTGGCCCGGCTGGGGTTCGGCTGGCTGTTCTGGATCGACGCCGCCTGCTGCGTGATCTTCGCCGTGCTGGTCTGGCGGGCGGTCCCGGAGACCAGGCCCGCCGACCGGCAGGAGACGGGCGGGGGGTTCGGCGTGGTGCTGCGCGACCGGCTGATGCTCGGCTTCACCGCGGTCGTGCTGGGCAACGCGCTGCTCTACTCGCAGACGTTCACCATGCTGCCCGTGGCGATGACCTCGGTGGTGGGGCTGTCGACCGAGCAGTTCGGCATGGCCATGGCGTTGAACGGCGTGCTCATCGTCATCGTGCAGCCGCTGGTGTCGGGGTGGCTGGGCCGCCTCGATCCGTCCAGGACGTTCGCGCTGGGGCTGGCCGTCATGGGTGTGGGCTTCGCGCTGACCGCGTTCGTCACCACGACAGGCTGGCTGGCCGTCACCATCGCCGTGTGGACGGCGGGCGAGATCGTCACGGCCGGGATCGCGGGCACGATCGTCGCCACGCTGGCCCCGCCTCACCTGCGCGGACGTTACTCGGGGCTGTTCGGGTTCGCCTGGTCGGCGGCCGCGGTGCTGGCGCCGCTGCTCGGCGGCGCGCTCCTCGAGATCGCCCCGTCGGCGCTCTGGCTCACGACCGGCGGAGTGGGCCTGGTCTCGGCCGTGGGCATGCTCGCGCTCGGGCCGGCGATCAGGCGGCGCTGACCAGGCGTTGATCCGTCGTCGGCGGCGACGTCGGCGGGCAGCGTCGGCGGCGACATCGGCGGTGACTCTGGCGGCGACTCTGGCGGCGACTTTGGCGGCAGCGACCGGCTCCAGGAGGAGGAACCGCCGTCCACACGGACCTGCCGCTGTAGAAAAGCGCCATATGCCGCGAACGCCGTTCGGCTTTACCCTGGATCCTGCCATGCTGACCTTCACCGCGCTGGGACCGTTCCAAGCCTGGGCCGACGGGGCCCCGCTCGAACTCGGCGGCCAGCGGCAACGAGCGGTGCTCGCGCGCCTGCTCGTCGCCGGTGGCCGGGCCGTGCCCGTCACCACTCTCATCGACGAGCTCTGGCCCGGCTCCCCGCCGGCCCAGGCGCTGTCGACCATCCAGGGCTACGTCTCGCGGCTGCGCCGGGCGCTCGAACCCGGCCGGGCGCCGCGCGAGGAGGCCGAGGTGCTGGTGTCGGCCGCGCCCGGCTACGCGCTGCGCGCCTCGGCCGAGCAGGTCGACGCGTGGCGGTTCGAGAGCCTCGTGCAGTCCGACGGCCCGCCCGCGATGGTGTGGGAGGCCATGGACACCGCGCTCGGGCTGTGGCGCGGGCCCGCGCTGGCCGAGTTCGCCGACCTGACGTGGGCGTCCACGGAGGCGGGCCGGCTGGAGGAGCTGCGACTGGTCGCCGTCGAACGGCGGGCCGACGCCGGGCTGGCGCTCGGGCGGGCGACGGCGCTGGTGGCCGACCTGGAGGCGCACGCCTCGGCCTATCCCCTGCGTGAGGAGGCCTGGCGACTGCTCGCGCTGGGCCTCTACCGGACCGGCCGCCAGGGTGACGCGCTCGGCGCGCTGCGCCGGGCCCGCGCCGTCTGGCGCGACGAGCTGGGGCTGGATCTGACCAGCGGGCTGCAGCGGCTGGAGAGCGACATGCTGGCCCAGCGCGTGGAGGACATCCCCGCGCCGCCGAGCCCGCCTCCCGTGGAGAGCCCGGTGGAGGTCCTGCGGGTGCTGGTGGCTGACGACCAGGCCCTGGTACGAGCCGGGCTCCAGGCCGTGCTGAGCGGTGAGCCGGGGCTGGAGCCGGTCGGCGAGGCGGCCGACGGCGAGCAGGCGATCGCGGCGGTGCGGGAGTTCCGGCCCGACGTGGTGCTGCTCGACATCCAGATGCCGCACCTGGACGGCCTGGCCGCGGCCCGCCGGATCCTGGCCGACGACCACCCGCCCAAGGTGATCATGATGACCACGTTCGGCAGCGACGAGAACCTCTACGCGGCGCTGCGGGCCGGGGTGAGCGGCTTCGTGCTCAAGACCTCGCCTCCCGAGCAGCTCGTGGCCGCCATCAGGGCCGCGGCCGCCGGCGACGCGCTGATCGACCAGGCGGTCACCACGAGGCTCATCGCGGGGTTCGCGGGCCGGACCGACCCGGCCTCTCCCCCGCAGCTCGCGGGGCTCTCCGACGAGCGCATCGACGTGCTCAAACTCGTCGCCCGCGGCCTGACGAACCGGCAGATCGCGCAGACCCTCTGCCTCACGGAGCCGGTCGTCTCGGAGGAGGTGGCGGCGCTGCTCGACCACCTCGGCCTGTTCGAGCGGGCCCAGCTGGTCGTGGCCGCCTACGAGTCCGGCCTGGTCACTCCCGGAGCCGTGGCCGTGAAATAGCACACTTTTCGCCGCTTGAACGATAAAAATCAGGTCGTACTAGTCTTGTCGCGTGGCACAACTGCGGATCGCCCTCGCCCAGACGAACCCGACCGTAGGCGACCTCGCCGGCAACGCCGGCAAACTGGTCGCCTGGACCCGCGATGCCGCCGACCGGGGCGCGCATCTGGTGGTGTTCACCGAGATGTTCCTCACCGGCTACCCGGCGGAGGACCTCGTGCTGCGCACCTCCTTCGTGGACGCGAGCATCAGGACCCTTGAGGAGACGGCGGTCCGGCTGCGGGACGAAGGGCTGGGCGAGCTTCCGGTGGTGGTCGGCTACGTCGACCGGGCCGGCCTCGCGCCGCGCGTCGGCCGGCCCAAGGGCGCGCCGCTCGACGCGGCCGCGGTCCTCCACCGGGGCGAGGTGATCCTCCGCACGGCCAAGCACCACCTGCCCAACTACGGCGTTTTCGACGAGTACCGCTACTTCGTGCGCGGCGACCGGCTGCCGATCTTCCGGCTGCACGGGGTGGACGTCGCCATCGCCGTCTGCGAGGACCTCTGGCAGGACGGCGGGCCGGTGGCCGTCGTCGGGCGGGCCGGCGCCGGGCTGCTGGTGGTGCCGAACGCCTCGCCGTACGAGAAGGAGAAGGACGACGTACGGCTGGAGCTGTGCGCGCGCAGGGCGCGTGAGGCGGGCTGCGCGCTCGTCTACGTCAACCAGGTCGGCGCGCAGGACGAACTGGTCTTCGACGGCGACTCCGTCGTGGTGGACGCGGCGGGCCGGCCGGTCGCCCGGGCGGCGCAGTTCCGCGAGGAGCTGCTCACCGTCGACCTCGACCTGCCGGTCTCGGACGCCGAGCCCGGCGCGTACCCGTACGACGCCGGCGACGGCACCACGATCACCGTGGACCGCGTGGTGCTGTCCGACGCGCCCGTCGAGCCCTACACTCCCGAGCCGCCCTCGCCGGCCGAGCGCCTGGACACGCACGCGGAGGTCTACTCGGCGCTGGTGCTGGCCGTACGCGACTACGCGGCCAAGAACGGCTTCCAGTCGGTGATCCTCGGCCTGTCGGGCGGCATCGACTCGGCGCTCACCGCGACGATCGCCGCCGACGCGATCGGCCCCGACCGGGTGCACGTGGTGCTGATGCCGTCGCGCTACTCCTCCGACCACTCGGTGAGCGACGCCGAGGAGCTGGTCGACAGGCAGGGCCTCCACTCCCAGGTCGTGCCGATCGCGGAGATCGTCACCGCGTTCGAGAAGGAGATCGGCCTGTCCGGGCTGGCCGCCGAGAACCTCCAGGCCCGCGTGCGCGGCATGATCCTGATGGGGCTGTCCAACGAGCACGGCCACCTGGTGCTGACCACGGGCAACAAGAGCGAGCTGGCGACCGGCTACTCGACCCTCTACGGCGACTCGGCCGGCGGCTTCGCGCCGATCAAGGACGTGCCGAAGACGATGGTGTGGGAGCTGGCCAGGTGGCGCAACGAGCACACCGACCCGTCCTTCCTGCTCCGGGCCGAGCAGCCCATCCCGGACAACTCGATCACCAAGGAGCCGAGCGCCGAACTCCGTCCCGACCAGCGCGACACCGACTCGCTGCCGCCCTACGAGGTGCTCGACCGGCTGCTGGACGACTACGTCGAGAAGGACATGGGCTCGCACGAGCTGATCACGGCGGGTCACGACCCCGACCTGGTGACCCGGGTCATCCGGCTGGTGGACCTGGCCGAGTACAAGCGCCGGCAGTATCCGCCGGGTCCGAAGATCACCCCGAAGAACTTCGGCCGCGACCGCCGCCTGCCCATCACCAACAGGTGGCGCGAACTCCCTTCCTAGCTGGTGCTGGGCACGCTTCGAGTGATCGGCACTGGCACGATGGCGATGGATGGAGTTCCGGTGGTCCGGTCAGGCGGCGAAGAGGAGCGTGAGGCCGCCGAGGGTGTAGCAGACCATCAGGACGAAGAGCGGGATCTGTCCCGCGACGGCCCTGGCCGGGGGCAGCAGGCGGACGGAACGGTCGTGCGCCGCGACCACACCGGCCACGTGCCCGGCCACGATGGCCAGCACCTGCACCGTGGCGATCGTCCCGGGGCCGACGACGTCCTGGGCGACCTCGGCGTCGAGGCCCAGGGTCAGGATGACCGCGCGCTGGCCCTCGATGACCAGCAGCGAGAAGTAGTGGGCGATCAGGTAGCCGATCGCGATCGGGATCAGCGAGTGGGCGAACCTCGGCGCGAGGCCGCGCGCGCCGCCGATCAGCCCGGCCACGCCCAGGCAGGCGGCGTAGAGCGCGGCCACGCCGGCGATGGCCGCGAGCAGGCCCAGCGTGCCGAGCCCCGTGCGGCCCAGCGGGCCCGACTGGAGCGCGTCCACCCAGGCCGGGGCCGTGGAGAAGCCGTCGTAACCGGTGCTGCCGAGCAGCACGCAGACCGTGGCCACCAGGCCGGGCGCGGGCGCGATGGCGTCCAGGCCGTCGAACGGGTTGCGCAGCACGCGCCTGCCGTCGGCCCGCCTGCCGAGTGGTGACAGGTGGCCGATCAGCGTCGAGTACGCCTCAAACGGGTCGCCGCGCTCCAGCCAGGCGTGGCCGTACACGAGGGTGCCGGTCAGCTGCGTGGCGGCGTACAGGATGAAGAAGATCAGGAGGGTGAGGGGCGCGGCGGGCTCGGGGGCGACGAGCTCCATCCAGGTGAAGGCCAGCAGGCCGGCGCCGGCCGGCCAGTAGCCGAGCCGCGACGGCAGGGCGCGGCGCGGCCGGTCGGGCAGCAGGCGGAACGGGTTCAGCGTCCGCCACACCGGCCCGAACAGCAGCGACGCGGGCACCAGCCCGACCCAGAACAGCACGTACACGAGGTACGGCGCCGGGTTGTCAGTATCGGGGCCGAACAGCAGCAGCCCCGCGGTGTAGACGACGGCCAGCAGGGTCAGCACGCGCGCCGGCCGGGCGGGCAGCCGGAGCGCCACCACGCGCCCCGCCCGGTCACCGCTGAACCGGGAGTCGGCCCACAGCAGGCCGAGCGCCAGGAACGACACGACGAGCGCCGCGAAGGCCCCCGCGTAGGCGTAGAACGCGGGGATGGGCAGGTCGCTCCGCGTGCCGATCCCGTGCGCCAGCACCCCGTCCAGCGAGCCGGTCATCGCACCGCCAGCTGGGTCAGGACCAGCTTGCTCTCGTGGGTCTCCACCTCGAAGACCCCGGTGAGTTCGGCGGGGAACCGTACGGTGACCGGCACGCCCGGCGGCAGCTCGGCCTCGACGTCGTAGCCGTGCACGTGCAGCTCGTCGGCGACGTCACTGGTCACGGTGATGCGCACGGGCTGGCCGCGCCGGGCCTCCAGCCAGCCGGACGGCGGGCTGACCCGGCCGCCCTGGACGCGGATCTCCGCGTGCGCCTCGCCGGGCGCGGGAGCGGGCGCCGACGTGACCACCTCGTGGCTGTTGCCGGGGTCGCGGTGGGTCCGCGACATCGGCCCGCATCCCGCCACCAGGAGCGCCGCCACGGCGACCGCTCCTGTCACGCGAGCGCTCCGGCCTCGCCGGCGCGCCGCGGACGCCTCGGTCTGAGCGATCAGGCGGGCCACACCCGTTGCGGACGCCCCGGCCTGAGCGATCACGCGGGGACCTGGGCTTCGGCCGGGGCCGGTTCGGCGGCCGGGCGGCGGCGCGGGGCGAGGACGACGACGGCGCACAGCACCCACACACCGGTGAGCAGCCCCCGGATCCAGCCCGGCCCCAGCGGGATCAGCGGGATCAGCTGCACCATCCGGTCGTAGGCGTCGGCCACGGCCAGGCAGCCGAGGACGATGGTGAACCAGCCGAACACCGGCCGTCCCACCCGCAGCGCGGCCCCCAGGCAGATCCACCAGGCGGCCATGAGCAGCAGCGCCACGGCCGCGAGCAGGGTGTTCTCGGCCGCCGCCGCGACCACGTCGAGCGCCAGGCCGATCAGCCCGGCGACGGCGCCGGCCATGACGAGCCGGTACGCGCGCCCGGAGGCCGCGCCCGTCTTCGGGGTCCCGCCGTCGTCCGAGGGGTCGCCGGCCTGGCGGCGAGCCGGGCGGCCCGACCGGATGCAGAACAGGACGGCGAGCAGCGCGAGCACGAGCGAACCGCCGAGCGCGAGCTGGGTCTCCAGCTTGCCGAGTCCGGACGCGCCGAACCAGTCGCAGCCGGCGGGCAGCCGCGCCTCCGAGGCACTGTAGTCGGCGCACAGGTACAGCTTGACGACCTTGACGGGCTCGGCCACCCAGCGGCTGGACCCGCCGGACAGGGCCGGCGCCTGTGCCGCGCACATCGGGAGCACGGCGGGGGTGGACCCGCCGGTGTCGCCCTGCCAGCAGTTGCCGGTGCCCTGCCCGTCCCACCACACGTCGAGCCCGTTGGGCCGCCGCTCCCCCGTCGGGCTGACGCCGAAGACGTTGCCCTCGTAGCGGTTGAAGTTGGACGTGTCGGTCTGCTTGGCCAGCTCTGTCTCGCCCCGGACGAACGCCGGCACACCGAACAGCTGGAACGCCGCGCGCCGGTGCCCCCAGACCTGGTTGTTCTTGAACACGTTGTAGTTGCCGCCCGCGACGAGCACCCCGGTGCCCGTCGGGACGCCCACCTGCGGGCAGACCACGCCCTTCTCGTAGCCGCGCTGGGCCGGGGGCTTGGCGCACGTGCCGTCGCGGATGTACCGGTAGTAGTCCACGTTGTTGTCGTAGATCTTGTTGTTCTCGAACTTGGCGTGGTTCTGCGGCAGTCCTGGGTGGTCGGGCCAGAGGCTGTCCATGGTGGCGCCGACCGAGTTGTCGTAGAACTCGTTGTCGTGGACCCACATCGAGTCGCCGGCGGTGCCCGAGTAGCCGAGCGCGTTGTGGTGGCTCTTGCAGCGGCGGATCTCGATGGCGTAGCGGGGGACGTCGTGGCCGCGGCCGTCGTTGATGTTGGACGCGCTGCCCGGGTAGAGGCCGCCGTCGCCGTTCCCGTACGACTCGCAGTCGGTGTAGAGGCCGTGGTCGCTGGCGAAGGTCAGGAAGCCGTACTCGTCGTTCCACCGGGTGAGGACCTGGTCGATGACGAACCCGTCGGTCTCCAGGACGTACAGGGAGTTGAAGGTGGTGCGCTGGGCGGTGAAGTTGCGGAAGTAGATGCCGTCCGTACGGTCCGCCCGGATGGCGTTGAGCTTGTGGTATTCGGCGTCGATGACCACGTCGAGCGGGTTCGCACCGGTGCCCTCGATCTGCAGGTCGCGCTTGCCGAGGATGGCCACCAGGTTCTGGTTGTGGGGGCACTGCTGCTGTTGTTCGAAGCTGAGGATCTGGTAGCCCCAGTCGGACCAGCGGGCCTGGAGGTTGGCGCAGTCTCCGGTGGGGGCGGGCCGGCTGGGCTCCTCGCTGTAGAGGCCGGGCAGGATCGCGATCGTCATCCCGGGCTTGTTCACCTGGTCGACGGCTTCCTGGAGGTGCCGGAAGCCGTCGCGCCGGCACCGCTCGAAGAGGGTGCGGTTGCGCTCCTTGAGGGCGGCGGGGAAACCGGCGATCCGCCGTTCGAAGTCGGCCTTGCCGGTCTTGCACACCAGCAGGTCGGGCTCCGAGGTGCGCAGCACCGGCACGCTGCCCGTGCCGTCCGGCAGCGTGACCGGCCGTTCCTCGTGCGCAAGCGCCGCGCCGGCGGCCAGCAGCTGACCGAACACCAGGGCTACGACGATCGCGATCCTGCGTAAGGAGGGCATGGGCGCGAGATTAGAACAAAGCTCACGTTCTTGCCTAGGTCTCTGACGGCCACCCGCACAGATCTTCACAAGATCGCGACGAACCCCGCCTGAACGGGCGGCCGGACGGTGCCGAAGAGGGAGCTCAGGCGGCCAGGCCGGGCAGCAGGTGGTCGACGATCCGCTCGGCGAGGTCGGCGGGGAGGCCGTCGGCGGGGCCCCACTTGTGATGCCAGATCATCGCCCCCGACAGGATGGCCATGCTCATCTCCACCTCGATGTCCGGCCGCAGCTCACCGGAGGCGATGCCGCGCCGGATCACCTCGCGCATCGCCTGCCTGCGGGGCTCGACCGCGATGTCGACGAACCGCTCCATCAGCCGCGGGTAGCGGTCGGACTCGCTGAAGGCGATGTTCATCACGCACCGGGTGCGGACCTGGCCCGCCTCGCTGCGCATCGAGTCGAGCAGGACGATCAGGTCGTCGCGCACCGAGACCCCGGCGAGCCGCGGCAGCGGGGCCTGGAGCGTGGCCAGCGCGTCGGCCACCAGGTCCTCCTTGTTGGACCAGCGCCGGTAGATGGTCGTCTTGCCGACGCCGGCCCGGGACGCGATCGCCTCGATGGACAGCTCGACGAGGCCCGTGCCCTCGCCGATCAGGTCGAGGGTGGCGTCGATGATCGCCTTTTCGGCCTTCTCGCTGCGCGGGCGGCCCGCCGGGCGGGCCGTCGCCGGTTCCTGAATCGTCATCGGGGCCTCACCCTACCGCCGCTGTTTCCTTCGTTCGCGCCTGCTGGACCGGACGGGCCTTGCCCGGCATCCACTTCGCCACCACAGCGGCGCCGAGGAGGGTGAACACGGCCGACACCAGGGCCGTGACGTGCATGCCGCCGATGAACGCGGCGAACGCGGGCTGCATCAGGGCCTGCCCCTGCGCGCCCAGGCTCTCGGCGACACCCGCCGTGGCCATGATCGACTCTCCGGCGGCGTGCCGGGCGCCGGGCGGCAGCGCGGTCAGGGCGGGGGCGATCTCGCCCCGGTAGCTGGAGGACAGGACCGAGCCGAGCACGGCCACGCCGAGCGCGCCCGCGACCTGGCGGACGGTGTTGCTCATGGCCGAGCCGACGCCGGCCTTCTCCCTGGGGAGCGACTCCATGATCGCGGTGGTGGCGGGCGGCATGATGTTGGCCATCGCGGCGCCTTGGACGAAGAAGATGACCTCGATCAGGACGATCGGCGTGTGCTGGTCGAGGAACGCGTAGCTGCCCAGCGCCAGGGTGATCACGATCATGCTCACGGTGGACGCCAGCTTGGCCCCGAACCGCTCGTTCACCCGCTGGCTGAGCGGCGCGAAGATGAGCTGCGCCGCCGCGAACGGGATCATCAGCGCCCCCGCCTGGATCGGGCTGTAGCCGAGCACGATCTGCAGGTAGAAGGTGAGGAAGAACATCCCGCCCATCATCGCGAAGAACACGATGCCGACCATGCCGATGGCCGTGCTGAACCTCGGGTTGGTGAAGTTGCGCACGTCGAAGGCCGGATGGTCGCTGCGCCGCTCCCACCAGACGAACACCGCCAGCACGGCCGCCCCGAACAACGCCGGCCCGTAGACCTCGGGGCTGGTCACGGTGGCCAGCTCGCCGCCGCGGATGATGCCGTAGACCACGGCGACCAGACCGACGATGGAGAGCAGCACGCCGACCGGGTCGAGCCTGGACGGCTTGGGGTCACGCGACTCGGGCACCACCCTGGCGATGAGGATCATGCTGACCACCACGATCGGCACGTTGACCAGGAAGATCGAGCCCCACCAGAAGCGCTCGATCAGCAACCCGCCCGTGATGGGGCCGATCGCGATCGCCAGCCCCACGCCGCCGGCCCAGACGCCGATCGCCTTGCCCCGCTCGCCGGGCGGGAAGATGTTGGAGATGATGGCCAGCGTGGCCGGCATGATGGCGGCGCCGCCGATGCCCATCGCCGCCCTGGCCAGGATCAGCTGCGTCGGATCCTGGGAGTAGGCGCTGATCAGCGAGGCCAGCCCGAACAACAGCATGCCGATGAAGAGCATCCGCTTGCGCCCGGTGCGGTCACCGATCACGCCGAAGGTGAACAGCAGCCCGGCGAACACCAGCGTGTAGGAGTTGATCGCCCATTCCAGCTCGCTCTGCGTCGCGCCCAGGCCCTCGACCGGGTCGGCGATGGTCTTCATCGCCACGTTGAGGATCGTGTTGTCGAGCACCACCGCCAGCAGGCTGAACACCAGCACGCCGAGAATCGCCCATCTCCGTGGATGGCCCTGGTCCAGCCGGTCCTGCGTCGCGTCCATGAGCACATCCTAATTTCGATACGGTCGAGTTTCGCAACAGAACCGTATCGTAACCCATTTCGATACGCAACAGTACCGTTTCGAAATGGCGGGTCAGTGTGCCGCGGCGGACTCCAGGCTCGGCTCCATGACGGCCCCGGCCACTCCGGGGCGCCGCCGCCAGAACGGCAACGCGAGCACCACCATGAACACCCCCACCAGCCCGGCCATGACGAAGGCCCAGGTGGCGCCGTGCGCGTCGATGATCGCCCCGGCGACGGGCGCGGAGGCCGCACCACCGATCAGCAGGGCGGTGCCGTGCAGGCCCATCGCCTCGCCCCGGGCCCCCGAGGGCACCCAGCGGCTGACCCCCTCGACCGTGGAGGACAGGGCGGGGGCGCAGAGCAGCCCGGCCGGCAGCAGGGCGAGGACCAGCCATCGCCAGTCGCCGCCCGCCAGCCCCACGGGCACGGTCAGCGCGCCCATGAGCCCGATGAGCAGCAGGGGCGAGAACCCACGGCTCAGCCCGCCGTAGACGAAGCCGCCGAGCAGGGAGTAGAGGCACCAGATGGCCACGGCGAGCCCGATCCACGCCGTCTGCCCGGTGTGCTCCATGGTGCCGACCAGGGCCAGCTCGGTCGCGGTGAGCACGAACGTGGCCGCGGCCGCGGTGCCGAGCAGCGCGACCATGCCCGGCGTGAGCCACCGCCGTCGCGGCACCCGCGCCACGGGCTCGTCGAGCTCCTCGGCCGAACGGATCGGCGGGTCGAGCAGGATCAGCGTCAGGCCGGAGCCGGTCAGGCCGACCGCGATGATCATCATCGTCGGCCCGCCGCCCAGCATGGTCACCCCGGCCACGGCCAGCGCCGGGCCGGTCATATAGGAGATCTCGACCAGCATCGAGTCGAGCGAGAAGCCCATCCGGCGCTGCTCCGGGGGCACCACGGCGGCCAGGCACTGCCTGATCACGCCGAACACCGGCAGCACCAGCAGCCCGGCCACCGCCGCCGCGCCGACCAGCACCGGGAACGGCAGCGCCCAGGCGCAGGACCAGAACGCCGCCTGCGCCCCGGTGGTGACGACCAGCACCGGCCGCAGCCCGTGCCGGTCGACGAGCCTGCCCGACAGCGGCGAGCCGACGGCCATGCCGATCGTGCTGGCCATGGTGACCAGCCCGGCCCGGCCGAAGCCGAGCCCCATGCCGTGGGCGACGTGCAGCGTCAACGCCATGCCCGTCGCGGTGGCCGGGACCCGCGCGAGCAGGCCCACCAGGAGCAGGGTCCGGACGCCGGGCAGCCTGAACAGGCGCCGGTAAGGCTCGATTGCCATGATGATTGCTTACCTCCGCAGCCATTCTGGCAAGGCGTACCGACAGTTTCGCCATCGGTTTTCGCGGGTGGCATCATCGGAGAGGTCCGGGGACGCCACAGGGGCGCCTCGAGACTTTCTCTGGAGGGTCCACCCATGTCCTCTTCCACCACGCTGTACGGCGGCGCCGGCGGTCGCAGACTCACCGTGCGCGACATCGCGGCGGCCAAGGCACGCGGCGAGAGATGGCCCATGCTGACGGCGTACGACGCGATGACGGCCCGCGTGTTCGACCAGGCGGGCATCCCCGTCCTGCTGGTCGGCGACTCCGCCGCGATGGTCGTCTACGGCTACGAGTCGACGGTGCCCGTCACCGTCGACGACCTGCTCCCGCTCACGGCGGCCGTGGTGCGGGGCTCCTCGCGCGCCCTCGTGGTGGCCGACCTGCCGTTCGGTTCCTACCAGTCGTCACCGGCGCAGGCCCTGGAGACGGCCGCCCGCTTCATGAAGGAGGCGGGCGCGCACGCGATCAAACTGGAGGGCGGCCGCCGCGTGGTGCCCCAGGTCGAAGCGCTGGTCGCGGCGGGGGTGCCGGTCATGGCGCACCTCGGCCTGACCCCGCAGTCGGTCAACACGCTCGGCGGCTACCGGGTCCAGGGCCGCGGCGAGTCGGGCGACGAGCTCATGAAGGACGCCAAGGACCTGGAGCGGGCCGGGGCGTTCGCGGTGGTGCTGGAGTGCGTGCCCGCCGACCTGGCCGAACGGGTCACGGAGTCCCTGTCGATCCCCACCGTCGGCATCGGCGCCGGCGCCGGCACCGACGCGCAGGTGCTGGTCTGGCAGGACCTCATGGGCCTGACCCCACGCCCGGCGAGGTTCGTCAAGCGCTACTCGGCGCTGGGCGAGGAGCTGGACCGGGCCGCCCGCGCCTTCGCCGCCGACGTCGGCTCCGGCGCCTTCCCCGCCCGGGAGCACACCTACGATTGACCGCGCACTAGTGGTACGTTCGCGCCCCCGCGAAGCGCGCGCGGCCGGTCAGGCCAGGGTGGCCGGGTCGGTGTTGGACCCGCACACCAGGACCGCGACCCGCTCACCGGGGGCGGGGACGTACGCGCCCGACAGCAGCGCGGCGTAGGCGGTCGCGCCCGCGTGCTCGGCCGCCACACGGTGCCGTTCCCACAGCGTACGGCGGGCCGCCACGATCGCCTCGTCGGGCACGAGCACGCTGC
Source organism: Nonomuraea cavernae (assembly GCF_014646355.1). Lineage (GTDB taxonomy): Bacteria > Actinomycetota > Actinomycetes > Streptosporangiales > Streptosporangiaceae > Nonomuraea > Nonomuraea cavernae. The sequence continues at coordinate 138,019 of NZ_BMNH01000013.1, forward strand.
TCACCCCCGCCCGGGAGCAGACGTCGAAGGCCAGCCCGCCCAGCCGGGTGGCGCCGAGGGCGTCGGCCGCGACCCCGCTGACCGGGACGGGCACCGGCCGCCCCGCCTTCAGCGCGTCGTGCAGGGTCGGGATCAGCGCCGGTTCGACGGCCACGACCCGCGTCGCCGAGCCGCGCACGCCGAGGGTGATGCCGGCGACGAACCCGCCACCGCCCACGGCCACCAGGACGGTGTCCACTCCGCCGGTCTGCTCCACCAGCTCCAGCCCGGTCGTGCCCTGCCCGGCAATCACCTCGGGCTGGTCGTAGGCGTGCGGCAACCGACCGGCGGACAGGATCCGGTTGAACGCCCCGCGCACCTTGAACGATCCGGAGTGCTGGAGCAGCTCCAGCTTGAGGAACAGGCCAGGCGCGACCTCGAGCACCGGCGTGCGCAGCACGTGACCGGCGATCCGCCCGGCCGCCCCCACCACGTCCTCGTACGTCACCGACGTCACAGCTCCTCCTCGATCGCCCGTTTGAGTTCGGCCATCCGCGCCTCGTCGCGCCGGTGGAACACCCACTGCCTATGTCAACGCCTGCTCGATGTCGGCCCAGAGGTCCTCGGGGTGCTCGATGCCCACCGCGACGCGCACGGTGCCCTCGCCGATGCCGTGCCGGGCCAGTTCCTCGACACTGAGCGACCGGTGGGACGTGGTCGCCGGGTGCAGGACGAGCGTTTCCACCCCGCCCAGCGAGGGGGCCAGGAGTGCCAGGCGTACCGCGGCCATGAACCTCTCCCCCGCCGCCCGGCCGCCGGCCAGGTCGAAGGAGAACACGCCGCCGAAGTCGGGCAGCAGCTTGCCGGCCAGCTCGTACGACGGATGCGAGGGCAGGCCGGGCCAGTGCACCGCGCTCACGGCGGGATGCCCGGACAGCCGGGTGGCGATCAGGCGGGCGTTCGAGCAGTGCCGTTCCATCCGCAGCCCCAGGGTCTGCAGGCCGCGCAGCGTGAGCCAGGACGCGAACGGATCCGCCGTGACGCCCAGCTCGATCGCGAAGTGCCAGACCTTGCGGTACAGCTCGTCGCCGGCGAAGACGGCGATGCCGCCGAGCACGTCGGTGTGCCCGGACAGGTACTTGGTCGTGGAGTGCACCACGATGTCCGCGCCGTGCTCGATCGGCCGGCAGAGCACGGGCGAGGCGAACGTGTTGTCCACGACCGACACGATGCCCGCCTCGCGCGCGGCCGCGCACATCCCCGGCAGGTCGGCGACCTGGGCGATCGGGTTGGCGATGGTCTCCAGGTAGACGAGCCTGGTCTCGGGCCGCACGGCGTCGCGCAGGGCCGCGGGATCGTCTTCGGGCACGTAGTCGACCGTGATGCCGAACCTGCCGGCCAGCTCCTTGATCATCGCGGCCGTCCCGCCGTACAGCGCCCGCTGCGCGATGAGGTGGTCGCCCGGCTGGAGCAGGCCGAGCAGCACGGCGTTGATCGCGCCCATGCCGGAGCCGGTGGCGACGGCCGCGACCCCGCCTTCGAGATCGGCGATCGCCGTCTCCAGCGAGCGGACGGTGGGGTTGGTGTAGCGGCCGTAGACGAACGGGCCGTCGGGGCGGCCCATGGCGTCCGCCATCACGGCGGGGTCGTCGAACACGAATCCGGACGTCTGGTAGATCGGCACCGCGATCGGGCGGCTGCCCTCGATCGGCGGCTGTGGCAGGTGGACGGCGCGCGTTTCCGGATGGAGTTCACTCATAACCTCAAGGATGTCCCCTGAAAGCCCCTATGTCAGATTTTGCGGACACAAAGAATGCTCGACCCGCCCTGCCGCCGGGCGCCCGGACGCGGCGACCCGCCTACCGGCACACGCTGCTCTCCGACGTCCGCCGAGAGCTGACAACGCTCCCGGCGACCGGGCGACTGCGCGAGGCTGGAGGTATGAAGGCGACGTTCGTGCTCGTGCACAGCCTGTCCGTGGGCCCGTCGACGTGGGAGCCGGTGGCCCGCGCGCTGGAGCGCCGTGGGCACGCGGCCGTGGTGCCCGATCTGACCGGTGTGGCCCAGGGTGGGCCTCCCTACTGGCCGCGGGTGGTGGAGGCGGTGCGCGCGGCGACGCCCGAAACGGCGATCGTGCTGGCCGGGCACAGCAACGCCGGCCTGTACCTCCCGGTGGTGCGTGAGGGGCTGGGCGAGCGGGTGGTGTCGTGCCTGTTCGCCGACGCGCACCTACCGCCGGCCGAGGGGCTGGTCCGGGTGGCCGATGAGGCGTTCCTCCCGTTCCTGCGCGAGCTGGCCGACGAGTCCGGGGTGCTGCCGCGCTGGACCGACTGGTGGAGCGAGGAGGACGTCACGGCCCTGCTGCCCGATCCGGCGACGCGGGCGCGGGTGGTCGAGGAGCAGCCCCGCCTGCCGCTCGCCGCCTACACCCAGTCCATCCCGGTCCCCGCCGGGTGGGACACGGTCAGGTGCGCCTGCCTCTGGTACGGCCCGCCATACGACAAGGTGGCGGAGGAGGCGGCGCGGCGCGGCTGGCCCGTGCTGCGCACGCCCGGCCGGCACCTGCACCAGGTCGTCGATCCGGAGGGAGTGGCCGACGCGCTGCTGAAGCTCTCGCGCACGTCGTGACTTCCGGTGGAACGGCATCGGCTCGTCGAGGATCGTCCGGCTCACCCGGTCCGGAAGAGCCGACCCGCCATGAATCAGCTGTACGACCGCGAAACCGACGGCATGACGGTCATTCAGGCGGACGAGGTCGGGACGTGCCGGCGTCCTGCTGGGGCGAGGCCGGCACCAGGATCTCCTCGGTGTCCTTGTCACGCGTCGCCCAGAGATAGACCAGCGCGCCGACGAACAGCACGATCGAGGTCCACTGGTTGATCCGCAGCCCCAGCAACGTCACCGCGTGGTCCACTCCGCCGACCGGGTCGATCCGCAGCCCCTCGATCCAGAACCGCCCCAGCGTATAGCCGGCGACGTAGAGGGCGAACAGGCGGCCATGTCGCAGCGTGAGCCGCCTGCCGGCCAGGATCAGCCCGAAACCGAGCGCCACGTTCCACAGCGACTCGTACAGGAACGTCGGGTGGTAGAGCACGCCCGGCTCGCCTCCGTGCGCCTGGTCGATCTCCAGGCCCCACGGCAAGGTGGTCGGACCGCCGTACAGCTCCTGGTTGAACCAGTTGCCCCAGCGGGCGATCGCCTGCCCGAACGCGATGCCGGGCGCGACCGTGTCGGCCACGGCACTGAGGGACAGCCCCCGGCGGCGGCAGGCCAGCCACACGCCCACGCCACCCAGAGCGACCGCGCCCCAGATGCTGAGCCCGCCCTCCCAGATGAACAGCGCCTGGTAGGGCTCCTTGATCGCACGTGGGCCGAAGTAGGTCTGCCAGTCGACGACGACGTGGTAGAGACGGGCGCCGATCAGGCCGAAGATCACCCCGGGAACCGCGATGTCGCTGATCGTGCCTTTCTCGCCGCCCCGAGCGCGCCAGCGGCGCTCGCTCAGCCAGACGCCGAAGACGATTCCGACGATGAAGCACAACGCGTAGGCCCGGATCGGGATGAATCCGAGATGCCAGACCCCCACGGAAGGGCTGGGAATCAACGCGAGGGGCATGGCGGCGACGCTAGTGGATCCGACCTCACTTGGCAGCGTCTGTGACCTGATCGTGCGTGACGCGGCCCGCCGGGCGGCTGCGACCGTCCGCTCAGATGTCGGTGACGCGGATGCCGGCGTGCGCCTTGTAGCGGCGGTTGATCGAGATGAGGTTGGCCGTCAGCGCCTCGACCTGGGCGGCGTTGCGCAGCCGGCCACCGTAGACGCCCCGCACCCCGGGGATGACCGCCGCCAGCGCCTGCACCAGGTCGGTGGCCTCCCGGTCCTCGCCGAGCACCAGCACGTCGAGGTCCACCTTGTCCACCGCGGGGTCCATCAGCACCACGGCGGACACGTGGTGGAACGCGGCCACCACCCGGCTGTCCGGCAGCACGGCGGCGGCCTGCTGGGCGGCGCTGCCCTCCTCGACCGGCAGCGCGAAGGCGCCCTTCTTGTCGAAGCCGAGCGGGTTGACGCAGTCGATGACGATCTTCCCGGCCAGTTCGGCGCGCAGCGACTCCAGCAGGGCCTTGTGCCCGTCGTACGGCACCGCCACGATCACGACGTCCGCCTCGGTGGCGACCACCGCGTTCTCCGCGCCGCGCGCGCCGTGCCCGATCGAGTCGGCCGCCTCCTGCGCCCGCCCGGCGCTGCGCGATCCGATCAGCACCGGATGCCTCGCCAGCGCGAACCGCCGCGCCAGCCCCTTCCCCTGGTCGCCGGTGCCGCCGAGGATGCCGATGGAAAGTCCGCTCACGTCAGTCATAGGCGGCATCATGCCATCCCCCCTCAAAGCCACCCTCGGGCCACCCCCACCTGACTCCCCTGCTCGGGCAGGGTGCGCCGGATCCGGCGGGCCCCCTCGACGACGCCCGTGACGTGGTCCGGCGCCGGGAGCGACGTCCAGCGGGTGGTGACACCGGCGCGGCACGAGCCGCCGGACGTCGCCAACCGGTCGGCGCGGCCGGGGCCCGTCGTGCACGATGGTCTGATGGACCCTGCATCGGTGGCCCTGCTCCGAGACCTTCTCGCCGAGACGGGCTGGATCGAGCGCACCCGGGAGTTCGGCCTGGCACTGCGGGCCACGCGATCACCGGGCGGCCTGCTGCTCGTGGGCACGCCCGACGAGGAGCCCTGGCACCTGACCGCCCATCTCGACGACGAGGCGAGGCTGTCGGGCCTGACGCAGCTCACTCCCACGCTCGTGCGCTGGGCTCCGCCCGCCGACGCGCCTGCCCACCTGCGGATCGGGCTCGACCGCATCCACCGGGCCGGGCGGGGCGAGACGCTGTTCGTGGTGACCGAGCGCCAGGCTCCGGTGCCGCTGCTCGAACGCGTCGACGACGCCCGCCGTACGGGGGCCACCATCCTGGCGCTAGAGGGCGCCGACGGCGAGCTGGCCGGGCTGGCCCACGACGCGATCGCCGTGCCGGCGCGCGGGCCCGTCACCTTCGACGGCGCCCAGCACCTGGTCAGCGCCGCCGCCGGTGAGCAGCCCCGGCGTCCCGGCCTGCGTGAGCGACTGGCCCGCCTGCTGGAGAAGGTCAGCGGTCCGCACGTCAACGACTGACCCCGGCGACGAGGTCAGAGCGGCTGGAGGTGGCCGACCAGGGTGGCGTCGAGGGCCGCCGTGGCGTCCTCGATCGCGCTGATCACGACCGCCTGCACGGGGTCGGGCTGCCCCGACCGGGTGCGGCTGATCCGCGTGACGGCGTCCAGCCGCCGTGACCCCACGTCGCGCAGATCGCTGACCCGCACCTCACCCTCGGGCACGTCGAGCAGGGCCAGCGCGGGCACGATCGCCACCCCGTGCCCGGCCGCCACCAGCGCCAGCGTGGGCCCGAAGTCCGTGATGACGTGCACCTTGCGCGGCTCGAAGCCGTGCAGCCCGGCCAGGCGGTCCAGCGCCTGCCCGCTCGCCTGGCCGGGCTCGCCGGCCACCCACGGCACCTCCGCCAGGTCGGCGACCGAACGGGGCGGGTCGGGCCAGTCCGGAGGCATCACGATGCGGTACTCGTCGACGTAGAAGGCGTGGGTGGCCAGCGACGGCTGGGCGAGCACGGGCAGGCTCATGTCCTGCTCGGTGATCAGCACGTCGACGGCGCCGAGTCTCAGCTCCTGCAGCGCGGGCGGACCGTACACCTCGTGGATGATCGGGACGATCTGGGGATGGCGGGCGGCCAGGTCACGCATGGCCGGCACCAGCATGTGCTTGATCACCGTGGGGAAGGCGGCGATCCGCACCGGGCCCGCCAGCCGTTCAGTGAAGCGGGTGAGCTCGCGACGCGCCTCGGCCAGCTCGTCCTCGACCCGTTCGGCGTAGCCGGCGAGCACCCGGCCGGCCGGGGTGAGGGAGACGCGGCGCTGGGAGCGGTCGATGAGCGCCAGCCCGACCTCGCGCTCAAGCTGGGCGAGCTGCTGCGAGACGGCCGAGGGGGTCAGGTAGAGGGCTTCGGCGGCCCGCATCACTCCGCCTCGGCGGGCGACCTCGTGCAGCACCCGTAATCGCCGGGGGTCGATCTCCATGCAGGAGAGCTTACGCCCTCATGCAGATTTCTTTAATTGCGCTTCAGATCATCCGGTTCGGACAATGGCCCTCATGGATCTTCTCCTCGACGCTCTCGGCTGGCTCGGCGCGGGCCTGCTCGTGCTCGGCTACGGCCTCATCTCGACCTCGCGGCTGTCCGGAGACAGCGTGGCCTACCAGGTCATCAACGTGGTCGGCTCGATCACCCTGATGGTCAACAGCGCCTACAACGACGCCTGGCCGTCGGCCGGTCTCAACCTGGTGTGGGCCGCGATCGGCGTGGTCGCCCTGGTCAAGCTCGTCCGGATCACCACCGCCCGGTGATCGCCGAGCCGGCCGGGATCGGAGGTCAGTCGTCGTCCTGGTCGGCCTCATCCCATGCCTTGTTGCGGTCGGCGGCGCGCTGCAGCGCGCCGGCGGCCTCCTGTTCGCTCGCGTAGGGACCCATCCGGTCCTTGTTGGGGCAGCCCTTTTCGGGCTCGACCCGCATGTGCTTGAGACAGAACCACCACTGGCCATCGCTCACGAGGCTCATTCTGCCCCGTAGACTCGTGTTTCATGACGACACTGCTCCAGCCAGGGCGAGTTTCGCCCATCCGGAAGGTTCCCGCCCACATCGAGCGGCCGGAGTACGTCGGCAAGAAGCGCCCCAAGACCGGCGAGTCCGACGTCAAGACCCCGGAGACGATCGAGCGGATGCGCGTGGCGGGCCGGATCGCCGCGCAGGCCCTCGAAGAGGTGGGCAAGCACGTCCAGCCGGGTGTCACCACCGACGAGCTCGACCGCGTCGGCCACGAGTTCCTCATCGGCCACGGCGCCTACCCGAGCACGCTCGGCTACAAGGGCTATCCCAAGTCCCTGTGCACCTCGATCAACGAGGTGATCTGCCACGGCATCCCCGACGACACCGTGCTGCGCGAGGGCGACATCGTCAACGTCGACATCACCGCGTTCATCGGCGGCGTCCACGGCGACACCGACGCCACGTTCCTGGTGGGCGAGGTCGACGAGGAGTCGCGGCTGCTGGTCGAGCGCACCCGCGAGGCCATGATGCGGGCGATCAAGGCGGTGGCGCCGGGCCGGCAGCTCAACGTGGTGGGGCGGGTCATCGAGGCCTACGCCAAGAGATTCGGCTATGGAGTGGTGCGCGACTTCACCGGTCACGGCATCGGCACGACGTTCCACTCCGGTCTGATGGTGCCCCACTACGACGACCCGTCGCTGCGGGTGGAGCTGGTGCCGGGCATGACCTTCACCATCGAGCCGATGCTGACGCTGGGCACGATCGACTACGACATCTGGCCCGACAAGTGGACCGCGGTGACCAGGGACCGCAAGCGCACGGCGCAGTTCGAGCACACGATCATGGTGACCGAGACCGGCAGCGAGATCCTCACCTTGCCTTAGGCACCGCGCCGGTGACCGTGGTGCCCTCACCCGGCACACTGTTGACCGACAGGTTGCCGCCGACGTCGGTGAAGGCGGCCCGCATCCGCGCGATGCCCCGCCCCCCGGCCCTGCCCGGGTCGAACCCGGCGCCGTGATCGCTCACCGTCATGCGCAGGCCGCTACCGCCGATGGTCACCGCGATCGACACCACCTCGGCGCCGCTGTGCGCCTCGACGTTGGCCAGCGCCTCGCGGATGGCGGTCAGCACCGCCTGCGCGATGCGCGACGGCACGTCGGTGGCGGGCAGCGCCCACCTCTCCACACGGATGCCGGTGCGCTCGGACCACTCCGTCACATCGCATTCGAGCGCCTCGGCCAGGCTTCGTCCCCCACGCATGCGTGTCTCTTTGGACAACTCAACTCGCCTTCCTGAGCACCCGAGCATCGCCGGCCCCCCGCAGCCCGCGTTTCCGCGCGGCGCGCGATCCCCCGGTGAACTGCGCGTCCAGCTGTGGAAGTGATGCCCGTCTCCCCTTCAGGCAAGGCTACCCGGCTGCTCGGAGCCGTGTTGCCTCCGGTTATGTGGCCCTTGCCATCCGGTTACTCGCCCTTGTCGGCACGGTTGAGGCGGGCGAGGTAGGCGTTGTAGGAGTCGAGCTCGGGGTCACCCGCGCCGCTGCGGTCGGCCCGCCGGTCGGCCCGGCGGGCCTGTCGGTCCTCGTCCTTGTACCACTGGACGGCGATGGTCAGCAGCACGATGAGCGTCGGTATCTCACCGAACCCCCAGGCGATCGCCCCGCCGTTCTGCTGCTCCTGGAGCAGCGACTCTCCCCAGGTGCGGCCCAGTTGTTCGTACCAGCCGGACGCGATCAGGGTGCCCGTCATCATCAGCGCCACCCCGAAGAACGCGTGGAACGGCATGGTCACGAACAGCGTCAGGAGCTTGCCGACGTACGGCAGGCGGTGCGGCGCCGGGTCGACCCCGATGATGACCCAGAAGAACAGCGACCCGCTGATCAGGAAGTGCAGGGTCATCCAGATGTGCCCGAGGTGCTCCTCCATGGCCGAGGCGAACAACGGCGTGAAGTAGAGCGCGTAGGTCGAGACGATGAAGAGGGCGGTGGCGATGGCCGGATGGGCGAGGACCCGGACGACCCGGCTGTGCAGGATGGTCGTCAGCCACTCGCGCGGCCCGCGGTCGCCCCGCCTGACGGCCGGCCGGATCGCGCGCAGGGCGAGCGTGACGGGCCCGCCGAGCACCAGGAAGATCGGCACGATCATGGACAGCGTCATGTGCTCGATCATGTGCACGTCGAACATGACCTTGGCGTAGCGGGCCAGGCCGCTCTGGGTGGCGAAGACCAGGATCGCCACACCGGCGAACCACGACACGGTGCGTCCCCACGGCCAGGAGTCGCCACGCCTGAGCAGCCTGACCACCCCGGCGCCGTACAGGCCGGCCAGCGCGGCGGCGACCAGCGCGAAGAACAGGTCGAGCCACCAGAGCGAGAGGACGTTGCCCACCGTGATCGGCGGCGGCATCGGGAAGCCGAGCAGGTCGAAGGCGCGGTCGGCGGGCAGGATGACCGGCGGCGGCGCGGTGCGCGAGAGCGCGACGGCCAGGCCCATGGTGGCGAGCATGAGCAGCGTCTCGCCGCCCGCCAGCCGGGTGAACGCGTGGGGCCGCCCCTCGCCGAGGCTCACCAGCGTGCGCTGCCGGTGCCACCAGCCCACGTAGCCGAGCAGCACGAACGCGACGATCTTCGCCACGACCAGCAGGCCGTAGGACGACGTCCAGAGGTCGGAGACGTTGGCCAGCCGCGCGATGACGCTGAACACGCCGGACAGGCCGACGCCGACGTAGCACCACAGGGCGAGCCTGGAGAACCTGGCGGCGGCGATGTCGAGCCGAGGCAGGCCGCGCACGGCGTGCAGCGCGACGACGACGAGCCCGCCCACCCACAGGGCGAGCGAGAGCAGGTGCAGCGACAGGCCGGAGACGGCCAGGTCGTGGTTGGGCGAGGAGGCGGAGTGGCCGGTGAGCGCCGGCGGCAGCAGCGTCACCAGCGCCAGCACCAGCAGGGCGGCCGACGCCCCCGCGGTGATGGCCCCGCGCGAGAACAGCGCGATCGCCATCGCGAACAGCACCACGAGCGTGAGCGCGATGCCCTGGCTGGTCTGGGTGGCGTAGCTGGTCAGGTAGTTGCCGGTGAGCACCTGGGTGACCGGCCGGCCCCACGAGTCGGCCACGCCGAACAGCAGCGTGAGGAAGGCCGCGGCGCCCCAGGCCACCGCGGTCCACGAGGCGGCCTGCACGTCGCGCAGCGCGTCGCGGCCGAGCACGCCCTTGTCGTTGGGCAGCAGCATGGTGGCCGTCAGCAGCAGGCCGACGGTGAGGACGCCCGCCACGTCCATGGCGAGCTTGGACAGCGGCAGCCCCCACCGGGTGATCACGCCGGCGTCGGGCAGCCCGGCGATGATCCGGGGGAAGGCCGCGCCTCCCACGATCATGGCGATCACCAGTCCGGCGACGGACGCGGCGGACGCGACGACCGCCAGACGCGCGGCCCTCGTCACGGCTTCTTCTTGCGCATGCTGAGCAGGAACCCGACCCCGATGCCGGCCAGCGCCCCGACGACGACGAGCAGCCAGACGGGGAACGCGACCGAGGATTCCTCCTGGGACGCCGCCTGCGTGGCGTCCGGCTGCGACACCTGTCCTGCCGTCTGCTCGGCGGTGGGGGCGGCGGTGGGCTCGGCCGCGGATCCGGCGGTCGGCTCAGCCGACGCGGACGGCGCCGCGGACGGCTCGGCGGTCGGCTCGGCGGTCGGCGGCGCGCCCTTGACGGTGAACGGGATCTCGCCCTCCACCGGGTGACCGTCGGAGGAGACGACGCGGTAGGCGATCGTGTAGGCGCCGTCGGGCAGGGTGCCGCCGAGCCGCTGCGTCACCACCGGGCCGTCGGCCGTGGGGGCGCCGAGCTGGTGCTCGGCGCCGTCCGCGGCACGGACGATGACGAACGGCATGCGGACCTTCGCGGTGAACTCGAGCGTGACCTCGTCGATCTTCTTGACCGTCGCGCCCTTGGCCGGGTCGCTGCGCTTGAGCGCGTCGTGTGCCAGGGCGGGCACGGCGGCGCCGATCACGAGCAGGGCGGCGAGGATCGCGGTGAGGGACGTGAGCAGGGTTCTCTTCATGGCATCCCCAGGCTACCGACGCCGCCCCACGGTCCGGGACTCAGTCACAGACCGGCGCAGGCCAGGGCCCGCTGGTATCCCTCCACCGCGCCGTGGGTGTCGCCCAGCTGCTCCATCGTCTCGGCCGCGGCGTACCAGGTGCCGGCCGCGCGGCGGGAGTCGGGCAGCGGCGTGAGCCACTCACGCACCGCGGCCAGCTCGCGCTCGGCGGAGGCGAGGTCGCCGAGGCCGCCGTGGGCGCGGCTCAGCAGCAGGTGGGCCTCGGCCTCCAGGGCGCGGGCGGTGGTCGGCAGCAGCTCCTGCCCGGCGCGGCCGTGGGCGATCGCCCGCTCGAGGTTGCCCGCCATGATCTCGATGCGGGCGAGCTCGACCTGGGTGTTGGCCCGGTCGAGGGTGCTCGCCGACGTCTGCGCCAGCTCCTGCTCGGTGCGCAGCAGCACGGTGCGGACCTCGTCGACGGAGTCGGGGCGGACCCGGAGCTTCAGGGTGGCGTACGCCACACGGGTGCGGGCGAGACTGCGCGGCTGGCCGTTCTCCGACTGGATGGCCAGTGCGCGCTCGGCGAAGCTCAGCGACTCCTCACCGTGGCCGGTGCTCTCGGCCACGACGGCGGCGTTCCAGCAGGCCGCGACGATCGAGCGGGGGGTGTTGAGCATCTCCGCCGCGTTGAGCAGCTCGGCGGCGAACTGGCGGGCGCGCAGCAGGTCGCCGCTGTGCAGGTAGGCGATGAGCAGGGTCGCGCCGAGCTCCATCAGCCCGTCGGACCAGGCCGGCCGCGACGAACCGCCGAGGATCGCCTCGCCGACCTTGACCGCCTCGCTCAGCCGGTCGCTCTGCCGGTAGACGCGGCACAGGGCGATCGCGACGTCGATGTGGCGCTCCGCGCCGAGCTCCTCGGCCCGCAGCCTGTTGAGGACGTCGATCGCCTCGTCGAGCTCGCCGCAGGCCTCCATGGCCAGCGCCAGGCCGAATTCGGTGTCTTGACGGAGCGACGTGAGACCTGTCAGGTTGTTGTTCGCCAGCAGCTCACCGAAGCGGGTGCGGGCCTCCCGCACCTCACCGTTCTCGAGGGCGAGCCTCGCGTAACCGAGCGCGAGCTCGATGTCCTCCAGCTGCTCGGCGGTGACTCCGTTGAGGAGATAGGAGAGCGAACAGTCGAGCTTCTGAGCCAGCAACTCCAGGACGGCCGGAGTCGGGGTACGCTTGCCACTCTCGATCAAGGAGACGTAGCTGTCCGACAACTCTGGGTGTGCGAGCTGCGCCTGCGACAGCCCGCGCTGCCGCCTCACTGTCTTGATGCGGAGTCCGACCAGGTCAGATGTAGTCACAGCTGCTACTCCCTGAGATGATTACGTCCGAACAACACATAGGCGAGGGAGAACCCCCATGCGCACGCGCATTGCCCTGTCCGTAGTAGGCACGTTTCTCACGGCCGTGGTGGCCGTAGGAAGCAATGCTACGACCGCGATGGCCGACTCGTCTCCTGTCGCGCCTGCGATATCGGCACAATTCGAAGTCCCCTCCTGCTGCTAGCCCGAGCCGTCCGCACTGACGGCCGACGACGTCCCCCACCATGAAGGTCCATGCCTGGTGCCGCACACACCGCGGCCTGCGGGGTGGGGGGCGCTGTTCGGGTTTCTCCCGATCAGCCCGCCCGCAGCGCGAGGAAGAAGTCCACTCTGTCCGCCATCGCTGACAGATCCCTGCCGGTGAGCTCCTCGACCCTCCTGATCCGATAGCGGACCGTGTTGACGTGCACGTGCAACCGCTCGGCGCACGCGTGCCACGACCCGGCGCAGTCGAGGAAGGTGCCCAGGGTCCGCACCAGCTCCGACTGGTGCAGCCGGTCATAGTCGGCCAGCGGCCCCAGCAGGCGTCCGGCGAACGACCGCCGCACGTCGCCCGGCACCGTGGCCAGCAGGAGCGCGTGCGTGTAGATCTCGTCGCTGGTCACCACGCCGCCCGAGCGGGCCTCGGCCAGCCTCCTGGCGTGACCGGCCTCCTCGACGCCGCCCTTGACGGCCGCCGCGCCGGACAGCTCGCCGCTCAGCCCGACGCAGACGTGGCCGTCGGGCAGGGCCGCCAGGACCTCCACGCCGCGGCGCAGCCGCTGCGCCAGCCCGGCGACGGTCGTGCCGCGCAGCGGCACCAGCGCCACCGCGCCGTCCGCGTGCGCCGCCGCGACGACCTCGCGGCCCAGGAGCTCCTCCAGCACCGGCCCGCCCAGCGCCGCCGGGCCGGGCCCGCGTCGCGCGTCCGGCTGCGGCACGGTGAGGTGCGCCACCGCGTACGGCTCCGCGGCGTCGATGCCGCAGGTGCGCAGCCCCGCGTTGAGTTCGGCCGGGTCGGCGCCGGCCAGGGCGGCCCTGACGAGCTGCTCGGTCAGCCGCCGCTCGACCCGGCGGCCCTCCTCCATCCGGCTGCGTTCGAGGGCCACGCAGGCGGCCAGCTCGTAGCCGAGGTCGGGCCGGTCCATCAGGTCACCGTCGCAGGCCAGCAGCCAGCCCGCCGCCCGGTGTCCGCTGCCCACGTCGAAGACCGTGTGGCGGCCGGCCGGGCAGGGCAGCCGGGCGGCGGTCAGGTAGGCCCGCGCGAGCCGTACCGGATCGTCCACGGAGCCGACGATCACCTCGCCGGACGCGGAGAGCACCGCGCCCGTGACGCCGAGTTCGGCGGCGGTCAGCTCGAACAGATCGGGCAGGCCGGCGCCCTCGGCGACGGCGGCCACCAGCCTGCGGTGGCGGCCGAGCGCGGCGCGCATGTCGCCGGGCAGGCGGGACGCGACGCGCTCGGCGATCGCCCGGAAGGAGACCTCGGTGGGCACGTCGAGCAGCGGCAGCCCGGCCTCCTCGCAGGCCGCGACCACGTCGGCCGGGATGTGGCCCAGCCGGGCGCGGCCCGCGCCGAGCGCGGACACCCCGGCCTCGACCAGCGCGGCCACGAACCGGGCGGAGTCGGCGGGGGTGTGCCGCCACATGAGCCCGGTGAGCACCAGCTCGCCGCCCGACAGGTAGCGTCCGGGCTCGGGCAGGTCGGTGATGTGCACGGTGTGGAACTCGCGGCCGGGGTCACCGGTGAGCAGCGTGAGACTCAGCCCGTCGACGGCCAGCAGGTCCCTTATGCGCACTTGGAGGAATATACAAGGCATCCCGTCAAGTGCTGACTCCGATTTCACGTCCCGCGCATAGGCTGACCGGCCCCGCCGGTGCTCTACTCGGATAATGACCGAAACGGCGGGTGTGACGCGGCAGGACGTCGGCGCGAGCGCGCGGCGGCCCGACGCCACGCTCAAGGTGACGGGCGAGTTCGCCTACGCCTCCGACCTGTGGCTCGACGGCATGGTGTGGGGCGTGACGCTGCGCAGCCCGCACGCCTCGGCGTGGATCCGGTCGATCGACGTCGGGCCCGCGCTGGCGATGCCCGGCGTGCTCGCCGTGCTCACCCACGAGGACGTGCCGGGCGAGAAGCACTACGGCCTGGAGCTGAAGGACCAGCCGGTGCTGGCCGTCGACCAGGTGCGCTACCAAGGCGAACCGGTGGCTCTGGTGGCGGCCGAGCATCCGGAGACCGCGCGCCGGGCCGCGGCGGCGATCGTGGTGGACTACGAGCCGCGCGAGGCGGTGACCGACCCGCGCGCGGCCACGAGCTTCGTCAGGCGGCAGCCGGTCGTGGTCGGCGGCACGTTCGAGGCCGACGTCGTGGTGACCGGCGAGTACGAGGTCGGCATGCAGGACCAGGCGTTCCTGGGGCCGGAGTCGGGGCTGGCGGTCCCGGCCGAGGACGGCGGCGTCGACCTCTACATCGCCACCCAGTGGCTGCACGTGGACCGCGACCAGCTCGCGCCGTGCCTCGGCCTGCCGCGGGAGAAGGTACGGCTGACGCTCTCCGGGGTGGGCGGCGCCTTCGGGGCCCGGGAGGACCTGTCGATGCAGGTGCACGCCTGCATGCTGGCGTTGCGGCTGAACCGCCCCGTGAAGATCGTGTACGGCCGCGAGGAGTCCTTCTTCGGTCACGTGCACCGCCATCCCGCCTGGATGCGCTACGAGCACGGCGCCACCCGTGACGGCCGGCTCGTGTACGTCAAGGCCGACATCCTGCTCGACGGCGGCGCCTACTGCTCCTCCTCGCCGGCGGTCGTCGGCAACGCCGCCTCGCTGGGCGTGGGGCCGTACGAGGTGCCGAACGTGCGGGTCGTGGCGACCGGCGTCTACACCAACAACCCGCCGTGCGGGGCGATGCGCGGGTTCGGCGCGGTGCAGGCCTGCTACGCCTACGAGTCGCAGATGGACCGCCTGGCCGAGGCGTGCGGGCTGTCGCCGGTCGAGATCCGGGTGCGCAACGCCGTGTCGCAGGGGTCGGCGCTGATCACCGGCCAGGTGATCGACTCGCCCGCGCCGCTCGCCGAGATGCTGCGCGAGCTGGAGGCGATGCCGCTGCCCGGCCCGGCCGCCGCCGACCTGCGCGCGCTGCCGGGCGGCGTCTCGCAGACCACCCACGGCGAGTCCGTACGGCGTGGCGTCGGCTACGGCGTGGGCATCAAGAACATCTGCTTCTCCGAGGGCTTCGACGACTACTCGACGGCCAGGGTGCGGGCCGAGCTGGTCGGCGGCGAGCCGCACGTCACCGTGCACACCGCGGCGGCCGAGGTCGGGCAGGGCCTGGTGACCGTCCAGGCCCAGATCGCCCGCACCGAGCTGGGCGTCCAGAACGTGACCGTGGCCACGGCCGACACGGCGGTCGGCTCGGCGGGCTCGTCCTCGGCCTCCCGGCAGTCCTATGTCACCGGTGGCGCGGTGAAGGCGGCCTGCGAAGCCGTACGGGCTCGGTTCGACGGGTTGGCCGCCCGGGAGGCGCTGGAGAGGTTCGGGCCGATCGAGGAGACGCGGGAGTACCGTCACCGGCCCACCTACCCGCTGCATCCCGAGACGGGGCAGGGCGACTCGCACACCCAGCTGGCGCTGTGCGTGCACCGGGCCGTGGTGGACGTGGACGTGGAGCTGGGCCTGGTGAAGGTGGTCGAGCTGGCCGCCGTCCAGGACGTGGGCCGGATCCTGAACCCGCAGGCGCTGGAGGGCCAGATCCACGGCGGGTCCGCGCAGGGGCTCGGGCTGGCGCTGATGGAGGAGATCCGGCTGCGCGACGGACAGGTGCTGAACCCGTCGTTCACCGACTACCTGATCCCCACCATCCTCGACATGCCGCCGATGGTGACCACGATCCTGGAGAATCCCGACCCCGCCGCGCCGTACGGACTGCGCGGGGCGGGCGAGCCGCCCACGCTGTCGTCCACGCCCGCCATCGCGGCGGCGGTGCGGGCGGCTACGGGCCGCGAGTTGACGCGCGTTCCCATCAGACCGGAAGATATCGCCCTGGTTTGACAGACGGGGAGGTTCCGATGACGGACGCGCGTGAAGCGGCCAAGGCGGAGTTCGAGCGGTTCGACAGCGACGGCGACGGCCTGCTGACGGCCGCCGAGATCAGGCAGGTCAACCTGGC
This sequence comes from Nonomuraea cavernae, assembly GCF_014646355.1. Classification (GTDB taxonomy): domain Bacteria; phylum Actinomycetota; class Actinomycetes; order Streptosporangiales; family Streptosporangiaceae; genus Nonomuraea; species Nonomuraea cavernae. The sequence goes on from NZ_BMNH01000013.1 coordinate 154,202, forward strand.
GCTGGGCGCCCAGGGCGCCACCAGCGAGGAGATCGAGGCGTTCATCGCCTCGGCCGACCGCGACGGCGACGGCCAGATCGGGCTGGAGGAGTTCGCCGCCCTGGTGGGCGGCGGCAAGCACGAGAAAGCGTGATCATCTCTCCCGCCGGGTAGGTTTGCCGCGATTCCCCCTGATCATGAGGGGGGATGGCTGTGCTCGACAAGCTCTTCGAGCTGTCCGGGCGGGGAAGCGACGCCGGCCGCGAGATGCGTGGCGGGGTCACCACCTTCATGGCGATGGCCTACATCATCCTGCTCAACCCGATCATCCTGGCCGGCGCGCAGGACGTCACCGGCGCCCGGCTCACCATCGCGCAGCTGACCACGTCGACGGCCCTGGCCGCGGCCGTCAGCACGCTGCTGATGGCGTTCGCCGGCAACGCGCCGTTCGGCCTGGCGGCCGGGCTGGGGCTGAACGCCCTCGTCGCCTACCAGGCCGCCCCGCACATGACCTGGCCGCAGGCGATGGGCCTGGTCGTGCTCGAAGGCGTGGTCATCATCGTGCTCGCCGTGACCGGCCTGCGCACTCTGATCATGAACGCGATCCCGCTGGCGCTGAAGCATGCCATCAGCGTCGGGATCGGGATGTTCATCGCGCTGGTCGGGCTGGTCGACGCCGGGTTCGTCACCACGGGGACGGGCACTCCGGTGCAGCTCGGCGCGACCGGGCACCTCACGGGCTGGCCGGTCGCCGTCTTCTGCTTCGGCCTGCTCCTGATGATCGTCCTGTACGCGCGCAGGGTCCCGGCGGCCATCCTGATCAGCATCGCGGTGACCACCGTGGTGGCCGTGGCGGTGAACTCGCTGGCCACCATCGCGCCCGGGGCGTGGGGCGTGGTGACGCCGCGGATGCCGGAGTCGCTGGTCGCCGCGCCGGACTTCGGGCTGGTGGGGCAGGTGGACGTGTTCGGCGGGTTCGCCCGGGCCGGCGCGCTGACGGCCACCGTGGTGCTGTTCACCCTGGTGCTGTCCGGGTTCTTCGACGCCATGGGCACGATCATCGGCGTCAGCGACGAGGCCGGGCTGGTCGACGAACGCGGCCGGGTGCCGAGGCTGGGCCGCATCCTCACCGTGGACGGCGTCGCGGGCGTCGTCGGCGGGGTGACGAGCGCGTCGGCCAACACGGTGTTCGTGGAGTCGGCGGCGGGCGTCGGCGAAGGGGCGCGCACCGGGCTGGCCTCCGTCGTGACGGGCGCGCTGCTCGGTCTCACGCTGCTCTTCACGCCGCTGGCGGCCGTGGTGCCCGCCGCGGCCGCCGCCCCGGCGCTGGTGCTCGTCGGGGCGCTGATGATGACGCAGAGCCGCAACGTGCCGTGGGAGGACCTGGAACTGGCGGTGCCGGCGTTCCTGACGATCGCGCTGATGCCGTTCACGTACTCGATCACCAACGGGGTGGGGGCCGGGGTGATCACGTACACGCTCATCAAGGCGGCGCGGGGCAAGCGCGCCCAGATCCCGTGGCTGCTCTGGGTCGTGTCGCTGGTCTTCCTCGCGTACTTCGGGATCTCCGCGCTGCAGAACCTCTTCGGCTGAGTGCTAGCGGATGTCGGGGGTGTTGCAGGCCACGCCGTTGCCGTCGACGTCGACGTACCAGGCGTATTCGGGGTGGACGCCCTTGGTGTAGGGGCCGTCGCCGGCCGCCACGGCCTCCTTGCAGCTGGCGTAGCGGCGGTCGCGCGTGGGGCGGTCACCGGTCTCCAGGGCGGCCGGGCCCGTCGAGACGGGCAGGCTCGTGTCAGGCACGCCGGTGTTGGGGACGCCCGTACCGGGATCGCCCGTGCCGGGGACGCCCGTGTTGGGGACACCCGTGCCGGGGTCGCCCGTGTTCGGGGGACCGGGGTCGGGGTTGCCCAGGTCGGATGGGTTCGGGCCGGGAGTGCCCGCGCCCGCCGGGTCGCCCAGGAGGCGGGCGGCGATCGCGTCGGCCTCCTCCTTGGTGAACCCGGCGATGCTCAGACTGTCGCCGTCCATGCTCTGGGTGACGATGGGCGCCGCCACCACGGTCGCGGGCACCAGCACGACGGCGACCTGACGCTGGTCGGTCACCAGCTCGTCGATGAGCTCGGCCACCTTGTCGCGGAAGGCGGGGGCGATCGCGACGCGGACCGAGTAGGTGCCGTCCTTCTCGCGCACCGGGGCGATCCGCTGCACGGCGTTGACCGTGACCCCGTCCTCCAACAGGTAGCAGGTGGTCTGCCGTTCGTCGAGCACGGCCTGGACGCCGGGGCACGGAGCCGCCTTGGTCTCGCGGACCGGGGCGAAGTGGATGGGCGTGGCCAGCCGGCGCGGCGGCGTGCCCCCGAGGAACGGGGCGTCGGGACTCTTGGTCATCAGCACGGCCACGGTGCCGGCCACACCGGCCAGGAGCACGACCAGGACGAGCGAGACGATCAGCACGATGGTGGTCACTCGGCTGGCCTGCGGCTCTTCCCTGACCGCGGAGGGGCTCTCTCCCGGGCTGTCCATCCTTGACGACACCATCCTGAGGTTCGGGCTGCGGGTGAGCTTATCGAGGACGGGCAGAACCCAGGTAATCAGCAGAACAATCCTCAATTCTCTCGTGACAGGCGGCGGAACTGAGGAACGAGGACAGGGCGACGGCAGTCACCGGCGCCCGGTGAAACGGAAGTGGCCCCATGAAGGTCGGCGTTCCCCGCGAGATCAAGGACAACGAGTATCGCGTCGCGCTCACCCCGGCGGGTGCGCACGAGTTCATCCGGCACGGCCACCAGGTCCTCGTCGAGCGCGGGGCGGGCGTCGGCTCGGCGCTGCCCGACGCCGACTTCGAGGCGGTCGGCGCGACCATGGTCGGCGAGGCGGACGAGGTGTGGGCCGAGGGCGATCTGGTCCTGAAGGTGAAGGAGCCGGTGGCCGAGGAGTATCACCGGATGCGCAAGGGGCAGGTGCTGTTCACCTACCTCCATCTGGCCGCCTCACGGGCGTGCACCATGGCGATGCTCAACGCGGGCGTCACCGGAGTCGCCTACGAGACCGTACAGACCCCCGATGGCGCGCTGCCCCTGCTGGCGCCCATGTCGGAGGTCGCCGGCCGGCTCGCGCCACAGGTCGGGGCCTACCATCTGATGCGCTCGCAGGACGGCAGGGGCGTGCTGATGGGCGGCGTGTCCGGGGTGCACGCGGCTCGCGTGGTGGTGATCGGGGCCGGCGTGTCGGGCATGAACGCGGCGGCCATCGCGCTCGGCATGCAGGCCGAGGTGCTGCTGCTCGACCGGAACATCGACAAGCTGCGCCAGGCGGACATGATCTACCAGGGCCACTGCCAGACCGTGGCCTCCAACTCGCTGGAGATCGAGCTGGCGGTCCTGAGCGCCGACCTGGTGATCGGCGCGGTGCTCATCCCCGGCGCGCGGGCGCCTCGGCTGGTCTCCAGCGAGCTGGTCAGCCGGATGAGGCCGGGCTCGGTGCTGGTGGACATCTCGATCGACCAGGGCGGCTGCTTCGAGGACTCACGCCCGACGACGCACGCCGAGCCGACCTACCCGGTGCACGACTCGATCTTCTACTGCGTGGCCAACATGCCCGGCGCCGTGCCGCACACCTCGACGTACGCGCTCACGAACGTGACGCTCCCGTACGCGCTGGCCATCGCCGACCTGGGCTGGAGGGACGCGATGCGCCAAGATCGGGCCCTGTCGCTCGGCCTGAGCACCCACGAGGGACGCCTGACGAGCAGGCCGGTCGCCGAGGCGCACCGGCTGGAGTCCATACCGCTGGAGGACGTCCTCGAATAGCGCCCGCTCAGAGGTGCTCCATCACGAACACCGCCGTGGTGTCGGCCCGCAGGGCCTGGAAGATGTGCGGGGTGTCGCCGGGATAGCGGACGTAGTCGCCGGGCCCGAGCTCGGCCGGCTCCTCGGCCGGGCCCGCCAGCGCCCGGCCGCTGCTCAGCACCACGTGCTCGCTGGTGCCCGGCGGGTGGGCGGCCGAGAGCTGGGCCCGGCCCGGCTGGGCCACGATCCGGTAGATGTCGCGCCGGGCGTTGGGCGGGCAGGAGGCGAGCAGCGTGGCCGCGTAGCCGGCCTGCTCGGAGTGGGCGACCGGCCCATCGCCGGCCCGGATCACCCGGACGTCCGGCCGCGGCGGATCGACCAGCGCGCTGAACGGCACGCCGAGCGCGGAGCCGAGCGCCCACAGCGTCTCCACGCTGGGATTGCCGGTGCCGGATTCGAGTTGGGAGAGGGTGGACTTGGCCAGCCCCGCCCGCCTGGCCAGCTCGGTCAGCGACAGCCCGGCGCGGGCGCGCTCGCGCCGGATCGCCCCGGCGATCAGCCCGATGAGGTCGGAGGGCGCCCGCACGCCCTCGCTCGCGGAACCGGTTCTCACCTGTTCGCTCCAGAAGTCGATCTGTTCGGCTTGACGAACACCGTCCATCGCGTTCAGCCTAGTGCGCGGACGTTCGCCCCAACGAACCCTTGAGCCGATCCGGAGACAATCATGGGACACCTCGGCATCCTCGCCCACAGCACGGAGGGCGCGGCGCTCTGCTTCCTCGCCTACTGCCAGGAGGGGTTCCGGCGGACCGGCCGCCACGAGCACCCCGACGTGACCCTCGACTACATCGCCTTCGGCCGCAGCATGCCCGCGTGGGAGGCGGGCGATCACGCCTCGATCAGGGCCACGCTGTCGACCAGCGTCGACCGGCTGGCCCGGGCGGGTGCCGGCTTCTTCGCCTGCCCCGACAACACCGCGCACCTGGCCCTCGAACACCCCGGCCCGGAGCTCGCGCTGCCCGGCCTGCACCTGGCCGAGGTCGTCGCCGAGCAGGCCGCAGCCGACGGCCGCCGGCGGGTCGGCGTCCTCGGCACGACGTACCTCATGGACGGCCCCGTCTACCCCCGCGCGATGGCCGCCCGTGGCATCGCCACCGAGGTGCCGGACCCGGCCGACCGCGACCTGGTCAACAGGATCATCTTCGAGGAGCTGGTGAACGGCGTCTTCACCGACGAGTCCAGGCGGGAGTACGTGCGCGTCGTCGAACGACTGGCCGGGCGGGGCTGCGACGCGGTCGCGCTGGTGTGCACCGAGATCCCGCTCCTGGTGACCCCGGAGGTCTCTCCCCTGCCCACGCTCGACTCGACCCGGCTGCTGGCCCGCGCGGCCTACGACGTCGCCGTGGGCGACCGGCCGCCGCCCACGTGGCGCGGCGGCCCGGTGGCCGGCTGACCGGCGACGCCGCCCCGGGTCAGAACCTGCCGGGGCGGGCGGCCGTCACTGGCCGGTCGTCACTGGCCGGTCGTCACCGGCCGGTCGTCACCGGCCGGTCGTCACCGGCCGGTCGTCACCGGCCGGTCGTCACTGGCCGGTGGGGCTGGCGCTCGGCGAGAGCGTCTCCATCGGCGTCTGTCCCTGCGGCTCGGGCGGCAGCGGAGCCACGTCGGCCGTGGTGGTGATGGCGTCGGGCCCACCACAGGTGGCGCCGGGCTCCGGGGTGTCCTTGCCGTTCTGGAACTTCTTGATGAAGGCGGCCAGCTTGGGGTCGTCAGGGCTGTCCAGCTTGAGCTGGTGTCCCCAGGAGGAGGCCACGATCGGCGCCGGCAGGTCCGGGAAGGGACTCATCAGCATGTATTCCTGCTGGCCGGTCGAGGTGGCCACCTCGGTCAGCTTGTCGACCTGCGCCTTGGGCAGGTCGGGCCGGTAGGTGATCCAGATGGCGCCGTGCTCCAGGGAATGCACCCCGTGCTCGCTGTGGATCGGCTTGGCATAGATGTCGCACTGCTGCCAGTAGTTGCTGTGCTCACCGCCGACGGGCGGCGACTCCTTGTAGGAGACCGGCTTCCACACGTGCTGCGCGGACTCGTAGGAGTAGTTGGCCACCGCGTCGAGCGACGTCTCCCGAGACTGCTTGACCAGGTAGAAACCGACCAGACCGACGAGCAACACGATGACGGCGCCCCCGGACCCCCACATGAGGAACGCGGTGCGACGCTCCTTGCGCTGCTGCTCGGCCCGCATCCGCTGCAGATGCTCCCGCCGCGCCTGCGCCTTCTCCTTCATCGTTCCTCCATCAGCCTGCCAATCTCGGGTCACCCTATGCCCTCCGGGCGTATGCGGAGAATAAGGCGGTCGAAAGCGATCGTTCCTCCCTTCTCGTACGAGATGGATAGGCTGGACTCGCCATGCGTAATCCCGCGAAGAACCCACTGCTCATCGCCGGCGCCGTGCTGATCGCCGGCGCGGCGGTCCTCCTGTTCGTGCTCGGCCGAGGCGCGGACCCGGCCGAGACCTCCGCCGAGGCCGGGTTCGCCCGCGACATGAGCGTCCACCACGCGCAGGCCGTCGACATGTCGTTCATCATCAGGGACAAGACGCAGTCCAAGGAGATCCGCAACCTGGCCTTCGACATCATCACCACGCAGTCCACGCAGCGCGGCATGTTCATCGGCTGGCTGGAGCAGTGGGGGCTCGGCCTGTCGACCGACCTGCGGCCGATGGCCTGGATGCACGGCCACGGCCACGGCGCCGCGACGACCGAGGCCGCCGAGCCCGGTGTGATGCCGGGCATGGCCGGCGCCGCGGAGCTGGCCAAGCTCAAGGAGCTGCAGGGCACCGAGGCCGAGGTGCTCTTCCTGCAGCTGATGATCCGCCACCACGAGGGCGGGGTGCGGATGGCCGAGGGCCTGCTGAAGCTGTCCGACCGCGACGAGGTGGTCAACATGGCCCAGAAGATCGTCAAGGGGCAGAGCGGCGAGATCAAGCTGATGACCGACATGCTCGGGCATCGGGGCGCGCAGCCGTAGTCGTGAGCGTCGACGCGGTCGTCGTGGGATCGGGCCCCAACGGGCTGGTCGCGGCGATCGAGCTGGCCCGCGCCGGACGCCGGGTGCTGCTGCTGGAGGCGGCCGAACGGTTCGGCGGCGGGCTGCGGTCGGCGGAGCTGACGCTGCCCGGCCGGGTGCACGATCTCGGCGCGACCGTGATGGCGATGGCGCTCGCCTCGCCCGCGATGCGCGGGCTCGGACTGGAAGGGCGCGGGCCGGGGCAGGTCGAGTTCGTCCATCCCGGCGTGGCGGCCGCGCATCCGCTCGACGACCGGCCGGCCGTGCTCGTGCACCGCGACGCCGGCCGCACGCGTGAGGGGCTCGGCGCCGACGGCGCGGTCTGGGACGCGACCGCCGGGGCGGCGGCGCGGGCCGGGTTCCCGCTGGTCGACCTGCTGGTGAAGCCGCTAGGGCCGTGGCGGCCGGATCCGCGCGCGTTCGCGGCCGCGGCGAGGTTCGGAGTCGCGGCGGCGCTGCCGGCCACGACGTTCGCCCGGCGGGCCCTGCGCACGGTCGAGGGCCGCGCGGTGTTCGCCGGCATGGCCGCGCATTCCGTGCTCGACCTGCGCTCCCCCATCACCACCGGGTACGGCCTGCTGCTGGCGTCGCTGGCCCACCTGGTCGGCTGGCCGCTGGTGAAGGGCGGCTCGCAGGTCCTGGCCGACGCCCTGGTGGCCAGGCTGCGGGAGCTGGGCGGCGAGGCGGTCACCGGCCACCGGGTGCGGCGCCTCGACGAGCTCACCGGGCTGGGCGCCGAGACGATCGTGCTGGACGTGACCCCCCGGCGGTTCCTGGAGATGGCCGAGCTGCCCGCGCGTTACCGTCGCCGGCTGGAGCGCTACCGGTACGGGCCGGGGGTGTTCAAGCTCGACTGGGCGCTCGACGGGCCGGTGCCGTGGCGCGATCCGGCCGTCGCCGCGGCGGGGACCGTCCATCTGGGCGGCACCCTGGAGGAGATCGCGCTGAGCGAGGCCGAGGTGGCCGCCGGGCGTCACTCGCCCCGGCCGTACGTCCTGCTCACCCAGCCCTACGCGGCCGATCCGACGCGGGGCGGCCACACGCTGTGGGCCTACTGCCACGTCCCGAACGGCTCCCCCGTGGACATGACGGGGGCGATCGAGGCGCAGATCGAGCGCTACGCGCCCGGCTTCCGCGACCGGGTGCTGGCCCGCCACGCGATGGGCCCGGCCGACCTGGAGGCGTGGAACCCCAACCTGGTGGGCGGCGACATCGGGGGCGGGCTGGCCGGCCTGCGTCAGTTCGTCAACCGCCCGGTCTGGTCGCCGGCGCCCTGGCGCACCCCGCTGCCCGGCGTCTTCCTCTGCTCGGCCTCGACGCCGCCGGGGGGCGCGGTGCACGGGATGGGCGGCTGGCAGGCCGCCCGCCTCGCCACCCGCGGTTAGGCCAGCTCCTCGGCGATCGCCGCGGCGAACGCGTCCACGTCGGCCTCGGTGGTGTCGAACGCGCACATCCACCGCACCTCGCCCGTCGCCTCGTTCCAGGTGTAGAAGCGGAAGCGCTTCTGCAGCCGCTCGGTGACGTCCTTGGGCAGGACGGCGAAGACCGCGTTGGCCTCGACCGGCCGCGGCACCTCGACCCCGGGAAGGTCGCGCACCACCTCGGCCAGCCGCCGCCCCATCGCGTTGGCCTGCCGGGCGTTGCGCAGCCACAGGTCACCGGAGAGCAGCGCCTCGAACTGGGCCGACACGAACCTCATCTTCGACGACAGCTGCATGAACGTCTTGCGGAGGTAGTCGATCCCGGTGGCCGCCGACGGGTTGAGCACCACGACGGCCTCGCCGTACAGCATGCCGATCTTCGTGCCGCCGAAGGAGAGCACGTCGACGCCCGCGTCGGTGGTGAGCGCCCGCATCGGGACGTCGAGGGCGGCGGCGGCGTTGGTCAGCCGCGAGCCGTCGAGGTGGACGAGCAGGCCGCGCTCGTGCGCGTGGGCGCAGATCGCGGCCATCTCCTCGGGCGTGTAGACGGTGCCGAGCTCGGTGGTGTTGGAGATGGACACGACGCGCGGCTGGGCCCGGTGCACGTCGCCGAAGCCCCACGCCTGGCGGTCGATCAGCTCGGGCGTGAGCTTGCCGTCGGGCGTGGGCACGGGCAGCAGTTTGATGCCGCCCACCACCTCGGGGGCGCCGCCCTCGTCGGTGTTGATGTGGGCGGTCTCCGCGCAGATGACCGCCTCCCACTGGGCGGTCATCGCGCGCAGCGATACGACGTTGGCGGCGGTGCCGTTGAACACCGGCCAGGCCTGCGCCTGCTCGCCGAAGTGACGCTGGAAGACCTCGCGCAGCGCTTCGGTGTAGACGTCGTCGCCGTAGGCGATCTGGTGGCCGCCGTTGGCGTCGGCGATGGCCCGCAGGATGTCGGGGTGCACCCCGGCGTAGTTGTCGCTGGCGAACGCCTTGAGCAGGGGGTCGTGCCGGGGAGTCACTGGGTGAGGTCCAATCGCGTGCCGTTGAGGTCGGCGGCGGGCCGGTCGTAGAGCCCGCCGATGGCCCGGGCCAGGTCGGTCACGTCGGTGAAACCGGCGAACTTCGCCTCGGGCTTGGCCGCCCGCATGGCGTCGTTGACCAGGGCCTTGACGACGAGGATGACGGCGGCGGAGCCGGTGCCGCGCAGCGCGTCGGCCAGGGAGAGGGTCCACGCCTCGGCGGCGGCCTTGGCGGCGGCGTAGGCGGCGCCCCCGGCGGTGGGGTGCCCGGCGGCCTTGGCCGAGACGATCACGAACCGGCCGTCCCGGCTCCTGCGCAGCAGCGGCTCGAAGGCCAGCGACACGTGCTGGAGGGTACGGATCAGCAGGTCGTGCAGGTCGTTCCAGTCCTCCAGCCGGGTCTCGGCGAAGCTGCCGGAGCCGCGCCAGCCGCCGACCAGGTGCACCACGCCGTCGACGCCGCCGTGCTCGCGTTCGACGCGGGCCGCCAGGTCGAGCACGGCCTCGCGGTCGAGCAGGTCGACGTCGTCCTTGTCGACGGAGATCACGGTGTCACCGTTTTTGCGGAAATATTCGGACACTGCCTGACCTGTGGGGCCCGCAGCGCCGGTTACCAGAATGATCATCCCCGGATCCCCTTAGTCGATTCGACCACGTCCGTCAGCTTACGGCGCAGCGCCTCGTAGAACATGCTGAGGGGGAACTCATCCGGCAGCACCGCGTCGACCTTGGCCTTCTGCTCCTCGGGCAGCGCCTCGACGCCCTTGGCCCAGGTGGAGGCCGGATGCGGCTCGACGTAGGCGCTGACCAGCTCGTAGGCGGCCAGCCAGTGGGCCAGCTTGGACCGGTCGATGCTGTCGCGGTAGAGCTTCTCCACCTCGCCTCGCAGGTCGGCCACCCCGCCGGCGACCCGCTCCCAGTCGATCGTGAGCCGGTTGTCGGTCCACCGGACGATGTCGTTGCGGTGCAGGTAGGCGAAGAGCAGCTGGCCGCCGAGCCCGTCGTAGTTGCGCACCCGCTCGCCGGTGATCGGGAACCGGAAGAGCCGGTCGAACAGGATGGCGTGCTGGACGTAACGGGCGTGCGGCACGCCCTGCTCCTCCAGCCGCACGGCCTCGCCGAACGCGGTCAGGTCGCAGCGCAGCTCCTCCAGGGAGTAGAGCCAGTACGGCATCCGCTGCTTGATCATGAACGGGTCGAACGGCAGGTCGCCATGGCTGTGCGTGCGGTCATGAATCAGGTCCCACATGACGTAGGTGTCCTGGGCGAGCTGCTGGGAGTCGAGCAGCCTGGCCGCGTCCGGCGGCAGGTCCAGCCTGAGCGTCTCGGTGGCGGCCCGGGACACCCGCCGGAACCTGGCGGCCTCACGGTCGGCGAAGATCGCGCCCCAGGTGAACCGCTCGGGAGTCCGCCGTACGGCCACCGTCTCGGGGAAGAGCACGGCCGAGTGGGTGTCGTAGCCGGCGGTGAACGCCTCGAACGCGACGGGCACGAACATCGGGTTGTCGTAGCCGTTCGCCTCCAGCCGGGCCAGCCACCCGGGCCAGATGGTGCGCAGCCAGACGGCCTCGAGGTTGCGGTCGGCGTTGCCGTTCTGGGTGTACATGGGGAACACCACGAGGTGCTCCAGTCCGTCGACGCGCTGGGTGTCGGGGTGGAACAGCTCCAGCGAGTCGAGGAAGTCGGGGACGCCCAGATCCTGCTCCGACCACCTGGCGAGGTCGTCCTGGACGGCCTGGAGGTAGGCGGCGTCGTGCGGGAAGTACGGCGCCAGCTCGCCCACGCGGGCGGCGACGGCCGCGACCAGTTCCTTGCCCCGCTCCTTGTGCTCGGGCACCGAGCCGTCCTTGACCTGGAGCGGCCGCAGTTCCTCGACAGCGGCGGCGAGCCCGGCGAACAGCGCGGCCTTGGTGTCGTCGCGATCCCCGGAGGCGGTGGCGGCGGGCACGCGGGCCGCCCAGGTGACGACGTTGCCCCAGAGCCTGCGGTGGTCGTAGTCGTCGATCGAGTCGTCGCCGAACAGGTCGGAGTCGGCGAACACGACGACGCGGCCCCGGCCGTGGCGCAGGGCGACGGCCAGCGGGGCGGCGGCGGGGGCGGCGGCCGGCGAGGTGGCGAACAGGACGGTGGCGTCCGCACCTGGCACGAGCACGCCCGCGCGGTAGAAGCAGGCCGTTCTGACGCCCGCGAGGAGGCCGTCGGTGGTGGCTCGCTCGGCCAGCACCCAGGTGGCGACGTCACGGTGGGCGTGCGCGGGGTCGCGCGCGGTGGTGTGCTCGATGCCGACGCCGAACCGGGCCAGCAGCTCGGCCAGGTTGTTGCCGTACTTGTCCTGCTCCTCCTCGGCCAGCACGACGAGCCCGCCGCCCTCGGCCACGAACGCCTCGACGGCGTCGAGCTCGGCGGCGGACAGGACCGGGCTGCCAGAACCGGTGGTGCGCTCCCAGCGCTCGCCCGAGGGGTGCGCGATGACCAGCACGTCCTGGTCCTGGAGCGCCTCCGCCGAAAGCTCACCCTCGGTCCGGGCCGTCACGGTGTGCCCCAGGTGCCGCAGCGCCGCCGCCGCGCGGGCATAGCTGTTGTCGTCGGGGTGGGCGGGACTGATGGTCTCGGCCACCTCTCGCCGGATGGTCCACGACTCGCTGTGGGCCTCGTCGAACAGCACCCTGGGGAAAGCCTGCATGAAATATCTCCTGTATCTTCCGCCCTACAACGGAAAATATACACAGAGAGCACCTATGCTCTACCAAACCCTCCCGAATGGTGAGATTCAGGCAGCGCCCGGCCGCACCACGCCCGTCTCGTACGCGAACACGACCGCCTGGGCCCGGTCACGCAGCCCGAGCTTCATCAGCACCCGCGCCACGTGCGTCTTGACCGTGGCCTCCCCCACGTACAACTCCTGGGCGATCTCGGCGTTGGTGATGCCGCGCGCCAGCATCTGGAGCACCTCCAGCTCGCGTGGCGTCAGCCCGTCCAGCCTGGGCGACGGCTTGGGCTCGGCCCGGCCCGCGAACGTGGCGATCACCCGGCTGGTGACCGCCGGGTCGAGCAGCGCGTCACCGGCGTGCACGACCCGGATCGCCTCGATGAGCTGCTCGGGCGGCGACACCTTGAGCAGGAAGCCGCTGGTGCCGGCGCGCAGCGCCGCGTAGAGATTCTCGTCGCTGTCGAACGTGGTCAGCGTGATGACCTTGGGCGGCGACGGCGCGTCGAGGAGCTCCCTGGCCGCCGACAGCCCGTCGAGCCGCGGCATCGAGATGTCCATCAACACGATGTCGGGCCGGGTCCGCCTGGCGACCGCGATGGCGTCGCGCCCGTCGGCCGCCTCGCCGACGACCTCCATGCCCGGCTCGCTCTCCACGATCATGCGCAGCCCGGCCCTGACCATCGCCTGGTCGTCGACGATGACGATTCGAATGCTCACATCCGGAGGCTAAACCGCGCCCCCCGCCTTTGAACACCCAGGTCAAGCCGTACACAAGTCAGTTACAAGCTCATGACAGCCGGACGCTCTGCCTGATGCGGGCCTGGGTGGCGTCGTCGCAGCTGTTCTTGGCGCAGAAGTACATCAGCAGCATCATCGGCTCGGGCCGGCGGTCGACGATGTAGGTGACGAAACCGAGCCGCACGCCGCTGTTGCGGTCGGTCAGCGAGCCGGTGTAGCGGGTGGCCGGGCTGGTGCCCGCCTGCTCGGTGACCGGGCCGCTCACGTCGATCTTGCCGGGCAGCAGGCCCTCCAGGGTCGCCCGCATCTGGACGTCGGTGGCGGTGGTGCTGAGCGTCTCGGAGAGCTGGACGTAGACGCCGACGGCGCCGTCGGGGTCGTCGGTGATGATCGGCACCACCGGGGTCCAGTCGGCGCCCGCGCCGGACACGAACAACGTCTCGAACTCGGCGACGTGCGGCGAGGCCACCGCGAAGAGGTCGCCGTGGGTCCGCACACTCCAGCCGGCCGGATGCTCGAACGACAGCGGCGCGGCCGGCGTGCTCTGGTAGCGGGTCCAGGCATCACCCCGCTGGGTCATGACCAGGAGCACGACCAGGGCCAGCGCCGCGACCGCCGCGGTGATCGTGGCGGCGATGATCGGCAGCCGCCCTGGCCGGCCGGGGCGCGCCGGGCGGCGGTGCCGCACCCCGGAGAGCTGAGTGGGCGGCGGCGCGGCCGGGTGGCCGCTGATGGCGTCGCGCAGCGCGGTGACGAACTCGGCGCAGCTCGGGTAGCGCTCCTCCGGCGACTTGGCCAGCGCGCGGTTCATCACCACGTCGACGTCGGCCGGCAGCTCCGGCCGCACCTGCGACAGCGGCGTGGGCTGCTCGGCCAGGTGCGCCCAGAGCAGCGCGATGTCGTTGTCGCGCTGAAAGGGCAGCCGCCCGGACAGCGCCTCGTAGACCACGCAGGCCAGCGCGTACTGGTCGCACCTGCCGTCGATGTGCTCCTTGTTGATCTGCTCGGGCGACATGTAGCGCGGTGTGCCGATGAACTGGTCGGTCTGCGTCAGCCCGGAGATGGACGTGCGGTGCTTGGTGATGCCGAAGTCGGTCAGGTAGACGTGATCGCCGGCCAGCAGGATGTTGGCCGGCTTCACGTCGCGGTGGATCAGGTCGTGCGCGTGCGCCGCGTCGAGCGCGGCGGCGACCTGGACGAAGATCTGGTTGGCCTGCGCGATCGGCAGCGGCCCCCGGTCGTAGATGAGGCGGCGCAGGTCGAGCCCGTCGACGTAGCGCATCGAGATGTACAGCACGCCGTCGGCGTCGGCGTTGGCCTCGTAGATCGGGATGATGTTGGGGTGCTCGATGCTGGCGACCGTCCTGGACTCCAGGATGAACCTCTGCCGGAAGCGGTCGTCGACGCTGAGCACCGGATTGAGGATCTTGAGCGCGACGCGGCGGCTCAGCCTCGGATCGAGCGCCAGGTAGACGACGGCCATGCCGCCCTTGCCGACGATGTCCTCGATGTAATATCCGGCCACCTCCTGGCCGATGAGGGATCTGTCGTTCAATTGCATCACGTCTCGCTGGGGTTACCGCAGTAGCCGCAGAACCGGTGCGCGTGCCCCAGCCGCATCCCGCACGCCGTGCAGTACTTGACGGACGGATCCTGGGACTTGACGGGCGGGTCCTGCGTGGTGAGCACCTGCTTCTGCTGGGGGATGATCGCGAAGGGCTGCGACCTGCGCACGACCACGGTCTGGTTGGACCCCTCGTCGAGCGGCGGTTGACGCTGGCCGGCCGGCGGCGGCAGGTCGGGCGGCGGCTCCTCGGGCGCGCGGCGCCGCCACAGCACGAACGCCCCGGCGCCCGCCGCCATGAACAGCACGCCGGCCACCACGATGAACGGCCACAGCGGCGTGGACCGGCTCACCGGCGCCGCCGCCTTCTTCGTGCCCTGATCCTCGGGGCCGCCCCGCTTGGCCAGTGAGTCCTTCAGCAGCGTGGCGGCCACCACATTGCCGGGATAGAGCTCCAGCACGCGCTGGAAGCCCGGCGCGGCCTCGGTGTAGTACTTGGTGTGGTAGCGGGTCAGCGCCGCCTCGAAGGCGGTGTCGATCGGGCCTCTGCGCGGCGTCACCCCGGCCTTGGTCAGAGCCGCGTTGATCTCCCTGACGCCGATCATCCTGGCGTCCTTGCCGCCGCCGATGAGCATGCCGATGATGTGGCCGTCCTTGTCGCCGATGACCGGCGCCCCGCGCAGGCCGCGGTCGGCCAGGCCGCCCAGCTTGACCGGCTCGTCCACCTTCTTGTCGGGGTCGGCGAACTGCCTGCCCTTCTCACCGGCGCCGCCGCCCTTGCCGAGGTGGGCGATCTCGACGGTCTCCTTGACCTCAGGGCCGGGCCTGCCGATGAAGCCCGCGATGTTCGTGGGCGAGCCCTGCTGGTCGGGCACCTTGTCGGCGAGCGGGGCCGTGGGCAGGCCGACGCTGCCGATGACCCGGCCCGACGTCGTCAGCACGGCGGGGCTGTCGGGCCGGGGCCCGGCCTTGACGAGCTCGGCCTTGAGTCCCTTGGGGTCGGCCGGCGAGACGTTGGGGAAGACCGTGATGTCGGTGCTGACCTCGAAGATGCAGGTGGCCTTGGCCGACTTGGGCGGGTAGCACTGCCGCAGGTGCTTGTCGAGCAGGTCGTCCTTGAGCTTGTGCCGCTCGAAGTCGGCCGGGATCTTCACGTCGTGGTGCTCGGCGAAGATCCGGTTGGCCGCGTAGACGGCCACGTCCTGTTCGTTCTTGACGACCCGGGTGAGTGTGACGATCGCTCCCTCGGGGCTGACCACGGTGCCCGTGCCCACGCCGATGGGCACGTCGTAGGACCGTTCCACGTGCACCAGGTCACCTATGTGGTCGAGCAGGGTGATCTCGACGTGCGCGGTGGCCTCGACGCGCACCACGGCCGGAGTCACCAGATCGGTGATGCCGCTGGGGTGCTCGTGCGCCGCCACGGGCAGGGCGAGCAGCACGAGTGCCACCGCGGCACCGCCGGCCAGAGCTGTGAGACGCGCCATCTCCGCTCCTCTTTCCGAGGGATAGATTCAGGGTCCCAATCACCTGCCGTAAGTCAATAGATGAACGCTAGACAAGCGCTTGCTCAGCACCTGACGTTCACAGACGGGCCACGCGATCGGCGTCGACGGCCTCGGCACGTCCGCCGGAATGGCTCCGCGCCGGACCGGCTCGGCGACGAAGAGATTGAGCACCCCCACTAGACCCCATCGCGGAAATCGTCACCGGTGTTACGCGGGTGCTCGGAAAACTTGATCCCCGGGCTCGTCACCAGGGTCGCCCACGCCGCGGGGATCTCACCGGGACGGCTCGCTCAACGCGACGCTCGATCAGTCGCGACGCTCGATCAGGTCGGCGGGGTCGAAGCTGACGGGGTACGGCTCGCGCAGGGTGACGACGCTCCCTGCCTTGTAAGCGGCGGGCGGCCGGTAGGTCTCGCCGTCGAGCTCGTAGACGTAGACGGTGGGGCCTTCGGCCAACTCGATGCGCCAGTAGACCGGAATGCCCGCCGCCGCGTACGCCTCCGTCTTGAGGAGCCGGTCGCGCGCCTGCGTGCTCGGACTGACCACTTCCACCGCGAGCCGGATGTCAGCGGGCGAGAACATGAGCCGCACCGCCTCCACCGAGGTGACCGGCACGACCGCGAGATCGGGAATATAGAAGTCCTTGTCGCTGACCCGCAGGTTGATGGTGGTCAGCGCCTCCAGATCCGGAGGGCTGGCATTCTCCAACATGATCAAGGCACGCGTGATGACACGCTGGTGTAGGGGGGTGGGGGCAGGGCTCACCAGTAGGCTCCCGTTGAAGAGCTCATAGCGATTCCCGTCATCGGGGAACTTGAGCAGGTCGTCGACAGAGAAGGGTGGCACGCCAGGAAGGACCGTGCGCCCAGTCGTCGGTTCGGTCGTCGCCAATGCGGTCACCCACCCATCGTCACGGATCACGCCCTTGCGCACATGCTACTTCCCCACATTCCCTGACTCTCTGTCATAGGGCCGCCACTCTTCGGCGCCGCGGCGGACGGCGGCGTGGACCGCGCGGGCGAGCCGGGCGCCCCAGGTCGAGCGGGGGCCCGCGAACAGCTCCTCGGTGCCGCCGGCCGATACGACGACGCAGACCGCGTCGGAGGCGGTCCCCGTGCCGGCGAAGCCCGCCTCGGCCAGCGCCTGGGTCTTGGCCTCCGTCACCGTCATGACGGCGTTGACCAGCGCGGCGTCGGTCATCGCCACCGGCAGCGTGGCCATGATGTTGATCGTGCCCACGGGCGGGGCGACGCCCAGCATCGGGGCCAGCTCCGGGTCGGCGGCGCCTTCGGGTGCGGCGGCCCACGTCGGCACGCGCAGCCCGACGGTGGCGACGGCCCGCACGCCCCCGTCCTCGGCGGTCACGTACCGGTCCACGGAGGCGGCCGTCATCATCCCCACCCCTTCACCCGGAGGCGCCAGCCCGGCCAGGTGCTCGACCGGGTCCGTCCGCGCGTAGCCGGCCACGACCTGCGCGTTCAGCACCCAGGAGCGGGGGCCGATGCCGCCGCCGAGCACGGCCGAGGAGATCGCCCGCCGGCCAGGCCCTAACTCCCACAGCAGCGATCCCAGCCGCGCGCCCTCTTCGACCCGGTAGGTGAGTTTCACGTTCCTCCTCTGACGAGATGGACGACGGGACGCCCGTCCGGGCCCGGCTCGATCTTCACGTGCGCGTCGAAGTGCGTGCCGACGAGTTCCTCGGTGAGCACGTGGGCGGGCTTGCCGGCGGCCACCGCGCGGCCCCGGGCGAGCAGCAGCAGGGTGTCGGCGTACAGGCCGGCGAGGGTCAGGTCGTGCAGTGTGGTGACGACGGTGAGGCCGTCGGCCAGGCGCAGCCGGTCGACCAGATCGAGCACCTGCTGCTGGTGGCCGAGATCCAGGGCGGTGGTGGGCTCGTCGAGCAGGAGTACGAGCGCCTGCTGGGCGAGCGCCCTGGCCAGCACCACGCGCTGCCGCTCCCCGCCGGAAAGCTCGCCCACCCGGCGGGCCGCGAAGCCGGTCAGGTCGAGCCGGTCGAGCACCGACGCGGTGATGTCCCGGTCGTGGCGGCTCTCCCTGCCGAAGTGGGAGACATACGGAGTGCGGCCCAGCAGGGCGTAGTCGAACACCGTCATGTCGGGCGGCAGCGCCGGGCTCTGGGGCGCGTAGGCGACCAGGCGGGCCCGGTCCCTGGGCCGCAGCGCGGCGGCGGGGCGGCCGTCGAGCGTCACCTCGCCCCGGTGGGCGACCAGGCCCATGACGGCCTTGACCAGGGTGGATTTGCCGGCGCCGTTCGGGCCGATGACGGCCAGCCACTCGCCGCGCCGGACGCGGAGGCCGACCTCGGTGAGCACCTCGCGCTCGCCGAGCCGTACGGACAGGGAGGTCGTCTCGATCACGTGGCGGCCTGCCGGGTCATCCGCAGCACGGCGACGAAGAACGGCGCGCCGACGAACATGGTGACGACCCCGATGGGCAGCTCGGCGGGGGCCATGACGGTGCGCGCCAGCAGGTCGGCGAGCACCAGGAAGGCGGCGCCGCCGATCAGCGAGAGCGGCAGCACGATGCGGTACGAGCCGCCCGCGAGCCGCCTGACCGCGTGCGGGATGACGATGCCGACGAAGCCGATCAGGCCGCTGGCGGCGACGGCCGCCGCGGTGGCCAGCGAGGCGGCCAGCAGGACCGCCAGCCGCACCGCGCCCGCCCGCAGGCCCAGGCCGGTGGCCTCCTCGTCGCCGACGGACAGCACGTCGAGCAGGCGGCCGTGCAGGATCAGCAGCACGGAGGACACGGCGGCGTACGGCAGGACCGTCCAGAGCTGGTCCCACCCGCCGCCGACGTCGCCCAGGATCCAGGAGTAGATCCGCTGCAGTTCCTCGACCTTCAGTTGCTGGACGAACGTCTGGATCGCGGTCAGGAACGAGGTGACCGCCACCCCGGCCAGCACGAGCGTCGCCGTGCCGCCCGCCCGGCCGGCGGTGTTGCCCAGGAGGTACGCCAGGAAGACGCCGCCGACCGCGCCCGCGAAGGCGGCCACCGGGACGCCGCCGGGCAGGCCGGGCAGCAACACGATCACCACGGTCGCGGCCAGTCCGGCGCCGGCCGCGGCGCCCAGCAGGTACGGGTCGGCCAGCGGGTTGCGGAACACGCCCTGGTAGCCGGCCCCGGCGATGGCCAGCAGCCCGCCCACCACGGCCGCGACGAGCACTCTGGGCAGGCGGAGCTCGTACAGGAGTCCCTGCTCGACGGGGGTCAGGCCGGAGTCGACCGTCACGAACGGCAGCCAGTCGAGCGCCTGCAGGACCACCTGCCACGGTGAGATGTCGGCGGCGCCGCCGAGCAGGCCGGCCAGCATGGCGCCGGCCAGCACGACGAGCGCCACGGCGACCTGGAGCGGACGGGCGCGGGACGGGCGGGCCTGGAGGGGCCCGTGTTCCGCGCCCGCCCGCGAGCCGGGCCGGGCCAGGGGCGAGCGGCTGGAGAGCACTAGCGGCCGGCCGCCTTGGCGACCGCGGCGCCGACCGTCTCGGCGAAGTCCACGACGCGCGGCCCCCAGCGGGAGGCGATGTCGTCGTCGAGCTGCACCACCTGGTCGTTCCTGATGGCGGACAGTCCCTTCCAGCCCGGCCGCTCGGCCAGCGTCGCCTTGCTCTGCCCGCAGCACTTGACGTCGGCCAGGAAGATCAGGTCGGGATCGGCCTCGGCGACGAACTCGGCTGACAGCTTGGGATAGCCGCCCGCCGGGTCCGGGGCCTTGTCGGCGATGTTGGTGAGGCCGAAGATGCCGTAGATCTGGCCGATGAAGGTGGTGGACGTCACGGCGTAGGGCGTCTGGTCGAGCTCGTGGTAGTAGGTGAGCTCGTGGTCCTTGGGCGTCTCGGCGGCCAGCTTGGCCAGTGACGCCTTCATGCCGGTCACGAGCTCGCCGGCCCGGTCCTGGTTGCCGGTGGCGGCGCCGAGGTCGGTCATCTGGTCGTAGGCGGCGTCGAGGTCGGCCGGGGCCGTCTCCAGCAGCACCGGCACGTTCACCTTGCCGAGCTGGGCGACGATCTGTTCGAGGTCGTCGGAGAGGATGACCAGGTCGGGCTTCTCGGCGACGATCGCCTCGACGTTCGGCTTGTAGCCGGACAGGGCGGTCTTCGGGGCCTGCGGCGGGTGGTTCGACTGGTCGTCGACGGCGATCACCTGGGGGCCGGCGCCGATCGCGAAGAGTGTCTCGGTGTGGACGGCCGAGAGGGAGATGATCCGCTCGGGCCGGCGCTCGATGGTGACCTTGCCGTTGGCGGCCTCGACGGTGACCGGGAATCCGGTGCCCGTGGTGTCGGTGCCCGTGGTGGCGGTGGTGGTGGGGGATGCGGCGGGGGCCGCGGACGTGCTGGCTGTCGTGCCGCTCTGACCACATCCGGTCAGGACGAGCGTTCCCAGCAGCGCGCCCGCGAAGGCCGTACGTACGGGCCTCACGAGAAGTCCTTTCACACTGTCGGAACCGAGAGACCCGCGGAATGCGACGGATCACCCTTTTCCACGAGGGTTGACGTCAGCGCAGAGGCAGGCGACCTGGCTATGACAGTTGCGGGACAGCGCCGGATTCGCACCGGACTTCGCTGCAACACTGCGCGTCGGACAAACGCTATCAATCCTCCGCATCCACCTGAAGTCAAGGGCCGCCTTCACTGACGTATCCCGTGGTCGGGCCGGCGGGTCAGGCCGCTCTCACCGCTCCACCGGCAGCCGTGGTCCTGTGCTGCGCTCTGGAGCAAGCGCTGGTCGACATCGGTCTGAAGCGGGATTGGGGCGCTTTTGGATCAGCCCGGAGGAGACTTCCGGGCCATGCACCTTCCCATGGGCTCCGTCTCGCGCCTATCACGCGTCCTGCGCCTGAGCCTCGCCGTGGCCGTCGTCTCGCTGGGCGGCGTGATGGTCTCCTCCGCGCCCGCCGCGGCGGTCAGCCATTCCACCATCGTCTCCGTGGCCCAGGGCCAGCTCAACAACGCGGCCCGCAACCACGAGTCGCCACCAACCCCCACGACGGCAACGGCAACGGCAACGACATCAAAACCCTCACCCCCATCCGCCACCGTCCGCTGACGGACGCACCGTCACGGTCGGCGAACCGCGAAAGGACCCCGGGAGCACCCGGGGTCCTTCGTGTTGTGCCCGCCGGAGGCGCCCACCGGTCACGGCGTAGGTGACCGCCGGTGGCCGGCCTGACCGAGAACCTCATGCCTCGTCACGGAAGCTGAAAAACTGTGCGGAGATTCCTTGACGACTGATCATTTGTCGTTATCGTCGAAAGCCAACGACGTCGGAGAATCTTGCTGGAGAAACTTATACGGAGTGTCATCATGCCTCCACAAAGGAGCGACCCCCCGAATGTGACCGCGATCCTCGGGATCGGGCAATCGGCCCTGACCTGAGGCGAGATCGACCACGGTTTCCCGCGGAGCCCGGAGACCGTGTGCGCCCCGTCGTCCCGCATAAAGCGACGCCACAAATCCGTGAGGAGGAATGCGGCCGCCGCGTCGAATCGCCGCGCCACAACTCGCGCCTCGTCATTCCACTGCTGCTCTCCGTGTTCTTCTCCGCCGTGTTCTTCTCCGCCGTGTTCTTCTCCGCCGTATTCTCCGCGTTCATCAGAGTGTGCCTGACGGCGGCTCGGGTGCCGGGGAGATGCCGGGCGGCGACGTCGCCCGCGCCCGTGTGGGCCGCGCCGCCGCCGATGCTGACGCCGATGCCGATGCTGACGCCGATGCCGATGCCGCCGCCGGCCGCGACGATCGGCCGATCCCTTAGGAGAACAAGATGCAGTTACGGCTCCTGGGTCCGATCGAGCTGCTGAGCGACGGCCATCAGGTCCCGCTCGGGGGAACCAAACCACGGGTGCTGTTCGCCACCCTGCTCCTGACCTCCGGCCGGGTGATCACCGTCGAGCGGCTCATCGAGGCGATCTGGCAGGACGCGCCGCCGGCCAGCGCGCGCGGGGTGCTGCAGACCTATGTCGCCTCACTGCGCCGCGCGTTCGCCGACGCGGGCCTGCCGGAGGTCATCGTCTCGCACCGGCTGGGCTACGCCGCCGAGATCCCGCCGGACAGCCTGGACAAGGACGTCTTCGAGCGGCTCGTCGACGAGGGCCGGCGGGCGGCGCGCGACGGCAGCCACCAGGAGGCGGCGCGCTCGTTCCGTACGGCCCTGGCGCTGTGGCGAGGCCCGGCCCTGGGCGGGATCGGCGACGTCTACCTGCGCGCGGAGTCGGCCAGGCTGGAGGAGCTGCGGCTGGCGGCGCTCGAGGAGCGGATCGCGGCCGATCTGGCGGCGGGTGAGGACGACGGCCTGATCGACGAGCTCAGCGAGCTCGTCACGGCCCATCCGGCGCGCGAGCGGCTGCGCCGCGACCTCATGGTCCTGCTCTATCGGGCCGGGCGGCAGGCGGACGCGCTCACTGCCTACCAGCGGGGCCGACAGGTGCTGGTCGAGGAACTGGGCATCGAACCGGGGCCGGAGCTGCGCCGCGTACACGAGGCCATCCTGCGCTCCGATCCCGCGCTGCTGCGCGTGGTGAAGGCCGCCCCGCCCCGGCAGTTGCCCGGGCCGCCCCCCGACTTCACCGCCCGAGAGGAGGAGCTCGCCGAACTGCGCGACCGGCTCACCGGGCAGGACAGCATGCCGATCTGCGTGATCTTCGGGCCGGGCGGCGTCGGCAAGTCGGCCCTGGCACTGCGCGTCTCGCACGAGATCGCGGAGCACTACCCCGACGGGCAGCTGCACGTCGAACTGCGCGGCACCACGGAGGTGCCCGCCACCCCGCAGGAGGTGCTCGGCCGGCTGTTACGCGATCTGGAGCCCGGCGCGTTGCCGCCCGGCACGCTGGAGGAGTGCGCCGCCCGCTACCGCACCCTGCTGGCCGGCCGGCGCAAGCTGATCGTGCTGGAGGACGCCGCCGCCGAACGGCAGGTCCGGCCGCTGCTGCCGGGCGCCCCTGGCTGCGGGGTGATCGTCACCTCCCGCAACCGGCTGACCGGCCTGGCCGGCGCGTCGGTGCTGGACCTGGGCCTGTTGTCCGACCATGCCGCTCTTCACCTCCTCGGGCGGGTGGCCGGGCCGGAGCGCGTCGCCGCCGACCCGGACGCGGCGGCGCGCATCGTACGGCAGTGCGGTGGCCTGCCGCTCGCGTTGCGCATCGCCGGGGCGCGGCTGGCGTCCCGCCGCCACTGGCCGGTGGCCCGGCTGGCCGACCGGCTGGCCGACGAGCAGGGCAGGCTGGACGAGCTGGCCGCCGGAGACCAGGAGGTCCGGGCCGGCATCGCCCTCAGTTACGACCTGCTGCCGCCCGAGACGCGGGCCACGCTGCGCCGCCTGGGCCTGCTCGGCCTGCCGTACATCCCGGTGTGGGTGGCGGCGGCGGCCATGGAGTCCGGCCTGGACGAGGCCGAGCAGGTGCTGGATCAACTCGTGGACGTCTCCCTCGCCGGCGTGGTGGACGCCGACGCGACCGGCCGGGCCCGCTACCGGCTGCACGACCTGATCCGGCTGTTCGCCCGGGAACGCGCGCACGGAGAGGAACCGGAGGCGGAGCGCGCGGCGATGGTGCGCCGGGTGCTCGGCGGGTGGTTGTGGTTGCTCGAACGACTCAGCGAGGCGTTGCCCAGCGGCTGGATCCCGATGCGCGCCACCGTCGGCCTCTCGCGGCCGGTGGACCCGGAGGTGGCGCGGATGGCGCTGGCCGATCCGCACGGCTGGTTCCGCGGCGAGGAGGAGTCGCTGATCGTCGCGGTGGAGCTGGCGGCGGCCATGGATCTCGACGACATCGCCGTGGGGCTGGCCTCCGCGCTGTCCTCGGTGGCCTTCGAGGGCAGCCGGTACGTCTTCGACAACCCGTTCGCCACCTGGCACCGTACGCACGAGGCGGCGCTGGCGGTGGCCCGGCGCATGGACAACGCGCCGGGTGAGGCGACCCTGCTCGCCGGCCTCGGCCACCTGCACTACGAACGTGACCGTTACGCCGAGTCCCGCGAGTACCTGGGCCAGGCGCTGTCCCTGTTCCGCTCCGCGCGGGACGCCCGCGGCGAGGCCACCACGCTCGCCACCCTCGGCGCCGCCTGCCGGGAGCAGGGTTACCTGCCCGAGGCGCTGCACTTCCTGGACCGGGCGAGCGCGCTGTGGACGGGCCTGGCCGACCCGGCGGCCCTGGCCCACGTCAGGCGGCTGACCGGCAGCGTGCATCTGGAGCGCGGCGACTACCCGGCCTGCCGGGCCGACCTGGACGCCGCGCTGTCGTTGTACCAGGAGGCGGGCAACCGCCGCGGCGAGGGGCTGGCCCTTGCGCTCGCTGTCCCTGTACCACCGGGCCCAGGGTGAGCTGGCGCGTGCGGAGGAGCACTGTGAGCGCGCGCTGGCCATCTCCCGCGATCTGGGCGACCGGCTGATCGAGGCGTACTGCATGCGTGCCCTTGGCAAGACGTGGGTGCGGCTCGGCCGGTTCGACACGGCACGCCGGGCCCTGGAGGAGGCGCTCGCCGTGTGCCGGACACTCGACGACCGCTGGGGCGAGGCGTGCACCCTGCGCGTGCTCGGCGAGCTCGACCTGGCCGAGGGGCGGCTCTACCAGGCCAGGAGCCGCCTCGGGGAGTCGCTGGAGTTGTGGGAGACGCTGCGCACCGCCCTGTTCCGCGCCCGTACGCTGCGCGACCTGGCCCTGGTGCACAAGGCGCTCGGCGAGGACGCCGCCGCCAAGACGACCTTGGACGAGGCGATGGAGATCTTCCGGCTGCACGAGGCCCGTGAGGCGCGCGAGCTCGGCGGGTGAGACTCCTGCAGCGCGGTTACAGCGCCTTTGGAGCGGCGCGGTGCATCATGTGGCGTCGGCGTCCTCAGATGGAACGCCATGAGACATCACGGAGGCCCGTATGCCGGAGATCGTGCTCCTGTCCGACGCGCGGATCGCGGAGGTGCCGGTGAAGGAGTGCGACGAACCCTTGGTGGATCTGCGTGCTCTGGAGTCCCTTCAGGTCGACCGGCGTCTCGCCGATCCCGAAGGCGCGTACGCGCGCGTCCGGCTGAGCGTGGCCGATCGCCTGGTCGCCGCGCAGACCCGGCTGCCCCGTCGACTGCGCCTGATGGTGGTGGAGGGATTCCGCCCGGCCGCCCTGCAGCACCACTACTTCGCCGGCTCCGTGGCCGCGCACCGGGCGGCCCACCCGGACTGGGACGAGCAACGGGCCCACCTGGAGGCCAGCAGGTACGTCTCGCCGCCCGAAGTGGCCCCGCACGTCTCCGGCGGCGCGGTGGACCTGACCCTGTGCACCGCCTCGGGCGTCGAGCTCCCGATGGGCACGGAGGTCAACGCCACCCCGCCGGAGAGCGACGAGGCGTGCTACACCGCCTTCCCCGGTATCTCCGCCGAGGCCCGCCGCAACCGCGACATCCTCGGTGCGGCCATGACGTCCGCCGGGTTCGTCAACTACCCGACCGAGTGGTGGCACTGGTCCTACGGCGACCGCTACTGGGCGTTCACCACGGGCGCGCGTTACGCCCGCTACGGCATGAGCGCCGGTCCCGCCCGCTGAGCCCGCCGCCGAGGAGATCCCGGGGCTCGGCCGGAAATTCTTCCAGGCGGCACTGTAGAACCCGTTTTCGCGGGCAGGAACGTCCGCTATGACCCCTCTCCTCGTCGCGGCCGTGGTAGCGCTCCTGGCCGGTGTGACTGTCGCCCTCAGTCAGAAGGCATGGCCCGTGGCGTGGCTGTGCACCGGCCTCGGCCTGGCCCTCTTGTCCGACGCCGGCGTCATCCCCGGTTAACGCCTCACGGGGGGCCGCGCGGCTCCGGGCCGCCGCCAGGACCACGCGGCCGCCCGGCTCCGGGCGGCGGCCGTGCCCGATGATGGAGGGCATGGACGAGATGTTGCTGCTGAGGCACGGCGAGACCGAGTGGAGCCGGACGGGCAGGCACACCGGCCGCACCGACGTCCCGCTGACCGCCCGCGGCGAGGACCAGGCACGGGCGCTCGCGCCGCTGGTCAAGGAGTGCGCGTTCGATCTCGTGCTGTCCTCCCCCGCGTCGCGCGCCCGCCGTACGGCGGAGCTGGCCGGATTCCCGGGGTACGAGGTCGACGCCGACCTGTGGGAGTGGGACTACGGCGGCCACGAGGGGCTGACCACGCCCGGGATCCGCGAGACGCGCCCCGGCTGGTACCTGTGGCGTGACGGCGTGCCGCCCGGCGACGCCGAGCATCCCGGCGAGAGCGCCGCCCAGGTCGGGGCCCGGGCCGACCGGGTGATCGCGCGGGCGCGGCGGGCGCCGGGCCGGGTGGCGCTGGTGGCGCACGGCCACCTGCTGCGGGTGATCGCGGCGCGCTGGCTAGGCCTGCCGCCCGAGGAGGGCCGCTTCTTCAAGCTGGAGACCGGCACCTACTCGCGGCTCGGCTTCGAGCACGCCGAGCCGGTCATCGTGACCTGGAACGCGCCGGTCAGCCACCCTTGACGCGCAGCGCCGGCTCGTGCGGGGCCCGGCTCGCCCCCCCATCTCGGCATGACAGGGATCAGATGAGCGCCTGGACGGGCCGCGGGCCCCTTCCGGTGAGCCACTCCAGCACCCGGCGGTGCCCGGAGGCGGCGTCCTCGAAGTGACCCCAGTGCCAGTAGCGCGGCTGGTCAAGGACACCGGTCACCCACGTACGGTAGGCGACCGAGTCGGTGGAGCCCCCGGAGGCCGCGGGCGCGACGCCGTAGGTGCGGATCACGACCTTGCCGCCGGGCGCGAAGAGCACGTCGTCGGCGATCGGATAGAGCGTCATCTGGTCGAGCATGAAGCCGATCATGGCCGGACGGCGAGACCGGGGAGTTACACCTCCGGCACGCCCCCGTTAAGCGGGCACGCCGGAGGTTAACTCGTCGTTACACAAGGAGACCGTCGAACTCTCCGTCCTTCACTCCGAGCACCAGGGCCCGGATCTCGTCACGGGTGTAGATCAGCGCGGGGCCGTCGGGGAAGCGCGAGTTGCGCACCGCGATCCCGCCATCAGGGAGCTTCGCGAGCTCCACGCAGTTGCCCTGAGAGTTGCTGTAGCGGCTCTTGCGCCAGGCGACCTGCTTCAGGTCGGCCGCGGGCATGCCGTTGTAGGTCTGCTTCATCTACATCTTTCTGAGAAGACCGCCGATGAGCTCGACGGTGCCCCCTGGCGTGGTGCTCTCCACGCATAACTGCTCCATAGCCGTGAGGTACGGGTCGATGTCCTCACGCTTATCCAGATACAGGGCACCCCAGAGCTGCTCAACGTAGACAACGTCCGACAAATCGGACTCGGGAAACCGCAAGATGCTGAACGCGCCCCCTTCAGCGGCGTGCATGCCGAACCTGAAGGGCATCACCTGAACGGTGATATTGGGAAGGGCAGCGACTTCCAGCAGATGCTGGAGCTGCTCGGACATGACCTCCCGCCCGCCGATGGTCCGCTTGAGGGTCGCCTCGTCGATGACCGCCCACAACCGCGGGCCGTCCTTCTGCGTGAAGCGTTCTTGCCGCTGCATGCGCAGATGCACGCGGCGCTCGATCTCCTCAGGGGAGGCATCAGGGTTGCCGAGTTGGTAGACCGCCCGCGCGTAGGCCGCCGTCTGCAGCAGACCGGGAACGAACTGCACCTCGTAGGTGCGGATCACGTTCGCGGCCTCCTCCAGCCCCACGTACGTGGTGAACCACGAGGGGAGCACGGCCGAGTACTTGTGCCACCACCCGGGGGTGTTGGCCTCGCGGACCATTTCCAGCAGGGCACGGCGCTCGGCATCGTCGACGACGCCGTACAGGGTGAGCAGGTCTTCCACGTCACGTGTCTTGAACCCGACCCGACCGAGCTCCATCCGGCTGATCTTGGACTCGGATGCCCGGATGTGGAATCCGGCCTGGTCGCGGGTGAGCTCGCTGGCCTCACGCAGACGCCGAAGGCTGGCGCCGAGCATGATGCGCCTCACGGTCGAACCAGAACCGGGCGGATCGAGGGACACGCGCTGCTCCTTGGTTGTTTCCTTGACACACAGTCTGTCACTTCACGGCCGAAAGATCATCAGCCGTAGACAAGATCCCCTTTCCCGCACTTTGACCATTTGATGGCAACCGTAGC
The DNA here is from genome assembly GCF_014646355.1 of Nonomuraea cavernae. Classification (GTDB taxonomy): domain Bacteria; phylum Actinomycetota; class Actinomycetes; order Streptosporangiales; family Streptosporangiaceae; genus Nonomuraea; species Nonomuraea cavernae. The sequence goes on from NZ_BMNH01000013.1 coordinate 182,075, forward strand.
GCCTGCAAGGACCGGCTGCACGTGCATTCGCCCTTGCACCTGCACGAGAGTTTGTCGCAGAATGATCACCGTGCAATCCACCCTGGCGCCCGGCCACTGGACCACGTTCGACTGGTGGCCCCCTGTCGGCTGGTGGCCCGAGGCGGCGCGCGACTTACTGGTCCCCGGCCCGTCCGCCAGCGCCACGTTCGTCCTGCCGCCCACGCCCTCCTCCGTGCACGCCGCCCGCTGCTTCGCGACCGCCGCGCTGGCCGGCTGGAAACTCGAGGAGCTCACCGACACCATGGAGCTGGTGGTCTCCGAGCTCGCGACCAACGCCCTGCGCCACGGGCTGCGCGAGTCCGAGCCTCCCGGCGCGCGTCCCGTGCACATGTCGCTTGTACGCCGCGGCACGCTCGTCACCAGCGCGTTCACCGATCCCGCGTCCTCGGTCCCGGTGCTGCGCTATCCGGGCCCGCTCGACACCGGCGGCCTCGGGCTGCACATCGTCGAGTCGGTCAGCCGCCGGTGGGGCTGGTCCGCGCTCGCACCTCAGGGAAAGATCGTCTGGGCAGTCCTCTGCTGACAGAGGTGATCTGCATTACCGTGGTTGGCTATGGCTCACGGTGAGTCCCGCGTGCGACCCCTGAGAGTGCTGACCGATGGATGATCACCTGCTCGGCTGGCTGCGAACACTTGACGAAGACGGGCTCGGCCGCATCCTGGCCAACCGGCCCGACGCCATCGCGGCGCCGTGGCCGCGGCGGCTCGACACCCTCGCCCAGCGGCTGGGCAACGGCTTCGCCGTGATGGAGGCCCTGCGCGGGCTGCCACTCCCCTGCCTGGAGCTGGCGCAGGCCTGCCTGGTCGTGCGCCACGCCACCCCCGAACGGCTGGCGGCCTTCCTCGGCGTGCCCGTCGAAGAGGTGACCCCCTGGCTCGCGCGCCTCTACGACCACGCGCTCGCCTGGCCCGACGCCGAGGGCGCGGTGCGCCTGGCCGAGGCGGTGTCGCGCTGGTGGGCCGCGCCGCTCGGCCTGGGCGAGCCGCTCGACCACTACCTCAACTCCTGGACGATCAGCACCGACACCCTCCGCATGCTGGCCCGCAACCTCGGCCTGGCCCCTCCCGGCAACAAGCGCCGCACGATCGCCCGGGTGAGCGAGGTGCTCGGCGATCCCGAGCGGCTGGCCGCGCTGCTGAGCCACGCCCCCGAGGGCACCCGCGAGCTGCTCGACGGTTTCGCCTGGGACGGTCCCGTCCGCGACGTCGACGGCGGCCGGTTCGTGACACCGGGCACGGCCGAGAAGTGGTCGGCCGACCACGGCCTGCTCTACCGGCCCAGCTGGCATGTGGCCGAGATGCCGCGCGAGGTCGCGCTCTGCCTGCGCGGGCCCGGCTACCATCCGCCGTTCACTCCCGAGGCCCCCGAGGTCGCCACCATCCCGATCGACCCCGAAGAGGTCGACCACCTGATGACGCTGGCGGCGCCGCACGTGGTCGAGCGGTGCGCGGCGCTGCTCGACAACACCTCCAAGGCGCCGCTGCCGCTGCTCAAGACCGGCGGTGTGGGGGTGCGCGAGGTGCGCCGCATCGCCAAGGAGACCGGCTGCGACGAGGACGAGACCCGGCTGCTGCTGGAGATCTGCGCGGTGGCCCGGCTGCTCGCCCTCGACGAGAAGTCCGGTGGCATGGTGCCGACCGAGCGCTTCGACCGCTGGCGGCTCGACGAGGGCTCGGCGCGGCTGCGGGTGCTGCTGTCGGCCTGGTGGCGCATGGAGCGCTCGTCGCTGCGCCGGATCGACGGCAAGTACGGCACCGTGCTGGGCGACGACCAGGCGGGCGCCGCCGTGGCCCGGATCCGCCGGGCCGTGCTGACCACGCTCGCCCAGCTGCCGGCCGGCACGGCCTTCGCCGACCGGGCCGGGCTCGTCCGCGACGTGCACTGGCAGGCCCCGCTGCTCGACCAGGCCCTGCTGGCCACCTGCGCCTCGGCGGTGCTCGACGAGGCCCGCCTGCTCGGGCTGCTGGCCAACGACTCGCTGACCGACCTCGGGCGGGCGCTCGCCGGGCTGGCCGCCAGCGCGGGCGACGAGAACGACGCCTCGGTGCCGCTGGTCGAGCACGATCCGCTGCTGGTGGAGGCGTCGACCCGGGCGCTGGCCAGCGTGCGCCGCAGCGCGCTGTTCGGCCCCGACCTGACCGCCGTGGTGACGGGCCCGCCGTCGACGGAGCTGGCGGCGCTGCTCGACCGGGTGGCCGAGCGCGAGTCGCGCGGCGCGGCCTCGGTGTGGAGGTTCACCACCGAGAGCGTGCGCGGCGCCCTCGACCACGGCCACGAGGCCGGAGAGCTGCTGGAGGAGCTGGCCGCGGTGGGCGCGATCCCGCAGCCGCTCGAGTACATGGTGCGCGACGTGGCCCGCCGGCACGGCGAGGTCACGGTGACCACGGTGGGCTGCGTGGTCCAGGCCTCCGACCCCACGCTGCTGGCCGAGATCGCCGGTCACCGGCGGCTGACCCGGCTCGGCCTGCGGCTGCTCGCGCCCACGGTGCTGGTGAGCTCGGCGACCGCCGAGCGCACCCTGGCGGCGCTGCGCGACAACGGCTACTCGCCGGTGCCGGTCGCCGACACGGGCGAGATCGCGATCCGCCGCACCCGCGTCGAGGAGGCGCCGAACGGCAAGCTCATCCTGCTGCCCGGCGGGCAGGTGGCCGAGCTGGCCGACTTCGCCGACCACGAGGCGCTGCGGCACGTGATCGCCGATCCGGCCCCCGACCCGCACGAGCACGCCCGCCGCCTGGTCGCCGCCGGCAAGGCGGCCGAGCACAGCGGCCGCACCTGGGCCGTCATCGGCCGGATGGCGACCCGGCTGCCGACCGCGCAGCAGTCGCTGCTCGGCTTCGTCGTCGACCGCGGTGTCCGCGCGGGCATCACGCTGACCGACGGACTGACCGCCACGATCAGCCACGGGGAGCTCAAGGACGGCGCCCTCGACGCCTGGTGCGAGGAGGCGGGCGACTACCTGGAGTTTCCCCTGGCCGAGATCATCGAGGTCAGGGGAGCTTACTAGCCTTCTTCAGGTCGGCCACGAGCTGCTCGACGAAGTCGGCGTAGCCCTGGTAGCTGAAGGGCGCCTCGGCCTTCCACGGGTAGAGCTGGCCGGCCTTGACCGCGGGCAGCTTGGCGAAGGTCGGCTTCTTCATCATCTCCGCGGGCTTGAGCGCCTGGGTGCGGGTGTCGTAGAGGATCACGTCGGCCTCGTACATGTCGGCGTTCTCCCAGCTCAGGGTCTGGAAGAAGCCGCCGTCGTCCACCTTGGACGGCGTGATGACGTTCAGCCCGTTGTCGGTGAGAAGACGGATGTCCGGGTACTCCGGCGGGTTGACGACCCACATCTGGTCGGCGCCGCCGGACATCATGAGGATCTTGAGGTCCTTGAACTGGGCCAGTTCCTTGGTCGCGGCCTCAAGGCGGGCCTTGGCCTCGGGCACGCCCTGCATGTCGGCGCCGAGCGACTTGGCGAGCTCCTCGTACCTGCCGATCACCTGTGTGGCGGTCTGGCCGGTCAGCATGATGCCGGCGGTCGGGGCGACCTGCTCGATCGTGGCCTTGGACTTCTCCGGGACGTACCAGAGGGTGCCCTTCTCGTACATGCTGCTGACCAGCAGGTCGGGCTGGAGCGCGATGTACTGCTCCACGTTGAACTCGTCCCACACGTTGCCGAGGCCGGTGACCTTGGTGATGTCGACGTTGCCCACCTGCGGGTCCTTGCTGCCGTCCGACAGCTTGTGCGGGCCGAACACCGCGACCGGGCGGACCCCGAAGTCCCACAGCGCGGCGGCGGAGCTGACCTGGGCGACGATCTTCGTGGGCGCCTTGGGCTGCTCCAGCTTCTGGCCGCGGTCGTCGGTGAACGTCCAGGAGGTGGACGCGGAGGCCGGCTGTGAGGCGGGCGTGTCACCTGTGGCCTCGCTCCCGGAGCCCGATCCGCAGGCGGCCAGCGCCAGTGCCGCCGCGACACCCGCGGCCGTCAGAAATCCCCTACGCGCCAGTCCTGGTCGCGACATCTACAGCTCCTAAGGTTAGGCTTGCCTTGCTATCAAGGCTTTAGATTAGCCTTGCCTTAATTTGACCGCTAGGGAAGGGGGTCGGGTGCGCCCGGCTGAGGATACGGAGCCGGCCGCCCCGGCGGCCCGGACCGCCGACGAGCGCGAGGCGGCGGCACCGCGCCGCGGGCGCTCGGCGGCGCTGGCCGGCGGGCTCGTGGTCGCCCTCGGCCTGCTGGTGCTCATGGCGATGGCCAGCGTCGCGCTGGGAGCCCGGTCGGTCCCCCTGTCCGTGGTGATCGACGCGCTGACCTCGCCCGACGGGTCCAGCGACCACACCGTGATCCGCGAGCTGCGCATCCCCCGCACCCTGCTCGGCATCGGGGTCGGGGCCTCGCTCGGGCTGGCCGGAGCGCTCATGCAGAGCCTGACCCGCAACCCGCTGGCCGACCCCGGGCTGCTGGGCATCAACGAGGGCGCCGCGGTGGGCGTCACGTTCGCGCTGGCGCTGCTCGGGCTGACCGACCCGGCCGTCTACGTCTGGTTCGCCTTCGGCGGGGCCGCGCTGGCGTCCGTCATCGTCTACTCGCTGGGCGCCGCCGGCCGCTCGGGCGCCGGTCCGGTACGGCTGACGCTCGCGGGCGTCGCGGTGGGCATGGTCTTCACCGCCGTGTCCTCGGCGGTCCTGCGCATGGACCCGCAGACGTTCGACCGGATGAGGTTCTGGCTGACCGGCTCGCTGGCCGCGCAGAGCGCCGACGTGCTGGTGCGGCTGGCACCCTTCATGGCCGCCGGCATCGTGCTGGGGCTGCTGCTGGCCAGGCCGCTCAACATGCTGTCGCTGGGCGACGACGCGGGCAAGGCGCTCGGCGTGGCCGTCACCCGCACCCGGGTCCTCACCGGGGTCGCGGTCACGCTGCTGTGCGGAGCGGCCACGGCCGCCGCCGGGCCGCTGTGGTTCGTGGGCCTCGCCGTCCCCCACGCGGTGCGCGCCCTGGTCGGCCAGGACCAGCGGTGGGTGCTGCCCTACTCGGCGCTCGCCGCGCCGGTGCTGCTGCTGGCCGCCGACGTGGCCGGGCGGCTCATCGCCCGGCCCGGCGAGGTGCAGGTGGGCATCATGTGCGCGATGGTCGGCGCCCCGATCTTCATCCTGCTGGCCCGGCGCAGAAGGCTGGCCGCCCTATGACCGCGCGTCCTCCCGTCCCGCCGGTGTCCGGGCGGCCCCGGGCCGTCCGCCTGGGCGACTGGTCGCTGCGGGTCGCGCCCCGTGCCCTGCTCGTCTGGGTGCTGCTCGTGCTGACCGCGTTCGCCGTGGCCGTGCTGGCCATCTCGACCGGCGAGTTCACCGTGCCCGTGCCCGACGTGCTGGCCGCGCTGTTCGGCGACGGCCCGCCCGTCGCCGAACTCATCGTGAACAAGCTGCGCGCCCCCAGGGTCCTCACCGGCCTGCTGGTCGGCGCGGCGTTCGGGCTCAGCGGTGCGATCTTCCAGAGCCTGACCAGGAACCCGCTCGGCAGCCCCGACTTCATCGGCTTCTCCGCCGGGGCCTCCACCGGCGGCATCCTCGTCGTGGTCTCCGGCGGCTCCGCCGCGCAGATCGCCGCCGGCTCGATGACCGGCTGCGTGGTGACCGCGCTGCTGGTCTACCTGGCGGCGTTCCGGCGCGGCGTGCAGGGCTACCGGCTGGTGCTCGTCGGCATCGGCGCCAACGCGCTGCTCATCGCCACCAACAACTACCTGCTGACCAGGGCCAACATCAACGACGCCGCGACCGCCGGCGCCTGGCTCACCGGCAGCCTCGGCGGGCGCGACTGGTCCTACGTCCTGCCGCTGACCGTGGCGCTGGCCGTGCTGCTGCCCGCCTGCGCGTACGTGTCCAGGCCGCTGCGGATGATCGAGATGGGCGACGACTCCGCCCGCGCCATGGGCATCCGGGTGGAGGCCGTGCGGGCGGTGGCCATCGTGGCCGGGGTGCTGCTGTGCGGCGTGGCCACGGCCGCCGCGGGCCCGGTCGCCTTCGTCGCGCTGGCCGCTCCCCAGCTGGCCCGGCGCCTGACCCGCTCCCCCGGCGTCACCATGGCCTCCTCGGCGCTCGTCGGCGCCGTCCTGCTGACGGCCGCCGACCTGGCCGCCCAGCGCGTGATCGCCCCCGCCCAACTGCCCGTCGGCGTGCTCACCGCCGCGATCGGCGGCACGTACCTCGCCCTGCTGCTGCGAAAGGACCGCCACTGATGGCCCGTTCCGAGCTCGCCGTCCCCTCGGCCACGCGCCTGTCCGGCGCCGGCCTGACCCTCGCCTACGACCAGCGCGTCGTGGCCGAGCACCTGGACGTGGCGATTCCCGACTCGTCGTTCACCGTGATCATCGGCCCCAACGCGTGCGGCAAGTCCACGCTGCTGCGCGCCCTGGCCCGGATGCTGCGGCCCAGGAAGGGCGCCGTGCACCTGGACGGCGGCCTGATCACCTCGCTGCCGTCGAAGGAGGTCGCGCGCCGGCTCGGACTGCTGCCGCAGAGCTCGATCGTGCCCGACGGCATCACCGTGGCCGACCTGGTGGGGCGCGGCCGCTACCCGCACCAGCGGCTGATGCGGCAGTGGTCGCGGGCGGACGAGACGGCCGTGGCCGAGGCGATGCGCGCCACCGACGTGGCCGTGCTGGCCGACCGGATCGTGGACGAGCTGTCGGGCGGACAGCGGCAGCGGGTGTGGCTGGCGATGGCGCTCGCCCAGGAGACGTCCATCCTGCTGCTGGACGAGCCGACGACGTTCCTCGACATCGCCCACCAGATCGAGGTGCTCGACCTGTGCGCCGAGCTGCACGAGACGGGCCGGACGATGGTGGCCGTGCTGCACGACCTCAACCAGGCGTGCCGCTACGCCACCCACCTGATCGTCATGCGCGAGGGCCGCATCGTCGCGCAGGGCGACCCGTCGGGCATCGTCACGCCGGAGCTGGTGCGCCAGGTCTTCGACCTGCGTTGCGAGATCATCCCCGACCCGCAGACCGGCACCCCGCTCATCGTCCCCGAGTCGCGCCGCCGGGTGAGGGTCGCGTCCTGACCGGCGTACCCGTCAGAGGGTCCCGCACCGGCGCACCACGAGCACGGCCAGCGCTCGGGTGACGTCGCGCAGCTCGGCCAGCGACACCTGCTCCCGGGGGGCGTGCGCGAACCGTACGTCGCCGGGCCCGTAGTGCAATGTCGGGATGCCGCCCGCCGCGTAGAGGCGCAGATCGCTCCCGTACGGCGCGGCCGTCTCCCTCGGCGACCCACCCGAGGTGTCGGCGACCGCCCGGACGACCTCGCCGAGCAGCGGATGCGCCTCCGGCAGCCGCCCGCTGGCGAACTGGCCGCCCGGCCAGGTGACGACCGGCGGGTTCTCGCGCAGCCACGGGCCGGCCGCGCCGAGCACCGCCTCCTCGAACGCCGCCCGCGCCTCGGCCGGGTCCTCGTCGAGCCGGACGCCCAGCCGCCCCTCGGCGACGAGCAGGTCGGGCACGGTGCTCGCCCAGTCGCCCGCCCGCACGGTGCCGACCTCGATCGGGTACGGCAGCGGGTTGGCGGCGAAGGCGGCCGGAACGTCACGGTTGCGTTCGGCCTCCAGCCGCCGGATCGCCTCGAACACGGGCCAGAACACCTCGATGGCGTTGACCCCCTCGTACCTGGTGGCGCCGTGCGCGGCCCGCCCGGAGATCTCCAGCCGGAACGTCAGCGCCCCCGCGTTGGCCGTGATGACGGCCCCGCTGGTCGGCTCGGTGATGACGGCGGCCTGCGCGGTGTGTCCCCTGGCGAGCGTGGCGAACGCCCCGAGCCCGCCGTCCTCCTCGCTGACCACGCAGTGCAGGGCCAGCGGCCTGGCCAGCCGCACGCCCGCCTTCCGGATCGCCCGGATCACGGCCAGGTTGGCCACCAGCCCGGCCTTCATGTCGCAGGCGCCCCGGCCGTGCAGGGTGTCGCCGATGATCCTGGCGGCGAACGGGTCGCTGCCCTCCCACTTGGCCAGGTCGCCGGTCGGCACGACGTCGACGTGCCCCTGCAGCGCCAGCGCCGGGACCCCCTCGCCCTCGCTGACGCCCACCACGCCGTAGCCCTCGGCTCTGGGCGCCTCGGTGCCGGGGAAACCGTCGCGGGCTCTCAGCTCGTCGAGGTCGAGCTTCCAGACGTCCACGTCCAGATCGGCCTCGGTCAGCAGGCGGGCGAAGGTGTGCTGAAGCTCCGACTCGGCGTCGGTGCCGGTGACGCTGGGCACTTTGACCGTCTCGGCCAGCAGGTTGACGGTGTCGGAGTCGTCGATGGCGTTGAGGACGCGGGCTTCCACCTCATGCATGGAGCACACCTTCTCATGTCCCGAACCTGGTGGTAAGTGTGCTTTGCGACACCGGTGCGCGTCGGGAGGCCCTCTCACGGAACGTAAACTTGGCCCGTGCTAGAGCCCAAGTTCGAGATTCAGATGCTGCACGACAGGGTCATGATCAAGCTGGACCAGGCGTCCGAGGAGCGGCGGAGCGGATCCGGGATCGTCATTCCCGCCACGGTCAAGCTCGCCAACCGGCTGGCCTGGGGCGAGGTCCGCGGCGTCGGGTCCAACGTGCGCTCGGTCAAGGTCGGCGACAAGGTGCTGCTCAACCCCGAGGAGCAGTTCGAGGTGGAGCTGCACGCGCAGGTCTACCTCGTGATGCGCGAGCGCGACCTGCACGCGGTGGCCACGCAGGAGACCGACCACGGCACCGGCCTCTACCTGTGACGTTCAGGACCCGTGTCGTTCAGGACCTGATGTTCAGGACCTGATGTTCAGGACCTGATGTTCAGGAGCGTGTGAAGCCCAGCCAGAGGTTCGCCGTCCACGTCCGGCGCGGGATCGGGGCGAGCACCCGCGTGACCTTGCCGTCCAGGCCGAGCACCGCCAGCCGGTAGTCGCTCCGGTCGGTCACGACCGCGATGACGTGGTTCTCGTCCCACCAGCCGAACAACGCCACCGGCTGCGCGGCGACCCGCCGCGCGATCCGGCCGGTGGCCGGGTCCGCCAGGCACAGCCCTTCCCTGAAGCGCGCGGGGCACCACACGGCCAGCCGCCTGCCCGACGGCGAGTAGGAGTCCTCCGGGCCGGTCGGCAGGCCGATCGCGGGATGGGTGCCGACGACCGCGCCGTCGGTGACGCGGTGGATGCGCAGGCCGCCGTTGTGGCGCGCGACCAGCTTGCCATCCGGGCTCCACCAGAAGGTCGCCCGGCGGTCGAGGCCGGACAGCCGCACGGTGCGGGCGGTGCCCGCCGCCACGTTCACCACGGTGAATCCGGTCGCCTGCCACCGGCCGGAGACCTTCCGCTCGACGGTCAGCACGACCTGCCCGCTGTCGCGGGTCCAGGAGACGTAGGAGGCGGTCAGCGGCTTGGCCACGGTGCGGACCCGCCGGGTCGCGCCGGTGGCCCGGTCGGTGAGCAGGAGCGCGTCGTAGCCGGCCCGATAGCTGCCGGGCACTCCGGCGACCGTGCGCCCGTCGGGTGAGACCGCGGCCTCGGCCAGGGCGGGCTGCCGGGTGAACGTGGCTCCGGTCCTGGCCCGCAGGTAGGTGCTCCTCGTGCCGAGTCCGTACGCGCTGAGCCGTACGGGATCACCGGTCTTCTCGGTGTAGCTCACCCCCACGCCGGGGAGCGGCACCGGGGCGGCCGGGGCGAGCAGCGTCAGGGACAGCGCGATGGCGATTTGGGCGAGCACGCCCGCAGAATAGGCGCGGGCACCGGCGAAGGCCGCCGGTCATAGTGATCAGGTATGGGTGATGAACGTGTTGGCCAGCATCACCAGGTCGATCCCGACCGTCTTGCAGCCCAGGTAGACGATCGTGGTCGCCGCCGCGGCCGTGATGACCAGCACGATGACGCGGACCGTCCAGCCCTGCTTCTTGTACCACTCGGTCCAGGCGTGCAGCACCCGCTTGCCGAACTCGAGCAACCGGCGCGCCCAGTGGAACTCCGTGGCCAGCACCGCCAGGCCGGCGAACACGACCAGCCAGCCGGGGCCGGGGAAGGGCACCATGATGAGCCCCCCGACCACCATGACACCGCCGATCACGCCGATTATGATCTTGAGTGTGAGTGCGCCCGTGCGGTTGGACCTGATGCCGTCCAGCCAGCCGTGCAGCCCGTGACGACGTGCGGGCATGGCGGAGCGGCGTGCGGCCTCGTCCTTGACCACATCGGAGTCCCCGGTGTCGGAGTCATGGATCGGCACTGTCCCCCCGGACGGTCGGTGTGTCCCCAGGATACGACGAGCCGGACAACAGTCAGTCGCAACCCAGGGCAATGACTCGAAAACCAGTCAATAGTAAAATATCCGCCCCGAACCACTGGCTTCCGGCAATCGTCAGTTAATGTCTGATATGCCCGAGGTCATGCTACGCACCGTCACCGGCCCCATCCGCGCGGCCGCCATCACCGGTGCCGTTCTTCCCCATGAGCACCTGCGCGACGACATGCGGTGGGCGGTCGGCATCGACTCCGACCCGTACCGGTGGCTCGACGAGGAGCACACCGTCATCGCGGAGCTGCGGGACCTGCGCCAGTCCGACCAGCTCAACCTGATCGTCGACCTGACCTGCATCGGCATGGGCCGGGACCCCGACACCCTGGCCCGCATCGCGGCCAGCAGCCGGGTGCCGGTCATCGCCGCGACCGGTCTGTTCGCCGAGCCGTTCACGCGGACCGGCCACACCGACGTGGAGACGCTCACCGGGCGGTTGCTGACCGACATCCTCGACGGCATCGACGGCACCGGGGTGTTCCCCGGCGTGATCGGCGAGGTCGGCTGCTGGGGCGCCCGCGCCACCCCCGCCGAGGAGAACGCCCTGATCGCCGCCGCCCGCGCCTCCCTCGCCACCCGGCTGCCGGTCGCCACCCACGGCCAGGACAGCCTGGGCCTGCTGGAGATCCTGCTCGCCCAGGGCCTGCCCGCCTCGCGCGTCAGCGTCCGCCACACCGGCCCCGACCTGCCCGCGGCCCGCAAGATCGCCGAGTCGGGCGCCTACGTGAGCCTGACCACCCTCGGCGCCGGCCCCGACGAGGCCGCCCGGATCGCGCTCGGCCTCATCGAGGACGGGCACACCGAGCGCCTGCTGGTCGGCACCGGGCTCAGCCGGGTTGCGCAGACCCAGAAGTACGGCGGGCCGGGGTACGCGCAGCTCTTCCACGCGCTGCTGCCGCGCCTGCGGGAGGTCGGCGTCGACGAGGACACCATCCGCGTCGTCACCCGCGACAACCCGCTGCGCTGGCTCACCGGCGTCTCCGTCTGATCGAGCCCCGGCCTCCGTCCCCACTGTTGAGGATCGAGCCCCAGCTCCGTCCCCATGGCCAAGGGGTGCCCCTTCAGGAGCTGGGTTCCTGTTCGTGCCCGAACCTGGGTTCCCGTTCGTGCCCGAACCTGGGTTCCCGTTCGTGCCCGAACCTGGGTTCCCGTTCGTGCCCAAACCTGGGTTCCTGTTGGGCCCGCGGAGGCGGGTGGGCGTTCCGGCCGACCGCGATTGCCCGGGGTCTGGTGATGTTCGCCTTCGGCGTTGTTTCGGGCGCGGGGGTACCTGGCACGGTCTTAAGTCGGCCGGAACGCCCACCCGCCTCCGCTTCACGGTGTCCGGCCTGTGCTGCTTGGTCGCCGTAGTGCTGGCTGGGGTCCTTCTTTTGTCTTCTCGCCGATGCTGAAGCGCCCGTTTCCGTCTTCGAGGGGCTGGTCGCCGTAGCTGAAGCTTTCACTTGCCGGCACAGTGCGGGTTGCCCTGCTCATCCCCGTGTGGTGCGCGGCGCGTGGAGGCGAGCGGGCACACTGATCGCATGAGCGCTGTCTGGGTGATCAGCGGGCCGCCGGGGGCGGGCAAGTCCACGGTCGCGGCCGCGCTGCTCACCCGCCTCCTGCCGGTGCCCGCCCTGCTCGACAAGGACACCGTGTACGGCGACTTCGTGGCGGCGGTGCTGCGGGGCCACGGCCGCCCGCCCGGCGAGCGCGAGGGGCCGTGGTACGACGAGCACGTCAAGCGGTACGAGTACGCCGGGCTCACCCGGACCGCCAGGCAGATCCGGCAGCACGGCTGCCCGGTCATGCTGGACGGCCCGTTCACCGGCCAGGTCCACTCGGTGGACGCCTGGCGGCGGTGGGTCGAGGAACTGGGCGGCGCGCCGGTTCACCTGGTGTGGGTCCGTTCCGACGGCCCGACGCTGCGCGAGCGGCTGATCGCCAGGGGGTTCGAGCGTGACACGGGCAAACTGGCGGCGTTCGGGGAGTTCCTGAAGGCGATCCGGGTGGACGAGCCGCCGGCCGTACCCCATCTGGAGATCGACGGGCGGCGCGGGGCGGCGCCGCTGGACGAGCAGCTCACGGCGGCGGGGCTGACCTAACCCACCCGGTATCTCTCGTCGCGCACGTCGAGGATCGCCATGTGACCCGGCAGGTGGCCGATCGCGTAGTCGACGCCGCTCGCCATGATCACGGCCTGCGGCGTCACCCCGCACGCCCAGAACAGCGGCACCTCCCCCGGCCGCACCTCGACGGGGTCGCCGAAGTCGGGCCGGGCCAGGTCGGCGATGCCGAGCGCGGCCGGGTCGCCGATGTGCACGGGCGCGCCGTGCACCAGCGGGTAGCGGCCGCTGACCTCGATCGCGGTCTCGACCAGCGTCTCGGGGACCGGCCGCATCGACACGACGAGCGGCCCCGACAGGGTCGTGGTCGGCTCGCACGGGACGTTCGTCCGGTACATCGGCACGTTCGTCCCCAGCTCCAGATGACGGACCGGCACGCCCGCGTCGAGCAGCGCCCGCTCGAAGGTGAAGCTGCAGCCGATGAGGAACGGCACCAGGTCCTCGCGCCACTCCTCCACCACGTCGCCGAGGTCGGCGACCGGCCGCCCGTCACGGTAGAGCCGGTAACCGGGCAGGTCGGTGCGCAGGTCGCCGGTGAACAGGCCGGTGCTCCACGCCCCCGGCTCGCCCACGTCGAGCAGCGGGCAGGCGCGTGCGTTGCGGTGGGCGAACAGCAGCAGCTCGTAGCCGAGCTGTCTGGGCACGGCGATCAGGTTGGCCTGTGTCCAGCCCCTGCACCAGCCCGCGGTCGGCACTCTCTCACCCTCACGGAAGCGCCTGCGCGCCTGCGCGGGGGTCAGGTCTGCGACATCCACCCTTCGACAGTACGTCAGGACTGAAATCGCGCCAGGCGCGAGAGGTCACCGTGAGGGCGACTTACCTGGTGGGTCGCGTCTCCCTCGGCACGCCGGTCGCCGAACGGGTCGAACTCGCCTCTGGAAAATCGAAGAGAAAACACTCGGCTCGAATTGGAGCATGCTCGAAGTGTGACTTCCGTTGGGAACTCTTGCGCCCTGGCACATCGTTGATTCCAGCAGGACGGGGATGGGGGCCGAGATGGGCCGCAGGAAGCGCAGACGGAGACCTTTCCATCAGCCTGGAATACCAGATGATTCCGCACCGGTCGATTCTCCTTCTTATGCCCGGTTGTCGGCGTGGGATCGGCTGTCCTCCTTTCACGGCGAGGCCGCGATCCTGATGATGCTGGCGGCTGTCGTCATCACGATCGCGACGATAGATGACGTCAGGCGAGTCGCACGATTACAGGCACACGGCATTCCGGCTACGGCGACGGTCACCGACGTGCATCGTTCTAGACGTGGAAGCCCGTATGAAGCCGAAGTCACCTTCACCACGCGCGACGGCATCAGGATCGATACGAGGGTCGGTGCTCACCGTTGGGACGGCCCCCCAGTGATAGGGGATTCTCGGCCGGTGCTCTACGGTCCAACCGACCCGGAGGGCGAAGTGCTGGACAGGCGCGTGAAGTTCGTCCATGCCACGCATTGGCTAGGAGCCGCCGCGATCCTTCTGCTCGTTCCTCTGGCGATTGCCATGTGGCGCCAAGGTCCCCGATTGTTTCGCTGGTCCGGATGAAATCGTGAGGACGTAGGCACACGTCTCTTCTCAAGGAAGCGACGTCACGCGCGAACGCCCACACCGGGCCAGGTTCAGCCGGATCTGACGGGCTCCACCGGCTTGGCGGCCCGCTCGTCGTAGGCCCGCCTGGCGGCGATCACCTCGTCGGCGTGCTCGCCCGACCATCCGGCGATCACGCCGAGCATGACGGTGGCGCTCCTGCCCAGGTCCGTGAGCTCGTAGTCGACCCGGGGCGGGATCGTCGGGTAGACGGTGCGGGTCGCCAGCCCGTCGCGTTCGAGCGCGCGGAGGGTCTGCGACAGCATCTTCTGGGTGATGCCGTCGAGCATCCTGCGCAGTTCGTTGAACCGGCGGGGGCCGCCGAGCAGCGCGCCGATGGCCAGCCCGGTCCACTTGTTGGTGAAGATGTCGAACACGATGCGGGGCTTGCACGCCTCGAAGAACGCGTTGGCCCCGCCGTACTGCCGGAGATCCGGGAAGTTGGTATCCATCAGGTACCTGAGTACCAGAAAGGTGCCTTCTTTCCAAGCGATACCAGCCCCCGCCAGCATTGCGACATCCAACGAAACAAGGAGATGTCGTATGCGTGCGATCATTCAGCAGGCCTTCGGCGAGCCCGACGTGCTTGAGCTCGCGGAGGTCGAACGGCCCACACCCCAGAGGCATGAGGTGCTGGTCCGGGTGCGGGCCGCGGGCGTCAACCCGCCTGACTGGCGGATCCGGCGCACGCCCTTCCCGCCCCACTACACCGAGCCCCCGCTGATCCTCGGCTGGGACGTGTCCGGGGTGGTGGAGGAGGCCGGGCAGCACGTCGGCCGGTTCAGGCCGGGTGACGAGGTGTTCGGCATGCTGAACTTCCCGGACCCGGCCGGGGCCTACGCCGAGTACGTCGTGGCCCGGCCGCGCCAGCTGGCCCGCAAGCCGGCCGGCGTCGATCACGTTCAGGCCGCGGCGCTGCCGATGTCGGCGCTGAGCGCGTGGCAGGCGTTCGAGGACATCGCCGAGGTCCTGCCGGGGCACCGGGTGCTCGTCCACGGCGCGGCGGGCGGCGTCGGGCACCTGGCCGTCCAGCTCGCGAAGCTGCGCGGTGCCTACGTGATCGGCACCGCCAGGGCGTCCAAGCACGACTTCGTACGGAGCCTGGGCGCGGACGAGATGATCGACTACACCAGCGTGGACTTCGCGGAGGTGGTCTCGGACGTCGACGTCGTGCTCGACATGGTGGGCCGGGACTACCCCCACAGGTCGCTGAGGGTGCTGCGTCCCGGCGGCGCCTTCATCGGGGGCGCGGGCATGTACGCCGAGGCCGTCGAGGAATACCAGCGATCGGGCCTCCGGTGGGGCCACTTCGCCGTCGAACCGGACCACGCCGCGCTGGAGCAGGTGGCCTCGCTCGTCGCCTCCGGGAAGCTGGCCGCCCACGTGGACCGGGTCTTCCCGCTGGCCGACGCGGCCAAGGCGCATGTGCTGATGGAGAGCGGCGACTTCGTGGGCAAGCTGGTGCTGGAGGTCTGACGTCCCGCCGTCAGTACTCGACCTCGAACGTGTGCGGCCCGAGCGTGAACCCGTCTCCCTTGGGCAGCACATGGCCCTGGTCGGTCAGCGTGGCCAGGCTCCGCCGTACCTCGTCCTCGGTCAGGCCGGTCGAGTGGACCAGCTCGCCGAGCCCGGCGCCGCGACCTTCCACGGCCAGCGAGGCGAGCGCCTCGTACACATGGATGTCCACGTCGGACAGTGCCTGCACATCGTGCACCTCATGGTGGTCGGTCATCACCGCTGCCTCGCTCCCTCCCTGAGCCTGCCGGGATCCACGTCACGCTCAGGGTTGCGGCGCAGATATTCGCCTTCGAGCTCGTTCGTCCGCAAGGTGTGCGTCGCGAGCGCGTCGTCGGAGCCGTGCAGCAGGGTGTCGGTACGCGTCATATGGAGTTGCCGCAGCTCGCGCATGAGGTCGTCGTCAGGGAGTTCCCTGGGGTCGATGCCCATCGTCGTCATGAGGTAGCCCCTACCCCAGAAGACCCTCGACAATATCTGTCATATTTCCTGACATAAGACCATTGTCGAGTGGAGATGGCCGCCTTACCTTCCCGTTATGGACCTCGAGCTCAGGCACCTCAGGATCGTCCGCGCGGTCGCGGACGCGGGAAGTGTGAGCAAGGCCGCGTCCCTCCTCGGGTTGGCCCAGCCGGCCCTGACCGCACAGCTCAAGCGCATCGAGAGGGTGCTCGGCGGCGCCCTGTTCGAACGCGATCGGCACGGCGCCAGACCGACCCGGCTCGGCGAACTGGTGCTCGCCAGGGCCCGGGTGCTCCTGCCCGCGGCCCAGGAACTCCAGAACGAGGCCGTACGCTTCGCCCACTCCCCCACCCCCGGCTTCCGCATCGGCGCCACCAACGGCCCGATCCTCGGCGGCCTCGTCCACCGGCTCGCCGCCGAGCGGCCGGTCACCACCTACACGAGCTGGTCCTCCCACGAGCTCACCGCCATGGCCGAGCTGGGCCGCCTCGACTACGTGCTGACCGACGCCTGCGGCGACAGCGGCCTCCCCACCGGCACGCTGCTGTGGGAGACGATCAGCCTCGACCCCGTCTTCGCCCTCGTCGGCGAGACCCACCCGGGCGCCAAGGAGAAGGAGCTGGAGCTGGCCGACCTGGCCGACGAGCAGTGGGCGGTCACACCGGCCGACGGCTGCTTCACCGACTGCTTCGCGATGGCCTGCGCACGGGCCGGCTTCACCCCCGGAACGATCTACGAGACGGACGTCGCGACCTGCGGGCACCTCGCCCAGGTCGGCCGCGCCGTGGTGCTCTGCCAGGCCACCCACCAGCCCGCGCCGGGGCTGGTGATGGTGCCGTTCGCGGGCGCGCCGCTGCGCTGGCGGCACCTGCTCGGCCGGCACCCGTCCACCCCCGACGGCCCCTGGGTCGTCTCCCAGGCCAAACGAGCCCACGCCGAGTCCGTACGGCGAAGCCCCGTCTACCGGGACTGGCTGGTGCGCAATCCCGGCTTCGGCACCACCACCCCATAGCACCGCGATAGGGGCGAAGTGGTATCTCCTCGCGCCCCCTGGCCGCCGTTACGTTGACGGCACCCCCAGCCACAAGGAGACAGGGATGCTCCGAACCCCAGCGCTGATCGCCATCGCGATCGGCGCGTTAGTCATGACGCCCACCCCCGCCGTCGCCGCCAAGCCGCCGTCAGGGATGATCGACTCCCTCCAGCGTGACCTCGGCATCAGCAAGGAACAGGCCGTCAACCGCCTCGCCAACGAGGCCCGTGGCAACAACGCCGCCCCCGGCCTGCGCAAGCAGCTCGGCGACCGCTACGCCGGCGCCTGGTACGAAGGCCCGGAGAGCGTGTTCGTCGTGGCCACCGTCGACGCCACCGACAAGGCCGCCATCACCCGCTCGGGCGCCCAGGCCAGGGTCCTCGCCCGTACGATGGCGCAGCTCACCGCCGTCAAGGACGGCCTGGACCGCGCGGCGGCCCCCTCCTCGGTGCACGCCTGGTCCATCTCACCCCAGGACAACGCCGTCATCGCCTGGGCCGCCGATCTCGAAGCCGCCCGCACATGGGTCGAGGCCAGCGGCGTGGACGCCGCGGCCGTGAAGGTCGAGCAGTCGGCAGAGCGGCCACGCCTCTTCTACGACATCCGCGGCGGCGACGCCTACTACAACTCGGCGCTCGGCTACCGCTGCTCCGTCGGCTTCGCCGCCAGGCGCGGCACCCAGCTCGGCTACACCAGCGCCGGCCACTGCGGCAACGTCGGCAACGCCACGACGGGCTACAACCAGGTCGCGCAAGGGTCGTTCCAGATCTCGTCGTTCCCCGGCAACGACTACTCCTGGATCTCGACCAACGCCAACTGGACCGCCCCCGGCGTGGTGAACGCCTACGGCTCGGGCATCCTGCCGGTCCGTGGCTCCGCCGTCACCCAGCCCGGCGGCTCCATCTGCCGCTCCGGCTCCACCACCCAGTGGCACTGCGGCACCGTCCAGGCGCTCAACTCCACCGTCAACTACCCCGAAGGCACCGTCTCCGGCCTCACCCGGACCAACGTGTGCGCCGAGGGCGGCGACTCCGGCGGCTCGTTCATCTCCGGCGACCAGGCCCAGGGCATGACCTCCGGCGGCTCCGGCAACTGCACCAGCGGCGGCACCACGTACTTCCAGCCGGTGGGCGAGATCCTCTCCGCGGGTGGCCTCACCCTGGTCACCAGCGGCGGCCAGGAGCCCCCGACCGGCTGCCAGGGCTACAGCTCCACCTACAGCGGCTCGCTGACCTCCGGCCAGAGCGTCTACCAGCCGAACGGCTCCTACTACCAGTCCACGACCTCCGGCACGCACGCCGGCTGCCTGGACGGCCCCAACGGCACCGACTTCGACCTGTACCTGCAGAAGTGGAACGGCTCCTCCTGGTCGGTCGTCGCGCAGGGCATCACCGCCAACCCCGACGAGACGATCAGCTACAGCGGGACCGCGGGCTACTACCGCTACCGCGTCCACGCCTACAGCGGCTCCGGCTCCTACACCCTGGGCGTCAACCGCCCGTGACCGTGCTCTGACCACCTTCGACGGCGGCCGGGAGGCGGGAGTCCACCCCCGCCTCCCGGCCGCGCCACGCTTTCCCTGGCCTCGCGGCTCTCCGCTCTCCTCTTCGGCCTCGTCAAGCCAGGATGTACTCCCAGCCGGGCCGCCAGTCGAAAGGCGCGTCGACCTGATCCTCCAGCGGCACTCCTTCGAGCAGGTTGCGCAGTGCCCACCGGTTGGCCGAGTGCGCGATGACCAGCACCGTGCACTCCTGCCATTCCTTCATCACGTCCTCCAGGAACGCCGCCGTCTCGGCCACGACGTGCCGGTAGCTCTGCCCGCCCGGCCAGGGCGTGTCGATGTGCCTGGCGCGCAACATCGCCACCTCGCTCACCGGACGGCCGTTGTAGATGCCGTAGTCGCACTCCCTGAGGCGCTGGTCGAGCCTGATCTCCTTGCTGTCGCCGAAGGCGATCTCCGCGGTCTCCACGGCCCGGCGCAGATCGGAGGCGTAGACGACGTCCACGTCGCGCCGCCGCGCCCCCAACTCGGCCGCCAGCCCCCGGCCCGCCCTGGACAGTTCGCCGGGCAGCCATCCCGTGGCGATGCCGGTCTCGTTGTCCACGGTGATGGAATGCGTTTCGTAGATCAGTCTCACGGACATCCCCCGACGCTACCCAGCCGCTCACGGCGTACGCGCAGAGCGTACGACCCGAACGCTCGATCTACTCGCCCGGGCATGGAATGATGTGCGGGCGCCTTCCACGCGGCTGGCGGCGAGCGGGGGTCCCATGCTTTAGCCTTTAGCGTGCGCGGAAGCGCGCGGGTGATCCCGGCGCGCGGGGGACAACTGAATCCAGGGGCGGTAGCTCAGCCGGTCAGAGCATCGGACTCATAATCCGTGGGTCGTGGGTTCAAGTCCCACCCGCCCTACTTCTGAATCCCCAGGTCATCCATGGTGTCACTTGATCCGTGTGAAGCCTCGGGGCGGGCAGGAGCCGCTTGGGAGACCGAGGGGAGACCGCCAGTCGCGGACACCTCCTCCGCAACCGCTCTGCGAGGCACCAGAGCCGCACTAGCCTCCGCGGCCGCGTGCGCTATTTCCGGGAGCACTGACGTGTAGATATCGGAAGTGATCGACTGACTGGAGTGGCGCAGCATCGACGACGTCGTCTTCATGTCGTTTCCCGCCGCCAGCGACAGCGTGGCCGCTCCATGCCGTAGGTCGTGCAGCCGAATGGGGGGTAGCCCGGCCGCGAACGCCAGCCGCTCGAAATGCTCACTGACCCAATCCGGCTTCAGCTCCGAGCCGTCTTCCCAGGTGAACATCCGCCCGGTGTCGATCCAGGACGCCCCGAACGCCGCCCTCTCTTGAAGCTGACGTTCACGGTGCGCGAGCAGGATCCTCAGCGTGCCCCGGTCAAGAGCGATGATCGCATCAGACGCCTCCGTTTTCGGCGCGCCCTCCCGCACCTTCTTACCGACATTCGTCAACTGCGTGGACACCGCCAGAGTGCCCTCGTCCAGCTCACAATCGACCCATCGTGCGCCGCACGCCTCGCCGCGGCGTAGGCCTCGGAAAGCGATCAAGTGGTAGAGCGCGTACAGCCGGTCGGTAGTTGCGTGGTCCAGAAAAGCGCCCAGCTGAGCGGGCGTCCAAACCATCACAGGGGAAGGGCGCGGCGTCGCCAGCCAGATCTTGAACCTCTCCAGCCGCTTCTTCGGCCGGAACTTCGCCGCACGCTCTGTTGCCAGCCGCTCCTCGTAGCCCGCGTCGAACGCCTTCACCCGGGCACCTGTCCATATCACCCCTTTCGCCTTCCTGCCAGGGTCCAGCTTCACGAGCGCCGCGGCGTTGAAGGAGACAACGTGCTCTCGCTCAGCCGACGCGAGCACCGTCCGGATCGTCGCGCGAACCCGCTGCTTGGTCACCGGTCCGGTGATCCGTTTTCCGCGTACCGAAGCGCGCACCGCTGGATCGTCGGACGTTCGAGCAGCCAACAACGCGGTGTTCTTCTCGTCGATCCGGGTGAACACTCGCTCAACGGTCGGCACGAACACCTTGTCCATCCGCACCTTTTCAAGCACCTCTCGGATATGCGTCTCGTAGTGAGAGACATAGCCGAGCAGGGTGCTCTCACGGATGTCTTTCAGGCGCTCTCGCCGTTCCTTCCACTGCTGCCAGTACTCACCGAAGGTCATCGCCTGTAGTGGCTGGCCTGTCCGGTACTTGCGATGCAGTTCCTCATGCGCTGGTAGCGGTGTGTGCTTCTGGTGCGCCTCCTTGATCACCTCCAGGATCTCCATCCGCGCCTCGTGCCCCTCCGGTCCCGGGTCCGGGATGTCGAGCAAGCGCCCCGCCTGCTGATAGAAGGCGGACAACTCGGTCTCACTCCTGAAACCGCCCAGCCTCAGGTAAACGCGCTTGCCATCAGGCCCGGCCGGCAGCTCTTCCTTGCCGTGCCAGGTGCCGTGATGGGGATTCCACGTGCCGCCCTTCCGGCGCAGTTTCGGGCACTTGGCGCCGAGCTCACGGCCGTTCTCTCGGCACTTACATCGTTTGTATCCGTTACCAGTCAACGTATGGCTCACCTCATTCCGGTTTCGCGGTGCATGCCTGCGACCTTCCTGGCTTCCTGGTAGTCCTCGATGCTCACTCCCAGCTCGGCGGCCCGTTCCTGGAGTGGCTGCCGGGGGTCGCGGCCGCGCTCGTGCAGGGCTATCCGGGCGGCCAGGTTCTCCAGATGATCCAGGCGATCCTCCGGCTCCCGGTCACTGATCTGCTGAAGTCTGCGGTCGATCTCCTCCACCACCGCGTCGGTGGGGTGGGCGGTGCCGCGATCGTAGGCGTCGATGACACCGATGGCGGCCTCATGCATCCCAGCTCGCACCAGCACCTCGGCGACGTGGTAGATGAGGTCCGGCACCACCCGTACCGGAGCGCCCGGGATCTTCGTGGCGAACAGTTCGCGCAGGCGGACAAGGTCGGCCACGACGCTGTGGCGCCAGCGGGAATCTTCTCCCGGCGGGGTCAGATCGCGGCCCTCACCCATGGCCCGCAAGATCCGCTGCAGCGTGTCGTACCCGACCGTCGCCTCCCGCCAGGAGTCGGCATCCATCCAGAAGGAGATCGCCTGTCCGGCAGTGGCGGCGTCGACCTTCCTCTGCGCCAGGAAACCTTCGTATGCCGTCCTGCTCTTCTCCCGGCCGAAGCGGTGGCGCAGGCGGGCCCAGGCGAGGAGGAAGTGAGCGTACTGATCTTTGGCGTTCCTGCCTTCATGGGTGACCGTTCGAGTCAGGTCGTGCAGGTCCCGGCCTTCGGCGTCGTCCAGGGGGAGCGGGAGTTCTTCGAGGGCGATGCCGAATACGCGGGCCAGGGTGATGGCCTCGTCCACGCTGATGGCACGGCGGCTGCCGTCGGGCTTGGGGTTGACGATCTTGGAGATGGCGGACTGGTGCGTCGGACACCCTGCGTTGGTGAGTTCCTGGGCCATGCGTTCCTGTGACCAGCCGCGTCGGCGCATCTCCCAGGCGATCCGCAGGGCGACGTTCTCCTCGCTGAGACCGCGAGCACCCAGGCTGCCGTGGTCGGGTTGGTGTCGCTTCTCGGCCGCCGACATTGCGTCACTCCTTGACATCGCCCACTTCATCCCGACGGGATGGAACACTGCCAATTCTAGGGTTGATGATCTGTCATCGTCCATGCCATCCTGATCGCGAGCGAAATCTAATCCCATTTGTGATGAACCGCTCGGCGCCCTCGACATGGTCCGGGCGGACCCCCTCAGAAAGGCACGCCCTCATGGCCCAAGCCCTGACCACCGCGGAACTGCTCGCCCTGCCCGTCACCGTTGATCTCGTCACCGCCGCACGAGCATTCGGCATCGGCAGGACCAAAGCCCACGAACTCGCCCGCAGCGGCCAGTTCCCCTGCCCCGTCCTCAGAGTCGGCCACACCTACCGCGTCGGCCGCGCCGCCCTTCTGCGCTGTCTCGACATCGACGACCCCGCGCTTACGCCCGCGCCGACCGCCCAGGCCACCGACCTCGCGTCCTGACAGGTCACCTGATGACCACCCCGTTCGCCCTGATCCTGCAAGCGCTCTACGCCAGGACCGGCCACGCCCCGCGCGGCACCGCCACTCAAAAGAGCGCCATCTGTCCCGCGCACGACGACCGGCACCCATCGCTGTCGGTCGGCGTCACCAGCACGGGCGTCGTCATGATCACCTGCCACGGCGGGCCCCGATGCCCTACCGAGGATGTCATGCAAGCTCTCGGGCTCCCCATGTCCGCCCTCTGGCCCGGCTCTCCGCACACCCCGCCGTCCCAGCGGCACCGCCCAGATCACTGGATGCCCTGCGGCCACCATCGGGTGGCCGACTACCTCTACCGGGACGAGCAGGGCACCATCCTGTACGGCGTCGCCCGATGCGACCGCAAAGGCAACGGCTGCCAGGGCTTCCGCCAGTGGAGGCCCGACCTCAGCAAGCGCACCGGCCGACGCTGGAGCTTATACGGCCAGGACGGCACGATGGCCGTACGCCTGGTCCCCTACCACCTGCCCGAAGTCATCACCGCAGTCCGCGAATCCCGGGTCGTGATGATTACCGAAGGCGAGAAGGACGTCGAAGCCCTCCGCGCCCACCCCGGCATCACCGCCACCTGCAACGCCATGGGCGCCGGAAAGTGGCAACCGGACTTCGCGCGCTACTTCCACGGGGCCGACATCTCCATCGTCGCCGACCGTGACCAGGCCGGCCGCGACCACGCCAAGGCGATCGTGGCGAACCTCATGCCCGTGGGGTGCCCCGATCTTTCCGGACACGGACCCAAGTAGGGTTTACGTGACACCCGGAAGGCAAGGTAGTGGCGAAGAAGCCGAGGCAGTACTCTCCCGAATTGC
>NZ_BMNH01000014.1 GCF_014646355.1 Nonomuraea cavernae
TGCCGGTGCCGTTGCCTCGGTAGAGGTGTAGGTCCTTGGTGGTGGTGTTGCGGGCGATGATGTCGGCTTTGCCGTCGCCGGTGAAGTCGCCGGGGCTGAAGATGATGTCGAAGGCGGACCAGTTGTGGCCGAACGCCTCGCCGGTTCCCGATTGGAAGCCGCCGCTGCCGTTGCCACGGTAGAGGTGCAGATCCTTGGTCGTGGCATTACGGGCGATCACATCGGCTTTGCCGTCACCGCTGAAGTCACGACCCCCGCCGCCCGCAACGTACGGCCAGATGGTGTTGACGATGATCTGGGCGTCACCCGCCTGCGGCTGATAACGCTCGGGATATGCCGACACCTGCACGGCCTGACATACCTGGCCGATCTGCGCCGTCATCCAGGTGTTGTTCGGATACTTCGACAGCATCTTGTTGAGGAAGGCGTTCGTCGCCCAGGTGGGATTGAGCCGCTGTGCCACGGTGCCCCACGACGCACGCTGCTGGAACAGGCCGAGGCTGTCGTGATCGAGTTCCTCGGCGATGTTGTCGATGCTCGACTCGACGATCGTCGTCGCGATGGCGATGACCGCGGCCCGCGAGTGCAACCCCCGGTCGTGCACCGCCTCGATCACCTTTCGCGCGCAGGAGACCCGGTACGCCGACATGTATCCCCGCATCTTGGCCGTCAGCTTGCCGTTGAGCTGCGTCGCGAGCGCGGAATCGGTCGGTGTCGTGCCCGAGGAGTCACAGGCCGCGAGGGCACGGGCCGTGGAGACGTCGCCGGCCCTCCTGGTGCCATCCGGATCGGGGTCGGCCATGGCGGCGGTCGGTGCGATCAGGGAGGTGACCGCGGTGACGGCCAAGGCCAGACCGGCGAGCCGCACGGCACCCGCCCGTGAGCCAGGTTGAACAACGCGCATCGGAGTTCCTTGTCTCGAGACCATTACGGCTGAGACAGGACACTCCCGGATGGCGGTACAAAACGCCTTCAGAAACTCTGTAAAGGCACTTCGTTCACCGATGCTCGGCCGCCGGCGAAGGCGAAGGCGAAGGCGACGGCGACGGCGACGGCGACGGCGACGGCGACGGGGATGGTCAGGGCAGGTGGCGTTCCAGGGACTCGAGCTTGCTCGTCATCCCGTCGGTGACCCCCTCGCGCAGGTCGGCCTTGAGCACCAGGCTGACTCGGGGCGCCACCTTCGCCACCGCGTCGACGGCCCGCTTGACGACCGCCATCACCTCGTCCCACTCGCCTTCGACGGTGGTGAACATGGCGTCGGTCCGGTTGGGCAGACCGCTGTCGCGCACGACCTGGACGGCGCGGGCCACCGGCTCGGCGACCCCTTCGCCGACGCCCAGCGGAGTGATGGAGAATGCGACGATCATGGGTGCCCCCTCGCGGCTCGGGGCACGGCCCATCCGCGCCCGCGGACTCGGCCGGGTGCCGCTCGCGGCCCGAGCTCGGCGGGGAGGACGGCGCTCACCGGCGTGAATGATCCTAGCGAGCGCCCAGGAAGCGAAAAGCCACGGCACCCGCAGTGCCGTGGCTAGCGCGGAAAGTCAGACGTGCTCATGCTCCTCTTCGTCCTCGTCACTCGGGCCGTCGGAGGGCTCGACACCCAGCACGGCCTCACGTGGCTCGATCTCGTCGATGTGGTCCACCAACTGCAGCACGTGGTCGGGCTCGATCAGCCACTGCAGCGCGGACGCGCCGGTCTCGTCGGAGGTGACGAGCTCGGCCTGCTCGGCCCGCTCCTCCTCCGTGAGCTCGGCGTCGGGATGCCGGATCTCGGCCAGCGCGGCGGCCTGCAGCGCATCGACATCGAGCACCTCGACGGTCAGTTCGACCGTCAGGCGTAGGAATTTCTCGTTATCGCTCATGGCGACGATGCTAGGGCAGCTTCCACTCGACAGGAGCCGCGCCCTGCTGAACGAGCAGCTCATTTGCCCTGCTGAACGGCCGGGAGCCGAAGAAGCCGTTGCGCGCCGAGAGGGGGGAGGGGTGCGCCGACTCGACGCGCGGCACCCGACCCAGCATCGGGGCGAGGTTGCGGGCGTCGCGGCCCCACAGGATGGCGACCATCGGCTTGTCGCGGGCCACCAGCGCGCGGATGGCCTGCTCGGTGACCTCTTCCCAGCCCTTGCCGCGGTGTGAGGCGGGCTTGCCGGGCATGACGGTCAGCACCCTGTTGAGCAGCAGCACGCCCTGGTCGGCCCACGGAGTCAGGTCGCCGTTGGCGGGCCGCGGCAGGCCGAGGTCGGTCTCCATCTCCTTGTAGATGTTGACCAGGCTGCCGGGCAGCGGCCGCACGTCGGCGGCGACCGAGAAGGACAGCCCGATGGGGTGCCCGGGCGTCGGGTAGGGGTCCTGCCCGACGATCAGCACCTTGACGTCGTCGAAGGGCTGGTTGAAGGCGCGCAGCACGTGGGCTCCCGCCGGGAGGTACTGCCTGCCTTCGGTGATCTCCTTGCGGAGGAACTCGCCCATCTGGGAGATCCGCTCGGCGACGGGCTCCAGCGCGTGGGCCCATCCGGCTTCGACGACTTCGTTCAGGGGACGACCGGCCATGACTGTTGAGCCTATCCAGGTCTGGTACGGCCCGTGCCCGAAACCTGGACGCTGGGCCGTACCAGAATGATCACGACGGGCGCCCGTGCCCCCGCGGGTGTACGGGCGCCCGCCATCGGCGGAGCTACTTCACGGAGCCGGCCATCATGCCCTGCACGAAGTAGCGCTGGAAGGCGAAGAAGAGGACCAGCGGGATGATCAGCGACATGAAGGCGCCGGAGGACAGGATGTCCACGTTGGAGCCGAACTGCCGCATCTGAGACTGGAGCGCCTTGGTCATCGGCTGGCTGCCGGGGTTGGCGAAGACCAGCGCGATGAGCATGTCGTTCCACACCCAGAGGAACTGGAAGATGCCGAGCGACGCGATCGCCGGCTTGCCCAGCGGGAACACCACGGAGGCGAAGATCTTCCACTCCGAGGCGCCGTCCATCCGCGCGGCCTCCAGCAGCGAGGCTGGGATGCCGACGAAGAAGTTACGGAGCAGGAAGATCGCGAAGGGCAGTCCGAACGCCACGTGGAACAGGACCACGCCGGGAATCGAGCCGAAGATTCCGATGCCGCCGTAGAAGCTGGCGATCGGGATCAGCGCGATCTGGATCGGCACGATCAGCAGCCCGACCACGACGAGGAAGAGCGTGTCACGGCCCGGGAACTCCATCCACGCGAACGCGTAGGCGGCCATGGCGGCGATGCCGATCACCAGGATCGTGGTCGGCACCGTGATGGCCACGGTGTTCCAGAAGGACGCCGTGAAGCCACTGGCCAGCAGGTTGGAGTAGTTCTCGATGGTGAGCTCGGCGGGCTTGGTGAAGATCGTCCACCAGCCCTCGGCGCTGTTGACCTGCACGCTGCGCAGCGAGACGACCAGCAGGCCGAGCGTCGGCACCAGCCAGAACAACCCGAGCAGCACCATCACGACCTGGACCACGCCGCTGCCGAGGCGGTCGACGATCCGGCCGGCCAGACTTCTGGGCGGAGCCCCCGCCTCCAGGCCGACGGGCGCCGGGGCGCTTACGGTCGTCATGCGTTCTCCCTCCTGAACCGGCGGATGTTCATGATCATGAAGGGGAGCACCAGGATCAGCAGGAAGATCGCCAGGGCGCTGCCCAGGCCCTGGTTGTTCCCGCCGCCGAACGACACCCGCCACATCTCCAGCGCGACCACGTTCGCCTCTGGCTGGACGGACGACGGCGCGATGATGAAGACCAGGTCGAAGACCTTCAAGGTATTGATGATCATCGTCACGAAGACGACGAGCAGCACCGGTGACAGCAGGGGCACGGTGATCCGCCTGAACACCTGCCACTCCGTGGCACCGTCGATGCGGGCGGCCTCCAGGGCGTCACGCGGGATGGCCGCGAGCCCGGCCGCGATCAGCACCATGGCGAACCCGGCCCACACCCAGACGAACGCGCCGATGATCGCCGGTGTGATCAGCGTCGGGCCGAGCCAGGTCAGACCGTTGTACGAGGCCTGGAAGTTCGACTCCGGCAGCCGTAGGACGTAGGAGCCGGCGGGCAGCCCGGCGAAGCGGAACGAGCCGTCCTCGGCGGTCGTGGCGGTGCCGGCCACCCGGCCGTCCATGACCGCCTCCACGGTCATGCCGGGCAGGCCCTTCTCGCCGTCGTCGATGGCGTTGTTGGTGCCGCCGCCTCCCGCGGTGAAGTCGAACCACACCGTTCCGGACAGCGTGTCGCCGCCGGCAGGGGGCTTGGCGGGCTGGGCGTCACTCGGCATGATCCCCGGCTTGACGCCGACGATGGGGATCAGGACGGGCTGGCCCGGCTGCGCGGCCTGCTTGGTGATGGCCCCGCCGCCCTGGGCCGTGACGGGCGATTCGTCGCCCTCACGGGGACGGGCCTCCGGGTAGCCCTGGGAGGAGGAGAACGTGTCGTGCACGGTGGTCAGGACGGCGTTGGCGATGCCCTTGTCCGGGTCCTCCTCGTAGACGAGGCGGAAGATCACGCCGGCGGCCATCAGCGAGACGGCCATCGGCATGAACACGATCAGCTTGAACGCGGTCGACCACCTGATGCGCTCGGTCAGCACCGCGAAGATCAGACCCAGCGTGGTGACCACGATGGGCGCCGCGACCACCCAGATCAGGTTGTTGCGGATCGTGGTGAGCATGCCTTCGTCGGAGAAGATGGTGGCGTAGTTGCCGAGCCCGACGAATCCGGTGCCGGCGGAGTCGAAGAGGCTCCGGTAGATCGAGTAAACGATGGGGTAGACCACCCAGACTCCCAGCAACACCGCCGCCGGGAGAAGGAAGGCGATGGCGAGCGCCGGTGAGGGGCCGAGGCGTCGTAGTGGTTTCTTGCTGCTGCGGGGGGTGTCAGCCGGTCCGGCGGGAGACCCGCCCGAGACTCGCTCGGACGGGTCCTGCGGGCCGTTGAACCGTTCGGTCACGGCCATACCTCTTACTTCCAGGCCTTCTTGGCTTCGGCCTCGAGCGCGTCCTGCGCGCCCTTGATGTCGCTCGGGTCGCGCAGGAAGTCCTGCAGGACCTTCCACTCGCCCTTGCCGTCGGTGCCGCCGAAGGCGCTCGGCGCGAGGTCGGACATGTCGTAGCGGACGGCGTCACCGGCCGAGACGATGGTCTGGCCGAGCGCCTTGGTCAGCGGGTCGGGGTAGTTGTCGGGGGAGACGTTCTTGTTCGGGGACAGGTAGCCGGGGAGCTTGGCCCAGATCTCGCCGCCCTCCTTGGAGGCGAGGAACTGCAGCAGCTCCATGGCGCCGGGGGAGTCCTTCATCGCCACCGCGACGTCGCCGCCGAGCACGACCGGGGAGGTGTCGCCGGCCTTCGGGAACGGGAAGTACTTGGCCTCCTCGCCGACCTTGGCGCCTTCCTGGACGGCGGTGACCGCCACGAAGTCGGCCTCGATGACCATGGCCGCCTTCTTCTGGCCGTAGACCTTGCTCACACAGGTCGGGAAGTCCGTCTGCAGCGCGCCGTCGGCGACGAACTCCTTCTTGCCCGCGATCTGCGCGATCTTCTCCAGCGCGGTGGCCACGCTGGGGTCCGTCCACGGGATCTCGTGCTTGGAGAGCTGGTCGTACTTCTCCGGGCCGGCCGTCGAGAGGTAGACGTTCTCGAACAGGTCGGTCAGGGTCCAGCCGGAGGCGCCACAGAAGGAGAAGGGCGGGGTGCCGGAGTCGGCGACGGTCTGAGCGGCCTTGAGCAGCTCGTCCCAGTTGGTCGGCGGCTGCACGCCGGCGTCCTCGAACGCCTGCGAGCGGTACCAGACCAGCGACTTGTGCGCCGCCTTGATGAGCACGCCGTACACCTGGCCGCCCGCGGAGCCGAGCTCCTTCCAGTAGGGGGTGTAGTTGGTGTCGATCTCCTTGGTCACGCCCTCGGTCAGCGGCTTGAGCGCCTTCTGGTCGGCGTACTGCTGGACCAGGCCGGGCTGGGGCAGGATCGCCACGTCGGGCGGGCTGCCGGCCTGGATGCGCGGGCCGAGGTAGGCGCCGGTGTCCTCACCGGTGGAGGCGTAGGTCACCTGCGCGCCGGTCTTGTCGGAGAAGGCCTTGAGCACCTTCTCGAAGTTGGCCTGCTCGTCACCGGTCCACTTGGCCGCCACTTCGAGCTTGACACCCTCCAACGTCTTGGCACCAGCCGCGGGGGCGGAGCTCGACGCGGTGGGCTCGCTGGTCGTCGGCGCGTTGCCGCACGCGGCCACGGCTACCGCGAGCCCCGCGAGGATGGCTGCTGCTCTGGCGTTTCGCATTAGTGCCTCACTGGGTTCTGATGATCTCTTCGAGTTCGGATTTCAGCGAGACCGCCATGTCGCCGGCGGACTCGCTGTAGGGAGGGCTGAGCGCCTTGGTGACCGAGCTGGCGATGACCAGGCTCAGTTGGTTGTAGTTGGCGCTCGCCGGCCGCGGCTTGGCGGCGAGGATGCTCTCCTTGAGCACGGGCAGGTAGGGGAAGCGCTTGATCAGCTCAGGATCGTCGTAGAGCTCGGACCACACCGGAGGGAAGGAACCTTCGGTGAGGACCCGGCGCTGGTTCTCCAGGCCCGTGAAGTAGCGGATGAACTCCTGTGCGGTGTGCTGGTGCTTGGAGGAGGCGCTGACGGCCAGGTTGATCCCGCCCAGCGAGCTGGAGCCGGGACCGTCGAGGCCGGGCAGCCTCGTGACCGCGAACTTGTCGCCGAGCTTGGCCTTGGCCGGGCCGTACGCGTGCGGCCAGTTGCGGACGAACGCCAGCCGGCCCTCCTGGAAGGCCAGGCGTGACTCCTCCTCCTTGTAGCTCAGCGACTCCTTGGGAATCCAGCCTTCGCGCAGCCCCTGCTGCAGGAAGGCCAGCGCCGTCGCCGCCTTGGCGGGGTCGAGGGTCACTCGGGTGCCGTCGGGGCTGACGACCTGCCCGCCCGCTGACTGCACGGCTTCGGAGAAGTTGACCGTCAACCCCTCGTAGGCGAGGAACTGTCCGGCGTACCCGTCAATATCGTGCTTTTTTGTGACTTCTTGTGCTGCCGTGCGAAGTTCCGCCCAGGTGCGAGGCGGCTTCTTGATGAGGTCGGTGCGGTAGTACAACAGGCCCGCGTTGCTCGTGTACGGCACCGCCCACAACTTGCCCTTGTAGACCGCGGTGTCCACGACGGGCGGCAGGAACCTGTCGAGCGGGAAGAGCCCGCGCTCCAGGGGGATGATCCAGCCGTTCTCCGCGAACTCCGCCGTCTGCACCACGTCAAGCCCGAGCACGTCGTAGCGACTGCTTCGAGCCTGGAGATTGGCCACCATCTGCGCGCGCTGCTCGTCGGCGGCCTCGGGCAGCTCCAGGAGCGTCACCTTCTCGGCCGGGTGGGCCTGGTTCCAGCGATCCAGCAGGGGTTGCAGGTACGCCGTGGTGTCGCGCCCGGTGGCGAACGTGATCGGGCCTGTTCCGCCCGTTCCGGTGTCGTCACCGCCCTCGTCGCCCGTAACCGCGCAACCGGCCGCCAGTAGGACGGACAGCACGATCGGTAGCGAGCGACGCACGCTGTTACCTCCATGTTTCAGCGATTACATACGTGTTAGGTAGATGCATTCATGTTATGCACAGAGGTAATCTGGTGGTCAACGGATTGCTTCGTAACGCTCACGTAACAGAACAGGGAGGTGAGGCGGTGCGGCCGCACCTGCTGGCGCTCCTGGCAAAAGAGCCTGCCCATGGATACGAGCTGAAACAGGCGCTCGAGCAGACCTTCGGCAGCGCCTATCCGTCTCCCAACATCGGACAGATCTATGTGACGCTCGGCAGGCTGGAGAAGGACGGACTGATCAGAGCCGTCGACGTCGAGCAGTCCAACCGGCCCAACAAGAAGGTCTACTACCTGACGGCCAAGGGGCGCGACGCGCTCACCGCGTGGGTCGACGAGCCCACCGAGGGCCCGAGGGTCCGCGACGAGTTCTTCATGAAGCTCGTGCTGGCCCCGCTCACCGGCATCGCCGACCGCATGGCGTTGATCAGCCGGCAGCGCCGACACTATCTTTCGCTCATGCGCGACCTCAATGACCTCCTGGTTCACATCGAGCCCGGCGATCGAGTGGCGATTCTGCTCATCGAAGGTGCCATGCTGCATCTGCAAGCCGATCTCGACTGGCTGGAGCGGTGTCAGGAGGATCTCGCATGAACCCGGTAGTGAAGACGGTCAGCCTGGTCAAGATCTACTCCGGTGGAGCCGTCCCCGTGCCGGCCGTACGCGGGGTGGATCTGCAGGTGGAGCCGGGAGAGTTCGTCGCGATCATGGGTCCGTCGGGGTCGGGCAAGTCGACCCTCGTGCACATGCTCGGCGGTCTCGACGCCCGCACCAGCGGCGAGATCTGGCTCGACGACCAGCGCGTCGACACGCTCTCCGAGAGCGCCTGGGCGCTGCTGCGGCGCAAGAAGATCGGATTCATGTTCCAGTTCTTCAACCTGGTCGCCAACATGACGGTGGCCGACAACGTGGAGTTACCCGCGCTGCTGGCCGGCGTCTCGCCCAAGGACGCCCGCGAGCGCCGCGAGCACCTGCTGGGCGCCCTCAACCTCTCCGAACGCGCCGACGCCGCTCCGGGCCAGTTGTCGGGCGGCGAGCAGCAGCGGGTCGCGCTGGCCCGCGCGCTGGCCAACCAGCCGAGCGTGCTGCTGACCGACGAGCCCACGGGCAACCTCGACAGCCGCAACACCCGCGACGTGCTGCGCCTGCTCAGCGACGTGCACAAGGAAGGCCAGACGATCATCATGGTCACCCACGACGCCCGGGTGGCGAGCCTGGCCGACCGCCTGGTGTCCCTGTTCGACGGCGAGATCGTCGACGACGGCCGCATCGCGCGCCGGCGTACGGGCACGGCCGGCGCGGTGATCGACCTCAGATGAGCTGTGGCGAGATGAGCGGGTGAGATGAGCACAGCGCTGGCCGGTGGCCGGTGGATCAGAGCCGACCTGCGGGCCAGGAAGGGCCAGGCGACCCTCACCGTGCTCGCCGTGGCCGGGATCGTGGCCGCCCTCATCACCGCCGTCACCCTGCTCGAGGACGGCACCAATCCGTGGCGCAACCTGTCGGCCCAGACCGACGGCGCCCACGTGTGGCTCTACACCAAGGACAGCCCTCAGGTCGCCGTGGGCGAGATCGACGGCGTGACCGACACCGCGGGGCCCTACCGCTCGGCGCCCGTCACCGTCGCCCAGGACGGCAAGAAGGAGCCCGCGTCGTTGCGCGCGATGTCCGCCGCGCGCCCGCTGGTGGCCCACCCGGTGGTGGCCGAGGGCCGCTGGCTCGACTCGACCCAGCTCGACGGCGTGGTGGTCGAGCGGTCGTTCGCCAGCTCGCTGCGGCTGCGGGTCGGCGCGCCGTTCACGATCATCGCGCTGAGCGGAGAGCGCCACACGCTGTACGTGCGCGGCATCGCCGACTCCGCCGAGCAGGGCTTCTACCCCGAGTGGACGCCCGGCCTGGCCTGGGTGCTGCCGACCATGCTGGAGCGGATCGAGCCCATGCTCGGCCGCAGCGAGTGGGTGACCGGCCTGCGCCTGGCCGACCCCGACTCGGCCCAGCTCGTCTCGCAGCGCGTGGTCGTCATGCTGGAGGACCAACTGCAGCGGGTCTACACCTGGCGCGAGGTCCGGGCCGCGATGGAGCTGGACAACCGGCTGCTCGGCACGCTGCTGGCGCTGTTCGGCGTGGTCGGCCTGGTGGCCGCCGCGCTCGCGCTGGCCAACGCCGCCGGCGGGCGGGTGCTCGGTCAGCTACGCGACCTGGCCACGCTCAAGTCGCTGGGATTCACCGGGGGCCAGGTCGCCCTGCTGCTCCTGGTCGAGCACGGCGCGCTCGGCCTGCTCGGCGTCGGGATCGGCACGCTGGCCGGCTGGGGGGTGGCGGTGGCCTTCCTCGGCGTCTCGGTGCCGCCGATGCCCATGCTGGCCATCGTGGCGGGCACCGCGCTGGTCGTGCTGGCCGCGGTGGGCGTGCCCGCGTGGCGCGGCGGACGCACCCCGCCCATCCCGGACGCCCCGGTGGCGCCACCCCGGGGCCACCTGTCCAGGATGGCCCGGCTCGCCCTCCTCGTACGCCTCCCGCCCGCCCTGGTCCTCGGCACCCGCGACGCCTTCACCAGGCGGGTGCCCGCGTTCCTGACCGTGTTCGGGCTGGCCGTGCCGATGATGATGATCACGATCGGCCTGGGCGTCTGGTCCACGCTCGACGGCTTCCTGAGCCATCCCGAGCAGGTCGGCCAGCACGCGTCGCTGTACGTCAAGCCCGGCAAGCTGGATCCGGCCGAGGCCAGGCGCGTCGCCGTGGAGGATCCCGACGTGCGCGCCGTCTACCCGGGCACCGACGTCAACGCCCTGGCTCCCGGAGAGGCCCGTTCGGTACGGGTCCGGGCGCTCGGCACCACGGGCGAGCCCTACCCGTTCCCGGTGGTCGAGGGCCGGATGTACGGCCGGCCAGGCGAGGCGGTCGCCGGGCAGGGGCTGCTCGACCTGCTCGGCCTGAAGATCGGCGACCGGGTGCGGCTGACCGTGGGCGGTTCGCCGCTGATCGTGCGCATCGTCGGCCGGACCGTCGAGCCCGACCTCGACGGCGAGGTGCTGTCCGTGGGCCTCGACAGCCTGGCGGCCAAGGACTCGGTGCCGCCCGAGCACTACGCGCTGGCGCTGCGCCCCGGAGCCGACCCCGGCGAGGTGCGGGCCAGGCTACTGGCCGAGTCGGCCGAGAGCCTGGAGGTGCAGCGGGTGGTCAACCCCGCCGACCGGCTGGCGGTGATCCGGGTGGTGATCGTGGCGCTGATCGTGGTGCTGGCGCTGATCGGCCTGGCCAACCTGCTCACGGCCAGTGCCCTGGGGCTGCGTGACCACGCGCTGGACCTGGCGGTGCTCAAGGCGATGGGGCTGACGCCGCGGCAGGTGATGGCGACGCTCGTGACCGGCACCGGGCTGCTCGTCGTGCTGGGCGTCGCGGCGGGCACGGCCGCCGGGGTCTCCATGGTGACCGGCCTGATCGATCTGCAGGGGCACACGAGCGGGGTGGGCGCCGGCATCGGCCGGGCGCCCTCGGCGCTGACACTGACGCTCGCCGTGCTGGCGGCGGTGGGCGCGGCACTGACGGTGGCGCTCATCCCGGCCCGCCGCGCCGCCCGCGCCCAGGTGCCTGTCACGGCCCGCTGAACCGGGCGAGGGCACCACATGCGAAAGCGTCCGGCACGGTTTTCGCCGTGCCGGACGCGCGGACGCTCAGGGCTTGAGCGCGAACCAGTAGAAGCCGTGACCCGGCAGCGTGAGCAGGTAGGGCAGCTCACCGATCACCGGGAACCGCACCCCGCCCCGCGCCTCGACCGGCGTCATGCCGGTGAACCGGCGCAGGTCGAGCTCCACCGGCTGGGGATACTTCGACAGGTTGTTGACGCAGAGCATCAGGTCGTCGCCCTCCTCACGGATGTAGGTGAGGACCGCGGAGTTGGACGACCACATCTCGGTGTAGGCGCCGGTGCCGAACACCGGGTGGTTGCGGCGGATCTCCAGCATCCGGCGGGTGAAGTGGAGCAGTGAGCCGCTGTTGCGCTGCTGGGCCTCGACGTTGACCGCCTGGTAGCCGTAGATCGGGTCCATGACGGCGGGCAGGTAGAGGCGGCCGGGGTCGGCGGCCGAGAAGCCGGCGTTGCGGTCGGGGCTCCACTGCATCGGCGTGCGCACCGCGTCGCGGTCCTCGAGCCAGATGTTGTCGCCCATGCCGATCTCGTCGCCGTAGTACATGACCGGCGATCCGGGCAGGCTCAGCAGCAGGGCGGTGAACAGCTCGATCCGGTCGCGGTCGTTGTCGAGCAGGGGCGCGAGGCGGCGGCGGATGCCCAGGTAGGCACGCATCCGCGGATCCTGGGCGTACTCGTTGTGCATGTAGTCGCGCTCTTCCTCGGTCACCGTCTCGAGCGTGAGCTCGTCGTGGTTGCGGAGGAAGATGCCCCACTGCGCCGAGTCGGGCAGCTTGGGAGTGCGCGACATGATCTCCGAGATGGGTTCGCGCGTCTCCTTCTTGACCGCCATGTAGATGCGCGGCATCAGCGGGAAGTGGAAGGCCATGTGGCACTCGTCGCCGCCCACGGTGGGGTCGCCGAAGTACTCGACCACGTCCTCGGGCCACCCGTTGGCCTCGGCCAGGAGCACCCGGTCGGGGTAGAGCCGGTCGACCTCGGCGCGGATCTTCTTCAGGTAGGCGTGCGTCTCGGGCAGGCCGGAGCAGGCCGTGCCCTCCCGCTCGAACAGGTAGGGCACCGCGTCCAGCCGGAACCCGTCGATGCCGAGGTCGAGCCAGAACCTCAGGACCTCCAGCATCGCCTCCTGCACGGCCGGGTTGTCGTAGTTGAGGTCGGGCTGGTGGTGGAAGAAGCGATGCCAGTACCACTGCTTGCGCACCGGGTCGTAGGTCCAGTTGGACTCCTCCGCCCCGATGAAGATGATCGGCGCGTCAGGGTAGCCGGTGGGCTCGTCGGCCCACACGTAGAAGTCGCCGTACGGCCCCTCGGGGTCGTGACGGGAGGCCTGGAACCAGGGATGCCGGTCGCTTGTGTGGTTCATCACCAGGTCGGTGATGATCCGCAGGCCTCGCTCGTGGGCGGCTTCGATCAGCTGGATGAAGTCCGAGAGATCTCCGAAGTCAGGAAGGATCTTCATGTAGTCGGAGATGTCGTAGCCACCGTCGCGCAGCGGCGACTCGTACAACG
Organism: Nonomuraea cavernae; assembly: GCF_014646355.1. Taxonomy (GTDB): domain Bacteria; phylum Actinomycetota; class Actinomycetes; order Streptosporangiales; family Streptosporangiaceae; genus Nonomuraea; species Nonomuraea cavernae. The sequence continues at coordinate 12,739 of NZ_BMNH01000014.1, forward strand.
GGAGCAGCCACAGGCAGTCGACCCCGAGCCATTCCAGGTAGCCCAGCTTCTCGATGAGACCGCGAAGGTCTCCGGTGCCGTCGCCGTTGGAGTCCTTGAACCCGCGGACGAGAACCTCGTAGAACACCGCCCGCTTGTACCAAGAGGGATCCTCCGAGACGAACGCCTCGGAAATCGGCTCCGGCGATGGGGATGCGTTGATCATATGTCGCTCACAGAAGGAGATGTGGGCAGGACGAAGTCACCGGTTCCCCGGCGTTTGCTTTCTGGTGACCGCGCCGCCTGAGGTCGTCATCCCTGCGAACCTCATGCCCTTGACGAGACCGGATTTGTGATCCAGTGCCCGCTTGTGCGGCGCTTACGGGCCGAACACTACCAGCCCGTCGGCTTTCCGGAACCGCTATTGCTGTGCAGCCCTTAATACCCAGGAGATCACTGCGTAACCGCGTTGTTACCCGCAGTTCATTTCAGAACGGCGGAGACAGCTCATCCAGGTCGTTCTCGAAGTCATTCAGCCACAACCCGAACAACACCAACCCACGCACCCAGAAACGGTCGTTCCAGCCACGGAAACGGGTAAGCGCGTCGGGGCCGCCGCCGATCACCTCGTGCAACTCCTCCGACAGCAGCGACGGCACCCGTTCGGCCACGGTGCTCAGCATGCGGTGCGAGTAGGCGCGCGCCGGAGCGGCGGCCGAGCGCAGCGGGACCCGCCGCAGCGGCTGCTTGACGACATTCGTGGACGGCAGCGCGGCGACCCGTGGGTTGGCCGCGTGGAGCAGCTCACGGTAGAAGCGGCCCTGGTCCTTACGGCTCACGCCCACCGACAGCGCCGCGTCGAAGAAGTCGGGGTGGATGAACGGCGCCGCGAACGACGCCTCGGGGCCGACCAGGTTGACCGCCGAGCGGGCGATGCCGCGCACGGTGCGGGTGTGCAGGACCGACAGCGGCAGCTCGGCCCGGTGGCCGTGGAGCATCGAGGTGGCGGCGCCGAACTGCTCCCTGACGGCCTCCTCGATCCAGGCCGCCGCCCGGGGCGACAGGAACGGCCGCGACGGGGCGCCGAGGCTCAGCGAGCCGAGCACGGCCGCCGACCGCTCGGCCTGCGACGTGGCCTCCAGCGCGGCTCCGCTGACCATGAAGTTCTTCAGCAGCGGCCCGCCCGCGAGCCCGTCGACCAGCATCCGCCCCGAGCCGTGCACCTCCTGGGCGAACGGTGCGTACCAGGCGTGGTGCGGCGTCAGGTATTCGAGCCTGCGCGCCACCTCCATCGCGTCGCCGGGATAGGCGGCCGGGTCCTGCGTGATCACCCGGTGCTCGACGCCCAGCTCGCGGGTGATCGCCCTGGCGAACGCGATGTCGGTGTCGGTGCCGTCGTCGGGGCTGGTGGTCCACGACTCGACGTCGGCGCCCCTGGCCACGGCGACCGAGCAGAGCAGCCGGGAGTCGTAGCCGCCGCTGACCGGCACGAGCAGCCGCCGCCCGTCGTAGTCCTTGTAGACGTCGTGCAGGATCTCCAGCAGCTCGCCGGCCGTGGTCCACGCCTCGTAGGGCTCGCGCCGCAGCCACCGTGGCAGCCTGCGCTCCGTGGCCAGTGCCCCCCGCTCGTACATCAGCGCGCTCGACCCCGGCAGCCGCTTGACCTGGGAGTAGGGGGTGGCGTCGCCGAGCGGGAAGGTCACCTGGATGATCGAGGCCCAGGCCGCCCAGTCGAGCTCGATCGGGACCAGCGACAGCAGCGGCTGGATCAGGGACGAGAAGTAGACCGCGTCGCCCAGGCGTACGTAATAGACGTCGACCAGGCCGAGCGCGCCGGCGTGCAGCGTGACGCGCTCGCCGTCGCCGATCAGCCCCGGTGTCTCGTAGGTCTCGGCGACCGACATCCAGTCGCCGAGCGCCAGCGGCCGGCGCTCGCCCCAGGAGAACGCGAACGCGCCGTCGGCGCGGTGGTAGGGCGGCAGCGGCGCCGAGCTGAACAGCGCGGCCTCGGCCGTCTGCAGGGCGGGACGGACCCGAGGCCCGGCTCCCGTCAGCTTGCCGAGGACGACGGAGTCGACCCGGCCGAAAGCGCCGCAGACGTAGGGCCGCACGTTGAACTGCACCGGAATCTCATCCCTTCGAGACGCTTCCTGCAGAAGAGTATCCTTTGCCGGGCTAGGAATCGGAGGTCTCGGTGAGCACTGAGCTGGAGAGCACGAGGCGCGCGCTGCGTGATGCGATCGCCCAGGCGGAGCACGCGGCCGAGCTGGCCAGGCTGCTGGAGGCCGCGCAGTCGCGGCTGGCCGGCGCCGAGAGCGACGCCGAGGAGGCCAGGGCGCTCGCCGAGCGGCTGGCCGAGACCGAGGAGCGGCTGGAGGCCGAGCGGGCCGCCGCCGAGAAGCTGCGCAAGGAGCTGGCCGAGCAGCGCTACCAGGCCGAGGTGGCCAACTGGAAGCTCTCCTCGATCAAGGTGGCCCGCTGGAACCGTCTCGGCGACGCCATCAAGAGCGGCAAGAACAACCCGGTGCGCCTGGCCAAGGGGCTCAAGGGCGCGGCCAAGCCGGTCAAGCGGCCCTCGGCGCCCAAGCGCGCTCCGGTCGCGGGCGGCCGGCGGGCCAAGGACGAGCGGCCCGGCGCCGCCTTCCAGGCCACCACCTCGATCAGGAAGCTCGACGGCGCGTCCTTTCGGCTGAAGCCGTTCCGGGTGCCCACCGGGCCCAACACGCGCCCGCACCTGACGGCCGCGGTGATCGCCGATCCGCACGCCGAGGCGCTGCTGCGCTACGAGTGGCGGCAGACGACCGGGTTCACGCCGCGCGACTTCGCCCGCGTGCTGCCCCTGGAGGTGCCCCACCTGCTCGTGGTCGAGTCGGTCACGCGGGGGCCGTGGGCCGAGGAGATCGTCGGTGAGCCGGGCGACGGGCTCAGGGCGCTGCTCGCCTGGTGCGCCGAGCGCGGCATCCGCACGGTGTTCTGGCACACGCAGGGCGACATCGCCGACTACGCCGCCGCCGCCGAGCTGTTCGAGCACCGCTTCAGCACCCATGCCGCCGAGGGCTGGCGGCGCCTGTCGTTCGGCGTCCAGCCCCGGGTGCACAACCCGCTGCCGCTGGCCGGCGGCCGGGTCGACCGGGTGCTCACGCTGGACCAGCTGCTGCCCGGCCACCTCACCTATCCCGACGTGCTGACCTCCTACCGCTGGCCCGCCGCCGTCGACTGCCCGCCCGGCACCCCGCAGTGGCGGCTGGCCGAGATCGCGGCCTGTGGAACCCCCATCGGCGACGAGCCCGACTCCCGCAGGGCGCACGCCGCCCTGCGCCGCGCCTACGCCACCGGCACGATGACCGAACGGGTCGACGACCTGCTGGAGGCGATCGGCCTGCCCAGCCACCGGGCCACGCTCGACATCTCGGTGCTGCTGCCGGTGCTCGACCGGTCGCTGCTGGAGCACGCGCTGGCCCAGGTGGCGCGTCAGTCCGCGACGGTGTCGCAGCTGGTCGTGTTCGGCCCGCCGGAGTCCGAGTTGCGCGCCCGCGACGTGCTGCCCGGCGTCGACGTGGTCTTCCGCGACCTCGACCCGGGGCTGTCGGCCGGAGCGATGCTCGACCGGGGTCTCGACCTGTGCGAGTCCGACCTGGTCTCGGTGATGGACCCGCGCGACGTCTACGGCCCCCACTACCTGTCCGATCTCAGCCGGGCCTTCCTGTTCAGCACGGCCGACATCGTCGGCAAGGCCGCCTTCTACGCCCACCTGCGCAAGCCGCAGGCCACGCTGCTCAAGCAGCCCGACGCCGAATACTCCTACCTGCCGGAGGTCGCCGGGGCCACGCTGCTGGCCCGCCGGGGCGTGCTGCGCGAGCTCGGGTTCGCCGACCTGACCGAGGGGTGGGACGCCGTGCTCATGCGCCAGTGCCGCGCCGACGGGGTCAAGGTGTTCTCGGCCGACCGGTTCGGCTACGTCCGGGTCCGCGACGAGGACCGCTGGCTGCTGGGCGCGGCCCACCTGGTCGAGTACGGCTCCGCCGAGCCGCACGCGCTGATCTGACCGGTGGCCCCCGCGTCGTACACCGGGGCGGCCGGATGCCCGTAGGGTCGTCGCCATGACGGCGCGGCGGCTCGCCGGGGTGCTGGGCGAGCCCCCGGCGCCGGACGGGACATGGGAGCGGGAGGCGGTCTACGTCTCGGCCGCCGCCCTGCGCCGCCGCGTGCCGCCCGAGGCGCTGGCCGCCCGGGTCCGCGAGGTGCCCGGGGTGTCCGGGGTGGAGGCGCTGTCCAACGGGTTCCTGCGGATCGTCGTGGCGGTGCCGGGTGCGCTGGTCGAGGAGGTGGAGCCGGTCGCCGGCCTGCCTGATCCGTGGCCCGACCTCCCGCGCACCTGGGACAACCCGGGGTTCGTGGTCCGCTACGCCCGCGCCCGCGCGACGGCCGTGCGGCGCTGGGCCCGCGAGCTGGGGGTGCCGTGCGAGGGCTTCCGCCCGGACCTGCTCGACGACCCGCGCGACCGGGCCGTGCTGCGCGTCCTGGCCGAGCTCCCGAGCAGGCGCGCGAGCCTCTCGCCGGGCTGGGAGTCCTTCCTGGTACGGCTCGCGCTCGCCTACCATGACGCCCACGAGCTGGCTCCGGCCGTGCCGGTGGGGGACGAGCCGCCCGGTCCGGTGCACACGGCCCGCGTGCGGCTGGCGGGTGCGGTGCGCGAGGTGCTCGTCGGCCCGGACCGCTTGTGAATCCTCGTAAAATATCTGGTAAAACGGTTAAAAACCGTAAAAATATCCCTGCTCAGGCCGGATTCCGTCTCGATACGTGGGCAGCCGGTCCAGGAGGAACGAGGGTTCCGATAGCCTCGTTCGGGTGAGTCGATTCGCCCATCCCGCCGGAGACCGCCACGCCGAGCCGCCGGCCCACGAGCGCCCCCCGCTGGCGCCCGCCGACCTCAACCGGATCAATCCCACGATCTGGCCCCGAACGTCCGGCCGCGTCGATGGCGCGCTCACGATCGGCGACGTCGACGTCCGCGAGCTGGTCCGCGAGCACGGCACCCCGCTGTACGTGCTCGACGAGCACGACGTGCGCTCGCGCATGCGCGACTACGCCACCGCGTTCGCCGGCTCCGAGGTCCACTACGCGGGCAAGGCGTTCCTCTGCAAGGAGGTCGTCCGCTGGCTGCGCGACGAAGGGCTCGGCCTCGACGTGGCCAGCGGCGGTGAGCTGGCCGTCGCGCTCAGCGTCGGCTTCCCGCCCGAGCGCATCACCCTGCACGGCAACAACAAGTCCGTCGCCGAGCTGACCAGGGCCCTGGAGGCCGGCATCGGCCACATCGTGGTCGACTCCTACGAGGAGATCGCCCGCCTCGGCTTCCTCGCCGACCGCCACGGCAAGCGCCCCAAGGTGATGGTCCGGGTCACCACCGGGGTCGAGGCGCACACCCACGAGTTCATCGCCACGGCCCACGACGACCAGAAGTTCGGCCTGTCGCTCAGCTCCGGCGCCGCCGCCGAGGCGGTCCGCCGGATCCTCGCCCTGCCGTCGCTGGAGCTCGTCGGCCTCCACTCGCACATCGGCTCGCAGATCGTCGACACGGCCGGGTTCGAGGTGGCCGCGCGCCGCCTGGCCACGCTGCTCGTGCAGATCAAGGCCGAGCACGACGTGCTGCTGCCCGAGCTCGACCTCGGCGGCGGCTACGGCATCGCCTACATCGAGGGCGACGAGGCCCCCGACATCAAGCAGATCGCCGACAGCCTGCGCGAGATCGTCGCCAAGGTCTGCACCGACGCCGGGCTGCCGGTGCCGAGGCTGACCGTCGAGCCGGGCCGCACCATCGTCGGGCCCGGCGGCATCACCCTCTACGAGGTCGGCACCGTCAAGGACGTCGAGGGGCTGCGCACCTACGTGAGCGTCGACGGCGGCATGAGCGACAACCTGCGCACCGCCCTCTACGGCGCCGACTACACCGCCGTGCTGGCCAGCCGAGAGAGCTCGGCCGAGCCCATGCTCAGCCGCGTCGTCGGCAAGCACTGCGAGAGCGGCGACATCGTGGTCCGCGACTGCTTCCTGCCCGCCGACCTCGCTCCCGGCGACCTGATCGCCGTGGCCGCCACCGGCGCCTACTGCCGCTCGATGGCGCACAACTACAACTACCTGCCCAAGCCCGCCGTGGTCGCCGTCGCCGACGGCGAGGCTCGCGTGATCGTGCGGGGCGAGACCGAGGACGACCTGTTGAGGGGGCAGCTGTGAAACCGCTGAAGGTTGCGTTGCTGGGCTGCGGGGTCGTCGGCTCCCAGGTCATCCGCCTGATCCGCGAGCAGGGCGACGACCTGGCCGCGCGCATCGGCGCGCCGCTGGAGCTGGCCGGCGTCGCGGTGCGCCGCCTGGGCCGCAAGCGCGACGTCGAGATCGCCCCCGAGCTGCTGACCACCGACGCCGAGTCGCTGGTCGCCCGCGACGACGTCGACATCGTGATCGAGGTCATCGGCGGCATCGAGCCGGCCCGGTCGCTGATCGTGGCCGCCCTGTCGCGGGGCAAGTCGGTCGTCACCGCCAACAAGGCACTGCTGGCCGAGGACGGCGCGACGCTGCACGAGGCGGCCCGCGCCGGCAAGGGCGACCTCTACTTCGAGGCCAGCGTCGCCGGGGCCATCCCGCTGCTGCGGCCGCTGCGCGAGTCGCTGGCCGGAGACCACGTCCAGCGGGTGCTGGGCATCGTCAACGGCACCACCAACTACATCCTCGACAAGATGGACTCCACCGGCGCGTCGTTCACCGACGCCCTGGAGGAGGCGCAGACCCTCGGCTACGCCGAGGCCGACCCCACGGCCGACGTCGAGGGCTTCGACGCCGCCGCCAAGGCCGCGATCGTGGCCGGGCTGGCCTTCCACAGCCGGGTGACCGCCGCAGAGGTGCACCGCGAGGGCATCACCGACATCACCGCCACCGACGTGGCCTCGGCCAAGGCCATGGGCTACGTGATCAAACTGCTGGCCATCTGCGCCCGGTCCGACGACGGCCGGTCGATCGGGGTGCGCGTGCATCCGGCGATGATCCCGCGCTCCCATCCGCTGGCCGGCGTGCGCGAGGCGTACAACGCGGTGTTCGTGGAGGCGGAGTCGGCGGGGCAGCTGATGTTCTACGGCAAGGGCGCGGGCGGCGCGCCGACCGCGTCCGCCGTGCTGGGCGACCTGGTGGCGGTGGGCCGCAACCGGCTCGCGGGCACCCGCGGTCCCGAGGAGTCCACCTACGCGTCGCTGGCCGTGCACCCGATGGGCGAGACGGTCACCCGCTGCCACGTGGCGCTCGACGTGGCCGACAAGCCCGGCGTGCTGGCCACGGTGGCCGACCTGTTCGCCAAGCACGACGTCTCGATCCAGACCGTCCGCCAGGAGGGGCGCGGTGACGACGCGCAGCTCGTCATCGTCACCCACCGGGCGACCGACGCGGCGCTCACGGCCACCATGGAAGGACTGCGCGACCTCGACATCGTCCGCGCCGTGGCGAGCGTGATGCGCGTCGAGGGCGACGAGTAGCCGAGCCTTCCCGGAGCCGTTCCCCGGGAATCCGTGTGTTCCGCCCGGAGACGCCTTTCGCGCAGGCGTCAGGAGTGCGGGAAGGCCAAGGCGCGGATCCGGCGGACGGCCTTCCTGAGCACCGTACGTTCCTGGACGCGTGACAGCCGGACCGCCTCCCGGCGCCAGGTCTCGGCCTTGTCGCGCCACCGGGCGGTGTCCCGTTCCCTCTTGCCCACCTCCCTGCGGAGCCGGGCCAGCTCGGCGCGCAGGTCCGCCGTACGGTCGCGGAGCTGCGCGAGCTCCTTCTCCCGCCGCATAGCCAGCCGCTCGGCCTCCGGGACGGGGCGCCGGCGCGGCGGGTAGACGAGCGGTCTGCGGGTGATGTCCCACGCCGGCCCGTCCAGCCATTCGAGGCCGAACACCTCGTCGAGGACGTCGTCCAGGCGCTCTCCGGGCTCGGCCACCAGGGCGGCGCGCGCCAGGGCGGACACGCGCTCCAGCCGGGCCACCACCACCCCTTCGCCCGTCTCGTCCAGCGCCAGGCACAGGACGCCGCCGTCGTGCTCCTCCAGGTGGCCGACGAGCCGTTCCACGGAGTCACGGGCCGGGACCCAGCCAGGAGGGATCAGCAGCCGGAAGGGAGGCACGACCTCCCGCCCCGGACCGGCCGCGCGCCCGGCGTCCGGCCACGCGGAGTCGCCCGCCAGGCGGACCCTCGGGTCGTGCTCGAACGTGGCGTGGACGAGCCTCAGGTCCAGGTCGGCGTCGCGCAGCGGGGAACGGCGGCCGGTGCCCAGAGCCGCCCACGGACCCGTGACGGTGACCCGGATGTCCGGAAGGCTGCTCGCGAGGAGGGCGTCGACCGTGGCGCGCACGTCCTCGTAGGCCCCGGCCGGGACGTAGGCGTCCACGTACGGCACGAGCCACTGGCGGCCGGGATCCGTACGAAGATAACGGCGGTACGGCACCCGGTCCGCCACGTACGGGTCGTTGTGGCGCTTGAGGGCGGCGAAGTCCCGCATGGCGGTGGGCAGCCCGAGATGCCAGGCCCGCGCCTCGGGGTCGGGCACGAAGACCGCGCCCGCCTGGGTCAGCCGGTAGCCCAGCTCGGTGTCCTCGGCCAGCACCAGCGAGGTGTCCAGGCCGCCGATCGAGCGCAGCAGCGCGGCGGGGTAGGACGCGCTGGCGCCCACGTGGATCCTGGTGGCCAGCGAGCTGGGCGCGGTGCGCAGGCCGTCGTGCTCGGCGATGATCTGCTCGGCCCAGTCGTGGCGGTGCGGCGACAGCGGGAACAGGCTCTCCTCCGTGCCCGCCAGCACGGCCGCGCGGACCCGCTCCGGCGTGGGCCGCCGCTCGGCCGAGGTGAAGTCGATCCAGCCCAGCACCACCAGGTACGGGGCGAGGTGGTGCCAGCGGAGCTGCGCCTCGACGTGTTCGCGGTGGGGGACCATGTCGGCGTCCAGGACGAGGACGACGTCGCCGGTGGCCGCGTCGAGGCCGGTCTGGACGGCCCAGGCGCGTCCCCAGCCGCCGGGCGGGGCGGGGATCAGCCGGGTTCCGGGCGGGACGATCTCCGACAGGCACAGGGGAGGCGTGCTGCCGTCGTCCACGACGACGATCTCCGTGAGCTCCGCGGGGTAACTCTGCGCCGAGAGCGCCGCCAGCGTGAGGTCCAGCGTCTCCTGCCGGTCGTGGGCCGGGATGACGACCGTCACGGTCAGCGTGGGCTCCCAGTCGCCGAGCCGGGGCGGGGTCAGCACGCCGAAGTCCTGGCGCCGGATCCGTGGTCGGTTCACGGCAGGGCGCTCCCGTCCAGCTCCATCAGGGCGCTGGGGCGGAAGCCGCGCCACTGGTCCCTGTTGCGACGCAGGAACGTACCGATCGGCTCCTGCCAGGTGTGGTTGGCGGCGGGGCCACGGCGCAGGATGTAACCGAGGCCGTGGGTGCGGTAGATCTGGCCGCCCGCGGCCTGCATGGCCTCCTGGAACTGGGTGTCGACCGAGCGGCGCAGCGGCCGGAACCCCCCGACCGCCTGGAACGCCGACCGCTCGGCCAGGATCGTGCCGCCCGCGACGAAACTGGTGATCTGCTCGGTGATCTGGCTGCGGTGCACGGTGACGTCGATCGACGACAGGTAGACGAACTCGGGCACGGTCCCCACCACCTGCGCGCCGGAGTAGGAGTGGGCGAGCAGCAGGTCGGACAGGAAGTCGGGGCCGTACCAGTCGTCGTCGTCCATCTTGAGCAGGAACGAGCCCGAGGCGCGGGCGGCCGCGTTGTTCAGCACCTGGCCGAAGATCTCGTCGTGGCCGGCCTCGTAGACGGTCAGCGGCCCGTCGAAGGCGGCGATCGCCCGGGCCACGTCGGGGTGTCCCCGGGGCAGGCCGTGCAGGGCGAGGACGACCTCGACCCGCGCTCCGCGCTGGCGGGCGACCTGGTCGAGGGCGAAGCCCACCATGTCGGTCCGGCGGGTGGCGAGCAGCACGGAGGTCAGCGGTGGCGCCTGGGCGGGCGCGCCGAGCTGCTCCCAGCGGGCGGCCACGCCGTGCGTGCGCAGCGCCGCGCGGCGCAGCCGGACGCTGTGCTCCTCCCGCCGGAGATCATCGGAGAGGTCGGGGTCTGTCGTCACCAACGTGATCAGTTCGGCTCCGAGAGCGCCCGCCCAGCGCGGCACGCTCTCCGCGACCAGCGGGATCCCCGCCGCGGCCAGCCCCGCGAGCACCCGCACGGCGGCCAGCGGGCCGCTGTGCGCGTGCCGCCAGTCGACCGTGAGGCCCCGGATCTGCCTCAGCCTGGACACGTCCGCGTCGGTCACTCCGCCCGACTCGGCGAACGCCGTCACCAGGCGTCCGTCCAGCACCACCGACCAGCGCCCGTCGCGCTCCTCCAGCGACGCCATGCCCCGGGACGGCGTGGTGACGAACCCCTGCGGGTTCACCAGGCGCTCGTCGACCGGCGGAACCATCGACGGGTCGCCCAGCACGTCCGGATCGGCCAGCGGCAGCGCGGCGCCGCCTGGCCGGCCCAGCCGCTCCCAACTGGCGGCGCGCGACGTCGGCCGCTCGACGGGTGTCTCGTCACCGGTCCACGCGACGAGGGCGCGGGCTTCGTTCGGGCCGGCCGGGACGGGGGTGCGGGCTTCGTGCGGATCGGCCGGGACGGGGGTGCGCGGGGCCGGCTCGCCGGCTTCCAGCGTGCGCAGCACCACGTCACCGCCCGGTGCGCCGACCCGCTCGGGCACCGGTCCGCCGATCTCGGCGGGGGTCGCGTTGGGGTCGCCGGGCCGCCAGTCGGCCGAGCCGACGCCCGCGATCGCCGCCGCCGGCGCCGCGATCACGTCCAGCCGGTGCCCCGCGAAGGCGCGCGCCGTCGCCGCCACGGTACGGCCCGCGGGCGTGGGGGCCGAGAAGCGGGCGTCCACCACCCACACCCGGTCCTTGGGCCGGTGCACCCGCAGATCCGTCAGGGAGCGCCACCGGTGCGCGGGAGTCGGCGTCGGCACCGGGGCCGGATGCGAGGCCGGGGTGTCGAGCACGGCCACGACCACGCGCCGCGCCTCCGGCAGCAGCTTGTGCAGGGTGGCCGCGCGCCGCAGGTCGGCGGGCGTGCCGGCGATCACGAGGACCTCGTGCACCCGCTCCGTCACCGGCGGCGGCTCCAGCAGATCCCGGTCCAGATCGACCACGCCGGCCGCGCCGAGCCCGCCGAGCCCGCCGGCCGCGCCGAGCCCGCCGGGCAGCGTCTCCGCGCCGACCCCGGTCAGGAACACCCGAGCCTTCGGCAGGTCGGCCAGCAACTCGCGGATCACTCCGAACTCCTCAGGTGCCGCATCGGTTCGCGGATCACTCCGGACTCCTCAGGTGCCGCATCGGTTCGCGAGTCAACCCGCGCTCCTCAGGTGCCGCAGGAGTGAGCTGAGCCGCCGCCCCTCGGTGACAGGCTCGGCGGACAGCCGTTCCACCTCCGCCGACAGGCGCTCGACCTCCGCCCGCAACGCCTTCACCTCGTCCCGCCGCTCTGCGGCCACCGCGCGCCACTTGACCGCGTCGCCCGACGCGGGCTCGGTCTCGGCCGCGGGAACGATCCCGTACTCCTCGCCGCTCACCCAGATCGAGCCGAACATCTCGTCCACCAGGTCGTCGGCCGCTCCGGGGAAGAACGCGGCCCGGGAGAACGCCGCGGTGCGTTCCAGCCGGGCCGTCACCACGCCGTCGGCCGACTCGGCCAGGACGGCGCAGACGAGGCCCAGCAGGCCGGGCTCGGCGAGCCGTACGAGCCGGGAGAGCGTGTCGGCGCCCGGCGCCCAGCCGGGCGGGAGCGTGAGCAGGAAGGGGGAGGGGGCCGCGGAGACGGGCGCGGTCTCGGCGAAGGTGACGCGCGGCTCGTGGCGGTAGAGGTTGTGGATGAGGCGCAGGTCGAGCAGGGGCTCGTCGAGGCTGGCGCGGCGCCCGCCGGTCAGCCGCCCCCAGGGCCCGACGACCGTGACGCCGATGTCGTCGAGGGTGCCCGCGAGCGCCGCGTCCACGCAGGCGCGCGTCTCCTCGTAGCCGGTGGCCGTCACGACGACCCGCACGTAGGGCACGAGCCAGTGCCGTCGTGGGTGTTTGCGCAGCCAGCGCAGGTCGGGGACGAGGTCGCCGAGGAACGACCAGTTGTGCCGGTGGACGTCCTTCTCCCGGCGCATGACCGTGGACGGGCCGATGTGCCGGCCCCGGGCCTGGGGGTCGGGGATGAACACCGCTCCGGCCTGCGCCAGCCGGTAGCCCAGCTCGGTGTCCTCGGCCATGTCCAGGCGCGGGTCTACGCCGCCCGCCGCGCGCAGCAGGCCGGCCCGGACCGAAGTGGAGGCCCCGGTGTGCAGGAGGTACGCACCCGCGCCGGCGTCCTTGAGCATCCGGGTCGTTTCGAGCGTTCGGCGGGTGTACTCGGCCTGGACGCCCTGTTCGTCCAGGGTTTCGACGAAGCGGGTCTCACCGATCACGACCGCGTGGTCGATCAGGTGGTGCCAGCGCATGTGGGCTTCGAGGTGGTCGTCGTCCAGGATCATGTCCGCGTCGAGCCAGTGGATCACGTCACCGGTGGCGGCGAGCTGTCCGGTCTGACGGGCGGCGCCGCGGCCCCAGCCGTCCCGGACCCGTACGATCCGTGCGCCGGGCACGTCGCGGGGCTCGATCGGCGGCTCGCTGCCGTCGTCGGCCACGACCACCTCGGTCAACTCGGCGGGGTAGGTCTGACGCGCCAGCGCGGCCATGGTGCGGCCGAGCTCCGCCTGACAGTCGTAGGCGGGGATGACCACAGAAAGGGTCAAGATCGGATTCCAGCTCCCGATCGCGGGCGGCCGGAGCGAACCATAATCGTTGTGCCTGATCTTGGTCATACCCCGCCCTTGGCCAGGGCGCGGACCTCCTGGCGCAGTTCCTCCACCTCTCGCGCGCGGGTGATGGCGTTCACCCGGTCCTCGCCGAGGGAGGCGAGGATCGCGCCCAGGTCGTCGTCGCGCCGCGTGGCCGACTGCTCGACGGCGGCGGCCAGACGGTCCAGCCTCGACTCGATCCGGCCGAGCGTGGTGGTGACCTTGGCGAGCCCGGCTTCGTGCTTCTTGATGCGCTGATCCATGCGCTGCGCCTTTCCGTCGAGGCGGCGCACGATGAGCACGAGCACGGCGAGGGCGGCCAGAGCGATCAGGGACGCCGCGATGGCTCCCGCGGCGGCCCAGGTGATCAGGTCTCCGAGCAGCAGCACCACGAGAGCGGCCACGACCACGACACCGAGGATCGCGGCGACCGCTGCCAGTCGGCGGGGCGAGAGCATCCGCGCATACCTTCCATAGACATGACTAAACCGGCGTCAGGGGATATTGACACCCTAAGCAACATTCGCCACTACCGTGCCATAAGTTCCTGTGTGATAACTGGGAATTGCTTCCGCCCCGACCTGCAGCGCTTTCCGGCATGAAGGTGGACTCGCGGCCTACGTGCCAGTAAACCGGCGTAAGGTAGGCGCCGACTGAGTCCCCGCCGGTCGAGGAGCACCACACCTATGTCCGTCACCCCTTGCGGCTTCACACGCACGCCGGAGAAGGGGCTCGCCCGCCTGCACTGGAGCGAGGCCGGCTGGCAGGTCGACGGGCAGCCGCCCGACCCTGGCGCGCTCCGCCCGCTGCGCGGCCTCGAGATCGAGTGGCCCGGCGACGCGGTGCCCCTCGACGGGCTCACCCGGCTCGCCGCCGCCGGCGTGCCCCTGACCACCCCCACCGCGCCCGGCTGGGTGCCCGCCGACCTGGCCGATCTGCTCACCGACCGTTCCTGGCTCGACCACGCCCCCGACGGCACCGCGCGCTCGCTGGCCGACCTGCGGCGCGAGGAGCACAGCGTGCGCCTGCGCCGCCTCGCCCATCGCTCCGGCCACATCCCCTCGATCAGCGTCGTCATGTCGACCAGACGTCCCGAGCTGGTCGGCGCCGCCCTGACTCAGATGGCCCGCCAGCGCGACGTCGAGATCGAGGTCCTGCTCGGGCTGCACGGGGTGCCCTTCGAACGGGTACGCCAGGCCGTCGAGGACTGCCCGCTGCCCGTGGCCTGGATCGAGGCCCCCGCCGAGGTGCCGTTCGGCCGGGTGCTCAACCAGGCGGCCGTCCTGGCCAGCGGCGACTACCTGGCCAAGTGGGACGACGACGACTGGTACGGCCCCCGCCACCTCGCCGACCTGGTCATGGCGGCCGGCTACTCGGGGGCCGACATCGTGGGCACCGCCGGCGAGTTCTTCTACCTGGAGCCGCTGCACGCCACGATCAGGCGCACCAGGTTCGCCAGCGGCGCCGCCTACCCGAGCGAGGTCTGGTCCGACCATGTGGCGGGCGGCACGATCCTGCTCTCCCGGGCCAGATTCGGCGACACCGGCGGATTCCCGGCCCAGCCCCGGGCGGTCGACCGCGACTTCCTGAAGGCCGCCTCCGAGGCCGGCGCCCGCGTCTACCGCACCCACGGCCTCGGCTACGTGCTGCGGCGCACGCTCAGCGACGAGCACACCTGGCGGCTCCCGCTCGCCCACTTCCTCAAGGTGGCCACCAACCAGTGGCGGGGCTTCCGCCCGAGCCACCTGCTGGAAGCCGCATGAGGGTCCGCGGCAACGACTACCGCGTCCTGCGGCCTCACGAGGGGTACGACCCCACGCTGCGCGTCAGCGTGATCGTGCCCGCCTACGGCGGCCAGGACAAGCTCGACCTGGTGCTGGCCGCACTGGCCCGGCAGACCTACCCGGAGGACCTGACCGAGGTCATCGTCGTGGACAACGGCAGCGCGCCGCCGCTGCGGCTGCCCCGCGAGCGCCCGGCCGGCACCCGGCTGATCGTCTGCGAGACCCCCGGCCGGGCCGCCGCCCGCAACGCGGGCCTGGCCGCGGCCACCGGCGACGTCATCCACTGGCTCGACTCCGACGTGCTGCTCACCCCGGGCGCGGTCGAGGCGCACATGCGCTGGCACCACACCGCCCCCTACCTGGTCGTGACCGGCTACATCAGGTTCACCGAGGCCCCCGTGCCCGCCGAGCTGCCCGACGACCTGGAGCGGGCCTTCGAGCCGGCCGAGCCGCACGCCTGGATCATCGACCTGGTGGAGCGGACCAACGGCCTCACCGACAACCCGCAGCGGCCGTTCAGCCTGCACGTCGGCGGCGCCACCTCGGTCAACGCCCGGCTGGTCGAGGCCGCGGGGCCGATGGACGACGAGCTCATCCTCGGCCAGGACACCGAGATGGGCTACCGGCTGGCGCAGGCCGGAGCGGTGTTCGTGCCCGAGCCCGAGGCCCGCGCCTACCATCTCGGCCCCACCATGCGGATGCGCGACAAGCAGCCCATCGACCGCGTGAGCCACGCCTTCGTGGCCGACCGCATCCCCTCCTACCGGTGGCTGCGCGCCAACCCCGGACGCCAGTGGAAGGTCCCGTACGTCACCGTCCTGCTCGACGGCACCGCCGGCTACGAGACCGTACGCGCCACGGTCGACGCCCTGCTGGCCGGGACCGTGCCGGACCTCTCGATCGTTCTGGTCGGCCCGTGGGACTCGGCCGGCCACGAGCGCCGTGCCCCGCTGACCGACCCCGGCCTCGACCTGGCGCTGATCCACGGCCACTACCGCTACGAAGGCCGGGTGCGGTTCGCGTCCACCGACGAGGCCGACCCGGCCGTCCCCTTCGTGCTGCGCCTGCCCTCCGGCTGGGTGCCCGGCGAGGACACCCTGGCCAGGCTCCTCGACCTGGCCCGCGACGAGGGCCTCGGCCTGGTCAACGTGTTGCTGCGGGAGTCGGCCGACGGCCTGCTGACGGCCCGGCTGGAGCGCGCCTCCGCCTTCGCCAGGGCCCGGATCGTGCTCCGGCCGGGGGAGTGTCTCGACGACGCGGTCGACGACGTGTCGGGCGTGTCGTGGGTGGAGGCCGAGAGCTACCCCTTCACCACCGAGCCCGCCGTCGTCCTCGGCCGTCGCGGCGCCCTGCGCGCCAGGACGGAGGCTCAGGAAGAGGCCGCGCGGCTGGCCAAGGAGGTCGAACGGCTGCGCGGCCAGGTCGCCAAGTGGCGTGACGAGGCGGCCAAGTGGCGCAAGAGCGCCGTCGAACTCCGCCGCGAGGTCGGCTCCCTGCGCCGCCAGCTCGCCGCGGCCAAGCGCGCCCAGCAGGGGTTGCGCGTCGTCCTGTCCACCACGGTGAAACGCGCGCTCGGCAAGGGGCGCCGCTGAGCCGTCAGCCGGTGCGCAGCGCCGACTTCAGCCGGCCCAGGAGGGTCCGCTCGACCGGCTCCTCCGGTGCGGCCGCCACCGGGACCGTCACGGCCGGCGTCGCCGTGGTGGCGGCGGCCGGGGCCGCCGGGGGCCAGTAGCGCTCCGGCGGCACGTGCCGTACCCCGTGGGTGGTGGCGATGACGGCGTCGAGGTCGTCGTCCGGTGCGGCGAGCAGGTGCGCGCGCCCCAGGGCGGAGGTGCGTTCGAGACGGGCGGTGCGGCCGTCGGGCAGGTCCACGACGAGCACGCCCGTCAGGTCCTTCTGCACGGTCTCCACCATGCGTTCGAGCGTCGCGCGGTGCAGCGGCACGTCCACCGGCCCCCGATAGCGGAAGGGCGTCGGCGCGGGCGTGGGCGCGGCCTCGTCGATCAGCCTGATCCGCTCGTCGTGCGCGAACAGGTCGCGCATCAGCCGCAGCTCGAAGCACGGGTCGCCGAGCACCGAGCGCCGCCCCTCGCGCAACCGCGACCACGGCCCCACCAGCGTCACCGCGACGTCCTGCAGCTTGCCGTCGAGCGCCGCCGCCACCGCCCGCCGCACGACCGCCTCGGAGGTGTCGGTCACGTCCAGCACGATCTCCACGTACGGGACCAGCCACCGCCGCCCGCGATCCTTGCGCAGGTCGCGCCGGAGCGGCACGCGGTGCGCGAGGTAGGGCTCCACGACCCGCACGGCCCGCTCCCGGTCGCGGTGCTGCGCCGGCAACCCGAGGTGTACGGCCTGCGCCTCCAGGTCGGGGACGAACACCACCCCGTGCATGGCCAGCCGGTAGGCGAACTCGGTGTCCTCGCCCCGGGCCACCGTCGGGTCGAGACCTCCCACGGCGTGGAAGACCTCCCGGGGCAGGGCGAACGTCGGCCCCGTGCACACGTGGTAGGGATTGCGGCTCCGGCGCAGCCCGTCGGTCTTGGCGATCGTCGCCTCGGTGGAGCTCGCCACCGCCCGGTCCAGGTCGAACAGCTCATCCAGCCGCCGCGCCCGGAACACCTCGTTCGCCGTGAGCGACGGCGCCTCGACGAACTTCTTCATCCCGATCGTGACCAGGTAGTCGGTCAGGTGGTGCCACCGGGCGAGTGCCTCGATGTGCTCCCGGCAGGCCACCATGTCGGCGTCGAGCCGCTGGATGATCTCGCCGTCGGCGGCCTTGGCGCCGGTGTTGACGGCGTTGGAGATGCCCCACCCGCTCTCGGTCCTGACGACGCGGGTGTTGTCGGGCCTGATCTCCGGCAGCCGGATCGGCGGCTCGCTGCCGTCGTCGACGACCAGCACCTCCAGTAGGTGGCCCGGATACGTCTGGGCGGCCAGCGCGGCCAGCGTCAGCTCCAGGTGCGGTCCGCCGTGCGCCGGAATGACCACGCTCACCGACAGGGCGGGCGACCAGGCGCCGAGCTCGGGCGGCTGCAGTGGTGAAAAGTCGTTCTGCGTCATCGCGGGACGCGCGCTCATGATGGTGACCCCCTGGCGCGACCTTATCGACAGTTGCTGAGAATTTCCTCAATTGCGGCATGTCCGACCATGGCCACGCCGCCCCGGCGGTCCGGGGCCCTCCGGCCGACCGTCCCCTCCCGGGCACCCCGTACACTTTGTGCCTGACAACGCAGGTAGGGAGTCATCATGAGCAGGTCGTGGCGTGGCCTCATCGAGGAGTACCGTGAGCGGCTTCCGGTCACCACGAAGACGCCCGTCATCACGCTGCTCGAGGGCGGCACCCCACTGGTGCCCGCGCACCGTGTCTCGGCCCTCACCGGATGTGACGTCTACCTCAAGGTCGAGGGCGCCAACCCGACGGGCAGCTTCAAGGACCGTGGCATGACCATGGCCATCAGCAAGGCCGTCGAAGAGGGCGCCAAGGCGGTCATCTGCGCCTCCACCGGCAACACCTCGGCCTCGGCCGCCGCCTACGCGGTGCGCGCCGGGCTCACCTGCGCCGTCCTGGTGCCGCGAGGCAAGATCGCGATGGGCAAGCTGGCCCAGGCGCTCGTCCACGGAGCCACCCTGCTGCAGGTCGAGGGGTCGTTCGACGACTGCCTGGAGATGACCCGCAAGCTGTCCTCCAGCTACCCGATCGCGCTGGTCAACTCGGTCAACCCGTTCCGGCTCCAGGGCCAGAAGACCGCCGCCTTCGAGATCGTCGACACGCTGGGCGACGCGCCCGACATCCACTGCATCCCCGTGGGCAACGCGGGCAACATCTCGGCCTACTGGATGGGCTACCGCGAATACCTCACCGACGGGGTGTCGTCGAAGGCGCCCCGGATGTTCGGCTTCCAGGCCAGCGGGTCCGCGCCCATCGTCAACGGCGCCCCGGTCGCCCATCCCCACACGATCGCCACCGCCATCCGCATCGGCAACCCGGCCTCCTGGCAGCTCGCCATCGCGGCGCGTGACGAGTCGGGCGGCGACATCCAGTCGGTGACCGACCGCCAGATCGCCGCCGCGTACAAACTGCTGGCCCAGGAGGAGGGCGTGTTCGTCGAGCTCGCCTCGGCGGCCAGCGTGGCCGGTCTGCTGCAGGCGCACGCGCGGGGGCTGATCGAGCCGGGCCAGCGCATCGTCTGCACGGTCACCGGCAACGGTCTCAAGGACCCCGACTGGGCCATCGCGGGCGCCCCGGCCCCGATCACGATCCCCGTCGACGTCCAGGCCGCGGCGGGCGCGCTCAACCTCGCCTGACGCCGCGTACGCGCGCGGCGACACTCGTCCGGACAGTCATCCGGACGTTCATCCGCACGACCTATCCGCACGACCCATCCGCACGACCCATCCGCACGACCATCTGCACGACCTCGGCGTGGTTCGGCCGCGCGCGGGATCGCGGACCGAGAGGGAAGTCTGACCGATGAGCACCGTGGTGATCCACGTGCCGGCGACGTCGGCCAATCTGGGGCCCGGGTTCGACTCCCTGGGCCTGGCGCTGGGGCTGCACGACGAGGTCGAGGCGACGCTCACCGGTGAGCCGGGCGTCCGCGTGACCGTCGAGGGTGAGGGCGCCGGCGAGCTCGATCTCGGCGAGGGCCATCTGGTCGTCAAGGCCATGCGCAAGGCGTTCGACCGGATGGGCATGGCGCAGCCCGCCGGGATCCGCCTGCACTGCCGCAACCGGATCCCCCACGCCAGGGGGCTCGGCTCGTCGTCCGCGGCGATCTGCGCGGGCCTGCTCGCCGCGCGCGCCCTGGCCGGCGAGGGCGAGTTGTCGGACGACGAGGTGTTCGCGCTCGCCACTGAGATGGAGGGCCACCCCGACAACGTGGCTCCGTGCCTGGCCGGAGGGCTGACCGTCGCCTGGACCGAGCACTCGGGCGCACCGCGTATGGTGAAACTAATCCCCGATGCGCGCATCCGGCCCGTCGTGATCGTTCCGGCGACGCGACTGGCCACCGAGACCGCTCGGGGGCTTCTTCCGAAGGACGTGCCCCACAAGGACGCCTCCTTCAACGCCGGCCGGACCGCGCTGCTGATCGCGGCGTTGCTCCAGATGCCGGATCGCGAGCTACTGCTGGCCGCGACGGAAGATCGGCTCCACCAGGAATACCGCGCGCCTGCGATGCCGCGGAGTGCGGATCTGGTAGAACGTCTCCGTGCAGTGGGCGTGCCCGCGGTCGTCTCGGGGGCGGGTCCCACGGTTCTTGCGTTTTCGACACCGGATTCGCAGGATTTGATCGCGCCAGAAGTGGGTAATGACTGGCACATCCAGCAAATGGACGTCGACCCGGTTGGTGCGAACGTTCAGTTCCCCGAGACACGCTGATGACACTTAGACCTTCAGGGAATAGTCGTGTGCGCTGGTGATGTTAGGCTGATAGCCGCACCAGATGCCCCCTTGGTGGGTGCGTGCTTGTCAGCCATGCATTGCTGCATTGTGCTTCACGCCGTGAGGCGTGGGCGGCGCGGCTGTCTCCCCGGAATCCGTTACCTCCGGTTGGCCCACACCCGGTTGGCCCAAAGTGAGGCGGCGACGACGGGGGCTTGCGCGTTCGAATCACCTCGACATCTGGCTGGCGACAGCAATCTGGGGGGTGTCTTCCACGCGTCACCGTCCTGTGACGGCCTGGACGAGCCCCTCCCCAAGAGTGGCGGCCGTCCCCAGCGACGGCCGAAGATCGCAAAGTGCACCCCGACCCGGTCTGCGCCGGATCGCAAGCACCTCCGGGACGCCCGGCGGAACAAAACCGGGGCCCGACCCCTGGGAAGGACCTTTTAGTTGAGCGACACCACCGAACTCCTCTCCGACGCACCAGGCTCGCCTGCGCAGCCGGCGTCCGGCGACACCCCCACCCGCGCCGTGGCCAAGCCCCGTGCGCGTCGCTCCGGCACCGGCCTCTCCGCCAAGGTGCTGCCCGAGCTGCAGAAGATGGCCGCCGAGCTGGGCATCAGCGGCACCGGACGGATGCGGAAGAGCCAGCTCATCGCGGCCATCCAGGAGAAGCAGGGCGTCGGTTCCGGAGACAGCGCACCTGCTCCCGTGGCCGAGGCACCGGCAGTGGCCGCGGCCACCGCCGAGGCGGCGCCCGTGACCGAGCGTCCGGCTCGTGCCCGCAGGGAACGCTCCCGCGCCAAGACCGTCGAGGAGCCCGCTGCGCAGGCCGCCGAGCCGGTCGTCACCGCGCCCGAGCCCGTGGCCGCACCGGCCGAGCCGGTCGTCGAGCAGACCTCTCAGCCCGCCGACACCGGTCACGGTGACCCGCGCGGCGACCGGGGCGAGAGCCGGCGTGAGCGCCGCAGCCGCGGCGAGCGCCGCGACCGGGGCGAGCGTTCCGGCAACGACCGCGGTGAGAGCGGCCGCGATGGCGGTCGTGACAGTGCTCGTGACAGTGCTCGTGACAGTGGCCGCGACAGCGGTCGTGACGGCCGCGATGGTGGTCGTGACGGCGGCCGCGATGGTGGTCGTGACGGTGGCCGTGACGGCTCCCGCGGCGAGGGCGGACGCTCCGACCAGCGGGTCGACTCCGGCAGCCGCTCCGACCAGCGGAGCGACCAGCGCAATGACCAGCGGGGCGACCAGCGGGGCGACGACGACGACCGCGGCGGCCGTGGTCGTCGGGGCCGCTTCAGGGAGCGCAACCGTGGCCGTGGCCGCGACCGCTTCGACAGCAGCGAGCCCGTGATCGGCGAGGACGACGTTCTCATCCCGATCGCCGGCATCCTCGACATCCTCGACAACTACGCGTTCGTCAGGACGAGCGGCTACCTGCCGGGCAGCAACGACGTCTACGTCTCGCTCGCCCAGATCCGCCGCAACGGCCTGCGCAAGGGCGACGTCATCACCGGCGCCGTCCGCCAGCCGCGCGACGGTGAGCGCCGCGAGAAGTTCAACGCCCTGGTCCGCCTCGACACCGTCAACGGCATGGACCCGGAGCAGGCCCGCAACCGGCCCGACTTCAACAAGCTCACCCCGCTCTACCCGCAGGAGCGCCTGCGCCTCGAGACCGAGCCGAACATCCTCACCACGCGGATCATCGACCTCGTCTCGCCGATCGGCAAGGGCCAGCGCGGCCTCATCGTCTCGCCGCCCAAGGCCGGCAAGACGATGGTGCTCCAGTCGATCGCCAACGCGATCACCCGCAACAACCCCGAGTGCCACCTGATGGTCGTGCTCGTGGACGAGCGGCCCGAAGAGGTCACCGACATGCAGCGGTCGGTCAAGGGCGAGGTCATCCACTCGACCTTCGACCGTCCGGCCGAGGACCACACCACGGTCGCCGAGCTCGCCATCGAGCGGGCCAAGCGCCTGGTGGAGCTGGGCCACGACGTGGTCGTCCTGCTCGACTCGATCACCCGTCTCGGCCGCGCCTACAACCTGGCGGCCCCGGCGTCCGGTCGCATCCTGTCGGGTGGTGTCGACTCCACGGCCCTCTACCCGCCCAAGCGCTTCTTCGGCGCCGCTCGCAACATCGAGAACGGCGGCTCGCTGACGATCCTCGCCACGGCCCTGGTCGAGACCGGGTCCAAGATGGACGAGGTCATCTTCGAGGAGTTCAAGGGCACCGGCAACATGGAGCTCAAGCTCAACCGCTCCCTGGCCGACAAGCGCATCTTCCCCGCGGTGGACGTCGACGCGTCCGGCACCCGTAAGGAAGAGATCCTGATGGCCAAGGACGAGCTTCAGATCGTCTGGAAGCTCCGCAGGGTCCTCCACGCGCTGGACATGCAGCAGGCTCTGGAGCTTCTCCTGGAGAAGATGAAGGAGACCAAGTCCAACGCCGAGTTCCTCCTGCAGGTCCAGAAGACCACGGTGAGCAACGACCGCGACTGACGCACCATCCGAAAGGGGCGGCCCGGGATCACCGGCCGCCCCTTTCGCATGACTCGACCCGCGAGGGAATGCATCGTGGCCTGGGATGGTTTCAGTGTCTGGCACACTGGTAGCTGACCCGTAGCGGTTCCGGTTCCCGCCCCACGCGAGAGCGTCACATGGCGACCCGGCGACCGCACCCCGAAAGGACAGCGATGAAGCGCGACATTCACCCTGACTACAACGTGACCCAGGTCACCTGCACCTGTGGCAACACGTTCACCACCCGCAGCACTGCCAAGAACGGCAGCATCCACGCCGACGTCTGCTCGGCCTGCCACCCGTTCTACACCGGCAAGCAGAAGATCCTCGACACCGGCGGCCGGGTGGCCCGCTTCGAGAAGCGCTTCGGCAAGAAGTCCGCGGGCAAGTAGCTTCACCGACGCCGGCCCGGACGCACCACGGTGCGCCGGGTCGGCGTTGTTGGTGAACGGCCCGCCCACATCCAGACAGAAGGACCCACGGTGAACCTCGACGAGTTGCTCAAGGAGTATTCCGAGCTGGAGCTGCAGCTTGCCGACCCCGCCGTGCACGCCGACCAGAACAAGGCACGCACCCTCGGCAGGCGCTACTCCCAGCTCACCCCGATCATTCACACCTACCGCGAGCTCGAGTCCGTCCGCGACGACCTGAGCGCCGCCAAGGAGCTGAGCGGCGAGGACGAGGCGTTCGCGGCCGAGGCGATCGAGCTGGAGGAGCGCGTCCCGCAGCTGGAGGAGCGCCTCAAACACCTGCTGATCCCGCGCGACCCCAATGATGACAAGGACATCATCATGGAGATCAAGGCGGGCGAGGGCGGTGAGGAGTCCGCGCTGTTCTCGGGAGATCTGCTGCGCATGTATCTCCGCTACGCCGAGCGGCTCGGCTGGAAGGCCGAGATCATCGACAGCCAGCCGTCCGACCTCGGCGGATTCAAGGACGTCACGGTCGCGATCAAGGCCAAGGGCGACGAGGGCGTCTGGTCCAGGCTCAAGTTCGAGGGCGGCGTCCACCGCGTGCAGCGGGTGCCCGTCACCGAGTCGCAGGGCCGCATCCACACCAGCGCCGCCGGCGTGCTCGTCTATCCGGAGGCCGAGGAGGTCGACGTCCAGGTCGACCCCAACGACCTGCGCATCGACGTCTACCGCTCCAGTGGCCCCGGCGGGCAGAGCGTCAACACCACCGACTCGGCGGTCCGCATCACCCACATGCCCACGGGCACCGTGGTCTCCTGCCAGAACGAGAAGAGCCAGCTGCAGAACAAGGAGTCGGCGCTGCGCATCCTGCGTGCCCGGCTGCTGGCCATCGCCCAGGAGCAGGCCGACGCCGCGGCGCAGGCCGAGCGCAAGTCGCAGGTCCGCACCGTCGACCGTTCCGAGCGGGTCCGCACGTACAACTTCCCCGAAAACCGCATCTCCGACCACCGGGTCGGCTTCAAGGCGTATAACCTCGACCAGGTCCTCGACGGTGAGCTCAACGCCGTCACCCAGGCACTCATCGACGCCGAGATGGCGGAGAAGCTCGCACAACACTCATGACATTTCTGCTGGACGAGATCGCCCTCGCCACCGCTCGGCTCGCCGAGGCAGGTGTGCCGTCGCCGCGCACCGACGCCGAGGAGATCGCGGCCTTCGTCCACGGCGTGCGCAGGGGCGAGCTCCACACGGTCAGGGACGCCGACTTCGACGCGCTGTTCTGGGAGGGCGTCGCCAGGCGCGCGGCCCGCGAACCTCTGCAGCACATCACCGGCCACGCCTACTTCCGCTACCTGGAGCTGAAGGTGGGGCCGGGCGTGTTCGTGCCGCGCCCCGAGACCGAGGTCATGGCGGGCTGGGCCATCGAGACACTGCGCGAGATGGACGTCGCCGCCCCGCTGGTCGTCGACCTTGGCACCGGCTCCGGGGCGATCGCGCTCTCGATCGCCCAGGAGGTCGCCCTCGCCGAGGTGCACGCCGTCGAGGTCGACCCCGACGCCTACGGATGGGCCAAGCGCAACATCACGGAGCACGGCCAGGGTCGCGTCCACCTGCACCCCGAAGACCTGGCAGAGGCGTTGCCCGAGCTCAACGGCAAGGTCGACCTGGTCATCTCCAACCCGCCCTACATCCCGCCCGGCGCGATCCCCCGCGATCCCGAGGTGCGCGACTACGACCCGTCCCGGGCGCTCTACGGCACCGGCGACGACGGGCTCGGCGAGGTGCGCGCGGTCGAGCGCACCGCCCGGCGCCTGCTGCGCCCCGGCGGCTGGGTCGCCGTCGAGCACGCCGACGAACAGGGCCGGTCGGTTTACCTCACGTTCCCCGAGGACAACGGCTGGCGAGACGTACGCCTGCGCCAGGATCTGACCCGCAGGGACCGCTTCGTCACCGCACGGCTCGGCCAGGACTAGGATGCACGGCGTGGGCAAACGCTATGACTGCACCGACCTCGAGCAGCGCGCCGAGGGCCTGACCGAGGCCGCCGCCGCGGCGCGCCGCGGTGAGCTGGTCGTGCTGCCGACCGACACCGTCTACGGCATCGGCGCCGACGCCTTCACCCCCGCGGCGGTCACCGCGCTGCTCGCCGCCAAGGGGCGCGGCCGTGACATGCCGCCGCCCGTCCTCGTCGGCACCGTACGCGCGGCCGGCGCCCTCGTCGAAGACCTGGGCCCCTACGGTCAGGACCTCATCGACGCGTTCTGGCCTGGTCCGCTCACGCTGGTGTGGAAGGCCAACCGGGCGCTCTCCTGGGACCTGGGCGACACCAAGGGCACCGTGGCCATCCGCATGCCGCTCCACCCGGTCGCCCTCGACCTGCTCAAGGAGACCGGGCCGATGGCCGTCTCCAGCGCCAACCGTTCCGGCGCGCCCGCGGCCGTCACCGCCGACGAGGCCCATGAGCAGCTGGGCGACGCGGTCGCCGTCTACCTCGACGGCGGCAAGACCACCGACCACACCCCGTCGACGATTCTCGACCTGACCTCGGCCGTGCCGCGGCTGTTGAGGCGCGGGACGATCCCCGTCGAGAAGCTGCGCGGCATCATCGGCTACGTCGCGACCGACGACTGACCGATACCGTCTGCTTATCCCGGCTGCGGTGGTGCCCGCCGGATGCCTACGGTGATTCCCGGAGCGGCCACGACGTCCGGGAGTAGCCCATGGGCAAGTTCGACGGCATGGATCCCCAACTGGTCCGCGAACTGCTGGCCGAGGTGAAGCAGGCGGCCACCCAGCTGCGCGCCACCGAGGCCCGGGTCGTGCAGGTCATGACCCGGGCGGGCCTGGCCACGCAGACCACACACCGCCCCGTCCAGGTCGCCGAGGCCGCCGACACCATGGTCAAGGACGTCAACGACCGGCTGGGGCTGCTGGAGAAGAAGGCCGACCGGCCCCGGGGCGACTCCGCCCCCACGGTGGGGGGCGACGGCAAGCCCGCCGACGAGCCCAAGGAACCACGCGACGACCGCTCCCGCGACGACAACCCCCGCAGCGACACCACCAAACCGGCCGAGGACGCTCCGAAGACCAGGGACGACGGGAAGCCGTCCGAGGATGCGAAGACGGGCGATCAGGCCAGGCGGTCGGACGACGTGCCGAAGACCGGGGATGATGCGAAGCCGGACAAGCCGTCTGAGGATGCGAAGACGGGTGATGAGGCCAGGCGGTCGGATGACGTGCCGAAGACCGGGGATGATGCGAAGCCGGACAAGCCGTCCGAGGATGCGAAGACGGGCGATGAGGCCAGGCGGTCGGGCGACGTGCCGAAGACCGGGGATGATGCGAAGCCGGACAAGCCGTCCGAGGATGCGAAGACGGGCGATGAGGCCAGGCGGTCGGACGATGTGCCGAAGACCGGGGACGACGGGAAGCCGTCAGAGGACGGTTCTAAGGCGTGTGACGACGCGAAGCCGGACAAGCCGTCTGAGGACGCGAGGACGGGTGATGAGGCCAGGCGGTCGGACGACGTGCCGAAGACCGGGGACGATACGGCGGTGGGTGACGAGCCGAAGGATGACGATCGGGACAGCAGGCGGGACCGTGGCGCCGAGGCCGACGGGCAGCGCGTGGACACCCCGGCCAAGGATCATCCGGACGACTCCGACCCGCACAGACCGCAGGTCATCGAGGTCGACGGAGTCAAGGTGCTCCAGGTTCCGATCGATCCGCCCACGGCCGAGCAACTGCGCGAACTGCTGGAGAACATCGACAACGTCCAGCCGATCGACATGCCGTCCCCGGGCGGCGACGGCCAGCCTGCTGACGCCACCAACGGCACGGGCACGCCGGACGTCGGCAAGTGGGCCAACGACGGCGACGACGTGGTCTCCGCCGAGGCCCGCCCCCTGGACATGGACGGGCTGAAAACGGTCGTCGACCACGCTCGTGACATCCAGCCGCTCGACCTGCCCGGCGTGGAGGTTCCGCCAGGGGAGTACGGCAGGGGCGAGTGGGCCGCCAGGGAGATCCGGCCGGACGGCCCAGCCGGCACGATCGCACCCGGGACCCCGGTGGACACTTCACCGGCTTCTCTCACGGACACGCCCACTGGCGTCACCGCAGCAACAGATCCGTCCGGTGGCACCACCGCAACAGCCGATCCGGGTGACTCCGCTCCAGCGGCCGACACCTCAGGCGGCAACGGCTGCGCGCCGGCCGACCCCACGCCCGACCGCGATTCTCCCGCCGACGCGCGCGCGGACCGCGATACGGGTGTCCAGCCGGATCGTGATGCGAACGGTGGTGGTGTGCCGGACGCGCGGGTGGACCGCGATGCCGGTGTTCAGCCGGATCGAGGAGCCGATGCGGATGGTGGTGGTGTGCCGGAGCGCGGCAGTGATGGTGGGGGAGGGACCGAGCAGGGGGAGCCGGTGGTGATCGATCCGACTCCGCCGGCCGGAACCGGGGACACGCCGGTCGCCGGGGGCGAGAGGGCAGGGCAGGGCGACGGGGACGGGCGGGGAGCCGGGGTGGAGAGCGATGCCACGAGGTGGGCGGACGACGGGAGCGATGTGGTGTCCGCCGAGGCGACGCCGCTCGATCTCGACGGGCTGAGGACGCTGATGGCCCACGCCAGGGACGTCGAGCCGCTGGACCTTCCCGGAGTCGAGGTCCCGGCCGGTGAGTACGGCAGGGGCGAGTGGGCGCCCAGGCACGTCGTGCCGGACGGTCCGCCCGGCGCGGTCGATCCGGGCCCGCGCGAGAGGAGCGAGTGATGTACGTGGACCCGCCCGCGCCCCAGCCGATGCGACCGGGGGAGAGACCTCCCGCGACGGCCGGCACCGATCCGCTCAGCGTGCAGCCCAGGGCCTGGGAGTTCAATCCCGAGTACCAACGCCTGGTCAACGCCTGGCAGGCCGCTCTGCCCCTGCTGGAGGGCCTCACGACTGCCCTCGACAAGGCGTACGGGCTGGCCAGGAGTCCGCAGACGTGGGACGCGCCGGTGGGGAGCCGCTACGTCGAGGACATCGGCGAGTGGCGCAAGCGGCTCGCCCTCTACCGCCAGGCGGTGCTGACGTCGATCAGTGACGAGGCCGCCGACACCCCCCGCTGGATCCCCAGCGCCGCGGGCGCGCCTCACGCCTTCTCCTGAACGCGCTCTCCTGAACGCCTACTCCTGAACGCCTCCTGAAGACCTCCTCCTGACCACGACGTATCAGGAATGTGACGCCGGGCGAACGATGCGTCGTCATGGACCTGTGGGAAAATCGGACACTCGGTCGTACAGTGGAGAAATGGGTGGACAACCCTACTACGGCCCGGACTTCGGCCTGCTCCAGCGGGAGGACCCCGAACTGGCCCAGGTGCTGCTCGACGAGCTCGAGCGCGAACGCGACGGGCTGCAGCTGATCGCGAGCGAGAACTTCACCTCGCCCGCCGTTCTCGCGGCGCTCGGCTCCACCCTCACCAACAAGTACGCCGAGGGCTACCCGGGCAGGCGTTACTACGGCGGCTGCGAGGTCGTCGACCGGGCCGAGCGGCTGGCGATCGACCGGGCCCGGCGGCTGTTCGGCGCCGACCACGCCAACGTGCAGCCGCACTCCGGAGCCTCCGCCAACCTGGCGGCGTACGCGGCGCTGCTGCAGCCGGGCGACACGATGCTGGCGATGGCGCTGCCGCACGGCGGCCACCTCACCCACGGCTCCAGGGTGAACTTCTCGGGACGATGGTTCAACGTGGTGTCGTACGGCGTCCGCCGCGACACCGAGCTCATCGACTACGACGAGGTCCAGGACCTGGCGGTGCGTCACCAGCCGAAACTGATCGTGTGCGGCGCGACCGCCTATCCGCGGCTGATCGACTTCTCCGCCTTCCGCGGCATCGCCGACGAGGTGGGCTCCTGGTTGCTGGCCGACGTGGCGCACCCGATCGGGCTGATGGCCGGGGGTGCGATCCCGTCCGCTGTGCCGTACGCGGACGTCGTGACGTTCACCACCCACAAGGCGCTGCGCGGACCACGCGGCGGGGGCATCCTGTGCACGGCGGAGCTGGCCGCGCGGATCGACCGGGCGGTGTTCCCGTTCATCCAGGGCGGCCCGCTGATGCACGTCATCGCGGCGAAGGCGGTGGCGTTCGGCGAGGCGATGCGGCCGGAGTTCGCCGGCTACGCGCGCAGGGTGGTCGCCAACGCGCGGGCGCTGTGCGACGCGCTGGCGGCGGAGGGCATGCGGCCGGTCAGCGGCGGCACCGACACCCACCTGGCGCTGATCGACCTGCGCGGGCTGGGCGTGTCCGGAGCCGAGGCCGAGCGGCGCTGCGCAGCGGCGGGAATCACGCTGAACCGCAACGCCATCCCGTATGATCCGGAGCCTCCGGCCGTCACCTCGGGGATCCGCGTGGGCACTCCGTGCGTCTCAACCCAGGGGATGGGGCCCCAGGAGCTCAAGGAGGTGGGGACGTTGGTGGCACAGGCGGTGCTCCGGCCCGGCTCGGCGGCCGACGTCAGGGAGAGGGTGTCGGCGCTGCTGGCCATCCATCAGCCATATCTCAGCGAATATTAAGCTGGTCTGTGTCGTTTTCCGGTCACAGCTGGCCGGAGCATCCGGGAAACTAGGTCCGTGCGCGAATACCTGTTCATGGCGCTCGTCGCGGCGGCGGTGACGTATCTCCTCGTCCCGCTGGTGCGCCGCTTCGCGATCCGCATCGGGGCCGCTCCGGAGATCCGCGAGCGTGACGTGCACACCACACCCACGCCTCGGCTGGGCGGGCTGGCGATGTACGGCGGGCTGGTGGCGGGCCTGCTGGTGGCGAGCGAGCTGGCGCACACCGGTAAGGCGCTCAGCGCCGACGGCGACCCGGTGATGGCGCTGCTCATCGCCGGCGGCATCATCACCGTGACCGGCTTCCTCGACGACTGGTGGGGCATGGACCCCTTCATCAAGCTGGCCGGTCAGGTCGCGGCTGCCGGGGTGCTGGTCTACTACGACCTGCGGCTGGTCTATCTCCCGTTGCCCCAGGACTGGGGCGGCTCCACCAGCCTCGACTACACGCTCAGCACCATCATCACCATCCTGGTCGTGGTCGTCACCATCAACGCCGTCAACTTCGTCGACGGGCTCGACGGGCTGGCGGCCGGGATCGTGTGCATCGCGGCCATGTCGACCTGGGCCTACTCGATCCTGCTGTCGCAGAGCATCAGCGGCAACAACATCACCACCACGGCGGGCATCGCGGCCGTTCTCATCGGCACCTGCCTGGGCTTCCTGCCGCACAACTTCCATCCCGCCAAGATCTTCATGGGTGACACGGGCGCGATGCTGATCGGCCTGGTCCTCGCCTCCTCGATCGTCACCGTCACGCCGCTCGACCCGGCGGTCATCGAGGACATGAACAAGTTCGCCGTCCTGCTCCCGCTGCTGCTGCCCGCGGCCGTGCTGGTGCTGCCGCTGGTCGACCTCATCACCGCCGTCGTGCGGCGCACGTCCTACGGCATGTCGCCGTTCGCGCCCGACCGCGGCCACCTGCACCACCGGCTGATGGACATCGGCCACTCGCACCGGCGCTCGGTCCTCATCATGTACGCCTGGGCGTTCCTGTTCGCGTTCGGGATCGTCGCGATGTCCTGGCGGGGAGTGCCGGTCCTGCTGTTCCCCGTGGTCATCCTGCTCGCGATCGGCGTGCTGGTGCTGATGGCCGCACCTCGCTGGCGCGGTCGCGGCGGGGCGCCCAGGCGTGGCAAGGAGCCGACCGACGACGACGGTCCGCCTACCGGTCCGATGCCGCCCATCCTGCCGGCGTCCGACGCCACGCGGCCGGTACGCCGGGCGGACGATCCTCCTCAGGAACGCGCGAGCGCCGAAGGGAAACCGGTCATTCCTGCCTTTCCTGGTGGTTCATGATCGTGAACTAGAAACGGCAGGTAAAAGCGGTCTTCTGTGAGCTTGTGATATCTTTCACGAGCAGGGGCTCCCATTGCATACGCTCTGGGAGTAGCAAACGCTCGCTTGACAATCGTTTCTGGAGCATCGATGCAGGCCAACGACGTGCGCGTCCTCAAGAGCGCCGCGATCCCCACCCTCGCGGCGGGAGTGGTCGCCGTGGTCGTGGCCCTCGTGCTCGCCGGAGGCAAGGGAGCGCTCGGCGCGACGCTGGGCACGCTGCTCGTCGGAGTCTTCTTCAGCATCAGCGTGGTGGTCGTCAGCTACGCCGCACGGGTGTCCCCCCAGATCATGGCCATGGCGGCGATGGGGAGTTACCTCGTCAAGGTGATCGTCATCATGGTGATGTTGGTCACGTTCAGTGACAGCACGGCGTGGAACACGAAGGCTTTCGCCTGGTCCGTCGTGGTCTGCACGATCATCTGGACTGCCTTCGAGGTCCGCGCCTTCATGAAAACGAAGATGCTGTACGTCGACCCCGAAGCCAAGGTTCCCGGAAAGAGCGACTGATGTCGCTGGTAAAAGGCTGGGGTCCGATATGACTAGTCCTCCTCGCTCCTGCTATCGTCAGGCCCGCGATGAGCGAACAGGAACGCCGACCGGAAGACGACGGTCAGGACTTCGCCAACGCCGCTTGGTCGATCCCCAGCTCCCTGCTCGCCGGGATGGCGATCTATGGCGGTGGCGGCTGGTTGCTGGACCGTTGGCTCGACACGTCCGCGTTCTTCCCCATAGGCGTCGTCCTGGGGGTCGTGCTATCCGTCTATCTGGTCTACCGGAAGTACGGTCGCTAGTCCCACGTAGCGATCGCTTCGCTGAGGAAACCCTTGTGATCCACTACGACGTTGAAGGGAACGCCGCGTGACTGCGCTGACGGTCCTCGCCGACGATCAGTTCGGGGCGCCCACGCCCGATGAGCTGTTCAATTTGCCCCCCATCATTGCCGGGGTCGACTGGTTCACCAAGCCGGTTCTGCTGGCGCTCCTCAGCACGATCCTCGTGATCGGCGTCTGCTGGGCCGCCTTCGCCAGCCCGAAGGTCGTTCCCCGGGGTGTGCAGAACGTCGTCGAATACGGCTACATGTTCGTCCGTGACCAGGTCGCCCGGCCCTTCCTGGGCAAGGACGCCGACCGGTGGATGGGCCTGCTGGTGAGCGTCTTCTTCCTGGTGCTGATCTGGAACGTCATGGGTGTCATCCCGCTCGCGCAGTTCCCGGTGGCCTCGCACATCGCCTTCCCGGCCGTGCTCGCCCTCTCGATCTACGCGCTGAAGGTCTACCTGGGTGTCAAGCACCAGGGGGCGGGCGGCTACTTCAAGAACATGATGTTCCCCCCGGGGCTGCCCAAGCCGATCTACCTGCTGCTGGCCCCGATCGAGTTCCTGTCGAACATGATCATCGCACCGTTCACGCACGCCGTGCGACTGTTCGCCAACATGTTCGCGGGTCACATGCTCATCGCCTTCTTCAGCATGGTGGGCTTCTGGTTCCTGTTCGAGAAGCTGACCCCCCTGGGTGCCGGTGTCGGTGTCGTCGGCGTCATCATGACGATCATCCTGACCGGGTTCGAGATGTTCATCCAGTTCCTGCAGGCGTTCCTGTTCGCGATGCTGGCCGCGATGTACATCGGCGGATCGCTGCATCCCGAGCACTGACAACCACAGACCGGAATAGTCCAGACCGGTGGAGACTTCGCTTCACCGGCCGTCCAGTAAAGGAAAACAGCAATGAGCGTTCTCGCTGAGGTCTCCGGCAACGTCACCGCCATCGGTTACGGTCTCGCCGCCATCGGCCCCGGCATCGGCGTCGGCATCATCTTCGGTCAGGGCGTGCAGGCCATCGCGCGTCAGCCCGAGGCTTACGGCCTGATCCGGCAGAACATGCTCCTCGGCTTCGTGCTCACCGAGGCCCTCGCCCTGATCGGTCTGGTCGCGCCGTTCATCTTCGCCAACATCTAACGACCAGACGAATCCCCTGACGAAAGGCTGCATCCATGACTACGGCAGCTACGCTCCTCGCGGCGGAGGAGGGCGCCAACCCTCTCATCCCGCACGTCTACGAGCTCGTCGTCGGTATTTTCGCGTTCTTCGCGGTCGTCCTCGTCGTCGGCAAGATTCTCGTCCCGCGTATCCAGAAGACGCTGGCCGAGCGGACCGACGCCATCGAGGGTGGCATCAAGAGGGCGGAAGAGGCCCAGGCCGAGGCGCAGGCCCTGCAGCAGCAGTACCGCGACCAACTCGCCGAGGCGCGGCACGAGGCCGCGCGTCTCCGCGAGGAGGCTCGCGAGCAGGCCGCGCAGATCAAGGCGGAGCTCCGCGAGGAGGCGCAGGCCGAGGCCCGGCGCCTCGTCGAGGCCGCGCACGCGCAGATCGAGGCCGACCGTCAGCAGGCGTTCGCCCAGCTCCGCACGGAGATCGGCCGCCTGTCGACCGACCTGGCCAGCCGCATCGTCGGCGAGTCCCTTGAGGACGAGGCGAGGCAGCGCCGCACCGTCGACCGGTTCCTCGACGAGCTCGAAGGCTCCGGCGCGCAGGCGGTGCGTTAATGAGAGGCCTGAGCAGAAGCTCGCTGGCGGAGGTCGAGGAGCGCTTCAACGCGGTCGCCGGCAGTGCCGACCTCGGCACGCTCTCCGACGAGCTGTTCGCGATCGCCGATCTGCTCGACCGTGAGCACGGCCTGCGCCGTGCGCTGTCCGACCCGGCCAGGGCCGCGGAGCAGAAGGCGCGGACCGTGCGCGCGCTGCTCGACGGCAAGGTCGGCGAGGCCGCCGTCGCCACCACTGAGGCCGCCGTGTCGGCCAGGTGGTCGCGCGCCGGTGACCTGGCCGACGTGCTGGAGCGGCTCGGAGTCGTGGCCGCGGCCGCCGAGGCCGAAGGCCAGGGCACGCTCGACGAGGTCGAGGACGAGATTTTCCGCTTCGGCCGCGTCGTCGCCGCCAACCCCGACCTCCGTCGCGCGCTCACCGACGCGGCGGCCCCCGAGGAGGGCAAGCGGCAGCTGCTGCGCGACCTGCTCGGCGGCAAGGTCGCGCCGACCAGCCTGCGTCTCATCTCGCAGCTGGCAGTGCACCCAAGAGGACGTAGCCTGGAGACAGGTCTGCAGGAGGTCGGCCAGTTGGTGGCGCAGCAGCGCCAGCGCCTCGTCGCGGTGGTGCGCAGTGCCGTCGACCTGACCCAGGAGCAGAAGCTACGCCTGGCGGCGTGGCTGCGGTCCTCCTACGGTCGTGACGTGCACCTGAACGTCGAGGTGGATCCGCGAGTGCTCGGTGGTTTCTCGGTCCGCATCGGCGACGAGATCATCGACACCACCATTGTGGGACGAATCGAAGAAGTCCGCCGCCGGTTGGCCGGCTAGGCGAATAGGGAGACAGAGTAGAGATGGCGGAGCTTACGATCCGGCCGGACGAGATCCGGGACGCGCTTGAGCGCTTCGTCCAGGCGTACGAACCGGAAGGCGCCGCGCGCGAGGAGATCGGGACCGTCGTCGACTGTGGCGACGGCATCGCCCATGTCTCCGGCCTTCCCTCGGCGATGGCGAACGAGCTGCTCGAGTTCGAGGACGGCACGCGCGGCCTGGCACTGAACCTCGACACCCGTGAGATCGGTGTCGTCATCCTGGGTGACTTCAGCCACATCGAGGAGGGCCAGACGGTCCGGCGGACGGGCGAGGTCCTGTCCGTGCCCGTCGGCGACGCCTTCCTCGGCCGCGTGGTCGACCCCCTCGGCAAGCCGCTCGACGGCAAGGGCGCCATCGAGTCCGAGGGCCTGCGCGCCCTTGAGCTCCAGGCCCCCTCGGTCGTCCAGCGCCAGCCGGTGAAGCAGCCGCTGCAGACCGGCATCAAGGCGATCGACGCCATGACGCCGATCGGCCGCGGCCAGCGCCAGCTGATCATCGGTGACCGTGGCACCGGCAAGACCGCGATCGCCGTGGACACCATCCTCAACCAGCGCGACAACTGGGCCTCCGGTGACCCGGAGAAGCAGGTGCGCTGCGTCTATGTCGCGGTCGGCCAGAAGGGCTCGACGATCGCGCAGGTGCGGGCTCGCCTGGAAGAGGCGGGCGCGCTCGAGTACACCACGATCGTGGCCGCCCCGGCCTCCGACTCGGCTGGTTACAAGTACATCGCCCCCTACACCGGTTCGGCCATCGGCCAGCACTGGATGTACCAGGGCAAGCACGTCCTCATCGTCTTCGACGACCTGACCAAGCAGGCCGACGCCTACCGCGCCGTGTCGCTGCTGCTGCGCCGCCCGCCGGGTCGCGAGGCCTTCCCGGGTGACGTGTTCTACCTCCACTCCCGTCTGCTGGAGCGCTGCGCCAAGCTCTCCGACGACATGGGCGGCGGCTCGATGACCGGCCTGCCGATCATCGAGACCAAGGGCAACGACGTCTCGGCGTTCATCCCGACCAACGTCATCTCCATCACCGACGGCCAGTGCTTCCTGGAGACCGACTACTTCAACGCCGGTATCCGCCCTGCCATCAACGTCGGTATCTCGGTCTCCCGAGTCGGTGGCTCGGCGCAGATCAAGGCGATGCGGAAGGTCGCGGGCACGCTGCGCCTGTCGCTGTCGCAGTATCGCGACCTGGAGGCCTTCGCGGCCTTCGCCTCCGACCTGGACGCGGCGTCCAAGGCCCAGCTGGAGCGCGGTCAGCGCCTGACCGAGCTGCTCAAGCAGGCCCAGTACTCCCCGTTCTCGGTCGAGCGTGAGGTCGTGTCGGTCTGGGCCGGCACCACCGGTGAGCTCGACGAGGTGCCGGTGGAGGACGTCCGCCGCTTCGAGACGGAGTTCCTCGACTACCTGCAGACGAGCCACAAGGGCATCTTCGACAGCATCCGCGAGACCAACGATCTGTCGGACGACACGGTGACCGCCCTCAAGGACGCCGTCACGGAGTTCAAGAAGGGCTTCACCACCTCGTCCGGCGAGCTGCTGGTCAAGGACGAGCCGGTCGCGCCGCTCGAAGCCGAAGAGGTCGGCCAGGAGAAGATCCGCAAGGTCGTCCGCTCGGCGGAGAAGAAGTAGGCCATGGGTGCCCAGCTAAGGCTGCTGCGGCGGCGGATCAGGTCGGTCAAGTCGACGGCCAAGATCACGCGCGCCCAGGAGCTCATCGCCTCCTCGCGGATCGTGAAGGCGCAGATGCGGATGCAGGCGGCGCTGCCGTACGAGCGTGAGATCACTCGCGCCGTCACCGGCGTCGTCAGCAACGCGGCCAGCGTCGACCATCCGCTGACCGTGGCGAAGGAGAACCCGAGCAAGGCGGGCGTCCTCGTCGTCACCAGCGACAGCGGTTTCTGCGGCGGCTTCAACGCCAACGTGCTGCGTGAGGCCGAGGCCCTGCGCGGGCTGCTGGAGAGCCGCGGCCTTTCCGTGGTGCCGTTCGTCACCGGGCGCAAGGGTGTCACCTGGCACTCCTTCCGCAACCGGGAGATGGGCGGGCAGTGGGTCGGGTTCTCCCGGGCGCCCTCCTACCGCAACGCCAAGGAGATCGCCGAGACGCTGATCGAGTCGTTCAAGGACGACAACGGGATCGACGAGATTCACATCGTCTCGACCGAGTTCGTCTCGATGCTCACGCAGAACGTCGTGGTCAAGCGCATCCTGCCGCTGGAGGTCGAGGAGACCGAGGCGTCCGAGACCGACGCGATCCCGCCGTACTTCGAGTTCGAGCCGACCGCGGCGGACGTGCTGGAGTCGCTGCTGCCGCGTTACGTGGAGTCCCGCATCTTCACGGCACTGCTCGAGTCGGCGGCTTCCGAGGAGGCCGCCCGCCGTCGCGCGATGAAGTCCGCCACGGACAACGCCAACGAGCTGATCCGCGTGTTCACCATGCAGATGAACCAGGCTCGCCAGGCCGAGATCACCCAGGAAATCAGCGAGATCGTCGGTGGGGCCAGCGCGCTCGCTGACGCCGCAGCGGGGAAAGAGTGAAATGACTGCAGAGGCTGTTGAGACTGTTGAGACCCAGGCGGCCGGTGTCGGCCGCGTGGCTCGCGTCACAGGGGCCGTCGTCGACGTGGAGTTCCCCGTCGAGGCGATGCCCGAAATCTACAACGCGCTGAACGTCGAGGTGACGCTCGGCGGAGACAGCAAGGTGCTGACCCTCGAGGTCGCCCAGCACCTGGGCGACAACCTCGTCCGGGCCATCTCCATGCAGCCGACCGACGGACTGGTCCGCGGCGCGGCCGTCACCGACTCCGGCGCGCCGATCTCGGTGCCCGTCGGTGACGTGGTCAAGGGCCACGTGTGGAACACGCTGGGCGAGTCGCTCGACGTTCCCACCGCTTCCCTCAAGATCGAGGAGAAGTGGGGCATCCACCGGCCGTCGCCGCCGTTCGACCAGCTCGAGTCGCGCACCGAGCTGCTCGTCACGGGCATCAAGGTCATCGACCTGCTCACGCCGTACGTACAGGGTGGCAAGATCGGCCTGTTCGGCGGCGCGGGTGTGGGCAAGACCGTCCTCATCCAGGAGATGATCCGTCGAGTCGCCCGCAACTTCGGTGGCACCTCGGTGTTCGCCGGCGTCGGCGAGCGCACCCGTGAGGGCAACGACCTCTGGCTGGAGATGGAGGAGGCCGACGTCCTCAAGGACACGGCGCTCGTCTTCGGTCAGATGGACGAGCCGCCGGGCACCCGTCTGCGGGTCGCCCTGTCCGCCCTGACGATGGCGGAGTACTTCCGCGACGTGCAGAAGCAGGACGTGCTGCTGTTCATCGACAACATCTTCCGCTTCACCCAGGCCGGTTCCGAGGTGTCCACGCTCCTCGGCCGTATGCCGTCCGCCGTGGGTTACCAGCCCACGCTGGCCGACGAGATGGGTGTGCTCCAGGAGCGCATCACCTCGACGCGTGGTCACTCGATCACCTCGATGCAGGCGATCTACGTGCCCGCCGACGACATCACCGACCCGGCGCCGCACAACGCGTTCGCGCACCTCGACGCGCAGACCGTGCTCTCGCGGCCGATCTCGGAGAAGGGCATCTACCCCGCGGTGGACCCGCTCGACTCCACCTCCCGGATCCTCGACCCGCAGATCGTCGGCGAGGAGCACTACCGGGTGGCCCAGGAGACCAAGCGGATCCTGCAGAAGTACCGCGAGCTCCAGGACATCATCGCGATCCTCGGCATCGACGAGCTCTCCGAAGAGGACAAGGTCACCGTCCAGCGCGCGCGCCGGATCGAGCGGTTCCTGTCCCACCCGATGTACGCCGCCGAGGCGTTCACCGGTCAGCCCGGCGAGAACGTGCCGCTGGACGAGACGATCGCCTCCTTCAAGGGCCTCTGCGCGGGCGAGTACGACCACCTGCCCGAGCAGGCGTTCTTCATGGTCGGTGGCATCGACCAGGCCATCGCCAAGGCCAAGGAACTCGAGCGGCACTAGATCGCCCAGCCAGAGGGCGTCGCGAGCCCGGAGCTACGGTGGTGGTGCGGCCATGGTCGCGCCACCACCTGATCGGAAAGGAACCTACACAAGTGGCGAAGCTACGCGTAGGGGTTGTCTCACCCGAGCGTGAGATCTGGTCGGGCGAGGCCGACATGGTGATTGCCAAGACCGTGGACGGCGAGATCGGTATTATGCCGCAACACGCACCCGTGCTCGGCGTCCTGGTCGAGGGCGGCGTGCTGCGTGTGAAGCGGGAGGGCGAGGGCGATCTGGTCGCGGCCGTGCACGGGGGGTTCATCTCCGTGGCCGATGACGAGGTGTCCGTGCTCGCCGAGGTGGCCGAGCTCGGTTCCGAGGTCGATGTCGCCGCTGCCCGTGACGCTCTCGACCGGGCCCAGGCCTCGATCGAGGCCAACCAGGAGGACGCCGACGCGGCGATCGAGGCCAAGCGGGCGAAGGCCCGGTTGCGCGCGGCGGGCGAAGAGGTCTGATTTTCATCGAGCCTAGGGGGCGGCTTTGGTAGCGACGGTTCTGATCTGTGTGCTGCTGGCCGCCGTCCTGGTGGCCCTTCGGGGTCTGACGCTGGCCCGTTCGCGGGGCAGTGTGCCGTGTCGCCTGCAAAAGGCCGGCAACGGCTGGCGGAGCGGGGTAGCCCGCTATGCCGACGGGGAGCTCCATTGGATTCCCCTCATGGGTCTGCGACTGAGGCCGCGCCACGCTATCGCGAGGCGCGGCCTCGTCGTTTCGGGCCGGCGCGTGCTGGACAACGGCCTCTACGCGATCGACTGCGGCGGCACGACGCGCGGCATCTCCCTCGCCATGAGCGCCGACGCCCTGACGGGCTTCCTGGCCTGGCTTGAGTCCGCTCCTCCGAGCGCCTACCTCGACGTCGCCTGAGCCGCCCCTCAGCGGTCGTTCAGCGGGTGCCGCCGGGCTTCCAGAGGATCTCGTCGCCGCCGTGTGCCACCCGGCAGAGGATGAAGAGCAGGTCTGACAGGCGGTTGAGATAGGTGGCCGTCAGCGGGTTCATGTCGTCGTGCGCCTGCAGGGCCGCCCAGGTCGTGCGTTCGGCGCGGCGGACCGTGACCCTGGCCAGGTGCAGCGCGGCCGTCGCGGGATCGCCGCCGGGCAGGATGAAGCTGCGCAGCGGCTTGAGCGGCTCGTTGAAGCGGTCGCACTGGGCTTCGAGCCACTCGACGTAGGACGGTTCCACGCGCAGGGGCGGGAACTCCGGCTCGGCCACCACCGGTGTCGCCAGGTCGGCGCCCAGGTCGAACAGCTCGTTCTGGACGCGTATGAGCACGGCGACGAGGTCGGCGGGGAGCGTGCCGTGGGACAGGGCGATGCCGAGGTGGGCGTTGGCCTCCTCGACGTCGGCGTAGGCGGCCAGCCGCGGGTCGGTCTTGGAGGTGCGGCTCAGGTCGCTCAGCGCGGTGGTGCCGTCGTCGCCGGTGCGGGTGTAGATCCGGGAGAGCACAACCGGCTTGTCCTTGTCTGAGCGCGTCATGGAGCCAGCGTAATGACAAATGTCATCCGAAGCGGACGCGGGATGCACCTCTGGATCGTGACTTCTCCGACTACCTGGACGAATGCCGTACAGGCCACGATGTTATTCATGATGAAGGAGATGACCTGATGTTGGAGATCAGCGAACTGCGTAAGCGCTTCGCGGGCGGGCCTGACGCGCCCGAGGGCAAGGTGGCGCTGGACGGGATCGGGTTCGCGGTACGGCCGGGTGAGATGTTCGGCTTCGTGGGCGCGAACGGCGCCGGCAAGACCACGACGATGCGCATCGTGATGGGTGTCCTGCGGGCCGACTCCGGCTCGGTGAGCTGGCAGGGCAGGCCGCTGACGTACGCCGACCGGCGCGGGTTCGGGTACATGCCGGAGGAGCGTGGGCTCTACCAGAAGATGCGGGTGGCCGAGCAGATCGAGTACTTCGGCCGGCTGCGCGGGATGAGCCCGGCGGCGGCGGGCAAGGCCACCGGTGACCTGATCGAGCGGCTCGGGCTGGGCGAGCGCAAGGGAGACGCGGTCGAGTCGCTGTCCCTGGGCAACCAGCAGCGGGTGCAGCTCGCGGTGGCGCTGGTGCACGACCCCGAGGTGCTCGTGCTGGACGAGCCGTTCTCCGGACTGGACCCGCTGGCGGTCGACACCCTGGCCACGGCGTTGCAGGAGCGGTGCAGGGGCGGCGTACCGGTGATCTTCTCCAGCCATCAGCTGGACCTGGTCGAGCGGCTGTGCGACTCGGTCGGCATCGTCTCCGCCGGCCGGATGGTGGCCACCGGGACGGTCGAGGAGCTGCGGGCCGCCGAAGGCGGCACCCTTCGCGTGGTGGTGCGCGATCCCGAGCCCGGCTGGGCCGACGGCCTGCCGGGAGAGGTGACCGTCAACGGCGACCGGCACGTGCTGCGCGCACAGGACGGCGACGGCCAGGAGATCCTGCGCCGCGCCGCGAAGGCCGGCCACGTCGAGCACTTCGGCATGGAGCAGCCGTCCCTGACCCAGATCTTCAAGGAGGCCGTGGCGTGAACGGGTTGTTGCTGGTGGCGCGACGGGAGATCGCCACACATATCCGGACCAAGGCGTTCGTCATCAGCCTGCTCATCACGGCGGCGCTGGTGGGCGCCGCCGCGTTCGCGCCGAAGGTCTTCGGCGGCCCCGACACCTACACGCTGGGGACCGTCAACTCCCAGCAGCTGCCGCTGCAGGCGGTCGCGCCGGACGCGGAGATCGAATGGCGGGCGTTCCCCGACGAGGCGGCCGCCAAGCGAGCGGTGCTGGACGGCGACGTGGACGCGGTGCTCGTCGACGGCGTCAAGGTGATCAGCGACGGCGAGATCGACTCGGAGCTCGGCATCCTGCTGCAGAGCACGAACAGGGAGATGAAGCTCGGCGCCGCGGGCGTGAACATCCCGCCGCTGCGGATGGAGTCGGTGGGCGCCGACACCCGCTACCAGGCGGCGCGCACCGGGATCGCCGTGGTGCTGGTCCTCGTGCTCTTCATGCTCGTCATCGGCCAGACGATGACGGTGGCCATGGGCGTGGTGGAGGAGAAGGGCAGCCGGATCGTGGAGATCCTGCTCACCTCGATCCGGCCGTGGCAGCTGCTCGGTGGCAAGATCCTCGGCCTGGGCGCGCTCGGGATGATCAACCTGGTCACGATCCTCGGAGTGGGGGTCGCCGCCGCCCTGGCCTCAGGTCTCGCGATGGACTTCCCACCGGGGATGCCGGGCATCGTGGCGGGGGTGCTGATCTGGTTCGTGCTGGGCTACGCCTTCTTCGCGACGCTGGCGGCCGCGCTGGGCTCGCTGGTCTCGCGCCAGGAGGAGGTCGGCAACGTGATGTCTCCGCTGACGATGCTGATCATGGCGGCCTACTTCGTCGCCTTCTACGCCACCGCGGAGCCGACCAGCTCGGTGGCCAGCGTCATGGCGTTGATCCCGCCGTTCTCCTCGATGGTGATGCCGGTGCGGATGGCCGCCACCGAGGTGCCGATCTGGCAGGTCGGGCTGTCCATGGCGCTCATGGTGCTGGCCGTGCTGGTCGTGCTCTCCTTCGCCGCGAAGGTCTACGAGCGGGCGGTGCTGCGCACCGGCGCCAGGGTCAGGCTCGGCGAGGTCCTGCGCGGCAAGTAGCGCGTCGTGGCGCGGACGTACGTGAAGTAGACGCACGCGATCTCGGCGGGCTGGACGGAAGCGGTGGGGATGGACGCGATCAAGCGGGCGCGCCTGCTCAGCAAGTGGGTGCTGCTTTTGTTTCTGGTGATGATGTGGTTCTGCCTCGCTCTGGTGATGTTCGCCGAGGTCGCCATGGGCACGGCGCAGTGGTTGCGCGTCGGGCCCGCCTTGGTCGCCACCGTCTGCTTCTCCCGGCTCTACCTGCGCATCGTGGACGCCTTGCTCGACTCCAGGTACGCCTCCAGGCAGATCATGGTGGCCGGGGCGCTGGCCCTGTTCGCGCTGGTCATGGGCGGGGCCGATCCGTTCGGCTGGGGCTTGCCGCTGATGGTCTGGCTGTCGGTCGCGACCGTGGGGATCAGTGGCCGGCGGGCCGTCGCGCTGTCGGCGGCGACGTTCGCCGTGGCGGTCCTGGTAGGTGTGGTGAGCGTCGTGGCCGGCTGGAACCTGACGGCTCTGGAGACCGGTGATGCGGGCGCGAGCATCACCGGCATTGTCATCGGCTACGCGCTGATGGCCGTGAGCTTTCCGGCCTCCAACCGGCTGTGGATCTGGATCTATGAGCTGGCCAGGCAGGCCCACGAGGGCCGGGAGGCGCACGCCCGGCTGGCGGTGGCCGAGGAACGGCTGCGCTTCGCCCGGGACCTGCACGATCTCGTCGGACACCAGTTGTCCCTCATCGCGGTCAAGTCCGGGCTGGCCGTGCGCCTGTCCGGCGCCGAGGAAAGCCCTGCCAGGACCGAGATGACCGAGGTCCACACGCTGACCAGGAAGGCGCTGCGCGAGCTGAGGCAGGCGGTGCGCGGCTACCGCGAACTCGACCTGCCCGCCGAGTTGGAGAGCGTGAAGAGCGTGCTGGAGGCGGCGGGTGTCCGCTGCGAGCTTCACCTGCCCTATCGCGAGCTGCCCGACGGTGTGGCCCCGGTGTTCGCCTACGCCGTGCGTGAGGCGGTGACGAATGTCCTGAAGCACAGCTCGGCCACCTTCTGTGACATCACGCTGAGTTTCACCGCTGAGCGGGCGGAGCTCCGGGTGCGCAACGACGGAGTGGTCCGGCAGCACGTCGCCGACCTGGGCAGCGGGCTGAGCGGCATGGGTGAGCGCATCGCCGCCGTGGGCGGGGAACTGACCGCCCGTCCGACGGGCGACGGGGAGTTCACCTTGACCGCGGTCGTGTCGCTCCCGATTCGTGGGTAGGGGGCAGGTGTCGGAGACGACCCTTGCCGACACCCTGTGACAGGGTATGGCTACGCCGCGTGAACCGACGCGCGGTGTGACTGAGGAGGTGGCATGCGGGTCCGGGGTAATCCGAAGGCCCAGGTGGTGCGGATCGGTGCTCGGCTCGACGCCGGTACGTCCGCCGGCGTGCGGTCCCACCTGCACGACGCGGTCGACCGCGGCGAGGGCGACCTGATCCTCGACGTCTCCGAGCTGGAGATGATCGATGCCACCGGGCTGGGGGTTCTCGTAGGCACGCATCGGCGCGCGCTCAGCGTGCAACGCCGTCTCGTACTTCGGGGAGTGCCCCCGCGGATCATGCGGATCCTCGCGGTGACCCGGCTGAATCGGGTCCTTCGCGTCGAGGTGCCCGCGGCCGCGGTGGCCTGACGGGGTGGCGGCGGGCCGCGGAGCCCGCCGGAGACCGCGCCATATCGGAGCGGGCAACGATCAGCCGTTGCCCGCTCTCGTATGTCCGGGGTGGTCAATGTCTTTTCCCGAACGTGATTCGATGGGGCGGGAACGGAAGCCGTTAACACGCACTTCCATCGGCGATAGTGGTAAAAATCCGCCCGATATGTGAATAACGGGCGGATTATTGACGTGTCATTCCCTCAGAAAATCACTATGTGTGATCGCCATCTCACGGTGGCCCGAGCGACCGCCCGAAGATGTGCACGGCCACGCCGACCAGATCCTCGATCTCCGGCGGGTCGTCCGCCAGCAGCCATTCGATGAGCAACTCCTGAAGTGCCCCAATTGCCCCGAGAGCTACCAGCCGCAGGTTCACCGTGCCTGCGGGTGGGAAATCGGTTGAGGCGTTCTCCACGAGTTGGGCGAAGGACTTGATCGCGCGCTGTCGTGAGTGCGTCAGGACGTCGCCCGACCTGCGCACCTCCAGGTGCATGATGCGGGCGCGACGCCAGTCGGCCGTCGCGAATCCGATATAGGCTCGGATGCCCGCCTCGACGCGCCCGGCCAGGGTGCCGGGCGCCTCCTCCAATGCCTTGGCGACCACGGAGAGACTTTCCTCGATGCACCGCTCGTGCAGTGCCTGAAGGAGTTCCTCCCGGCCGCCGAAACATTCGTAGAAGGCGCGGTTGGAGATCCGCGCCTCGGAGCACAACCTTTCGATCGTCGTAGCCGCGAAACCTGGCTTCGCGTATAGCGTGTAGGCGGCTGTCATCAGCCGCTCCCGTCTGTCTGCCAGCCTTTGCTCGGCCGACATTCCCCGGTAAGACCGGTTCACATTCCACCCGTCCAACATGATCGTGGCCCCCAGAGCACACAATTATGGACGGATGATCCGTTTTGGGAAAGAGCGTGTGGTTTACCTCTTGCGTCGTCCATGCAAGAAGGTGATGAGGCTGATCAGTCGCTCAATCTCATCGGCCCCCCGGGCGAACGAAGTGAGATTCATTCCCGGCATCGGGAAGCGTTGGCGGGAGATGGCCTTGGGCCTGGCGAACTCCCTGAGACCGTCGGCTCC
Organism: Nonomuraea cavernae; assembly: GCF_014646355.1. Taxonomy (GTDB): domain Bacteria; phylum Actinomycetota; class Actinomycetes; order Streptosporangiales; family Streptosporangiaceae; genus Nonomuraea; species Nonomuraea cavernae. Next base: position 57,384 of record NZ_BMNH01000014.1, read on the forward strand.
GTGGATGCGCCCGAAGCCCGAGTCGCCGACGCCGCCGAACGGCAGTGAGGGCACCCCGGCGAATGAGATGACCGAATTGATGGCCGTCATCCCTGACCGCATCATGCGGGCCAGCTCCATCGCCCGGCGCGAGTTGCCGGAGAAGATGGTGCCCGCCAGCCCGTAGGCCGAGGCGTTGGCCAGCTCCAGCGCCTCGTGGACGTCGTTGGTGCGCCGCACGGTGATGGTCGGGCCGAACGTCTCCTCGCGCACCGCGGGGGAGTCCTCGGGCACGTCCTCGACGATCACCGGGTCGACGTACGGGGGCCGGACCGAGTCGGGGCCGCCGGTCACCACTTTTCCGGCCTTGGTGGCGTCGTCGATGTGCCGCTTGATGATGTCCAGCTGCCCCGGCATGGTGATGGGCCCGTACTGGTCGCCGGCCTTGATCGTGGACACCCGGTCGGACAACTCGCGCATGAAGCCGTCGTAGACCGCGTCGACCACGTAGACCCGCTCCACGCCCACACAGGTCTGCCCGGCGTTGGACATCGCGCCCCACAGGCAGGCGTCGGCGGCGGCCCGCAGGTCGGCGTCGGCGTCGACGATGAACGCGTCCTTGCCGCCGCACTCGGCCACGATCGGGGTGAGGTTCTCGGCGCAGGCCGCCATCACCCGCTTGGCCGTCGCGGTCGACCCGGTGAACGCCACCTTCTTGACGCGGGGATCGGCGGCGAGCGCCGCGCCCGTCTCGCCGAGTCCGGTCACCGTCTGGAACACCGGCTGCTCCGGCACCGCCTCGCCGAACAGCTCCGCCAGCCGTACGCCGACGCCGGGTGTGAGCTCGGACGGCTTGAACACGATCGCGTTGCCCGCGGCGAGCGCGTAGGCGATCGAGCCCATCGGCGTGAAAACGGGATAGTTCCACGGCCCGATCACACCGACGACGCCCAGCGGCAGGTACTCGAGCGTGGCCGACAGGTTGAGACCGATCATGCCGGTCGACACCTTGCGCCGGCCCAGAACCTTCTGCGCGTTGCGGGCGGCCCAGTCGATGTGCGTGATCGCCAGCACGATCTCGAGCGTGGCGTCGCCCACCGGCTTGCCCGTCTCCTTGTGCACCAGGGCGGCCAGCTCCCTGATGTGCTGGGCGATGATCGCCTTGTAATCGAGCAGCCGCCGCCTGCGCTCGGCCGGGGACAGCCCCGACCACCAGGTGGCGGCCTGCTCGGCCCGCCCGACCGCCTCGTGCACCGCGTCGGCCGTCTGCTTCGGATGGCTGCCGACGATCTCGCCGGTCGCCGGATTGAGTGAGTCGAAGGTCAGCGTCGTCATGGCGTCACGATAGACCTGTAAGCTGACGCTTACTAGGGGGCGGTCTGGTCCTCGAACCACGATCCGTGGAAGCCGGCCGGGACACGGCGCGGCAGCCGTACCGAGGCCACCTCCGAAAGGTCGCTCGCGTCGAGCACCAGCAGCCGGGAGGCGTCGCCGGAGGTGACCACGGACAGCAGCCAGCCGTCGTCCTCGCCCTCGGCCCCGGGCGCCGGCGCGAAGACCGCCTCGCCCGTGTGGCCGCCGGTCGGGTGCGTGAGGCACGCGCCGGAGCGCTGGTCGTACTTGACCACTGCCTGGTCGCTCACCATGTAGAGGTAGCGGCTGGTGCGGCCCAGCAGACCGTCGTTGAACGTGGGGAACTCGACTGGCCGGTCGTCCAGCGACTCGTCCACGACCTTGCCCGTCGCCGGGTCGAGCGTCCATCGGTGCAGCACGCTGTCGAACATGGTGGCCGCCTGCCCGGCGGGGTCCTGCGCGCCGCTGATGCGATCCCACAGTGTGCCGAAGCTCTGGCCGGCGTAGCGGGCGGCGTTCAGCACGATCCGTCCCTCCGCGTCCTCCCACGCGTTGCCGACGTGGAAGACGTAGCACGGGTCGATCTCGAACCAGCGCGTCGGCCCGCCCGCCCTCGGCGTCACGCCGATGCGCGCACCGTAGGACTCCCGCCAGGCGTAGGGCATCGCGCCGCGCTCGAGGTCGAAGACCACGGGCAGGTCCAGCCAGATCAGGTAGTGCTCGGTGACCGCGAAGTCGTGCATCATCGTCGACTCGGCGACCTCGATCTCCCGGCTCTCCACCAGCTCACCGCCGGCGGACACGCGGTGGTAGGTGACGAACGGCGGGAAGAAGCCGTAGCCGAAGAAGTGCAGCTCACCGGTGACCGGATCCTGCTTGGGGTGCGCGGTCATGGCCGTGGTCAGCCGTCCGCCGAAGTCGCACGGGCCCACCGTGGCGAGCTCCGGCGTCACCTCGTACGGCAGGCCGTTCTCGACCAGGGCGAGGATGCGCTCGCCGTGCCTGATGACGTGGGTGTTGGCCGTGACGGCCGCCAGGTCGAGCCCCTGGTCGCCGAGGAACGGGGCGTTGTCGGTGAACTTCTTGGTGCGGATCCAGCGGTTGCGATACCACTCGGCGCGGCCCTCGTTGAGCCGGATCCCGTGGATCATGCCGTGACCGGCGAACCAGTGACCGGGATTCTCGCCCGGCCGTGGGTTGGGCCCGTTGCGGAAGTAGCGTCCGGCCAGCTCGGGCGGTAGCGCGCCGGTGACGGGCAGGTCGTGGGCGTCGGTCTCGTCGGGGACGGGCGCCAGGGTGCCGCTCAGGTAGTAGGGGGTGGTCATGGCAACACTCCAATCGTGATATGTCGAACGTAGAACTTCTACGTAAGACCTGTCAATGTTGGAATATCGGGCATGACCGCGGGAGCGGCCGTACGGACGGGACGTCAGAAGAGCGTGGGGTTCTCCGGCTCGATGCCGCGCAGCGCGGCGTAGTCGAGGGTGACGCAGTCGATGCCGCGGTCGGCGGCCAGCACCCGGGCCTGCGGCTTGATCTCCTGGGCGGCGAACACCCCGCGCACCGGGGAGAGCAGCGGATCGCGATTGAGCAGCTCCAGATAGCGGGTGAGCTGCTCAACGCCGTCGATCTCGCCACGCCGCTTGATCTCGACCGCCACGGTCGCGCCGCCCGCGTCGCGGCACAGGATGTCGACCGGGCCGATCGCCGTCATGAACTCGCGGCGGATCAGGGAGTAGCCGGGACCCAGCGTGGTGATGTGCTCGGCGAGCAGCTCCTGCAGGTGGGCCTCGACGCCGTCCTTGATCAGGCCGGGGTCGACGCCCAGCTCATGGCTGGAGTCGTGCAGGATCTCGTCCATGGTCAGCACGAGCTTCTCGCCCGTCTTGCCATGGGTGACCGTCCAGGTCGCGCCGTCCTCCTTGAGCTTGCACGGAGGATTCATCCAGTTGAGCGGTTTGAAGGCGCGGTCGTCGGCGTGGATCGACACGCTGCCGTCGGCCTTGATGAGGACCAGCCTTGGCGCCATCGGCAGATGTGCCGTGAGCCGTCCGATGTAATCCACGCTGCACCGCGCAATGACCAGCCGCATGACGGTCCACCCTACCGGCTCTGGAAAACTGGACACATGGTGTTTGAAATGGTGGGAGTGGTCGGGCTCGGCACGATGGGCGCCGGCATCGCGGAGGTCTTCGCGCGGGCGGGGTTGCGGGTGATCGGCGTGGAGGCCGATCCTGAGGCGCTGGCCAGAGGGCGCGGTCATCTCGAACGCTCCACCGGCCGCGCGGTCGACCGGGGCAAGCTGACCGGTGGCGAGCGCGACGAGATCCTCGGCCGCATCACGCTCACCACCTCGCGCGACGACCTGCGCGACGCCGACCTCGTGGTGGAGGCGATCCCCGAGATCCTCGACTACAAGGTGTCGCTGCTGGAGGATCTCGACCGCATCTGCAAGCCGGAGACCGTGCTGGCCACCAACACCTCCTCACTGTCGGTCACCGCCGTCGCCGCCGCGACGGGGCGTCCCGGCCGGGTGGTCGGCATGCACTTCTTCAACCCGGCGCCCGTGATGAGGCTGGTCGAGGTCGTGGGCACCGTGGTGACCGAGCCCTCGGTGGTCGCCGGCATCACCGAGCTGTCCGTACGGCTCGGCAAGACCCCCGTGACGGTGGGCGATCGGGCCGGGTTCGTGGTCAACCGGCTGCTCCTGCCCTACCTCAACCACGCCGCCGTGCTGCTCGACCTGGGCCTGGCCGGGCGCGACGAGATCGACACGGCCATGCGACTCGGCGTGGGCCTGCCCATGGGGCCGTTCGCGCTGCTCGACCTGATCGGGCTGGACACCGCCTACGAGATCATGGGCGTGCTGTTCGACGAGACCCGCGACCGTCGCCACGCGCCGGCGCCGGTGCTGCGCGAGCTGGTCACCGCCGGGCTGCTCGGCCGCAAGACCGGCCGCGGCTTCCACGGCTTCCACGGCTTCCCCGGTGACGAGACCGCGCCGCGCGAGCCGGAGCGGGTCGCCGGCGTCACCTTCGGCGTCGCCGGCGACGACACCTCCTCGATCGCCGAGGCGCTGGTCAAGGCGGGGTTCGCCGAGTCGGACGATCCCGACGTGCTGCTCCGGCTCTCCGACCGGCCGGTGGTCGAGCACGCCGTACGCGTGCGCCGCCCCTCCTCGCTGGTGGGTGTCCACCTCGTCGGCGACCAGGTGGCCGAGCTGGCCGCCACGGTGCTCACCTCGCCCGAGGCCGCCCGTGCCGCCGCCGGCCTGATGGCGGCCATCGGACGCACCCCGGTGCCGTGCAAGGACCGGGCCGGGTTCGTCGTCGACGCGCTGCTCTACCCCTATCTGAACGACGCGGTCCGGATGTACGACTCGGGCTACGCCTCGATCGCGGACATCGACGCCGCCATGCGTCTTGGCTGCGGTTACCCGGCGGGGCCGTTCGAGATGATCGAGTCACTGGGCCTGGCCCGGGTCCGCGACGGGCTGCGCGCGCTCTACGCCGAGCATCGCGAGCCCGCCTACGCCCCGGCTCCGCTGCTCGACCAGCTGGTCACCGCCGGCATGACGGCCTTCCCCCGGCCATGAGCCCTCGTCGCGCCCGTCGCAGGGAGTCCTCCCGCCCTGTCGCCTTCCCCCGGAGCGCCGACCAGGTCGAGGAATGGCCGGACGGCGAGTGGAAGGTGCGCATGCTTACGGGCGCGACCTCGGGCAAGAGCTACCGATGTCCCGGCTGCGACCAGGAGATCGCGGCCGGCCAGCCGCATCTGGTCTGCTGGCCCAACTGGACCGGCGGCGACGAGGAGCGCCGCCACTGGCACCGGGCCTGCTGGCGCAAGAGACTTGACCGCGGCCCCGGCCGCAGCCGTTACTGACGACCGAAAGGACCCCCGTGGAGATTCGCGCGGCGACGGTGCTGCCCGCCCATCGCGAGCCGATCGAGCTGCACACCGGCGACGGCCTGACCCTGGTCGGCGAGCTGGCTCGACCCCTCGACCGGCCGCCGGTGGCCACGCTGGTCACCCTGCACCCGCTGCCCACCCACGGCGGCTTCATGGACAGCCACGTCTACAAGAAGGCCGCCAACCGGCTGCCCGCCCTCGCGGACCTGGCGGTGCTCCGCTTCAACACCCGCGGCACGTCGTCCGACCGGGGCACGTCGCAGGGCGAGTTCGACAAGGGGGAGGGCGAGCGCTTCGACGTGGCGGCCGCCCTGGAGTACGCCGAGTTCCATGACCTGCCGCACATCTGGGTGGTGGGCTGGTCCTTCGGCACCGAGCTGGCCCTGAAGTGGGCGCACGACCCGGTGGTGCAGGGCGCCATCCTGCTGTCGCCGCCGTTGCACCGGGCCACCGACGACGACCTCGACGCCTGGGCGCGCTTCGGGCGGCCGCTGGTGGCCCTGGTGCCGGAGCTCGACGACTACCTGCGGCCCGAGGAGGCCCGGCGGCGGTTCGCGCGGGTGCCGCAGGCCGAGGTCATCGGGGTCGACGGGGCCAAGCACCTGTGGGTGGGGGAGCCGTCGGTGCGCGTGGTCCTGAACGAGATCGTCAAGCGGGTCAACCCGGGCGCGTACCCGCTGCCGACCGAGGTCTGATCTTCCGGCGAAGATCTTCTCGCCTCGTATGTGATCACTGGTGTTTTTCTCCAGGATGCTTGGATTTCTGGTGAAATCTGTCATTTGGATATGGACGGATGGCTTTGCCGGAGTCACAATCCGAATGTCAAGTGAAGATCGTGGAGACGCCGGAGTGGCCGCTGAGTCTGGCATCCACGTCTACTGGGGACTTCTCACCATCACGTGGAACGCGGCCGGCCCCTCGCGGGCGGGCCGCTTCGAGCATGCGGGCGCCTTCACCGGCCACCGGCCAGGGACCGTTGACGCCGTCCGCGCCCACGACGGCGTGATCAGCGCCGCGCAGATCTTCCAGCCAGCCGCCCGGTAACCCCCCCTCCACTGATCCGTGAGGTTCGCATGGACGTGCCGACCGATTTAGACCTGCCGGAATCCCACTGGAATCGTTTTCAGGAGCAGCCGCTGCGCAAGTCGCCGTGGCCCCGATGGCTGACCACGCTGCTCGCCGTCGTCGTCGTCCTCCCCCTGGCCCCCGCCGTGCCCGCGAGTGCCGCGCCGGCCGCCGCTCCGGCCGTGCAGAAGGAGACGCCGGTCCGTGGCAAGCCGGTCCCGGTGCTGCCCCGGGAGGCCGATCCGGCCCGGGAACAGGCGTGGAAGGCTCCACCGGGCGTCGGCTGGCCGAAGCCGCGGACGGTCGAGCTCTCGACGAGCGGCGACGCCCGTACCCTGGCGGCCGACTTCCCGGTCCGCGTCGCCGAGGCGAAGGCGTCGGCGAAGAAGCCGGCGGGCGAGTCCGCTGAGGCATCGGCAACCGCTCCCGAGCGGGTCCGCGTCGAGCTGCTCGACGCCGCGCCGACCGGCCGGCTGGGCCTCGCCCTGCGGCTGACCCCCGGCCAGGGAATCACGGCCACCAGCGGCAGGACCCGCGTCCAGATCGACTACTCCGGCTTCCGGCACGCCTTCGGCGGCGACTACGGCGCCCGGCTCCGGCTGGTACGGCTCGACGAGTGCGCCCTGAACGCCGCCGCGGCGGCCCCGGGCACCGCCTGCCCGCTGCCCGTGCCGGTGCCCGGTGAGAACGACGCCAAGGCCGGCACCCTGACCGCCGACGTCGAGTTGCCCGCGCTGTACGCGCTGGCCGCCGCGCCCTCGGGACCGTCGGGCGACCACGCGGCCACCTCGCTCAGCCCCTCCGCCGACTGGAGCGTCGGCACCCAGTCGGGCGACTTCAGCTGGTCGTACGGCCTGCGCTCGCCGCCCGCACTGGGCGACGACGCGCCGGAGATGTCGCTCGCCTACTCCTCCCAGAGCGTGGACGGCCGTACCGCGTCCACCAACAACCAGTCGTCCTGGGCCGGAGAGGGCTTCGAGCTGAGCCCCGGCGGCTACATCGAGCGCCGCTACAAGTCGTGCATGCTCGACGGCAAGAAGACCGGCGACCTGTGCTGGGACCAGGAGAACGCGACCCTGGCCCTCGGCAACTCGTCCGTCGAACTGGTCAAGGACGCCACGACCAAGCAGTGGCGGCCCAAGCGTGACGACGGCACCCGGGTCGAATACCTCAAGGGAGCCGTCAACGGCGACAACGACGGCGAGTACTGGCGGGTCACCGACGAGGAGGGCGTCCAGTACACCTTCGGCCTGGGCCGCCTGCCCGGCTGGGCCACCGGCAAGCCGGAGACCAAGTCGGTCTGGACGGTGCCGGTGTTCGGCAACAACAGCGGTGAGCCCTGCTACAAGAGCGACCGGACCGCCGCCTGGTGCCAGCAGGCCTACCGGTGGAACCTCGATCTCGCGGTCGACACCCACGGCAACGCCACCACCTACTGGTACGCGACCGAGACCAACCACTACGGCCGCGACATGAAGCCCGAGCAGGGCACCGGGTACGTCCGCGGCGGCTACCTGGCCCGGATCGACTACGGCTACCTGCAGGGTGAGCTGTTCACCAGGTCGCCCGCGGCCCGTGTCCTGTTCGACACGGCCGAGCGGTGCGTCCCAAGCGGAGCCGTCACCTGCGCGCCCGACCAGCTCAAGAAGGAGACCGCGAGCCACTGGCCGGACGTCCCCTTCGACCAGATCTGCAACTCCGGGGAGAAGTGCACCGACCGGCTGTCGCCGACGTTCTTCACCCGCAAGCGGCTGGCCAAGGTCACCACCCAGGTGCTCAACGCCTCCGGCCAGCACTACGCGGTGGACTCCTGGACGCTGACGCACTCGTTCCCCGCGACGGGCGACGGGCTCAGCCCCTCGCTGTGGCTGGCGTCCATCCAGCAGACCGGCCACGTGGGCGGCACCATCTCGCTGCCCGCCATCACGTTCGCCGGGGTCCAGCTGCCCAACCGGGTCGACTCGGACGAAGGCCGCGCGCCACTGATCAAGTGGCGGGTCCAGGCGGTGAACAACGAGAGCGGCGGGCAGCTCCGGGTCAACTACGCCCCCGCCGAGTGCCGGCCGGGGCAGCTGCCGGCCGCCGACCGCAACACGCGGCGCTGCTTCCCGCAACGGTGGGCGCCGGCGGACGAGCCCGAGGTCACGGACTGGTTCCACAAGTACGTGGTGGCCCAGACGCTGGAGATCGACCGGGTCGCCGGGTCGCCGACGGTGGTCACCGACTACGAGTATCTCGACGGCGCAGCCTGGCACTACGCCGACAACATCCTGGTCAAGCCCGAGCACCGCACCTGGGCTGACTGGCGCGGCTTCGGCCGGGTACGGGTCCGCGAGGGCGACGGGCAGGACGGCAGGCGCCAGCTCACGGAGTTCAGGTACTTCCGGGGCATGCACGGCGACCGCCTGGCCGACGGCACCAAGCGCAGCGCCCAGGTCGAGGACAGCGAGGGCCGCAAGCTCGACGACCACGACCAGCTGAGCGGCTTCGAACGGGAGGAGATCCTCTACGACGGAGACGGCGGCGCGATCGCGACCGCGACGACCGAGGAGCCGTGGTCGCTCAAGACCGCCGAGTCCACCCAGGGCGGCGTCACCAAGGCCGCGCACATCGTCCAGGCCAAGTCCATGGTCACCCGCACCGCGCTGAACGGCGGCACCTGGCGGCGCACCGGGGAGGAGCGGGCCTTCGACCAGTACGGCCTGCTCACCCAGGTCGACGACAAGGGTGACCTGGCGACCGCCGCCGACGACCAGTGCACGCGCTACACCTACGCCCGCGACGCGGCGAACTGGCTGCTCGACTACACCAGCAGGATCCACAAGGTCGCCGCCGGATGCGGCACCGGCGTGGCCACGCTGGCCGCCGACGACGTGCTCTCCGACGAGCGGGTGCACTACGACGGCCGGGCGTACGGGCAGGCGCCGGTCAAGGGCGACGTCACCACCGTCCAGGAGGTCGTGTCCGGAGACGGCGCGACCGTCAACGACGCCGTCCGCACGTACGACGTGTACGGGCGGATGACCAGCGAGATCGACTCGGTCGGCACCAAGGTCACCACCACCTACACGCCGGTGGCCGGCGCCCCGGTGACCGAGGTCAAGGAGACCAACCCCCTCGGCCACGAGGAGCGCACGTTCATCGAGCCGGCCTGGGGCGAGCCCGTGGCCGAGATCGACGCCAACAACCGGCGCACCGACATGGAGCACGACGCGCTCGGCCGTCTGGTCAAGGTGTGGCAGAGCGACCGCAGCAAGGCGGCCGGTCAGTCGCCCAGCACGGAGTACTCCTATCTGACCCGCGACAACGGCCCCAGCGTCGTCACCACCAAGACCCTGGGGGCGGACGGCCTCTACACGACCAGCCACGAGCTGTACGACGGCCTGCTCCGCTCCCGCCAGACCCAGGAGCCCGCACCCCGCGACGACCTGACGCAGGATCCGGCCTTGCGCGACGGGCGTACGATCACCGACACCTTCTACAACTCCTTCGGCGAGGTGGCCAAGGCCAACAGCGGCTACTTCAGCACCGGCGTGCCGGGCACCGACCTGCTCGGGGTGGCCGACACCGACGTCCCGAGCCAGCTCGCCTCGGTCTACGACGGGACCGGCGAGCTGAGCGCGCAGGTGCTGCTGGCCAAGGGTGTGGAGAAGTGGCGCGCCTCGGCCACCCACAAGGGCGACCGGATCGACGTGACGCCTCCGCCCGGAGGCACGGCCACCACCAGCATCGGCGACGCCGAGGACCGGCTGGTCGAGCTGCGCCAGTACAAGGGGGCCACGCCGACCGGCGAGTACGAGGCGACCAAGTACGCCTACGACGCGGCGGGCCGGCTGGCCAGCGTGACCGACCACGCGGGCAACGTGTGGCGCTACCACTACGACCTGCGCGGCCGGGAGATCAGGACCGAGGACCCGGACAAGGGCGTCACGACCTTCACCTACAACGACGCCGACGAGATCGCCACCACCACCGACGCCCGGGGCAAGACCCTGGCTTACGTCTACGACGAGCTTGGCCGTAAGCGGGAGCTGCGCGAGGGCTCCACGACGGGTCCGCTGCTGGCGGAGTGGAAGTACGACGCGCTGGCCAAGGGACACCAGAACGCCAGCATCCGCTACGTGGACGGCCAGGCGTACAAGGCGGAGATCAACGCGATCGACGTCGAGTACCGCACCCTGCGGCAGACCGTCACCGTGCCGGCGCGCGAGGGCAAGCTGGCCGGCTCGTACGTGCTCAACACCCGCTACACCACCGACGACCAGGTCCAGTCCATCAGCTTCCCGGCCGCGGGCGGGCTGGAGGCGGAGTCGGTCGTCTACTCCTATGACGGGCTCAGCCAGCCGACCAAGGTGACGGGCCTGTCGTCGTACGTCACGGCGACCCGCTACTCCAAGCTGGGCGAGACGCTCCAGCACGAGCTGAGCACCGGCGGCAAGAAGGCCTGGCTCACCTACACCCACGACGAGATCACCCGCAGGCTGACCCGGAGCAGGCTGGACCGCGACGGCGCCGCGTCGAGCGACCTGGATCTCAACTACACCTACGACCCGGTGGGCAACATCAGCAAGATCAGGGACCTGGCCGGCGGGCAGTCCAGGGACACCCAGTGCTTCACCTATGACCATCTGCGCCGCCTGACCTCGGCGTGGACGGCCACCGACGACTGCGCGAGCGGCACGCCGCGGTCGGACAAGATCGGCGGTGTCGCGCCCTACGCGACGAGCTACGCCTACGACTCCACCGGCAACCGGACGAAGGAGACCAAGCACGCGTTCGGCGGCAACGCGGAGTCGGTCCGCTCCTACACCTATCCCGCGGCCGGGGCCAAGCAGCCGCACGCCGTGCGGTCGGCGGGCACCGACACCTTCGCCTACGACGAGGCCGGCAACACCATCAGGCGCAAGGTCGGCAGCACCGACCAGACCCTGGTCTGGGACGCCGAGGGCAACCTCCAGTCGGTGACCGAGGCGGGCAAGGTCACCTCCTTCCTGTACGACGCCGACGGCGACCGGCTGCTCCGCAAGACGCCGACGGACGCCACGCTCTACATCGACGACATGGAGCTGCGCCTCGACCTCGCCAAGAACGTCGTCGAGGGCACCCGCTACTACACCATCGGCGGCCGGCCGGTGGCGGTGCGCACACCGGACAACCAGGTGTACTTCCTGGCCGCCGACCACCAGGGCACCGCGCAGGCGGCGGTCAACGCCGCCAACGGCGAGCCGGCCGTACGCCGGACGACGCCGTTCGGTGAGGACCGGGGCGCGCCACCTCCATGGTGGCCCGGCCAGCGCGGCTTCGTCGGAGGCGGGCAGGACCCGTCGATCGGGCTGGTCCACCTCGGGGCCCGCGAGTACGACGCGAAGAACGGACGGTTCCTGTCCGTCGACCCGGTGATCGACGAGGACGATCCGCAGCAGCTCAACGGCTACGCCTACGCCAACAACAGCCCGGTCACGATGAGCGACGCAGACGGGCAGCTCATCTGGTTCGCCGTCGGCATCGCGGCCAGGATCGCGGCGCAGGTCATCGCCCGGAGGCTCGCCCAGGCCGCGGCCAGGCGCGCCGCCATCGCGCTGGCCAGGAAGCGCGCCGCCGCGCTGGCCAGGAAGAAGGCGGCCGAGCTGGCCAAGAGGAGAGCCGCCGCCGCGGCCAAGAAGAAGGCGAAGGAGAAGGCCAAGAAGAAGGCGGCCGAGCTGGCCAGGCGGAAGAAGGCGAAGGCCGCGAAGGAAGCGGCGGAGGCCAAGCGCAGGAAGGCCGCCGCCGAGGCGGCCAAGCGCCGAGCGGCCAAGACGCGTCGCCAGATCCAGAAGGCCAGCAAGCGGCAGCGGAAGGCCGCCGAGAGATCTCGCAGCAGACGCGCGAGCAGGGCTCCGGAAAGAGTCGCCCGGCAACGGCCGGCCCACCGGCCGACCAGCCATCGGGCGGCTCAGCGGGAGGCGCCGTCGCAGGCCGGTCGCGCGCCCACCAGGCAGGGACAGGTCTACAACATCAACGGCCAACCCCAGCAGACCAGATCCATCACCGTCTACCGCGACGGCCGGATGTATCCCGACGGGCGGCCACCGACCAACCCCAACGGCTCCGTCCAGCTGCAGCGGCAGGACTACAAGCCGTGGCAGCAGGAGCCGGCCCAGACCAGAGCGGGCTCCATCGCCGAAGTGGGGGTCCGCGTCACCCGCTGGATCGACCAGAGCGGGATGGACGACCTCTTCGGGCTCTTCTTCTGACCGCTCGATCTCTGACCGCTCAAGTCTCTGACCGCTCGAGTCTCTGACCGTTCCACCTCCGACCGGCCCGTCGTCTGACGGGCCCCGGCGGACCGGCGCGGGGCCGTGCGCCCCGCGCCGTTCGTCGTGCGCCGTTCGTCGTGCGGGGCATGGCGCCGTCGGCGCGTGACTCCATAGAATCTTGTTCGGTTCTAGCGGAGGAGGCATGGTGGGCGCGTTCGACCTCAGCGGGAAGAAGGCCTTGGTCACCGGGGCGTCGAGGGGGATCGGTCGGGCCATCGCGCTCGCCTACGCCGAGGCGGGAGCCGATGTGGCGCTCGTGTCGCGCTCGGCCGCGACACTGGCCGAGGTGGCCAAGGAGGTCGAGGCCCACGGGCGGGAGGCCGTGGTGATCCCGGCGGACCTCACCGACCGCGACGAGGCCGCCGGCGCCGTCCACGGGGCGATCGACGCGCTGGGCCGGCTCGACATCGTGGTCAACAACGCCGGCGGGTCCAACTTCCTGGTCGAGTTCAAGGACCTGCGCCTGTCGGGGTGGGACAAGCTGATGCGGCTCAACCTCGACTCCGCCATGGCCGTGTGCCACGCGGTCGCCCCGCACCTGCTCGAAAGGGGTTCCGGGTCCGTGATCAACGTCGCTTCGGCGGCGGCGCTGGGCGCGCCGTTCCTGGCCCCCTACGCGGCGGCCAAGGCGGGCGTGGTCGCGCTGACCAAATCGCTGGCCGTGGAGTGGGCGCGGTCCGGTGTCCGGGTCAACGCGCTGTGCCCCGGCTGGACGGCCACCGATCTCAACCGCAACCTCTGGGAGGACGAGACGGCCGGCGCGTCGACCATCGCCGGGGTGCCCATGCACCGGTGGGGCACGGCGGAGGAGATGGCCCATCCGGCCGTCTTCCTGGCCGCGCCCGCGTCGGCGTACATGACCGGGCAGGTGCTCTTCGTCGACGGAGGGATGACGGCCACCGCCCAATGACCTCGGACGGGAGGCGTTCTCCGGAAAACCGGTCGCCGCTATGGGGGTATATCGGCATACGTCGTGGAGTGATTGTCACGAGGATCAGGGCTACCGTGTGGTCGTGCAGCTTTACACGAGATCAGCCGGGACCGGACTCCCGGTCGTACTGCTCCACGCGTTCCCGCTCTCCTCGGCCATGTGGCTGGCGCAACGAGAGGGGCTGGCCGGATCGTGCCGGGTGATCACTCCTGACCTGCGCGGCTTCGGAGGGTCGCGGCTGGGTGACGACGAGCCGTCCGTCGACCTGATGGCGGACGACGTCGCCAGGCTGCTCGATGCCGAGGGCATCGACAGGGCCGTGGTCGGCGGGCTGTCGATGGGCGGCTACGTCACGATGGCGTTCTGCCGCCGCCACCCCGAGCGCCTGCTGGGCGTGATCCTGGCCGACACCAAGGCCGGGCCCGACCCGCAGCCCGCCCGCGACAACCGCGAGCGCATCGCGCGGGCCGTTCTGTCCGACGGCAGCGACGTGCTGCTCGCCGAGGTGCTGCCGGCGCTCATCGGGCCGACCACCAAGGAGCGCCGGGCGATGGTGTTCGGGCGGGTCAAGGGCCTCGTGCAGTCGGCGCCGCCGGGCGCCGTCGCCTGGGCGCAGCGGGCCATGGCGGGCCGCCCCGACTCCTTCGACACGCTGGCCGCGCTGGAGGTGCCGCTGCTGGTCGTCGTGGGCGAGGAGGACGAGCTGGCGACACCGGCCGACGCCGAGGCGATGGCGCGGGCGGCGTCCGACGGCAGGCTGGAGATCATCCCGAAGGCCGGTCACCTGAGCGCGGTCGAGCAGCCCGAGGCGTTCAACGCGGCGGTGGCTGAGTTTCTCAGCACCGGGCTTGCCGAGGAAGCACGATCTCCCGGATGACCAGCGCGATGGCGGCCGCCACCGGGATGGCGACCAGAGCGCCCACGATGCCGAGCAGAGCCCCGCCGAAGAGCGCGGCGATGACCGTCACCGCCGGTGTCACGTCCACCGAGCGCTTCATCACCCGCGGGTAGATCAGGTAGTTCTCGATCTGCTGGTAGACCAGGAAGAAGACCGCACAGGCCACGCCCACCTGCCACGACTCCAGCAACGCCACGCCCGTGACGAGCACGGCCCCGATGGTCGCGCCCACCAGCGGGATCAGATCCGTCAGGGCGACCACCAGGGCCAGCGCCAGCGCGTACTTCACCCCGATGAGCGACAGGAAGATCCAGGCCAGCACGCCCGCGATGACCGAGATGAGCACGCTGCCCGCGACGTAGCCGCCGATGCCGTCGAGCACCTCCTCGGCGATCGCGCCGGTCCGCGCGCGCCGCGAGGCCGGGACCAGCCTGAGCAGATAGTCCTTGATCGTGTGCAGCGAGCCGAGGAAGTACAGCATGAGCACCAGCAGCGTCACCGTGGTGAAGGCGCCGTCGAGCACCACCAGCCCGGCGCCCACGACGCCCGAGGCCAGCGCCGGCCCCAGCGTGTCGGTGACGAACGCGGCCACCTTCGGCAGGATCTGATACTCGGCGTCCAGCCGGCGGAGCGTCGGATGGTTGCTCAGCTCGGTGACGTAGCCGGGCACGGCGGCCACGAACTCAGCCAGCTGCTGGCTCACCGGCGGCACCACGGCCAGCCCGAACAGCACGAACGCCAGAATGACCCCGGCGAACACGATCGAGATCGCGCCGCGCCTGCCCAGCCGGCGCCGCTGCAGCGCCTCCACGGCCGGGTTCAACCCGACGGCCAGGAACATCGCCACCACGACCAGGATGATCACGTGCAGCGAGGCGACGACCATCTGCGCGATCGCGATCGCGGTCAGCACCCCGAGCCCGCCGACCAGCCCGAACAGGAACGGGCCGCGTGCCAGCGGCTTGCCGGGCAGTCCGTACGGCGCGGCGTCGGCGCTGCCACCCAGAGGAACGGCATCGGTGGTGTCACCCGGAGGAGCGGCACCGGTGGTGTCACCCGGAGAGGCGGCGCCCGGCGCCGGAGCCTGCTCCAGCACCGGGGGCCGGTCCTGAGCGGGCACGGGGTCGGCTTCTGCGGACACGGGGACTCCTGATGACTCGGGGGGTGGAAACCGCGGCGGAGCCGCGACGGTAGCCGGAGGCAAGGGCCGAAGTGGGGGCCGGAACCCCGACGAGAACGCCCTGAGCCGCCGCAACAGAAGGAGAGCCTAGCGACCATCAAGGTCACCAGGCTCTCCTCAGCCGTCTGTCAGCCCCCGTGTAGTGGCCTCCTGACTACTCCTGCCACCATTCGGCGTCGTCCTCGGCCTTGGTCTCAGGCTTGGGCGCGGGCGCCGGCGCGATCGGCTTGTCGTTGGCGGGTGCGGCGATCGCCGGCTTCGGCGGGGCCGCGGCCACGGCGGGCTCGGGCTCCATGCCCGGCAGCGCGGCGCCACCGAGCAGCTGACGCAGCTGCGCGAGGTGGCTGGTGATGCTGTCGCGCTGGCGGGTGAGCTCGTCGACCTGGCGCTGCATCGAGGAGCGGGTGCGCTCCGCGTCGTTCTTCGCCTCGGTCACTATGGTCTCGGCGCTCGACTTGGCCTCGGCCACGATCTGCTCGGAGTTCTTGCGTGCGTTGGCGACCAGCTGCTTGGCGTGCAGATCGGCCTCGCGGCGGGTCTGGTCGGCCTGCTGGGTGGCCTTCGTGGCCCGCGACTCGGCGGTCGCGGCGCGCTGCTCGGCCTCGGCGACCAGCTTCTGGGTCGCGGCCTGCGCGCTGGCGTGGCGATCGGCCTCCTGGCGCTCCGCCTCCTCGCGCCGGGACGCCAGCTGGATCTCGAACTCGGCCTCGTCCTGCGCCCGCTTGGCCTCGGACTCCTCCAGCACCCGCTGAGCCTGCGCCCGCATCTCGTCGGCCTGGCGCTTGGCGGTGGTCAGCACCTCGTCGCGCTCGCGCTTGGTCGAGGCCCGCAGCTGGGCGACCTCGCGCTCGGTCGTCGTGCGCAGCTTGGCGATCTCGCGCTCGGCGTCGGCCCGCTTCTCGGCCACCTCGTGGTCGGCGGTGGCGCGGAGCTTGGCCACCTCGCGCTCGGTGGTGTTGGTCAGCTCGTCGGCCTCGCGGCGCGCCGTCGAGCGGATCTCCTCGGCGTCACGCTCGGCGCTGGTGCGCATCTCGTCGCTCTCGCGCGTGGCCTGCGCCCGCTTGTCGGCCGCCTCGGACTCGGCCGCCGCCCGCAGGTCCGCCGCCTCGACCTTGGCCGCGGCCTTGATCTCGTTGGCCTCTGACCTGGCGGCCTGGACGAGCTCGGTGGCCTGCTCCTCGGCGAGCCGCAGCAGTTGCTCGATGCGGGCGCCCAGACCGGAGTAGGTGGGGCGCTCCTGCTCCTGGAGCTGGCGCTGCGAGTCGGACAGGTCGCGCTGCAGGCCGGTGACCTGCTCGCGAGCCGTTCGTAGCTCGCCGTCGAGCTGCTTCAAATGATCATGGACCTGGTGGCGGTCATAACCACGGAGCACCACGTCGAACTCGCGTGCGGGGGCGTCCTCGAAGAAGTTGTTGAGTTGGGCGTCGATGTCGGACTGCATGGAGGCTCGATCCTGGGTTGTCGAGACGGCTACACGGGCCGGACGGGGGGTTCGGGGCATCCGAGCCAGGAGCCTGTGCCTCGCGGCAGGCCCCTTGTCCGGTGGAAAGCCAGCGTACTCCGCCGATGCCGACTCCGAGGCCCCGTCCAACTTTCTGCGTGACTAGTTACATATGAACGATTTTTAGGTTTGTGCGGGCCGGGCCGCCTGGACCAGCTCCGTAAGCATTCCTCCCACGTCCTTGGGGTGCAGAAACGCGATCTCCGACCCCATCGACCCGTGTCGCGGGCGCTCGTCGAGGAGCCTCACGCCCTTTGCCCCGATCTGATCCATCGCCGCGGCGACGTCGGGCACTCCGAAGGCCACGTGGTGCACGCCCTCGCCCCGCTTGGCGAGGAACTTGCCCACCGGGGAGTCCTCCGACAGGGGTTCGAGCAACTGGATGTAGGAGCCGCCGCCCTCGCCGTCGGCGATGTGCAGCATGGCCTCCTTGACGCCCTGCTCCTCGTTCACCTCGCGGGCCACCACGGTCAGATCGAACGTTCCAGAGAACAGTTCGATCTTCTCCTCCAGGTCGTGACAGGCGATTCCGATGTGGTCGATACGCATGAACATGGGTGGCCTACCTCCACTGCTAACGTCCTTTTACACGTAGGTATGGTGTCAAAGAATCCCTCGTGGGCACAGGAGGCCGCCATGTCTGGTTCCGTCATCGTCGCAGGGGCACGCACCCCGATCGGCAAACTGCTCGGCGCCCTGTCCGGGCTGCAGGCCGTCGACCTGGGCGGCATCGCCATCAAGGCGGCCCTGGACCGTGCCGGGGTCGCGCCCGAGGCCGTCGAGTACGTGATCATGGGCCAGGTGCTGCAGGCGGGGGCGGGCCAGATCCCCTCGCGCCAGGCGGCGGTCAAGGCCGGCATCCCGATGACGGTCCCCTCGATCACCATCAACAAGGTGTGCCTGTCCGGTCTCGACGCCATCGCCCTGGCCGACCAGCTCATCCGCGCCGGCGAGTTCGACATCGTGGTGGCCGGCGGCATGGAGTCGATGACCAACGCGCCGCACCTGCTGCCCGGCCTGCGCAAGGGCGTCAAGTACGGCGGCAGCGACGTGGTCGACTCGATGGCCCACGATGGTCTGTTCTGCGCCTTCGACCAGTGCGCGATGGGCGAGTCGACCGAGAGCCACAACGCCCGCCTGGGCATCGGCCGCGAGGAGCAGGACGCCGTGTCGGCCCGCTCCCACCAGCTGGCCGCGGCGGCCATCAAGAACGGCGCCTTCGAGGACGAGATCGTGCCGGTGGAGATCCCGCAGCGGCGCGGCGAGCCGCTGGTCGTCAAGGAGGACGAGGGCGTGCGGGGCGACACCACCGTGGAGACCCTCGCCAGGCTGAGGCCCGCGTTCGCGGCCGACGGCACCATCACGGCCGGGTCCGCCTCGCAGATCTCCGACGGCGCCTGCGCGGTCGTCGTCATGTCCAAGGCCAAGGCCGAGGAGCTGGGCCTGTCCTGGCTGGCGGAGATCGGCAGGCACGGCAACGTCGCCGGCCCCGACGCCTCGCTGCAGTCGCAGCCGGCCAACGCCATCAAGCACGCCCTGGGCAAGCAGGGGCTCGCGGCCGGCGACCTCGACCTGGTCGAGATCAACGAGGCGTTCGCCAGCGTGGTGGTCCAGTCGGCCAAGGAGCTCGGCCTGCCGCTCGACAAGGTGAACGTCAACGGCGGTGGCATCGCGCTCGGCCACCCGATCGGCGCCTCCGGCGCGCGTATCGTCCTCACGTTGGCGTACGAGCTGAAGCGCAGGGGCGGCGGCCTGGGCGCGGCCGCCCTGTGCGGCGGCGGCGGCCAGGGAGACGCCCTGATCATCTCCGTCCCGGCCTGAGCCGACGCCCGCGACCCCGGGCACCCCGGGCAACTCCGGGACCCGGGGACCTCGGGGACCTCGGGGACCTCGGGCGTCAGGGCTCGTCGGTGAACTTCACCGTCACCTTGTCGAACCCGAGCGACTTGAGCAGCCCTTCGAGCATGGCCTTGGTGTTGGCGTCGGCCCTCGCCCGCAGGTCGCTGGCGGCGGCCGCCTCGGCGATCTTCTTCTCCGCCAGCACGTACAGCTCCCGCTGGTCACCGGGGGAGGACGACAGGAAGCCCTCCACCCGGTCGAGCAGCCCGCGCTGCTGGGCGAAGACGTAGGAGCGCCGGTTGTCCAGGTTGGGCTTCTCGAGCTGCGCGCGGGGGAGCCGGACCGTGGCCTCGGTGCGCTCGGCGTTGACCGTCACCGCGCCGGCCGCCAGCGTCGAGAAGTCGACATAGGCGTCCACGCCGCCCGCGCCCACGAAGAGGGTGCGGGTGCCCTTGACCGCGTCGGGCAGGAAGGTGGCGTCCTTCTCCAGGTCCACCACGACCTGGAAGTTGCCGGTGGCCGCCTCGAACCGGCTCAGGTCCTTGATCGACTGCAGGAGCACCGGCTGGCTCCGGTCGACCGTCTCCTCGCCGAAGGGATCGAGCCAGCTCCAGGCCAGGCGTCCGCCCACCACCAGCAGGATCGCCACGACGAGGAACCCGGCCAGATATCGCCACGCACGGCGCCGTCGGGGAGTCTCCGCCGCCGGCTCCGTCTGGAATGTCTTCATGCGGTGTTGACTACCCGAGCATGGATCATCATTGCCAGCCATTTGGTGACATCTGTGGGCCCCAGGCCGGCGAGGGATTGGCGCTGGGGGCGGGATAGACGGGATAGACCGGTGAGGAGCCGACCGCTGACGCGGGCGTGGGCGTCTGGGCCGGACCGCCGCCGAAATGGGTGCTCGACAGCTTGCACGACTGGAAGTCGCTGTAGAACATGCGCAGCCACTCGCGCCTCTGGTGCTCGCTCAGCCCCGAGAACCAGGCGGCGGCGTACTGGTGCTCGGCCAGCGGACCGCCCGGCAGCGGCTCGCCGCGCAGCCAGGCCATCACGATCTCGCGGTAGCCGTCGGCCGGGGTGCCGGGGCAGCGGGTGGCCAGCGACTCGACGTACTCGTAGGACGCCTGGTCGGCGAAGCCGGCCGACAGATCGGGCACGTGGATCGGCGCCAGACCGGCGGACGGCCTGAGGCTCTCCTCCAGGGGCCGCTGCTCCACCCGGGTGAACGCGGCGGGGGTGCCCGCCAGCCGGGAGGCGATCTTGGTGAAGGTGGCGCCCAGCTCGGTGAGGCCGCTGCGCATCCCCGGGTGCAGGCAGACCGTGATCGGCCAGTCCTGGCAGCTGTAGGCGATCTCCTGCGCGGCCGCCGGCTTGGGCTCGCCCAGCAGCCGCGCCACACCCGTGCCCGCCGCCAGCACGGCCAGCAGCGCGCACGCCAGCACCAGCGGCCGCCTGGTCACCAGCGCCGTCCAGCCGAGCAGCAGCGCCGCCGTGACGCCGAGCAGCCAGATCGTCTGGTTGAGGAACGCGGCGCCGCTCAGCCCCTGGAACAGGTCGTACGGCTCACCCGTGCCCGGAGCCAGCCGGTCGGCCCAGCCGCGTCCATCGGCGAACCAGGTGAACAGGGCGTAGCAGCCGAGCCCGGCGAGCGGCGGCGTGACGGCCCGGGGCGCCAGCCAGCCGGCGACCCACCCGATCACCGAGTAGAGCGCCAGCCCCGCCATGCCGACGCCCAGCCCCGACAGGCTGAGCCGGCCCGACTGGTCGGTGAGCACGGTCTTGACGGCCAGCACCAGCACCGTCGCGGCGAACGAGCCGAGCACCACCAGCACGATGGCCAGCGGCGCCTTGAGCGCGCGCCACGCCGTCAGGCAGCGGTCGCCCAGCGCCCTGCGCTTGCGCAGGGCCACCCACGCGGCGAAGGCGGCCGCCACGGGCCCGGTCAGCCGGAGCGATCCGATCACCGCGGCCACGATGTTCTCCCAGGCGTCGACGCCCGGTATCAGGACACTCCACGCCGCGACCAGGCCGAGAGCCAGGAGCACGGCGACCGTGACGGCCGCGCTCTGCTTCAGTTCCTCGCGAGAGACACTCACGTGTTCAGGCACGCGTTACCCCGTTGACGTTCATCAAGCACCCCCGTGCCCTGTTGGTAAAGCGGAAACGATCAGTCCGGGCAGGTCCCCACCGCCGGTGAACTTGGCTTCCGCGTCACCTTTCGATGCGAGAACCATAACTGAGCGTGATGTTTCACGTCCGCATTCTTGGTCAAGCGGCGAATCCGGTCGCGTAGAGTAACCAGTCCAAACGGGACGAGCAGCGCGCTACGGTAGCGCTGTGTCGACGCCGAAGCCTCTCAACCTGCCGTTCGATCCCATCGACCGCGCTGCTCAGACCTGGCGTGCCCGCTTCGGACCCGCTTCCGCGATGGCCGCCGTCACCTCGATCATGAGAGCGCATCAGATCCTGCTGTCGCAACTTGACTCGCTCCTGAAGCCGTACGACTTGACCTTCGCCAGGTACGAGGCTCTCGTGTTGTTGACCTTCAGCAGAACCGGAGCGCTCCCGCTGTCGAAGATCGGGGAGCGGCTCATGGTGCATCCGACGAGCGTCACCAACACGGTCGACCGGCTCGAACGCTCGGGGCTGGTGCGCCGGCTGCCCAATCCGCGCGACGGACGCGGCGTGCTCGCCGAGATCACCGACGCCGGTCGCGACGCCGTACGGCAGGCGACGGACGACCTGATGGCCGCCGATTTCGGGCTCACCATGTACGACGAGGACGAGCTGCGGCGGATGTTCGACCAGTTGCGCACACTACGGGTGGCGGCGGGCGACTTCACGATGCGGCAAGATGAGGAGCATGGCGGACTTCTCTAGGCCCGGATCGCTCTACGGAGCGATCGATCTGGGCGCCCGTAAGCAGGCACTGGAGGCGCAGGCCCGGCGTGAGAGCGGAGGGCCGCAGGCGGCCTCCTCAGCCTTGGTCGTCGACGTGACCGAGGAGACCTTCACGACCGATGTCATCGACCGGTCGATGACCGTGCCCGTCGTGCTCGACCTGTGGTCGCCGCGGGCGCCGGGCAGTGCCCAGCTCAGCCCCGTGCTCGAGAAGGTGCTCGGCGAGACCGGCGGCAGGGCCGTCCTCGCGAAGGTCAACGTCGACGCCAGCCCGCAGATCGCGCAGGCCCTGCGCGTGCAGGCGGTGCCGACCGTGCTGGCGATCTTCCAGGGGCAGGCCGTCACCGGCTTCCAGCAGGTGCTCCCCGAGCAGGAGGTGCGCCGCTGGCTCGACGAGCTGATGGCCGCGGTCGAGCAGTTCTACCAGGCCAACCCCGACGCCAGGCCGGCTCCGCAGGCCGGCGAGGAGGCGCCGCCCGAGGCTCCTCCGGCCGATCCCGACCTGGTGGCCGCCGAGCAGGCGATCGACCAGGGCGACCTCGACGCGGCCCAGGCCGCCTACGAGAGACTGCTGGCCCGGGCGCCGGGCAACGAGGACGCCAAGATGGGCCTCGCGGGCGTCGGCCTGATCAAGCGCACCGCCGACGCCGACCCCGACGACGTGCAGAGGCGCCTCGCCGACCCGGCCGACCTCGACGCCCAGCTGCTCGCGGCCGACCTCGAGATGCTGTCCGGGGCCGTCGACGAGGCGTTCGACCGGATCGTCGCCGTGGTCAAGCGCACCTCGGGTGACGAGCGTGACAAGGCCAGGCGCCATCTGCTCGGCCTGTTCGACGCGCTTCCCGCCGAAGACCCGTCCTTGGCCAGAGCACGTAGAGCTTTGTCGAGCGCGCTGTTCTAACCTGGGAGCATGCGGGTCGTCACGATCTCCGCGACCTACGGCACGGCGGGCAGCCTCATCGGCCCCGCGGTCGCCGAGCGGCTCGGTGTGCCCTTCGTCGACCGGGCCATCCCGAGCGCGGTGGCCGAGGAGCTCGGCTGCTCGCTGGAGGAGGCGCTGGCCCATGACGACCGGGCCGAGCACGGCCTCGGCAGGCTGCTGTCGGGTGCGGTGCGGCTGCCGACGGTCACCTTCGGCGGCATCGACATGTACGTCCCGGGCGTGTTGCCGCACGCGCCCGAGGACTTCGTCCACCGCACCGAGCGCGTCCTCCGCGAGACCGCCCGCGTGCGGGGCGGCGTCTTCCTGGGCCGGGCCGGGGCCATCGTGCTGGCCGGCCATCCCGGCGCGCTGCATGTGAGACTCGACGCACCGCTGAAGCGCCGGGTGCTGCAGACGGCCACCCTGGGAGACCTCGGCGAGCGTGAGGCCCGCCGGCTCATCGAGGACAACGACCGCGCCCGCGCGGCCTACGTGCGCCACTTCTACCGGGCCGACCCGACCGACTCGTGCCTCTATCACCTGGTCATCGACAGCACCTGCATTCCCGTTCCCACGTGCGTCGAGCTCATCACGACGGCGGCGGAGGCGCTGGGCTGACCGGATTCCCCCCTACGATAGGAGGACTTCTTGGTCAGGCCCGAAGGAGCGATTGAACGTGGCGACCGTCCCGAGTGTGTCGTACTCCATCACCGTGCGGCTGGAGGTGTCGGCAGGCGGCAAGGCCGTCAGCCAGCTCACCCACGCCGTAGAGTCGGCAGGCGGCGTGGTGACCGCCCTCGACGTCACCAACGCGGGTCACGAGCGGCTGCGCATCGACGTCACCTGCGCGGCCCGGGACACCGACCACGCTCAGGCGATCGTCGACCAGCTGGAGGGCGTCGACGGCGTCGTCATCCACAAGGTCTCCGACCGCACCTTCCTCATGCACCTCGGCGGCAAGATCGAGATGGTGTCGAAGGTGCCGCTGCGCAACCGCGACGAGCTCTCGATGGCCTACACGCCGGGCGTGGCGCGGGTGTCGATGGCGATCGCCCGCAACAAGGAGGACGCCCGGCGGCTGACCATCAAGCGCAACACGGTCGCCGTCGTCACCGACGGCTCGGCGGTGCTGGGCCTCGGCAACATCGGTCCCGAGGCGGCGCTGCCGGTGATGGAAGGCAAGGCGGCGCTGTTCAAACGCTTCGCGGGCATCGACGCCTGGCCCATCTGCCTCGACTCGCAGGACGTCGACGAGATCGTCCGCACGGTCCAGCTCATCGCGCCCGGCTTCGGCGGCATCAACCTGGAGGACATCTCCGCGCCCCGCTGCTTCGAGGTCGAACGGCGGCTGCGCGAGCTGCTCGACATCCCGGTCTTCCACGACGACCAGCACGGCACCGCCATCTGCGTGGTCGCCGCGCTCACCAACGCGCTGCGGGTGGTCGACAAGTCGCTGGCCGACGTCCGCATCACCATGGCGGGAGCGGGCGCGGCGGGCACGGCGGTGCTGCGGCTGCTGCTCGCGGCCGGCGCGCGCGACGTGATCGTCTGCGACTATCTCGGCGCCGTCCACAAGGGCCGCGACGACCTCGACGACTCGCTGCGGTGGATCGCCGACCACACCAACTCCGAGGGCTACGCCGGTGACCTGCGCGGTGCGGTCAAGGACGCCGACGTGTTCGTGGGCGTCTCGGCGCCGGGCATCCTGACGGGCGACGACATCGCCACGATGGCCCCCGACGCGGTGGTGTTCGCGCTGGCCAACCCGGAGCCCGAGGTGTCTCCCGACGACGCCCGCGAGCACGCCGCCGTCGTGGCCACGGGGCGCTCCGACTACCCCAACCAGATCAACAACGTGCTGGCGTTCCCCGGGGTCTTCCGCGGCCTCCTCGACGCGCAGGCCACGGAGGTCACCTCGGAGATGCTGCTGGCCGCCGCCGGGGCCCTGGCCGCCGTGGTGACGGCCGAGGAGCTCGGCCCCAACTACATCATCCCGAGCGTCTTCCACCCCGACGTGGCCACCGCGGTCGCCGCGGCCGTCCGCGAGTCGGCCGGTGGCCGTGCCCGCGGCTTCACCGAGGCGTGATCCTCGCCCGGTGATCCGCGCTGCCGGGCGGGCACGAGCCGGGCCAGATGGAGCCGTACCACCACAGGATCCCGCCGGTGAGCAGCAGAGCCACCGCGGTCGCGAGCTTGGCGATGAGGGCGAGCGGCGGGCCGGTGTGGGGCAGTGACTGGCGGCGCCACCCCTGCGGACAGTCGTTCTTCGCGCGGGCCGAGCCGATCAGGTCGCGCGAGCCCTCCACCGAGTACGCCCTGATCCGCACGGTGTCGCCTTGGTCGACGGTGATGTCCTGCCGGACGGTGTCGTGGCCGTCGACGGTCCCGCTGATCACGGTCGACGAGCCGGCCCGCAGGTCGAACCTGGCCGGGTGCCGGGTGCGGTTGCGCAGCGCGACCGAGACCCGTCCGCTGCGGCAGCTGATCCGGTCGACCGACATCGTGAGGGGGTCGTCGGAGTCCGGCCACGCCCCCGCCCTGGCGGGCAGCAGGAGCATCGCGGCCAGAGGCAGGACGGCCACGATCAGGACGGCCAGGCTGAGACGGGTTGCGGTGCGCATGAACGGGCTCCACGACGATGCAGGACTTTGCTCCGTATAGTGCCCATTTGACTGCATAGCGTAACGTGTGTGGAGTGGGGGAGCGGGATCGGCGGTTGACCCTTCATGATGGATATATGGCGGAAGCGATCTACGTTGGCGGGTTGTTGGTGGCGACGCCGCTTCTCGACGACCCCAACTTCCGGCGTAGTGTCGTACTGATCCTCGAACACGACCTCGACGGCGGCACCCTCGGGGTGGTGCTCAACCGGCCGAGCGAGATCTCGGTGACCCAGGTGCTGCCGGTGTGGGATCCGCTGGTGACCGGCCCTCCGGTGCTGTTCGAGGGCGGCCCGGTGCAGACCGACAGCGCGCTGGCGCTGGCGGCGGTGCCGAGCGGGGCGGAGCCGCTCGGCTGGCGCCGGCTGCACGCGGGCACGCCTGCCGTCTCGCGGCTCGGCACGGTCGATCTCGACGCGCCGCCCGAGATCCTGCAGGGGGAGATCGCGCAGATGCGCATCTTCGCCGGCTACGCCGGCTGGACCTCCGGGCAGTTGCAGAGCGAGATCGCCGAAGGCGCGTGGTACGTCGTCGACTCCGAGGTGGGTGACACCTTCCACACCGATCCCGGCTCGCTGTGGCGCCACGTGCTGCGGCGGCAGGCCGGAGAGCTGGCCTTCGTGGCGACCTGTCCCGACGACCCGACGCTCAACTAGGCGTCCCTGTGTGAGCCGTCCCGATCCACCGTGTCCCTTTCCGCGGTGTTCGAGTCCGGGGTGTTCGAGTCCGGGGTGTTCGGGTCCGTGGGGTTCCAGTCCGCGGGGTTCAAGTCCGGCCGCATGAGGCCCTCGGCGAGCTCGATGGTCTCCCGCATCCGCCGGACGATCTCGTTCAGGTCGGCGACGTCGTGCAGGGGGCACTCGAAGCCGACGCGCATGGTCGACATGGCGAACGCCACGATGAGGCGGGAGAGCCGGTCCGAGTCGGGATCGACGCCCCTGCGGGCGGCGATCTCGCGGACCAGGGCGTGTTCGGTCTCCGCGACCTTGGCCACCGAGAGCCCCACGAGGCGGGGATTGTCGTCGAAGATCCGGCGCAGCTTCAGGAATCGGGCGGCGTCTTCGGGTGTTGAGTCCTCCATGTCACGAGTCACCGCGCGCAGTGCGTGTGACAGCGACGTGAAGGGAGGCTCGTCCGTGGGACGGCCGCGCAGGGTGTCCATCATGATCTCCACGCCCTGGTCGTGGAACCCGAGCACCAGGTGGTCCTTCCCGGTGAAGTAACGGAAGAACGTGCGGGGGGAGATCTCGACGGACCCCGCTATCTGGTCGACCGTGGTCGAGTCGTACCCTTGTTCGAGGAACAGGTCGAGCGCCGCGTCGAGGATCGCCAGACGCGTCCTGGCCTTCTTGCGCTCCCGGAGCCCCATGGTCGTCACTCCCTCGAAACCTGTCTGTCACAGTGTGCCATAAGTCATGAAACGACGAATAAAATCGAGTTGTAATATGTCACCGACTGACATAGATTACCCGGCGGTTACGTGACTTTTGCCCCACTGTGGGGCGTGTGTGTTGAGGGGGATATTTCATGGCTCACGCGACGGTTGACGCGCCGTCGTCGCCGGGCCCCGGTAGAACGGGGACCGGCGGCAACCCATGGCTGGTGCTGCTCGCGGTCAGCCTCGGCGTCATCATGGTGATGCTCGACGGCACCGTGGTCGGCATCGCCAATCCGGTCATCCAGAAGGATCTGGGCGCCTCCTTGGCCGACCTCCAGTGGGTCACCAGCGGCTATCTGCTGGCCCTGGCGGTGTTCCTGATCACGGCGGGCAAGCTGGGTGACCTGTTCGGCCACAAGCGCGTCTTCCTGATCGGCGTGGCCGGCTTCGCGCTCACCTCGGTCGGCATCGGTTTCAGCGCCGAGCTGGCCGAGATCGTCCCCGGCGTCACGCCGGTGGGCGCGCTGATCGGCCTGCGGGTGCTCCAGGGCCTGTTCGGCGCGCTGCTCCAGCCCGCCGCCCTGGCGTTGCTGCGCGGCGCGTTCCCCGGCGAGAAGCTCAACCAGGCCATGGGCGCGTGGGGGGCCATCATCGGCCTGTCCAGCGCGGCCGGCCCGATCGTCGGCGGCGTGCTGGTCGAGAAGGTGAGCTGGGAGTCCGTCTTCTTCATCAACGCGCCGGTGGGCATCATCGCCCTGGTCATGGGCTTCCTCCTGATCAAGGAGCCCCGTGTGCAGACGCTGGCGCGCATCGACTGGGCGGGCGTGGTCCTGCTGTCCGGCGCGATGTTCGCGCTGGTCTGGTCGATCATCAAGGCGCCGGAGTGGGGCTGGGGCGACAGCACCACGATCGGCTTCCTGGCCGCGTTCGCGGTGCTCATCGGGCTGTTCATCTTCTGGCAGAGCCGGGCCAAGCAGCCGCTGGTGCCGCTCTCGCTGTTCAAGAACGCGTCCATCTCGATCGGCGTCGTGCTGATGACGATGGTGACGTTCGCCATGTTCGGCGCGATGTTCTTCCTCGGCTTCTTCTTCCAGGGCGTCCACGGGCTGAGCCCGCTCGACGCCGGCCTGCGCATGCTGCCGATGAGCGCGGGCATGATCGTCGCCTCGCCGCTGGCCGGCATCCTGCTCGGCCGGCTCGGCCCGAAGATCACGATGACCGCGGGCCTGCTGATCACGGCTGTCTCGATGTTCCTCATGTCGCAGCTCAGCATCGACGCGACCTTCGTGGAGACCTCCATCCCGTTCGTGCTGCTGGCGTTCGGCCTGTCGCCGGTCTTCGTCGGCGCCACCGAGATCATCGTGGGCAACGCCCCGATCGAGCTCAGCGGCGTCGCGGGTGGCGTGCAGCAGTCGGCCATGCAGGTCGGCGGCGCCCTCGGCACCGCGATCCTGGGCGCCGTGATGGCGGCCGAGATCTCCACCAAGCTGCCCGGCTACCTCGGCCCGGCGGCCCAGGCGATCCCGCCGGACCAGATGACGCTGCTGGAGAAGGCCGCCGCCTTCGGCGGGCTCCCCGAGGGCACGCCCGAACAGCTCGTGCAACTGGTCGGCCCGGCGGTCAACAACGCCTTCATGGACGGCATGCACCTGGCGTTCCTGGTGAGCACGGCGGTCGCGCTGCTGACCGCCGGTCTGGCCCTGTTCGTCAAGTCCGGCCGCAAGACGGAGGGCCAGCCGGTCCACCTCGGCTGACCCGCCTTCCCGTACGGCTCTCGCCCTGGTGGCGGGAGCCGTACCCCTGTTCGGGGGAGGGCGCGCCAGCGGGAGCGGTCGCCGGCGGGCATAAAATCGGTGAGGTGAGCACGAAGATCCTCCCTCAGCAGGAGACCACGCCGCAGACGTCTCACGGTGACGGCGACCACGAGCGGTTCTCCCACTACGCCGACAAGCACAAGATCACCGAGAGCATGGTGACCGGCACACCCATCCGCGCCCTGTGCGGCAAGATCTGGGTGCCCAGCCGCGACCCGAAGAAATACCCGGTCTGCCCCGAATGCAAGGAGATCTACGAGGGCCTCCCTCCGGGCGGCGGCGAGGGCGACGACCAGAAGCAGTGAGTGTTGGTGCCTGGCGATCATCCCAGATATGACTACGGTCAGTAATCAGACCTGCTCATATCGTTACGGGGGATCGTATGACCAGGCGCGCGACCGCTGTCTCTCTGGCATGCCTGTTCACGGCCACGCTCACGCCGCCGCTCCGCGCGGACTCACCGGCGTTCGCCGCGTCCGGCTGCGTGACACCGGGCACGGCCCACCGGCATCGTGACGATCCGCGCGGGCCTGAGCCGGGGGCGCCACAGTCCAGCGACGTGGCCGCGGTGCTCACCGAGATCGACACGCGGCTCGGCGGGGCGCCGCCGCCGGCCACGGTGACGGTGCCGCTCTGGGTGCACATCCTCACCGACGGCGTCACCCGGGTCCCCGACCGCTCCATCAAGGCGCAGCTCCAGGCCCTCGCCGCCGCCTACTCCGGGCGCCTGGGCGGAGCCGCCACCGGCGTCGCCTTCCGGCTGGACGGCACAGACGTCACCGAGAACGCCGCCTGGTTCACCGATCCGGTGACCAACGAGACGCAGATGAAAACGGCCCTGCGCAGGGGCGGGCCCGAGACCCTCAACCTCTACATCGTCCAGCTCGACTACCGGGTGCTCGGCTTCTCCACCTACCCCTATTGGTACCCGAGCAGCCCCGTCAGCGACGGCGTGGTCATCGACTGGCGCACGATGCCCGGCGGCCCGCTGACCGACTACAGCCTCGGCTACACCGGAGTCCACGAGATCGGCCACTGGCTGGGCCTGTTCCACACCTTCGAGAACGGCTGCGTCGAACCGGGCGACGGGGTCGACGACACGGCGTCGCAGGCGGGTCCCACCAAGGGCTGCCCGCAGTTCAAGGACACCTGCGAGGGCGGCGGCACCGACCCGATCCACAACTTCATGGACTACGCCCACGACCGGTGCATGCGGGAGTTCACCCGGGGCCAGGCGGTCCGGATGCGCCAGATGTGGACGGTCTACCGCGACCAGGCGGCACGCGCGGCGGTGTGAGCGGGGACCGCGTCTAGGATGTCGGCGTGACAGCAGCGAAGCCAGTCGACACTCCATACAAACCCTCTGGCATCTTCGGCCCCGCGTACCGCACGGCGACACTCGGCATCCTGCTCGTCATGACGCTGGTCGCCTTCGAAGGCATGTCCGTCGGCGTCGTCATGCCGGAGATCTCCGAGCAGCTCGACGCGCTCAACCTGTACGGCGTGAGCTTCTCCGCGTTCCTCATCGCCAGCCTGTTCGCCAACGTGGTGTCGGGCCTCTGGGCCGACCGCCACGGCTACGCGATGCCGTTCCTGATCGGGATGGCGCTCTTCGTGGCCGGCATGGCGCTGGCCGGCGCGGCCACCGGCAGGGAGATGTTCCTGGTGGCGCGGGCCGTCCAGGGGCTGGGGGCCGGATGCACGATCGTGGCGATCTACGTCATGATCGCCCGGGTCTACCCGCCGGACGTCCGGCCCAAGGTCTTCGCGGCGACGTCGGCCGCGTGGGTGGTGCCCGCGATGGTCGGCCCGGCCGTCGCCGGGTTCGTCGCCGATGAGTGGGGCTGGCGCTGGGTGTTCTACGGCATCGTCCCGCTCGTGGTGCCCGCTCTGGTGATGCTGCTCCCGTCGCTCGGGAAGCGGCCGGACGAGGAGGACCGGACCCGCTCGTCGGGCCCGCGTTCCCGGCCGCTGCTGATGACGCTGGCCGCCACCTCGGCCGCCGGGGGAGCGGGCGTGCTGCTCTACGGCGTCGACGAGTTGCGCTTCTCACCCCTGAAGAGCGCCATCATGGTGATCGTGGCCGCGGCCTTCCTCGTGTACGGGCTGATCAGGCTGCTTCCGCCGGGCGCGCTCCGGTTCGGCCGGGGCCTGCCCACCACGATCATGATGCGCGGCCTGTTCTCGGCGGCCTTCTTCGGCGTCAACTCGTTCATCCCGCTGGCCCTGCAGTCGGTCAAGGGGTTCGGCCCCACGGCCGCCGGCATCGCCCTCACCACCGGCGCCCTCGGCTGGTCGACCGGGTCCTACCTGCAGAGCAGGCGTGAGGTGGAGCCGTACAAACGGATGCGACTGGGCGCGGCCTGCGTCGTGGCCGGCGTGCTGCTGACGATCCTGTCCGTGGTGCCCGGGATCACGGGGTGGGTCGCGGTGCCCGCCTGGATCGTGGCGGGCCTGGGGATGGGCCTGGGCATGGCCACGGTCAGCGTCACCGCGCTCAAGCAGTCGCCGGTCAACGAGCAGGGGGCCAACAGCGCGGCGTTGTCCGTGACCGACATGCTCGGGTCGGCGCTGGCGCTCGGCATCGGCGGCGCGCTGATCAACGTGATCGGTCACACCTCGGCGGAGATCGCCGTCGGGTTCGTCGTGATCTGCTGCCTCATGGCCGCGGTGGCCCTGGCGGCCACGCTCCTCGCGTCCCGCGCCCGCTGAGTCCCGCCCCCGCAGGATCCCGCTGCGTCCCGTGCCTCTGAGCCGCTCGTACGCCGAGTCCTCGTACGTCGAGCGTGATTCCGTACCTCCTGTCACAACGATCACGGATTCCCTGATCGCAGCCCCAAGGAGTGATAGGACAGCGGGACAGGGAGGTGTCATGGAGGATGATCGCCGCGTCTGGCCCGTGGGTCCCGGCCCCAGGCGTCGCCGTCCTCCCAAGGCGCCCAACCCGGTGTGGGACGAAGAGGAGCCCGACGCCGACTGGCTGAGCCGCCTCCCGGACGATGACGACGAGGCATGGAACCCTCAGATCAGGCGGACGGCCGCCCTCGGCATCGAGCGCGATGACGCGCGCCCGTCCTGGAAGTCGCTGCCGCCCTCCGCCCGCCTCTACGGAGCGCCCGCCGACCCCGGCCTGCCGAGACGGGCCAGGGGGCGCGTCTGGCGCCGCCGCCTGGCCGCGTTGCTCGCCCTGCTGGCCGCCTCCGCCCTGGTCACCGCAGTGGTCGTGACGGTCCAGCGGCTCGCCGAGCCCCGGCCCGAGACCGGGCGGCTGCTGCACGACTCGCTGGCCGGGGTGTCGATCCCGCTGCCTGCCGGATGGCGCCAGGACGCGGTGCCCCCGGTGACGGGGTTCACCTCGGTCGCCAGGGACGAGGCCGGCTCCCTGGTGATGGCCAGGCCGGTGGCCCTCGACGACGCCCGGCAGGACACGGTGGAGGCCGCCGAGCTCTACTCACGCCTGCTGCTCAAGGGCGACCGGGTCAGCGTCGTGGAGGACAGGGAACTCTCCCAGGGGCACACCCGGGCGCTGCGCGCCGAGTATCAGGATGTGGTCAACCGGCCGGCGTACCTCCGGGTGATCCTGCTCACGCGCGGCGAGCGGGCGGTGCTGCTGGTCGGCCTGCTCCAGCCCGAGGAAAGCGCCCGCAGGCAGGTGCTCGACGGCCTGATGGCGAGCGTGCGATGAGCCATGTACGGTCATTAGCACGCGACGGTGACATTGGCCAGGATTCGCGGTGCACGGCACGTCTTGTCGGTGGCCCCGATTACTCTTGGGTCACTGTGAGAAAGCGAAGCACACCAACCCCAGAGGTGATGCGGTGAGCACCTTCGCCGCGTCCCACCTGTCGCCTTCCTATCCCGACCGTGCCGCGTGGGGCACCGCCCCCAAGTTGCGGGCCTGGCAGCAGGAGGCGTTCGACCTCTACTTCAGCCGTGAGCCGCGTGACTTCCTCACCGTGGCGACGCCCGGCGCGGGCAAGACCACCTACGCGCTGCGCATCGCGAGCGAGCTGATCGCCAATGGGGTGATCCGGGCGATCACCATCGTCACCCCGACCGAGCACCTCAAGCGTCAGTGGGCCGACGCGGCGGGCAAGGTCGGCATCAGCATCGATCCCGAGTTCAAGAACAGTCAGGGGGCCACCTCCCGCGACTACATCGGGGTCGCGGTGACCTATGCCCAGGTCGCCATGCACCCCGCCCTCCACCGGGCGCGCACCGAGGCGCGCAAGACGCTGGTCATCTTCGACGAGATCCACCACGCGGGCGACGCCAAGTCGTGGGGCGACGGCATCCGCGAGGCGTTCGAGCCCGCCGCCCGCCGGCTCCAGCTCACCGGCACGCCGTTCAGGTCCGACGACAACCCGATCCCGTTCGTCGGCTACGAGGAGGACGTCGAGGGCCTCAAACGCAGCGTCGCCGACTACTCCTACGGCTACGGCCCGGCGCTCGACGACGGCGTGGTCCGGCCGGTCATCTTCCTGGCCTACTCCGGTGAGATGCGGTGGCGCACCCGCGCCGGCGACGAGATCGCCGCCACGCTCGGCACCCCGCTCACCAAGGACCAGCTCTCCCAGGCCTGGCGCGCCGCGCTCGACCCCAAGGGCGACTGGATCCGCCAGGTCATGCAGGCGGCCGACCGGCGGCTCACCGAGGTCCGGCGAGGGGTGCCCGACGCGGGCGGCCTGGTCATCGCGACCGACCACGAGACGGCCCGCGCCTACGCCCGCCACCTGCGGGCCATCAGCGGCGAGGGCGCCACGGTGGTCCTGTCGGACGACCCGGGGGCGTCCAAGAAGATCAAGGGTTTCGCGGCGTCCCAGGATCGCTGGCTGGTGGCCGTCCGCATGGTGTCGGAGGGCGTCGACATCCCACGCCTGTGCGTCGGGGTCTACGCCACCTCGACCTCCACCCCGCTGTTCTTCGCCCAGGCCGTCGGCCGCTTCGTCCGGGCACGCAAGCGGGGCGAGATGGCCTCGGTCTTCCTGCCCTCGGTGCCGACCCTGATGGGGCTGGCCAACGAGATGGAGGTCGAGCGCGACCACGTCCTCAACCGCAGGCCGCCCGAGGACGGGCTCGACGACAGCCTGCTGGAGCAGGCCAACCGCAAGCAGGACAACCCCGATGTCCTGGGCGACGAGCTGCCGTTCGAGACCATGGAGACGTCGGCGACGTTCGACCGGGTGCTGTTCGACGGCGGCGAGTTCGGCACCGGGGCCGAGGTGGGCTCGGCCGAGGAGGAGGACTTCCTCGGGCTGCCGGGCCTGCTGGAGCCCGACCAGGTGGCGACCCTGCTCCGCAAGCGCCAGTCCGATCAGCAGGCGGCCAAGCGCAGGCAGCCGGAGGCCCCGGCCACCACGCTGGCGCCGCACGAGCAGATCGCCGAGCTGCGGCGCGAGCTCAACGGCCTGGTCGGCGCGTGGAACCATCGCACCGGCCAGCCACACGGCGTCATCCACTCGGAGCTCCGGCGGGCGTGCGGCGGCCCGCCGATCGCCCAGGCCACCGCCGAGCAGATCCAGGAACGGATCGACAAGATCCGCCAGTGGGCCACCCAGCGGCGCTGACGATCGCACCGGCCGCGGGGGACGGCGGCGGGCACGCCGTCCCCCGATCTCGCGGCGGTTCATACGCGTTCGGTCACACCATCGTGACGATTTGATTGGGACGGGCGGGAAGCGGTAACAACCACTTTGGCTGTTGCTGAGCGGAAGGGCGTTGCCTATGTCGATTGGGGCCACGGGCAAACCGACGTTAGTCGTCACCTCCGGTCTCGTCCCCAACGCATCGGTCCTCCGTCTCGAAGGCGAGCTCGACGTGTACGTGCTGCCGCTGCTGCGCGAGCACCTGCGCCGGATCTGGGAGCTCCCCGCGACCCCGTTCATGATCGTCGACCTGGGCGAGGTCGGCTTCTGCGACTCCATGGGGGTCAACGCGCTGGTCGAGGCGATGCAGGAGTGCGAGGCCCGGGGCACCCGGCTGCTGCTGGGCGGGGTGCGCGGGGTCATGGCGCGGGTGCTGTCGATCACCGGTCTGCGCAACGCGTTCGAGGTGTACGACGACGTCGACGAGGCGCTGGGCCTGGCGATGACGAGCTAGCGACCCGGCCCGGGCCCCTGACGGACGGCTGCCGAGGACGTCTCGTGACGGGCCGCGACGCCAGGGATGCGCCGCCCGGTGCGGCCGTCGACCGGCACGTACCGGCCCCGGTCGTCGAGCGGCACCAGCAGTGTGGCGGCGCCGCGCTCGACGCGTACGGGCAGTGTGCGGGGCCGGTCGGCCGGCAGGGGCGTCCCGCGGCCGATGTTGTGCTCTCTGCGGCGCTCGCCCTCCTCGGGGCCCTCGCGCACCCAGACGCGCAGCTTCCTGCCCTCGGGACGCACCACGACCCTGGCCGTCGCGCACTCACCAGGGGCGGCGGCCCAGGACAGGGTCAGGCCGTCGTGCCGGCCGTTCAGGCGGGCGGTCTCGGGCACCGGCCGGCGCTCCGCGCACACCACGCGTTCGGGCACGTGGGGCATGTCGTGCGCCACGACCTCCAGCGGCGAGGGGGTGTTGACCGCGATCGTCGCGGCCTCCAGCGCCGCCACCGTCAGGAGAGCGCCGAGCCGGGCCGCATGGCGGCCCCGGACGAGAATCCAGAGGCTGAGCGGGCCGAGCACCAGCCAGGCCAGACCGAGGGAGGCCAGGCCGAGGGAGTAGGCGGGCATGACACCTCACACGAGGACGAGGACAGGTGAGTCTCCGTCCTACTCCGGCGGCGTGGCGGCCCGGCGACTCCTTGGTCATCATCTGACCGCGCGCCCGCCAGGCGTTTACGCGTCAGCCGACGATGGGCGCCCCGTGCAACGTGACACCGGCGGCGTCGAACTCGGCCACGGCCGCGTCCGTGGTCGCCCGTGACACCCCGGCCGTGAGGTCGAGCAGCACGCGCACGGCCAGCCCGTTCTTGACGGCGTCGAGCGCGGTGGCCCTGACGCAGTGGTCGGTGGCGATGCCGACCACGTCGACCTCGTGCACCTTGCGCTCGTAGAGCCAGATGCCGAGGCTCACCCCCTCACCGGAGGATCCCTCGAAGCCGCTGTAGGCCGCCGAGTGGGCGCCCTTGCTGAACACCTCATCCACCGCGCCGAGGTCGAGCGCCGGGTGGAAGTCGGCGCCCGGGGTGCCGACGACGCAGTGCGGGGGCCAGCTGGCCACGTAGTCGGGCCGGTCGGAGAAGTGGTGGCCGGGATCGACGTGGTAGTCGCGGGTCGCCACCACGTGGTCGTAGCCGTGCGCCGCCACGTGCCGGGTGATCGCGGCCGCCACCTCCGATCCGCCCGTCACCGCGAGGCTGCCGCCCTCGCAGAAGTCGTTCTGAACGTCGACGATGATCAGCGCGGTGCCCATAGGCAGCACGATACGTCAGGCGAACTCGGTCGGGATCGCCGCGTAGCCGCGCGCGAGGTGCAACGCCTCAAGGGGGAGCAGCGCGACCGCTTCGGCGTGACGCTCGCGGGCGGCGGAGAGCGGCTCCGCGCCGACGGTGCGGCCGTCGCGCACCAGCTCGCGCAGCAGCGGGACACCGCCTTCCGGCACCACGTCCGAGGTGGTGATCAGCTCGGTCTCGGCCCGTCCGTGCTCGTCGAACAGCCGGTACGCGCGCTTGCGTCCGCCGCGCGACGGCTTGCCGACCGAGCGCTTGGCGACGGGCTCCATCCGGCCCCCGGCGGTCTCGCGGGCCACCATCTTGTAGACCAGCGCCGCCGTGGGCACGCCCGACCCGGTCACCAGCGAGGTGCCCACGCCGTAGCCGTCGACGGGGGCCGCGGCCAGGGCCGCGATGGCGTACTCGTCGAGGTCGGAGGTGACCAGGATGCGGGTGTCGAAGGCGCCGACCGCGTCGAGCTGCTCGCGCACCTCCTGGGCGGCGGCGCCGAGGTCGCCCGAGTCGATGCGGACCGCGCCCAGCTTGGCGCCGACCAGCTCGACCGCCGTGCGGACCGCCTCGGCCACGTCGTAGGTGTCGACCAGCAGCGTGGTGCCGGGCCCGAGCGAGGCGACCTGGGCCTCGAACGCGGCCTTCTCGGAGTCGTGCAGCAGCGTGAACGCGTGCGCCGCCGTACCGGCCGTGGGGATGCCGTAGAGGTGGCCGGCCATCAGGTTGGACGTGGAGGCGAAACCGGCGAGGTGGGCGGCGCGGGCGGCGGCGACGGCGGCGCGCTCGTGGGTGCGGCGCGAGCCCATCTCGATGAGGGGGCGTCCGCCCGCCGCGTTGCGCATCCGGGAGGCGGCCGAGGCGATCGCGCAGTCGTGGTTGAGGATCGACAGGATCAACGTCTCCAGCAGCACGGACTCGGCGAACGTGCCCTCCACCACCATGATCGGGGAGGCGGGGAAGTAGAGATCGCCTTCGGCGTAGCCGTGGATGTCGCCGGAGAACCGGTAGTCGGCGAGGTAGGCCAGGGTGGATTCGTCGACCACCTGGTGGTCCCGTAGAAAAGTAAGCTCTTCGTCACCAAAACGGAATCGTTCCAGCTCGTCGAGCACCCGCCCGGTGCCGGACACGACGCCGTACCGCCTGCCACCGGGCAGATGCCGGGCGAACACCTCGAAGACCGCGCGCCTGGAGGCGGCGCCGCTGCGCAGCGCGGCCTGCAACATTGTCAGCTCATAGTGATCTGTCAGCAACGCGGTGCTCATGGTCGTCGTCACGACTCGAAGACTACGGCCGAGGTAGGGCAGGATGGTGGATGTGGGTAGCACCGCTCCAATCGCCGTCGAGCGTCCGTCAACGGACGTCCGGCCCGATCTGCCATGGGTGACGATCGTCTGGAACGACCCGGTCAACCTCATGTCCTACGTGACCTATGTCTTCCAGACCGTCTTCGGCTACACCCGCGAGAAGGCCGAGAAGCTGATGATGGACGTCCACCAGAAGGGCAAGGCCGTGGTGTCCAGCGGCACTCGTGAAGAGATGGAACGCGATGTGCAGATTCTTCACTCCTACGGCCTGTGGGCGACGCTCCAGCCGGATTCGGTCAAGTGAGGCGGCACGCGTGAGCTCCGGATTCTCTTCAGGTCGCGGCGGGGCCGTCGTCGCCGACTTCGAGGCGGCGGAGGTCTCGATCCTGCGCTCGCTCGTCACGCAGGTGCTCGGGCTCGTGGCACCGGGCGAGACGGGTGACGATCCGCTCGAGCGCGCGCTCGGCATCGGCGCCGCGGGCGGCAAGGCGCCCGACGACCCGGTGCTGGCGCGGTTGTTCCCCTCGGCCTACCAGGACGCCGACGAGTCGGCGGAGTTCCGCCGCTACACCGAGGCGACGCTGCGAGACGGCAAGCGCGCCGACGCGCAGACCATGCTCGACACCGCCCGGCCGGGGCGCAGCGAGCTCACGCCGGAGCAGGCCCAGGCGTGGCTGCGCTCCCTCAACGACGTGCGGCTGGCGCTCGGCACCAAGCTGGAGGTGACCGAGGAGATCCACGACGAGATCGCGATGATGTCCGAGGACGACCCCCGCTACCCGGCCTACGTGACCTACGACTGGCTGACCTACCTCCAGGACACCCTGGTCCGGGCCCTCTGGTAGCTTCCGGGGCATGCTGACGATCCCGCAGGAACTCGTGGACAAGATCGTTGCCCATGCGCGGGCCGACCACCCCGATGAGGCGTGTGGCGTGATCGCCGGACGAGACGGTGTCCCGGAGCGGTTCATCCCGATGGCCAACGCCGAGCGGTCGCCCACCTTCTACCGCTTCGACTCGATGGAGCAGTTCCACGTCTGGCGCGAGATGGACGAGCGCGACGAGGAGCCCGTGGTGATCTATCACTCCCACACGGCCACCGAGGCCTACCCCTCGCGCACCGACGTGACCTACGCCTCCGAGCCGAACGCCCACTACGTGCTCGTCTCGACTCGTGACGAGGACCAGGTGGAGTTCCGCTCCTACCGGATCCTGGACGGCGAGATCACCGAGGAAGAGGTAAGGTTTGTCCCATGATGGTCCGGCCTGTGCAGAGTTATCGTTTCGCGCACACTCCGGCTGTCGTCCTCTACGACTGTCGTTGAGCTGGAATTTCGCACCCAGCCATCGGTGTTGCCGCCGATGAACGACGACCTGATCCGAGGAGACTGACCGCGATGGCCATCGAGGTTCGCATTCCGACCATCCTCCGTAACTACACCGACGGCGCCAAGGCCGTCGACGCCGAGGGCGCCACCCTCGACGAGCTCATCAGCAACCTGGAGTCCCGCCACCCGGGTCTCAAGGAGCGGCTCGTCGAGCAGGGCAACCTGCGCCGTTTCGTCAACGTCTACGTCAACGACGAGGACGTCCGGTTCCTCGGCGGGCTCGGCACGCCGGTGTCCGACGGCGACACGGTGACCGTGCTGCCGGCCGTCGCCGGCGGCTGACATGCGTTTCGACTCACTGATCGACTCCGTCGGGCGCACGCCGCTGGTCGGTCTTCCCCGGCTCTCGCCCTCCGCCGACGTGCGAGTCTGGGCCAAGCTGGAGGACCGCAACCCGACCGGATCGGTCAAGGACCGGCCCGCGCTGTGGATGATCGAGGCGGCCGAGAAGGACGGGCTGCTCACGCCCGGCTGCACGATCCTCGAACCGACCAGCGGCAACACCGGCATCTCACTGGCCATGTCGGCCAAGCTCAAGGGCTACCGGCTCATCTGCGTGATGCCGGAGAACACCTCCGAGGAGCGGCGCCAGCTGCTGCGCATGTGGGGCGCCGAGATCATCTCCTCGCCCGCCGCCGGCGGCTCCAACGAGGCCGTCCGGGTGGCCAAGGGGCTCGCCGCCGAGAATCCGTCCTGGGTGATGCTCTACCAGTACGGCAACCCGGCCAACTGGCGCTCCCACTATGAGACGACCGGGCCGGAGATCCTTGAGGATCTGCCGGGCGTGACCCATTTCGTCGCCGGTCTCGGCACGACGGGCACCCTCATGGGCGTCGGGAGGTTCCTGCGCGAGCGGGTGCCCGGCGTGCGGATCGTGGCCGCCGAGCCGCGCTACGGAGAGCTCGTGTACGGCCTGCGCAACGTGGACGAGGGCTTCATCCCCGAGCTCTACGACGAGTCCGTGCTGACCACGCGCTTCTCGGTCGGCTCCGTCGACGCGCTGCGCCGCACCCGTGAGCTGCTGTCGGCCGAGGGCATCTTCGCGGGCGTCTCCACCGGGGCCGCGCTGCACGCCGCCCTGGGCGAGGCCCGCAAGGCGGTCAAGGCGGGGGAGCGGGCCGACATCGTCTTCGTCGTGGCCGACGGCGGGTGGAAGTACCTGTCCACCGGGGCCTACGAGGGCACCCTGGACGAGGCCGAGGAACGGCTCGAAGGCCAGCTCTGGGCTTAGGGCGGCCGGTGGGAGACCGGCCGCCCTTCACGTGTCAGGGCTTCAGTTGAACAGCACCCGCAGGGAGAACGTGCCCTCGGTGTCGGTCTGCTTGCCGCTGAGGCCGATGGCGCGCAGGACCTGGGCGTTGGCCTTGTCGTCGCCCTTCATGCTCTCCAGGTAGTACTTCTCCACCTTGTCCAGGTCGACGAACAGGGCGAAGGTCGCCGCGTCGGCGTCGGGGACGGCCGTGGTGAAGGTCTCGTT
Organism: Nonomuraea cavernae; assembly: GCF_014646355.1. Taxonomy (GTDB): domain Bacteria; phylum Actinomycetota; class Actinomycetes; order Streptosporangiales; family Streptosporangiaceae; genus Nonomuraea; species Nonomuraea cavernae. The sequence continues at coordinate 97,605 of NZ_BMNH01000014.1, forward strand.
CTCGCCCAGCTCGCCCTCGGCGGACAACTGCTTGGCGTACTCCTCGGACGTGGCCAGGGTGAACGTGCCGTCGCCCGCGACCTTGGCGATCTGCGGCGCGGCCTGGCCGCTGGAGGTCATCGCCTGCTGGACCTTGTCGAAGACGGCCTGGGCCTTGGCCGGGTCGGTGACGATGCGCACGCCGCCCTTGACCTGGTCGCTGTCCAGGCCCTCGCTGTCGACCGCGACCGTCAGGTTCTTGCCCAGGAAGGTGGCCAGGTCGTCGGGCAGCTGCAGGCCGTACGCCTGCTTGGCCTGGTCCACGAACTGCTTGAACTCGGTTCCGCCGGCGGCGGTGGCCGACTGCTCGATCTCCGCCCACCGCTTGGTGATGATCTGGTCGAGGCCCGAGATGGACAGCGCGCCCGCGGTGCTGGCCGGCAGCGTGCTCAGGTTGGCGCTCTGCGGGTCGCCGTCGGTGAAGCCCTCCAGACCGCGGACCGCGCCGGCCAGCTCGACGTACGCGCTGTCGAAGCGGAGCGCGCCCGCGAACCGGGCGTTCTTCGCCTGGCCCAGCAGCTTGGTCTGCTCCGCCGTCATCTCGCCCTTGGCCAGCTCGGCGAGCTTGCCCAGGTGACCCCAGAAGGACAGGACACCCTGTTCGCCGAGAGCGTCCAGGTCGTCGCTGAAGTCGCCGTTGGCGGCGAGGCTGCCCTCGGCGGTGGCGTACTTGTCGGCCTCCGCCTGGGTGGCGGCGAGCAGCGCGTAGTCGTCGCGGAAGGCGACCCCGATCTTCTCTCCGTTCATCAGCTTGGCGATGCCCGCCTTGGCCAGCGCCTCGTCCTTGACCTGGACGGCGACGGCGACGCCCGGTTCCTTGGCGCCCGCCGCCGGCGGTAGCACGGCCATACCGATCCTGCTGCCCAGCCAGGGGTCGACGTCCTTGGCGAAGTCGAGGCCGGCGACGCTCTTGTCGCTCTTCTTGATCGCGTCGAACAGCGCCTGGCGCGGGTCCTCACCGGAGAAGGAGTCCTTGGTGACGGTGAACTTCCTGGCCAGCTGGAACAACGCCACCTTCTGGTTGGCCGCGGGGTCCAGGTCGAACCGGACGTAGGCCACGGCGGCGGCGGGCAGCACCTCGTGCGGCTGCGTGCCCCCACCGCCGATCGCGCCCACGGCCCACACGGCGCCGCCACCGAGCACCACCACGGCCAAGGCGGCCGCGACGGCCATGATCCAGCCCTTGCGGCCCTTCTTCGGCGGGTCGGCGGGGCCGAAGCCCTCCGGGCCCTGCTGCTGCCAACCGGCCTGCGCGTACGGATCCTGCTGGCCGTACTGCGGCTGCTGCCCGTAGTGCGCCTGCTGTGTGTACGGGGCCTGCTGCGCGTAGGGGTCCCGCCGGGTGGGCGGCTGCTGGCCGTAGCCCTGCTGCTGCGCGTAACCCTGCTGCTGGCCGTAGCCCTGCTGGCCGTGGCCCTGCTGCTCGTGCGGCTGCTGGCCGTAGCCCTGCTGACCATGTGAGTGCTGACCGTGCGACTGCTGGCCGTAGGGCTGCTGGTTGTAGCCGGCCTGCTGCTGGAAGGCGGCCTGCCCGTGGTCGGGCTGGCCGTAGGACGCCTGCTGCCCGTACGGGTCCTGCTGGCCCGAGGACGCCTGCCGCCCGTACTGGGACTGCTGGCCATAGGACTGCGGTGGGTATGGCTGGCCCGGTGAAAGCGGAGGGTTCGCGGGCTCCTGCTCGGGATTCCAACGGTATGCCGTGGTCCGGTCGGGATCCTGGCCACTAGGGGGATTATTCGCAGACATCACTCAACTCACAATGTGGACTTATGACCACAGTGAAGGTAGCTGATGTTGCTAGACGGGCGCTTGCAATGTGCTGAAGTCAAGATTCATGCCCAAGTGACCTCTTTACGCCCTGTGTTGAGGTGGGCCTCGCCCTCGTAGTCCTCCACCGCCGACCACGGCACGACTGCGCGTCCCGCGCACCACTTGCCATGCTCGAACTGTCCCATTCGAGGGCGTTTTCCCAGGTCGGCGCTTTGATGGACGAATGCCGTAGAGTATGGGGCTACTAGAATAAAGTTCGGATTCAAAGGCAGGGCTGATGACCAAGTTCGACGAGGCCACGCAGGCGATCCGGGTGGACGAGAGCACCTATGACGTCTGCCTCGATCCCGGATACGCGATCGGCGGCCCGCTCAACGGTGGATACCTGATGGCCGTCGTCCTCCGCGCGGTGGTGGACTCCTCGCCGTTCGATCACCCCGTCAGCACGACCTCGCAGTTTCACCGGTCGCCCGCCGCCGGCCCCGCGCGGGTCGTGGTCGAGCAGCTCAAGGCGGGCCGGACCGTGGCCTTCAGCAGGGCGACGCTCGTCCAGGACGGCGTGACGCAGATCGAGAGCCTGGTCACCACGGCCACCCTCGGCGACGCCGAGCCCGCGTACGCCGACAAAGCGGGATATGTCATGCCGCCCCCCGAGGAGTGCCTGAAACTGCCGGACCCCAAGCCCGAGTCCAACATGACGCTCAACGCCCGCATGGAGATGCGCTTCGACCCGCCCACCGTCGGCTGGTTGAACGGCGAGCCGACGGGCCGCCCCGAGTCGCGCGCCTACTTCAGGATGGCCGAGCCCCAGGACCCCGACCCCTACGTGCTGGCCCTCGCGGTCGACGCGCTGCCGCCCGTGGTGTTCTCGGCGGGCGCCCGTGGCTGGGCGCCGACCGTCGACCTGACCTGGCACCTGCGGGCGCTGCCGGCCCCCGGCTGGCTCACGCTGATCGGCGGCGGCCGGCTCATCTCCGACGGCTGGTTCGACGAGGACGTCGAGGTCTGGGACTCGGCGGGGCGGCTCGTCGCGCAGTCACGCCAGCTGGCTCGCGTGGGACGCGGGTGACACGAACGAGCACTGTGAGCATTCTTACGCAGAGAGAATCCCGCAGGTCGCCTACCCTCTGAAGGGTGCCGGACGCGAGCATTGGGATCTTCGACAGCGGGGTGGGCGGTCTGACGGTCGCCAGAGCGATCATCGATCAGCTGCCTCATGAGTCCATCACCTACGTGGCTGACACCGCCCGTCAGCCCTACGGCCCGAGGCGCCTCGCCGAGGTGCGCACCTACGCGCTGGAGGTGATGGACCACCTCGTCGAGCACGACGTCAAGATGCTGGTGATCGCGTGCAACAGCGCCAGCGCCGCCGTGCTGCGCGACGCCCGCGAGCGTTACGACGTGCCGGTCGTCGAGGTGATCCAGCCGGCCACCCGGCGCGCGGTGCGCGCCACCCGCACCGGCAGGGTCGGCGTGATCGCCACCCGGGCCACCATCCAGTCGATGGCCTACCACGACGCCTTCACCGCCGCTCCCGACGTCCGGCTCACCGGCGTGGCCGCCCCACGCCTGGTGGAGTACGTCGAACGAGGGGAGACGGCGAGCGAGGAGCTCATCGAGGTCGTACGCGAATACCTCCGGCCCGTCCAGGAGGCCGAGTGCGACACCCTCATCCTCGGCTGCACCCACTACCCGCTGCTCACCGGCGCCATCTCCTACGTCGCCGGCGACGGGGTCACGCTGGTCTCCAGCGCCGACGAGACGGCCAAGGACGTCTATCGGATCCTGCACGACCGTGACCTGGCGGCGGGAAGTGAGGCCACCCCCCGGCACCGCTTCCGCGCCACCGGCGATTCCACCCTGTTCGGCCAGCTCGGACGCCGCTTCCTGGGCCCGGAGATCGACGCGGTCGAAGTCACACCGGTGGGGGGTACTACCTCTAACGGAGGCCCACATGAAGGTGACCATCATCGGCTGCTCGGGGAGCTTCCCCGGTCCTGACAGCCCCGCGTCCTGCTACCTGCTGGAGGCCGAGGGCTTCCGGCTGCTGCTGGATCTCGGCATGGGAGCGCTGGGCGCGCTCCAACGGCACATCAGCCTCTACGACGTCGACGCCATCTGCCTGTCCCACCTGCACGCCGACCACTGCCTCGACCTGTGCGGCTATCACGTGGTGCGCACGTACGGGCCGGGCGCGCCGTACCCGCGGGTGCCGGTGCACGCGCCGGTCGACGCGCCGCGCCGGCTGGCCGCCGCCTACGGCATGCCGGACGAGCCGGGCCTGGAGACCGCCTTCGACTTCACCCGGCTGGAGCCGGGGACGTTCGGGATCGGGCCGTTCACCGTGACCGCCGGGCTGGTCAACCATCCGGTCGAGGCGTACGGGTTCCGCGTCTCCCACGGCGGCAGGAGCGTCGCCTACTCCGGCGACACGGGCGAGTCGGCCGAGCTGGTGAAGCTGGCCGGGGACACCGACCTGTTCCTGTGCGAGGCGTCGTTCGTCGACCAGCCGGACCTGCCCGCCGGCCTGCACCTGACGGGCCGCCAGGCCGCCGAGCACGCCGCCAAGGCCGGCGCCGGCCGGCTCGTGCTCACGCACCTGGTGCCCTGGAACGACCAGTCCCGGGTTCTCGACGAGGCCTGCTGCGGCTCCTACGGCGGCCCGATCGAGCTGGCCAGGAGCGGCGCCGTCTACGACTTGGCCTGAAGCTGCGCGAAGTCGCGCAACCGAGGCAACGGCGAGAACAGCAACGGGACGAACGAGATCAACCGGCCGCCCATGAACACCCAGAGCGCCTGCCGCACCCCGATCTGCTGGGCCACCACCCCACCGAGCAGCGCCCCCAGCGGCATCGTGCTCCAGACGACGAACCTCACCGTCGCGTTGACCCTGCCGAGCATGTGCTCCGGGGCGACCGTCTGCCGGTAGGTCAGTTGCCCCACGTTGTAGAGGATCGCGCCCCAGGACAGCGCGATCGAGGTGATGCTGAAGAACGACATCCGCCAGTCGGCCTGCGTCATCGGCAACAGCAAGCCGAAGGGCGACGTCACGGAGATGGCCAGCCAGGTCACCCGGGCCGTGCCGTACCTCTTGAACAGCCATCCTCCGGTGAGACCGCCCAGCAGGCCGCCCACCGCGCCCGACATGAGCAGCACGCCGATCAACCCGGGCGGTAATCGCACCACCTCGGCCAGGAACAGCACCGACAGCCCGAGCACGGCGCTGAGGCACAGATTGGTGCCGGCGGTCGTGACGGTGATCGCGCGTAACAGCCGGTCCTCCCAGACGAACGCCAGCCCCTCACGGATGCCGCTCCACATGCCCGGACGTTCCTCGGCGCGTGGCGCCAGGCGGTCGGGCGTCCTGATCGAGCCGAGCAGGAGGGCCGAGCCGAGCGAGGTCAGCGCCGTGGCCAGGACGGTGACGGGCGCGCCGAGCAACTGCACCAGCGCGCCACCCGCGCTGGGACCGGCCAGGGAGCCGCCCGCCCGGACGAACTCCAGCTTGGAGTTGCCGCTGCCCAGGTCGTCCTTGCTCACCAGCTCGGGCAGGTAGGTCTGGTCGGCGACGTCGTTGAAGACCTGGGCCGCACCCACCAGCAGCGCCACCGCGAACATCACCCAGATCGACAGCAGCCCCAGCGTGTACGCCAGCGGGATGCTCGCCAGCAGCAGCCCTCGCACCAGGTCGGCGGCCACCATCACGCGCCGCCTGCGCATCCGGTCGACCCAGACGCCGGCGGGCAGGCCGATCACCAGGAAGGCCACCGTCTGCAGAGCGGACAGCAGGCCCACCTCCAGCGCGCCGGCGTGCAGGACCAGCACGGCCACCAGAGGAAGCGCCACACGTGAGATGTTGCCCCCGAGTTCGTTGGCCACGTGCGAGCCGAGAAATCTGCGGAAATCAGGGCTCCGCAACACCCCCGTTGTCATTGCGTAAGGATCCATGTGTCGGACTCGATCGGTCAAGAGTGTGGTGATGCGGAGATAGGGTGATCTGCATGTCTCGACAGGATGGCCGTGGCCCCGGCCAGCTCCGCCCGATCACCATCACCAGGCAGTGGCTCACCCATGCGGAGGGCTCGGTTCTGGTGGAGTTCGGCGGCACCAGGGTGCTCTGTGCCGCCTCCGTCCAGGACAGCGTGCCGCGCTGGCGCAGGGGCAGCGGCCAGGGCTGGGTGACGGCCGAGTACGCGATGCTGCCGCGCGCCACCAACACGCGCAACGACCGTGAGTCGGTCCGCGGCAAGATCGGCGGCCGTACGCACGAGATCTCCCGGCTCATCGGCCGCTCGCTGCGGGCCTGCGTCGACTACAAGGCCCTGGGCGAAAACTCCGTTCTGCTCGACTGCGACGTCCTGCAGGCCGACGGCGGCACCCGGACCGCCGCCATCACCGGCGCCTATGTCGCCCTGGCCGACGCCATCGGGTGGATGCGCGAGCGCAGGATGTGCCCGGGCGACCCGCTCGTCGGCTCCGTGGCGGCCGTGTCCGTCGGCGTGGTCGGCGCGGTGCCGATGCTCGACCTCTGCTACACCGAGGACGTCGCGGCCGAGACCGACATGAACGTCGTCATGACCGGCACGGGCAGCTTCGTCGAGGTGCAGGGCACCGCCGAGGGCGCGCCGTTCGACCGGGGCGCGCTCGACCAACTGCTCGACCTCGCCGTGGCCGGCTGCGAGGAGCTGACGCTGATCCAGCAGGAGGCACTGGGCCGGTGAAGATCGTGCTGGCGACCCGCAACCCGGGCAAGATCGCTGAGCTGCGGCGCATCCTGTCGGAGTTCGCCGACCTCCAGGTCGTCGGCCTCGACGCGTTCCCCGCCATCGGTGACGTCGCCGAGACCGGCGTCACCTTCGAGGCCAACGCCCTGCTCAAGGCGCGCGCCGTGGCCCAGCAGTCGGGGCTGCCCGCGGTCGCCGACGACTCCGGCCTCTGCGTCGACGTGCTCAACGGAATGCCGGGGGTGTTCTCGGCCCGCTGGTCGGGGCGCCACGGTGACGACCGGGCCAACCTGGAGCTGCTGCTCCGACAGGTCTCCGACGTGCCCGCCGAGCTGCTGACCGCCCGCTTCACCTGCGCCGCCGCGCTCGCGCTGCCCTCGGGTGAGTCGCGGGTGGTCGAAGGCGTCCTGCCGGGGCACCTCGTCACCACGCCGCGTGGCGGCAACGGGTTCGGCTACGACCCGATCTTCGTGCCCGAGGGCGAGACCCGCACCACGGCCGAGTTCGCGCCCGAGGAGAAGGACGCGATCAGCCACCGTGGCCGCGCCTTCCGGGCGATGGCGCCGATCGTCCGCGACCTTCTGGCTCCCTCGTAACCACCGCGTAAGAACCCCTTCGCCCACACGGGCGTAGCGTCGGACATGTGCAGAGGAAACACGTGGTGCCCGGCTGGGCCGGCGCGCTCGCGGGGCTGGTCGCCGGGTGCGTCGCCCTCGGGGTGGCCCAGCTCGTCGCGGGGATCGTGGGGCCCGGGACGTTCCCGGTCGTGGCCGTCGGCGATGTCGCGGTCGACCTGGCGCCGCCGCCCGTCAAGGACTTCGCGATCGAGACCTTCGGCGAGAACGACAAGGCCGTCCTCATCGGCGGAGTGCTCGTGGTGCTCGCCCTGGTGGCCACCGCGATCGGGATCCTGGCTCGTCGCCGGCTCGTCCTCGGATACGCGGGGCTGGCCGCGTTCGGGGTGGTGGGCGTGCTGGCCGTGCTCACCCGGCCCGGTAGCCGCCCGCTCGACGTGCTGCCGACCGTGGTGGGCGTGCTCGCCGGCGCCTGGGCCCTTCGGTGGCTGATCCGCCGCATCACCACCCCGTCGGGTCAGCCCGTCCCGGGCGGGACGGCGGGGGAGCGGGAGGAGCCGCCGCAGGGGGCGGCGGGGGTGGAACGGCCGGCGGTGATGCGGGCCGGGGGCGAGCCGTACGCCTTCGACCGGCGTCGGCTGCTGACCGGCGCGGCGGGTGGCGTGGTGATCGCGGGGGCCGCCGCGGTGCTCGGCCGGGAGCTGACGGGACGGGCGATGGTCGACTCCGCCCGGGTCGCGGTGAAACTGCCCGCCCCCGCCGTGCCGGCCCGTCCGTTGCCTCCGGGAGTGGACTTCGGGATCAACGGCCTGTCACCGTTCGTCACGGCGAATCAGGGCTTCTACCGGGTCGACACCGCGCTCGTCGTCCCCCAGGTCGATCCCGAGACCTGGACGCTGCGCATCCACGGCATGGTCGACCGCCCGATCGAGCTCACCTACGCCGACCTGCTCAGGCGGCCGCTCACCGAGGCCGACGTCACGCTGGCGTGCGTGTCCAACGAGGTGGGCGGTCCGTACGTGGGCAACGCCCGCTGGCTCGGCGTCCGGATGGCCGACCTGCTGCGCGAGGCCGGGATCCAGTCGGGGGCCGACATGCTGCTGTCCACCTCCCACGACGGCTTCACCTGCGGCACCCCGGTCGACGTGGTGACCGACGGTCGCGACGCGCTCTTCGCCATCGCGATGAACGGCGAGGTCCTCCCGGTGGACCACGGCTTCCCGGTGCGCCAGGTGGTGCCCGGACTGTACGGGTACGTCTCGGCCACCAAGTGGGTCGTGGACGTCAAGGTGACCCGGTTCGACCGGGACGAGGCGTACTGGACGCCGCGCGGCTGGGCGGCCCAGGCTCCGATCAAGACCCAGTCGCGCATCGACCTGCCCGGGTCGGGGGCGTCGTTGGAGCCTGGCCGCACCACGATCGCCGGGGTCGCCTGGGCGCAGCACACCGGGATCGACGCCGTGGAGGTGCGGGTCGATCGTGGCGCGTGGCAGCGGGCCCGGCTGGCCCAGGTGCCCGGCCCCGACACGTGGCGGCAGTGGGCGCTCGACTGGGACGCGCCCGCGGGCCGGCACACCATCGAGGTGCGCGCCACCGACGCCGCAGGGCGCACCCAGACCGAGCGGCAGGCTCCTCCGGCACCCGACGGAGCCACTGGCTGGCACACCATCACCGTCAAGGTGGGCTGACGGCCGCCGTCCCGCCGGATGTCATTGTTCTCGGTGTTTGTGCTGGTACGGGGGATAGTTCGGCCCGGGGAACTTCCCTGACTGCCCCTCCTGGGCGGGGGCGGGGGCCCTACGATCGGTCGTCGAGCATGACAGGAGGCAGGCCGTGTTCCGCGACCGCAAGCCGAACGTCCGATGGGCCCTTCCCGAGGGCCACTACGATCCCGTGGTCGGCGACGGGCTGCGCTGGCGCGACTACGAACGCGCCGCCGAACCGGACCCCGACGATCCGCCCGGTCCGAACGGGCCGGACGGGCCGGGTGCTCCGAACTCGGACGCTCCTAACGGTCCGGTCGCTTCGAACGGTCCGGTCGCTTCGAACGGCGCCGAAGATCTGAACGGTCCGGTCTCTTCGAATGGTTTCGGAGATCTGAACGGTCCGGTCGCTTCGAAGAGTGCCGAAGATCTGATCGGTCCAGTCTCTCCGAATGGTGCCGGAGATCCAGACAGGCCGGTCCCCCCGAACGGTGTTGGAAATCCGGACGGTGCTGGAAGTCCGAACCGTTCTGGAAGTCCGAACGGTTCTGGAGGTTCCGGCGAGTCGGAGGTTCCCGGCGGTTCGGGTGGGTCCGGTTCGGGAGGTCTCGGCGGTTCCGAGGGTTCCTGGGGCGGCGGGGGCTCGGGTGGCTCGGGGGGCCCGGGCCGTTTGGACAAGCCCGGAAGGACCGGGAGCTCTTCCGCCGGTCCAGACCAAGCGGCCGGGGAGAGGGCGACGTCCGGGGCCGAGGTGCCCGCCGTCGCGGCTCCGGTGCTGAGTGACTGGTTCGACCGGCCGGATCGGCCGCCGCCGCTGGCGACGTGCCGGCCGTACGGTGTGCCAGGAGGGCTGGCGCAGCCGGACCCGCAGGTGGAGCAGGACCTCGTCCTCGCGGTGCCGCCAGGGGTGAGGTTTCCCGATCCGCGCGGCACCTGGGTCAGGCTGATCAACGGCGGAGGGCCGGCCGACGACCCGTTCCGGGCCTCCAACGCGGCCGACTGCGCGCTGGCCGTGCTGTCCACCTGGCACGGTGAGCCGGTCGCCGCCGCGCCCAGGCGGCCCGAGTACGACCGGATCGGCAGGCCGCTGGTCACCGGCGAGAGCGGCGGGACGGCGCGGATCGAGCGGTGGGTCGGGCATCGGTTCACCTACGCCGGCCAGGGGCGGCGCGCGTACCCCACGGTGGCGAGACGGCTGGTGGAGGCCGGGCACGGCGCCTCGGCCGTCATCGTGGTGCGCTGGCCCGGAGGCGGCTCGCACGCGTGGAACGCGGTCAACTCCGGTGGCGAGGTGATCTGGATCGACGCGCAGCGCGGTCACATGTCGGTCGAACCTCCGTACACCACGGTGACCGGCGTCTTCTGCGTCATCGTCGACAGGCAGGGCCGGCCACGATGAACCACGACCAGGCCAGGGCACTGGCGGAGGAGTACTTCAACGGCGCGCGACCCGTGGAGGATCCGGTTCCGGTGGGGATCTACGGGTTCGACGAGGGGTACGTCGCCTGGGTGCGCGAGCCCGATCCGGACGATCCGACGACCCTGCCGAGCACGGCCGGCAGCGGCTGCATCGTGATCGACAAGGTCACGGGCGAGGTGGCGATCAGGCCGCTGCTAGATCCCGAGACGGTCGCCGAGCTGTGGCCCGGCCGCACCCCGCGCTGAACGGACCCGGCTCAGGACCGGGCGCCGCCCCCATGGGACGCCCGGCCCTGCCTGTGCGGGCCATAAGGATGCAACTCGCCGTGGCCCGCACGTCTTCTAGCCCCTATATCGGGCTTTATGCCTAAATCGCCGAACATAGTCGATTCATCCGGTTGTCAGAGATTCGACGATCGACGCCCGGGCCGCGCGGCGCGCGGGCAGCACCGCGGCCAGGACGCCCGCCAGTCCTGAGAGCGCCACGAAGAGCGCGATCTGCCCCAGCGGCGCCGAGAACACGGCGCCGTCTAGCATCGCCCGGATGGCCGCCCAGCCGAACACGCCACCGAGTGCCACCCCGACCAGCGCGCCGATCAGGCCGAGCACCAGTGCCTCGACCGAGAGCATCCGCCGCAACTGCGCCCCGGTCAGCCCGAGGGCTCGCAGCAAGGCCGACTCCCGGGTGCGTTCGTGGACGGACAGGGACAACGTGTTGGCGATGCCGAGCAGTGAGATGAGGATCGCCAGGCCCAGCAGCCCGGTGATGATCAAAAGCATCATATCCAGGGTTTCGTCGAACTGGCCGCGTACCTCGGTCGAGCTCGACACCTTGATCGTCGGATGGCCGGCGACAGCCGCGTCCACCACGCCGCGCGCCCGATCGGCCGGCACGCCGTCGGCGGCGTTGATCAACACCCGCGAGTCGGGCACCGCCCCGAAGTAGCGGTCGAACTCCGGCTCGGCCACCGTGAGCGCCGGCAGTGGCGACTCTCCGCCGAAGAGGGCCACCACCTCCAGCGACACCGTGCCGGCCGCCTTCGTCCGCACGGCCACGGTGTCACCGGCCCGTACGCCGAGCCGCTGAGCCGTCGGAGCGGCGATCGCGACCTGGCCGGGCCCGAGGTCGCCCATCGCGCCGGCCGTGACATCCGGGCTGATCGGACCGCTGAACGTGCCGACCTCGACCCGGTGGCCGCCCACTCCGGCCCTGGTGTCGCGGATCTGCACCACCGAGGTCAGCTCCGGCCGTCCGCGCAGGCTCTCGCCCACCGAGCGGGGGATGCTCGCGTCGCGTTCCTGCGTGACCAGCAGGTAGTCGATGGGGAACTGCTCGTCGAGCTTGTCGGCCACCGTCACCCGCGTGGAGGCGGTGACCACCGAGATCAGCGTCATCAGCGTCACCCCGATGGTCAGCGCCACCGTCGTGGTCGCGGCGCGGCGCGGATTACGGCCCGCGTTGTCCACGGCCAGCCGTCCCGGCACGCCGAACAGTTTGCGCGGGATCCAGCCCACCAGGGCGCTGAGCGGCTTGACCAGCACCGGCCCGATGATCAGCACCCCCAGGAAGGTCAGCACGCCCCCGCCCATGACGACGACCAGCGAGACCTGCTGGCCGGGTGGCATGACCAGCGCGCCGACGGCGGCAGTGCCGAGACCCGCGAGGAGGAAGAGCGCGGCGGACAGCACCCGGAGCAGACCGGCGCGGAACGTCCGTTGCTCGGCCTGCGTGCGCAGCGCCGCGATCGGCGCGACGTGCGTGGCCGTCCGCGCGGGCAGCAGCGCCGCGCCCACGGTGACCAGCAGGCCGATGGTCAGCCCCGCCACGATCGCCGGCGCGGACAGCGTCACGGGCGCGTCGGTCGGCAGCGGCGCCTCCAGGGCGGTCAGGACCCTCAGTGTCACCGCCCCCAGCCCGTAGCCGGCCAGCAGGCCGAGGACGGCCGAGACCAGCCCGACGACGACCGACTCGATCAGGATCGAGCCGAACACCTGCCCGCGCGTGGCGCCGATGCAGCGCAGCAGGGCCAGCTCCCTGGTGCGCTGCGCCACCAGGATGTTGAACGTGTTGTAGATGACCAGCGCGGCCACCAGCATCGCCACCAGGCCGAACATCAGCAGCGCGACGGTCAGCGCCTCCATCTGGACCCCGGCCCGGCTGGCCAGGTCGGCGGCCAGCTCCTCACCGGTCAGCACCTCGACGCCCGGCCCCGCCACCGCGGCCACGGCCTGCTTGAGCCGTGCCGGGTCGGCGCCGGCGACGTCGATCTCGTGGAAGCCCTTCTCGCCGGTCATCCGCTGGGCCGTGGCCGTGGTGAAACCGAGCGCGCCGGTGTAGGCGAGCTCCTGGTCGACGCCCGGATCGAGCAGGCCGACCAGCCTGAACCGGTGTTCGCGCCGGCCGGAGTCGAGCACGGTGATGGTGTCGCCGACCCGGAAACCGTGCGTCCTGGCGGTGTTCTTGTCGAGCACCGCCGTCCGGTCGTCGGATCCCGGGCCGGTGCCGCTGACGATGGTGGCGCGGTCCAGCGGGCCCGGGACGATCGAGATGGCCGTGGTGGCCAGGTCACCCACCGCCCGGCCGTCCTTGCCCAGCAGCGGAGCCTTCCCACGTACCAGGCCCTGCGCGTCGAGCACGCCCGGCACGGCGCGCACCCGCTCCAGCAGCCGTACGGGCAGCGAGGAGCGCTCGCCCTTGGGCAGGACGGCGACGCCGACCTTGTCCGCCTCGGCCGTGACCCGCTGTGAGAACCCCGCCCGGACGGTGTCGGTGAGCACGAACGTGCCCGCGATGAAGCCCACGCCCAGCGTGATCGCCAGTGAGGTGAGCAGCAGCCTGAGCCGGTACGCGCGCAGCCCGGCCAGTGTCGTTCTCAGCACGTCAGCCCTCCAGCCTCATCAGCGTGTCGAGCACCGACTGCGGCGTGGGCGCGGCCAGGTCGCTGACCAGCTCGCCGTCACGCAGGAACACCACCCGGTCGGCGTACGCGGCCGCCACCGGGTCGTGCGTCACCATGACAATGGTCTGTCCCAGTTCGCGCACCGAGGCGCGCAGGAAGGACAGCACCTCCGCGCCGCTGCGCGAGTCGAGGTTGCCGGTGGGCTCGTCGGCGAAGATCACCTGGGGTTTGCTGATCAGCGCCCTGGCCACGGCCACGCGCTGCTGCTGCCCTCCGGACAGCTCGGCGGGCCGGTGGCCGAGCCGGTCCGCCAGCCCGACCGTCTCGATGACCCGGTCGAACAGCACCTGGTCCGCCTGCCGGGCGGCGATCTCCAGCGGCAGCCGGATGTTCTGCTCGGCGGTCAGCGTCGGCAGCAGGTTGAACGCCTGGAAGACGAACCCGATCCGCTCCCGGCGCAGCAACGTCAGCCGCTTGTCGCTCAGCCCGGTCAGCTCCACGTCGCCGACGTGCACGGTGCCGGAGGTGGCCGTGTCGAGACCGGCCAGGCAGTGCATCAGTGTGGACTTGCCCGAGCCGGACGGACCCATGATCGCGGTGAACGCGCCCGTGGCGAAGGCCACGTCCACCCCGCGCAGGGCGTGGACCCGGGCGTCGCCCTGGCCGTAGATCTTGGTCAGGGCGCGGGCCACCACGGCGGGAGGGGCCTGGCGCCGGGTCTCGGTGAGGGTCACGTGCACTCCTTCGGACTTCATCCGGAACTGGGCTTCGTCCCGGGGATTCGATCCACGCTAGGGGCGGGAGAACCGGGTTCCATGGGCCCTGAGGAGGGACTTCGGGTAGGCCGTGCGATGACCCGGGTCAGCCTTTCGGCCGAGACGAGGGCACGATCAGCCCGGCCTCGTACACGTAGACCACGGCCTGCGCCCGGTCCCGCAGACCCAGCTTGGCCAGCACCCGGCCCAGATGCGTCTTGACCGTGGCCTCGGCCACCTCCAGCCGGGCGGCGATCTCCAGGTTGGACAGCCCGCGCCCCACCATCAGCAGCACCTCGCGCTCGCGGGGCGTCAACTCGGCCACGTCGCCCGGCTCCCCGGAGGGCAGCACGGCGGCGAACCGGGTGAGCATCCGCCGCAGCGTGCTCGGCGCCACCACCGAGTCGCCGTCGTGCACGGTCCTGATCGCGGTCACCAGGTCGCCGGGCGGCACGTCCTTCAGCAGGAAGCCCGACGCTCCCGCCTTCACCGCCGCGAACGCGTACTCGTCCAGGTCGAACGTGGTCAGGATGAGCACCTTCGGGCCCTCGATGCGCCTGGTCGCCTCGACGCCGTCCATCCTCGGCATGCGCACGTCCATGAGCACCACGTCCACCTCGACGGCGCGCAGCACCTCCAGCGCCTCGGCGCCGTCGGCCGCCTCGGCCACCACCTCGATGTCCGGCTGCGCGCCCAGCACCATCCGGAACCCGGCCCGCAGCAGCTCCTGGTCGTCGACCAGCATCACCCTGATCACTAGGCAGCCCTCGTCACCGGCACCGGCAGCCTGGCCAGCACCTCGAAGCCGCCGCCCGGCCGCGGTTCGGCCGACACCGTCCCGCCGTACATGCTCGCCCTCTCGCGCATCCCGATCAGGCCGTGCCCGTCGGGGCTGCGGGGCGCCGCCGCGCCCCTGCCGTCGTCGGTCACCCGCACGACCAGCTCGGATCCGGTGTAGCCGAGCTCGACCAGCGCGCGGGCGCCGGGGCCGCCGTGCTTGAGCGTGTTGGTCAGCGCCTCCTGCACGATGCGGTAGACCGCGAGCTGATGCCCCTCCGGCAGCTCCACCGGCCCGCCGCCGACGTCCAGCCGCGCGGGCACGCCCGCCTCGCGCACCAGCTCCGCCAGCTGCGCCAGGCCCGGCTGCGGCGTGTAGTCGGTGCGGTCCGTCTCGTCCTGGCGGAGCACGCCGACCAGCCTGCGCATCTCCGCGAGCGCCTCACGCCCGGTCCTGGAGATGTTCCGTACGGCCAGCCGGGCCTGCTCGGGGTCGCCGTCGATGGCGTAGCCGGCGCCGTCGGCCTGGACGACCATCACGCTGACGTTGTGCGCCACCACGTCGTGCAGCTCCCTGGCGATGCGGGCGCGCTCGGCCGCCGCGGCCATCCTGGCCTGCTGGTCGCGTTCGCGCTCGGCCCGCTCGGCGCGTTCCTCCAGGCCCTCCAGGTAGCGCCTGCGCGTGCTCGCGTACAGGCCGGTGAGCCAGATCGTCACGATGAAGATGGAGCCGCTGAAGAACATGCTGAACGAGACCGTGTCCCAGCTCACGAGCACCAGGAACACCCCCAGCTCGCAGATCAGCCCCGCCGCGAGCGCCCACGGGAACGAGCACGAGGAGGCCACCGCCCAGAGCGCCGCCAGCACTGCGAGGTTGGCAGGCAGCGGGTCGATCCCCGCCAGCCACTGCCCGAAGCTGACCAGGGCGACGACCGAGAACGCCGTTGTCGGGTGCCTGCGCAGCCACAGCAGCGGCGCCAGCAGCGCCGCCGAGAGGGCCAGGTAGCCGGCGCGGTTCTGCACCGCGGGTGACCACATGGTTACCAGGGCCAGCACGACCAGCGGCGCCACCCGGAGGGCGTCCATCGCCTTGCCGTGGCGCGTCGACCACGCGCGTACCCTCCCGAACACCTCTTCACGATATGTAGGCATTGCCGGGCCTTGGTCAGCCTTGAGGCTGAAGTTCGTGTACGACTCAGGTCTTACGCGGGGCTTACGGTGGTTGCGGCAATCTTGTACCTGGGAGCGCCTGTTGTGGGCGAGTAAAGGGAGATCGTGATGGCGGATCATGATCGCGCTGGTGGGTCGCGTGGCGGAGAAGAAGCGCCGCGCGACCCGGCAGACGTTCCATCCACGGATGTTCCGGACCCGCGCGATCGTCCCGGTGACGATCCAGCCGCGGATGTCCCCTTAGCGAACGTTCCGCCGCCGGCCGCCGCGTCGGGAGACCCGGCCTCCGGCGAGCCCGCGACCGCTACCGGACCGGCCGCTCCAGGTCCGGCGCCGACGACCACAGGCCCGACAGTCGCAGGTCCGGCCGCTCCAGGCCCGGCCGGCCCTGGGCCTGGTGCCACCAGTCATGAGTACGGTTTCGCCGGCGGTGGTCACACCGGCCCGGGTGCGGGTCCCGGGGCCGGGGCTCGGCCGCCAGGCTGGAGACCACCGCCACCGGGTGGGTTCCGCGACTTCGTACGGCAGAAGCCCGCGCAGATCATCGGCGCCGGGCTCATCGGGCTGATCGTGGGCGGACTGCTGGGGGGCGGTGCCGTGGCCGTGATCAGCGGCGTCACCGCCCGCGACGACCGTCACGTCCACTGGCGGCACCCGGGCTGGGGCGACCGCGGCGGGCCCGGCCACCAGGGCGGCGGGCCCGGCTACCAGGAGTGCTGGCGCGTCCCGGGCGGGATGTACTGCGGTCACGGCGGGCCGTACCCCTATCCGGCGTATCCCGCGCCGACGATGATGCCGCGCATCCCGCCCACGCCCGTCCCCACGACGTCGATGATGCCGACGCCGGTGCCCGCGACCCCGGTCCCGACGGGATAGAAGGGGCTTCGCGAGCAGTTACCCGGGGCAGGGGCTGTGAACGACTCATCTCCGGCATGCGGAGGCCGACGGAATCAGGTGACGACATTCGCCGGCCGATGTCGGCGAATGTGCGGGCGGGGGGATTCGAACCCCCACAGTGTCTCCACCAACAGAACCTAAATCTGCCGCGTATGCCATTTCGCCACGCCCGCGAGGCCCGGTCAAGGCGGGCCCGAGATAGTTTAGCGCCCCAGCGGTCTCGCCGCCGCACCATAGCGGGCCCCTTGGCGAAGGGGCCCGCGAGAGCGTCAGGCGAGGCCGAGCTTCTTCTTCAGGCTCGCCACGTGACCGGTGGCCTTCACGTTGTAGAGGGCCTGCTCGATCTTGCCGTCGGCGTCGATGACGAAGGTCGAGCGGATCACGCCCACGACCTCCTTGCCGTAGAGCTTCTTGGTGCCATGGGCGCCGTAGGCCTGGTGAACGTCAAGAGCGGGATCTGACAGCAGGGGGAAGGTGAGCGCGTCGCGTTCGGCGAACTTGGCGAGCCTCGCGGGCTTGTCCTTCGACACGCCGAGCACCACGAAACCCTCGGTGGTCAACTGGCCGAGGCTGTCGCGGAAATCGCAGGCCTGCTTGGTGCAGCCGGGCGTCATCGCGGCAGGGTAGAAATAGAGGATCACCCGCTTGCCGCGGAGGTCTTCCAGGGAGACCGACTTTCCGTCGGCTGTGGGTAGCGTGAACTCGGGCGCGGCGTCGCCGGGCGCGAGCTTGGTTTCGGTCATGAGCCCTCCTGAGTTCCTGTGGCAAACCTACCGGCCTGCCCGCCGTGCCGTACGGCGTGCTGACCTGACAGACTGATCACGACCGGAGCGGATGCGACTCGTTCGGCACGCGGAGCGGGCATGGGCGCGGTCGAAAGGAGAGTCATGGTTGACACCGATCCCGATGAGCTGGAGCGGCGGATCGCGCAGACGCGCGCGGAGCTGGCGCACACGGTCGACGCCATCGCCGACCGCGTGAGTCCCAAGCGGGTGGCCGAGCGCACGGTCACCGACGTCAAGACGAGGGCGGGACATCTCGTCTCGTCCGTCGGCGACGCGCTGGGCATGTCGTCACGGCCGGTGGAGTTCGGCGACGACCCCGACCGGCTGTGGGAGGAGGAGCGGCCCAATCCGGGGCCGGTGCTCATCGCGGTGGGCGCGGCACTGGTGATCGGCGCCGCGTTCGTGCTCTGGCGCCGCCGTCGCCGCTGACGCGGCCGGCGCTGAGGAACGGTCCCAGAAGAACGTTCCTCAGCGGAACGGATTCGAGAGAAACGGTTTTCAACGGTCCTCAGAGGAACGTTCTGCCCTCGCCCCGATACGTGGGCACCGTCTCGACGATGGTGTCGCCTTCGACGAGGTGGAGCGCGGCGAACCGTTCGCACAGCTCGCCCGCCTTGGCGTGCCTGAACCACGCCCGGTCGCCCACCCGCAGATCCTGCGCCGCCTGACCGATCAGCGGGGTCTGCACCTCACCGGCGCCCTCGTCGGCCGAGTAGCGCAGCCCCGCCGGGAGGTACGGCTGGGGCAGGCGGCTCCGGTCGGCGGGCCCCGAGGCGAGGTAGCCCCCGCCGAGCACCGTGACCGTGTCGAGCGCGGGGCGGCGGACGACCGGGAGGGCGAAGAGCGCGGCCGGGCGGCCGGTGAAGCCGCGGTAGAAGTCGAACAGGCGCGGGTGGAAGAACCCCGACCCCGCGGCGACCTCGGTGACGGCCTTCTCGCGCACGGTCCGCTCGATGGAGCCGGTGCCGCCGCCGTTGACGAACTCCAGGTCGCAGATCTGGCGGACGGCGTTCACGATGCGGCCGCGGCGCAGGACGAGGTCGCGGGCGGAGCGGCCCTGCATGAACCTGATCGCGCGGGTGTACATCGCGTTGCCCGGCGGGTCGTCGCCGACGCCGGCGATCTGGGCCTCGTAGGCCATCAGGCCGACCAGGTGGTAGCCGTGCCGCTTGGCGATCTCGGCGGCCAGGTCGGCGGCCTGTTCGGGCTCGCGGATGGCAGAGCGCAGCGCCCCCGCCCGGAACTTGCCGCCAAGAGCGACATATCCGGTGTCGATGTCCATAGATATCCGGATTTCGTGGCGGGGCTGCACCCCCTTCAGCACGTCGTCGAGGTGGTCCAGGTGCTCGGCCGAGTCCACGGTCAGCGTGATCTCCCTGGCCGCCCGCGCGTCACCGGCCAGCGCGGCGAGCGCCTGCCGGTCGGCCGTCGGGTAGGCCACCAGGACGTCGGTGAACCCCTCGGCCACCAGCCAGAGCGCCTCCGGCAGGGTGAACGCCATCAGCCCGCGGAAGCCGTCCAGGTCGAGGATCCGGCGCAGCACGGGCCGCGAACGGATCGACTTGGTGGCCACCCTGATCGGTTTGCCTCCGGCGCGCCGCGCCATGTCCGCCGCGTTGGCGCGCATGGCGGCGAGGTCGAGGATCGCGAACGGGGGGTCGAGCGCCGCGGTGGCCCGGTCGTATCGCTGGCGGTCGTTCATACCAGGAGCGTAACGGCATACCGGGCAAAAGAATATGAGGGGAATTCACGTTACCTGTTTCGCCAGTAATGATCCCGCAAACGGGCGGCGAGGGCATGGTCGGTGCGATGCCCGCTCCGTGTACCTCTGATCGGTGTGATGACCACGCTCCAGCAGATACTGCCCGGTGCCGCCGTCGCCGCACCGGAGAGCCCGCTGCGCAGATCGCGCCGGGCGCTCAGACCCGCGCGCACCCCGGCGGGGGTCACGGTGGCCCTCGCGCTGACCGTGGCGCTGGCACTCACCGCCGCGGAGGTGGCGACCGCGCTGGTGGGCCGGCCGCTCGGCCTGCTGCCGGTGGACCGCCTGATCGAGCTGGCCGGCCGGTCCTCGTGGCGCGACCTGTCACTCGGCGCGCTCGGTCTCGCGGCCGCCGGCCTGGTGCTGCTGCTCCTCGCGGCCGTGCCCGGCCGCTGCACGCTGGTGCCGGTCGAGGCCTCCGACCCCAACATCGTCATCGGCATCACCCGGTCGGGGCTGCGCCGCACCCTCCGCAACGTCGCCCAGGAGGTCGAGGGCGTCAACAAGGCGAAGGTACGGCTACGCAGGCGGACGATCGAGGTCACCGTGAGAACCGGCCCGGAGAGCACGGGCTCGATGCTCCGCCACGTCGGCAACGCCGTGGGCGACCGGTTGGCCGGCCTGGGCACCCTTTCCACGGGCGAGGTCGTGGTCCGGCTGCGCAGGAGGGGAATCTGATGCGGCAGTACACGGGCAACCGGATCGGCCTGGCCGTGGTCGGGGCGCTGATGCTGGTCATCGGCGGCTACGCCTGGGCGCGCGGCCAGGACAGGCTGCCGGGCCTGCCGTCACGGGCCAAGGTGCTGCCGGAGCGCGTCGCCGAGTTGATCGCCGAGCGGCCGTGGGCGCTGTGGCTGCTGGCGTTGACGCTGGTGCTGCTGGCCCTGGTCACGCTCCGCTGGCTGCTGATCAGCCTGGGCTGGGGCCGCCTCGGCGCCCGCTCCGGCACGGGGACCGCCATGCTCTGCGTCGGCCTCAAGGACATCGAGGGGCTCACCCGGGCGGGGGTGCGCGTCATGGGCAACGGCGCACGCCTGCGCGTCTCGGTCACCTGCCCGGCCGCGGCCGACGTGGGGGCCATGGTCGGCAAGCTCGACCGGGAGATCGTGGGCCGCATCCGCCGCGAGGTCCAGGACGACGAGCTCGACACCCTCGTCCGCCTCCACGTCCGCCGCTGACTCAGCCGCCCGGCCGGCTTCCCCGCCGGGGTCAGAGAGTGGAGGTGAGCCCCTCCGCGATCTTCTTCAGCTCGGCGTTGACGGCCCCGTCGCCGGCGAACTCCTTCGCGTAGATGGGGCTGAACGAGATCTCGGCCCACTGCCGGTCGCTCATTCTGAGGAAGAGCGTCGGGGTGCCCTTCCCGCCGTCCTCGCCGACGTTCTGCACGACCAGGTAGCCGGTGCGGTCGCCGATGGTCACCTCCGCACCGTCCCCCTCGTCGCGATACTCCTGGATCCGGTCGCCGGTCTCCTGGACGGTCGCCTCCTCGTGCATGAAGATCTGGACGCAGTAGAAGTCCTGCTTGTCGCCCGTGTAGTTGTACGAGGTCGAGTAGCTGTCGCCGAAGTTCACCGACCAGTTGGACCACCGCAGGCGCTCGGGCAGGTAGCCCACCTTGACGTGCCCGAACTCTTTCCCGTCGCCCAGGTCCCCGAGGTTCGGCGGGTCGGACCGCAGGGGCGGGGTGTCGTCGATGGGTGGTTCCGGCGTCACGGAGACCGTGGCCTGATCGCCGGCCGTGGCCACTGAGCCGGCGGTCAGGAAGGCGACGGGCGCGGCGACGACGACGGCCACGGACGCGGCCACCGCGGCGGCCCAGGCCCTTCTCCTCTTGTGCCGGGAGGAGCGCAACACCCGCTCCGCCAGGTCGGGCGCGGCGTACAGGCTCGCGGTCTCGTCCGCCATGAGCTGGCGGATCTCTTCCTCAAGCGTGGGCATTCCTGATCACTCCTTCCACTGTTTCCCGGCCGAGCGCCGAGCGGAGCTTGGCCAGGGCCTTCGACGCCTGGCTCTTGACCGTGCCGACCGCGCATCCGAGCACCTCGGCGGTCTGTGTCTCGCTGAGGTCCTCCCAGTACCGCAGGACGACCACCGCGCGCTGCCGGGGCGGCAGGGCGCGCAGCGCCTCCATGAGCACATGACGCAGGTCGGCGTCGGTCGCGCGGGCCGACGTCTCCGGCGGGCTGTGCATCGGGATGACGCTGAGGATCGCCCGGCGGCGGGCGCGGCTGATGGCGGTGTTGACGATGACGCGGCGCACGTAGGGCTCAAGGCTTTCGTGGCGGACCCGGTGCAGGTTCCGGTACGTACGCTCCAGCGCCGTCTGCAACACGTCCTCGGCCTCCGCCCTGTCGCCACAGGCGAGATAGGCGACCCGCAGCAGGCTCGTGCCACGTGCGGCCACGAAAGCGCTGAAATCATGTTCCACGGCGCTCATGGTTGTCTGTCCGGTTTCACGCCTCCTAATACGCCTCGGCCTTCGCGATCGTTGCCCGCCGACGAGGAACAGTTCGCGGGCAACCGTTGGCCGGGACCCAGGCGTATGGACAGTTGTGACTTCGCACCCATGGAGGAAACTTATGAAGTTCGCAACCGCGTCGGCCCGGCGGCTGATCAGCCTCGGTGTGGGCCTGGCCGTGGGAGCGGCCGTCCTGGGCGTGCCGGCCGCCGCGGCCGCTCCCCCGGAGGGCGCCTACTGGCACACCAGGACCCTGACGACGACCACCCACCCCTGGCGGTTCGGCACCAAGTCGCACCCCTACTCGCTGCTCCAGCAGGAGATCACGGAGAGGTGGACCGCGCCCGACGGCAGGTCGTGGTCCGGGTACCGGGAGCTGGGGTCGCTGCCGAAGAGCGCGGCGGACAAGAAGGCGTGGCAGCGCGACGGCTCGCCCGCCAAGTGGACCGAATCGATCGACGGCAAGACCGTGAAGTTGTCCACCCAGCCCGCCAAGGGCCGCGTGGACCAGGCGCCGCCGCCGAACTCGTTCTTCTTCGCGGAGCAGTGGCTGACGTACGACGAGGTCCAGCGACTGCCCGCCGACCCGGACCGCCTGAAGGCCTGGGTCGCGGAGGCGGGCCGGGTCGGCCGCGAGAACTCCATCGGCGGCAACTGGCTCTCGGCCCTGCCTGAGATCCTGTACGACCTTCCCGCTCCGAAGGAGGTCCGCGTCGCGGCCTACCAGGCGCTGCTGACGATGCCGGGCGTGCGCGCTGAGGGCAACGCGAAGGACAAACTGGGCAGATCCGGCACGGTCCTCCTGATCGACAGGCCGGGCGGGAAGGGCACGGTCCCCATCAAGATGAGACTGATCGTGGACACCGGCAGGATGGCGCTGCTGTCACAGGACGACACGGTCACGTACCCGAAAGAGCAGCTCGTGATCAAGACCAGCAAGCTGGTCGAGTCCGGCTGGACCGACTCCCCGCCGGCCGTGCCGGCCCTGCCCTGACGGGTGCCACGACAGCTCGAACCGGTGACCGGGCCGTCAGCACTCGATGACGTTGACGGCCAGGCCGCCGCGGGACGTCTCCTTGTACTTGTCGAGCATGTCGCGCCCGGTGTCGCGCATCGTCTTGATGGCCTTGTCGAGGGCGACGAAGTGACGTCCGTCGCCGCGCAGCGCGATGCGGGCCGCGGTGATGGCCTTGATGGAGGCGACCGCGTTGCGCTCGATGCACGGGATCTGGACGAGGCCGCCGATGGGGTCGCAGGTCAGGCCGAGGTTGTGCTCGATGCCGATCTCGGCGGCGTTCTCCACCTGTTCGGGCGTGCCGCCGAGCACCTCCGTCAGGCCGGCCGACGCCATCGAGCAGGCCGAGCCGACCTCGCCCTGGCAGCCGACCTCGGCCCCCGAGATGGAGGCGTTCTCCTTGAACAGCACGCCGATCGCCGCCGCCGTGAGCAGGAAGCGGACCACGCCCTCGTCGTCGGCCGACGGGACGAAGCGGGAGTAGTAGGTCAGCACGGCCGGGATGATGCCGGCGGCGCCGTTGGTGGGAGCGGTGACGATGCGGCCGCCGGCGGCGTTCTCCTCGTTGACGGCCAGCGCGAACAGCGACACCCAGTCGAGCGCGCGCAGCGGGTCGGTCTCCGACGCCTCGGTCTGCAGGCGGCGGTGCAGCTGGTTGGCGCGCCGCTTGACCTTGAGGCCGCCCGGCAGCACGCCCTCCTTGGAGATGCCGCGCCGCACGCACTCGGACATGACCTGCCACAGCCGCAGGATCTCGGCGCGGATCTCGTCCTCGGTGCGGCCGAACGCCTTCTCGTTCTCCATCATCAGGGCGGAGATCGACAGGCCGGTGGCGGTGCAGTGCTTGAGCAGCTCCTCGCCGGTCGTGAACGGGTAGGGCAGCACGGTGTCGTCCGGCTTGATCCGGTCGGCGCCGGTGGCGTTCTCGTCCACCACGAAGCCGCCGCCGACCGAGAAGTAGACCTTCTCGCGCAGCGGCTCGCCGGAGTCGGTGTAGGCGGTGAAGCGCATGCCGTTGGGGTGCTCGGGCAGCGAGATCTTCCGCTCGAAGACCAGGTTCTCGCCGACGACGAACGGGATCTCCCGCGTGCCGTACAGCTTGACCGTGCCGGAGTCGCGCATCTCCGCGAGCCGGGCGTCGATGCCGTCGACGTCCACCAGCTCGGGCTTCTCGCCCGACAGGCCCAGCAGGACGGCCTTGTCGCTGCCGTGGCCCTTGCCGGTCAGGCCGAGGGAGCCGTACAGGATGGCGTCGACGCGAGACGTCCGCGGCAGCAGGCCGTCGTCGTGCAGGCCGCGGGCGAACCTGTGCGCGGCGGCCATCGGGCCGCCCGTGTGGGAGCTCGACGGGCCGATGCCGATCTTGAAGAGGTCGAAGACGCTGATCGCCATGGAGATGCGCCCTTCAGCAGGGCCGGGGCCCGGCAGGGCCCCGGCGGACGGTCAGGACTCGCCTGAGGTGAGCGCTGTGTATTCCGCGGCGGACAGCAGGTCCTCGGGGTCGCCCTCGATGCGCACCCGGAACATCCAGCCCTCGCCATAGGGGTCACTGTTGGCCAGCGACGGGTCGTCCACGATGGCCTGGTTGACCTCGACGATCTCGCCGCCGACGGGGGCGTAGATCTCACTCACGGACTTGGTCGACTCCACCTCGCCGACGGAGTCACCGGCCGCGACGCTGGAGCCCGCCTCCGGCAGCTGCACGTAGACGACGTCACCAAGGGCCTCAGCCGCGTACGCGGTGATGCCGACCGTCACCGTGATGCCGTCGTCCAGCCCGGCCACCCACTCGTGTTCCTTGGTGTAGCTCAGCTCGTCAGGGATGTTGCTCACTTGTTCCTCCTGTAGAAGGGCAGCTCCACCAGGTCCACTGGTTCCTGGCTGCCCCGGATGTCCACGGCCAGACCTGCTTCGGCCCCGGTGTCGACGTAGGCCAGCGCGATGGGCTTGCCCAGGGTCTGGGAAGGCGCCCCGCTGGTGACCTCGCCGACGACGGCACCGTCCTTGGTGACCGGGTACCCGTGGCGGGGGACCCGGCGGCCACGCGCGACCAGGCCGACGAGCCGGCGCCGGGGCGGGGTGTCCTTGACCGCCTCCAGTGCCGACCTGCCGACGAAGTCGCCCGGCTTGTCGAATTTCACCACTCTGCCCAGTCCCGCGTCGAACGGGGTGAGCTCCGGGCCCAGTTCGTTGCCGTAGAGCGGCATCCCGGCCTCCAGCCGGAGCGTGTCGCGGCTGGACAGACCCGCGGGCAGCAGTCCGTACGGCTCACCCGCCACGGTCAGGGCCTGCCAGAGCGGCACCGCGTCCTGGGCGGCCACGAACAGCTCGAAGCCGTCCTCGCCGGTGTAGCCGGTGCGGGCGATCAGCGCCTCCCGGCCGTCGACCAGGCCGGGCAGGCCCGCGTAGTACTTGAGCCCGGCGAGGTCGGCGTCGGTGAGCGTGGCGAGGATCTCCTGGGCGCGCGGCCCCTGCACGGCGATCAGCGCGTACCGCTCCGAACGGTCCTCCACCGCCGCGTCGTACGGCTTGGCGCGGTCGGTCAGCTCCGCCGCGACCTTCTCGTAGTTGGAGGCGTTGGCCACCACCATGAACTCCTCGTCACCCAGCCGGTAGACGATGAGGTCGTCGAGCACCCCGCCCCGCTCGTTGACGATCATGGTGTAGCGGGCCCGGCCGGGCGTGAGCGCCGACAGCTGTCCGACCAGCGCGTAGTCGAGCGCCTCGGCCGCCTGGGGGCCGGTCACGAAGATCTCGCCCATGTGCGACAGATCGAACAGCCCGGCCGCCTGCCGGACGGCGTTGTGCTCGGCGGACTCGCTGCCGTAGCGGAGCGGCATGAGCCAGCCGGCGAAGTCGGTCAGGGTCGCGCCGAGACTCTCGTGAACGTCTCGCAGCGGTGTCGGTCGGGACATAGGTCGCACCTCAGGGCAGGGTCGGATGCCAGGATCCTCCCCCTCTGTCATCGATGCCTGAGAGCTTCGCCCAGGATTTGCCCGGACTTTCACCTTCGGCGAGGCCGCGCGGGACCTGCTTTCCAGAGGTCACCTCGTCCGTGCGGTCCTTTGCCTTGAGAGGTTCGCGGGGAGGGCTTGCTCCTTCAGGGGCCCTGGATGGCGGTCAGGGCGCTCTCCCGCACGGTTTTGTCGGTGATGTCCGCAAGCCTAGTGCCGGGGCGGGGGTGTTGTCGCGTCCTGGCCCCGTTGGGTCCGCGCGGGCGGGCGAGGCCCGCCCGCTCGTCAGCAGGCCGCGACCAGGGCCTCGAACAGGACGCGGTCCGTGGCCGCCTCCGGATGCCACTGGACGGCCACGGCGAAGTCGTGCGTGTCGAGCTCCACCGCCTCGATGGTGCCGTCGCCGGCCGTGGCCGTGACGGTGAGCTTCGGGGCGAGGCGGTCGATGGCCTGGTGGTGATAGTGGGGGACGTCGACGGGGCCGTCACCCAGGGCCTTGGCCAGCCGGGTGCCGGGGACGGGGCGCACCGGGAGCTCGCCGAACCGGCCGGGCGAGGGGGAGTGCCCGGTGTGGCCGACCACGTCGGGGAGATGCTGGTGGAGGGTGCCGCCGAGCGCCACGTTCAGCACCTGGAGGCCCCGGCAGATGCCCAGGAACGGCAGCCGGGCTTCCAGGGCCGCCTCCATCACCGCAAACTCGGCCTCGTCCCGAAATTTCCGGATGTAGCCGGTGGTTGGCTGCTCGGCCTGGCCGTACCGCGCGGGGTCGATGTCGCCCCCGCCGGCCAGGATGAGCCCGTCGAGCCGGCCCACCAGCGAGGCGGGCTCACCGGCAGGCGGCAGCAGCACCGGCTGGCCGCCCGCGGCGGTCACCTGCTCCACGTACATGTACGGCAGCAGCGCGACCGGCAGATCCCACACGGTGTAGCGCGCCGGCTCGACATAGGTCGTGATCCCGATGACCGGACGCCGCGTGATCCCTCCCACTACAGCGGCGTGACGTACGCGCTGGAGATGCCGCCGTCGACCAGGAACTCCGAGCCCGTGATGAACGACGCGTCGTCGCTGGCCAGGAACGCCACCGCCGCCGCGATCTCGGCCGCCTCGGCGAAGCGGCCGACGGGCACGTGCACCAGGCGGCGCTGCGCCCGCTCCGGGTCCTTGGCGAACAGCTCCCGCAGCAGCGGCGTGTTGACCGGACCGGGGCACAGAGCGTTGACCCGGATGCCCTCGCGGGCGAACTGCACGCCCAGCTCGCGCGACATCGCCAGCACCCCGCCCTTGGAGGCGGTGTAGGAGATCTGCGACGTCGCCGACCCCATGACCGCCACGAACGACGCCGTGTTGATGATCGAGCCCTTGCCCTGCCGGCGCATGTAGGGGATCACGTGCTTGCAGCACAGGTAGACGCTGGTCAGGTTGACCTCCTGCACCCGCCGCCAGGCGTCGATCCCGGTCTCCAGGATCGAGTCGTCGTCGGGCGGCGAGATGCCGGCGTTGTTGAACGCGATGTCCACGGAGCCGTAGGTGTCGAACGCCGTCTGGTACATCCGCGCCACGTCGTCGTCGCTGGTCACGTCCGCTCGTACGAACAGCCCGCCGACCTCGGTCGCGGCCTTGGCGCCCGCCTCGGCGTCGACGTCGGCGCAGACCACCCTGGCGCCCTCCTCGGCGAACCGGTGGGCGGTGGCCAGCCCGATGCCGCTGCCCGCGCCGGTGATGACGGCGACGCGGTCCCGCAAACGCTGCATAGAAGTCACTCCGTTGAGGTGGATCGCCCGCTGGTCGAGGCGGGCCGATGTCAGTCCGTTGAGATGAAGACGTTCTTGGTCTCGGTGAACGCGGTGAGGGCGTCCGGGCCGAGCTCCCGGCCGAGACCGGACTCCTTGAAGCCGCCGAACGGTGTCCAGTAGCGCACCGAGGAGTTGGAGTTGACCGACAACGCGCCGGCCTCGACGGCGCGCGCGACGCGCAGCGCCCGCCCGACGTCGCGGGTCCAGATGGAGCCGCTCAGGCCGTAGCGGGTGTCGTTGGCGATCCGTACGGCCTCCGCCTCGTCGGCGAACGGCACCACCGACACGACCGGGCCGAAGATCTCCTCGGTGAAGGCGCGGTCGGTGAGCCGTGAGGTGAGCACGGTCGGCGGGAACCAGTAGCCCTTGCCGGACGGGCACGAGCCCTGCAGGTAGGGCGTGCCGTCGACGAAGCCACGCACCCGGGCCAGGTGCTCGGCGCTGACCAGCGGCCCCATCTCGGTGCTCTCGTCGAGCGGGTCCCCGACTCTGATGCCGGTCACGGCCGCGCTGAGCCGCTGGAGGAAGTCGTCGTAGACCTCGGCCTGGACGAGCAGCCGGGACCGGGCACAGCAGTCCTGTCCGGAGTTGTCGAAGACGGCGTAGGGAGCGGCCTTGGCCGCCTTCTCCAGGTCTGAGTCGGCGAAAACGATGTTCGCCGACTTGCCGCCCAGCTCCAGCGTGACCCGTTTGACCTGGGCAGCGGCCTTCGCCGCGATCTCCTTGCCCACCTCGGTGGAGCCGGTGAACACGATCTTGGCCACGTCGGGGTGCTCGACCAGGCGGGCTCCCGCC
Source organism: Nonomuraea cavernae (assembly GCF_014646355.1). GTDB lineage: Bacteria > Actinomycetota > Actinomycetes > Streptosporangiales > Streptosporangiaceae > Nonomuraea > Nonomuraea cavernae. The sequence goes on from NZ_BMNH01000014.1 coordinate 125,896, forward strand.
ACCTCCCCTGCTCCAGGCAGGACCTGGAGCACCCCCTCGGGGAGGCCCGCCGCCAAGGCCAGCTCGGCCAGCCTCAGCGCGGTCAGCGGAGTCCATTCGGCGGGCTTCACGATCACCGTGTTGCCCGCCGCCAGCGCCGGGGCGACGCCCCAGCTCATGATCAGCATGGGGAAGTTCCACGGCACGATCACGCCGACCACGCCCAGGGGCTCCTGGAACGTGACATCGACGCCGCCGGGCACCGGAATCTGCCTGCCGTGGTTGCGCTCGGGCGCCCCGGCGTAGAAGTGCAGTACGTCACGGACGGCGCCGGCCTCCCAGCGGGCGTTGCCGATCGGGTGGCCCGCGTTGGCGACCTCCAGCAGGGCCAGCTCCTCGCGGTGCGCGTCGACCAGGCCGGCGAACGCGCGCAGCAGCCGGGCCCGGTCACCGGGCGACACCTCGCGCCAGGTCGCGCAGGCCCGCCGGGCCACCGCCACCGCCCGGTCGACCTCGGCCGCGCCGGCCATCTCCACCTCGGCGACGACCTCTTCCGTCGCCGGATTGATGATCTTCATGCCCCCGTCACATTCTCTCGAATCCGCGGAACAGCTCCCAGTCGGTCACCGCCGCGTCGTACGCGGCCAGCTCCACCCGGGCGTTGTTCGCATAGTGCTCCACCACATCTTCGCCGAACGTCTCGCGGGCCAGCTTCGACCCCTCCCACAAGGCCAGCGCGTCGCGCAGCGTCGTCGGCACCGTCTCGGCTCCCGAGGCGTAGGCGTTGCCCTCGAAGGCGTCCTCCAGCGCGAGCCGCTCGTCGATGCCGCGCAGCCCGGCCGCGACGAGCGCCGCGACCGCGAGGTACGGGTTGACGTCGCCGCCGGGCACCCGGTTCTCCACCCGTAGCGACGGCCCGTGGCCCACCAGGCGAAGCGCGCAGGTGCGGTTGTCCACGCCCCATTTGACCGCGGTCGGGGCGAAACTGCCGGGCACGAAACGCTTGTAGGAGTTGATGTTCGGCGCGTACAGGAGAGTGAGCTCGCGCAGACAGGCCAGCTGGCCGGCGATGAACCGGGCGCCCAGCTCGGACAGCCCGTGCGGGCCCGGGCCCGCCATGACCGGCTCGCCGTCCTCGGCGCGCAGTGAGATGTGGATGTGGCAGGAGTTGCCCTCGCGCTGGTCGGGCTTGGCCATGAAGGTGATCGACCTGCCCTCCTGGGCGGCGATCTCCTTGGCGCCGTTCTTGTAGATCGAGTGGTTGTCGCAGGTGCGCAGCGCCTCGTCGAAGCGGAAGGCGATCTCGTGCTGGCCCAGGTTGCACTCGCCCTTGGCCGACTCGACGTACAGGCCCGCGCCCTCCATGCCGAGCCTGATCCGGCGCAGCAGCGGCTCGACGCGGGAGGTGCCGAGCAGGGAGTAGTCGACGTTGTAGAGGTTGGCCGGGGTCAGATCGCGGTAGCCGCGCCGCCAGGCGTCCTCGTAGCTGTCGTCGTAGACGACGAACTCCAGCTCGGTGCCGACGTAGGCGGCCATCCCCCGGTCGGCCAGCCGGGCGAGCTGCCCGCGCAGGATCTGGCGCGGCGAGGCGGACACGTCCTCGCCGCTCTCCCAGGCCAGGTCGGCCATCAGCAGGGCGGTGCCCTCCAGCCACGGCACGCGGCGCAGCGTCGACAGGTCGGGCCTCATCACGAAGTCGCCGTAGCCGCGCTCCCAGGACGACATCGCGTAGCCGGCGACCGTGTTCATGTCGACGTCCACGGCGAGCAGGTAGTTGCACCCCTCCGCGCCGTGGTGCAGCACCTCCTCCAGGAAGTAGCGCGCGGACAGGCGCTTGCCCTGCAGCCTGCCCTGCATGTCGGCGAGCGCGAGCAGAACGGTGTCGATCCGCCCGGCCGTGACCTCGTCGCGCAGCTCGTCGACGGTGAGGAATCCGGGACTGACTCGTTCGCTCACGTATCGTGGCTCCGATCCGGTCTAAGGCGCTTTCCCGTTGATTGGGCTAGTGTCAGACCATTGATGTGCATCGTGGGATCGCTTGTCAAGACCTGAGGACACCTTGGACGATTCGGCGCGTTTGATGACAGTGTTGCGCCCGGTCAGGGCGGGCAACGCCTTCGAGGAGACCGTGGAACGCCTCCTCCAGGCGATCAAACTGGGCGTGGTCGGGCCGGGCGAGAAACTGCCCCCGGAGCGCGAGCTCGCCGTCCAGCTCGGCATCAGCCGCGTCACCCTGCGCGAGGCCATCCGCGCCCTCCAGGAGGCCGACTACCTCGACGTACGGCGAGGCCGCTACGGCGGCGCGTTCGTCACCTATGTCCCGCCCCGGCCCGACACCGGTGACCTGCGCCGGGTCGTCGCCGACATGGGCACGGACGACCTGGCCGACGCGCTGACCTTCCGGATGGCCGTGGAGTGCGGCGCCGCCGCGGTGCTCGCCGCGGGCCCGCTCACCGGCGACCAGCGCGACCTGCTGTGCCGCCGGCTCGCGGACGTCAACGAGGCCGGCGTCGAGGACTACCGGCGGCTCGACACCGCCTTCCACCTGTCCGTCGCCGAGCTCACGGGCTCGTCGCTGCTGGCCACCGCCTGCGCCGACGCCCGCCTGCGGGTCAGCGACCTGCTCAACGCCATCCCGATGCTCCAGGTGAACCTCGACCACTCCGCCACCCAGCACGAGGCCATCGTGGCCGCCATCCTCGCGGGCGACTCCGAGGCCGCCCGCCGCGCGGTGTCCGAGCATCTGGAGGGAACCGCCGCCCTCCTGCGCGGGTTCCTGTCCTGACTAGACGGCTTCTGACCGGACGGCTTCTGACCGGACGGCTTCTGACTGGACGGCTTCTGACCGCGGCGTGAAGATCCGCCCTCAGGTGCGAGGCGGGGCGGCCGACCTCGTAGCATCGAGAGCAAGGTCATGGGGGATTGGTTCCAGCACAGCATCATTTCGACAGGACGGCTGCCGCTGTTCTGTTTCTTCGTCGCGCTGATCGTCGCCTTCATCGCCACCCGCGTCAACGTCCGGCTGATCCGGGCCAAGGTCGGCTGGTTCCGCGACGTCAGCGTCGGCGAGATGCACATCCACCATGTGGTGTTCGGCGTCGTGCTCATGCTGGGCGGCGGCGTCGCCGGGCTCGTCCTCTCGTCCGCCTCACAGGCCGGCTACGCCATCGCGGCGTCGGTGTTCGGCGTCGGGGCGGCGCTCGTGCTCGACGAGTTCGCGCTGATCCTGCACCTGCACGACGTCTACTGGGAGGAGGACGGCCGCGCCTCCGTCGACGCGGTGTTCATCGCGGTCGCCGTCACCGGGTTGCTGCTCATCGGCCTCCGGCCGCTCATCTGGGACTACGGCTCCTGGCTCAACCCCGCGGTGCTGATCGTGGCCAACCTGCTGCTGGCCGTCGTCACGCTGCTCAAGGGCAAGATCTGGACGGGGATGGTCGGGCTGTTCCTGCCGGTCCTGCTGATCGTCGGAGCGGTACGCCTGGCGCGGCCCGGGTCGCCGTGGGCCTACTGGTTCTTCGCGAAGGGCTCACCGCGCAAGATGGCGACGGCCGTGCACCGGGAGGAGCGGTGGCGGCGACCGGCCATCAGGGCGAAGATCGCTTTCCAGGAGTTCCTCTCGGGGCGCCATGATCTGCCGTCCAGCAGGCGGCGAGATCGGCATACTTAGGACATGTCGCTTCCTTTGCGAGGGGACGGGAGCGAGCAGTCGCTGCCCGAGCCGATCGGCCTCGACGAGGCGGTGGGCCTCAGGATGCGCGCCCTGCACGAGAGGGGCCTCGCCCAGGACTTCATCGACGTCGCCGCCGTGGCCCACCACTATTCCTTCCGCGACCTCGAACGTCTGGCCCGCTCGCACAACGAGCTGTTCTCCCCGCGGGAGCTCGTCATGCGACTGGAGTTCGTCGACTCCATCGCCGACGAGGAGTTCGAGGCGTACGGGCTGGACGAGGACCGCATCCGGGAGGTCCGGAGTTTCGCCGCCGCGTGGGCCGAGGACATCAAGCTGCGGCGGGCCGAGGAGGGCGACATCGACTACGACGATCCCGACCTGCCCGACATCGACTGAAGCTCATCGTGCCTCTTCGGCTGGCGGGCACGGTCAGAGGGAGGCCACGGAGCGGAGGGCGAGGCCGGCGCCCAGAAGGATCACCATTGCGGCCGTGCCCAGGGGGGCGAGCCCCGACAGGCGCATCGCCAGGCCGCGCCCGGCCGCGGCCCCGCGTTCCAGCCGGTCGACCAGTTTGACCAGCAGCAGGCCCGTGACGGTGAGCGTCGCCGCCATGCCGACGCCGTACGCGGTGACGAGTGCGACCCCGAACCAGGTACGGCCCAGTGCGATCGCCCCCAGCAGCACGATCAGCGCCGACGGGCTGGGCACCAGCCCGCCCGCGACCCCGAGCCCGACCAGCCCACCTCGCCCACGCTCGTGCCTGTCACCAACCCCGAAGACATGCCCGTGCCCATGCCCGTGCCCATGTCCGTGGCCGTGGCCGTGGCCGTGCCCATGTCCGTGTCCGTGCCCATGTCCGTGGCCGTGTCCGTGGGCGGGGGTGCCGTTGCGGGCGGACTTGAGGAGGCGGAGGCCGATGACGGCGATCAGCAGGCCGCTCGCCACCCCCAGCCAGGCCAGCACCGACTCGCCGGCCAGCGCCGTGAACGCGCTGAGCAGCAACCCCACCACCAGCACCCCGGCCGTGTGGGTGGCCGTCACCGTGGCGCCCACCACGACCGCGTCACGAGGCCGGCCCCGCCGCCCGGCCAGGTAGGCGGCCATGATGGTCTTGCCGTGCCCGGGGATCAGCGCGTGGCCGGCGCCGAGCACCACCGCGAGGCCCAGGGCCAGCAGTCCGAGCGGCGCGGTGAGCCGGTCGGAGCCGATCAGCGCGGTGAACGTCCGGTCCAGGGCCGCCAGGGCGTCGCCGATCGGGCCGCCCACCGAGATCTCGCCACTGATCCCCCCGCTGGTGCCGCCGCCGGGCGCGTCCGGAGCGTCCGAGCCACTCGGGTCACCCTGGGACGAACCGGGGGACGAACCGGGGGAGGCGACGGTCAGCGTGGCGGCCCGCTGGTCGAGCGGGTCGGCCAGCAGGTCGTCGGGATAGCGGCGCAGCTCGTCGCTCACGCTGGCCGAGGGCACCGACGAGCGCGCCAGCCGGACGCCGTCGCCGACGGCGGTGATCTCCCGCCAGCCGATCCGGTCCTGTTCGAAGGCGTCGGCGAACTCCACGGTCCCGGCCGGCCGGACATCGGCGATGAGCTCGCAGGTCAACCGGCTGGTCTCCAGGCCACCCTGGCCGGGCGCGTAGACGTGGGCCGAGCGGGCCACCCGCCATGGCGCCGCCGTGCCGTCGACCGTGAGGCGCTGGGCGGCGGCCAGCGCGGCGCACCTGCGGGCCGCGTACGAGCCGTCCACCTCGGGCTTGGCCTGCAGCGTCGGCAGCTCCGCCGCGTCCACCACGGCGGTGTTCCGCACCTCGGTGGCACGCAGGCGCAGCCCGTTGTAGTGGTTGACGGTGAAGTTGCCCAGCGGATGGGCCAGGCGCCCGCCCTCGGTGGCCCCGACGCCGGTCTCCCGCAGCGTGGCGGATCCGGAGTCCGCCCGCGCCGCCGCGACGAACACGACCGCCGCCGACAGCGACAGCACCAGACCCGCGAGGACGGCGAGCAGGCCCAGCCGGATCAGTCTCATCGGATCGCCTTCGCTGGAGATTTCGGGCCGCGGCCCTGGGAGGGAAGTCACGAGGACCTCGCCAGGGCGGGCAGGGACGGGTCGAAGCCCGGATCGACGCGCGCGGGCAGCCCCAGCGCCCGCTCGATCCGCGCCCGGTGGTAGGTGAGCAGCGGGTGGTGCCAGCCGGTCGCGGTGGCCTCCTTCGCGTACCGCAGCGCGGCGCGCGGCTGTCCGTCCTGGAACAGGGCCCAGGCGAGGACGTCGGCGGCGACCAGGTTGGGGTTGCGGGCGTACTCCGCCCTGGCATGCCGTACGGCCAGCACCGGGTCGCCGTGGTCGGCCTCGAACTCGGCCCAGGTGAGGTCGTCGCGCACGCCGGCCTCCCGCAGCAGCTCGCGCTGGGCCCGCAGCAGTGTCCAGTCGGCCGTCAGGCCCGCCTTGATCCTGGTCTCGCCCTGCTCGATCAGGTACTGGGGCAGGGGCAGCCGCTGGACGACCTGGTCGTAGAGGGTGAGGGCCTCGGTCAGCCGCCCGCCGAGCGCCGCGACCTTCGCCTGGCCGGCGAGGGCGGGGGTGTAGGCCGGGTACGCCCGCAGGGCCTGGCCGTACCAGTCGCCGGCCGCGCGCAGGTCGCCGGAGTGCAGGGCCAGTTCGCCCAGGTAGTGGCGGGCGAAGGCGCGGTCGGCGGGCAGGAAGGCGTCGGCTTCGGCGTCCAGCAGGAGCCGGCGGGCCGCGTCCCGGTCGCCGCGCAGTTCGGCCGCGTAGGACGCGCGGGCGAACGCGGGCACGCCGGGGCGCAGGCTCAGCATCCTGTTCACGGCCTTCTCGGCTCCGCTCAGGTCGCCGAGTTGCGTCTTCGCGTCGGCGAGCACGCCGTGCGCGGTCGCGCTGTAGGGGTTGACGTGGAGGGCGCGGTTCGCGAGCCGGGCGGCGTCGGCGAACTCGTGGCGGCCGGCGGCGAGCACCGCCTGGCCGGTCAGCACGGTGTCGTCCTCGGGAGCCAGCCGGGCGGCGGTGGCCAGAGCGCCCTCGGCCTTGGCGTAGAAGGAGGGGTCGCCGGTGATCCTGGTCTGGTCGACGTACTCCATGCCGAGCCGGGCCCAGCCGCGGTAGTCGCCGGGCAGGCGCTTGAGGCGGGTCTGCAGCGTTTCGGTGAAGGGCGCCGCCTGCTGCTCCTGGCGCTGCTCGGGCGCGGACACCGCGACGACGGTGAAGGCCAGCGCGCCGGCCAGGACCACGCCGCAGGCGAGGACGAGCGATCGCATCGAGGGCTCCGAACGGTCCGAGGGTCGAAGAGGCCGGCCGGCCGCTACGGGGTGCACGGCCGGCCGGTGAGGCGGCGGGAAAGGGGGGAGACCGGACCCGCCGCGGGGGAGACCGGCCGGCCAGGAGAGGGAGCCGGCCGGTCACGGGGTCAGCGCTGGTTGACCGCGACGTTGCCGGGGAGCGGGATGTACGGGAACGTCGCCAGGAAGGGCTTGTCGTTCCTGTCCACCTTGTCCGTCAGCCCGGGGACGAGCTTGCCGGACTGCGCGGCCCCGGCCAGGGCCTGGAGCTCGATGTCCACCACGTCGTCCGACAGGCGTCGGCCGTTCGGGAAGCCCTGCAGGTCGCCGGCCAGCACGCCGAGCCTGTTGGGGTCCTTGGTGGGCGGGATCGACATGTTGAGCCGCAGCATCTCGGCGGGACGCAGCTTGCCGGCGTCCTTGTTGAGGGTCTGCGAGTTGAGGTCCGCCATGATCGGCCCGTTGCCCTTGGCGATGCCGGTCAGGAAGATCTCGAACAGGTCGTTACGGGGCGTGGCGGGCGCCTTGATCCCGTAGATGGACTCCAGCAGTCTGGCCACCTCGGGGTCGGTGACCCGCTTGACCAGGGCCGGCACGTCGGCGTCCTTGGCGGGCGGTAGCGCGTTGAACGCGTCCTTCAGGCCGGCGGGCGCCACGACCTCGTTGACCAGGGGGTTGCCCAGGCGGGAGACCTGGACGAAGCCCTTGGGGCCCTGCTTGTCGGTGGTCGACCAGACGCCGATCACCGGGTTGCGCTTGGGGTCGCCCTTGAGCGCGAGGTCGGAGGCGGGCACCTGGACGGCCAGGGTGTTGACGTTGTAGCCCCTGGTGGTGTCCTGGCCGACCTCGGACAGGTCTCCGCCGTACAGCAGGTCGAACACGCGCAGGTCGAGGAAGAACGCCTCGTCGGACTGTCCGGCGAGCGTCTTGCCGCCGCCGGGCAGATCGGTGATGGCCTGCTTCCTGAGCGTGCCGTAGTCGGGCATGGAGGCGGGGCCCACGTTGCTCGGCGCCACGATGCCGTTGGAGACCAGGGTCTTGCTGCCGCCCGGAGTGATCCTCTTCAGGGTGTAGCGCTGGCGGTAGAGCAGGTTCTGGTCGTCGAGCGAGGTGACGGGGCCGTTGTTGTAGAGGAACGTGGTGGTGCCGCGCCGGTCCTCGTCGCGGAAGGTCCACTGGTAGGTGATGTCGGGCTTGGCGTCGCCGTCGTTGTCGATCTTGATGTTGTAGCGCGACCTGGTGGCGAACGGGTAGAAGTTCGGGCCGCCGTTGGGTTCCTGGAACGGGATCCAGTTGGCCAGCAGCGTCACCGTGTCGGCCTTGTCGGGGCTGACGAACGCGTACACGTCGGTGTTGTCGTTGAGCGGGTCGGCCAGGATCGCCGGAGCCTCGCGGTGCGAGGAGGCGGCGCCGGTGTCGGTGCGGAGCACGGCGAACGAGGAGGCGGTCAGTGCCGCCGCGACGCCGAGTCCGACCAGAGCGCGCCGGTTGATCCGGAGCTCCATGTTCGGTCCTTTCGAAGGGCTGATCGGTTTCGAGAGGTCCCGGCCGGGTTCCTCGACGCCCTATTCGTCGCGGCGGGCCCGGCGGATGTCGGTCTCCTCCGCGAGGATGAGAGGTCAACCGAAGTTGACATACTCAGGTCGTCAATCTAGGTTGACCGGTGCGGATCGGTACCCGCCGATCGTTGGGGGTTTCGGGGATTCGCCGTGAGAGGGGAAACAGTGATCAAGGAGCTGCTCGCCCACATCCGTCCGCATCGCAGGATTCTGCTGATCGGCGGGCTGCTGGGCCTGATCGGGTCGGCGGCCGGGTTATCCATGCCGCTGCTGGCCAAGTACGTCGTGGACGCCTTCGGCCAGGACGCGTCGATGGCCGGGCCCCTCATCGGGCTGACCGTCGCCGTGCTCGTCGGAGCGGTGGTCTCGGCCGGAGGCAACTACCTGATGGAACGCACGGGCGAGGGCATCGTGCTCGGCGCCCGGCGCCGGCTCGTCGACCGGATGCTCAGGCTCAGGGTGGCCGACGTGGACCGGCTCAAGCCCGGCGACCTGCTGTCGCGGGTGACCGGTGACACGACGCTGCTGCGGGCCGTGCTGACCGACGGGATCGTGGGCTCGATCGGCTCGGTGTTCATGCTGGTCGGCGCGATCGTGCTGATGGCGGCCATGGACGGCGTGCTGCTGCTGGTCACGCTGCTCGTGGTGATGGTGATCGGCGGGTTGGTCGGCCTGATCATGCCCAGGATCCAGCGGGCGCAGAAGGAGGCCCAGGAGGCCGTGGGCGAGATGGGCGCGGTGCTCGACCGGGCCCTGCAGTCCTATCGCACGGTCAAGGCCAGCGGGGCCGAGGCGCGTGAGATCGGCGTGGTCGGCGAGGCCGCCGTGCGCGCCCGCGACCGCGGCCTGCAGGTGGCCGGATGGACCTCGCTGGCCGGAGTGGCGACCTGGATGGCGGTGCAGATCGCGTTCCTGTGCGTGCTCGCCGTGGGCGGCGCGCGGGTCGCCTCGGGCGCGCTCGAGGTGTCGTCGCTGATCGCGTTCCTGCTCTACCTGTTCTACCTGGTCGCGCCGATCGGCCAACTGGTCGAGGGCGCGGTGCAGCTGCAGCAGGGCCTGGCGGCGATGACGCGGATCAGGGAGATCGAGAACCTGCCCGGCGAGACCGTCGAGGTGCCGCCTCCCGCCTCGGCCGAGCCCGTGGGCGTGCGGTTCGAGAACGTGGTCTTCAGGTACGGCGACGACCGGCCGCTCGTGCACGACGGAGTCGGCTTCGAGGTGCCGCCCGGCGGGCTGACGGCGCTCGTCGGGCCGTCAGGCGCGGGCAAGTCCACCGTGTTCGCCCTGCTCGAACGCTTCTACGAGCACCAGGAGGGCACGATCACGGTCGGCGGGCGCGACATCCGCGACTGGCCCCTCGGCGAGCTGCGCGGCGCTCTGGGCTACGTCGAGCAGGACGCCCCGGTGCTCGCGGGCACCCTCAGGGAGAACCTCCTCTTCGCCGCCCGGCACGCCACCGACGAGGAGCTGCGCCGCGCGCTCACCCGCACCCGCCTCGACGACCTGGTGGCCAGGCTGCCCGAGGGGCTCGACACCGCCGTCGGTCACCGCGGCGTGCTGCTGTCGGGCGGCGAGCGGCAGCGGGTCGCGATCGCCCGGGCGCTGCTGCGCAAGCCCCGGCTGCTCCTGCTCGACGAGGCCACGTCCCAGCTCGACGCGGTCAACGAGTTACGGCTGCGCGAGGTCATCGCGGAGGTGGCGGCGGAGACCACGGTCCTCGTCATCGCCCACCGGCTCTCGACGGTGACCAACGCCGACCGCATCGTGGTCATGGACGCGGGCGGGGTGCGGGCCGTTGGCACCCACGAGGAGCTGATCGGCCAGGACGAGCTCTACCGCGAGCTGGCGGCCACCCAGTTCCTCGTGACGTGAGGACGGACCACCACCCACTTCCCCGTGGCGTGAGGAGTTGTACTCTGCCAGAGACGTAGATGAATGTGTTCATTCAGGAGGACGCATGAGCCGCACCGTGCGCGCGCCGCGAGGCACGACGATCACCGCCAAGGGGTGGCCGCAGGAGGCCGCGCTCCGGATGCTCCAGAACAACCTGGACCCGGAGGTCGCCGAGCACCCCGAGCAGCTGGTCGTCTACGGCGGCTCGGGCCGGGCGGCCCGCGACTGGCCGTCGTACGACGCGCTGGTCAGGACGCTCACCACGCTGGAGGGCGACGAGACGCTGCTCGTCCAGTCAGGTCGCCCGGTCGGCGTCTTCCGCACGCACGAGTGGGCGCCCAGGGTGCTCATCGCCAACTCCAACCTGGTGCCCGACTGGGCCAACTGGGAGGAGTTCCGGCGGCTGGAGGCGGCCGGGCTGACCATGTACGGCCAGATGACCGCGGGCTCGTGGATCTACATCGGCACCCAGGGCATCCTGCAGGGCACGTACGAGACGTTCGCGGCGGTCGCCGCCAAGCGCTTCGGCGGGTCGCTGGCCGGCACCATCACGCTGACCGCCGGCCTCGGCGGCATGGGCGGCGCGCAGCCGCTCGCGGTCACCATGAACGGCGGCGTCGCCGTCTGCGTCGACTGCGACCCCCGGTCGGTCACGCGGCGCATCGAGCACGGCTACCTCGACGTCCAGGCGGCGTCCCTGGAGGAGGCGTTGCGGCTGGCCTACGAGGCCCGCGACGCCCGCAGGCCACTGTCGATCGGCGTGGTCGGCAACGCCGCCGAGGCCCTGCCGGACCTGCTGGCCCGCGGCGCCGAGATCGACATCGTCACCGACCAGACCTCCGCCCACGACCCGCTGATGTACCTGCCGCTGGGCGTGGCCTTCGAGGACATGGCCACCGAGCGCGACAAGGACCCTGCCGGGTTCACCCAGCGGGCCCGCGAGTCGATGGCCCGGCACGTGGAGGCCATGGTCGGTTTCCAGGACGGCGGCGCCGAGGTCTTCGACTACGGCAACTCCATCCGCGGCGAGGCCCGGCTGGCCGGCTACCAGCGGGCCTTCGACTTCCCCGGGTTCGTGCCCGCCTACATCAGGCCGCTGTTCTGCGCCGGCAAGGGCCCGTTCCGGTGGGCCGCGCTCAGCGGCGACCCCGCCGACATCGCCGCCACCGACCGGGCGATCCTGGAGCTCTTCCCCGAGAACGAGCCGCTGGCCAGATGGATCAGGAAGGCCGGGGAGAAGGTGCGCTTCCAGGGGCTGCCGGCGCGCATCTGCTGGCTCGGCTACGGCGAGCGCGACCGGGCGGGCGAGCGGTTCAACGACATGGTGGCGGCTGGTGAGCTCAAGGCGCCCGTGGTGATCGGCCGCGACCACCTCGACAGCGGCTCGGTCGCCTCCCCCTACCGCGAGACCGAGGCCATGGCCGACGGCTCCGACGCGATCGCCGACTGGCCGCTGCTCAACGCCATGCTCAACACGGCCTCGGGCGCGTCGTGGGTGTCGATCCACCACGGCGGCGGCGTCGGCATCGGCCGGTCGATCCACGCCGGTCAGGTCACGGTCGCCGACGGCACCGCGCTGGCCCGGGAGAAGCTCAACCGGGTGCTCACCAACGACCCCGGGACGGGTGTGATGCGGCACGTCGACGCCGGCTACGAGGAGGCCGCCGAGGTGGCCGCCGAGCGCGGGGTCCGCATCCCGATGCGCGAATCCTGAGGCCGACGGGATGAGAAACAGCAGTTGGTGACGTTGGAGCTCGTGTGACCAGCGGCTACCAGAGCGGGATGGACAGCTTGCTGGCCGGGCGCAGGCTCTCGCCCGTCCAGCGCAGGATCGCGCATTACCTGTCGGAGCATCTCGACGAGGCCATCTTCCTGTCCAGCGTCGAGCTGGCGGAGCGGGCGGGCGTGAGCCAGCCGTCGGTGACCCGGTTCGCCATGGTGCTCGGCTTCGCCGGCTATCCGGAGCTGCGCCAGGCGTTGCGGCCGCTGGTGATGGGCGGCCTGCCCGACGTGCCGCAGGAGAGCGTGCTGAGGAGCGCCGTCGACGACGAGATCCGCAACCTGACGGTGGTGCGCGACCGGCTGGCGCACCTCCCGCTGCGCGAGCTGGGGGAGTCGCTGGCCGCCACCGACCCGCTGCCCGTGCTCGGGCTGCGGGTGTCGTCGGGGCTGGCCACCACCTTCGCCTACTACGCGCGGCGGATCCATCCCGACGTGCGGCTGCTGACGCACGGTGGGTCGGAGCTGGCCGACGGGCTGCACGCCGCGCGGCGCGCCGGGGCGGAGTGGATGGTGGCGGTGGTGCTGCCCCGGTATCCGGTGGAAGCGGTGCAGGCGCTGGAGTACGCCGCGAAGCTGGGCCTGAAGACGGCGGTCATCACCGACAAGCCGGATTTTCCCGGCGACATGGTGCTCGCCGCCCCGCTGGGCGACCGGCTGGTGTTCGACTCGCACGCGGCGCCCCTGGCCCTGGCCATGGCCCTGGTGGAGGCCATGGCCGACGCGGCGCCCCTGCGCACCCGGGCCCGGCTGGAGGAGTACGAGCGGATGACCGACGAGGCCGGCACCTTCCTCCCCGGCCAGCCGTCGTAACGACCGCAACGGCCGGCTGCTCTCTTCAGGCGGTCCTTGGTGACGATCACTGTCCGCGAGAGTCTCCCCCATGCCGGTTGTCCAACCTCGCGGAGAACTGGCCGAGTTGGTCACCGCTGACTACCCCAGAGCCCAGCTCTCCGACATGACACTCTCGGACGAGATCCGCATACGCTTGAAGCGGGTGCTTCACGAACAAATAAGCGCCTGACCATCGGAAACGGTCAGGCGCTTGCGAACACGATATACAAGGGTTCATATCCCCTCGAAGGGATGACAAGAGTCTCGCTGTCCGAGGGCAATCAGACTATGCGTCGAACTCGCCGAGCTTGACACCGCTGAGGAAGGCTCGCCACTCGCCTGGAGTGAAGACGAGCGCGGGGCCGTTCGGGTTCTTGCTGTCACGCACGGCGACGATTCCGGGGAGATTGCCGGCGACCTCGACACAGTTTCCGCCGTTGTCGCCGCTGTGGGAACTCTTCCTCCATGCCGCCCGGTGGAGGTCCGCATGGATTAGGTCTTGAGCTTCCATTGGTCTCGGGCTTCCTCGATCATCTCTAGAGACTGTCCGGGACGGTACGCCTCTGCTCGTAGTTTGTCATATCTATCCCAGATCAGCGCAACGAAGTCGTGTTCAGCTGACACCTCGCCTCTACCAGCGGAGTCCACCGATACAGCCGTGGGGCTGTCCGGTAGCTCAGCGATGATGAAGCTGGACAGTAGGCCGGCAGTACACGGAGTGTCGAAGGGGACGACTTGCACCGTGATGTAGGGGTGGTCGGCAACGGCAAGGAGATGCTCCAGTTGCGCGGCCATGACGTGCGGACCCCCGACAGGGCGACGAAGCACCAGCTCGTCAATGAGGACCCACAGCGTGGGCGGTGCTTCGGTGTCGAGGATGAGCTGGCGGTGCATGCGAGCGCTGACGCCATCCTCAACCTCTCGATCTGAGTTCCCCGCGAGACCGCCTCGAAAGATGGCTCTGGCGTAGTCCTCGATCTGGAGCAAGCCGGGGATCAAGAGCGGATCCCAGCTTCTGAGAACGCGCGCCGAGGGCTCGATCTCGTCCGTCCATCGGAGGTACCAGCCTGGCCCGGACGGCGATGTGATGCCGCGACACAGGCGTGCGAAGCGGTCGCCTGTCCTGAACACCTGGTCACAGCCCGCGGCGAAATCCGGCTTCGGCTTCCGATCCCCCTTTTCGATATGTGCGACGAGCGATGACGAGCAGTCCAGGCGCTTGCCAAGAGCTGACTGTGTCAGTTCGTGCTCCCGACGTGTTCGGGCTAGCTCTCTGCCGAAGCGCTGAACTGGTGTTAGACGCGGATCAAGGTCGTTGCCCATGACCATCCTTCACCTGTCTCCCCGACAATTTGACGGGTCTTGACAAATGTTGACAACAAGCCCCAATTGAAGGGCGGTTTTGGGACTCGATTGTGCGCTGATTTCTTCTGCAAGATAAGTCTTCACCTGGGCAGACTGAAAGTCAAAGATTTCCGCTCGATCTCTAATCGTGACAGGAAATGGACGGCGCAACGCTGCAGGCGGAAACTTGGTGACATGCCTAGAGCAGGAGAAAATCGACTTCCATAGAAAAGGATAAAAATGCACGGAAAAGCTCCCTTGTTCGGTGAGATCGCGTCGGGAGTCGCGCAATCGGCGAAGGCCGCTGCGGTGGCGGAGCGTTCAGGCTCTGTCGGGCAGAGCATGGTGTGGCGGCTTCGGGATGACGCTCGTGCGGTCGGTGATGCCCGTGACCTCGTCCGGCGCGTGCTTCTGCTGGTCGGTCTGGGGCGGGATCTGGTGGACGACGCCGTGCTGATGGTCAGTGAGCTGGTCACGAACGCGGTTCTGCACGGTGACGCGCCGTACGAACTGGTGATACGGGTCGATCCGGTCGAAGTGGTGTGCATGGTGGTCGACGCGGGAGCTGTTCTCCCGGTGCGCCGGGGGACGGATGCTCAGGCCGAGCATGGGCGGGGGCTGCTGATCGTGGCGGAGTTGTCGGGTGGGCTCTACGGCTGCATTCCGCAGGGGTTCGCCACGTGTCCTGGGCTGGCGGGTAAGGCGATCTGGTTCGCGCTGCCTCGTACGGCGGGTCGGTGATGAGCGGGGTACGAGACCTGTTGGAGGAGTATCACGGCCTTCACGTGGCTCCTGTCCAGGAGGGACATGAACGGATCGCCTGGGCGACTCCCACTGCCCGGTGCGTCCGGGTCCGGGTGCGCGAGCACACCTGCAGCGGTTGCGCGCCCTGTTACGAGTTCTGTGTCGCAGGCGGGCTCGCGTTCATCCGGCGATCTGTCAAGGGCGTGATCCACGAGACGGTGTGGACCACGACAGCGGAGGCTGAGCGGGTCTGGGCGGCGATGCTCAGAGGCGAAGCCCGTTGAGGTGAAAGCAGCCCTTCGGTGACTGGAACTCACGATCTCTTGTAAGCGGGAGATGCGGGAGACCGCTGAGATTGGCGGATCAGGCCGGGCGGGATTGGTTCTGACCGGAAACTCGGGCGCCCGTCACACGCGCAGGACGGTGACCTGGCGGCCGGAGGGTGTGGTCGTCTGTTCGAAGCCGCCTCGTTCCTGCCAGGGCGGGGCCTCGAGGCGGCGGTCGAAGATCACCAGTGCGCCGGTGGAGAGGGTGAGGCGGTCCAGGTAGCGGTCGAGCTGGGCGAGGCCGTCGGGTGCCGGGTCGTGCTCGCCTGCTCGCCAGACCTTCAGTTCCATGGCCTCGCGCTGCATCAGGCGTTCGCCGTCGGGGCTCGTGTAGGGCCAGCGGACGAGCACGTCCAGGCGTTTGGTACCGGCGGCGTACTCCCGGTCGAGGTAGCCTCCGCCGTTGACCAGCCGGTGCAGGAAGGCCATGAGGATGATCTGGCAGGCGGCCTCATGGTAGCCCTCCTGGCGGACCAGCACCTCGCCGTGCTCGCGCCAGAAGACGACGAACTCCTCCAGCAGGCGCGGCAGGTCGAACCGGCCGTCCGGCAGCACGAAGCTGCGCGGGTCGGCCATCACGTACTGTTCCGACGGGTCTCCGAGCACTCGCAGAATGACCTCCCGGTAGATCGGGTTCGCCACTTCGAGCGGGGGTTTCTGCTTGATCAGGCCCAGGTCGCGTGCGTAGGACAGGTCGTCGGAGAAGGCGGGGTCGATGTGGGGGAAGGTCCCGGCCACGACCGGCTCCATCACCCGCTTGACCCGCGGCTCGTGTAGCCGGGCCATCACAGAGTCCAGATGTGTGGCACGCGTCCGGATCAACCGTTCCTTGGCGTCTTCCACCTGCCCGGCGGTGACGGCGCCGGTCACGCCCATCTCGAAGACGACCTCATGGGCCAGAGCGTTGACCAGCCACGGCTGGCCCTGCGTCAGCTCGAACACCCGCTCCACCGCGTCCTTGGTGAACTCCTGGCCGGTCTGCTGAGTGTGCTGACCGTAGAGCTCGGCGATGTCGTCGGCGGTGAAGTCGCCCAGGCGTAGCGACTTGGCGACGATGTTGAACGGGCTGGCCGGATTCGACCTGCCGGGCTCGCCACCCGAGGCGACCTTGTAGTCACGCAGGTCGCGCAGCCCGCACAGCACCACGGATGCGGGGAACGGTTGGCCCTCATGCCGGGCGTTGTGGCCGTGGCGGAGCTGGCTGAGGATGCTGACCATGCTGTTGCCCTGCAGGGCGTCGATCTCGTCGAGGAGCAGCACCACGCGGCGCGGGCAGCGGCGGCACCACTCGCTCAGCGCCGAACCGAACCGGGCGCCGGGCGTGACCTGCGGCCAGGAATCCGGCGGGAGCAGTTTCTTCGGCCATCCCGACCGCGCGGCGGCCTCGCGGAGGGAATCCAGCAGAAGCGACTCTGCGGCGGCGTAGTCGTCACCGGCCGACTTGGCGCGCTCGCAGGAGAACATCAGGGCGGCGATGTCGCCCTCGGCGGTCAGCTCGGACGCCAAGGTGCGCAGCATGGTGGTCTTGCCGGTCTGCCGGGGCGCGTGCAGCACGAAGTAGCGGTCCATCTCGATGAGCTCGCGCGCCTCGGGGAGCCGTTGCGTGGGAGGCAAGATGTAGTGGTGCTGTGGGCTGCACGGTCCGGTGGTATTGAAGTATTTCGCTCGGGGTTTCCGCACGGTCACATTGTGTCATCACCTTGCCGCTGAATGTCTGGGACAATGGATTCACATGGCTCCTGTCCAGGAGGGACGACAGCGGAGACTGAGTGGGTCCGGGCGGCGCTGCTCAGAGGTGTGGCCCAGTGAGTTTCACACAGTCACCGCCCCAGAGCGGCGTCCGCTGAAGGGCCGGCCCAGCCCGTTTCGGTCCTCCAGATGATCGAGACGTCGAAGAGCCGCTTGACGACCTTGACCGCCCACAGGTCTTGTGGCTCCTTCGGCAGCACCAGGAAGAGGCGGTCGATCTCCTGGGCGCTGGCCCATTCGGCTTCCAGGAGCTGAGGGGCCAGGGCGCGCAGCTCGGCGTAGGTGTCGGCATCCTGCATGGAGATCACGTAGAAGCCGAGTTCGTCCGCCCCCTTGCACATGATGTCGGCGAAGTCGGTGTCCAACTGGGGTACGCGTTCGTTTCCGTACAGCTCGGCGGCGAGCATGTGCTTGAGCCGGGCGTGCACAGCCTGCTTACGGTCGGTACTCGCGCGCTGGGCCTGCCGCTACATGAGCAGGCCATTCACTAACCTCGGCCTCAACTCATGATCTTGGAACGGCCGTGACCCCGACCTTGAGGAGCTCGAACTTCAAGGTCATAAGCTGTCGGCCATGACTGAACGACCGACGGCGCTGGTCACCGGTGCTTCGCGAGGGGTGGGCGAGGCTATTGCCCGGGTGCTGGCGCCGACGCACCACCTCATTCTGGGCGGCCGGGACGAGCACGCGCTGAGCGAGCTGGCCGGTGAGTTTCCCGACGCGCGGCCCTGGCCGGTGGAGCTGACCGAGCTCTCCCCGGCCGATGTCGAGGGCGTCGAGCGGGTCGACGTGCTCGTGCACAGCGCCGGGATCAGCCCGCTCGGCCGGGTCGCCGAGCTGCCCGCCGACGCGTGGCGCGACGCGATGGAGCTCAACGTGATCGCCGTCGCCGAGCTCACCCGCCTGCTGCTGCCCGCGCTCCGGGCGGCCGGTGGCCATGTGGTGTGCGTCAACTCCGGGGCGGGCCTGCGTGCCAACCCGGGCTGGGGGGCCTACGCGGCGACCAAGTTCGCGTTGCGGGCCTTCGCCGACGCGCTGCGCCAGGAAGAGCCGGCGCTGCGGGTGACGAGCGTCTACCCGGGGCGTGTCGACACCGACATGCAGCGCGCCGTGCGCGCGCAGGAGGGTGGCGCGTACGAGCCCGACCGCTACCTGCGGCCGGAGACCGTCGCCAGGGCCGTGCTGGCCGCGATCAACGCCGGCCCCGACGCCCAGCTGACCGAGCTGATGCTGCGCCCTCGCGGCGGCCCGGTCAACTGACGGCTGAATGGATTCATTCACTACAGTGGGTCCATGCTTGACGAACTCGCGCACATCGGGCGTGATCCCTCCACCAACGGCTACGTCAGAGACGCCTGGTCGGCCGCCGACCTGGAGCTGCGCGAGTGGTTCCGGGGGGAGGCGGCGAAACGGGGGCTCGACCTGCGCGAGGACCGCAACGGCAACCTCTGGGCCTGGTGGGGAGACCCGTCGCGCGAGCCCGGCGTGGTCACGGGCAGCCATCTCGACTCGGTACGGCAGGGCGGCGCGTTCGACGGCCCGCTCGGCGTGGTGTCCGCCTTCGCCGCCCTCGACCTGCTGTGGGAGCGTGGCGTCCCGCCGGGCAGGCCGCTGGGCGTCGCGTGCTTCACCGACGAGGAGGGCGCCCGGTTCGGCGTCCCCTGCGTGGGGTCGAGGCTGCTCACCGGCGTCCTCGACCCCGGCCGGGCGCTGGGCCTGACCGACGACGAGGGCGACACGCTGGCCGACGTCCTCATCCGGACCGGTCGCGACCCGCGCGCGCTCGGGCGCGACGACGAGACCCTCGCCACCGTGGGCGCCTTCGTCGAGCTCCACGTCGAGCAGGGGCGCGGGCTCGACGCCCAGGGCAGCCCCGTCGGGGTGGCGGCCGCGATCTGGCCGCACGGCAGATGGCGGTTCGACTTCCGCGGCCGGGCCGACCACGCCGGCACCACCCGGCTGGAAGACCGCGACGACCCGATGCTGCCGTTCGCCCGGATGGTCCTGGCGGCCCGCGAGGCGGCGGCGCGGCGCGGTGTCGTGGCCACCGTCGGCAAGGTCCGGGTCTCGCCCGGCAACGCCAACGCCGTGCCCGGCCTGGTCTCGGCCTGGCTCGACGCGCGAGGGGCCGCCGAACGAGACGTCCTCGACCTGGTGACCGAGCTGGCCGAGCTGGCAGAGGGGGCGCAGGTGAGCGAGGAGTCCTGGACGCCGGTGGTCGACTTCGACGAGCCGCTGAGAGACCGGCTCGCCGATCTGATCGGCTCCACGAGCGAAGGCGGCGGGCCGGTGCCGATCCTGCCGACCGGAGCCGGGCACGACGCCGGGATCCTGGCCTCGGCGGGTGTGCCGAGCGCGATGGTGTTCGTACGCAACCCCACCGGCGTTTCCCATTCGCCGCACGAGCACGCCGAACGGGCGGACTGCGAGGCGGGAGTCGCCGCGCTCGCGACCGTGCTGGAGGACCTGTGCCGCTGACCTACTGGTGCGAGCAGGCGTGGCTGCCCGGCGGCGTCACCGAGGGCGTGCTCGTCGAGATCGAGGGGACGCACGTCGTCCAGGTCCGGCAGGGGGAGCCCGGAGGGGCCGAACGGCTGGCCGGGCTCACCATCCCCGGTCTGGCCAACGCCCACTCGCACGCGTTCCACCGGGCGTTGCGCGGAGCCACCCAGGCGGGCAGCGGCGACTTCTGGACCTGGCGGGAGCGGATGTACGAGGTGGCCGCCCGGCTCGACCCCGACGGCTACCTGGCGCTGGCCCGAGCCGTCTACGCCGAGATGGCCCTGGCCGGGGTGACCTGCGTGGGGGAGTTCCACTACCTGCACCACGGGCCGGGCGGGGTGCCGTACGACGACCCGAACACGATGGGGCACGCGCTCGTGCAGGCCGCGCGTGAGGCGGGGCTGCGGATCGCGCTGCTCGACGCCTGCTACCTGACGGGCGGCATCGGCGTCCCGCTGGAGGGCCCGCAGACGCGCTTCGGCGACGGCGACGTCGGAGACTGGGCGGCCCGCGCCGAGATGCTGGCCGCCGCGTACGAGGGGCGGCCCGACGTGGAGATCGGCGCGGCGGTCCACTCGGTGCGCGCGGTGCCGGCCGGGCAGATGCCGATGGTCGCGGAGTTCGCCCGCCGCCACGCCGCGCCGCTGCACGCGCACGTCTCCGAGCAGCGCGCCGAGAACACCGCCTGCGAGCACGCGTACGGGGCGACGCCCGTGCGGGTGCTGTACGAGAACGACCTGCTCGGACCGCGTTCCACGGCCGTGCACGCCACCCACCTGAGCGACGCCGACATCGGCCTGCTCGGCCAGTCGGGCACCCACGTCTGCATGTGCCCCACCACCGAGCGCGACCTGGCCGACGGCATCGGCCCGGCCAGGGCGTTGTACGACCAGGGGTCGCCGCTCACGCTGGGCTCCGACAGCCACGCGGTGATCGACCTGTTCGAGGAGGCCCGCGCGGTCGAGCTGGACGAGCGGCTGGCCACCGAGCGGCGCGGCCACTGGCAGGCGGCCGAGCTGCTGACCGCCGCCACCGGCAGGGGCCACGCCTCCCTCGGCTTCCCCGACGCCGGGCAGCTCATGCCCGGCGCGTGGGCCGACCTGGTCTCCGTCCGCCTCGACTCGGTCCGTACGGCGGGCACGACCGGCCTGGAGGCCGTGGTGTTCGCGGCCACGGCGGCGGACGTGCACTCGGTGATCTCCGGCGGGCGCCGCGTGGTGACCGAGGGGCGGCACCGGCTGGGTGACATCGGCGCCCTGCTGGGTGAGGCGATCGGACGGGTGCGATGACCCCGCTGGGCGAGACGATGGGACGGATGGGATGACCTGCTGGGCGAGGCGATCGGACCGGTGGGATGACCTGCTGGGCGAGACGATGGGACGGGTGGGATGACCACGACGCTGATCGACGGGATCGGGCTGCTCTACACGGGTGACCCCGCGCGTGAGGAGATCCGGGACGCCGCGCTGGTCCTGGAGGACGGCCTGGTCGCCTGGCTCGGCCCGGCCGGCCGGGCGCCCGCGGCCGACCGGCGGATCGCCGCCGGAGGCCGGTGCGTGATCCCCGGCTTCGTCGACAGCCACGCCCATCTCGTCTTCGCCGGTGACCGGACCGCCGAGTTCGAGGCCCGGATGGCCGGCCAGGCCTACACCGGAGGCGGCATCCGCACCACGGTCGCCGCCACCCGGCGGGCCGGTGACGCCGAGCTGGCCACCCGCGCCGCCGCCCTGGTCGCCGAGATGCTGGCGCAGGGCACCACGACCGTCGAGATCAAGAGCGGCTACGGGCTGAGCGTCGAGGACGAGCGCCGTTCGCTGGAGATCGCCACCGGGCTGACCGACGAGACCACCTACCTCGGCGCGCACCTCGTGCCCGACGGCGTCACGGCCGACGACTACGTGCGGCTCGTCACGGGCGAGATGCTGGCGGCCTGCGCGCCGTACGCGAAGTGGGTGGACGTCTTCTGCGAGCGCGGCGCGTTCGACGGCGACCAGACCCGCGAGATCCTGGGCGCGGGCATCAAGGCGGGGCTGCTGGCCCGGGTGCACGCCAACCAGCTCACCGAGGGGCCCGGCGTGCGGATCGCCTGCGAGCTGGGAGCGGCCTCGGCCGACCACTGCACCCACCTGAGCGCGGCCGACGTCGACGCGCTCGCCTCGTCGGGCACCGTGGCGACGCTGCTGCCGGGCGCGGAGTTCTCCACCCGCTCGCCCTACCCCGACGCCCGCCGGCTGATCGACGCCGGGGTGACCGTCGCGCTGGCCACCGACTGCAACCCGGGCTCGTCGTTCACGTCGTCGATGCCGTTCTGCGTCGCGCTGGCCGTACGGGAGATGCGCATGACGCCGCTGGAGGCGATCAGAGCCGCGACGTACGGCGGGGCACGCGCGCTGCGCCGCGCGGACGTAGGCTGGCTGGGGCCGGGAGCACGCGCCGACCTCGTGGTCCTCGACGCCCCTTCCTACACCCACCTGGCCTATCGACCTGGTGTCCCCCTCGTCCACCAGGTGTTCCAAGGCGGTCTCCTCCTTGAGTAGGACATCCAGAACCCTCCGCTGGTCGTAGTCCTTTAGGGAATCTTTGCATCGGGCCGGACGTTGGCCGGATATAAGACGGAGCTGCGGAACGAGGTGCCAGGGGATGGCAAGGCCTACGGGGAGTCGCACGCAGGAGCAGCACGTCGCGGATCGCGACCTGCTGGGGACCTACCTGGCGGAGATCGGCCGGGTGCCGCTGCTCACGGCGGAGGAAGAGGTGGAGCTGGCCAAGCGCATCGAGGCGGGGCTCTTCGCCGAGCAACTGCTCGACAGCGGTGGTTCGGAGCCGCGTTGCGGGGACGCGGCCGACGAGGAGCTGGAGCGCCTGGCGGTCTCCGGCCAGCGGGCCAAGGACGAGTTCATCCAGGCCAACCTGCGGCTGGTGGTGGCCGTGGCGCGTAAGTACTCGGGGCGCGGGATGCCGCTGATCGACCTGGTCCAGGAGGGCAACCTGGGGCTGGTCCGGGCGGTGGAGAAGTTCGACTACAAGCGGGGTTACAAGTTCTCGACCTACGCCACCTGGTGGATCAGGCAGTCGGTGGGGCGGGCCATCCACGAGCAGGCGCGGCCGGTGCGGCTGCCCACGCACGCCGGTGAGCAGATGACCAGGCTGATGCGGGTGCGCCGCGACATGCTGGCCGAGTTCGACGTCGAGCCGACCGACGACGACCTCGCGCAGATCCTGGAGCTGCCGATCGAGCGGGTGCGCGAGCTGCGCCGCTGGGCCTCCGATCCCGTCTCGCTGCAGCTGGGCGTGGGCGACGAGGACGAGACCGAGCTGGGCGACATGATCGCCGACGACACGTGGGCCGATCCCGAGCAGCAGGCGATCGACATCCTGGAGCGCGAGCGGCTCGACCAGTGGCTGACGGGCCTGGAGGGCGACACGCGCGACATGCTGCGCTGGCGTTACGGGCTGGTCGACGGGCGCGAGCACACGCTCACCGAGGTGGGCGAGCGCTACGGCATCGGCCGTGACCGCGCCCGCCGCATCGAGCGTGACGCGCTGGCCCGGCTGCGGCGGATGGCCAACGCCGCCTGACTCTCTTCACACCCGACACCGGTTTAGCCGGTGTCGGGTGTTACGCTCGCCGCGTGGATGGTGCGGGCGGGATGACGCTCACCGCGCTCGACGGGCAGCGGTTCCGGTTCGACGCCGGGACGCTGTGCCTGGAGTTCCTGCTCACCGGCGCAATCGAGCCGGGCGAGCGGCTGCGCGAGCCCGCCGATTTCGTGGCCTGGATCGGCCGCTCCCGGCTGGACGTCGAAGGCGATGTGCTGGCCGGCCAGGGCGACCTCGTGGCCGCCGAGCGGCTGCGCGGCGCGATCCGGCACCTCGCCGAGCGGGCCGCCCGGCGAGAGGGCTACGACACCGCGGACCTCCGGGCGCTCAACGAGGCCGCGGCCGCGCCGCCGCCCGTGCCGGTGATCGGCGCCGCGCTGGAGCGCGGCTGGTCCTACCCCGTGACCGCGACGCAGTTCCTGTCGGCCGTGGCACGTGACGCCATCGAGCTGTTCAGCGGCCCCCTGGTCAGGCGGGTGCGGAGGTGCGCGGGGGAGCGTTGCCCCCTCCTCTTCCTTGACACCTCACGGCCGGGCAACCGCCGCTGGTGCTCGATGAGCCGCTGCGGCAACCGGCAGAAGCTCCGTACGAGACGCGCGTAGGCGCCGCTCCGGAGTGTCGTGCCGAACCTGCGTGTGGGCAGGTCCAGCCGACGACTTTGGCTATGCGTTGCCCGAAATGCGGGGGTGTGAAAAGCCCGAAACGCTGCCGAAACACCAGTACGGCGAGATTCACGAATGTGAAACACACCCGGTCGAGCCACGAAACGGCGGCCGAAGACGCTGTGCCCACACGTCACATGTAAGGAGGGTCGGCCGTGGAGATCGATACCGGCACGACTGCCTGGATGCTCACAGCCACCGCGTTGGTGTTGCTGATGACTCCGGGGCTCGCGTTGTTCTACGGGGGCATGACCAGGGCCAAGAGTGTCCTGAACATGATGATGATGTCGTTCGTCGCCATCATCACAGTGACCATCGCCTGGATGATCTACGGGCACTCGCTGGCCTTCAGCGAGAACCCGATGTCCTGGCTCAACAACGTCGTCGGAGGTTTTGAGCACCTCGGCTTGCAGAGCCTGGTGAACACGGCCACCGCGGACGACGGCAGCGGCATGCCCAGCCTGGTCTTCTCGGCCTTCCAGCTGACCTTCGCCATCATCACCGTCGCGCTGATCAGCGGCGCCATCGCGGACCGCGCGAAGTTCGGCGCCTGGGTCCTCTTCACCGTCGTCTGGGCCACCGTGGTCTACTTCCCGGTCGCGCACTGGGTCTGGGGCGGCGGCTGGCTCAACACGATGGGCATCGAGGACTTCGCCGGCGGCACCGTGGTGCACATCAACGCCGGTGCCGCGGCGCTCGCGCTGGCGCTCATCATCGGCAAGCGGCAGGGCTGGCGCAAGGAGCCGATGCGTCCGCACAACCTGACGCTGGTGCTGCTCGGCGCGGCCCTGCTGTGGTTCGGCTGGTTCGGCTTCAACGCGGGCTCCGAGCTCGTGGTCGACGGCATCGCCGGCCTCGCGTTCATGAACACCCAGATCTGCACCGCCGTCGCCGCCGGCGCCTGGCTCGTCACGGAGAAGCTCCGCGACGGCCACGCCACCAGCCTCGGTGTCGCCTCCGGCGCCGTCGCCGGTCTGGTCGCCATCACCCCCGCCTGTGGTTTCGTCGACCCCTGGGCGGCGGCCCTCATCGGCGTGATCGCGGGCGCGGCCTGCTCCTACGCCGTCGGGCTCAAGTACAAGCTCGGTTACGACGACTCGCTCGACGTGGTCGGCGTCCACCTGGTCGGTGGCGTCATCGGCGCCGTCGCCCTCGGTTTCGTCGCCGCCTACCCCGCCACGGACGCCCAGAGCGAGGGCCTGTTCTACGGCGGCGGCTTCGGCCAGCTCGGGTTGCAGGTGCTGGGGCCGATCGCGGTGGGCGGCTACTCGTTCGTCGTCACCTGGATCATCGGAAAGATCATCGACAAGACGATGGGCTTCCGGATCGCGGCCGAGGACGAGCAGACGGGCATCGACATCACCACGCACGCCGAGACCGGTTACGACCTCGGCACCGTTCACGCCTCCGGCGTGAGCAGCTCCAACGGACCGGTCACCACTGCAGCCAAGAAGGTGGACGCATGAGGCTCATCACGGCCGTCATCAAGCCCTTCAAACTCGATGATGTGAAGGCGGCCCTGGAACAGTTCGGCATCAAGGGGATGACCGTCAGCGAGGCCAGCGGCTACGGCCGGCAGCGCGGCCACACCGAGGTCTACCGCGGCGCCGAGTACCAGGTCGACCTGGTCCCCAAGGTCCGCGTCGAGGTGCTGATCGAAGAGGATGACGCCGAGGACGTGATCGACGTCATCGTCAAGGCGGCCCAGACCGGCAAGATCGGCGACGGCAAGGTCTGGTCCGTGCCCGTGGACACGGTCATCCGCGTCCGCACCGGAGAACGCGGTCCAGAGGCCCTGTGATGGATCCGCAGCGAAGCGAGGACATCCGTCACAGGGCGGGCGTCCGAGCGGAGCTCGGCAGGTTGTGCTGGATGGATCCGCAGCGAAGCGAGGACATCCGTCACAGGGCGGGCGTCCGAGCGGAGCTCGGCAGGTTGTGCTGGATGGATCCGCAGCGAAGCGAGGACACCCGCGACGGGGCGGGTGTCCGGGTGGAGCTCGGCGAGGAGATGTCTTGAGGGGTGAAGCCCGTTCGTATGCCGCGGCTCGCAAGGAGCGGGCCGCGGACACCGACCGCTGGCTCAAGGATCTCTTCCGCACGGCGAGCGACGGCGACCAGGTGTCCCTGGTCGCCGTCGGCAGCCTGGGCCGCGGTGAGCTCGCTCCGGGCAGTGACCTCGACCTGGTCCTGCTGCACAACGGCAGGCCGGACGTGGCCCGGATCGCCGAGCGCGTCTGGTATCCGATCTGGGACTCCGCCGTCGGTCTCGACCATTCGGTGCGGACCGTGGAACAGGCCGTGGTCGTCGCCCGCGACGACCTCAAGGCGGTGCTCGGCCTCATCCAGGCCAGGCACGTGGCCGGTGACCCCGAGCTGACCCGCAAGGCCAGGGAGGCGGTGCTCGCCGAATGGCGGGCCGACTCCCGGCGCCGGCTGGGCGAGCTGCGGGAGGCGGCCGAACACCGGGCGCAGGTCAGTGGCGAGCTGGCCTTCCTGCTCGAACCCGATCTGAAGGACGGCCGCGGCGGGCTGCGCGACCTGCAGGCCATGCAGGCGGTCGCGGCGGCCTGGGTCGCCTCCGCCCCGGGCCCCCGCGCCCGCGAGGCGTACGAGTTCATCCTGGACGTGCGGCACGCGCTGCACGTCGTCACCGCGCGCGGCGCGGACCGGCTCGTCCTGCAGGAGCAGGACGCGGTCGCGGGGCTGCTGGGCCTGCTCGACGCCGAGGCGCTGATGCGCCGGCTGGCCGAGGCGGGCCGGACGATCTCCCACGCCTTCGACACCACCTGGCGCACGGTTGACAGGCTGCTGTCAGGGCCGGCCCCGCGTGGCCGCCGCCCGCTGGCCGACGGAGTGGTGGAGCACGGGGGCGAGGTGGTGCTCGCCAGGGGCGCCGACCCTCGCAAGGACCCGCTGCTGGTGCTGCGCGCCGCCGCGGCGGCGGCCGAGTCGGGGCTGCCGCTCGCCCCGGCCACGGTGTCCGTCCTGGCCGCTCAGTCGCCCCCGATGCCGGTTCCGTGGCCTGACGAGGCCCGTGACTCGCTGGTGTCGATCCTCGGCGCCGGCCGGGCCGCCGTCCCCGTGTGGGAGGAACTCGACCAGGCCGGCATCCTTGTCAGACTCCTTCCTGACTGGGAGCGCGTACGGCACCGCCCGCAGCGCAATCCCATCCACCGCTTCACCGTCGACCGGCACCTGATCGAGGCCGCCGCCAACGCCGCGAGCCACACCCGCGAGGTCTCGCGCCCCGACCTGCTGCTGATCGCCGCGCTGCTGCACGACATCGGCAAGGGCTGGCCCGGTGACCATTCGGCGACGGGCGAGGTCGTGGTCCGCGACATCGCCACGCGCCTCGGCCTGCCCGGCCCCGACGTGGACGTGCTGGCCACCGTGGTGCGCCACCACCTGCTGCTGCCCGAGACGGCGACCCGCCGCGACCTGGACGACCCGGTGACGATCGAGAAGGTCGCGGGCACGGTGGGCTCGCGCGAGGCGCTCGACCTGCTGGCCGCGCTGGCGATCGCCGACGGTCACGCCACGGGCCCCGCCGCCTGGAACTCCTGGAAGGCCGGGCTGGTCGCCGATCTCGTGCGCCGGGTCAGGTCGGTCCTGTCAGGCTCGCCGCCGCCCAAGGCGCCCGTGCTGTCGGCCGAGCAGGCCGCGCTGGCCAGGCACGGCGGCGGCGCGGTCCGGGTGAACGGCGGAGCCGTCACGGTGGTGGCCCCCGACCGGGTGGGCCTGCTCTGGAGCGCCGCCGGCGTGCTGGCCGCGCACCGCCTGATCGTCCGCTCCGCCTCGGCCGCGTCCGCCGGCTCCACGGCGGTGATCGACTTCTCCGTCGTCCCCGAGTACGGCTCGCCGCCCGACCCCGCCACGCTCGAATCCGATCTCCGTCTCGTCCTTGCTGGGCGTCTTGACATCGAGCAGCGCCTGGCCCGCCGGACGCGGGCCGTCAGACCCCCGCGCGTGCCGGTGGCTCCACCCCGTGTGACCTTGGTGGACGACGCCTCCGCGACCGCCACCGTGATCGAGGTCAGGGTCCATGACAGGCCGGGACTCCTGTGGCGCATCGGACGGGCGTTCGGGGAGTGCGGTCTTGACGTGAGGGCTGCTCGCGTGGAGACTCTCGGCGCGGAGGCGGTGGACGTCTTCTATGTGGTAGATCGCGCCGGACGTCCCCTCAGCGACGACGCGCAGCGGAATCAGGTCCGCGATCTGGTGCTCGCGGCACTGCGCTGACCCGACGGCGCGAGGCGGTCACCTAGATAACAATTGTGCCCGATTTGCGTAGTAAGTCGGATGCTACGGATACCTTGTGGGGCGGACTTATGACCCGGAGTGATCGGGACGATTGAGGGGTAGCGGGAGCAGTGACTACGGGGAACTCCGACAGCGGCCACGCCGCGAGGCGAGACCGCGGACAGCGGCCCCTGCCCCGGCTGGGCCTGCGCAACTGGCGCGTGAGGTGGCGCCTCACGGCGCTCATCCTGGTCCCCACCGTTGTCGGCGTCGGGCTCGGGGGAGCCCGCGTGGTGGAGTCGGTCCAGAGCATCAACGACTACGACCGTACGGCCGTCGCCGCCGAGCAGGCCGGCCGGATCCGCGACCTGGTCGAGGCCGTCGGCCTGGAGCGTGACACGGGCGGCTGGCTGGACGCCGCCAAGCAGTTGAGCAAGAAGCTCGCCGACCCGTACGCCGAACGCAAGGCGCAGGTCGACGGCCTCGTCCAGGCCGTGCAGGCCGACCTGGCCACGATGGACGACTCCTACGGCCCCCGCGTGCTCGACGTCGTCAGGCGCGCCCACGCCGACCTCGGCAAGCTGGACAGCGTCCGCAAGGAGGGCCAGCGCGACACGACGCGCTACGACTCCCTGCTCGACACGCTGCTCCGCCTGCACGACGAGCTGAGCCTGCTCAGCGACGACTCGCAGATCATCGGGCAGTTCCGCGCCCTGAGCGCGCTGGCCCGCGCCAAGGAGCAGGTCTCCCGGCAGCGGGTGCAGCTGCTGAAGGGCTACTACAACTCCGCCAGCGTCGACGCCAAGGAGGTCGAGCGGTTCATCGCCGCCAACGCCGCCCAGCGCACCCAGATCGCCCTCGTCGGCCAGGAGGCGGGCGCGGAGGTCGGCATGGCGCTGCAGAAGGCGCTGACCCGGCAGGAGTACTACAACACCGAGCTCACCAAGTCGCGCGCGATCACCCTGGCCAGCGGCAAGGCGCCGGGCGTCAGGATCAGGCAGAACCTCCTCGCCGCCACCGGCCGCGACAAACCGGCTCCTGACCAGTGGTTCGACGACAACGCCACCACGATCGCCGCCCTCCGCTCGGTCGAGGAACCATTGAGCACGCAGGTGACCCTGCGCAGCCAGGACCTACGCGACGCCGAGATCCGTAATGCGATCATAGCGGGTACTTTGATCTTGGCGTTGCTTTTGCTGGTTCTGTTGCTCACCGTCGCCATCGCCCGCTCGATGGTCACGCCGCTGCGCCGCCTGCGCACCGAGGCCCTGGAGATCGCCGGCTTCCGCCTGCCCGACGTGGTCCGCAAGCTGCGCGTCTCGGGTGACGCCGCCACCGACGTCCGCCCGATCGACATCGAGGGCAACGACGAGATCGGCGAGGTGGCCAAGGCCTTCGACCAGGTCCACCGCCAGGCCGTACGGCTCGCCGGCGAGGAAGCCGAGCTGCGCGGCAACATCAGCTCGATGTTCGTCAACCTCTCGCGCCGCACCCAGACGCTGGTGGAGCGGCAGATCTCGCTGATCGACGGCCTGGAGAAGGGCGAGCAGGACGGCGCCCGGCTGTCCGACCTGTTCAAGCTCGACCACCTGGCCACCCGCATGCGCCGCAACTCCGAGAACCTCCTCGTCCTCGCCGGCCACGAACCGACCCGCAGGCGCAGCCAACCGGCCAAGCTGGTCGACGTGGTCCGGGCCGCGCTGTCGGAGGTCGAGGGCTACGAGCGCGTCCAGGTCAAGGTCCACCGGGGCACCTCGGTGCTCGGCAGCGCCGCCAACGACCTGGTCCACCTGGTGGCCGAGCTGGTCGAGAACGCCATCCAGTTCTCGCCCAGCAACGCGCAGGTCACGGTGACGAGCAGCTACGTCGAGGGCGGCGGCGCGCTGGTGTCGGTGAGCGACTCGGGCATCAGCATGACCGACGAGGAGCTGGCCGAGGCCAACCGCCGGCTGGCCGAGCCGCCCGTGGTCGACGTGTCGGTCTCCCGGCGCATGGGCCTGTTCGTGGTCGGCCGCCTGGCGTTGCGCCACGGCATCCGCGTCCAGCTCCGCAAGGGCGACGGCGCCGGCCTGATCGCCATGGTGCTGCTGCCCCCGGCGCTGATCGCCGACGGCACCCAGAAGCCGCTGCCGCAGCGCCCGGCGTTCGGCGGCGGCCACGCGCCGGCCCCCTCGGCCACCCCGCCGACCGGCGTGCCCGCCCGGAACGGCACCTTCCGCTCGTACGCCAGCTACGACTCCACCGAGGCCACCGGGCCGGGAGGGGTGCGCTACGGGATGCCGCCCTTCACGGCCGACACCGACGGCGGCGCGACGGGTGGGCGGCCTCGGCCGCACGACACGGGCGGCTACCCGTCCTACCCCAGCCCCGCCTATCCCAGCGTCGACCGTCCGGGCTCGCTCCCCTCCCGTCCTCCGGCCGGATCCGGTAATGGCGCGTTCCAGACGCCGCCTGCGGTCGGCCGGCCGTACAACAGCGACGATGTCCGCATGCCGGCGCCTCCTCCCTCGGTGAACGTCTCGCCGATGGAGCCGGAGCGGGAGGAATATCTGCCGATCTTCGCGGCGGTGGAGTCGGCCTGGTTCCGCAGGCCGCCGGAGGAGTCCGGTCAGGCGACACCGAACCGAGATGAGCCGATCGCCTCACAAGCCGTACCCTCTGGGGAGGAAGCGTGGCGAACCGCCGCTGACGCCGGATGGCGGGCGGCGGCCGCCGCGAGCGACCCGAGTCTCGGCGGCGTCACCGCCGCCGGGCTGCCCAAGCGCACCCCCAAGGCCAACCTGGTGCCCGGTACGGCAAGCCAGCCGGCCACGGGACCGGAGCGGCAATCGCAGCGACAAGCTCCGATTCCGCCGGTCTCAGCCGACCGGATCCGCAGCAGGATGGCCAGTTACCAGCAGGGCGTACGGCGGGGTCGCGCGGAAGTACGTGAACAGGAGGAACGAGAGTGAGTGAGCGTCCTGCCAGGGAGGGCGAGTGACAACGCTTAGCCATGAGGCGCATCGGTTCGACTGGCTGATCACCGACTTCGTGCGGAACACGCCCGGGGTAGCGCACGCGGTCGCCGTCTCCGCCGATGGTCTCTGCCTGGCGAGTTCCGAGGGCTTCCCGCCGGACCGGGCCGACCAGCTCGCCGCGGTCTCCGCGGGCCTGCTGAGCCTGACCGTGGGCGCCTCGCGCGTGTTCGAGGGTGGCTCCGTCACCCAGACCGTCGTCGAGATGCAGCGCGGGCTGCTCATCGTGATGGCGATCAGCGACGGCTCGGTGATCACCGTGCTGGCCTCGCCCGACTGCGACATGGGGTTGGTCGCCTATCAGATGACGCTTCTGGTCGACCGGGCAGGGCAGGCCCTGACCCCGGCACTCCGCGCGGAGCTGCAGGCAGCCAGGACGCGGTGAGGCAATGACACCTTTGGGAGCGGGTCGTGTACGGAAGTGACGGGATCGGGGACGACGAGCCCCTCTTCCGTCCGTACGCGGTGACCGGCGGCCGATCGGAGCCGCGCTATCACCTTGCGATGGAGACGCTGATCTCGTCCATGTCCATTCCGGACGACGAGATGGCCTTGCTCACCCCCGAGCAGGAGGCCATCATGCAACTCTGCCGCTCGATCCGGTCGGTCGCCGAGATCTCGGCCCTGCTCCGGGTCCCGCTGGGCGTGGCTCGGGTGCTCGTGGCGGACATGTCCGACGAAGGGCTTGTCCGTCTGCACCAGCCACGTCTCAGCCAGGGACAGCCAGACCTCAACATGCTCGAAAGGGTGCTCAGTGGACTTCGCAGGCTCTAGCCCCGGCCTCACCTCGACGAAGATCGTCGTGGCCGGTGGCTTCGGCGTGGGCAAGACGACGTTCGTGGGGGCGGTGTCCGAGATCCTCCCGCTCACCACGGAAGCGGTCATGACGGACGCGTCCGCGGGCATCGACGACCTCGGCCTGACCCCGCACAAGCAGACGACGACGGTGGCCATGGACTTCGGCCGCCTCTCGCTCGACCGCGACCTGATCCTCTACCTCTTCGGCACGCCGGGCCAGCATCGGTTCTGGTTCATGTGGGACGACCTGGTGCGCGGAGCCATCGGCGCGGTCGTGCTGCTCGACACGCGGCGGCTGGCCGACAGCTTCCCCGCGATCGACTACTTCGAGGAGGCCAAGCTGCCGTTCGTGGTCGGCATCAACGGCTGGGACGGGCAGTTCCCGCACACGGACCAGGATGTCCGCGAGGCGCTGGCGCTGTCGCCGAACGTGCCCATCGTCCGCACGGACGCGCGCAACCGCGAGTCGGTCAAATCGACGCTGATCTCGCTCGTCGAGCACGTCGTCCGGCTCCGGGCCACGCCGGTCTCCTAGCCTCGAAGGGCGGGACGGCCGCTCAGGTCGTGCCGCCGCGCCGGTCCACCAGGACCTGGATGCCGTCGAGGACGCGGCGCAGGCCGAACTCGAAGGCGTGCTCCGGGCTGTAGGAGCCGCCCAGGGCCTCGCCGGCCGCCTGGCCGACCCGGGCGGCCGTGGGGAAGCGGGACGCGTCGGCGATCCGGCCGAAGAACGGCGCGTGCGCGGCCCACCACTGCTCGTCGGTCATGCCGGTCTGGCTCTCGGCCTGCGACGCCTCCACCGCGCCTCTGGCCGTGCCGTGCACGAAGCCGGTGACCAGGGTGATCACCGAGTCCATCTCGACGTCCGTCAGCCCGATGCCGTCGACGGCCCGCAACTCGTAGTCGTACTTGGCGGTGACGTTCGGGCCCAGCACCGGACGGCTCGTCGCCACCTGCAGCAGCCACGGATGGCGCAGGTAGAGCGCCCAGTTCTCCCGGGCGATCAGCTCCAGCCGCTCCCGCCAGCCGCCCGGCACCTCCTCCGGCCTGGCGGTCTCGCCGTAGACGGTGTCGAGCATGACGTCGAGCAGCTCGGGCTTGCCCGGCACGTACGTGTAGAGCGACATCGTGCCCACCCCGAGCCGGTCGGCCACGCGGCGCATGGACAGGGCCTGGAGCCCCTCGGAGTCGGCCACCTCGATCGCCGCGCGCACGATCCGGTCGACGCTCAGGTCGGGCTTGCCCTTGCGGCTGGTCCGCTCACTGGTGCGCCAGAGCAGCGCGAGGCTGCGGGCGGGATCTCCCTTGCCGCTGTACTCGATCACTCTCGTACGGTACACAGTACGCTCCGGCCCTCCGGCCCCACCCCCGCGCCCACCCTGGGAAATGTCGGCTCAGAAGACCGTGAAATGTCGGTCGTGGTTCCGTGAAATGTCGGTAGAGGGGTCTGTGGAATGTCGGTACTAATCTCGTGAAGTGTCGGTTGGAAAGCCCGTAGGATGTCGGTTCAACAGGTTGGAGGCGTGGTGGACCTTGTATCCCGGCGGATCGCCGATCATGCGGTGGAGTCACTCGACTCGTTCAGAGTGGTGATCATCAACGGTCCTCGCCAGTCCGGCAAGACCACCCTGCTCCGGCAGCTCGAAGCCTGTCGCGGGGGCACCTATCTCACGCTCGACGACGGTGCTCTGCGCGCTGCCGCCCAGGCCGATCCAGGCGCGTTCATCGCCGATGGCCCCAAACCGATGATGATCGACGAGATCCAGCGTGGTGGAGACGATCTCGTACTGGCGATCAAGGCGGCGGTCGACCGTTCGGCGAGCCGTGGGCAGTTCGTTCTGGCGGGATCCACCAGGTTTCTGGCGACCCCGTCGCTGAGTGAGTCGCTGGCCGGCCGGGCCAGCGTGCTCGACGTGTGGCCGTTCGCCGAGCAGGAGCTCGCCGGGGGGAGCATGTCCTTTCTCAGCAAAGCCTTCGACGAGCCCGAGGCTCTCCGCACGCCGGGGGAGAGCGACTTCGGAAGGTCCGACTACTTCGAGCTCATCGCCAGGGGCAGCTACCCAGAGATCCTGACCATGAGGTCGGAGCGTGCCCGTGACCAGTGGTACGTCACCTATGTTCGGTCGATCATCGATACCGACATCCGAGAGATGGCGAAGATCGACGAGCCGAGCGGTCTCGGGCGGCTGCTGAGACTGCTGGCGGCATCCACCGCCCAGGAGCTCAACCTGGTCAAGGTGGGCAGCGACCTCGGGATCCACCGGACGACCGTCCAGCGCTATCTCGGGCTGCTGGAAACGGTCTTCCTGGTGCAGTCACTGCCTGCCTGGTCACGCAATCTGACCGCCCGCGCGGTGCGGCGCCCCAAGCTGCACCTCACGGACACCGGCCTCGCCGCTCACCTGCTCTCTGTCGACGCCGAAGGGTTGGCCGCCCGCGTCGCCCCTGCCCGCGGACCGCTCGTCGAGACGTTCATCGTCGGTGAGCTGTCCAAGCAGGCGACCTGGTCGCCGTTCCGGGTCGGCCTCTACCACTGGAGAGTCAGCCAGGGACCCGAGGTGGACCTGGTGATCGAGCGGACCAACGGCCGCGTGGTCGGCGTCGAGGCGAAGGCGACGGACGCGGTCGGTCTCGACGACTTCAAGGGGCTCGTCGCACTCAGGGACTCGCTCGGTGACGGGTTCGTGCACGGGTTCGTGTTTTACACCGGCAGGCGGTCGTTGTCGTTCGGAGACCGCCTGACGGCGTTGCCGCTCAGCGCTCTGTGGGATCGGTGAGGGCTCGGGCGTCGTGGCGGTAGAAGGGCGTGGGCTCGGGGGGCAGCGGGGTGTTGCCGAGGATGAGGTCGGCCGACTTCTCGGCCAGCATCATCACGGGGGCGTAGATGTTGCCGTTGGTGACGTACGGCATGACCGAGGCGTCGACGACGCGCAGGCTGTCGAGGCCGTGGACGCGCATGGTGGCGGGGTCCACCACCGACATCTCGTCCACGCCCATCTTGCAGGTGCAGGAGGGGTGCAGGGCGGTCTCGCCGTCCTTGGCCACCCAGGCGAGGATCTCCTCGTCGGTTTCGACGCCGGGGCCGGGTGACAGCTCGCCGCCGTCGAGCGCGGCCCAGGCGGGCTGGGAGAGGATCTCGCGGGTGAGCCGGATGGCCTCCACCCACTCGCGCCGGTCCTGCTCGGTGGACAGGTAGTTGAAGCGCAGGGCGGGCTTGTCGCGCGGGTCGGCCGACCGGACGCGGACCGAGCCGCGCGAGTCGGAGTACATCGGCCCGATGTGCACCTGGTAGCCGTGGCCGCCCGCGGGCGCCGAGCCGTCGTAACGGACCGCGATGGGCAGGAAGTGGTACATCAGGTTGGGGTAGGCCACGTCGTCGTTGGAGCGGATGAAGCCGCCCGCCTCGAAGTGGTTGGTGGCGCCCGGCCCGCGGCGGCGGAAGAGCCAGTCGGCGCCGATGAACGGCCGGCGCCACCAGGCCAGCGACGGCTGCTGCGACACGGGCTGGGTGCAGGCGTGCTGCACGTACACCTCCAGGTGGTCCTGGAGGTTGGCGCCCACGCCGGGGAGGTCGTGGACGACCGGGATCCCCAGGGGCGAGAGGAGCTCGCCGGGGCCCACGCCGGACAGTTGCAGCAGTTGCGGGGAGTTGATCGCGCCGCCGCACAGCACGACCTCGCCGGCCTCGATGCGCTCGCCGTCGCAGACGACGCCGACCGCCCGGGTGCCCGAGAAGACGATCTTCTCCACGAAGGCGCGGGTGCGGACCGTGAGGTTGCGGCGGTGCCGCACCGGGTGGAGGTAGGCGCGGGCGGCGCTCAGCCGGCGGCCGCGGTGCACGTTGCGGTCGAAGGCCGCGAAGCCCTCCTGCCGGAAGCCGTTGACGTCGTCGGTGAGCGGGTGGCCGGCCTGCTGGACGGCCTCGAAGAACGCCTCGAAGAGCGGACCGCGCGCGGGCCCGCGCTCCAGCTTGAGCGGGCCGTCGCCGCCCCGGTGGACCGAGCCGGGGTCGGCCAGGCAGCTCTCCATCTTCCTGAAGTACGGCAGGCAGTGCGCGTAGTCCCACTCGGCCATGCCCGGGTCGGCGGCCCAGCGTTCGTAGTCGAGCGGGTTGCCCCGCTGGAAGATCATGCCGTTGATGCTGCTCGACCCGCCGAGCACCTTGCCGCGGGCGTGGTAGACGCGCCGGCCGTTCATGTACGGCTCGGGCTCCGACTCGTACTTCCAGTCGTAGAAGCGGCTGCCGATGGGGAACATCAGCGCGGCCGGCATGTGGATGAAGACGTCCCACGGGTAGTCGGGCCGGCCCGCCTCCAGCACCAGCACCGAGACCGAGGGGTCGGCGCTCAGCCGGTTGGCCAGGGCGCAGCCGGCCGAGCCGCCGCCCACGATCACATAGTCGAAGCTCAACGCGGGATCCAGTCCTTCCACACGATCTTGTTCTCGTTCACCCAGCGCTCGGCCGCCTGCTCGGCGGTGAGCTTCCTGTTGATCATGTCGCTGGCCACCGCGTTCTGGTTCTCGTTCGTCCAGGAGAAGTTGCGGACCAGCTCGTACGCCCGCCCGCCGGTCCCGGCGAACTTCGCGCTCACGATCTTGTCGAGGAGGTACGGCGGGTAGTCGCAGGCGACCTTGGCCGCGTCGGCGTCGCAGCCGACGGCGTAGGAGGGCAGGTTGACCTTCACGAGTTTGACCTTGGTGAAGAGCCACTGCGGCTCGTAGAAGTACATCAGCAGTGGCGTTCTGTTCTTCGTCGCCGACTGCGCGGCCTTGATCAGAGCCGCTTCGCTGCCGGAGTAGACGACCTTGTAATTGAGGCCGAGGTTCTTGACGAGAGTCTCGTCATTTGTGACGAATGTCGGATCGCCGTCAAGGATCTGTCCGAAATTGCCGGAACGGGGAGTCCGAAAAAGGCTGGCGTACTTGTTCAGGTTTCTCCAGTCGGTGATGTCAGGATATTTCTTGACCATCCACTCCGGGACGTACCATCCGATCACCCCTTTGTTCCCGGTGAGCCCGGCGGAGAGCGCGACCTTCTTCTCCTCGATGTACTGCTTCTTCAGATCGGGATGACCCCAGTTCTCGACGATGACGTCGACCTTGCCCGTTTCGAAATCCCGCCAGGAATCGGCCTCCGTCATCTGGCGGGTCCGCACCTGGTAGCCCAGTTCGTGCTTCAGCAGATAGGCGAGCACGGCCGCCTGGGCCTCGTAGCCCGCCCAGGCGTGCACGTCGATGTTGACCGTGCCCTTCGCTCCGGGGCCGGGCGCGCTCTCCTCGCCGGAGCAGGCCGTCAGGAGCAGGACCGCCACCAGCGATCCCGCGAGTGTCTTGGTTCGCATGAGCGTCTCCGCGACCGTGACCCCGCCGGGCGGGGTCACGGCCAAGAGTCAGGGGGTCGGCGGGGTCGGCGGCGGCGTCGGCGGGGTCACTTGGGGATCCAGGCCTGCCACGTGGCCGTGTTGGCCTCGACCCACTTCTTGGCGGCCTGCTCGCCCGTCATGCCGTTGTTGGTCATGTCGTCGGCGACGGCGTTCTGGTCCTCGTTGGTCCAGCTGAAGTTCTTGACCAGCTCGTACGCCTTGCCGCCGGTCTGGGCGAACTTCGTGCTCACGATCTTGTCCAGGTCCATCTCGGCGTAGTCGCAGGCCACCTTCTTGGGGTCGGCGTCACAGCCCTCGGTGTACGGCGGCAGGTTGACGCGGACCAGTTCGGTCTTGCTGAACAGCCAGTGCGGGTCCCAGAAGTAGAACAGCAGCGGCTTCTGCTGCTCCTGCGCCTGCTGGGCGCCCTTGATCAGGGCGGCCTCGCTGCCCCCGGTGACGACCTTGAGGTCGAGCTTGAGGTTCTTGATCAGCGCGTCCTCGTTGCTGACGTACGACGGGTCGCCGAACAGCAGCTGGCCCTTGTCGCCCGACTCGGAGGTCTTGAACAGATGGGCGTACTTGTTGAGGTTCTTGTAGTCGGTGATGCCCGGGTGCTTGTCGGCCATCCACTTGGGGATGTACCAGCCGATGACCCCCTTGTTGCCGGTCGAGCCGGCGACCTGGGCGACCTTCTTCTCGTCGATGAACTTCTGCTTGAGGTCGGGGTGGCCCCAGTTCTCGATGATGACGTCGACGTCGCCGGTCTCGAAGCCCTCCCAGGCGAGCTGTTCCTTGATCTCGGGCAGTTCCACGGTGTAGCCGAGCTCGTTCTTCAGCAGGTAGGCGACCACGTTCGCGCTGGCCTCGTAGCCGACCCAGGGGTTGATCGCGATCTTCACGGTGCCGCCGGCCGACGCGCCGGAGCTCGCCTGGGGGGCGGCGGAGCCGGGCGTGTCCTCCACTTTGGCGCCGCCGCATCCGGCGGCGAGTCCAAGGACGAGCAGGCCTGCGAGCAGGCGAATCTTCATACCGAGTTCCTTTGGTGGGGTGAGGAGCGCCTGTCGGCGCCCTGCGTGATGCGGTCGAGCATGATGCCGAGCAGGACGATCGCCACGCCGGCGGCGAAGCCCATCCCGAAGTCGGTCCGCTGGGAGAAGCCGGACACCACGTCGTAACCCAGCGCGCCGCCCCCGACCAGCGCGCCGAGCACGACCATGGCGAGCGTCAGCACGATGCCCTGGTTGGCCGCCAGCAGGATCGCCTGGCGCGCCATCGGCAGCTGCACCTTGCGCAACAGCTGGCCCGGCGTGGATCCGGCGGACAGGGCCGCCTCGACCACCGGGTGCGGCACCGCCCGGATGCCCTGCTCGACCAGCCGGATCACCGGCGGCGCCGCGTAGATCACCGAGGCGAAGATCGCGGTGAACTTGGTCGGGCCGAACAGCGCGAGCGCGGGCAGCAGGTAGACGAACGACGGCATGGTCTGGGCCGCGTCGAGCAGCGGGCGCTGCACGGCGGAGTACCGTGCCGAGCGGGCCGCGGCCACGCCCAGCACCAGGCCGATCACCAGGACGGCCAGCACCGCGACGACGACCATGGTCAGCGTCACCATGCTGTGCTCCCAGAGCCCGAGCAGCGCGATCGCCAGCAGGCAGCCGAGCGCGGTGAGCGCCGGGCGGATCCCGCTCGACCACCAGGCCAGGAGCAGCACGGCCGCGGCGACCAGCCACCACGGCGCCGAGGTGAGCAGGCCCTGCAGCGGGTTCAGCAGCGCCTCGCTGGTCACGTTCTTGATCGCCTCGGTGGCGTCGTACCAGTTGACCTCGGCCCACCTGACCGCGTCGTTCACCGGGCCGCCCATCGGGAGCACCCACTGGCCGGGGAAGGCCGGCGGCAGCGCGTACGTCAGCGCCACGCCGCCCGCGACCAGCCCGGCGGCGACCGGCCACCGCCACCGGGCGGTGCGCTCGTGCGCGCGGCGGTGGGCGGCGGCCATCGTGGTGCGATCGAGGACCACGGCCATGACCACGATGGCCAGGCCGGCGGGGAGCATGATGCCGACGTTCTGGCGGGACAGGCCGCGGATGATGTCGGAGCCGAGACCGGGCGCGGAGATCAGGTTGGCGATCACCACCATGGACAGCGCCATCATGATGGTCTGGTTGACCGCCAGCGTCATCGTCGACCGGGCCAGCGGCAGATGCACCTTGCGCAGCGTCTGCCAGGAGGTCGCGCCGAGCGACGCCGACGCCTCGACGGCCACGGGGGAGACCTGCTCGATGGCCAGCGCGGTGATGCGGATGGCGGGCGGGATCGCGTAGATCATGGTGGCGATGGCCCCGGCCGGCG
This sequence comes from Nonomuraea cavernae, assembly GCF_014646355.1. Lineage (GTDB taxonomy): Bacteria > Actinomycetota > Actinomycetes > Streptosporangiales > Streptosporangiaceae > Nonomuraea > Nonomuraea cavernae. The sequence goes on from NZ_BMNH01000014.1 coordinate 165,595, forward strand.
CGCCGATCTGGAAGAACAGCACCATCGGCGCCAGGTAGGCGAACGTCGGCATGATCTGCATGATGTCCAGCACCGGGTTGAGCGCCCGGCGCAGCCGCGGCGAGCGCCCGGCCCAGACGCCCAGCGGCAGGCCGATCACCAGCGACAGCAGCACCGCGGTGCCGACCAGGGCCAGCGTGTCGACGCTCGACTCCCAGACGCCGAGCACGCCGAAGCTGGCGAAGCCCGCCGCTCCGAGCAGCCCGATCCGCCAGCCGCCCGCCAGCCAGCCGAGCCCGGCCATCAGGCCGATCAGGCCCGGCCAGCCAAGCCCGTGCAGCGCGCTCTGGAGCGCGACGAAGATCGCGCCGACGAACAGCCGGATGTAGTTGATGAAGTACAGGAAGACCGGGCTGGCGTTCTTGTTGTCGTCGACCCATTCGCGCAGGTCGGTGATCGCCAGGAACTGCGGGGCGTCGTCGTCGTGCGGGAGCGTTCCCGCCCCCCGGAAGACCAGGTAGCCGGCGACGAACAGGACCGCGATGCCCGCGGGCGCCGCCCAGCCGGGCACCCTGAGCCCGGAGCGGGTCCCGACTGCCGTGGCGCTCATGTCGTCGCCTGTACGGCCTGCTGGTCGGTGTCCTGTCCGGACAGGAACGTGAGGAGGTCCACCCGGTCCACGACGCCGGCCGGCTCGCCCTCGTCGACGACCCTGATGGGGCGGGACGTGGCCGAGGCGACGGCGACGGCGTCCTTGATGACCGTCGACGCCGGCAGCTCGGGGCCGTCGAGCGGTTCGCCGGGCTCGGGCGGGCGGCAGATCCAGCGGAGCGTCAGCACGTGGCTGCGGGGCACGTCGCGGACGAAGTCGGCCACGTAGTCGTCGGCCGGCGCGCCCACCAGCTCCTCCGGTGTGCCGAGCTGCACGATCGAGCCCGCCCGCATGATCGCGATGCGCTCGCCCAGCTTGAGCGCCTCGGACAGGTCGTGGGTGATGAACACCATCGTCTTGCCGACCTCGCGGTGCAGCCGGATCACCTCGGCCTGCATGTCGCGGCGGATCAGCGGGTCGAGCGCGCTGAACGGCTCGTCGAACAGCATGACCTCCGGGTCCACCGCCAGCGCGCGGGCCAGGCCGACGCGCTGCTGCATGCCGCCGGAGAGCTGGTCGGGGTAGGCGTCGGCGTGGCCGTCGAGGCCGACCAGCGACAGGATCTCCCCGGCGCGGGCGTGCCTGGCGGCCCTGCCCACGCCCTGGATCTCCAGGCCGTAGCCGACGTTGTCGATCACCCGCCGGTGGGGGAGCAGGCCGAAGTGCTGGAACACCATGCTGACCCGGTGGCGCCGCAGGTCGCGTAACCGTGCCGGGGAGGCCTGGCCGACGTCCTCGCCGCCGATCCGGATCACGCCCGCGCTCGGCTCGATCAGCCGGGTGAGGCAGCGGACGAGCGTGGACTTACCACTGCCCGACAGGCCCATCACGACGAACACCTCGCCGGGCCGGACGGTGAAGCTCACGTCTCTGACGGCGGCGGTGCATCCGGTCTTCTCCCTGAGCGCGGCCGGCTCCAGGAACCTGTCGTCGCACCTGAGCACCTTCTCCGCCGTGGGGCCGAAGATCTTCCAAAGCCCCTCGACTTCGATGGCCGTACTGTCGGGAGAAACCCCCACACCCGCCTCCTTGTTGACGGGGCTCAACATATGTCGTAGATAACGCGAATCTCAACGCTGTGACCTTCCGGAGACCGTCGCGCTCCTTCCGTGTTATATGTCTGGAACGTGACAATCACCCATTTATGGACACTTAAGGCGTGAAGGGTGCTTTTTAGCTAGGGATCGGCTAGAAAAGGGGCTCCAGGTTCCCGGCTCATGCGTCACACTGAACGACTTTTGTCGCGTTATGGTCGCTTGGCCGACCTGGTACGAATGTGTTCCAATTACCCGCACCTGCTGGATTTCCCCACAGGTCTCAGGACCTTCAATACGCCGATTCGGGGCGAGAGGTTTGCGTTCGGTGAGTACACAGTTGGGTGTGAGGCAGGCGGACGAAGGGAACTGGCGCCTGCGCAACTGGCGCGTCCGGGCACGGCTCGTCGCCCTCATCCTGGTGCCGACCGCCGCCGCCGTGCTGCTCGGCGGTGTCCAGGTGGTCGTGTCCACGGGGGCCGCCGCCGACTACGCCCGCACCAATCAGCTCGCCCAGCTGTCCGAACAGGTCGGCGAGCTCACCCACCTCGCCTCCGGTGAGCGCGCCAGGACCTCGTGGTTCATCGCCCAGGGCCGCCCCGAGGACGAACTGCCCGAGGTGCGCGGCCAGATGGCGCACGTGGACGAGATCGTCAAGCAGGTACGCGGCAGCGCGACGCAGCTCCAGGGCGCCGTGACCGGCCGCACCGCCGACCAGATCGAGGCCATGCTCAGCCGCCTCGACGACCTGAAGGGGCTGCGCCAGCAGGCGATCGAGGCGGACCTGCTGCCCGGTCCCGCCGTCGAGCTCTACACGATCATCATCGGCGACCTGCTCAACATCCACAACGAGCTGATCAAGGGCAGCCAGGACGACGAGCTCTTCCGCCAGACCCGCATGCTCGACGCGCTCGCCCGCGCCAAGGAGAGCGTCTCCCTCCAGCAGGCGCTGGTCACGACGGTCCTGGTCGAGGGCAGGTTCGACCAGGAGCAGCTGAAGCGCTTCCTCGGCGAGCTCTCGCGCGAGAGCAACGAGCGCAAGCGCTTCGCCGCCGAGGCCACCGCCGACGAGCGCCGCCTCTTCGACGAGACCGTCAACGGCCGGCCCGCCGACCGCATGCTGTTCCTGCGCGAGCTGGTGCTGATCAGGGCCACCGCCGGGCTGCCGCTGCGCGGACTCGACCTGACCCGCGACGAGACCGGGGCCAGGCGCGACGACGCCACCGAATGGTTCGAGGCGGCCGACGTCGTGGCCGACGCCATGCGCGTGGTCGAGGAACGCCAGGCCACCGGCATCCTGACCCGTAGCGAGTCGCTCAGCTCCGCCGAGCAGGCCCGCGCCTACGTGGTCGCCGGCGCCGTGCTGGCGCTGCTCGTGGCCGTGCTGCTGATCACCACGGGCGTGGCCAGGTCGCTGGTCCGGCCGCTGCGCCGGCTGCGCGGCGAGGCGCTGGAGATCGCCGGGCAGCGGCTGCCCGAGTTCGTGCAGCGGGTGCGGGAGGCGCGTGACGGCTCGGTCGACGTCGAGGTGCCGCCCATCGGCGTCTTCTCCAAGGACGAGGTGGGCGAGGTCGCCCGCGCCTTCGACGAGGTGCACCGCGAAGCCGTACGGCTGGCCGGCGACGAGGCGCGGCTGCGCTCGAACGTCAACTCGATGTTCGTCAACCTGTCGCGGCGCAGCCAGACGCTGGTCGAGCGGCAGCTGACGCTGATCGAGCGGCTGGAGCGCGGCGAGCGCGACGACACCCGCCTCGGCGACCTGTTCAAGCTCGACCACCTGGCCACCCGCATGCGCCGCAACAGCGAGAACCTGCTGGTCCTGGCCGGCCAGGAGGCGGCCCGCCGGTGGAGCGAGCCGATCGAGCTGATGGACGTGGTGCGCGCGGCGCTCGGCGAGGTCGAGAGCTACGACCGGGTCAGCCTCCAGGTCCAGTCCGAGGTCGCGATCGCCGGTCAGGCGGTGACCGACGTGGTGCACCTGCTGGCCGAGCTGGTCGAGAACGCCGTCTCGTTCTCCTCCCGCGACACCAAGGTCACCATCTCCAGCAGCAGGATCAACGGCGGCGGACTGATGATCTCCGTCACCGACAACGGCCTCGGCATGAGTCCGGAGGAACTCACCGAGGCCAACTGGCGGCTGGCGCATCCACCCGTGGTGGACGTCTCGGTCTCGCGGCGGATGGGCCTGTTCGTGGTCGGCCGGCTGGCCCTGCGCCACAGCATCAGGGTGCAGCTGCGCCGCCAGGACATCGGCGGGCTGACGGCGATGGTGCTGGTGCCCGAGACGCTGCTCGCGCCCCTGCCGGGCCAGTCGCCCGGTCAGCCGGGCGTCCAGGAGCCGGCCCCGCTCGCCCGGATCCCGGCGCAGCAGGCCGGACCCGGGCACGCGCCGCCGGTCCACGCGCCACCCGCGCCCGTGCCGCCCATGCCGCCCGTGCCCGCCTCCGGCGCCTCGTTCACCGACACGCCGTCGATGCCCGGCCAGGGCCATCCCTCGTACGACATCCCGCAGCCCCAGCCGTCGTCCTGGTTCACCTCGGACCACACGCACTCGGCCGAGATACCGCGGCCCGACTCCGCGATCCCGCCTCCCGCCGAGCCGGAGCCGGACGAGTTCCTGCCGATCTACGCCTCCGTCGACTCCAGCAGCTGGTTCACCAAGGCGTCCGTCACCCGGGAGCCCGGTCAGGAGGCCGGTCAGGAGCCCGGTCAGGAGCCCGCCCAGGACAGGCGCGAGGAGACGTGGTCGTCGCCGGCCGACGACGGCTGGCAGGCGGCGGGAGCGGTCAGCCGGCCCATGCGGAGCGGCACCACCGCCTCCGGGCTGCCCAAGCGCACGCCCCGGGCCAATCTGGTGCCGGGCGCCGCCTCGCCGCCGGCCGCGCCCATGCCCCAGCCCCCGATCTCGCCGGACCGGCTGCGCAGCCGGCTCGCCGGCTACCAGCAGGGCGTCCGGAAAGGCCGTTCAGAGCTGGAGGAGGACGCTTGACCCTGGTCGAACGCGCCGGGCAGGTGCTCACGCCCGCCGTGCGAGCCGAGCTCTCGGCCGCGCGCCCCTGGTGATGGGAGTGAACGTTGGCATCGTGGCATGACGGCGAGCCGGAGCAGGAGCGAAGCTCTCTGGTCCGGATGTACGCCGTCACCGGCGGCCGGACGGCGCCGAGGACCGGGCTCGCCATGGAGGCGCTCGTCTCCTCGGCCACGTCGGCTCAGCTCGGAATGACGTACACGCGGGAGTATCGTGCGATCAGCGAACTGTGCCGCCAGGTGAGGTCGGTGGCGGAGGTGTCGGCGTTGCTGGCCATCCCGCTGGGAGTGGCGAGGGTGCTGGTCGCGGACATGGAGGCGGAAGGGCTGGTCAGGGTCTACCAGCCACAGCTAGAGGCGGGGCTGCCGGACAGGCGCCTGCTCGAAAGGGTGCTCAGTGGACTTCGCAGGCTCTAGCTCGGGCCTCACCTCGACGAAGATCGTCGTCGCGGGTGGGTTCGGTGTCGGGAAGACGACGTTCGTGGGAGCGGTGTCCGAGATCATGCCGCTGACCACGGAGGCGGTGATGACGGACGCGTCGTCGGGCATCGACGACCTGGCGCACACGCCGGGCAAGACGACCACGACGGTCGCGATGGACTTCGGGCGGATGGCGCTCGACCGTGATCTGCTCCTCTACCTGTTCGGGACCCCGGGCCAGCACCGGTTCTGGTTCATGTGGGACGACCTGGTGCGCGGCGCGATCGGGGCCGTGGTGCTGGTCGACTCGCGGCGGCTGGCCGACAGCTTCCCGGCGATCGACTACTTCGAGGACGCCAAGCTGCCGTTCGTGGTCGGCCTCAACGGGTGGGACGGCCACTTCCCGCACATGGAGAACGAGGTGCGCGAGGCGCTCACCCTCTCTCCCCACGTGCCCGTGGTGCGCACCGACGCCCGCGCCCGCGAGGCGGTCAAGCACACGCTCATCGCGCTGGTGGAGCACGCCATGACCGTCCGCGCGCACTGACCGGCCGTCCCCGCACCCCGCCTATGACCCGGCCGACCACCAGGTGGCCGCGACCAGCTCCGCGACCAGGGTCTCGGTGAGCAGGGCGACGTCGGCGTCGTCGTCGTGGCGGTAGCGGATCGTGGCCGCGGCCCCCTTGAGGTCGGCGCCCACGGCCACGACCGTCGAGCCGCGCTCCCGTACCCAGTCCATGGCCTGCTCGTCGTAGCGGGAGCCGGGGAAGAACAGCGCCCGGTAGTCGAGGGTCTTGGTGAGGTAGACGTCCACGTGCGACCAGTCGCCCGTCTCACAGGCGTCGGCGGGCCGGCGGGGGCCCTCGCGCAGCATGAGGGCCGACTGCTCGGCCGACGACAGGTGCTCGGCGGGTGCGACGGCGTAGACGCCGTGCGGGCCGTCGAGGAGTCGCAGCGCCGTGGGGAGCCACTCGTCGCGGCGCTCCAGCAGGTCGGCGGTGGCCTCGGCGGCCCGGCGCACCAGAGCCGCCACGCCGGACTCCCGTCCGGCGCCCGTCAGGCGGGCCTCCAGGGCGAGCAGCAGGGCCAGGGTGTGCTGGAACGTCCGGCACGCGACGCCGCCCCGCTCCTCGCCCGCGAGCAGGGGGACCACCAGGTCGGCCGGCTCGCCGATGGGCGAGCCGGGGGCGTTGGTGAGCGCGGCCATGAACGCCTCCGTGCCGGCGTGACGGGCCACCGCGTCCAGGGTCTCGCGGCTGCCGCCCGTGGCCGAGATCGGCACGACCAGCGTGCCCCGCGAGGCCGGGAAGGTGGCCGCGGCCGAGGCGTACTCGGCATAGGCGTCGATCCCGGCGGCGCGCAGCCGCAGGGCGGCCACGCCGGCGGCGTAGCGGGAGCTGCCCATGCCGAGGAAGAGCACCCGCTCGATGTCCCGGGGCAGGGCCTCGAAGGGGTCGGCGGTCTCCAGCGACTCGGCCAGCGCGGCCAGGGCGGCCGGCTTGGCCTCCAGGTCGGCCAGGTACAGCTCGGAATTCACGGTGTCTCCTCGGTGTCGTCGTACCAGGTGCGCAGCACGCCCATCGGGGCGTACCGCCATCGGGGCAGGTGGCGGGCGGCGTAGATGAGCTCGCGGCACTCCTGCTCGATCTCGAACGGGCGGATCAGGGACTCGTCCAGCAGGTGCCGTCCGTCACGCTCGGCCAGACGGTCGCGGTAGGCGTCCAGCAGCAGGCCGCGGGCCGCCCGGGCCCAGTCGGCGGCCTGGCCGGGCGGGGTGCCGCGGCGTTTGACGGCCACCTGGGCGACGTGTTCCAGGCTGGTGGTGAGCTGGGCCAGGTCCCGGGCCGCCGGCTGGTACGGCTCGGCCTCGGTGACCGTGGGGTTGCCGTCGAAGTCGATCACCGCGTAGCCGTCGCGCCAGCGCAGGATCTGGCCCACGTGCAGGTCGCCGTGGATGCGGATCAGCGGGGTGGTGATCGGCGCGGTCAGGGGGGCGAGCTCGCGCCGGAGGTCGCCGGCCCGGGAGGCCAGCCACCGGCCGTCGTCGCCCTCGGTGAGGTCGAGCGCCTCCCGCAGCGCCCGCTCGGCCCGGCCCGCCGCGCGCAGGGGACCGGCGGGCGGGCCGGCGCCGGGGAAGGTGGCCAGGGCGAGGTGGAGGTCCGCGGCGAGGCGGCCGAGGTCGGCGGCGAAGGCGGTGCGCCCGGCCTCGGCCTCGTCGACGCACCACTCCCAGCCGTCCCGTGCCCCGGGGAGGTAGCCGGTGACCAGGGCCAGCAGCACCTCGCCGGACTTTTCCCGGAGAGTCAGGGCCGCGTAGGGAGGCGCGGTCTGATTGAACCCGGCCTCAACGAGATGGGCCAGCACGTCGACGGCCGGATGCGGCATCGGCGCGGGCGGTGTCAGCCACTTGACAACGATCTGATCACCCACGACGACCGAATAGTTTGTCTGATCGACGTGCTCGCCGAACGCGCGCTCACCTGGGACCCCGGGGTGGAAACCGGCGTCTTGGTGCGAGAAGCTGGGCAACTGCTGGAACCGGCGGAGCCCGAAGGGCTGCGGCACGTCGCCGTCCAACAGCGTGATCAGCGCGGCCGTGAGACCGCGATCTCGCTCTGTGAGATTTCTCTCACCCAGGGAGGTCAACCGCCCCCATATTGAATCCGAATTCAACAGCTTGACCAAACTTCCAGGTAGCAATGTCAGCAAAAGTCTTGCTCATGTTGATTTGGCCTGCAACACTCCTGCTCTGGTCTCCCGTGCCCGGTTGGTCGCGTGACCCCTCGTACCCCGGAAATCCAAAGGAGTAGCGGCCGTGTTCCGTACCCGGTTCACCCGTCGTCTTCCGGCCGCCGTCGCGGTGGCCGGCCTCGCGCTCGCCGTCGCGGCGTGCGGCGGTGAGTCGACCGACAGCGCAGAGACGGCCCCGCAGGCGACGGCCGCCCAGCTCAACCCCAATGCCGACCTCTCGAAGCAGTCGCTCAACGTGACGGTCTGGGACGGCTACACGCCGAAGGAGCTGACCGAGAGGTTCAAGGAGAAGTTCAAGGTCTCCGACATGAAGATCGCGCTGCACGCCACCAACGAGGAGGCGATGACCAAGCTCACCGCCACCGGTGACAGCGGCATCGACGTGGCGTTCGTGTCAGGTCAGTACGCGCAGGCGCTCAACGAGCAGGGGCTGCTGGAGCCGATCCACCCCGAGCTGATCCCCAACCTGTCCAACCTGTACCCCGAGGCCACCCAGCTCTCCTACGACAAGGGCAACAAGATCTCCGTGCCCTACACCTGGGGCACGACCGGCATCTGCTACCGGAGCGATCTGGTGAAGACGCCGCCCACGAGTTGGAACGATCTCCTCAAGCCGCCGGCCTGGGCCGACAAGAAGGTCACCCTGATGACCACCGAGCGCTGGCTGGCGCTGCCCGCGCTCAAGTCCCTGGGCTACTCGGTCAACACCGACAAGGACGAGGAGATCGCCAAGGCCAAGCAGCTGCTGCTCGACGCCAAGCCGCACCTCCTCAAGTTCGACGACACCACCTTCGGTGACCTGCTCGTGTCGGGCGAGGCGGTCATGGTCGAGGCGTGGGACGGCTGGTGCCCGACCACGGACGAGAAGCAGAACATCAAGTTCACGGTGCCGAAGGAGGGCAGCGACCTCTGGGTGGACACCATGGTGATCATGAAGTCCTCCAAGAACAAGGAGGCCGCGCACGCCTTCATCAACTACATCCTGGACCCCGAGGTCCACCGCTGGGCCGCCGAGAACATCAACTACAAGGTGCCCAACAAGGCCGCGATGGACAAGGTGAAGGTGGCTCCCGGCTCGCTGCTGGGCATCAAGCCCGCCGAGCTGCTCGACGGTGAGTCGATCATCGACCTGGGACAGGCGTCGACGAAGTTCGCGCGGCTGTCGTCCGAGATCACGGCAGACTAACGGCAGAACAGTCGCAGTGAAACCGCAAGCTGACGCCCGGCCGGCCTCCCCCGCGAGGGAGCGCCGGCTGGGCGCGTTCGTGTTCCTCGCGCCCGGCCTGGTCTACCTGGTCGTGCTGATGCTGGTGCCGCTGGCGCTGGTGCTCAGCAACGTCTTCTTCCAGCGCGGACGCTTCGGCGGGATCGTCTACGAGTTCACCACCGAGAACTTCACCCGCCTGATCGACCCGCTCTACCTCGGCGTGGTCGCCGACTCGCTGAAGATCGCCACCTTGACCACGCTGATCGCGCTGCTGCTCGGCTATCCGACGGCCTACCTGATCGCCCAGCTGCCGTCGAAGTGGCGGACGATCGCGCTGGTGGCGATCGTGCTGCCGTTCTGGACCAACTTCATCATCCGGGTCTACGCCTGGATCATCCTGCTCAACGGGCAGGGGCTGGTGAACTCCGGCCTGAAGGCGCTCGGCTTCGACCCGCTCGAACTGCTCTACAACGACGGGGCCGTGGTCACCGGGCTGCTCTACTCCTACCTGCCGCTCATGGTGCTGCCGCTCTACGCCGCGATCGACAAGCTCGATCCGCAGCTGCGCGAGGCGTCGGCCAACCTGGGCGCCTCGCCGTTCACCACGTTCCGCAAGGTGACGCTGCCGCTGACCGTGCCGGGCGTGATGACGGGCTCCCTGTTCGTGTTCGTGCCGACCTTCGGCAACTTCGTCATCCCCGAGATGCTGGGCGGCGGTAAGTCGATCATGGTGGGCAACCTGATCCGCACCGAGTTCCTCAAGGCCCGCGACTGGCCGTTCGGCTCCGCGCTGGCCACCGCGCTCGTCGCGGTGCTCGTCCTGCTCCTCGTCGCGCAGGCCTGGGCGGCCCGCCGTGCGTAGGTCGAGGCTGCTGCACGTCCCGTTCTGGTTCACGTACGTCTTCCTGTACGCGCCGATCATCGTGCTCGTCGTGATGTCGTTCAACTCCGGCAAGTCCGCCTACACCTACGAGGGCTTCAGCCTCAAGTGGTACGGCGTGCTGGCCCAGGACGCGAAGGTCATGGAGGGCCTGGTCAACACCCTGATCGTGGCGGCGGGCTCGACGGCGATCGCCACGGTGCTGGGCACGCTGCTGGCCGTCGGGCTGGCCAGGCACACCCGGTCCAAGACGCTCGACGCGATCGCGCTGATGCCGGCCGTGCTGCCCGACCTGGTGCTCGCGATCGGCCTGCTGGTCTTCTACGGCGTGGTGCAGTTCACGCTCGGCCTCCACTCGGTGACCCTGTCGCACGCCGTGTTCTCGATGGCCTTCGTCGCCGCGGTGGTGCGCACCCGGCTGTCGGGCGCCGACACCTCGCTGGAGGAGGCCTCGCGCGACCTCGGCGCCGGGCCGGTCACCACGTTCATGAAGGTCACGCTTCCGCAACTGATGCCCGGCATCATCGCCGGCGCGCTGCTGGCGTTCACGCTGTCGCTGGACGAGTTCGTGATCGCCTTCTTCACGATCGGCAACCTCGACCAGACGCTGCCGATCGTCATCTACTCGATGATCCGTTTCGGGGTCACGCCTGAGATCAACGCGCTGGGCGCGATCCTGCTGCTGGTGAGCTTCACCGCGGTGATCGTGGGCCAGCGCCTGACCAAGATCGGTGAGTCACGTGCTCAAGATTGACGGGATCACCCGCCGGTTCGGCGACGTGACCGCGCTCGACGACGTCTCCCTGGAGATCGGGCAGGGCGAGTTCTTCGCCCTGCTCGGCCCCTCGGGCTGCGGCAAGACCACGCTGCTGCGCATCATCGCCGGGTTCGAGACGCCCGACGGCGGCACCGTCACGCTCGACGGCGAGGACCTGCTCGGCCGGCAGCCGAACCGGCGGCCGATCAGCCTCATGTTCCAGTCGTACGCGCTGTTCCCGCACATGACCGTGGCGAAGAACGTCGCCTACGGCCTCGAACGCGAGAAGCTGCCCCGGCAGGAGATCAAGAAGCGCGTCGGCGAGGTGCTGGAGACCGTGGGGCTGTCGGCCCACGGCGACCGCAAGCCCGCGCAGTTGTCCGGCGGCCAGCGCCAGCGGGTCGCGCTCGCTCGCTCCATCGTCAAGCGGCCACGCCTGCTGCTGCTCGACGAGCCGCTCTCGGCCCTCGACAAGAAGGTCCGCGCCGACATGCAGCTGGAGCTCAAGCGGCTGCAGAACGAGGTCGGCATCACGTTCGTGGTCGTCACCCACGACCAGGAGGAGGCCATGTCGCTCGCCGACCGCATCGCGGTCTTCGAGCACGGCCACGTGCGCCAGGTGGACGAGCCGGTCGCGCTCTACGAGCGGCCCCGCACGCCGTTCGTCGCCGACTTCGTCGGCGCCAACAACCTGTTCGAGGGCACCACCGGCGCCGGGGCGCTGCTGACCGAGGACTTCGGCCCGCTGCCCGGCACCCCGCTGGACGGGCTGGAGGAGGGCGCCAAGGCGCTGCTGGGCGTCCGGCCGGAGAAGATCCGGCTGGTCGAGGCGGGCACCGTGGCCGGCGGGCTCAAGGGCGCCGTGCTCGACGTCAGCTTCTACGGCGGCGTCTCGCACATCTCGGTCGACGTGCCCGGTCACGTCAGGCCCGTCCTGGTGGCGGTCCAGGGGGCCAGCGGCGTGCAGCCCGGAGCCGAGGTGGATCTGAGCTGGGAGGCGCCCGACGCCGTCATCATCCCGGGGGCGCGATGAGCCCCCGGAGGTCAGTGGACGAGGTCGTTGCCCGTCGCCGTGCGCGCGTAGGACAGGATCAGCTCCGCGGCCTCCGCCGGGCCGATGAGCGGGTGCCTGGCCGTGATGCGGTAGCCGTAGGCGTCCTCCAGGGCCACCAGGTTGCGCGCGATCGTCAGCGAGGCGGCGCTCAGCCTGAACACGCCCAGCGCGACCCCGGTGTCCAGGATCGACTGGTACATCGACACCTGGCGGTCGTAGAGCGAGGTGAGCAGCACGCCGTACATCCGGTTGCGGCCGGCCGCCCCGCCCAGCTCGTTGAGCAGCCGCACGTCCGGGTCGAGCGGGCCGGTCGGCAGCCCCGACCTGATCGTCGTGGCCAGCTTCGCGACCGGGTCGGTGATGGTGGCGAGCTGGCGCAGCCGCTGCTCGTAGAACCTCTCCATCCCGGCGTGCTGGGCCTCGACCAGCAGCTCGCTGAGGTCGGGGTAGTGGTAGAGGACGGCGCCGGAGGTGAGCCCCGCCTCCTCGGCCACATGCGAGAGCTGGACCCCGTCGACACCGTGCCGGATGATGGCCCGGCGCGCGGCCTCGATGAGGTCGATGCGCCGGTCGGTGCGGCTCTTGCGCTGGGCCATGCTCACCACCTTTTTGTTAGTCGTTCAGGAACTTGCCACCATAGTGCCGTGAAGCTGACCTTCACGCTAGATGAGCATTTGAATTGTCGTTCAATTTAGCCGCCCCGGAGTGCATGATGTCTCTCACCGTCCTGTTCATGCCAGAAAGTGCCTACGGGCCCACCAACAACTGCATCGGCATCGGCGACATCCTGCGTCGCCGCGGCCACCGCGTCGTCTTCGCCGCCGAGGCGTCCTGGAAGGGCAAGCTCACGGCGCTCGGCTTCGAGGAGGACCTCGTCGACCTCGCGCCCCCGGCTGAGGAGGAGCAGGACGCGGGCCAGTTCTGGAAGGACTTCATCCGCGAGACCGCGCCCGAATACCGCAAGAGCACGCTGGAGCAGCTGGAGACGGTCACCAAGCCGATCTGGGAATCGCTCATCGACGGCGCGAAGTACTGCGAGCCGCAGCTCAAGGAAATCATCGAGCGGGTCCAGCCGGACGTCATCGTCGAGGACAACGTCATCTCGTTCCCGGCGCTGCTCACGGCGGGCAAGAAGTTCGTCCGCATCGTCTCCTGCAACCCGCTGGAGGTGCGCGGCGAGAACGTCGCGCCGGTCTTCTCCGGGCTGCCCGCCGACGACCGGAGCGAGTGGGACGCCTTCCGCGCGGAGTACGACCGCACCCACCGCGAGCTGTGGAGCGCCTTCAACGAGTGGTGCGTGGAGCAGGGCACCGAGCCGCTGCCCGAGCTCGACTTCATCCACGAGGGCGACCTCAACCTCTACGTCTACCCGGAGATCGCCGACTACACGGCCGACCGCCCGCTCGGTCCCGGCTGGCACCGGCTCGACTCCTCCGTCCGCGAGACCGACGAGTCCTTCGAGCTGCCCTTCGAACGGGGCGAGGGCGCCCTGGTCTACTTCTCGCTCGGCTCCCTCGGCTCCTCCGACGTGGAGCTGATGCAGCGGGTGATCGACGTGCTGGCCACCACCCCGCACCGGTTCATCGTCTCCAAGGGCCCGCTGCACGAGGAGATCAAGCTGGCCGACAACATGTGGGGCGCCGAGTTCCTGCCGCAGACGAAGATCATCCCGCTCTGCGACCTGGTGATCACCCACGGCGGCAACAACACCACCACCGAGGCCCTGCACTTCGGCAAGCCGATGATCCTGCTGCCGCTGTTCTGGGACCAGTACGACAACGCCCAGCGGGTCCACGAGCTCGGCTACGGCGTCCGGCTCTCCACGTACGGCTTCGCCGACGAGGAGCTGACCGGCGCCCTCGACCGGCTGCTCGGCGACAGCGCGCTGCGCGACCGGCTGGCCGCCGCGGGCGAGGAGATCCGCCGCCGCGACGGCCTGCGCAAGGCCGCCGACCTCATCGAAGAATTCGGACAGAAGTAGTCATCATGCGCGAACTGATCAACCCGGCGACCGGACAGGCCCACGACACGGTTCCCGACACCCCGGTCGAAGGCGTGGCGCGGGCCGTGGCCGAGGCGCGCACCGCCTACGCGGAGTGGGCGGAGACCACGCCCGGCGAGCGGGCGCGGCTGCTGCTGCGCCTGGCGGACCTGGTCGAGGCCGACGCCGAGGAGCTGACCCGGCTGGAGGTGGAGGACACCGGCAAGCCGGCGGCCGTCTTCCGCGACGGTGAGCTGCCGTTCGCCGCCGACAACCTGCGCTTCTTCGCCGGAGCGGCCCGCTCGCTGGAGGGCTCCGGCGCCGGGGTGTTCAGTCGCGGCTACACCTCGATCATGCTGCGCCGCCCGGTCGGCGTGGTCGGCTCGATCGCACCGTGGAACTTCCCGTTCGTGATGGCCGTCTGGAAGCTCGGGCCGGCCATCGCGGCGGGCAACGCGGTGGTCATCAAGCCGGCGCCGCAGACGCCGCGCACCACGCTCCGGCTGGCCGAGCTGTTCGCCAAGGCCGGCGCCCCCGACGGGCTCGTGCAGGTGGTCACCGGCGACGCCGAGGTGGGCGAGGCGCTGGTGACCGACGCGGGCGTGGACATGGTCAGCGTCACCGGTTCGACCGAGACGGGCCGGGCCGTCATGACCGGCGCGGCCAGGACGCTCAAGCGGGTGCACCTGGAGCTCGGCGGCAAGGCGCCCGCGCTCGTGTTCGAGGACGCCGACCTGGCCGAGATGGCGACCGGCGTGGCCATGGGCGCCACCTACAACAGCGGCCAGGACTGCACCGCCGCCACGCGCGTCTACGTGGCCCGCCAGGTGCACGACCAGGCCGTGGAGGCGATCCGGGCGAGACTCGCCGACATCACCGTGGGCGACCCCTGGGACCCGGCCACCGACATCGGCCCGCTCATCTCGGCGGAGCACCGGCAGCGGGTGCACGGTTTCGTGGAACGGTCCGGCGGGCGCGTCGTCCATGGTGGGAGCCCTGTCGACGGCCCTGGTTTCGGCTACCCGCCCACACTTGTGACGCATGTCGCGCAGAACAGCGATATCGTCCAGGGAGAACTTTTCGGTCCCGTGCTCGTCGTCCTTCCGTTCGACGGCGAGGACGAGGCCGTCAGGCTCGCCAACGACACGCGTTACGGCCTGGCCTCGTCGGTGTGGTCGCGCGACGTGGCGCGGGCAATGAGGGTCTCGCATCGCCTGGACGTGGGTGTGACCTGGGTTAACGACCATCTGCCGATCGCCAGTGAGGCCCCGCACGGCGGGGTCAAGGGCAGCGGATTCGGTAAGGACATGAGCCAGGAGGCGGTGCAGGAGTATTCGGTGACCCGTCACCTGATGGTCAAGCATGCGATGCCGGTGGAGCGAGACTCCTTCCGGCCAGCCTGAAAAACACGTACGGCGATATGCGGCCCAAAAATCACATTTGGTCGTATTTGATGGGAAATGTCCGGTTGGCCGATCTGGTACGGGTTGTGTTCCAATTACCCAGCCCCGACAAATCCCATGCGCCCCACGCGTGTCAGATTTTCGAGCACGTACCGGCGAGAGGTTGCGAGAGTCAGTGAGGACGGATAACCCCAGGCACACCAAGTCCGGGGAGCACACAGGCGGACGGTTCCGGCTGGGGAACTGGCGCGTGCGCTCAAGGTTGGTGGCGCTGATCCTCATCCCGACGGTCGTGGGCGTCCTGCTCGCCGGCGTGCAGCTGGCCGACGCCATCGGCACCAGCGCCGAGTACCGCCGGCTCACCCAGGTGGCCGAGCTGGTCCAGGAGACCGGCCAGCTCTCGCACGAACTCGGCAAGGAACGCACGTTAACGGCCTGGTACATCGCGGACCGGCGCCGGGCCGGGCGGCTGGCGCAGCTCGGCACCCAGCGCAAGGCCGTCGACGCCGCCAAGGCCCGCGTGCTCACCGCCATGCAGGCCATCGACGCCTCCCACTCGCCGCGCGTGCTCGCCGAGGTCGTCGAGATGCGCCGCTGGCTCGACGGGCTGGGCGGCCTGCGCGAGTCGATCGTCGGCGACAGCGTCCCGCCCCGGGCCGCCGTCCGCACCTTCTCGACCATGATCGAGGTTCTCGCCAACCTGCAGAGCGACCTGGCCGCCGGCGTCAGCGACGACCGCCTGCAGGGAGACGTCGCCGCCCTCAGCGCCCTCGGCCGGATGAAGGAAGAGGTCTCCCGCCAGCAGGTCATCCTGGTCGTGGCGCTGATCGAGCGGCAGCTCGACTACGACGACCTGTCCGACTTCCTCGGCTCGTGGAACCGCCAGCAGGCCGAGCTCGCGAGCTTCGAGCAGGAGGCCGCCGCGGCCGACCTGGCCGCGTACCACAAGGGCATGAGGGGCGTGCAGATCGACCGCGCCGACTCCATGCGCCAGCGCGCCCTGGCCCAGCTGCGCGAGTACAAGGCCATCAAGGACCTCGACGTCACCTCACGCCGTGACCTGACCCTCTGGCACGAGAGCACCACGCTGGCCGTCAACACCATGCGCAAGGTCGAGGACGGCCTGGCCCAGGGCATCGTGACCCAGACCCAAGAGCTGAGCGACGCCGAGCAGCGCAGCGCCATCGTCACCGGCGCGCTGATCCTGGTCCTGCTGCTCCTGGTCCTGGTCATCACGACCCGGGTGGCCGGCTCGCTGGTCCGCCCCCTGCGGCGGCTGCGCGCCGAGGCGCTCCAGGTGGCCACCACCCGGCTGCCCGAGACCGTCCGCGTGCTGCGCGAGTCCGGCGACAACGCCGCGGTGCCCGAGGTGCCGTCGATCGGCGTCACCACCCGCGACGAGATCGGGGAAGTGGCCCGGGCCTTCGACGAGGTCCACCGCGAGGCGATCAGGCTGGCCGGCGACGAGGCCAAGCTGCGCGCCAACGTCAACTCGATGTTCGTCAACCTCTCGCGGCGCAGCCAGACCCTGGTGGAGCGGCAGCTGCAGCTCATCGAGGGACTGGAGCAGGGCGAGGAGGACGAGAACCGGCTCGCCAACCTGTTCCGCCTCGACCACCTGGCCACCCGCATGCGCCGCAACAGCGAGAACCTCCTGGTCCTCGCCGGCCAGGAGGCCGCCCGCAAGTGGAGCGAGCCGGTGCCGCTGGTCGACATCGCCCGTGCCTCGCTGTCCGAGGTCGAGGGCTACGAGCGGGTCCAGATCCAGATCCCGTCCAGCGTCCAGATCGTCGGCCCGGCCGTGACCGACTCCGTCCACCTGCTGGCCGAGCTGATCGAGAACGCCATCTCGTTCTCGCCCCGCGAGAGCAAGGTGCAGGTCACCAGCAGCGCCGTCGAGGGCGGCGTGCTCGTGACGATCAACGACCTCGGCATCGGCATGTCGGCCGAGGAACTGGCCGAGGCCAACTGGCGGCTGGCCAACCCGCCCGTCGTGGACGTCGCGGTCTCGCGGCGGATGGGCCTGTTCGTGGTCGGCCGCCTGGCCCTGCGCCACGGCATCCGGGTCCAGCTCCGGATGCGGGAGACCGGCGGCCTGAGCGCCATGGTGATGATGCCCGACATGCTCATCGCCGGCGCGCCGGGATCCGGCCCCCAGCAGCGCGGCCAGTACGAAGCCTTCACCGACTTCGACCCGAGCGCGTTCGACCAGACCTCGGCCAACGGCACCGGCGTCTACGCCTCGCCGGCGATGGGCCTCGACGCCTCGCCGAGGCGGATGGACGACATGCCGTTGGACACCCAGTGGCCGGGGTCGCTGCCCGTGCCCGGCACCGGCAACTGGCCGTCGTTCGCCGAGGAGGCGCCGCCCGCCCCGCAGGAGCCGCGCTGGCCGTCGTTCGCCGAAGAGGCGCCGCCCGCCCGTGACCAGCAGCGCTGGCCCTCCTTCCCCGAAGAGGCGCCGAAGGCGGCGGAGCCGAACTGGCCGTCGTTCGCGACGGAACCGCCTCCGGCCAAGCAGGACGAGCCCCGCTGGGCGTCGTTCGCCGAGGAGCCGCCCGCCCAGCGGCCGCCCGCCCAGCAGGAAACGCGCTGGCCGCCCTTCGGCGAGGAGCCGCGCCGATCGGTCTTCGACACGGACGAGCCGAAGTCCCCGTTCGCGGCCGAGGAGTCACGCTGGCCGTCGTTCGCCGAGACCACCCCGCCACCCGCCGACCCGCACGGACGGAACGGCCATTCGGCCTTCGACCCGTTCGGTCCAGGCGAATACTCCTCGCAGGACCTGACCGGCCCGCTCCCCATCGTGCGCAGCTCGCCGATGGAGGACCAGGGTGACGAGTTCCTGCCGATCTTCTCGTCGGTCGGCTCCGACTGGTTCCGCCGGCCCGACCCCGAGCAGTTCCTGCCCGGTCAGGAGTCCGGCCACGACGCGGAGCCGGAGACCGCCATCCAGCCCGCCGTGCAGTTCGACCGCGCTCCCGAGCCGCTGCCCCAGCGCCGCCCCGAGGCCCAGGCCCCGGCGGAGCGGCCCGGTCTGCCGCGGCGCACGCCGGGTGGGTCGGGTGTGAGCGCGTCGTGGTCCTCTCCGGCCGACAGCGGTTTCCAGGCGGCGCAGGCGGCGGCGGAGCCGGCCAAGGGCGGCCTGACCGCCTCCGGCCTGCCGCGTCGCGTGCCGAAGGCCAACCTGGTGCCGGGAACGGCCAGCCTGGCGGAGCCGCAGGCCACGTCACCGGCGCCGCAGATCTCTCCCGAGCGGTTGCGGAGCCGGCTCTCCAGCTTCCAGCAGGGTGTACGGCAGGGCCGGGCCTTCACCCGCGGCGAAGATAACGAGGAGGAGAAATGAGAGAACTGAGCCAGGGAGCGCGTGGCATCAGTTGGCTGATCACTGATTTTGTCAACAATGTGCCAGGCGTGGCGCACACCGTCGTGGTGTCGTCTGACGGTTTGCCACTGGCGTTCTCCGAGGGTTTCCCGAAGGATCGGGCCGATCAGCTGGCCGCGGTCGCCTCGGGTGTGATCAGCCTGACGCAGGGCGCGGCACGCGTCTTCGAGGGCGGCATGGTGACGCAGACCGTCATCGAGATGCAGCGCGGACTGTTGATGATCATGTCGATCAGCGATGGTTCCTGCCTGGCCGTGCTCGCTGCGCCCGACTGTGACATGGGCCTGGTGGCCTACCAGATGACGCTACTGGTCGAGCGAGCGGGCCAAGTGCTCACGCCGGCCGTACGCGCCGAGCTGCAGGCGGCCCGTCCCCGCTAGGGACGGTGACAGGAGATCATGGTGTCAGGTCAGGGTTGGGCTGGTGATAGTACACCGCCGCATCCGGCGGTTCCCCGTTCGCAGAAGTCGAGCTCCTTGGTGCGGCCATACGCCGTGACCGGGGGGCGTACGGCTCCGCGGATGAAGTTCGCCATGGAGGCGTTGGTGTCCTCTGTGACGTCCGAATACCAAGACATTTCCCTACTAAGTCCGGAGTATCAGGCGATCATTCAGCTGACCAGGAACGTCAGGTCGGTTGCTGAGATCTCCGCCCTTTTACGCCAGCCTCTCGGCGTGGTCCGGGTACTGATCGCCGATATGGCGTCGGAAGGCCTGATCCGCGTGCACCAGCCTTCGCTGGATGAGGGGAAGCCGGACCTCAACTTGCTCGAAAGGGTGCTCAGTGGACTTCGCAGGCTCTAGCCCCGGCCTCACCTCGACGAAGATCGTCGTGGCCGGTGGCTTCGGCGTGGGCAAGACGACGTTCGTGGGTGCGGTCTCGGAGATTCTGCCGCTCACGACGGAGGCGGTGATGACGGACGCGTCGGCCCATGTCGACGACGTCTCGCTCACCCCCAACAAGACCACCACGACCGTGGCCATGGACTTCGGCCGGGTATCTCTGGATCGAGACCTGATCCTCTACCTGTTCGGCACGCCCGGCCAGCATCGGTTCTGGTTCATGTGGGACGACCTGGTGCGCGGCGCCATCGGCGCCGTGGTGCTGGTCGACACGCGCAGGCTGGCCGACAGCTTCCCGGCGATCGACTACTTCGAAGAGGCCAAACTGCCCTTCGTGATCGGCATCAACGGCTGGGACGGTCAGTTCGCGCACCAGGAGGAGGAGATACGTGAGGCGCTGTCGCTGAACCCGCACACGCCGATCGTCCGCCTCGACGCCCGCGCGCGCGACTCGGTGAAGAGCACGCTCATCACGCTCGTCGAGCACGCTCTGACCCGCCACATGCACACGCCCGCCTGACGGGTGGCCCACGTGAAAGTGCCGCCGGACCGAGGTCCGGCGGCACGTCGCGTTCGGCACGTCGCGTTCGTAGGGAGCCAGGCGGCGAGGTCAGGCGGAGGTCGCCTGCGCGGGCACGCCGCGCACGAGCCGGCCGACCTCGGCGCGCAGGTGCACGAAGTCGGGGTGCTCGCGGGTGGTGATCTGGTCGCGGGGCCCGGGCAGGTCCACCCTGAGGTCGCCCACCACGTGCGCCGGGGCCTTCGACAGCACCACGACGCGGTCGCCGACGTAGACGCTCTCGTCGATGTCGTGGGTGATGAGCACGATCGTCATCTGGTGGTGGCCGCGCACCTTCAGCACCAGGTCCTCGAGGTCCTCGCGGGTCTGCGCGTCCACCGAGCCGAACGGCTCGTCCATGAGCATGAGCGAGGGCCGGTAGGCCAGCGCGCGGGCGATCGCCACCCGCTGCTGCATGCCGCCCGACAGCTGGAACGGGTACTTGCGCCCCGCGCCCTCCAGCCCGACCGACTCCAGCGCCTCCTGCGCGGCCTCGCGACGCTGCCGCTTGTCCATGTTCCTGCGGCGCAGCGGCAGCGCGACGTTGTCGGCCACCGACATCCACGGGAACAGCGAGCGGCTGTAGTCCTGGAAGACGACGGCCAGGTTGCCGGGCGTCTGGCGGACCAGCTCTCCCTCGACCCTGATCTCGCCGCCGGTGGGCGTGATCAGTCCGGCGATGGAACGGAGCAGCGTCGACTTCCCGCAGCCGGAGGGCCCGACGATGCACAGGAGCTCACCCTCGGCGACGCTCAGCTTCAGCCCCTCGATGGCGCGGTGCTCGTTGGGGCTGCCTGGTCCGTACACATGCGTGAGGTTGTCTATCTCGAGCAAGGGATTTCCTCGGGGGAAGCCGGATTCAGTACATCGACTCTAGCGAAGCCGGGAATAGTTGCATATGCGAAATGTCCATTCCCGGCGTTCGTCAGGGGGAGCGGATCAGCTCTGGGGACGGCGCAGGTAGCGGCCCAGCGGCGGGCCCACGATCTTGCCCGCGTCGAGGACGTGGTGGCCGCGCACGAACGTGTCGGTGACCTTCGCGGTCAGCTCGAAACCCTCGAACGGGGTGTACTCCTGCGCCGACTCGGAGTCGGCGGCCCGTACGGTCCACGTGGTGCCGGGGTCGACCAGGCAGATGTCGGCGTCGAAGCCGGGGGCCAGGGCTCCCTTGTCGCGCAGGCCGTACCTGCGCGCCGGGTTCCATGAGGTGAGCGCGGCGATCCGCCCGTACGGCAGGCCGCGCCGCCGGCCCTCGGTGATGAGGCCGGGCAGCAGGTACTCGGCGCCGCCGAAGCCCGCCTTGGCCAGGAACACGTCGTCGGCCGGGGCGCCGAACTTGAGCTCCTCACGGCAGCAGGCGTGGTCGCTGACCACCCAGTCGACCGTGCCGTCGAGCACGTACTCCCACAGCGCCTCGACGTCCTCCCGCGGTCTGATCGGCGGGTTGACCTTGGCGCCGAGCCCCTCGGCGGTGTCGATGTCGGCCAGCAGGTGGCCGATGGTGACCTCACGGCGGAAGTCGATGTGCGGGAACGTCCTGGCCATCCGCACCGCGGCGTCCAGCGCCTTGCGCGAGGACAGGTGCAGCAGGTTGACGTTGCCGAGCCCGGTCTCGTGGGCCAGGTAGGAGGCGATGAAGACGGCCAGGCCCTCGGAGTGCGGCGGGCGGGAGGCGCTGTAGGCCGCCAGCCCGCTCAGGTCGCCCGCCTCCTCGACCAGCCTGGTGTAGGCGGTCATGATCTCGGCCGTCTCGCAGTGCAGCGACAGCGAGATCTCGTCGGCCAGCTCGGGGAACCGCTCACGGGCCGCCTGCACGCCGCGCATCACGAACTCGAAGTGGGCGTAGTCGTAACGCTCGTCCTCGGGCAGCATCAGGAACGCGTTCTGGTCGGCCGATCGGCCGTGCAGCCCGTGTCCGCCGTAGAACATGAAGATCTTGAACGACGAGACCCCGAATTTCTCGACCAGGTCGGGCAGCTCGTCGATGTGGGCCCGGGACATGGGCGCGAGGTGGAACCCGTAGTCGACGTACGCCTGGTCGGCCGCCTGCGCGAGCACCTCGGGGAAGAAGTCGGCGTACGGGCCGCCCCTGTTCAGGTAGTACTGGCCGGTGCGCATGTAGGTGAGCGCGGTCGTGACGCCGCCCTGCGCGCAGGCCCTGCTCTCGGAGCCGGCGTCGTCGGCCAGCCGGTTGTAGATGCCCCAGTGCTGGTGGCCGTCGACGACGCCGGGGAAGGCCAGCCGACCGGCGCCCTCGATCACGTCCGGGACGCCCTCGCCGGGCAGGCCGGGCGCGATCCGGTCGATGCGGCCGTCGCTCACGGAGATGTCCGCCGGGATGGGCTCGTCCCGATCGTGGGTGACCACCCGGACGTTCTTCAGTAACAGGTCTGTCACAACCGCCTCCTAAGCGGTGCCGCGGGCGCCGCGATGCCAGGTGAGGACGCGTCGCTCCGCCAGAAGGAACAGGGAGTTGAAGGCGTAGCCGAGCACTCCGAGCACCACCACGCCGGCCCAGATCGCCGGCATGTCGGCATTGCTGCTCGCCACGCTCAGTAAGTAGCCGATGCCGTCAGTGCTGCCCTTGAGTTCCGAAATGACCATCAGGATAAGCGCCAGAGAGACGCTGAGCCGGAGACCCGCGAAAATTTTCGGTGACGCGGCGGGCAGAATGATCCGGAACAACCGCAGATGCCGGGGCAGCCCGAAGACGGTCGCGGTGTCCGTCTGCAGGTGGTCGACGTTGCGAGCGCCGTCGATCGAGTTGAGCAGGATCGGCCAGATGATGCCGAAAACGATGGTCGCCACCTGCACCTGCGTGCCCATCTGGAAGAGCACCAGGAAGACCGGCAGCATGGCGGGCGGCGGCACCGCCCTGCCGAACTCGACCAGCGGATCGATGTAGTCGGCCAGCCACGCGGTGCGCCCCAGCGCGACGCCGAGCCCCACGCCCAGCACCACGGCCGCGCCCCACGACCCGACCACCCGGACGAGGCTGGGCCCGAAGTTGTCCACGGCCTCCTCGGTGAGCAGGAACGGCCCGGAGAACCACATCTCGTACATCCGCGAGGCGATGAGCATGGGCGGCGGAAAGAACGGGTTCGCGGCCGCGGTGGTGGCGAGCTCCCAGGCGACGAGGACGACCGGCACCAGCCAGAGCCGCTTGACGATGGTCCGGATCACGAGAATCGCCACCTGAACAGCCGCCGCTCCGCGCGTAGCAGCACGGTGTTGACGGCCAGCCCGACGGCGCCCGCCCACATCAGGGTCGCGATCACGTCGACCATCGCGTCGGCCCCGATGCCGGTGCTGGCCTGGATGAGGAACGCGCCGATGCCGCCGGCGCCGCCGACGAAGTACTCGACGCTGATGGCCAGGATGAGCGTGATCGAGGCCGCGAGCCGGATCCCGGTGAAGATGAACGGCGCGGCGCTCGGCAGCGACACCCGCATGATGACCGAGCCGCGGCCGAAGCCGAACGAGCGCAGCGTCTCGGTGGCCACCGGGTCGACGTCGCGGACGCCGTACAGGGTGTTGATCAGGATGGGCCAGGCGGAGGCGTAGACGATGAGCGCGACCTTGGCGTTGATCTCGGGCTGGAAGGCGAACAGCGCCAGCGGGATCAGCGCGACGGACGGGATGGGACGCAGGAACTCGACGATCGCCCGGGTCATCTCCTCGACGACGGGCACGGTGCCGAGGAGCAGGCCGAGGGGGACGGCGACCAGCACGGCCAGCGGCAGGCCGATGGCGGCCGCCGTGAGCGTGGAGAGCAGGTCGCCGAGGAAGGCGGGGTCGAAGGCGAGGCCGACCGCCCGGGCGAGCGAGGCGGAGGCGGTCGGCAGCCAGGTGAGCAGGCCGGTGCGGCCGGCCAGCTCCCAGAGGAGCAGGAACGCCGCCACGCCGATGACGTGGCGGACGAGCTTTCCGAGCCTGGCGCGGGAGAGGTGGAGCCGTTCTCCCCGCGCCAGTGTGGTCGTCGCGGTCATCCCTGAGAAGAGACGATCATCGAGGCGACGTCGATCTTCTCCTTGATGAAGCCGTACTCGTGCATCAGGTCCGCGACCCGCTGGATGCGCTGGGCGCTGAGCGTGGTGGGGTAGGCGCCCAGGTTGATCGTGGCGGCGGTGTCCGCCGGGATCTTGGTGAACGTGGGCAGGATCTTCGTCACGGCGCTTCGGTCGGTGGCGGCGATGTTCTGGGCCTTGGCCATCGCCCGCTGGAAGGCGGCCATCGTCTTCGGGTTGGTGGCCACCCACTTCTCGGTCGCGGCCCAGCCGGTGATCGGCAGCGCCTCGGTCGGCCCGGACATCGTGTCGACGAGCATGGTCGCGCCGAGCTTGTTCTTGGCCTCGCTGACGTACGGGTCGGTCATCCAGACCGCGTCCACGTCTCCCTTCTCCAGCGCCGACAGCCAGTTGGTGGTCGGCACCTCCACATACGTGACGTCCTTGCTCGGGTCGGGCGGCGGCTTGAGCCCGCTGATCTTGAGGTGCGGGTTCATCGTGAGGACGCCGAGCCCGGCGAGCGAGTTGACGCCGATCTTCTTGCCCTTGAGGTCGGCGACCGTCTTGATGGGGGAGTCCTTGCCCACCATCACGCCGAAGCCGCCGGCCGCGCCCTGGTAGGAGTCGGCGATGTACTTGAACTTCTCCACTTTCTGGCTCTGGATCGTCAGGATGGTCGCGTAGCTGCCGAGCACCACGTCCATGCTGCCGTTGGCCAGTTTGGGCAGCACCGCCTGCGGTGCCTGGATGGCCTCGGTCTTGACTGTGAGGCCCTGCTCCTTGAAGAAGCCGCGTTCTATCGCGATGAACAGAGGGGCGGAGTCGGCCCCAGGATACTGGCCGATCAAGAGAGAAGTCTTCTCCAGACCGTTTGCGTTGGCGTCCTCCGTGGTCTTGCCATCCGAGCTGGAACACCCCGTAATGACAAGGGTGACTACAAGTCCAATCATGGCGGTGCGCCCTTGAGCACCGAACCTCATGTCGCGTCTCCTTTGATCGGGGGTGATCGACGACGGTCGCACCCTAGCGCAGGCAACCCCTTGCGCATGCTCCCCCGATTCTGGAAATTATCAATATATATGCGGAAAAAATGATCACACTGTATTCATGGAGGTATGTCCGGTTCGAAGTGGACAGATGGGTGGCGTTCATCCCGAACGTGTGGCTACTGTCGAGACGTAGAGACGTGTGCTAGGTGATCGATCGACCGTGACCTTTACGGACGATATCGATTATCAGTTGAACATAAATAGGATTTCGGTCATTTAGTGTCCCGGGGGCGGCACGGAGGCCACGCACGTGCACAACCAGATCTCTTGCACCAGGCCATCTAGGAGAGGTCGCGGAGGCCAGTGAGAACTACATTGCCCCCAGCAGGCGGGGATGCGGGATTACCATCTGAGGAGCCCTCGCACCCGACCCCTCATACCAGAGGCAAGCCGACCCGATCGGGCGGATTCGGGCTGCGCAACTGGCGGGTGCGGTCCAAGCTCCTCGCGCTGATCGTGATCCCCACCCTGGCGGCACTGATTCTCGGCGGATTCCGCGTCGCCTCCTCCGCGAGCAGCGCCAACGAGTACGAGCAGGTCAACCAGACCGCGATCGTGGCCAGCAAGCTGACCCGGCTGGCCCACGAGACCGAGTTGGAACGAGACCTCACCGCCAGCTACGTCGCGCTGGGCCGCGGCGGTGACCGAAACCCCGTCACCGCCCAATACTCCGCGGTCGACAGCCTCGTCGACGACGCCCGGGGCGGCGTCCAGGCGCTCGCCGACTCCGACACCCCCCAGCGCGCCCAGGCCCTGCGCGTGCTGAACCGGTTCGACGAGCTGGCCAACTCCCGCAAGACGGCGGTCGAGTCCAAGCTGAACGTCGCCTCGGTGATCGAGCTCTACGACCAGTCCATCTCCGACTTCCTCGCGCTCAACGACAACATCGACCAGGGCGCCGTCGACAAGGAGCTCACCGACAGCGTCGCCGGCTTCGCCGCCCTGTCCAGGGCCAAGCAGTTCGTCTCGCGGCAGCGCGCCCTGCTCGTCGCCGCGCTGGCCGCCGGACGCTTCGGCAAGGAGGAACTGGACGCCTTCATCGCCGCCCGCGCCCAGCGCGACGGCGAGCTGGCCACCTTCCGGGCCCAGGTGCCGCTGGAGCTGCGCCAGGCCTACGACGACACCGTCAGCGGCCAGGCGGTCGACCGGGCCGAGCTGATCCAGGCGCGCGCCATGGCGTTGCAGGACGCCGGCCTGCCGCTGACCGACCGGGGCCTCGGCCTCACCCGCGACGGCCAGGCGTGGTTCGGCGCCGTCAGCAAGACCATCGACGGCATGCGCGAGGTCGAACAGCGGGTCGCCGACTCCATTCTGCTGCGCAGCCAGACCGTCCAGCGGGCTGAGCAGCAGGGCGCGATGGTCTTCTCGTTCGCGATCGTGGCCCTGTTGATCCTCGTGCTGCTCGTCACCGTGATGATGGCCCGCTCGCTGAGTGGCCCGCTGCGCAGACTGCGCCGCGAGGCGCTGTTCATCGCGGGCCGCCGGCTGCCCGAGACCGTCCAGCGGTTGCGCGAGTCCGACTCGGGCGGGCAGGTTCAGGTGGAGCCGATCGGCGTCGTCTCCGACGACGAGATCGGCGAGGTGGCGCGGGCGTTCGACGAGGTGCACCGTGAGGCGGTGCGCCTGGCCGGCGAGGAGGCCAGGCTGCGCAGCAACGTCAACGCGATGTTCGTCAACCTGTCGCGTCGCAGTCAGACGCTGGTGGAGCGGCAGATCACTCTGATCGACGGGCTGGAGCAGGGCGAGCAGGACGAGAGCCGGCTGGCCAACCTGTTCAAGCTGGACCATCTGGCCACCCGCATGCGCCGCAACAGCGAGAACCTGCTGGTGCTGGCCGGCCAGGACCCGCCGCGTCGCTGGAGCCAGCCGGTGAAGCTGGTCGACGTGGCCCGGGCCTCGCTGTCGGAGGTCGAGGGCTACGAACGCGTGGTGCTGCAGGTGCCCGACGGCGTCTCCGTCGCCGGTCAGGCGGTCAACGACGTCATCCACCTGCTGGCCGAGCTGGTGGAGAACGCGCTGTCGTTCTCGCCGCGCGAGACTCGCATCACGCTGTCGGGCAGCCGCATCGACGGCGGCGGCGTGATGCTGTCGATCACCGACTCCGGCATCGGCATGACCCAGGAAGAACTGATCCAGGCCAACGAACGCCTCACCGATTCGCCGAGCGTGGACGTGTCGGTGTCGCGCCGGATGGGCCTGTTCGTGGTCGCCCGTCTGGCGCACCGGCACGGCATCCGGGTGCAGCTGCGCCCGCACGCCTCCGGCGGGCTCACCGCGATGGTCCTGCTGCCCGAGTCGATGCTCGGCGCCCAGTCGCCCGCCTACGCGAGCTCCAACCCGTCCCAGGAGGACGCCTTCAACGGGCCGAAACTGGCGCCCTCTCCCGCGCCCGTCCCGCCGTGGCAGGGCGGCACCTACCAGATGGGGCCCGGACACCCCTCCTACCCGTCCGGCCCGCCGGCCCCGGAGCAGAACGGCGGCTGGCCGATGCAGCCGCAGTGGCCGTCCGACCCCGGCGGCTGGCCGTCCGACCCGCGTGCCGGCTTCGGTGACGCCGACGTCTGGATGTCCCCGCCGCGCGAACCCGGCGCCTGGCCCGCCGCGGGCAACGGGCTGCCCAGGCGGCCGCCGGTGGACGCGCCGCCACCCTGGAACCCCCGTGAGCGGGGCGACTTCACCCGGCCGCCGGCCCGGCCCCAGCGGCCCGACTTCCCGGAGACCGACGCGGCGAACACCGGCCCGATCCCGGCGGTCAACACGCCGCCGTCGGCCGGTGACGAGTACCTCCCGATCTTCGCCTCCGTCGAGTCCGCCTGGTTCGCCAGCGGGGCGAGCTGGGGATCGGCCAAGGCCGACGCCGGATGGAGCAAGGCGGAGGCCGTGGTGGAGCCGGTGCGTGACGGGGCGACGGCTTCGGGGCTGCCGAAGCGGGTGCCGAAGGCGAACCTGGTGCCGGGTTCGGCGGACACGGCGTCGGCGCCGAAGGGCGTCACTCCGATGCCGTCGGTGTCACCGGACCGGATCCGGAACAGGCTGTCCAGTTTCCAGCAGGGATTCCGGGCGGCACGTGACGACATCACCGAGGGCAAGGCGTATCCCTCTGACCCGAGGAACGCCGACAGGGAGGAGGGCGCATGAACGACCTGAGTCACGCCGCGCGCGGTGTCGACTGGTTGATCACTGATTTCGTCAGCACCGTTCCGGGCGTCGCGCACGCCGTCGTGGTCTCATCCGATGGCCTGCCGCTCGCGGCCTCGTCGGGGTTTCCCGCGGACCGGGCGGATCAGCTGGCCGCGATCGCCTCCGGCCTGGTCAGCCTCACCCAGGGGGCGGCCCGGGTGTTCGAGGGCGGCGCGGTCAATCAGACGATCGTGGAGATGCAGCGCGGGTTGATGCTGATCATGTCGATCAGTGACGGCTCGTGCCTGGCCGTGCTGGCGGCTCCCGACTGTGACATGGGGTTGGTGGCCTATCAGATGACGCTCATGGTGGATCGCGCCGGACAGGTGCTCAC